>CAWGNG010000018.1:0-175480 GCA_963823895.1 uncultured Planctomycetaceae bacterium
GGTTCCCGATGCAGGCGTCGTACCCCTGGTGGCGGTGCTGGAAGACACATCCCACTTGGAGCCTGCCGTCGCGAGGAACGTTAGCCGCCTTCGCTCGGTGGGCGTCGATTTCAACGCCAACATATCGCTTGTACTGCCCGCCCGTTGCGAAGCGACAATCGCCGGCACCCATGTCGAGCACGGAACCAAGGTGCGGCCGCCGGCTGTTTGTCAACCGCCAAAAGAGCTTCACCACGGCTACAGGGGTTGTTACCTGGGATTGACTTAGCTCGTAGGCGGTCTTCGCGTTCGTCATTTTTGTCGGTGGTCGGCACACGGCCAGAGGGCAGCGCAGCGACCGAGCCTTCTCTCAATTTGCTGCTCGCATCCCCTGAATTAGTACGATTCTTGTAAATGTATCGGACGTGGTCGGCGGGTCAGACACGCGGAATCCCCCGTATGAGTGGATCAGAAGGCAGCCGCGTATCGGCGGTATCGGTTGCAACGATTGGGCAACTCTGGCTTTGACTGTTAAGCAACGACGGCGACAGCACAATGAAGCCGGGTTTGTCGCCGCATTCAGACAGGCTGCTTTCGATGTCCGAAAGCAACCGGCCTGTTAACTCCGAGGCGGGGTTACGGGAGGTTTGGAGATTCCTGGCGCGAGTTTCCGGAGTCCGGCGGCCCCCTTCAAGGTCTTTTTCGGACCCCCCAGCCGCAGCAAACCGCAGGGTGGCCAAAACGCGGGCTTGAAATGGCCGATGCCGTGCGGTATCAATGTACCGCGAAAGTGAAAACGACGGGCAGCGCCTCCGGCAGTCGAGCGGCACAACACGGGGTTTTGCACCACGCAGCAAAAACACGTCCCGCCGCTTCCGCTTGCACCCAGCGACGCAACCGACGTGTACGCAAGCACTTGCTCTCCCGTCGGGCGTGGTAACTTTTGCACCAGGATAGAAAGGGTGGTGCAAAAAAACGCTTGGTGCAGAACCGACGGCCTACATCACCGCGAAGTAATTCTCCACCGCGCGGTCGAAATACTCGTTGCTCATTTCGGCCGGGCACTTGTGGTACTTGCAGTAGTTCAGCACTTGCAGCAGCAGATCGCGGGGATGGCAGAATCGCAGCGGCCGGCCCGCCGCCTTGAAATGCTTCTCCAGCAAATAGTCGATCGCCTCGCGGCGACAGGCTACGCCGAGCTTTTCGCCCATCACCTCGAACAGGCGGCGGAACTCGTCCTCGCTCGGATCGATCACTTCGATCTTGTAGGGAATCCGCCGCAGGAAGGCCTCATCGACAAGCTCGCGCGGCTCCAGATTCGTGGAAAAGACGACGAGCTGGTCGAACGGCACTTGGATCTTCTTGCCGTTGGGCAAGTTGAGAAAATCGCAGCGCTTCTCCAGCGGCACGATCCAGCGGTTCAGCAACTCGTCGATCCGCATCCGCTGCCGACCGAAGTCATCGATCACCAGCGTGCCGCAGTTGCTCTTCAGTTGCAGCGGCGCCTCGCTGATGCCGGTCGCGAGGTTGGTGCTCACGTCGAGTTGCGACATCGTCAATTCGCCGCCGGCGACAATCGTCGGCCGGCGGATGCGAATCCAGCGCTTGTCGCACCGGCGTGAATCCAACAGGCCGGCCCCTTGTTCCAACGGCACTTCCTCGTGGTTCATGGGATCGAAGAGGCGGATGATTTCGCCGTCGACGCCGATGGCGCGGGGCACCCAAATCTCGCGGCCGAAGGCGGCGGTGATCCGCTCGGCGATGCTGCTCTTGCCATTGCCCGGCGGACCGAACAAGAACAGCCCCCGGCCCGAGTTGATCGCCGGCCCGAGCCGGTCGAGGATGTGCGTGCCCAGCAGCAAGCCGTCGAAGGCGCGGCGGAGATCGTCGGCGGTGGGATGCTGGCCGGTCAACGATTGCGCATGGACGCTGGCGATATAGTCCTCCAGTGCGACGGGGGCCGCGCCGAAGTAGGTGCAGTGCTGCGTCAGCCGCCGCGCCCGCTCGCGCCCCAGATCGGTCAACTGGTAGACGAAATCGTTCATCGCCGCCGACCCGCGATGAACGACGAGCTGCCCGTACTTCATTTCGCTCAACAACTGGCCGACGGGTACAAAGGGGAGCTTGACCTGCTCGGCGATGTCGCGTCCCGTGGCGTCGCCGCGGGCCAGGAGGAACCTCAGAATCAGCGCCTCGACTTCGCTGCCGGTCAGCCCCGCGGCGGCGAACGAATCGGGCTCGATCGGCATGAAGGCGTCGCAATCGCCCGGCTCGGCCGAATCCTCGCGGTCGCCGGCGCTCGACCTCGTCAACAGCGCAATGCGGTCGAGCGCGGCGGCCAGCGCGGCGTCGGCAGCCGCCGATGGCGGACTGTCGGCGGAAGTAGAAGAAGACGATTGCATCATGATTCGCAAGGCAACGGGGTCCATCAAGTGTAGCTTCTGGGGGGCCAATCAGTTTTCGATTGTAGGAGGCGACTCCTGTCGCCGATTGCCCGAGAGCGGCCACAAAAAATCGGCGACAGGAGTCGCCTCCTACAATCCCATTTTGAAAGACTGATCAGCCCTGGGCTTCTCGGCGGGAAGACGTGCGGCGTAAAATATGCCGGATGTTCCGAGAGAGAAGACCGTTGGCATTGTGACGATTGTTTCGCGCCTGAGACAACCCCATCCTTCCATCCTGCTCGCCAAGGCCGTATAATGAATCGTTTGCGACTGCCAGCGGGAACTCGAATGATGCAAGAGCCTTCGAAGCCGGAGGTGGGCGAGAAAATTCGCGTCGGAGCGGTGACGTATCTCAACGCTCGGCCGCTCGTCGTCGCGTTGGCCGAACTGGACGCCCGGCTGGAATTGGCGACCGATTACCCGAGCCGGCTGGCCGATGCGCTCTCGGCGGGCGAGCTCGACGTGGCGATGATTCCTTCGATCGAGTACGCCCGCCACCCCGAGTTCTCGATTATCTCGGACGCCTGCATCGCCTGCGACGGCCCGGTGCGGAGCGTAAAGCTCTACGGCCGCGTGCCCGTCGAGGACATTCAGACGTTGGCGTTGGACGTCGGTTCCCGCACCAGCGCCGCACTGGCGAGAATTCTGCTGAAGGAGCGGTTTGGCATCGTGCCGAAACTGCGATCGCTGCCGATCGGCGTTGAGCTGAACGACATGCCGGCCGACGCGGTTTTGATGATTGGCGATCGGGGCATGGCGCCGGTCAACGGGACTTTCGAGTTCGTGTGGGATTTGGGCGAGGAGTGGTCGCGGTGGACCGGCTTGCCGTTCGTCTTTTCGCTCTGGGTTGCGCGGCCGGGGGTCGATCTGCGCGGCGTCGAACGCACGCTGGCTGCTGCCCGCGACATCGGCCTGACCCGTTTCCCCGAGATTGCCCGCCGCGAAGCGCCGCTAATCGGCATTCCCGCGGCGGATTGCCTTTCGTATCTGCGCGATCATCTCGAATTCCGGCTTGGCCGGCGGCAGCGGCAAGGTTTGGAGCGATTTTTCGCCTTGGCCGCCCGACTCGGACTGGCGCCGGCGGACGTGAAGCTGAGGTTTCATCGGGACTGAGAATGAACTGACCTTCTCGCATGGCGACTGCTTTCGACAGCATTCTCGATCAAGCGATCCGCGGCGAACGATTGAGCGCCGCCGAGGGGCTTGTTCTCCTGCAATCGCAGCGTTTGGCCGCGCTCGGCCGGGCGGCCGACAGCGTGACGCGACGGCTCCACCCCGAGCCGTCTCGCACTTACAACGTCGATCGCAACATCAACTACACCAACGTCTGCACGAGCGGCTGCCGCTTCTGCGCCTTCTCGCGCAAAACCGGCGACGCCGACGCCTACGTGATTTCGCGCGACGAGTTGTACCGGAAGATCGAAGAGACCATCGCCCTGGGCGGCAACCAGATTCTCTTGCAGGGCGGACTCCACCCCGACCTGAAAATCGAGTGGTACGAGGAACTGCTCCGCGACATCCGGCGGCGCTTCCCCCAGATCAACGTCCACGGCTTCAGTCCGCCGGAGATCGACCACATTGCCGCGCTCTCGGGCCTATCGCTGGCCGGCGTGCTCGAACGACTGCAGCAGGCCGGCCTGGGCTCGCTGCCCGGCGGCGGGGCCGAAATCCTCGTCGATCGCGTCCGCCGGCAGGTCAGCCCGTGCAAGACCTCGGCTGACCGCTGGCTGGAGGTCTGCCGCGCGTGGCACGCCCTGGGTGGACGCGGGTCGGCCACCATGATGTTCGGCCACGTCGAGACCCTCGCCGACCGGATGGAACACTTGCAACGATTGCGCCGATTGCAGGATGAAACCCACGGCTTCACCGCCTTCATCTGCTGGACGTTTCAGCCGGGCAACACCGCCCTGGGCGAATTGTCCAAGGCGGGAGCGTTCGAGTATCTGAAAACGCTCGCCGTCAGCCGGCTCTTCCTCGACAACTTCGCCAACCTCCAGGCGAGTTGGGTCACGCAGGGCCTGGCCGTCGGCCAACTGGCCTTGCGCTTCGGGGCAAACGACTTCGGCAGCATCATGATCGAGGAGAACGTGGTGGCGGCGGCCGGAACGACTTTTCGGGCTACGGAAGATGAAATACGTGGGAGAATTATGACCGCCGGATTTTCCCCTCGTAAGAGGAATGTGTTTTACGAAATCGTCGAAGATTTGCCCGAACCCGTGCGGTTTTCGGATGAATTTTCGGCCGCCGCTGATTAAGATGAAGGAACCGGTCTTGCTGATCCCCAAATTGCACCATGATCCACGTCCGCGAACTCACGAAGCACTACTCCGATTTGCGCCGCGGGCAGTTTGTCGCCCTGAGCGGGATCAGCTTTCGCGCCCGGCCCGGCCAGGTCTACGGCCTGTTGGGCCCCAACGGCGCGGGCAAGACCACAATCCTGCGAATCCTCAGCACCGTGCTACGTCCCACCGGCGGCTCGGCCACGATCGACGGCTTCGACGTCGTTGCCCACGCCCCGGAAGTTCGCCGCCGCATCGGCTTCATGTCGGCCAACACCGCCGTCTACGACCGCATGACCGGCTGGGAAATGGTCGAGTATTTTGGCCGGCTGCACGGCATCCCGCGTGACGAGCTCGGCGAGCGGATGGAAACGCTCTTCGATCGCTTGAAAATGAACGACACCCGCGACGTATTGGGCGCGAAGATGTCGACGGGCATGAAGCAGAAGGTGTCGGTGGCCCGCACGCTGGTCCACGATCCGCCGGTGCTGGTTTTCGATGAGGCCACGGCGGGGCTCGACGTGCTCGTGGCCCGCGCGCTGCTAAAGACCGTCGCCGAGCTGCGCGATCGCGGCAAGTGCATCGTCTTTTCCACGCACATCATGCGCGAGGCCGAAAAACTCTGCGACCGCGTCGCCATCCTGCACCGCGGCCGCATCCTGGCCGAAGGGACGCTGGCGGAAATCCGCGAGCGGCACGGGCAGGACGATCTCGAAGAGCTGTTCTTCCAGTTGATTTCGCAACACGACGAAGGCAACCGCGGCGATTTTCGCATCAACGAAAACGGGGCCGTCCCCTTGGCGCTCCCAACGACTTGACGCCGGCACCATGAGCTTCTCCAACATCAAGTGGATTTTCGTGAAGGAAGTTCGCGATCAGTTGCGCGACCGCCGCACGCTGTTCATGATCGCGGTCCTGCCGATTCTTCTCTATCCGCTGCTGGGGATGAGCTTGCTCCAGGTGGCGCAGTTCGTGCAAAAACAGACAACGCGAGTCTTGGTGGTCGGGGCCGACGATCTGAGGGGGAGCGATCCGGCTTTGTTCGAGAAAGAGCAATTTGCCGACGATTGCCGCAGCGCCAAGTTGCTCGAATTGCACTTCGGCTTGCCGCACGCCGGCAGCCGGCAGGCGCCGGCCGACGCGCGGGCCGAGGCCAGCGCACTGGTGCAGTCGGGCGAATACGAGGCGGCGTTGTACTTCTCCCCCGATTTCTCCGCCCGGCTAGATGCCTTCCACAAGGCGATTCGCGGCCACGGCGCAGCCGGCCAGTCGGCGGGGGCGACGGCGCAACGCGACGCCCCGCTCGAAGTCCCTAGTCCCGAAATCCTCCACAATACCACCAACGACAAGTCGCGCATCGCCTACGTTCGGCTTTGCGAAGTGCTCGGCCGCTGGACGCAACGCATCGGTGACGACAACCTCCGCAGCAGCGGCGTGTCGGTCTCGGCAATGCGGCCGTTCTCGGTCGGCTCGTCCGACGTGGCCGACGTGAAGTGCCGCAGCGGCGCGATGTGGTCGAAGATCCTGCCGATCCTAATGCTTCTCTGGGCGCTGACCGGGGCGTTCTATCCGGCCGTCGATCTCTGCGCCGGCGAAAAGGAACGCGGCACTTTGGAGACGCTGCTGAGCAGCCCCGCCGCCCGCAGCGAGATCGTGCTGGGAAAACTGCTGACGGTCATGCTGTTCAGCATCGCCACCGCCGTGTTGAACCTGGCGAGCATGGGCGTTACGGCCCAGGTGGTCGTGGCCCACGTCCCCGGCTTCGGGCTGCCGCCGCTCGCGGCCGTCTTCGTCATGGGGCTCGCGTTGCTGCCGATCGCCGCGTTCTTCAGCGCGTTGTGCCTGGCCCTGGCGGCGTTCGCTCGCAGCACGAAGGAAGGGCAGTGCTACCTGATGCCGCTGCTGATGCTCACGATGCCGCTGGTGATTCTGCCGATGGCCCCCGGCGTCGAGTTGAACGTCGGCAACAGCCTGATTCCCGTCACCGGCATCGTGCTCCTGCTGCGGAGCGTGTTGGAGGGAGACTACTGGCAGGCCGCGCAGTATTCGCCAATTGTGGCGATGGTCACCGTCGCGGCCTGTTTGATGGCGATCCGCTGGGCGATCGAACAGTTTAATTCCGAAGCGGTCTTGTTCCGCGAGAGCGAGCGCTGGGACTTGCGGCTCTGGGCGCGGAAGCTGCTGTGCGAACGTCGTCCCACGCCATCGGTTGCCGCCGCCGTCGCCTGCGGCGCGCTGATCCTGATGATCCAGTTCTTTTTGAGTTGCTCGTCGGCGGCGCCGGCCAACATCGAGGCGCTTGCCCGCACGTTTCTGGTTCCGCAGTTGCTGGTGGTGGTGCCGCCGATGCTGCTGATGACGCTGTTATTTACTAGCAGCCCGCGCGAGACGTTGTTGCTGAAGCGGCCGCGGTCTTGGCTGGCGGTTCCCGCGGCGGCGCTGCTGGCGGCGGTCCTGCACCCGACGGCCAGCCTGCTGCAAAACCTGGTGCAGCGGCTTTACCCGGTGAGCGAGGAGATACTTCCGCAGCTTATGGAGATTCAGAAATCGCTGCGGGGCGCCAATTTGTGGCTCTTGTTGCTGCTGATTGCCGCCGTGCCGGCGGTGTGTGAGGAACTGGCCTTCCGCGGCTTTATTCTCTCCGGCTTCCGCCGTCTCGGACACAAACGCCGGGCGATTCTCTACAGCGCGTTGCTGTTCGGCGTGGCTCACGGCATTCTGCAACAATCGCTGATCGCCACGCTGGTCGGCGTCGTTCTCGGATACCTGGCCGTGCAAAGCGGCAGCATCCTGCCCTGCATGGTCTTCCATTTTTGCCACAACGCGTTGGCGCTCGTCAACAGCCGGATCACGCCGCACATGCTTCCCGACTGGCCGCTGCTGCGTGCCTTCGCCGCTCCCAGCGAGGATATCGGATGCACGTTCACCTGGCCGACGATCGTCGCCGGCGCGATGGCGGCCTGCCTGCTGCTGGCGTGGTTCGGCCGGCTCTCCGGCGGAAAGACGCGGAGAGAGTCGTTGCCGCCGGCCGGCGAGGAAGTGCCGTTCGGCGTCGTTGCACGGCTGGGAAACGACGCGGTGTAAACCGCGTTTTCACGTGCGGGAAGATTGCCCTGAGGTGTGCCACTGCTTGGAACAAGCAGTGCCAAGCGTAAGGCACTGCTTGTTCCAAGCAGTGGCACACTGTCGTGAGGAATGTGGCGTAAACGCACTTGCGAGACCGCAAGCGGTTTGAGCTATGCGAACAACCCTCCGCGCTCGGTACCTGTTCCCCGTCACCGGTGATCCGATTCGCCACGGCGCGGTGAGCATTGAAGGGGAGCGAATCGTCGCTTGTGGTGCGGGCGTCCCGCGTGCGGGATGTCTTGCAGGCGGGACGCCTGCACCACAAGAAATCCGCGACCTGGGTAATGTCGCCATTCTGCCGGGGCTGGTCAACGCCCACGTACACCTCGATTTTAGCGACTTGTCGGCGCCGCTGGGGCATCGGGGTATCGGCTTTGCCGATTGGATTCGCTGCGTCATGGCGTTTCGGCAACAGCCCGCGCAGACTGAGCGGCAACCGGTAGCGCTGGGGCTCGCCGAGAGTCTTCGCGGCGGAGTGACCGCGCTTGGCGACATCGTTCAGCCCGGTGAGCCGCTCGTAGCCTCGCCGATCGACGTTACCGCGCTGCTGGAATTGATCGCCCCGACCGCCGATCGCGTCGCCGCCGCTGTGGAACTGGCCAAAGCGCACCTGGTGGGGCAGACATTCGATTGTTGGTGCGGCAGTTGCACTGCCGTACCCGATAAGGCGTGGCAGTACAACTGCCACCCCAACACCGCATGCCCCACCGCCAGAAACGTGGGATTGAGTCCGCATGCCCCTTACAGTGTTCATCGCGACCTGCTGGCGGCGGTCGTCGAACTCTCGCAGCGGCACAAGATTCCGGTGGCGATGCACTTGGCCGAGTCGCCCGACGAGCTGGAACTGCTGCGGCATGGCGGCGGACCGCTGCGGGGCTTTCTGGAAGAGTTGGGAGCATGGGACGCGGCAGCCATCCCGCGCGGAGCGAGGCCGTTGGACTATTTGCGGCTGCTGGCCCGCGCCGAGCGTGCCTTGGTCATTCACGGCAACTTCCTGGATGACGAGGAGATCTCGTTGCTCGCTGCGGCTGCCGATCGGATGAGCGTCGTCTATTGCCCGCGCACGCACGATTGGTTCGCACATCGCGATTACCCGCTGGAAAAGCTGCTCGCCGCCGGGGCGACGGTCGCGCTGGGCACCGACGGCCGCGGCTCGACGCCCGACTTGAGCCTGCTGGGCGAAATGCGTTGTGCCGCGCGAAAACACCCCGGCGTTCCGCTGGCCGCGATCCTGCGAATGGCCACGATCGCGGGCGCCCGCGCACTGGGGCGGGAAACGGAGATCGGCTCATTGGCCGCCGGCAAGCGGGCCGACCTGGCGATCGTGGCCCTGCCCGACCGCTCGGCTGACGATCCGCACGAGTTGCTGTTCGATCCCGCTGCGTCGGTCGTCGCCTGCTATTGCCGCGGCGCGGAGGCGTATCGCTCGGGAAACGCGGCGATCTCGTAGCAGACCCGCAGGTACGCTTCCCGCGCCATTGCGTCGGCGTCGCTGTGGATGTTGCCGTTTAGCCGTTGCCGCATCGCGCTGTTGGCATGGAAAAAGCGATCGCCGTTCAATCCGGCGCAGTCCAACAACAAACCGGGCAGAAAGCTGATGTCGCAGTCCATCTGCTGGCGATCGCTGTGCATGTTCGAGAGCAGGAAATACGGCGTTTGCAGCCAGGGCGCCGTGGCGGCCCATTCGGTCGCTTTCGCATCGAACATCGGGAAGGCGATTTCGCGGAACAGAGCGGTCATCGACGGCAGGTGATCGCCCACCAGCAACAACAGCGTCGGCGTTTCGGCGACGATCACCATGTCGGTCAAGCGCCGGATCATGCTGTTGGCGCTGCGGAGATGCCGCAGGTAATGGGCAAACGAGAGATGCCCCTCGCGGCTCAGACGCGGTTGGGTCGTAAACGGCGGCGTCGGCGCCGCAACCTCGTCGTCCCACGGGCCGTGGTTCTCCATCGTCACGCAATACAGGAACGTTGGCTCGGCGGCCCGCCGCAGTTCCTCCTCGATTCGCGCCGCAATCGCCACGTCGGAGACGTACAGCCCTTCGCGCGGCGCCTCGGCGAAGTCGTGTTCGTCGAGAAAGCGGTCGAATCCCAACGAGATGCAGGCGTTGTCGCGGCCGTAAAAGCGGCGGTCGTGCGGGTGGATGATTGCCGTGCGGTATCCCAGCGACTTGAGGTGCTTCGGCAGCGAATGCGTTCCGCTGCGGACGAGCGTGGTGTTCGGATTGCCGACGTTGTTGCAGAAACTCGCCAGGTTGATGCCCGTCAGCAGCGAATACTCGGAGCGGACCGTCCATCCGCCGTAGACCGGCACCCACGAACTGCCGTGATAGACGCTCCGCCGCACCGCGTCGTCGTAGGCCGTCAAGGGGTCGGGATCGACCAGCAGGCCCATCGAGCGCGGGTCCATGAACGCCTCGGCCAGCACGACGACGATGTGCGGCTTCCGCTGCGGCGACAACGAGAGGAGATCGCCGTCGCCAAACCTCTTCGCTAGAATGGTCGCGGCGCTGGCCTCGTTCAGCGAACGAATCGCCGGGCGGGGAACGTTGTCGAGGCAGCGTACGAACGTGGTCAAGAAGCCGCCGGCCGCCACGCTCGTCGGCAGATCGTAATCCCAGAACGGCACTTCCCACGCATCCAACAAGCGGATAATCAATGACTTGCCCCGCAGCGGCGCGAAGACGACCGCCATCGGCACGACCGAGAGCGCCGCCAACGAGAACCAGTACCGCCCGAACAGCCACGGTTCGCATACGAGCGCAGCGACGTTCACCGCCAACGCCGCCGGCAAAACCCAGATCAGATAGCGGCTGCGACGGACGTAGCGGGCCAACAGCGGCCAGGAATGGGGCTGGCGGATGTTCAAGGCAATGTCGGACGGCGTCAGCGGCTCGTTCAGCAACAAGAACTTCCGGTTGTTGGCATACAGCAGGCAGACCAGCGCAGTCGACATCAACAGTAAGGGGGCGATGATCATCTGCAACAGCAGCGCGAAGCTGATCAGCACGGTCGCCTGCGGCAGGCACTGACCGATCAGCGCCGCCGACCAGGTGCGGTAGTCGAGTGCCGGTCCGGGGATAATGCGGCGGCGGAAGTAGAAATTGGCGCCGAGAAAAACGATCGCCGCCAGATCGACGATCGCCCAGTATGCAAGTTGCGACGTGATCATATCTCGCTAAACTGTTGTTGGAGCGACAGTTGTACTGCCACCCTCGCTGCGGCAGAATGAGACTCTCCCGCTACCAAGTCTTGGAGTGCCCCTTCGCCGGGGCTTCCTATACCAGACCGCCCGCATTCGGCATACCCCATTTCCAGACAAGGCTGCGTTCCGCTGCCAACATTCGCCGCGTATTGTGCGCATACCACCCATGCTAGCCAGTTTATCACGCGACTGCTGGTTTCTTGCCGGTTCGACGGCCTCGGGCAAGTCGGCGGTCGGCATGGAATTGGCCGGGCGGATCGGGGCCGAGATCGTCTCGCTCGATTCGATCGCTCTCTATCGGGGGATGGACATCGGCACGGCGAAACCGAGCGTGCAGGACCGGCGCGAGGTGCCGCACCATCTGATCGACATCCTCGATCCCCACGAAGAGTTCAGTCTGGCCCAATACATCGAGGCTGCCGGGCGGGTCGCGGCCGAAATCTCCGGCCGCGGACGGCAAGTGCTCTTCGTCGGCGGCACGCCGCTCTACTTGAAGGGATTGCTACGCGGCGTCTTCCAAGGGCCGCCGGCCGATTGGGAACTCCGCCGCCGGCTGGCCGACGAGGCCCGGCAGCACGGCGACGTCTGGCTGCACGAGCATCTGGCGGCGATCGATCCTGTGGCCGCCGCCCGGCTGCACCCCAACGATACCCGCCGCCTCATCCGCGCGATCGAAGTGTTTGAGAAGCTGGGCCGGCCGATCAGCGAGTGGCAGCGGCAGTTCGAGATCGAGCGCCCAGCCGAGCAGTGCCGCGTGTTCGTGCTCGATTGGCCGAGAGAGGAGCTTTACGCTCGAATCGACCGCCGGGTCGAGCAGATGTTTTCCGCGGGACTAGTCGAGGAAGTGCGGCAACTCCTGGCCGCCCCGCGCCCGCTGGGGCGAACCGCTCGCCAAGCCGTCGGATACCGCGAGGTGATCGAACACCTCGATGGCCACCGCGGCTTGTCCGAGACCGTCGAGTTGGTCCGCCGTCACACCCGGCAACTCGCCAAACGGCAATGCACGTGGTTTCGCAGCTTAAGCGAATGTCGTTTCATCGTGGTTGCCGGACAACTTAACGTTGCGGAGACGGCCAAGCAAATCGCTTCGGCTGCCGCTTCGTCAGCGAGCAATTGCGGCGAACGGAATCGGGATTGACGGCATTCCTCCGTCAATCGCTGCCCTCACGCTTTAGGCGAACTGCGGAATCTTCATCAACTCGCCGTCTTTCAGTGCCGACTGATGGGCGACAACGCCGGCGACGGTCATGTTCAGGGCCGCGATAATATCGACCATCGGCTTGCGGTCTTCGAGGATCGCGGTAACGAACTCATTCATCAGATGCCCGTGCGAGCCGCCGTGGCCGCCGGGGGCAACGCTAGGCGGCAGCGGGGGGCAGGCGAGATCGGGCAAGTTCCTTTCCAGCCCGTCGTACGCCATTCCCGTCATCGACCCGCGTTGGCCGCGCACTCGGCCCACTTCGCCGTTGAAACCGGGCGTGTCGAAACTCTCCGCCATTCGCGCCATTCCACCTTCGCTCGTCCGCAACAGGGCGATTTCCGTGGCAAATGCGTTCTTATAGGCGTTGTTCTGCGGCTGGTATTTCTTGAGCTTGCTCGGCATCCCGAAGCAGGAGACCGCGGTGAAACTGCCGCCGCTCACGCCGACGTAATAGGCGTTGGCGTGCGTCGGATACCATTGCGGCGGAAGCCCTGTTCGCCAGTCTCGATAGGAGGGAAGCCCGGTCGGCATGTAGTGGTAGTATTCTCCCTCGGCATAAACCAACTTGCCGAACCCGCCGGCTCGATAAATCTGCCGCATCGCGTAACAGTCTTCGTGGAAGCAGGAGGTCTCGAACATCATGTACTTCCGCCCGCTCGATTTCACGGCATCCAGCAACTTTTGAGCGTCTTCGATCGATCCGAAGACGGCCGGCACCGCGGTGGCCACGTGCTTGCCATGCTTGAGCACGTCGGTGCAATGGCGGGCGTGGCTGGCGGCGTCGGTCGCCACGAACACCGCCTCGATCGTCGCGTCCTTGACCAGTTCTTCCAGCGAAGGATACGTCTTTTCACAACGGCACTCCCTGGCCAGTTCGCTGCACCGATCGGGGAACAGATCGCTGACGGCCGCCACGGTCACGTTTGGATGATCCTGAAACCCGAAGGCCCAGCCGAACTTGCACGCCCCGTTGCCGACGATTCCCACGCGGATTTTCCGATCCGATACCGGCTGCCAAACGCCCTTGGGACGCTCGGCCGACTTGACGCCCGACTCGCCCAGGATTTTCGCGTCCGGCTTTTGCGCCGCGGCAGTTGTCAGCAACCCGCCAGCCGCCATCGCGCCGAACGAACCAAGAGCGGCATTGCGGAGAAACGAACGGCGTGAATCGAATTCACTCATGGCAGGCTCCTTCGATCGCTACAACGGTGCGACGGCGTGAGGGTGGAGAGGTTGGCAGGTAGGTGGCGACCGAAGTACCTCCGGCGGTCACCGCGACAAATTCTCCGCTACCGGCACGAAAAAAGCAACAGGGCCTCGGACTGGCCTTTCGGTCTTTTCGTAGCCTGAGCCGCCGCGGCTTTCTTTCCTGGCGGCTCGGGGCACTATTGGTCAAATTTGGTGGTGGTCCGGCGTTTCGTCTCACACGTGCCAAGCAGTCGGGGCCCTGCATCGCCTGTTTGCGGCACAACGCTGCCCGACGGGCCGGTGTCTCGCACTGACGCGCAGGGGCTCGTTCGCGCAGTAGAAACGAGTTGCCGCTCTGCCGATGGGGGCTGGTCGTCTCCGGGCGCGTGTCACTCGCGCCCCATCTTCAGGAGTTTTCGGCACCTTGATTGTGAGACGGCAATTTGGGACGTGCCAGCCTTGAGTTACGATTGGAGATGGCCGCGGATGTTCTGCACCGGCAAACGAAGGTGTCGCCTTGACACGCGGCGAATACCCGTTATGTTGAGGGGGTGATGCCCGTGGTGCAACTGTATGGTGTCGAAGGACGATTAGGAGCCAGAATCGCCTGCAAATACTGGAGAAATAGAAAAGGAAGTCTGAACCACACGCCAATCGAGGTTTTCAGATGAGCAAGAAACATCGTGCCGGACAGGGAATGTTGAACATAAGAGCCATTCGTTTGGTATGTTATGTTTTTGGCGGCTTTATTCTTTTCAACCAAGCATACGGTGAGGATCTCACATTGGAGATCATCGCCAAGAACCTGCGTAAGAATTCCGAGTCCTTTAGATCAATTTCCATCTCATCGGTTGGCACTTCGACCTCTTTTGAAATCGATCTGGAGGCCGGATCAACGAAAATTGAGAACAAGCACGAATTTAATGGGTTTCGTTTCAAAGTGCCGAAAGATGCCAAGGGCGCTGACTTCTTGTGGTATTTCAATGTCCCTTCGTGTTGGGCAAATTGGTACATTCTTCCAATATCTGGGGCGATAAAAGGAGGGTTCACTGACTGGCTTTGTGCAGACAAGGTTTATCAAAATTACGACCGTGCAGGAGCTAAAGATCGTGTTCGCGTACTGCAAACCCTCAATTCGGATTATTTTCAACAGGGCCAGGAGTACCTGATCTGGTTCCGCAAGGTGGCTGAAGGGAAAGCAGCAGACCTCAAAAGTGTTGTCTCCTTCAGGAAGAAAGAGGACGATTGGGATTTTGACAAGATCGAAACAGCCCTGGGGCTGAAACCACAGGGCGCAAAAGAGCAGGTTGTCGCACTTCATTCCAGAGGCGGGGAAGTACTGCTGGACAAGCAATTCTTCGCTTTGTCTTATGCTGAAGAACGAATAGACAGCGTCTTCTTTAACATCAGGAATACCAAAGCGATGGAGGGTGGTCTTTTCATCACAATGGAAATCGCAGTCCCGCCGTGCAAAACACATCCTCTACTCAGGGAGATTGCAAAGAAATATGGGGTGGCAGATTTTGTGAGGAGTTCGGAAGAGGAGGAAAAAGTATTGAGTCATTCCGATGGATCACCTCATGAGAAGGGCAAGAACACGGTGACGTATTACTATGACTACTTTGGTTTTGAGGTGCCATCGGGGGATTCAGAAAATAGGGTCAGCAGGGTGGTGACGTATGGCATCAATTTTTCCGACATCAAGTCCGTGGATGAGAAACCACACTTCTCGCAGCTTTCTATGAAGAACCTTACCGTTTTTCACGCCAATCGAGCGGAGGTCGGTCGATTGTATTTTTTTCTTGAAGGGGCTAAGAAACCGCTGGTGATAAGGGAGCCACCCAGCGGACGGTACAAGAGAGAGGATGAAACGTTGGAATGCCTGGGTAGTGGAAAGTGGACTTGGAAAAGCTATTACCCGAACGGGAAGTTGTCTCGGTCAGTTCCCTTTGAGAAAAACTTGATGAATGGAATGACGCAGGGTTATTACGAGAATGGAAACAAGGCATTTGTTGCGTCCTACAAAGACGGAGAATTGCACGGCTGGGTGATTCAATATTCCGAAGGCGGGAAAGAGACGAATCGCGTCATGTATGAAAACGGCCAAGAGAAACGTGCGAATTCAAGCGCCGAGCAAAAAGGGGCCTCGGATAAGAAATAGGTTTCCGGTGCTACGCCCCCTACAACGCCATGTTCGTACGCGCCCAGATGCCGGGAGCACCGTTCGCCACCGCCCATCGGTGGAGCAGGCAGTAATCGTGATGCCTCGGCGGCGTGAAGGCGGCCCCGCATCATTGATTGGGTTACGTCATGATTCGTTGCGGGGCTTATCTGCTCGTACGTGTTCTCGGACATCCCAGAATACTACCCCTTTTTCGGACTGACGGCAGGCCAACTTGCGTGCGTCGGTCGCATTGACCGATACAACTGACCCTACGAGATTCCGCTACTGCCGCCAATTCTGCGCGATCGGCCGTCGTGGGATCCGTTAGAACTTCGCCACGGTTTGGGCTTCGGCGAGGATTTCGCTCTCGATTTCGGCGGGGCTGAGCTTCTTCGGCGGCGGCAGCGGCTCGACGATTGTGAGCACGGGCTCGGCAACAACGGGCTCGTTGGCCTCCGCGTTCTTCGCCGCGAGCGCTTCGAGATAGCCCTTCAGCCATTGCACCGTCTCGTCGATCGTGTCGGCTTGCAGGAGTACCAGTTCGCCGGGCTTGGCGGAAGTCAACGTCACCTCCGCCGCCTGGTTCGCCCCGACGACTTCGATGATCTCCTTGGTGCGCGTGGCCGACTCCAGCCCTTTGCGGAGCAGACCCATGATCTCGCCGTCGGCACGGCCGCGACGATAGTGATCCTCGTAGAGGACGACGCGGTCGAAGGCGCCGCCGAGCAACTCGCCCTGGCGGATGATGTCGCTGTCGCGGCGGTCGCCGGCGGTCGTGTACAAGCAAGTGCGGCGGGCGTGCGGGAACGTGTTGATCGCTTCGATCACCGCGGCCAGCGAATGGGCATTGTGGCCGTAATCGACCACCACGGTCGTGCCCTCGATTTCCAGCACGTTGAATCGCCCTGGCACCTTGTCGATGTCGGCGGCGATCGATTCGGCCCGCGCGCGGATCAAATCCTTCGGCAGCCCCAACGACCAGGCGGCGGCAATCGAGGCCAGCGCGTTTTCCACTTGGAAGGCGACCTGGCCGCCGCGCGTCAAGGGGAGGCGGGCGAGCGAGACGATCGGCTCCTCGCGGTTGCCTTCGGCGAGAACGACCTGACCGTCGCGGACGAAGATCGCCCGGCCGCCCACGCCGCGGTGGCGGACTACCACGGGATGATTCGCATCGATGGCGAAGAAGACGACGTCGCCGGGGCAGCGGGCCGCCATCTCCACGACCAGCGGATCGTTGGCATTGAGAACGGCATAACCGTCGGGCGACACGCTTTCGACGATGCACCGCTTCACTTTGGCCAACTCTTCCGGCGTGTTGACATCGGAGATGCCCAGATGGTCGCCGTCGCCGATATTGGTCACCACGGCCACGTCGCAATAATCGAAAGCGAGGCCCTCGCGGAGGATTCCGCCGCGGGCGGTCTCGAACACGGCCATATCGACCGAAGGATTCATCAGAACACTGCGGCGCTCTGCGGGCCGCTGCAATCGCCGCTGTCGATGCGGCGGTCGTTCACGTAGATGCCGTCCGTGCAGGTCATGCCCACGGTTTTGCCCGTGCCGCGGAGCACGTGAGCGATGAACCGCGTGGTGGTCGTCTTGCCGTTCACGCCGGTGACGGCGACGATCGGAATTCGCCCCATGTCGCCGCGGGGGAAGAGGATCTCCGCGATCGCTTCGCCCACCGGCCGCGATATGCCGACCGACGGCTCGAGGTGCATCCGCAAGCCCGGGACGGCGTTCACTTCGACAATGATGCCCCCCTGTTCGCTCAACGGCCGGGAAATGTCTTGTGCCACCACGTCGATACCGGCGATATCCAAGCCCACGATCTTCGCGGCATCGACCGCGCTAGCCGCCACCGCCGGATGCACGCGCTCGGTCACGTCGATCGCGGTGCCGCCGGTGCTCAGGTTCGCGTTGCGGCGAATCAGCACGGTCGCGCCGGCCGGCGGGATCGACGCGGGCGTGTAGCCCTGATCGGCCAACACCGCCAAGGCCACGGCGTCGAGCTTGATCTTGCTAAGTACCGTAGCGTGATGTTCGGAGCGTCGAGGGTCGGCGTTGACCTGCTCGACCAACTGGACGATGCTGTGCATGCCGTCGCCCATCACTTGGGCGGGCTCGCGGCGGGCGGCCGCGACCACGCGGTCGCCAACTACCAGGAGGCGATAATCGTGGCCCGGGGCAAACTTCTCGACCAGGATATGCTCGCTCTCTTGCCGGGCTGCGTCGAAGGCGCGAACCACCTGCTCGTGAGTCGTAAGATTGGTGGCCACGCCGCGTCCCTGGTTTCCGTCTTGCGGCTTGACGACCACCGGCACGCCGATTTCCGTGGCGGCCCGCCATGCGTCTTCCGCATCGCTGACCGGCCGGCCGCACGACGTGGGAACGCCCACGGCGCGGAGCATCATGCGGGTCATTTCCTTGTCTTGGGCGATCGCCTCGGCGATGGCGCCGGTCCGATCGGTCTCGGCGGCCTGGATGCGGCGCTGCTTGCGGCCGTGGCCGAACAGTATCAGGCTGTCGTTGTTCAGCCGGCGATAGGGAACGCCCCGGGCGCCGATGGCCTCGACGATCGCCCGCGTGCTCGGGCCAAGGCAGACTTCATGGGCGAGATTTCGCAGCCGCTCGATTTCCGCGGCGACGTTAAACGGACGATCCTGCAACGCCGCCATCAACAGTTCGCGTGCCACCGCGAGGCATTCGCGGCCCACCGTTTCGTCGTCGTACTCGATGATGACGCGATAGACGCCCTGCTCCGAAGTCTCGCGGGCTTTGCCGAAACCGACGTCCGTGCCCGCCAGCGACTGAAGTTCCAGCGTAACGTGTTCGAGGATGTGGCCGAGATAGGTGCCCGTCCGCAGGCGTTGAAAGAAGCCGCCCCGCACGCCGATGCTGCAACGATGCTCGATCATCGTGGGCATCCAGCTCATCAACCGGTCGTTGAATCCCGGAAATTCGTTCGAGGGCTTGTCCAACTCGCCAAGATCGACCCACGCCTCTAGGACTGGAAAATTCGCCCAAATACTCGGTCCCCGAAGCGCCAAAACCTTACGGAATTCCATAGCCGTGACTCGCTGAATGACCTTGCAGGTATCGCTGTGAAGTGGAGTGGATCGCAGTTTCCTAAAACGATCTACGCTGCAAACAGTCAAAAGGTTGTATCGGCAGGTTTTTCCAACCCGATAACAACGCGGAATTCGTCAATGAGCGCATTTCCCTTGCGTTCTGCCAAAGGTAGTACATCTTCACATCGCCTTCTTGGGCCCACGCTGGCATAGTACGAAATTGTGGGAAACCGCATGTGGCGGCCCACATAAACAGCCCGCTTTACCCTATTCACCGCAAAAAACGATGCCAGCGCAGACTCCAAGCGGGAATCAAGCGTATGGAAGGGTAATAAAGCTCGGGCATCAGCAGGGAGCATCCCGTTTCAGCGCGATTACCGCCACGGAAAAGTTCCGTTACGGGCAACGCAATCCACCCATTCTAGACAGCGACATCGCGGAAAGGCAACAGCCTGCCGCGGTTTTTCACGAAGGTCGAGCCGCTCGGTCGGCGAAACGCCGGCTATTGACGCATGTCATAACCATTTGGAGTTATTCGTGGTGCCCATTAAGAGCAGAATTATCTCGCCGTTCGGACGCCGCCCGCAAGACGGAGGGTGCGAGAGCCGGCGTTCCGCCGGCCGCTTTGATCGTGTTAGAATGACATTGATCTGAACGCTCCTGCAACCGCTGCCAATCTGAAACCACTCCTTCGGGGAAAGACTTGAACGCGACCGACGGCTCTTGGGAGCACCTTCCCGACGAATTGCGGCAAGCGGCCGAGGCGCACTTGGCGGGCGAGTCCCCCTTGGCCTGGTTCGAACTCGACCTGGACACTCGCCTACACTACGCGCGAGGTTTGTTGGTCCTGACGCCCTCGCGGCTGCTCGATGTCGGGCCGCTGGAGGCGATCGGCGACGAGGCACTGCCGCCCGCCGCCGCGGGCTCGTTTCGCTCCTGGCCGTTGGATGCCACGTCGGGCCTGCGGGTGAAGGATCAAAACAGCGCCGGGCGGCTCGAACTGCTCGGCCCCAACGGCCTGCTCTGTCATTGGCGCTACACGATCGGCCGTTCGCCGCTGGCCCATCGGCTGGCCAATCGCTTCCAGCGACTTCACGACGGCGAGTTGTCGGGCGGCGAGGAGACCGGCGAGGCCCCGACCACCGTCTGCCCAAGCTGCGGGGCGATTTTGGCGGCCGGCCAGATCAAGTGCCCGGATTGCGGCTCGATCGGCGACAAGCCGGCTCTCAGCGCGCTCTACCGGCTGGCAGCTTTTGCCAAGCCCCATAAGTGGATGGTTCTGCTTGGTTTCTTGCTGATGGTGGCCAGTTCGAGCGCCGCCTTAGCGCCACCTTACTTTACGAGGTCGTTGATCAACAACGTACTTGACCCCGCGCAGCACAATCCGGGCAGCATCCCGTTCAGCCAGGTTTGGCTGTTTTTGTCCGCGTTCATCGGGGCCTCCGTCCTGGCTTGGCTTTTGGCATGGGGGCGCACCTACGTCATGGCCTGGGTGAGTGAGCGCATCACGACTGACCTGCGCGACCGAACCTATGGCCACATGCAGGGGCTCTCCCTGGAATTTTTTGGCGGCAAGCGAACGGGCGACCTGCTCTCGCGCGTTGGCACCGATAGCGATCGAATCTGCTATTTCCTGTCCGTCTATGTGCTCGATTTCGCTAACAATGTTCTGATGCTATTCTTGATGGCGGCGATTCTTCTCGTCCTCGATTCGCGGCTTGCCTTGGCGACGTTGCTCCCCTTGCCCATCATCGTGTTTCTCGTGCATCGCGTGCGCGATCGAATGCGGCGCGGATTTGCCCTGGGTAGTCGGGCATGGGGTGAAATGACCAGCGTTCTTGCCGACACGATTCCCGGCATCCGCGTCGTCAAGGCGTTTGCCCAAGAGCATCGTGAAATCGAGCGGTTTCGCGCGGCGAACGACCGCGTGTTCCAGGCCAATTGTCGCGTCAACACATTGTGGGCGTTTTTTGAACCGGTTGTGAGCC
The DNA here is from genome assembly GCA_963823895.1 of uncultured Planctomycetaceae bacterium. Taxonomy (GTDB): domain Bacteria; phylum Planctomycetota; class Planctomycetia; order Pirellulales; family Thermoguttaceae. Next base: position 20,648 of record CAWGNG010000018.1, read on the forward strand.
TCTTTACCGCGCTGGGGCTGGCTGTCGTCTGGGGGTATGGCTCGTCGCGAATCTTTCAACAGGAAATCAAGGTCGGTGATTTGATTCTCTTCGTGACGTATATTAGCAGCTTCTACGCCCGCATGGACTCGATGAGCCGCATGGTGGCAGCGGTGCAGCGTGCCGGTGCAAGCGCAACGCATTTTCGCCATCCTCGATCGCGTGCCGAGCGTCGCCGAGCCGGTCAATCCGGTGCATCCCGGCGCCTGAAGGGGGAAGTCGAGTTCCACGACGTGGAGTTCCACTATGGCACCCGGCCGATTTTGAAGAAAATGAACCTGGCCGTGCGGCCCGGCGAGATGATCGGACTGGTGGGCCCAAGCGGGGCGGGCAAAACTACGATCGTCAACCTCGTCTGCCGCTTCTACGACGTCGCCGAGGGGGCGATAACTGTTGACGGCGCCGACATCCGCTCCTTCCCAATTGAAGAATACCGGCGAAACATCGGCATCGTGTTGCAGGAGCCGTTCTTGTTCTACGGCACCATCGCCGAGAACATCGCCTACGGCCGGCCGGACGCCTCGCGGGCGGAGATCATCGCCGCCGCCCGCGCCGCCCGCGCCCACGAGTTCATCCTCCGCCTGCCCGACGGCTACGATTCGCTGGTCGGCGAGCGGGGACAATTCCTCTCCGGCGGCGAGCGGCAGCGGATCAGCATCGCCCGGGCGTTGCTGATCGACCCGTGCATCCTGATTTTGGACGAAGCCACGTCGTCGGTCGATACGGAGACGGAGCGTGAGATACAGTTGGCGTTGGAAAATCTGGTGAAGGGGCGAACCACGATCGCCATCGCCCACCGCCTGAGCACGCTGCGCCGCGCCGACCGGCTGGTCGTCGTCGAGCGCGGCCTGATTACCGAGGTCGGCCCTCACGACGAACTGTTGCGCCGCGGCGGCACCTACGCCAGGCTGCATCACGCCCAGTTTGAGATGCGCGAACGCGCGGTGAAATGATGAATAATGAACGATGAATGATGAATGAGTGATGCGGGTATTCTGTTTAGCCGCCGCGTCCACGCGGCGAGAAGTGAGTTGTGACGTCCTCTGCCGGAAATCTGCGAAACCGCAAGCGGTCCCACTCCCCACTCCCCACTGCCGACTGCCCACTTAGCACCCTTCCATGACCGCCGCCACTCCAATACCTGCCGATTTCACCCTCGAATACGACGCCTGGGGCCAACTCGTGCTGACCTGCGGCGACGGCCGCCGCTTCGTGGGGATCGAGCCCGTGCGCACATTCCCGATCTCTCATCCAGCGGGGCTGCTGTCGATTTGCGACGCGGAAGGACATGAATTGACCTGCATCGAAGAGCCGAACGTGCTGCGGCCCGAGGTGCGGCGAATGCTGGAAGAGGACCTGGGCCGGCGCGAGTTCGTGCCCGTCGTGCGGCGGATCAAGCGCGTGCTGGCCGACAGCGACCCGTCGGAATGGCGGATCGTGACCGATCGCGGTCCGACAACCTTCTTGATGGAAGACAGCGACAACGACGTGCGGCGGCTTGGCGCCAATCGGATTCTGCTGGTCGACACGCACGGCATCCGCTACCTGATCCCCGACGCCAGCCGCCTCGACGCCGCCAGCCGCCGCATCTTGGAGCGATACCTGTAGGGTTGCTGATTGCTGAATGCTGATTGAAACCCGCCTGCGGTTTCGCAAGTGCCTTACGCCAGCCAATCGCTCGACGGCAAGAGCATTTCCGTCGGAAGTTCAAACGCCGAATCGATCAGATCCCATTGTCCCCCAGGCGATTCGGCGTCGGTGCGGTCCGCGATCGAGAGCTGCCCGAAGCGATGAGCGAGCATCATCAGCGACAGTTCCGTCTCGGGCTGAGAATCGGCGACCGCAAGTCCTGTGAAAGCCTCGTCGTGGAGCAACGCCGCGAGTGCATCGGCGGGGGCGATCGCGACGGCCGAGGTGCTCCACGCCGCGTCGGGCTGACTGCCGTGCTCGCGGGCCAGCCACGCCATCGCCACGTCGGTCAGCCGCAACGCCGCAGCGGCCGATGCCTCCGCTCCACTGCCGGAAACGTTGAGGCTTCCCACGTTCTCAACCGCGCAGATCGCCGAACTGCTGCCGGCAGCAGCCGCCGCGGCAGCGGCGGCTGCCGGCGACTGGGCCTGATAGAGAAGGGCCGGATTGGCATAGTAGTCGGGGCTCAGCGTGGCGACCAACGTGCTGCCCCCGATGCTGCCGCCCCAACGGTACAGTGTGCCGTTGGGCAGAAGAAAGTACAGCCCATTGCCATTGCCCAGCAGGTACTTCTCGCCGGCGCCGCGGGCGTTGGCGTAGTAGCTCCCGTTGGCATAGGTGTGCAAACCGAGTTGCCGATCGAGGTCGTACGCCGTCTGGGCGAAAGGATCGGCGACCGTAAATGTCTCCGAGTCGGATTTCGAGCCGTCGCTGACGCCAACCTGCACGCAGAGCACGTCGGTGAAACCCGCCTGCCGCGTGATCGTCAGCGTGCTGCCGGAGATGGTTGCAGCGGCGCTGGCGCTGCTGATCGACGTGAGCGCGGGCGTTTGCGCATTGTACAACAGGGCGGGATTGGAATAGTACGCGGAACTCAACGTATCCACCAGCGTGCTCTTGGCGATGCTGCCGCCCCAGCGATAGAGCCCGCCGTTGGGCAGCAGGAAATACAACGCGTTGCCGTTGCCCAGCAGGTACTTCTCGCCGGCGCCGCGGGCGTTGGTGTAGTAACTCCCGTTCGCGTAGGTGTGCAAGCCGAGTTGCTGATCGAGGGTATAAGCCGTTTCGGCCAGCCGATCCATCGTCATCACCTGAGCCGAATAAGTCAGGCTGTCGCCATCGGCGTCGGAGGCGTGCAAAGGGATCGTAAGCGTCGTCTGCGAATATGGCAGCGTCTGGTTGCCAATGGGGGCGAGCACGGGGGCCGCATCTTGGCCCGCGGCGGTCAGCGTGTATGTGCCCACGTTGCTGCCGTAACCGCCGACGACAACATAGTAGGTCCCGCTGGCGGGCGCGGTCCAGGCGATTTGCGAGGCGCCGCCCACGCCGTAGTCGTCGTTGAAGGCCAACTGCTTGGCCCCGTTGGTGTCGTACAGATAGAGCACGGAGTCGGGAAGCGTGCCGAGCCCGACGGTGAAAACGTAGGACTTGCCGGCGACGGCCTGGAACTTGAACCAATTGGCGTCGCCGACGGTCTCGATCGCGCCGGCCGTCGAACTGGGAACGCCGATCGCCGCGGCCGTGCCGGCGCTGTTGCCGTAATTGTCGGGCGGCAGGACGGTCAACGTCGTCGAAACGCAGGCGCTCCAGATGCCCGCGTTGTCCTGCGCCCTGGCTAGAATGTCGTACGACCCGGCGTTCCAGCCGCTGGTGCTAATCGTCATCGACGCCTGGCCGCCCGAGATCGCAGAGGTCGATCCGAGCACGGTGTCGCCGCTGTCGTATTGCCCGTCGTTGTTGGCGTCGAGGATGAAGGAGACGCTGGTGACCGTGCCGTTGGAATCGCTGATCCCGCCCGGCGAGAGCGTCACGACCATCCCCGAGTTGACCGATTTCGGCGAGGCCAGCAGCGATCCGACCACCGGCCCCTGCGGCACTTCCGCGCCGAGCAGTTCGAGCGTGTTGTAGGCATTCAGCACGCCGCCGCTGGCGACTTTGCCTTGGAGCGCGGCGACTTTGGTGACGCCGTCGAGGATGGCGTTGCGGACTTCGGCGACGGTGGCATTGGGATCGGCGGCCCAGGCGAGCGCCGCGACGCCCGACACGAAGGGCGTGGCCATGCTCGTGCCCGAATAAATCGCGTAGCGGTTGCCGGGCACCGTGCTGTAGATGGAAACGCCTGGCGCGGCGACGTCGACGGTCGTGACGCCGTAGCAACTGAAGCTCGCCAGGTTCATGTTCTGATCGATGGCCGCGACGGAGATGACGTTGGGATCCGTATAGTTTGCCGGATACTGGGGAGTCGTGTCGTTGTTGCTGGCGCTGTTTCCGGCGGCGGCGACGAAGAGGATTCCCGCATTGCCGGCGGCGCGGATGGCGCTGTCCATCGCGGCGCTGTACTCGCCGCCGCCCCAACTGTTGTTGATCACCCGGACGTTCACGTTATACTGCGTCCGCATCATGGTGACGTAATTGATCGCGCGAATGGCGTCGGAAAGATAGCCGCTGCCGTCGCTGTTGAGGAACTTCAAGTCCATCAACGAGACCGACCAATCGACGCCGGCCACGCCCTGGCCGTTGTTGGCCACGGCGCCGATCGTGCCCGAGACGTGCGTTCCGTGGCTGTTGTCGTCCATCGCGTCGCCGGTGTTGTCGACGAAGTTGTAGCCGTGGGCGTCGCCGACGAAGCCGTCCTCGTTTTCATAGGGGTTCGTCCAGATGTTCGCGGCCAGGTCGCAATGGGTGTAGTCGATGCCGGTGTCGAGCACCGCCACCACCACGCTCCGACTTCCGGTGGTGATATTCCAGGCGTCCGGGGCGTCGATGGCGCCCATGCCCCAAAGCTGGCTGTATTGTGGATCGCTGGGAATCGACTTGACCTGATCGACAGCGTCTTGCTCGAAACTGGCGACGTTGCTATCAGAAGCGAGCCAGCTCTCAGCCGCGGCGAACGAAGCGCCGGAACTGCGCGCCAACACCATGCCCGTCATGCCCAGCCCTTCGATCACTTGGAACTGAAGTCCGCCGCCGGCCAAGAGCCCGGCCGTCTGCGCGACCGAGCCGATGCCGCCCAGCGCGGCGGTGTTGAACTGCACGATCCAGTCGTAGACGTTTTGCCCGGCGGTCGGCGACGCGGTTGTCTGTGCGGCGGCGGCGCCGGTGCTCTCGATCGTCCAATCCGCCACCCCGGCATGGGTTACGTCCGAACTGTTGGCGACGTTCTGAAACCACGCCGACGAAACCGCCGACGCGGCCCCGGCGGCGTCCATCAAGTGACGCGACTCGAGCGTCTCAATCCGCAGCCTGCGTTGGAAAACGCGGGGCTTATCTCCCGCGACCTCGCCAAATAGCCAGTCTTGACTGGTTAAAAACTTGGCGATCTCCTTCGGCATACGACGGATGCCGGAGAAGTCTGTATTGGGTCCATGGCCATGCATGGCGGATACCGTAATCCCGATCTAGCGAGCACATCGCCGAATGACGAGAAGCTCTGGTGACAAGACTCTTGTGAAAAGACGAATCGCCGCAAAAGCGATCACAAGGGAAGTCTGTGTCAAAAGCCTCCCGCCGTCAAACGACGCGGCAAAAAATCATCAAGGCGTGGCCGAGTGGGGATATTCTTCCATTCGCGTTGCCTTTTTGCAACCCCCAAGTCCCTACGAATAGAACGAAACCAACTGAGAAAAGGTTCGGGCGTTCCCCGATGCCAACGCAAATTTGGGTTCTGGTTCCCACGCTCCGCGCGGGAACGTTTGTGATGCGATGTTCGGACTTACACTCCCGCAGATTCCCGCGGCGGTTCCCACGCGGAGCGTGGGAACCAGAGCAGCAGTAGCGCGCGGCGGTGAGAGAGGCTCGCTATGCCCACGGCAGGCCCGCCCAAATCCGTTCGGCGAGACTCTGCTGCGGCGGCGGCACCTCGGCCAGGTGGCGGCACGCCAGCCTCGCCAAGACGGCGACCTTCCGCGGCGAACAGAGAAAATGAACGGCGCCGGCCTCGCGCATCAGCCACTCGTAGCCGGCCCGCGAACGATCGGCCACAACGGCCACTCGCGCCAGCGGGAACTGACGCGGCTGCTTTGTCAAAAGGCGCAGCAACCCGCCGGCGTTCGCGCCCAGCTCGATAACGGCGAACGAGGCGGGGTTCGCGACCAGTTCATCGCGGCAGTCGGCCAGCGTGCGCGTCTCCCACACCCGCACCCCCGCGTCCGCCAGTTCACGCCGCAGCGCGACGGCCCAGCGCCCGCTGAGCTCGCGAGACGATCAGTTTCGCGGCAGAAGAGCCTTCGTACGTCGGCGTCATAGCGCGTCTCGTTGGTACAGCCGTCGTTGCGAAACCGCAAGCGGTCTCCATTCATCACTCATCATTCATCATTCCACAATCATTCCAACCCCAACTGCACCATGCGGCGATAAAGTCGCGGCCGGGTGACGCCGAGCAGCCTTGCCGCTTTGGCCTTGTTTCCCTTGGCTCGCGCGAGCGCCCGGCGAATCAACTCGCGCTCGACGCGGCCGAGGTACTCGTCGAGCACGATGTTCTCTTCGCTGCGCCGCGGCTGGGCGGCGGCCTGCTCGGCCAAGTGCAGCCGCTCGGGCAGGTCTTTCACCTCGATCTGCACGCCGCTGGCGCGCTGATGCGCCTCGGCGACGACCTCGCTCAGCTCGTCGAGGTTGCCGGGCCAGGCGTAGGCATCGAGCCGATCGAGAGCGGCCAACGAAAAGCCGCCGATCTGCCGCGATCCCGTCGCGTTCCGCTCCTCCAAGAACAATTGGGCCAACAGCGGCAGATCGTCGCGCCGCCGGGCGAGCGGCGGCAACTCGATGGTGATCGTGCTCAGCAGTGCGGCCAACTCGGGCTGAAAAGTGCCCCGCCGCGCCAGATCCAACAGCGGCTCCGCGGCCGTGGCCAGCAAGCGCCCCTGGATCGGTTGTCGGATAAGAAAGTCGGCCAGCCGCGTCTGCACCTCGGCCGGAAGCTCATCGATGCGATGGAACAAGAGCGTGCGCGACGCCGCTTGTTCGCCCCGCGACGCCGCACGTGCAATCGCCGCGCCCGCCGCTTCGAGCAAATCGCCGCCGAGCAACGAGCAATCCAGCGGCGTCAGTTCCGTGGACGAAAAGGTGTCAGGAACCGTTTTCCCCGGGGCGACGTAATGGATGGCGGCGGCGAGATGGCGGCGGCCGCTGCCCGGCGGGCCGACCAGCAGCACGCTCGACCGGCTGGCCGCGGCCAATTCGACCTGCCGCCGCGCCAGCCGCATGGCAGGCCCCTCGCCAATGAGTCGATCCGCCAAGAACCGCGCGGCGGCTTCCTGGCGAAATCGTCGCAAGGCCTCGTGCAGGGCGATCGAATCAGTTTCGCGGGGTTCGGAAGCCTGATCGGGGGTCGAATCGGGCGTCCGATCGCTCGCGTCAAGGATGGCGAGAACTCCCAGTGCTTCCTCCCCAACGGCGGCGATGGGGAGAAAACGCCCACGCCGTTCGATCGACGCCCCGTCCTCGGCGACACGGGCGACCGTGGCGGTGGAAATCTCCCCCGCCAGACTCGCCGGCGGCGGGCAGAGCGCGGCGGCGATGGCATCCGCACCCCCGACCGCGAGGCTCGAATGATAAGCGCAACTGCGGCCCAAAACCCCCTCGGCCGCTCCCCCCAGCCACTCTCGGCACGCTCGGTTTAAGAAAACAATCGCCAAATCATCGTCAACCACGTAGATTGGCTGCTTTGCCTCGTTCAGCAGTTTTGCCAACTCGGTGGCGTTGACGCGCGGCGTGGGCATGGGGAAAACCAAAACCTCATGGTAGACTTTTTCGCAACTGCGAAGCGAATTCCTGGTGGGATGACAACGGCTTGTCACCGCCATGCTCAATAATATCAGGTGCAGGTGGGGCAGCAGAAGCTGTAAGTCGACGAAACCTCTTTCGTCGCCGCCACTCCAGGTCACGGGGCAGACTGGAGCGGCGGCCTTTTTTCCGTAATGGCTGCTTCGGACGTAACCGCTGGCGGCTTCGCACCAAAGAACTTTGCCTGCCCTTCGCTTGCCGCTACCACCTGGTGCATCAGCGGCCCAGGATACACCCCGACGCCGACAAGCACCAGGGCGCAGGTAACGGCGGCCCACCACGCCCCCGCCCCTCCCTCGGCGCGAGGCGTCGCCAGTGGAGTGCGGAAGTACATGACAGCCACGATCCGCAGGTAGTATGCCGCGGCCACGGCGGCATTCAGTACGCCGACAATGGCGGCCGCGACAAACCACCACCGCAGCCCGTCAGGCGTGCCGGCGGCAGGATCGACGGAAAGGGCACCGCCGAAGACGAGAAACTTTCCCCAAAAACCGGCCAGCGGCGGAATGCCGGTCAAGCTGAATAGGCACACGGCCAAGACCGCGGCCGCCGGCGGCTTTGTGCTCCCCAACCCGGCCAACTCGTCAACGCCGTCGAGGCTGCGGTCGGGCCGGCCCAAATGCTCGAAAACCGCAAAGGCCCCGATCGTCGCCACGGAATACACCACCAGATAGAACGCCACGGCGGCGATGCCGTCCCAGGCCGCCGTGCCGCCCACGCTGACCAGCGCCACAGATAGGGCCAGCAACATGTAACCGGCATTGGCGATCGACGAATAGGCCAGCAGGCGGCGAAGATCATCCTGCCAGAGCGCCATGACGTTTCCGAAAGTCATCGTGAGCACCGAAACGCCCAGAACGATCTGCCACGTGTACGGCGTCGCATTGGGCATGGCCGCCACCAGGATTCGCGTCATTACCAGGAATCCCGCCGCCTTGGGCACCACCGACAACAGCGCGGCGTTCGAGTGCGTCGTTCCTTGGTAGACGTCGGGGGCGTAGAAATGGAACGGCACGGCGGCGATGCGGAACGAGAGGCCGCCGAAGACCAGGGCCAGGGCCAGTTTCGCCAGGACGGCAAAGCCGTTTGGCAGCGGCTTCACCCCGTCGAGCGCCGACCGCAGGGCGGTCAGCTCGGTCGAGCCGGCGATCCCATAGAGAAAACTGAAACCATACAACAGAATCGCCGAACTGAGCACACTGAGAAAAAAGTACTTGGCCGCCGCTTCCTGCGATGCCGCGTCGCGCCGCCCGAGGTAGAGCAACACGTAGGTGGGAATCGAGATCAGTTCGAGCGCGACGAACAACAACACCAAATCGCCGGCGACGCCGACCAGCATCAGGCCGGCGACGGTCAGCAGCAGCGAACCGACGTACTCCGCGGTGGCGTCGGAATTCGGCCTGGACGCCAACAACAGGAGCAAAACGCCGACGCAGAGGGCGAGCCATCGCGCGAGGCAGGCCAACTGATCGAAGTGCAATGGCAGGGACAGGCTGCCGTCGGCAGGGGCATGTTGCCGCCACAGGAGAACTGCCGCCGCCACGATCGCCCCTGCCGCCATCCAGCGCCACGTCTGCCGCGCAGTGGAAAACGCCCCGCCGAGATAGATCGCCACCGCCACGGCGATCAGCACCATCTCCGGCAGCAGCAGGTATAACGTGGCGGTGGTCATCGAAGGGACAAATGATGAATGATGAATGATGAATGATGAATGGAGTCGTTGTTTCTCTCGCCCCTCTCCCCTCTCCTCTCTCCCCTCTCCCCTTCTTTCTCCACCGCTTGCATCGCCGGCTTCATCAGGTCGTCGAGCGTGTGCCCCATGCGATCGAGAAAGAACCGCGGCTGCAAACCGATCCAGAGGATCATTACCACCAGCGGCGCCAGGCAAAATACTTCCCGCAGCGAAAGATCGCGCACGGGATCGACGTTCCGTTTTCCGCCGTGCTGGCGCGGCGAGGTGAAGAAGACGCGCTGATACATCCAGAGCATGTACCACGCTCCCAAAACCGCGCCACCGAGACTCAGCACGGCAATCGTCCGCAGTTGCACCGCGTGGGCGGCCGACACCGTCGCCCAGCCGCGCTGGAATACGCCCAGCAACAGCGGAAACTCGGCGGCGAACCCGGCCGTCAGCGGCAGGGCGATGCTCGACAGCGTCAACAGCAGCGCGAAGCAGGCCAGCACGGGCATACGCCGCGCCAAATCGCCGAAATCCGCGATCTCGCGGGTGTGAAAACGCTCGTAGATCATGCCGACCACCGCGAACAGGCCGCCGGTCGCCAGCCCGTGACTGACCATTTGCAGCACGCCCCCCTGAATGCTCAATCGATCGAGGGCGAAGAGCCCCAACATGCAAAGACCGAGATGGCTGACGCTCGAATAGGCCACCAGCCGTTTGATGTCGCTTTGCGCCAACGCCGCCAATGCCCCGTAGAGGACGCCGGCCAGCGAAATCCACATGAGCCAGGGCATCAGCACGGCGCTGGCCTCCGGCAGCATCGGCAGGTTGAACCGCGCGAAGCCGTACGTGCCCACTTTCAGCAGCACGCCGGCCAGGATCACGCTGCCCGCCGTAGGCGCTTCGACGTGGGCTAGCGGCAGCCAAGTGTGCAGCGGAAACAACGGCGTCTTGATGGCAAAGCCCGCGAAAAGCGCCAGGAAGATGCCGATTTGCAGCCACAATTCCATCGGATGACCCCGCAATGCGGCCTGCCGCAGCGACTCGGTCAAATCGGGGATGGAAAACGTCAGCGATCGCAACGCCGGATCGGCGTCGGAGTTGAAGTAGCACCAAAGCACGATCGCCAACAGGCCGAGAAAGGTCAACAGGCTGCCGGCCAACGTGAAGAGGAAGAACTTCGCGGCCGCGTGCCGCCGCTGCTCTCCTCCCCAAAGGCCGATCAGGAAGAAGAGCGGAATCAACGTGAATTCGAAGAAGATATAGAAGAGAATAATGTCGCGGGCGACGAAGACGCCGAGCATCCCCGTTTCCAGGATCAAGAGCAGCCGATAGTACAGCGACGCCCGTTTGTCGATCGCCTCCCAGCCGACCAATACGGCGACCACCATCAGCAGCGACGTCAAAGTGAACAGCCAAAGGCTCAGGCCGTCGATGCCGATGCTGAAATGGATGTCGATGCCGGAATCGGCCAGTTTGAGCCGGGAAGCGTCGGTTTCGGCGGCGAATCCCGTCTGCCCCGCCGCCTGCGAGTATCTCGCCACAAGGTCGGCCGTCAGCCCCAGCACGACAAGCGTCACCACCAACGTGCCGACGCGCATCCACTGTCGGCTGCCGTGCAACAGCAAGGCGGCTGCCAAGGGGAGAAACAGGATGACACGCAACAATTCTGACATTACATCAACAGGAAACCCAACAGGGCCAGGGTGCCATGCCCACGCTTGCCGTGGGCATGTAAACCGCGGACCCACGCAACATGCCCACGGCAAGCGTGGGCATGGCACCCACCACCGCCAAGGGAAGAAACAGGATGACACGCAACAATTCTGACATTACATCAACAGGAAACCCAACAAGGCCAACAGCCCCAGCGCCATCGCCAGGGCGTAGAACTGCAACACGCCCCCCTGCACCGGCCGCAGGGCGGCGCCCAGCATCGACGGCAACCGGCCGCAGAAGTCCACCAAAGCGTCGATGACGTGCCGGTCGAACCAGGCCGCCAGCCGCGCGACGCCCAGCAAGGGCTGCACGATCAACAGCGAGTAAAGCGGATCGAAAAAGAACTTGCCGTACGAGAGGCTATACAGCCCGAAGATATTCATGAAGGCAGCAAGCCGCGCCGCTCTCTTCTCATTGCCCAAGTACACGACCGCCGCGGCGGTGATTCCCAAGATTGTGATCGCCGAACTGACCACCGCGATGCCCCAATGCTCCGGCGCCGGAGCAACGTGGCCGCCGACTTCGACAGGCGGATGCGGCAAACTGGCGAGCGAGGGCGTCGCCGCAAGGAAGTTGGCGAAACCGTGCGTGTACTCGAAGTACGCCCCCACCACCGCCGCCCCGAACGCCAGCACCACCAGCGGCGCGGTCATCGTGCCCGGCGACTCGTGGGCGTGTCGGCCCGCCTCGGGCGGCAGCCGCTCGGGGCCGTGAAACACCAGAAAGAATGGCCGGAACATGTAGAAGTCGATCAAGAGAACGCCGAAGAACGTCGAAAGCAGCAGCAGCCCGTAGATTCCCCCCTCGCCGCCGTTGCCGGCCTTGTCGGCCAACGCCGCCAGGATCGCGTCCTTGCTCCAGAAACCGGCCAGCGGGAAAACGCCGGCGATCGACAGACAGCCGACCAGGAACGTCCAATACGTCACCGGCAGCCGCCGCCGCAGCCCGCCGAGGCGGCGGATGTCGATCACGCCGCCCGCCACGTGCATGACGCTACCGGCGGCGAGAAACAGCAGGGCCTTGAAAAAGGCGTGAGTCATCAGATGGAACATGCCGGCCGTCACGCCCGCCAAAGTGCCGACGCCCAGCGCGACGAACATGTAGCCGAGATGGCTGATCGTCGAATAGGCGAGGATGCGTTTCAGATCGGTTTGCGTAATGGCGATGATTCCGCCCAGCAGGGCGGTGATGCCGCCGACGGCCGCCACGGCGTATTGGGCATCGGCCGACTGGGCGAACAGCGGGCTGCAGCGGGCGACCATGTACACGCCCGCCGTGACCATCGTGGCGGCGTGAATCAAAGCGCTCACCGGCGTCGGGCCCTCCATCGCGTCGGGCAGCCAGACGTGCAGCGGAAACTGCGCGCTCTTGCCGCACGCCCCGACTAGCAACAGCAGGCAGATCGCGGTAGTTCGCCAGTCGCCGGCCAGAGTACCCGCCGCGGCAAACACGCCGTCGAAGTCGAGAGTGCCGAACGTGGTCCAGATCAGAAAGATCCCCAGGGCGAAACCGACGTCGCCGACGCGGTTGACCAAGAACGCCTTCATGCCCGCCGCCGCTGCCGCGGGCTTTTCGAACCAGAAGCCGATCAACAGATAACTGCACAAGCCCACCAGTTCCCAACCGATGTAAAGCAGAATGAAATTGTTGGCCGAGACCAACAAGGTCATCGAGAAGACGAACAGGCTCACGTAGGCGAAGAACCGCCAATAGCCGGCGTCGCCGTGCATGTAGCCGATCGAATAGATCGCCACCAACGAGGAAATGCAGGTGACCACCGCCAGCATGACGGCCGTCAGCGGGTCGGCCTGCAAGGCGATCTCGATGTGAAAGTCGCCCCAGCCCGGCGACGGCGTGCCGGCGTCGGACGGCTTCGGCATGGCGTCGGAGACGTTGTACCAACTCCAGAGCGTAACCGTGGCCGGCCCGCGGGTTTCCGCCGGCCCGTCGATTCGCTTCTGCACCTGGAACAACAGCACGACGCTGGCGAGAAAACTCAGCAGCAGCGCCGCGACCGCCGGCCAATGGCTCCGCCCGCGCAGCACCCGCTTGCCAAGCACGGCCGTCAGAATCGCGGCCGCCAAGGGGAGGGCGGGAATCAGGATTAGGAGCGTTTTGATGTCAGGCATGGTGCTGTTACAAGCATTTGCAGGATTGCGCGGGCCTACTTGCTATCGTGGGGTCGACGACGGTTTCTGCGCTTCCTCTCAAGGAAAGCAGCCAAACCGAGAAGTATGCTCCCAACGAGTGCTGTTGCTATCGCACTTACAATCCCCGAAATAGTCGCCCATTGCCAATCCATGTAAGGCTCGGAGTAGTGAGACACAAAAGCTGCTATAAGTCCCCCCGGTATTGTGAAGATAATCAGCATGCCCCCCGCAAAGTACAGCAGGTTGAGTAAGACATCAGAGTTAGTTGGTCCGGACGAACCGCTCATATATGCCGCCAGAGGAGGACTATCGTAAATGAACGCTTTGCCGTCGGTCCATAGAGAGACAGCCTCGCTTCGGAGGCGGACGCTCCGGAGCCTGCAATATGCTTCGGTTGCGGTTAATCAGCAATCAACAATCTTCAATCAGCAATCATCCTATACTCGTGGCCGGTACTCGGTCTCTTCTCGTGGAATCTGCGGCGCGACGCCGGCGGGGGGCAGATGGGGCAAGGGCTCGATCAGGTCGGGCAGCGGCTCCGGCGGCGGCTCTTCGCGGAATCCCGGCTGGTTCGCCTCGCGCAGGCCGCGCCACTCGGCGATGTCCAGCTTGCCGCGGCGTTGAAAAAGCATCAGCACCAGCGCCAACGCAATCGCCGCCTCGCACGCCGCCACGGCGATAATGAACAGCACCAGCATCTGACCGCCGAAGTCGTTGCGAAACCGGCCCCACGCCACCAGACTCAGCGACACCCCCTGCAACATGATCTCCGCCGAAAGGAACATTACGATCATGTTTCGCCGGGTCACGAAACCGACCAGGCCGATGCCGAACAACACGGCACCGACCAGGAGGCAGTTGTGCAGCAGTGCGAGTTCGTGCGGCATGGGGAACGATCGTGAATGTCGAAGTTTAAGTTGGGGTGGTAGTTGTACTGCCACCCCGTCTCTCCAGGAATTTCAGGGGTGGCAGTACAACTGCCACCCCAACGATGCTGCGAAACCGCAAGCGGTTTCTAATCTACAATCTCTGATCTCAAATCTCCTATCTCAGATCTCAGATCTCCGCCCTCTGACCGCGGCTGCTTGACCGCCGCCCTCCGCCCCCTTTCCACAATCACGGCGGCGCCGACCAGGGCGATCAACAGCAGAACCCCCGCCACTTCCACCGCGATCAGGTGCCGGCTAAACACCTCGTCGCCGAATCGGGCCACGTGCCGCGGTGCGAGAATGTTCGCGGTCATCGCGTCCTGTGTCGGCGGCACAAATTGGCCGACCGCTTTCTCGGACTGCGAGAGCGCCCCGCCGATGCTGATCGACAGCACGGCGACGATGATCATGCCCAGCGCGGCCGAGACCGACGTCTCCCAGCCAGTTCGGTCGTACGACGCCTTGCCCTCGGGCTGCGCCAGCATCAGCACGAAGAGGAACGTGACCAGGATCGCTCCCGCGTAGACCACCACCGTGGCCACGGCAAGGAACTGGGCGCCGACGAAGAAGAACAGACCGGCCACCCCCAGCAGCGACAGGCCAAACCAGATCGCGCAATAAACCGGGTTGCGAAACGTGATCGCGCCGACGGCCGATATCACGGTGACCGCCGCCAGAACCAGAAAGACGCCGTCGGCCATCCATTGTCCGACCGACGGGAGCCGCGCGGCGGCGAGCCCGAGCGCGACTGCCCCCAGTATCAAGCCGATTCCCCGCCCCCGCGCGCCCCGCGCGGCAACATCAGCCATAGCGACACGGCCGCCAGCAAAACAGCAAGGGCCTGGATCGGGATGGAATGAAGGTCGGGCATCGAAGGTCAGGGGCTAGGGGTCAGGGGCTAGGGGTCAGGGGTCAGAGATCGGGATGTGAGGGAGTGCGATCAGATCGAGGGGGATACGTGAGTTGTGGTTGCGCCGCCTGCCCCGCCACCGCGTCATTCTCCAGTCCCTGACCCCTAGCCCCCAGCCCCTAGTCCCTGCCCCTCCTACTCCGCATCGGTTCGGCGTCCTTGGTTCGGTCGTAAACGCTCAGCAGCTTCTCTTTGTCAAAGATCATTTCCTCGCGGCTCTTGCCGGAAAGATCGTATAGGCTCGTCAGTTCGATGGCGTCGACCGGGCAAGCCTCCTCGCACATTCCACAAAAAATACACCGCAACTCGTCGATTGTGAAGGACTGGGGGTATTTTTCGCGGTCGGGCCAGGGACTCTCGGCGGCGATAATATCGATGCAATGGGCCGGACACGCCGTGGAACACATAAAACAGGCGACGCATTTCACCCGGCCTTGCTCGTCCCGATTCAACCGGTGTACGCCGCGATAGAGCAGCGGATCGGGAATCACGTGACCCTCTTCAGGAAATTGAACCGTCGTCTTGCGGCGAAAGAAGTGACGCAGCGTCGTGCTGAGCCCTTGCAGGAACAACAACAGATACGATCGGCCCAAGAGGCCCAATCGCGGCTCTTTCACCCAGGTGATTTTCACGTCGGTCGATTTCATGGGCGTGGCTTTGTTCGACGGTCGTTGAAATGTTCAGACGCCTCGTCAAAATAACCTGACGGATTCGCCGCAAAATGGTTCTGATGGGTTTTGACAGCCAAAATCGGTAGTGAATTCAAGGTATTGTGCTAGCACACCACTGCTAGCAGGCGCATTTTGTGGTTGCCTTTGGCGGCGTTGCTTGAGAGTAATTGAAAGGAGGGTCCATGAAGTAACTTCGCAAGGGAGGATGAATCGTCATGTACCAGCGAACTTTGAAACTTTCACAGGCTCAGCGCAGGACGTTGGTCGAGTATCGGAACCATGATCGGCGTCCGGACGTGCGGGAACGGTGTGCGGCGATCTTGAAGGTCGCCGACGGCCAATCGCCTCATGCGGTAGCGACTCAGGGACTACTGAGACCGCGAGATCCTGACACCGTGTACCATTGGTTGGATTGCTATGAACAACACGGGATCGAAGGACTGTTGTGGCGGCGGCAGGGAGGCAGCCGTCGCCGTCCCTTTCGAGCAGCGGGAACAGGTGTTGGAGCGGCTGCGGCAAGGCCCCGGCGAGGAAGCTCGCCGCGAGGCGATGCCGACAGCCGCTGGTCCGCCGCCCAGCCGCTGGACGTTGCGGACCATTCGCGCCAGCATTAAGACGATCCAGAATTACACGCTCAGTGGCGTGTGGCGGTGGCTCCGTCGCAAACTGGGAGTGAAATTGCGTTCGGGTCGGGTCCAGCATTTTAGCCCGGATCCGCAGTATCGAAGCAAGGTAGCCAAACTGAAACGATGCCTGCGAGCAGCGGCGCGCAACCCCCAGGAAACGACATTGCTGTTCATCGACGAAATGGGGTACGCCGTCTAGCCCGAGCCGGCGCCGAGTTGGGCTGCCGCCCCGCCCGCGGCTCCACCGCAAGCGGATCGGCAACAGTCCAACAATGGGCTGTGGCGTGTGATCGGCGGCCTGAACGCCTGCAGCGGAAAAGTGACCTACGTGGACAACTACATTATCGGTCGAGCCAAGGTCATCGAGATGTATGAACGGATCGCGAAAACTTACGCTCGCGCCAAGACGATCTACGTCGTTCAAGACAATTGGTCGATCCATACTCATCCCGACGTACTCACGGCCGTGGGGGCATATCCTCAAATCAAGCCAATCTGGTTGCCGACTTACGCCCCCTGGCTGAACCCGATCGAAAAATTATGGCGATGGCTGAAGGAGACAATCCTCAAAATGCACCGTTTGGCCAACGACTGGCCCGCCTTGCACCAGCGCGTCACCGACTTCCTGGAGCAATTCGCCCGCGGCTCGAAACAGCTTCTGCGGTACGTAGGGTTGCTCGGCAACGGTCAACTGGCCCAATCGCTGCATTTTACGTGATTACTACCGAATCTGTTTGTCAAAACCCATTAGGGAACGCCCTCCGCGGCGTTCCGGGAGCCGGAAAAAACGGCGTTTTCCTCGCCGGCACGGAACGCCGCGGAGGGCGTTCCCTACAGGAAAATTCGTCAACTCATTTTTTGACCTTAGTGAATGTCGGAATGTCTAGTGTTCGTCGGTACGACAACCCTCCACAACGTCGCGAGCCGCCGTACCGGCGGCTGCTAAACGGGACGTGCCGACCCGCTTGGCAGTCGGATCGAAGACCGTAACGACCAGCCACGCAATCAGCAAAGCCGGCCAACCGACTACCGCCATGCTCCACGGCTCGGGCAGTTTCAGCAGCCGCGCCGCCCCCGCGCCGAATTCCATCCAGGTGGCCACGACCACGAAATTCACCAGTCCCCACGGGATCATCACCTTCCAGCCAAGCTCCATCAGTTGGTCGAAGCGGAACCGCGGCCAACTCCAGCGGGCAAACATGAAGAACAGAATGACCACCATCACTTTGGCCAGCAACACGATCACCCGCAGCAGCACCTCGATCCAACCGGTCGCCTCGCCCGAGCCGGTCAGGCCCCAGAGGTGCCAGCCGCCGAGGAAGAGGATCACGATCAGAAACGAGGCCAAAACCATGTGCAGGAACTCGGCGACCATGTACATCATCATTTTGACGCCGGAGTATTCGGTGTGGTAGCCGCCGACCAGCTCCTGCTCGGCCTCGGGCAGGTCGAACGGCAGCCGCGCCGCCTCGGCGAAGCTAGCCACGCAAAACACGACGAAGCCCAGCGGCTGGGTCAACACATTCCATGCGCCGCTTTGGGCCTGGTGGCCGATGATCTCGTCGAGCCGCAGCGAACCGCTGACGGCTACGACCCCCAGGATGCCCAGCCCCAGCGGCAGCTCGTAGGAGATCAACTGGGCTGCTTCTCATGCCGCCGAGGAAACTGTACTTGTTGTTGCTCGCCCAGCCGCCCAACACGACGCCGTAGACGGCAATGCTGCCGACGGCGAAAACGTAGATCATGCCGACGTCGACGTTCGGCGCGACCTCGAGGCTCAGCGGCGCCGTCACGCCCCACGAACTGGGGAACGCCGCGGGCGGGATCGCGCTGCCGAAGGGGACGACGGCAAAGGCGGCGACCGCGGCGACGAAGATCGAAATTGGTGCCACCACGAACAGCGCCCGATCGACGCGGCTGGGCGTAAGCTGCTCCTTGAACAGCAGTTTCACGCCATCGGCCAGCGGTTGCCCCAGCCCGAACATGCGGACCTTCGTCAGCGGAATCCCGACGCGGTTCGGCCCTAGCCGATCTTGCACCCAGGCGGCGATCCAACGCTCAACCAGCACCAAATACGCTGCGGCAGTCATCAGACCGGCCACCAGCACGGCGATCTTCAGCAGCGGTTCGAGTACGATGCACATAGTTATTCGCTAAGCATTATTGCATTACTTGCCATTCCGGCAATAGCTTCTCGATCGGCGTCGACAAGTGCCGTTGCCCAACGGCCTTACGCACACACCGCCGCAATCACTTCATTACGTCGCCGGAAAGGGCCTCTTCGATCCCGCCGGGCGTTTCCAGCACGATCGCGCCGTCGCCGGCGATGCCCCGGCACACACCGGTGACCGTGCGGTTGGTCCAATGCAGCGTCAAGCCCCGGCCGCGTTGCAGGCAGAGCGAATCGGCCCGGCCAGCTACCTCCTTTGGGCTTTCACGCAGTTGCAGGAACAGGCCCTCCAATCGCCGCAACAGGTCGATCAGCACCGCGGTCCGATCGTGGTCGCGTCCCGAGAGATCGCGGAGCGTGACGGCCGTGTCCCGCAGCTCGGCCGGGGCGTCCGCCAAGCTGTTGTTCACGTTCAGACCGATCCCGATCACGTGCCTTCGATCGGGCAGCACCTCGACGAGGATGCCGGCCAGTTTGCGGTTTTCCGTCAGGTGGTCTTCTGACCGGTGGGGCAGACATTCTTGTCTGCCGCGACGTGCCAACTCTTCTCGGCAGACAGGAATGTCTGCCCCACCCTGAGATTGGCCAATGTGAACGTACACGTCGTTTGGCCAATGGATTCCGACCTGGTGCGTCGGCAGCAGGAGCGTGACACAATCGACCACGGCCACGGCCGCCGCCAAGGCCACCAAAGGCGAACGGTCTTCGCCGGTGGCCACGGTGGCCGCATCAATCAGCAGGCTAAACGTCAACGAGCCGGAAGAGCTCCACCAGCGGTTGCCGCCGCGGCCTCGGCCGGCCGTCTGCTGGTCGGCTACGACCAACAACGGCAGGTCGATCGCCCCCCTTGCCGCACACTCGGCCGCGCGATTGTTCGTCGAATCGAGCGTGGGATGATGCTCAACCCGCGCAATCGAGGTCTCACGCATTAGACGGACTGCATCGAGACTCATGGTGAAGCCGGGCCCTTGCTACTTTTGGGGGAGCGATCTTGGTGAGGCACCCCCGTGTGGTTGTCCGAGACGGTGAAAAGGAACAGCGAGACGGCAAGAACTGCGAGCACGACTACTGCTGCGACCGTGAGCACAATGCGAATCCGCGGGTACTCATAGTGATCTCCCTCGATCTTGCGATTGATCCATCGGCAATAAAGCACAAGATAGGCAATCCCGAGACCAATCATCGGTGCGCCGTTGGTTGCGAAGAACGCAAGCGCAGCAACCGCCACGGCATAAGTAAGGAGGTCGACGCCCCGTCGCTTCGAAGCCATAACTCCTCCAGGCTAGGCGTACCCCATTTTCCGCAAGTCCTCTTCGGTCAATCCATGATGGTGCGCCAATTCGTGAAGGATCGTGATTCGAATCTGATTGCGCAGGTTTTCGGTCGTAATCCGGCCCCTGCGATCGGCGGCCGCCGTGAGGATTCCTTCGCGGTAAATCGTCACCACGTCGGGCAACGTGCCGGAATGCCAAACGCTCTTCTGGCCGATCGGAATGCCGGTGTAGAGGCCGCAGAGATCGTCGATGTACTCGGCGCCGGTGCGATCCATCACTTCGTCCGAGGGATAATCCTCGACGTGCAAGGGGACGCGTTCGATCAACTCGTGGATCATCGGCGGCAGACCTTCGAGCACCCATTCGAAATGCTCGTCAAACCGGCGTCGCTGTTGAGGATTCACGTGGTTGGCTCCGGCTGGATTTCGACTTGCACGGGCCGCGATCGCAACGGTAGTTATGACCGCAGCAGAGCAAAATAGCCAGCCCAGTCGATTTTGCCGCTCGTTTTCCGCTGTTTTCTGCAATTCCCTACTTGACAACTTGGCCTTGGGACATGTTACAATACCGGCTCTCTTGGCTTATTCCCCGCGCTCGGCACAGTTGCACGTTGGATCTTCCGTTTCCCCCTCAACCCACTACTCCCATGAACGAACCGAGCTTGACTCAAATCAAGGATACGACGGCCAATCCCGCGCCGCTCGGCCTGCTTGGATTCGGTATGACCACGGTGTTGCTCAACCTGCACAACGCCGGCTGCTTTGAACTCAACAGCATGATTCTGGCAATGGGCATCTGCTACGGCGGCCTCGCGCAAGTCATCGCCGGCAGCATGGAATGGAAGAAGGGCAACACCTTCGCCGCCACCGCCTTCATCTCCTACGGCTTCTTCTGGCTCTCGTTTGTAACTTTGGTTGTTCTGCCAAAGACCGGATGGGCCACGAAGCCCGATGAAACGGCCGTTGCCGCCTACCTCGCCATGTGGGGAATCTTCACCGCCGTCATGTTCGTTGGCACCTTGCGAATCAACCGTGCGTTGCAGGTGGTGTTTGGCACGCTGGCGGTTCTGTTCTTTCTGCTGGCCTACGGCGATTACTACAACGCCAGCGCCGGCTTCAAACACTTCACCGGCTACGAAGGAATCGTCTGCGGCTTCTCCGCAGTTTACACCGGACTGGCGCAGGTGCTGAACGAGGTCTTTGGCAAAGTCGTGCTGCCGCTCTGCCCGGTGAAGAAGTAATCTCCACTTGAACCAGGCACCACGACAGGTATGGGCTTCCAAAGAAGTGGGCGGCCGGGCGAGCGGACACTGCGCGCTCTTGATGAGGCACAAGCGAACAAGCAGCTTTGTGCGTTGCGAAGCGGCCGCGGCAGGCGTGTGCGGTGATTGTGTTCTCCGTGCGGGTTCGGTATTCTGACTGTCGACAATCCCCCCACCGCAGCCGTGCAGCGTTTTTCCGAAATATAATATCCTGGGTCGCTGCAACAAATGGCGAACCGCGGCAAGAGATGGTAAACTGCCGGCGGCACGCCGCTGAGAATTAACCAAACGCCCCGCCACCGCGATCGCGGGGATCGCTTCGGAAAGGAGATCCTGCCATGATGTCCAATACACGCTTATTCCGTGCATTTTCTGCGTTGCCGCTTGTGGCGGCTTTCCTGGCAGCAGCGTACAACTCGCCGCTTCGGGCCCAGGGGCCGACGCAGATCGAAGCCGTCGCCGGTGAACCGTTCGGCGTGGGGCGCATCAGCTTCGACGTGCCCGAGCAGATGCTGCCCGAGCCGCTGGGGGCCGACGGCATCGGGCTGAGCGAACGCAACGGCCGCGTCTTCTTTCCGGTGATCGAAAGCCCCGTTTTCGCCAAACTGGTGCGGCAATTCCTCAACACCAATACCCCGCTCACCTCCGGCGGGCCCGTGCGCGAACAAGTGGGCGGGCTGCTGCGCGGAATCCTCGACCGGCCGCCGCGCACCACCGTCAATTTCCTCTTCCGCGGCAACGAGCCGCTGCAAGTCACGCTGCAATTGCGCAGGCCCGTCGACCTGACAATCACTCCCGCTCCGCCGGGCGCCACCGTGCCGCAATTCGGTCGCCGCATTCTCCGCGGCGCTCCCCTCGGCTATGGCCGGCTGCTGGAACTCTGGTGGCGGCAATACGCCAAAACGCCGGGCCTGCTCCAGTCGAAGCCCGACTACCCGCCCCTGGTCGATACCTATCTGACCGCAACGCTCGGCCGGCGGCTCAATCTGCCGTTGCCCAAAGCGAAGCAGATGCCGTCGGGCCAGTCGGTCCTCAGCAAGGAGATCGGCTTCAACCTCGGGACCGAGCCGCTGCGGATGGCGATGATGCAAGATCGCATCCTCGGGCTGAACAATTGGAACGAGCCGGCCGATCACCGCTTGCCCGAGCCCTTTAGCCAGCCCCCGCTAGAGATTCCCGAGCCGCCGGCCGATGTGAAAGTCGAGCCGATTGCCATGCGGGTGCCGGTCGAGTGCTTCTACGTCCGCTTCGGCAGCTTCGCCAATTTCCTCTGGCTGCAAGACACGTTGGCCAAGTGGGGCGGCGACGCGCAGAACCTGATCTCCCTGCGCGGATTGGATCGCGGCATGAACCGCCATATCGAAAAGGAGCTCGTGCTGAAGCAGACCATCCTCTCGCGGATGCTGGGCGACACGGTCATTGCCGACGTGGCGATCATCGGCACCGACACCTTCTTCCGCGAAGGGGCCTGCTACGGCGTTCTCTTCCACGCCCGCAACAACATGGCGCTCTCGGCCAGCCTGACGCAGCAGCGGCAAGAGCGGATCAAGGCCGGCGGGGTGACGGAGAAGAAGGTCGCCATCGACAGCCAACGTGTCCCCTACCTATTCTCGCCCGACGGGGCGGTCCGCTCGTACTACGTCGTCAGCGGCGATTTCCATTTTGTCACCACCTCACGGGAGTTGGCCGCCCGATTCCTGGCCACCGCGTCGGGCAAGGGCTCGCTGGGGGCGTCGCAGGAGTTCCGCCACGCCCGCTCGATCATGCCGATCAGCCGCAACGACACGATCTGGCTCTATGCCTCCGATGCCTTCTTCCGCAACATCACCTCGCCGCAGTATCGCGTCGAGATGGCGCGGCGATTGCAGGCGGCCGCTGATATCGATCTTGTGCAAGTGGCCCGGCTGGCGGCGGCCAACGAAGGCAAACCGGGCGACACGATCGAGCAACTCAAGGCGGCCAATGTCCTGCCGCCGGAGTTCGGCCCGCTGCCCGACGGCAGCCGCATCGCGCTGAACGGGTCCGACGTTCACGACAACCACCGCGGCTGGCGCGGGGCCTTCATGCCGATCCTCGACATGCCCGTGGGCGATGTCACCCGCGCCGAGGCCGCCGACTACGACCGCTTTGCCGAATATTATCGAGAAAACTGGGGCCGCATGGACCCGACCGTCGCCGGGTTGAAGCGGACCGCGCTGCCCGGCAACCGCGAGCAGGTCGTCATCGACGTGCTGATGAGCCCGATCGCACCGCAGCATTTAACGGCGTTGAAACAGCAGCTTGGTCCGCCCGACAACATGCAATTCGCCCCGATCGCCGGCAACATCGCCACGCTGGAGGCGGTGATGGGCTACGGCCGGCTCTTCGGCGGGCTGTGCGACACGACGCCGCCCAGCGGAGGCCCGCCCGGCAGCTCGCCGATTCCCGCGCCGCCTCCACCGGGTGCGCAACCTACTCCGGCGGCGCCGCCGGCGCCTCCCACTCCCGAAGTCATCCCCACACCTGCCGTTAGAACGTCCGGCGTTCCGGCCATTCCCACTGCGCTAACCGCCTTCGCCGATCCGGCCGGCGCCGACGAGCCTCTTGAACCGATCCCGGCTGCGCCGCTTGAGCCGATCCCCGCCACAGATTCCGGCGGGCCGGCGTCCGGGGCGGGCGGCCTGCTCTCGCAATTCACCGGGTTCGGCCGGCTGCGCGATCTGTTGGTCGGCTACGTCGGCACGACGGGGGAACTCGGCCTGCTGTCGATCCTCAATCTTGGGATGCCGCCGTCGGATCCGGCCGGCTACGCCGTTTCGCCCTTGGGCGGCTGGCGGCGGCAATACAACGGCCTCACGGTCTTCTCTTTCCAGCGCGAAGTGCTCGACACGGTCGTGCCGCAGCTTCGCTACCAGCAGGCCGCCCGGCCGGCGCAGGTGCGGCTGAAGATTGGCGATCTATTGAACGCCCGCATCGAGCCGTTGGTCAACGATTTCGGCTACTCCCGCACGCGGGAGACCTCGCTCGGCAACCTGCGGCTGCTGCACGCCCTGAATCAGCAACTCCGCGTGCCGCCGACTGCCTGCCGCGAGACGGCGGAGAAGTTGTTGGACGCGAAATTGATCTGCCCCTTGGGCGGCAAGTACGTCTTGCAGCAATCCGACGGCGGGCCGCCGCAATGGACCTCGACGGCGCTGCAATCAGCGCCGCCCCCGTCCGGCGGGCTGCTGAAGTACCATGCCCCGCCCGGTTTCCTCTCGCCCCCGTTGAGTTGGTTCCGCGGCCTCGACCTCGACGCCACGATCGACCCCAAAGCCGTCTCCGCCCACGCCGAGATCATCATGCAGATGCCGGCGAAGAAGTAGTGCAGGTATCAGGCACACGGCGTGTGCCGTCAGACTGGCGCGGCTCCATCGGCACACGGCGTGTGCCGGGTACGGTCGCCGATTGACACTCCGGCCGAGAGGGGGTATGTAGAATATAGGAGTCGTGTTCTTTCCACGCACCCACCCCCTATATGAAGCACCTGCTGGCGGGCACTCTCATTCCAGCGCTTTCGCGGTCGTCGGCATCGTGGCCGTGCTGCTCTGGACGGCTGTTGGCCCGATGAATCAGCTCGAAGCCCGCGTGCCGGGGCTCGATCGGCCGCAGTCGGGCAAAGGCGAAGTCCCCGCAAAGCCGTTGGTCGGCACGCTGACCACGTTCAACCGTGCGGCGGCGAATCTGCCCGGGGCATGGCCGCGGTTTCGCGGCGAGCGTTTCGACGGCATCGCTCCGCCGGGCGAACCGCTCGCCCGCCGTTGGCCGAGCGCCGGCCCCCCGCTGCTCTGGTCGATCGAGTTGGGCGAAGGACACGCCGGGGCCGCCGTGCGCGACGGCCGCGTTTTCGTCCTCGATTACGACCGGGCAACTTCGGCCGACGTGCTGCGATGCCTTTCGCTGGCCGACGGCCGCGACCTGTGGCGATACAGTTATCCCATCACCGTCAAGCGGAACCACGGCATGTCCCGCACCGTCCCCGCCGTGACCGCTAAGTTCGTCGTGGCCATCGGGCCAAAGTGCGATGTCTCGTGCCTCGATCCCGCGACCGGCCAGGAGTACTGGCTGCTCGACATGGTTCGCCGCTTCGGCGCGACGGTGCCGCAGTGGTACGCCGGCCAGTGCCCGTTGGTCGATCGCGATCGTGCCATACTAGCCCCCGGCGGCGGTTCGCTGTTGGTGGCGATCGACTGGCGCTCGGGCCAGATCGTTTGGCAGAGCCCCAACCCGCGCGGCTGGACGATGACCCATTCGTCGATCATGCCGATGGAGTTTGCCGGCAAGCGGATGTACGTCTATTGCGGCAAGGGGGGCGTGGCCGGCGTCTCGGCCGACGACGGTTCGATCCTCTGGGACACGACCGATTGGAAAATCAGCATCGCCACCGTCCCCTCGCCGGTGATTCTGCCCGGCGGAAGGATCTTCCTCTGCGGCGGATACAACGCCGGGTCGATGTTGCTGCAATTGCAGGAGCGCGGCGGCCGAATCGCGGCCAAAACGTTGCAGAAGATCGCCCCGGCTGCGTTCGGCTCGACGCAGCACACGCCGATCTTCTACGACGGCCATCTGTTCGGCGTTCGCGAGAAGGACAAGGAATTGGTCTGCCTCGATGCCGATGGCGGTGTCGCCTGGAGCAGCGGATCGCAGCACCGCTTCGGCATCGGCCCGTACCTGATTGCCGACGGCCTGATCTTTGTGATGAACGACAGTGGCCGCTTGACGCTCGCCGACGCGACGCCCTCGGGCTACCGGCAGTTGGCCGAGTCGCAGGTGTTCGACAACGGCAATGACTCCTGGGGCCCAATGGCATTCGCCGGCGGCCGCTTGATCGTTCGCGATCTGACCCGCATGAAGTGCCTGGATGTGTCAGGCGGTCGATGATGGAGATGATAGTTGCACAAACTGTTTAGCCGCGCCCCGAAGGGAAGCGGCCGCCGCGTCCACGCGGCGTTTGCCCCGGCGAGAACGCCGGACGGAGCGGAGCATATCAATGAACACGGTAAAACAGAGCCCCATCATCGCCGCCGCAATCATCGTTGTGGTCGGCGTGACGATCTGCGTCGGCGTGGTCGCCATCATGCGAATCCATCCTTCCGGCGAACAGGGCAACCAATTGCCCAAAACGTTCGACTACAGCCTCGAACAATATGCAAAGATCGATCCCGCCCTGATTCGCTACGACCAGAAAGCGGCGATCCCGACGGGCATGGTTGAGCCGCGGGCAGTGGCGGTCGGGCCCGGCGATCATATCTTCCTCGCCGGCGACAAGGCGATCGCCGTATTCGATGCCGAGGGGAAAAAGCCCAAAACAATCAAGCTGGAACAAGAACCGCACTGCCTGGCGGTCGCCAAAGCCGATCGCGGCTCGCCCGGCCCGTTGTACGTCGGCATGAAAGACCACGTCGAGGTCTACGACGCCGACGGTCGGCGGCAGTCCGTCTGGCCGGCGGCCGGCAAACGCTCGGTGCTGACCTCCATCGCCGTCGGCGACGAGGACGTCTTTGTCGCCGACGCCGGGTCGCTCGTGGTCTGGCACTACGACCGCAAGGGCAAGTTGCTCGGGCAGATCGGCCGCCGCGATCCGTCGCGCAACATTCCCGGCTTCGTCGTGCCCAGTCCCTACTTCGACGTGGCGATCGCCCCCGATGGCCTCCTCCGCGTGGCGAATCCCGGCATGCACCAGGTCGAGGCGTTCACCTTCGACGGCCAACTGGAAGTCTCCTGGGGCAAACGCGGCATGGGCATCGAAGCCCTCTGCGGCTGCTGCAACCCCTCGAACATCGCCGTCCTCAGCGACGGGCGGATTGTAACCGCCGAGAAGGGGCTGCCGCGGGTGAAAGTCTACAGCGCCACCGGCGAGTTCGAGTGCGTCGTCGTCGGGTCGAACGTCCTCTGCCCCGACCCGGCAATGCTGACCGAATGCTGCGAGGAGCACACGCTCCATCCCGTCGACTTGGCCGTCGACAGCCGCGATCGCATCCTGGTGCTCGATCCGCGCGCGAGTTGCGTACGGATATTTGTGCGGAAGCCGGATACAATGAAGGCGGAACCGAAAAAGTAGTATAACTGCTTCGCAAGAAACGCTAATCTCCACTGATAATCACTAATTGAGTAAGTGCATCGCAAACTGAAGAGCTTTGCCACGAAAGCGCGAAAGCACGAAAGAACGAAAGAGAGAGCGGCATGACGCCGGTAGTTGACCGACTGCGGAATCTGACAGAGGGTCTCTCTTTCGTGTTTTCGCAGTTTCGTGATTTCGTGATTCCTTCTGTCTGAGACATCTTATGAACGCTGAAGACCGAAAACGCGATCGTCGCACATTCCTGGGCGACGCCCTGCGCGTGGCCGCGGCGCTGGGCATCGGCGGCGCGGCCGCGTCGCTGGCGGTGCGAAAAGGGCGAGCCGGCAAGCTTGTCTGGCAGCTCGATCCGGCAAGGTGCATCTCGTGCGGCAACTGCGCCACCTACTGCGTGCTCGACCAGTCGGCCGTCAAGTGCGTCCACAACTTTACGATGTGCGGCTATTGCGATCTTTGCACCGGCTACTTCCATCCCGAGCCGATCGCCCTGAATTCCGGCGCGGAGAACCAGCTCTGCCCGACCGGGGCCATCAAGCGGGCCTACGTCGAAGACCCGTATTTCGAGTACACCATCGACGAGCGGCTCTGCATCGGCTGCGGCAAGTGCGTCAAAGGCTGCAACGCCTTCGGCAACGGCTCGCTGCAATTACAGGTGCGGCACGACCGTTGCCAGAACTGCAACGAGTGCGCGATCGCGGCCGCCTGCCCCTCGCAGGCGTTTTCCCGCGTGCCCGCCGACGAGCCGTATCTGTTGAAAGAGCAGGGGTTAGGGGCCAGGGGCCAGGGGCTAGGGGCTAGAGGTCAGGGGTCAGGGGTCAGGGGACAGGAGACAGAGGTTCCAAATCTCCAAATCTCCAAATCTCCAAATCCGTGCTGCCCTCACCCTAACCCTCTCCCAAAGGGAGAGGGGACTTCTCGACAACGGCCGGAGATCGCCTGATGCGCCGGTCGTGGTTCTGGAATCTCTGTTGCAGAACTGTGGGTGCCATGCCCACGCTTGTCGTGGGCATGTGCGTTTTGCGAAAATGCCTCCCACATGCCCACGACAAGCGTGGGCATGGCACCCGGCTCCTCATTATTCTTGGCGTTTGCAGTCTGCTGCCGCTTCTGGCGTCGGCGGCGATCGCCATCGAACGATTTCCGCCGCCCGACTTCTCCGATCACGTCCTGCCGTCGATCACGACCCCGCCGTCGCGGCCAGAAGTGTGGGAATACGTCGATCTCGCCATGCTGGCCGTCGGGCTGGGGCTGGCTTCGTGGCTGGCGATCGTGAGCCGCTCGCGGCGGGGGCTCTTCGTGCTCGGCTTGGCATCGCTGCTGTGGCTCGGTTTCGTGCGGCAGGGCTGCATCTGTCCGATCGGGGCGATCCAGAACGTCTCACTGGCCCTGTTCGATTCGCATAACGCCATTCCCTGGACGGCGGCCGCGGTGTTCGCCCTGCCGCTGCTGTTTACGCTCTTCTTCGGCCGAACCTTCTGCGCCGCCGTCTGCCCCTTGGGGGCGGTGCAAGAATTAGTCGCCGTCCGTCCGATCAACGTCCCCAACTGGCTCGATCAGGCCCTTGGCGTGCTGGCCTACGTCTATCTTGGAGCGGGCGTGACGTTCGCCGCCACCGGTGCGGCCTTCGTGATCTGCCGTTACGATCCCTTCGTCGGTTTCTTCCGCCATAGCGCCAGCATGAACATGCTCATTCTCGGCGGGTGCTTTTTGGTCGGCGGCATCTTCGTCGGCCGGCCGTACTGCCGATACTTGTGTCCTTACGGTGCCATTCTCGGGCTGTTGTCGAAGGCGTCGAAATGGCACGCGAAGATTCCGCCCGACGACTGCATCCAATGCCGGCTGTGCGAGGACGCTTGCCCTTACGGCGCGATCCGCGAGCCGACCGCCGCCCAGCCGGCGGCCGTGCGGCGGCGCGGGCGGCGACGCCTGGCCCTGCTGTTGGCCGCGTGCCCCGTGCTTATCGTCGCCGGCTTCTGGCTGGGCCGGCAGTTGGAGACGCCGCTGGCCCGCGTGCATCCGCTGGTTCGCCAGGCCGAGCGCGTCTATCAGGAACAGAGCGGCGAGGTTCAGGGGACGACCGACGCGAGCGACGCCTTTCGCAACACCGGCCGCCCGGCAGGCGAGCTCTCCGCCGAAGCCACCCGGCTCCGCGGCGCATTTCGCCAAGCCGGCGGATGGTTCGTCGCCTGGGTGGGATTGGTCGTCGGCGTCAAACTCGTTTATCTCTCGGTTCGCCGCCGGCGGACCGATTATCAACCCGATCGGGCCGCGTGCGTCTCCTGCGGCCGCTGTTTTTGGTATTGCCCCTGCGAGCACGCCCCGCGAGCATCATGAGCGATACGAACAACAACGCCGGCTATCAACTGGCCACGCGGATCGCGGCCGTGGCGGCGGTCGTTGCCATTGTCGTCTCCGCACTGTTGTTCTACGACTACATCCAACGGCTGCGGAAGGATCCGCTCGATTCGCCGACGTACAAGGCGCTCACCGATGCGCTCGACCAGCATCGAAGCGACGAGTCGCTCAAAGAGCAGGTTCGCGCGCTCGATCTGCAATTGCGGCGTGAGTATTTCCGTCAGCGGGCGTTCACCGGCGTGGGCGCCGCCCTATTGACGGTCGCGGTGCTCACGTTCCTCCTGTCGGCGCGAATCGCCGCGACGTTGCGCCGGCGAATGCCGTTGCCGACCGTGTCGCTCGGTCGGCAAGACCGCGAAGCCGCCTGGACCCGCATCGCCCGCTGGGCGGTTGCCGCGACATGCGCCGCCATGATTTTCGCCGCGGTCCTGTTGATTCTGAGCGTCAAGTCGCCGTTGCCGGACGGTGGCAATCAGATTGCATCGTTGCAGAATCGTCCGCGAGAGACCGGACCAATCCAAAATGTCCCCGGATCGCAATCGGGGGTTGAGAGCAACGGGCGAGTCCATCCGCGCCCACCCGACTATCCCGAGCCGCCGTCAAACGACGAGGAATTTGCCAAAGCGTGGCCGCGATTTCGCGGGCCCGGCGGCCTCGGCATCTCCGCCTACACGAACGTACCCGATGCTTGGGACGCGCCGAAGGGGAAGGGCATCCTCTGGAAAACGCCGGTGCCGCTGCCCGGCAACAATTCGCCGGTCGTCTGGGGAAAGCGGGTGTTCCTCTGCGGAGCCGACGAGCATCGCCGCGAGGTCTACTGCTTCGACGCCGACAGCGGCAAGCTGCTGTGGCGCGAAAACGTGCCCGGCACGCCGCAGAGCAACGCCCGGCCGCCGAAGGTGAACGACGACACCGGCTACGCCGCCCCCACCACAGCGACCGACGGCCGCCGCGTCTTCGCCATCTTCGCCAACGGCGATCTGGCGGCCTTCGACGTTTCCGGCAAGCCCGCCTGGGCGAAGAGTCTCGGCCCCTTGCAAAACAGCTACGGCCACGCCTCTTCGCTTCTCACCTACAAAAACTTGCTGCTCGTGCAACTCGATCAGGGCGATTCGGAAAAGCCGCGGTCGAAGCTGCTCGCATTCGACTCGGCCACGGGCGGCATCGCTTGGCAGGTCGATCGGCCCGTGCCCAACTCATGGTCCTCGCCGATTGTAATCCGTGTCGGCGACCGCGACCAACTCGTCGCTTCCAGCAGCCCGTGGGTCATCGGATACGATCTGGGCGACGGCGCGGAAGTTTGGCGAGTGAAGTGCCTGGGGCCCGACATCGGCCCCTCGCCGGTGTTCGCCGCCGGCTGTGTGTTCGTGGCGAATGATAACGCCGCACTCTCGGCGATTCGCGCCGACGGCCACGGCGACGTGACCGCCACGCACATCGTCTGGAAGGGCAAGGACGGAATGCCCGACACGTGCAGCCCGCTGGCCACGGGCGAGTTCGTATTTCTGTTGACTTCCGAGGGCACGCTGACCTGCTACGACGCCGCGAAGGGGGGAGCGCTCTGGTCGGAGGAGTTCGACGAGCAATGCGCCGCCTCGCCGAGCATGGTCGGCAAGCGGCTTTACATCGTCGCCAGAAGCGGGAAGGCGTGGATCGTCGAGCCCGGCCGCGACAAATGCCGCCGCATCGGCCAGTGCAACTTGGGCGAAGAGTGCGTCACCAGTCCCGCGTTCCAGGACGGGCGAATCTATCTCCGCGGAAACAAACACCTATTCTGCATCGGCAAACTGTAGGAGGCGACTCCCGTCGCCGATGGGCGAACTGACATATCACCGGAATCCCTCCAACTGCAATCGGCGACAGGAGTCGCCTCCTACAAAATCCCAAATGTCGCAACTCGATCTCACCTTCGTCGACCAGTGCGTCGCGCGGCTCGGCCGCGGCCAGGAGGCCGTGATCCCGATCCTCCAGGCGATTCAGACGCACTACCGCTACGTGCCCGACGAGGCGATCGAGCGCGTCTGCCGGCTCACCGACATCACGCCGGCGGCGATCGTCGGCGTCTCGACCTTCTACAATCAGTTCCGCCATCGTCCCGTCGGGCGGCACATCATCCACGTCTGCCACGGCACCGCCTGCCACGTGAAGGGGGCCGAGGTGATTCAGGACGCTTTCCAACGGCGGCTGAAAATCGGCAGCGGCGGCGACACCGATCCCGACGGGCTCTTCACCATCGAAAAGGTGGCGTGCCTCGGTTGCTGCACGCTGGCTCCGGTCGTGCAAATCGACGGCGTCACCTACGGCCGGCTCGCCCCGACGATAGTCGGCGAGGTGATCGAGGATTTCTTGCGGCAGCAGAAGAGCGGCACGGCCAAGCGGCCCGCGGCGCCGATCGTTCTCGGCAAAGACGTGGGCGAGATTCGCGTCGGCCTCGGCTCGTGCTGCGTCGCCCAAGGGAGCGGCCGCGTCTATCGGGCAATCGAGGAGGCACTGGCCGAAAGCGGCGCGCCGGCCGTGGTGAAGCGGGTTGGCTGCGTCGGCATGTGCCACCAGACGCCGCTACTGGAAATCACCGCTCCTTCGAATTGTGGTGCGGCCGTCCCGGCTGCACGGGCAGGCGAGACGCCTGCTACACCCCCGGGAGCAGGCGAGACGCCTGCACCACAACGGAGGCTCTTCGCCAAGGTGAATGCCGACGACGCGGCCGAGATCGTGCTGGCCCATTTCAAGCCGCGCGGGGCGCTGCGCCGCATTGGCCGAACGGTCTCCCGCTGGCTCGATCGCTTGCTGACCGATGAGGCCGGCGACCCGCTGGCCCGGCACGCCATCGACGCACGCGACGGGCCGGTCTGCGCCTTCCTCGGGCCGCAGCAACACCTGGCCACCGAGCATTGCGGCCAGCTCGATCCGCTCGATCTGGACGAGTACCTGCGGCACGACGGTTTTGTGACCCTGCGCCGCTGCCTCGAACAGTTCACGCCGCCGCAGATTATCGAACACGTGCAGGCTAGCGGGCTGCGCGGCCGCGGCGGCGCCGGCTTCCCCACCGGCCTGAAATGGGCGCGAGTCCGCGCTGCCAAGGGTGACGTCAAGTACATAGTCTGCAACGGCGACGAAGGCGACCCCGGCGCGTTCATGGACCGCATGTTGTTGGAGTCGTTCCCCTACCGCATTATCGAGGGCGTAAGCATCGCCGCCCGAGCGGTCGGCGCCCGCGAGGGGATTTTCTACATCCGCGCCGAGTACCCGCTGGCCGTCGAGCGCATCAGGACTGCACTGGAACGCTGCCACGAGCGCGGGCTGTTGGGCAAAGCCATCATGGGCGGCGATTTCGATCTCGAGTTGTCGGTCAAGGAGGGGGCCGGGGCGTTCGTTTGCGGCGAAGAGACCGCGCTGCTGGCTTCGATCGAAGGCCGCCGCGGAATGCCGCGTCTGCGGCCGCCGTTCCCCGCCGACACCGGACTCTGGAACAAACCGACGCTGGTCAATAACGTCGAAACGTTTGCGATCACGCCCTGGATTCTCCGTCACGGCCCCGAGGCTTTCTCACACATCGGCACGCCACGCAGCCCAGGCACCAAGGTCTTCGCCTTGGCCGGAAAGGTCCGCCGCGGCGGATTGATCGAAGTGCCGATGGGAATCACGCTGCGGCAGATCGTCGAGGAGATCGGCGGCGGCGTGGCCGACGCGGCATGTACGGGCGTTGCCAGGCGCCGGTACAAGAGCCGTCCCCTCTCCCTTTGGGAGAGGGTTAGGGTGAGGGCTTCTGCCGAGAAAGCCAGCCGCCCTCACCCCCGGCCCCTCTCCCAAAGGGAGAGGGGAGATGTGAGATATCTCAAGGCGGTGCAGATCGGCGGGCCGTCGGGCGGATGCGTGCCCGCGGAACTGGCCGACACGACCGTCGATTACGACGCCCTGGCCCACGTCGGCGCCATCATGGGTTCCGGCGGGCTGGTCGTGCTGGACGACGCCGACTGCATGGTCGATATCGCCCGATACTTCCTCCGCTTTACCCAGGACCAGTCGTGCGGCAAGTGTACGCTCTGCCGCGTCGGCACGCGGCGGATGCTCGACGTGCTCGACCGCATCTGCGAGGGCCGCGGACAGCCGGGCGATCTCGACGATCTCGAACGCTTGGCCCTGACCGTGCAGGCGGGGAGCATCTGTGGGCTGGGACGCACCGCTCCGAACCCGGTGCTCTCGACCCTTCGCTATTTCCGCCACGAGTACGAAGCCCACATTGCCGGCCGCTGTCCGGCGGGCCGTTGCAAGTCGTTGGTCCACTACCGCGTGACCGACGACTGCATCGGCTGCACGCTCTGCGCCCAGCAATGCCCCGCCGACGCCATCCCTTTGACTCCGTACGCGGTTCACAACATCGACCAGGAGAAATGCACGCGATGCGACATATGCCGACAGATTTGCCCCGAGGGAGCGATTGTGGTGGAATAGGGACTAGGGGCCAGGGGCTAGGGGTGAGAATCAACCGTCACCCGTGATGTTGTATCCTTCACCTCTGATCCCTGATCCCTGATCCCTGCCCCCTAGCCCCTGGCCCCTAGCCCCATGCCGAACCTAACCATCGACCATCGCCACGTGGAAGTGCCCGAGGGGGCTACGGTGCTCGATGCTGCGCGGAAACTGGGCATCGATATTCCCGCCCTCTGCTTCCGCGAGGGATGCTCGGCTTCTACCTCCTGCCTGGCGTGCCTGGTGCGAATCGGCGACGACGGGCGGCTCGTCCCCTCGTGTGCCACGCGGGCGGTCGAAGGGATGCGGGTCGAGAGCGAAACGGAGGCGGTGCATGAGGCGCGGCGCACGTCGCTGGAACTGCTGCTGAGCGATCACCTCGGCGATTGCATGGCCCCCTGCCACCTCGGCTGTCCCGCGCAGATGGACATTCCCACGATGCTCCGCCAGATCGCCGCCGGGGAGTTGTGCGAGGCGATCGTCACGGTGAAACGCGACATCGCGCTGCCGGCGGTGTTGGGGCGCATCTGCCCGGCGCCGTGCGAAAAGGTCTGCCGCCGCGGCGATCTTGACGCCCCCGTTTCGATTTGCCTTTTGAAACGGCTAGTGGCCGACGTGGATCTCGCGTCGTCCGCGCCGTATTCGCCGCCGTGCCAAGCCGCGAACGGCAAACGTGTGGTGATCGTCGGCGGCGGTCCGACGGGCCTCTCGGCCGCGTACTATCTTGCCCAGTTCGGCCACGCCTGCGAGGTTTTCGACGAAAACGCCCGGCCCGGCGGGCGGCTGCTGCGGGAAACGACCGAGGTCGAGTTGCCCCGCAGCGTGATCGCGGCCGAGGCGGCGGCAATCGAACGGTTGGGAGTCGTTTTGCATTGTGAAGCGCCGATTCCTCCGGGGGACGGCTTGAGCGATCTGCGAAAACGATTCGACGCTGTGCTTCTGGCGTGCGGCACCGCTGCGCACGAGCAGGCGTCGGCGTGGGGACTGCCGCTCGGGCAGCGGGGCATTCAGGCGACGCCCCGCACGTTTGAAACCGGCACGCCCGGCGTCTTTGCCGCCGGCGGCGCGGTCCGCGGCAAGACGATGGTCGTTCGTAGCGTCGCCGACGGCAAAGAAGCCGCCATCGCTATCGATCAGCTCTTGCGCGGCATGACGCCGACCGGCCAGCCCGTGCCGCTGACGGTGAAGATCGGGCGGATGCACGGCGAGGAGTTGCAGCGGTTCGCGGCCGGAGCGACCTCCACCCCGCGACATCAGCCGGCTTTCGGATTGGCCACCGGCTTCAGTTGCGCTGAAAGCGTCGAGCAAGCCGCGCGCTGCCTGCACTGCGACTGCCGTGGCGCGGCCTCCTGCAAACTGCGCAAGTACGCCGCGCAGTACGGAGCGAACACGCGGCGATTCAAGACGGAGCGGCGGGTGTTCCAGCAGGACGCGCGACATGCCGAGATAGTCTACGAGCCGGGCAAGTGCATCGACTGCGGGCTGTGCATCCAAATTGCCGCCGCCGCGGGCGAGCCGCTCGGGCTGACGTTCGTCGGCCGCGGGTTCGACGTGCGCGTGGCCGTGCCGCTGGATCGCTCGCTGGCCGAGGCCCTCTCGAAAGCCGCCGCCGAATGCGTGGCCGCATGTCCCACCGCCGCCCTGGCGTGGAAATCGGCGTAGGGGGCGCCGGTCGCTTTCAGCGCGGCGGCAAGCCGACCCGAAGCGAAGCGTTTTGCTTGCTCTGGGAAACCGCCCTGCCGACGGCCCGCGCCAGCTCGGTGAAATCCAAACTCTTGCTGATGCACGCCGAGGCGTATTCGGCGCGGCGGTCGCTCATGCACACTTCCTCGTTGCACGTGTACAAGATGATCGGAAGTGTCGCGTCGATGCCGCTGATCTCTTCGGCCGCTTCCAGGCCATCCTTCTGAGGCATGCGAATGTCCAGGATTGCCACGTCGGGATTCTCGGCTTCCACAACCTCGACGGCCTCACTGCCGTCCTCGGCAAGCAGAACGCGGTATCCTTCATCTTCAAGAATCCGCCGACAGAGTTCGCGCGATGCCGCATCGTCATCCACGTATAGAACCGTCTTCATCGCGAAACCCTCGCGTTACGGATTAGCAACCATCCGTCTACAAACTATTGTACGGCCGGAAGTCCTGGAAGCAACGAAAATCCGGCTGCGGGCGGCTAATCCATCGTCAGCGCGGCAGTTGTACTAGTGTAGTGATTTACAATTGAGTGACTTTACGGAAGGGCAACGGGTGGGGCAGACATTCCTGTCTGCCAGGGAAATCGGGCAAGCCTGGCAGACAGGAATGTCTGCCCCACCTGTCAATCCCGTGATTTATAAAACCCCAATAGCGTGGCGCACTACACTAGCACATCCGCGGGGAACGGCGGGGCAACCGCCCCACGGCGCCAGTCTCTGCTCGGCCGCGGCCGGTCCCTACACGTTCCGGCTACTGATTGACGTGTACCACCTTGGCCGGCGGAAAGCCGTTGAACCAGGTGGACGAGGCGCGGCTGTAGGCGCCGATGTTGCGGCTGTAGACGTACTCGCCCAAATCGAGATCGGGCAGCTCCTCGGCCAATGAAATCGTGTCGAGCGCGTCGCAAGTGGGACCGAAGACCGAGCAGATTTCGGTCGGCCCCTCCTTCAATGCGGTCAGATGGTACTGGCAGTGGTCGAAGATGATGCCGGAATACGTGTGGTAGACGCCGTCGTCGAGGTAGTAACATCGCTTGCCGTCGCGGCGGGCCTTGCCGATCACCTTGGCGATGGCCGTGCCCGCGGTGGCCACCAGAAAGCGGCCCGGCTCGGCCAGGATTTCGAGACTTTTCGGAAAGAGCCGATCCAATTCGGCGTTGATTCGCCGGGCGAGCGCCGCGAACGGCTGCACCTGGGCGTCATAAGGGGCGGGAAAACCGCCGCCGATGTCGATCAGCGTCAGGTGGAAGCCGCGAGCGGCGGCCTCGCGGTACACGCCCGCCGCCAGGTTCAGCGCCTGCACGTAGTTCTCGAAGTTCGTCGTCTGGCTGCCGACGTGGAAGCTGATCCCCTCGACAACCAGCCCCGCCTCGTGGGCGGCCTCGATCAATTGCACCGCTTCGCCCGAGCCCGCGCCGAACTTCGACGAAAGCTCGACCATCGCCCCGGTGTTCGGCACGCTCAGCCGCAGGGCCAAGCCGGCGTGCGGGGCGTACCGGCGAATCTTGCCGATCTCCTCGAAATTGTCGTACGTCACCAACGGCTTGTACTGGTCGAGATCGCGGAGCGTTTCGTTGGCCTTGATCGGATTGGCGTAGATGATCTTGTCCCAGATCCAGTCCTGCCGCTCCTTCGGCGGCAAGTCCTTGATGTACTCGTAGACGATCTCGAACTCGGGCATCGAGGCCACGTCGAAGCTCCCGCCGGCGTCGTACAACGTCCGCACGATCGCCGGATCGGGATTGGCCTTCACGGCATAGTACGCCTGCACCCGCGGCAGTTGCTTCTTGAACTCGGCGTAGTTCCGCCGGATCTCTTCATGATCGACCACGAACAGCGGCGTGCCGTGCTCGGCGATCAGATGTTTGATTTCGGACTCTCGCAGCATGTCAGGTGCCTTTCTCCGTCGAATGGTTGGCCATCGATTTCTTGCCGCCTATCTTCGCCAGGGAATCGGCCGCCGCCTTACGGGCCCGAAAGTTGGGATCCTGAAGCGCCGCCGTGAGACCTGGCAGAGCGGCCCTGGCCTCCGGTCCGAGTTTTCCCAGGGCCTCGGCCGCGAACCA
Source organism: uncultured Planctomycetaceae bacterium (assembly GCA_963823895.1). Taxonomy (GTDB): domain Bacteria; phylum Planctomycetota; class Planctomycetia; order Pirellulales; family Thermoguttaceae. The sequence continues at coordinate 58,226 of CAWGNG010000018.1, forward strand.
TCGAACGTTGCCTTCTTCGTCTGTAAGCGCCTCAATGAGAGCCGGCACTGCCGATTTTGCCGCGGGACCGACTTCTCCCAAGCCTCTGACCACGGCAATGCGGACCTCGTAGTCCTTATCGTGGACCGAGCGACTTAGAACCTGGATGCCGTCGGGACCGGTCTTCCCCAAAGCCCTGGCAGCGTCCCAACGAACCTCCCAATCATTGCTGTGAAGTAATTTGGTTAGGTAAGGAATAATTGGTTTCGCCGCGGGGCCCATTTTTTCTAGGGCCTTGATAACATTCCGTACAACACACCATGATCCGCTGCTATACAATTTCGCAAGAAAGAAAATGTCCAACTCTGTAGCAAGTCCGTCACTCGTGAGGGCATAGGCGGCAGAATCGCGAACCTCTCTCTCCTTGTCTTTGAGCAATTCCTTGAGAGCAGGGATGGCCGATTTTGCCTCAGGGCCGATGCGCCCCATGGCTTCGGCCGCTGCACCGCGCACCAGCGAATCTTGATCCTTGAGTAGTTCCGTGAGGGTCGGAACGGCCGACTTCGCCGCAGGGCCGATTATTCGTATTGCCTGGGCAGCTCCCCAACAAATACGGCGGTTCTTTTTGTCCCGGAGCGATTCGGTAAGGGCTGCAATTGCCTCCGGCCCCATTTTCTCCAGGGCCTTCGCGACAGCAAATTGAACATCGCTTTCCGTGGCCGTGAGCAATTCCATAAGGGCAGAGATTGTCGTTTTCGCATCGGGGCCCATCTGTCCCAGGGCCTCGGCAGCAGCGCGGCGAACCTGCCACTCCGGGTCTTGGAGTGATTTCACGATCACTGGGATCGCCGCTTTCGCCTGAGGCCCCATTTTTCCCAGGGCCTCGGCGACAGTAATACGAATCCCGCTTTCATTGTCTCGAAGAAGGCCCGCAAGAATCGGAACTGCCGCAATTGCGTCGGGACCTATCGTCCCTAGGCACTCGGTGGCATCACGGCGCACCTGCACATCTCTATCTTTGAGCAGTTCGATCAGCGGTGGAATGGCCGGTCTTGCCACAGGGCCTATCTGCTGCAAAGCACTGATGGCAGCCAAACGAACCCTAGGGTCTTTGTCCCGAAGCAGGTCGCAAAGAATCGGGACGACCGCCGTTGCTTCAGAATCCATTCCCCCCAACGCTAAGGCGGCCGCGCTCCGAACCGACTCATTTTTGTCCCGAAGCAGATCCATGAGAATCGGGACCGCCAATTTCGCTGGGCGGCCGATCGCCCCCAACGCCGAGGTGGCGGTAAAGCGAACACTTGGGTCTTTGTCTTTGAGCAATTCGGTCAGAGCCGGAACAGCCGGTTCTGCCGTTGCGCCCATCTGCCCCAAGCCCCGCACGGCAGCACGGCGAACGTCTTTATCCTTATCTGTCAGCGACTCTCTGAGAACCGGAACGGCCGTCGATCCGATCTGCGCCAGGGCCGACGCAGCAACCCACGAAAGGGCCCTGTCTTTGCCTCTAAGTAGTTTGGTGAGCACCGGAATGGCCGTCGGACCAATGTATCCCAAGGCGGACACGGCACCGCGGCGAACGTCCGGATCTTTATTCGAGAGCAATTCTGTGATGGCCGGAAACGCGGCCGTACCTATCCGTCCCAGGGCCTCGTACCCGGCGTTGCGATTCTCTCTGCCCGTGTCGCCGACTGATACAAGATCGGGGATAGCTGCTTTCGCTCTGGAGCCTATCATTCCCAAGGAATAAGCCGCAACGCCGCGAACATCGCAATCTTCGTCGTGCAATAACCCGATCAGAGCCGAAACAGCCGTCGGACCTATCTCACCCAGCGCTTCGGCGGCTTTGATTCTCTCATTTACGCTCGCGATCTTCGCCTGGATTGCCCACTCACCAAGCGTTTTCCCTTCATAAGTCAGTTCTTTGCACTGGGGTGTTGAGGGGGCGACCGGCTCAACTCCAAAGCACGCAACAGCGAGGCTCACGTTTAAGAGCAGATAGAACAGTCTCATATATTGTCCTCCTGCTTCGATCTTCTTCGTCATGAACTGGAACTGGCAAGCGAACGTCGTTGCCCTGCTTGCCGTAAACGTGACGCCTGTGGGCGAAGCACGCTTGAAAACAGCCCTCGTGCCCAAGAAGTTGCGTCACTGCTCAGCGTTTCTCTTGCTCGCGTTCTTCCCGTTCAAGCTCTTCTTGCTTCTCGCGCACGTGATCATCGCTGGAAAAAGGAATCCAAGCGTATTTGCCGCGTATGGCACGGATTCGCTCGGCGCGTGTCAGTGTCGTCTCCGCGCGAACTTGCGGAAGCTCCGGCGTCCTCCCTTGCTCAGATGCAGAAATGGGCTCGGCCATGTTGTGCCCTCCCCAATCGAACCCTTGCCGTCCTCCCGTCTCACCAATTGTACTCTTTCCGTCCTCGCCCCATCAATCTCCGTCCGTCACCAGGAAATTCTTGAACTGCCACGGATCGGCGGCGTCGATGTTGGGCTGATGATAGCCGTGGAAATTGTTGACGTAATACTTCATCGGCGTCCAGTCGGAAGCGGTCGAGATCGACTGGCCGAGGTACGGCCGGGCGATCTTCAGCACGTAGTCGTGCGGCAAATAGTCGGGCACACACACGCCGCGGGCCGGATTCTCCACCATCCACATCGCCGCCGCCACCACCGAAATCGCCACCTGCATCGTCGTCGCGTTCTGCCGCGGCACCAGCCGCCGCGACTCCTCGATGCTCAAAACGCTGCCGGTCCACCAGGAATTGTAGGCATGGCCCATCAACAGGCGCCGAGAATGTCGCCGCCGCCGATAATTTCGTCACGCATGATCCGACGCTTTGGCTGCAAATCATAGTCGCGCCGCGCAGTTCCTCCAATGAGGCGATGGCACAGTCGCAAGGACAGTAGGCGTAGTGAACCGTCGGCCGGTAGATCGGCCCGTCGCCGTCCCAGACCGTCAAATAATCGGAAATCGTAAACGCCTCGCCGTGGCGGATGATCATGCCGCGAATGCAGTAGTGGGGCACCCAGGAGACGACCCAGGTGTTGATCCCCATCCGCGCCAGGCAGATTTGGTTTCGCGGCCCGCGGGGATGGTGATATGCACCGGGCGGGTCTTCCTTCTCGTGCGTTCCCCAGCCCATTTCGGCCGTCGTGATGCCCTCCTCGTGAAATCCCTCGATGCACCAGGTGTTGACGAACTCATCGACCTGCTTCGGCCTGTCGGTGATCTGCGTGTCGCGTTCGCTACAGTGAATCACCTTTACGCCCAACTTCATCGCCAGACGATTGAAGGCGCGATCGGCGATCGCCTGGCGAATCTCCTCGGCGTCGGCACCCGCGGCCTTTCGTTCGGCCAACAGCCGCTCGGCGATGTCGATCAGCCCCTGCTTCGTCCAGTGGGAGATCAGGCCCGGATTGCCGCCGTGTTCGATCACCGCCGTCGGCCCGCGCTCGCGCCAGCCGGCCGTCATGCGGCGGATGTTCATGTGCCGCCAATAGAGCGTCCGCTCGGTCGGATGCTTCTGGGTCGCGCCGCCGTAAGGATCCCAGACTTCGACCGACGTGTTCACGTACAGCACGCCGCGATCGTGGCACCATTGCAGGATTTCGCAGCAGTCGATATTCCAGGCCAGATCGACCAACAGGTCGCCCGGCGAAAGGTGCTTGGCCAACTCCGCTCCGAGATTCTCCCGCGTGATCCGCCGCTCGACGAACCGAACCCCCTGAGCAGTCCACGGCTTCAACCGCTCGGAGTGATCCTCAAAATCGAGAACCGTAATGTTGCTCGGCTTGACGCGGAAATGCTTGACGAACAGCGGCAGCGCGCACTGCGCCACCGCGCCATAGCCCAAGAACAGCACTCGTCCGGCGAAGTCGATCATCCCCGATCCCCCTAGACGAACTCGCGATCGGTCAGCCGTTCGTAGGCTTCGATGTACTTGTGCCGGGTCTTGGCCACCACGTCGTCGGGCAATGCCGGCGGCGGACTGTTCTTATCCCAATCGGTCGAAGAGAGCCAGTCGCGCACAAATTGCTTGTCGAACGACGGCTGACCGTGACCGGCAGCGTACTGATCCGCCGGCCAGAAGCGGGAACTGTCGGGAGTAAGCACCTCGTCGATCAACAGCAACTCGTTGCCGACCCGGCCGAACTCGAACTTCGTGTCGGCGATGATGATTCCGCGGTGCCGGGCGTATTCCGAGCCGCGCTGAAAAATCCGCAGGCTTCGCCGCTGCAATTCCTCGGCCAAATCGCGGCCGACGATCTCCCCCATCCGCTCGAAGGAGATATTCTCGTCGTGGCCCGTGGCCGCCTTCGTCGCCGGCGTGAAAATCGGCTCCGGCAACCGAGCGCTCTCTGTCAGTCCGGGCGGCAGCCTGATGCCGCAGACCATGCCGTTCTGCTGATACTCCGTCCAGCCCGAGCCGGCCAAATACCCGCGGACGACACATTCGATCGGCACGACCTCCGTCTTTCGGCAGAGGGTTGAGCGGCCCTCCAGCAGGCTATAATCAACCTCCGCGGCAAGCCCCATTTCTTCGACGTTCGTCGTGATCAGATGGTTGGGCTCGCCGAGCAAATCGAACCAGAACGCGGCGATCTGGGTCAGCACCCTCCCTTTGTCAGGGATACCGGTCGGCAGCACCCAGTCGAAGGCGCTGATCCGGTCCGTGCTGACCAGCAACAGCCGGTCGCCCAGATCATAAACGTCGCGCACCTTGCCGCGGTGGACCGTCAATCCTGGCAGGGACGTCTCTCGAACAGGAGTGTTGGCCATAGAATTTGAGGGCGGAGTAGTGAAAGGGAAGTACTTCGCCAAATATAACCAGCCGCGAGTCGTTTGACCAGCGGGCAGATTCCTGGGCAATTTGACGAATTCTCCCTTTGTCACGGCCCAGGCCCCAACCATCAACGCGCAAACTCGCGACTCGGGGATAGGGCTTGACTGCCATCGCAGAGGCAGTAGACTTAGTTTCTGCGTGACAGAAGCACTCGGTGCTGAATGGCCTCCTTAGCTCAATTGGTCAGAGCATCTGACTCTTAATCAGAGGGTTGTAGGTTCAAGTCCTACAGGGGGCACTTGGCAGCTTGGCCACGTTTCGCCAACGACTGCCGCCACTTGCCGCAAGCCTTGGCCTTCCAAGGCTTTGTGCGTTTCTTGGGGCAATCGGCGAGTCGATGTTCCTCTTTCTTCGATGGGATCCAATTGTCGGCGGCGTCGTTCTCGATGTTCGGGTTGCCGGCAATCCGGCGGAGGAACGGATGCACGAGCGGGTGCAGACGATGGGCGGGAGCAGAGGTGCAACGCGATCATCGCTCCAGCAACGGAAGTTGGAAGGCTGCGGCCGACCACACACACCTGCGCAGGTCGAAAGCCGGCCGATTGAACCTGCCGCCACGCCTCGGTAGTGCGGCTAGCGGGTCACCGCCAACTGGCCGCGACGTTTACGCCGTGTTGGGCGGGTGTGGTTCCAAACCTCATCTCAGCGGCTGCCGGCAGGTGGCGGTTCGTCTATTCAACTGCAACCATTATCTGTTTATAATGCGACAATCTTGGGCCACTTTGCTACAATAGAAGTTGTAAAAGCGGCGGGATTCTTCGCATTCGGCATCGCAGGAGGCCGCCGGCTGTCTTGTTCCTCTTATTTTCGTTCAGGCTGTTTGTCTGGGAAGGCGCATTCGTCTATGAGAACGAATCTAGTTCGCGCGGTTTCATCTCTCAGCGTTATTCCCGTCATCTTCGCGGGCATGTTTTTGCTTCCCCGCGGGCTGTTGGCCGACAGCTTCAGTTGGCAAAGCGTCAACGGATCTAATTGGAATACGCCAGTGGAATCTCAGTTCGGCGGGACGTGCTGGGATTTTTCCTCCTGTGCCAACATCGAGGCAAAGTACAAGCTCACCCGCAACGATCCGACTTTCAATCCCGACGTTTCCGAGCAGCAGATCTGCTGGGAGCAATACATGGGCACGACGAGCGGGGGTTGGGGCACTGCCGTGCTGGACTACTTCACGACTCACGGCGTGGTTGCGATGACCGAATGCCCCTATCAATCCTCTAGTCCCGACACCGGCATCGCCCCGTATTGGCCATTGGCCACCGGCTGGCAGAACCGCGTGTGGAAGAGCACCTCGAATTGGAACAACTGCACGAATGACACCGCCACGATGAAGAGCTACCTAAAGACGTACGGGCCAATGGAGGTTGGGCTTCTGTCGACCAACGATTTGTACGCCTCGGTGGCGGACTTGGAGGCGAATTACCGCGGGCCGGTGTCGGGCGAGGATCATGAGGTTTCGCTGGTCGGTTACTGCGACGACGCGAAAGTTCCCAGCGGCGGATACTGGATCATCAAGAATAGCTGGAATACGGGGTGGGGTGCAAGTGGCTACGGTTTTGTTCCCTACGGCGATCTGGAAAACCACAATGACATCAGCGCGATCACCGGCGCCGTCTATTACACCGGCGCGATGGCGTCGGCGACTTGGAAGGGCGGATCGAATAGCTGGTCGAGCGGCGGGAGCAATTGGAAGAATGACTCGAATGGCGCCACTTATGCCTGGCAGAACCAGGAAACTGCCGCCACCTTCGCCGGAACCAGCGGGACGGTCACCATCAGCGGGGCCGCCATCGCCCATAGCATGACGGTCAGTTCCGCCGGCTATTTGTTCACCGGCGGCTCGCTGACGGTCACCACCGGCGGGATCACGGCCAATCAAAACGTTACGATCAACTCGGCCGTTTACATCGGCGGAGCGCAATCATGGAACGTGGCAGCCGGAAAGACGCTGACGGTCAACGCCGCGCTTCACACCATCATTAGCGATTTGACCTTTAGCGGCGCCGGCAACACAGTCGTCACCGGCCAACTCGACGGCGGCGGCGTGTTGAACATCTACGGCGGAGCGAAACCGGGCGGGCTGATTCAATCCGGCGCCGGCACTGTGACGCTAAACAACACGCTGGATTTTGCCGGTGACATCACGGTGAACACCGGGGCCGGCCCGCTGAATCTCTTGCCGACCGGCGGGGGATCTATTGCCTTCAGCGGTGCTTTCTCCGGCGGCGGCACGATCAACGTCGGTTGCTCCGGCACCTTGACGTTGAGCGGGGCCTCGACGTTCAGCGGCGCCCTGAACATGCTGCAACCCGGCACTCTGCGATTTATTCCCCCAGCCGGCATCACGAGCACGTTTGCCGGCCCGGTCAGCGGCGGCAGTTCGCTGTTGCAAGTCGGGCAGGGCACGACCGTGCTCGGCTCCACGACCTGCACCGGCCCCACCCTGGTTCAAGCCGGCCAACTCGTCTTGAACGGCGCCAATTGCACTAGCGCCATTACGCTTTCAACCGGCACCGCGCTCACATTGGGCAATGCGGCGCCGTTCGCCGCGGGAACGCCGTGTCAGATCAGCATTCCGACCAGCAGCTCTCTTACCTGCTCGGTGGGCGGCGGCGCCACCCCTCTGACCGCCAACGCCGACGTGACGTTCGCCGACAACTCGTTTTTGTCGATTGCGGCTGCCGGCGGCGGTCTGAGCACTCTGGGAATCCAGACGCTTAGTTCGCCTACCGACGGCGCCAGGGTCATCGTCTCCCTTCCCGGCCTGACTACGGGCAGCGGCGCGATCGTGACCTACGCCCACGAAGGCGCCCACGTTCCCACCTTCATTACGCAACTCGACAGCATCGGATTGGTCGATTTCTCGCTGGTCGATAATGGCGTGGGCACTGTCAGCGTGGCCGCAACCGACATGTCGACGCAGCGCGGCTTTCTAGGCCGGGGTAGCGATGGAACGGCCGTCTCGTCTTGGGCCAACTCGTTGTGGCGCGAAGGATCGTCTGATACGCTTGCCTATCCCAACGGTACCGCTGCCAAGGCATGGTTCAACGATTCGGTCAACCCGACGACAAAGAACGTCGTCCTCGATACGCCCGGCGACGTGACCGTCAGCTCGATGCTGTTCAACGGTTCGTATACCATTTCTAGCTCGACAAATCCGACCTTTTCGTCCGATGCGATCATCTTGCACTCGTCCGTTGCGGTCAACGACCAGATCCAGGCGGTGGCGGGCAGCAGCACGGTCGCGCCCAACATCAAGATGGCTGCCGGCAGTCCGCTCATCACGGTAGCCGGCGGCGCTTCGCTGAACCTTGCCGGCGGCCTAAGCGACTTGGTGGCAGGGCAGCCCGCCGGGCTGACGATCGTCGGACCGGGCGCGTTGAGCCTCAGCGGCGTCAGCACCTACAGCGGTCCAACCGTATTGCAGGGCGGCATTCTGCAAATCGGCAACCCGAGTGGGGTCAGCGCTGCGTCTACCTTTACGTTCCTCGGCGGCACGCTCAGCGACGCCGGCGCCGGCGGCACGATGAGTCACGGTTTCACGATTGCCGGCAGCGACACCGTCGCGAGTACCAACAATTTCACGATCGCTGGTCCCATCGTTTTCAGCAGCGGCGGTCTCAGCAAGAGCGGCGCCGGCACGGTGACGTTCGGCGGTCCCACCGCCACGACGGGCAACTTCGGCGACACGCTCACCGTCAACGCGGGAACCCTGGGCTTCGCCGGGGCGGCCGGCTCGACCTATAACGTCACAACCCTCAACGTCAACGGCGGAACCCTCGCCGTCGCCGGGGCAACGGGCTCGCTCTGTAACGTGGCAACGCTCAACGTGGGCACCAACGGCAACGCAACGGCGGTCGTCGGCGGCAATGGGAAGCTCTCGGTCAGCGGCAACATGCAAGTCGGCAACGAGGACCGCCAGTCGAATATGACGATCAACGGGAGCGGTTCCGTCTCTGTCGCCGGCATCTTCTATCTTGGCTATTTTGGCGGTGTGCCGGGCAGCGATAGCCATCTGGTCATCGACGCCGGCGCTTTCGGCGCCGCCAACCTCACCGTTGGCGGTTCGTTGTTCGTCGGCTGGCAGTGGGGCAACAATGCCACGACCGAGTTGGGCAACCAATACGTCACCGTTAGCGGCGCGGGCGCGACGGTAAACGCCGCTAACCTCGTGATCGGTGCAAGGGCCGGGCAGGGCGTCTGGAATCAAGAGGGTGGAGCGACGACCGCATCGCACCCCGTCATTCTCGCCCAGTACGACCTCGATCAATGGCCCTCCGCTTCCGTCGGCGGTTACGGCACCCTGAACCTGGATGGTGGAACATTCAGTGCCCCATCGTTCTCGACCGATTCCAATCCCAGCGCTGGCACCGGCGGTTTTGCCAAGGGCGTCGTGAACTTCAACGGCGGTACGTTGCTGGCCACGGGCGGGAGCAGCAACTATTTTGCCACCACCGGCATTGCCGGCACCGTCACTCTGAACGTGCTTGCGAACGGCGCCATCATCAACACCAACGGCTATGCCATTACAATCAACAATCCCTTAGTGACCGGCATCACCGGCGGCGCCGACGGCGGATTGACCAAACTCGGCCCCGGCACACTCACGCTTTCCACCGCCAACACCTACACCGGCAGCACCACCGTCAATGCCGGCACGCTCACGTATTCGGCCGCCACCGCCATGACCTCGGGCCCCTACGTCGTAAACGGCGGAACGTTGGACATCAGCAGTTTCTCCAAGTCGATCGGCACGTTCCAGATCACCGGCGGCACGGTGACGGGCACGGGCACGTTGACGAGCAACGCCGCGTTTGACGTTCGCGGCGGCCGGGTCAACGCCAATCTTGGCGGCACTACCGTCGGCTTAACGAAATCGGGGGCGACGTTGGCGGTTCTCACCGGCACGAATTCGTACACCGGCCGGACGACGGTCACGGGCGGAACGCTCGAACTCGGTCCCAGCGCCCAGAATTGCGTGCTCAACGTCGGGGGCGCCGACATTCAATCCGGAGCAATCGTGTTCGACTATACCAACGGCGCGGATCCAATCGCGACCATCCTGAGTTTGCTGAAGTCGAGTTGCGACGGCGGCCGTTGGGATGTGGGTCGGTTCCGCGATTCGACGGCGACGACAACGGGGCTGACGTTGGGGTGCGTCGATAACACGGCCACGGATCAGGTGAAGGTGATGGCCACCTATCCCGGCGACTTCAACCTGGACGGCGTGGTGAACAGCCTCGATTATGCGATTTGGGCGGGGAACGTCTTCACCGGCAGTACGTGGCAGCAGGGTGACGCCAACGGTGACGGCGTGGTCAACGGTCTAGATCGCGACTTGTGGTATTCGCATCTCGGTCTGCCGCCGTTGGCCGCCGCGCTTCCCGCCGCAGGCGTCACGCCGGTGCCCGAGCCGGGAACCCTCGCTCTGTTGGTAGCCGGCCTTATCGGCTTGCTGGTGTACGCGTGGCGGCGAAGAAAACCAGCGGCATAGGATTGCCGCCCACATCCCGAGATTGGACAAATAAGGCTACGCGCAAGGGTGGCCCCGGCTTTACTCTCGCAATCTCGGCCGTCTTCTAGTTCTCCCAGAGCGCATTTAAGTTCGGTGTAGCGTGTTGGGTGTCGCTGGAGTTGCTCGCGTGTTGGCCCCCCGCCGACGGCGTCATGCACCGCCGACTCCACCTTCTCTGCATGATCGTAGGCGGTCTGCCGGCTGCACCCGGCGGCCTGCGCCTGTCGCGAAACCGCCCCCCATCCCCCCACCAGAACCGCCGCTGCATTCCCAATCCACGAAACAATGGGCAACTTGGCCATCTCCGTGACCTCCTTGTACACGGTCACTTCGTTGACAACCCCTCAAGGCAAACCACACCGTTTCCGACGGAATCTGTCAACGTCAATCTGATTCAAAAGCCGCCGTTTGAGACGATCCCAAAAACGAAGCAAGCCCGGAAACCGTAACTGATTGCCGGGCTTTACCTTACGTCAGCGAGGGCGACGGGAATCGAACCCGCAACCACCGGATCGACAGTCCGGTACTCTAACCAATTGAGCTACGCCCCCGTAGCCTTGTTTTCTTGCATTATTGACACTTCGACGGCTATCTGCAACAATGCAACTACACCAGTTGTTACACCCGACAGCCAATAAGACACCAATGGCCGGGAGTAGAAACAGGTCACAGTCTTTTGCAGAGAGCCAACCATTATGGCTAAGTCTAACCTATCTTCAGCAACTCGCAAGCCCCCAAAACCACATCCCGATTTTCCCTTGTTTGCCCACCTCGCTGGGGTGTGGGCGAAGAAGGTCCGGGGCAGACTTCACTACTTCGGCCCGTGGCACGACCCTCAGGCCGCCTTGAATCGGTGGCTTGAGCAGAAAGACGATTTGTTGGCCGGCCGCACCCCTCGCCCAAAGACGGTCGGGACAACCCTACGTGACCTTGCCAACAGGTTCCTCACCGCCAAAAAACACCTTGCCGACACCGGAGAGATTACTCCGAGAACTTACAGTGACTACTACACCACCTGTCAGCAAGTCATCACCGCTATGGGCAAGAATCGGCTATTGACCGACCTGGGCGGCGACGACTTTGACCATCTGCGCCGATGCTTGGCAAAGACCCGTGGTCACGTAACCCTCGGCAACGAGATCAATCGCGTGCGGATTCTGTTCAAGTTTGGGTACGACGCTGGCTTGATCGATCATCCAATCCGTTATGGAGCGTCGTTCAAGCGGCCGTCTAAGAAGGTGATCCGCATAGCCCGAGCCAAGGCAGGCCCTCGAATGTTCGAGGCCAGCGAGCTGCGAGTGATCCTCGAAACCGCCACCATGCCGATGAAGGCCATGATCCTCTTGGGGATCAATTGCGGGTTTGGCAATGCCGACTGTGCCAACCTGCCCGCCAAGGCCCTAGACCTGGAAGGAGGCTGGGTACGCTTCCCGAGGCCAAAGACGGGTATCGACCGCCGTTGTCCACTCTGGCCGGAGACCGTGGCAGTCTTGCAGGAGGCCGTCGGCAGCAGGCCCACGCCCAATGACGCCAAGGACGCCGGATTGGCATTTATCACCAAGTACGGCCAAGGGTGGGCGGGAAGCACAACGACGGCGAGGCCCCTATCTGCTGAGTTCCACAAGCTGCTGGCCAAGCTAGAGCTACATCGAGCGGGGTTGGGGTTCTATGCTCTGCGCCACACCTTCGAGACCATCGGCGGCGACTCCCGCGACCAAGTGGCCGTGGACTTCATCATGGGCCATTCACGCAATGACATGGCCAGCGTCTACCGCGAACGTATTGACGACGCCCGGCTCGTGGCCGTGACGGAGCACGTCCGGAAATGGCTGTTCGGAGAAGAGGAAGCCAAGTAGGGTACGGGTTGCCGGGAAGGTCGCCCGTACTGCGGCCAAGCGCCTGTCCGTCGCCCCTCTCCATCCGCCCCGACCCGGCGCCTAGGTGACGCCCGGCCTCGCCGATCACCCTGCTGATGCCGGCAACCGGACGATGCTCACCGGGAATCAGGGCGACGAAAGGGGGCATGGAGCCGATCGGGAAGCCCAACCATGACCAAGACATCGACCCAGAACACGCCCGGCGCAGAGAGGGCAGCTAGCCCCCGTCGCAGCGCACCAGAACCGATTCTGAAGCAGTGCCTCGGCAACGGCCGGGCCGACACGGGGCAGGGAGGTAAAGATGGGCGCAAGCCGGCGTTGAGGTTCAGTTCACGACGCGCCAGTGCGTTCCAACGGCCCTGGATGGCTTCCGGGTCGTCCAAGGGCGTCCGCGCTCGCCAACCCCTGTACCACGGGCCGATTCCAGCGCCAGAATCGAATCTGGCGCTCGGCGGTCGCGCTGCTCTCGACGGGACCGACAGCACCGACAACCACGGCCGGGGCACCACTCATCTTGGCGTCGGAATACGACCCCAACCCCCTCCCTTCGCGCGCACGACGCTACCCCGTGTTTTTGGTGGAAATTCACTGTCAAAAGCAAGAACTTCGTGGTCAAGATGGGCAATCTACAAGCGGCAGTCTTCAAGCGATGCCGGTGAGTCCGGATGATGTTTCCGACTTACCCACGGCTATACTTCCACTGGAAAAACCCGCAAAAGGCACACGGTTGTGGGAGTAAGCAGGGCATCGCGAGGCTGTATAATGCGTTTTTGGAAGGATTCGTAGAGGGTACTACACCATATACGTTTCCGAGGGAAACACGAGGAAAAGCGATGCTCAGCACTCTTGATGTCTCCAAAAATGACCGCGGCAGCTATTCATTGAAGGCGCCGCCCGGTCGGGAAGGTGAATTGGCCGAAGAAATACGGAGGAACGATCGCTTCAACCTGTCACCTTTCGCGGGCCTGCTCATTCTGCAAGATCGGATAGCGGCGCTCGAATCCATTTGCCTCACGGCCAGTATTCCCACCGCGAAGGTCAAGGGCACCGGAAGTCAGCCAACGGCGATCAAACGCAGGGGCCGTGTTGACCGCCTGCCCTTCGGCTGGCGGCTGCACCCGCACGACAACAAGAAACTGCTGCCAGACAGGGAAGAGCAGGAAACGATCCGCCGGGCCCAATTCTTGGCCGCGGCAGGCGTGAGTCTGCGGGAAATCTGCCGGCGGCTGGACCAGGAGGGTCGCGGGCGGCGCGGCAAGAAGTGGGAGGGAAGTCACTCCGTCTTGCGGACGATTCTGCTCCGCAACAAGCAACCGTGAATACACGTGCAGCCGTGGCGAAACAGGACGATTCTGCCGGTCCCCTTCGGTTGAGGGCAAATGACTGGGGGAAACGGGCGCAGCGTACCCGGTTCCATGCCTTGTCGGCCCTCGGCGACGATCGATCGGGCGCAAACGCCCGAAGCAACGCCCCTGTCAGAGGAAAAATGTGGCCTGTGGGGGTTTCCCCTCTCTTGGGCCGGAATTATACTGGCTTGCGTCGGGAGGGCTGGCCGGGTTGCAAACCGCCGGCCAAGCGATCCGCGGCGTGATTGGTGCTTCTTGCCTCACGTACCGTCGCGCCTCTGATCAACCCGGCTTTGCGCCTTGAAATTTCGCAGTCGGCTAAAGCATGGTTCTGCCGCGTCTTGGAGACGGGCAACCGATAAGTGACTACACGACAGTTGAGAAGGAGTATGCCGCCAGCCGTGCCGACCGCACGGCCATGAATACAAGTTGAACGACGCGCAAGCGTCCAACTGCTTCGCTCAAAACGACCAACCTGAGCCCCTGGCTCTTGAAGTGTAGAAGCAGCCTGGACCGCGCCCGAAAGGGGCGTCGGCCATGCTGTTCTACACTGCCCCTTGGTCGGGGTTGAGCGAGCAGCATAGGACGGCGCCCTTTTTTGTTGGTTTGATCTTAATGCCCACACTTGACTGGATAGGCAAGAAAGCGGTTGTGAACCACCATCGGGAGGTTCCCTACCACTTGCTGAAATGCGACAAGCTGCTGTCGGTGGGCGACCCCGGCAGCGGCAACCTGCTGGTCCAGGGTGACAACCTGCTGGCGCTAAAGGCCCTGTTGCCGTACTACGCCGGCCGGGTGAAGTGCATCTACATCGACCCGCCCTACAACACCGGCGATGAAAACTGGGCCTACAACGATGCTGTCAACGGTCCAGAAATACGGAACTGGTTGGGCAAGGTGGTAGGCAAGGAGGCCGAAGACCTTTCACGGCATGATAAGTGGCTTTGCATGATGTATCCGCGTCTGTCGCTCTTGCGACGGTTGCTGCGACGCGACGGAGTTATCTTCGTCAGCATCGACGAAAACGAGGTTGCCAACTTGCGGCTACTGATGGGCGAAATCTTCGGGCCGCGCAATGCTCTGGGGTCGCTCGTTTGGAAACGGCGCAGCTCTTCTGCCATGCGAGGGACGCCACTTTCAATCGACCATGAGTATGTTCTTGCCTATGGATACGATGCAGACCAGACAACGTTGTACGGGCTTGCCAAGGGTATCGACAACTACCCGCATAAAGATGAGCGGGGGCAGTACGCCAGCACTGACCTGACCGTGGGCATGGGGAAAGATGTTCGCCCTGGCCAATTCTACACAATCACGAACCCGCGCACCGGCAAAACCTATCCGCCGAACCCCGAGCGAGTTTGGCGTTTTTGGCCTGAGACAATGGCGAAAGTCATTGCCGATGATTTGGTAATCTGGCCGGATGAAGCGGGCGGACGGATGGAACGGCCACGATTCAAGACGTACTTTGATCCCAACACGTCGAAGCCAAAGCCGGTTTCAAGTTGGATCGAAGCGGCCAACACCAACGACCGCGAAATCGAAGAAGATGAAAACGACTATGAAATCAGCATTCTCACTTCAGGTATGACTCAGGAAGGCGGCAAGTTGCTCCAACAAATGATGGGCAGCAAGGTCTTTGCATACCCGAAACCGCTTTCTCTTGTGCGGTCCCTTGTTCGCGCCGCAACGCGGGGCAGTGATATGATTCTGGATTCGTTTGCCGGAACTGGCACTACCGGCCACGCAGTTTTGGACTTGAACCAGGAAGATGAAGAACGGCGGCGTTTTCTGTTAGTGGAAATGGAACCCGATATTTGTGAAGAGATTACCCGTGTGCGCTTGAAAGCGGCGGCTGAGGGATATTCCTTCACCAAGCCCAAGGGAGGTGAGGCCCACGTTGAGGGACTTGGCGGCGGGTTCCGCTTCTGCCGGCTGGGGAGCGCGCTGTTCGATGCGGCCGGCAGCATTGCGGACGAAGTGCGGTTTGCCGACTTGGCGGCCCATGTGTTCTTCACTGAGACTGGCAGCCCGATTCCAAAAAGGGCCGACGGTAAGACGCCCCTGCTGGGTGTGCATCAAGGCCGCGCGGTCTATTTGCTCTTCAACGGCGTATTGGGCGACCGGCGGCCAGCGGGCGGCAACGTGCTGACGCACGACGTGGCCCAAGCGCTGCCGGCGCATCCGGCGGGCAACGGGGCGAGCGTGGTGTACGGCGAAGCCTGCCGGCTCGGACCGAACTCCCTGGCGCGTTACGGAATCACGTTTCGGCAGATTCCCTTTGCACTGAAAGTGGACTAACCGATGGCCGGGCTGGAACTAAAGGAGTATCAACAGGAATCGCTAGACGCCATCGCGCGATTCTGCGACCTGGTGCGCGGAGCGGCGGGGACAAACGCCCTACGTCCGGTCCACGATGCCTACTACGCCGCGTGTGGCAGAGATTTCTTAGAGGTGCCGCAACTGCCCGGCATCCCCTACTTCTGCCTACGGGTGCCTACGGGCGGAGGCAAGACCCTGATTGCCTCCCGCGCGGTAGGCGCGATTGCCAAGCATCTTGGCCACCAAGACCGCCCCTTATGCCTCTGGGTGACGCCTACAACCACGATTCGTGACCAAACCCTGCGCGGCTTGCGGGACCGCGAACATCCGTACCACGATGCCCTCCGGCAAGGACTCGGCGGCGAAGCGGTTGAAGTATTGACCGTCGAAGAAGCCCTGGCGACTAACCGGGCGATGCTCTCCTCGTCGTCGGTCATCGTGGTGACGACGATCCAAAGCTACCGCATCGACGACGAGGCCAACCGCAAAGTATACCAGGACGACGGCTACCTGATGGACCATTTCAGCGGGCTGCCAACCTGGATACGGGAGCAACTCGCTGAGCCGGAAAGCGGCCAAGTGGCCCTTTCTCTGGCCAACGTGATGAAGCTGCGCGGTCCGGTGGTCATCATGGACGAAGCCCACAACGCCCGCACGCGGGTATCGTTCGACAGCCTGGCCCGCTTCGGTCCCCTTGCGGTATTGGAGTTGACGGCAACGCCCCAGCAAGACCACGATCCGGCGCAGGAGAGGTATGCCAGCAACGTGTTGCACGCGGTATCGGCGCTGCAATTGAAGCGGGAGGGGATGATTAAGTTGCCGGTGGAACTGGAATCGCGGGACAACTGGCTTGACGTACTGGCGCTGACCGTGCAGCGGCGCAACGCCCTCGAAGAGCGCGCTCGTGCTTGGCAAGCCAAGAGTGGGCGGTACATTCGGCCGATTGCTCTGGTTCAAGCCCAACCTAAGAGCAAGACGCGGGAAACACACACCGTCGAGACGATCAAGGCGGCATTGGTCGGCCAATTGGGCAAACTGAACGTGCCGGCTGAGCGTATCCGTATCGCCACGGGGGAACATGACGACTTGGGACCGGAAGACCTTCGTAGCGAAGACTGCCCCGTGCGATACGTCCTTACGGTGGACAAGCTACGGGAAGGGTGGGATTGCCCCTTTGCCTACGTGCTGGGGTCGGTCGGGAACGTGGCCACGGAAACGGCGGTGGAACAACTGTTGGGGCGCGTGCTGAGGATGCCGCAAGCAACACCTACGGGAGTTGCCGAATTGGACCGTGCCTATGCGATAGTGCAAAGCCCTGACGTGGCGAAGACGGCGAAGAACTTGTGCGATAGCCTGGTGAGCCGGTGCGGTTTCGACGCCGAAACCGTTGGCGACGCATTGCGGGTGCATCGGACAACGGACCCCCAAGGCCGGCTGCCTTTGACAACGATTCCCCTCTTGACGCCGCCGGACGCTGAGCGGTTGCCGTCGGCGCTGCGAGACAAGGTGAAGTACGACGCCGGCTCATCATCGCTTCAAGTGCAACAGCCTTTGACGCGGGAAGAAACGGCCCTATTGCGCAACGCCCTTCCCGAGGCTGACCACGCGGCAGTGGAGAATTACTGGCAATGGGAGCGTGAGGCGGGCACGGCTGCAAAGACCCTGGACGAGTACGCGAAGCCCATACGAGTGCCGCAACTGGTGGTGCGGGATGGGGACCGAAGTTGGCTTTTCGAGCCGTTGGAACTGGACGAGTACACCTGGAATCTCGATCAATGCGATGCGGCCATTTCCGAAGCCGAGTTTTCCATTGAATTGACCGTCGGGGGCAGGGTGCTGGTCGGTGTGAATGACGCGGGCGGGGTGCGGGTCGGCGGCGTCCAGGGAGTATTGGCCCGACAACTGGCCTTTTGGGCGGAAGGGGACGATTGGAGCAAGACACAACTGGTGCGGTGGCTCGATAACGAGATTCACCACGGCGGTGCGATGGCGGGGCTGGCTAAGAGCGAAAGCCAAGCTTGGTTGCTGCGCGTGGTCGATTCTCTGCTTACCCAACGGGCGGCCGATTTGCGGGTGTTGGTTCGCAAGCGGCACGATCTGACCCGCGCGGCGGTTACGCGCATTTCGGACCACGGCCGGCGGCAAATGCGGGCGGCGGCGCAAATGCTCATCGACGGTCGATCCCCGCGGCGACTGGAAACGTCGATGGATGCGGCGGCGGCGCTGGAGGAACAGGATTACAGCCCCTATCGGCCGTACCAGGGCACGTTTGACTTTCCCAGGCACGCCTTCACGCTTATTGGCGAGATGAACGACGAAGAAAGCCAGTGCGCCAAACGGATTGACGATCATCCGAACATGCGGCGTTGGGTCCGCAACCTGAGTCACGAAAGCGCTGGCGGGTTCAGCCTGCCATTGTCACCCGGTCGTTTCTTCCCCGATTTCATCGCGGAGTTGAGCGACGGCCGCATCGCCATCGTTGAGTACAAAATGGGGAAGATGTCTTACGACCCAGCCGAGTTACACAAGAAGGACGTAGGAGAACTGTGGGAGGCGCGGTCGGACAGCCAATGCGTTTTCGCTTGGGTGGTGGATAAAAACTGGGCGACACTGGAAGCGGCCCTCGCGGCGAAGGCATGGCGGTTGAGCGGGTGAAATGAGAGACATCGGAATGGCCGGCGCGATGGCGACGTCCCGGTCAAGCGGTTTGGGTTGGCATGGGGAGTTAGTCACCTTTCACCCCGCCCCGCCAGCCGACCGGAGCAAAGGGCAATGCCTCTTCGTCATGCCGAAAGGGCCGAATTGGGCGACCATTACCCAGGCCATCGGGTGAGATTACGAGAAAGCAAGCCGGTTAGTATACGCAAGCGGGAAATAGTCGCAGAGCCGTATGCACGTGCCGTCTGTTGCTCAGTCCTTCGCCAATACCGGCAACTCCACTGTGATACAAGTCCCGTGCCCAGGTGCGCTTTCCACTGTGACGTTGCCACCAAGCAGTCTTGCCCGCTGTCGAATACCTTCGAGGCCAAAATGGCCATCCTGAACCACTTTGGGATCGAAGCCCACGCCCCAGTCCTGAATTCCGATCCGAAGCTCATCGCCGTACTGCACCAGTTCCACCTCCACCTTCTGGCTGTTGCTGTGCTGGCAAGCGTTCGCCAGCCCTTCTTGGACGATGCGATAGATCGCATTCTCTAAGATCGGAACCAGTCGGTCGAACTGGACTTCGCTGTGGAACTCGATTTTCGTCCCGTCACGAAACTCCTGTTCATGGACAAGATGGCCAATCGCCGCGAGGACTCCTTCGTCGTCGAGTATCGGCGGTCTTACGCCGGCGACCAGTCGCCGCACTTCCGAGTGCGCTTGGCGGAGCACCGACATCCCGACGTCAAACACCTTGGTGGCCTCGTCGGGTTTCGCCTCTTTCTGGTGGGGGTAGGTTTCAAACTGCATGATCGCCCCAGCCAACTGCTGGGCAAGGTCGTCATGGATTTCGTAGGCGATCAGTTGGCGTTCATGGTCACTCGCTCGTAGCAGGTGTTTGAGGGTGCGCTGCTCTCGTTGCAAAGCCTCCTCGGCCCGCTTGCGTCGCAAAATCTCGCGACAGCGCAATTCGGTGAAGAGCACAATGGCTAGTCCCACGAATACAAAAAGCCCCAACGACACCAGATGTTCTGCGTCAGCAATGGCCAGGGAGCCGCGAGGCGCGGCAAAGAAATAGGCGCCCAAGATGCCGGAAGAGACGATCACTGCCAGCGACGGCCCTAGCCCGGCATACCAGGCCGTGAAGACGATAGCCGCAAAATAGGTTGTGAAAGGAGCCTTTTGCTCCAATAGCGGGTCGAGCAACATCCGCAGCAATGTCGCCAGAATGACAGCGGCGACCGCGCTACCATAGCGTTGAAAGAATCCCCTTTCTCGTCCGGGTTTTTCGACATCCCGGCTCCGCTCCTCAAAAGGGTATCCCTCTGGCGTTCGGCCCGCTAAACCAGTGGTCATTGATTGCTACCAGCAGCAGCTTCTCTGCAAAAATTGAAAACCGAAGGATGCCGATGGTTTCGCCGACCAGCAACCGCCACGGAAGCATGGGGCTTCGGAGCGCGTGGACGAACCGGCGTCCCAAGGCTGGAAGGTCACGGATGTTCGACACTTCACAACATGGCAAGCCGACGGCCTACTCCACCAATATAGTGGGTGTCTGCTCCATGTCAAGAATCCTTCCTATCTCGGCGATTCAATCCGCAACTCCAATCGCAGGCCGAGGCTCTTACAAATCCATCGAGTGATCTCGTCTCACAAATCAACTTATCGGTCATGACCAGTGCCGGTTTGTGGACTCGGCTCAATTATTGGCGCACTCCAGCGCGAACCACTCCCGCCACTGTTCGGCGCTCCAACCGGCTTTCTCGTCGATGATGGGCCTGGCGTTGGGACGCTTGCGGCGCTTCTCCACCGTGAACCGCGGCGGCTCGGGGATCGTGTGGGCCACGTCGCAGTAGGGCGGGGGCAGCTTGCCGGCGTGCTTCATGCGGTGAAACCAGCGCGTGGCCCGCCAGTACGCCTCGAAGGGGTTTCCTTTGCCCTTGCCGTTGTTCTGCGCCGTCGCCATCCCCGTTGCCATTGCCGTCGCCGTTGCCATCCTTGTGCTGCACTTGGCCCCACAGCAGCCCGCGATGATCTTTGATTCCGCGGCCCCAGAAGTCGGCGACCACAAGCACCACGTCCTCCCCTTTGCCCAGCCGCTCGGCAATCTCGGCGATGTACCCCAACTGCTGCATGTCCCACTCGCTCCGCTTGCCGACCTTGCGTGTGCCGAAGCCGGCACGGTTGCAGGCCAGCCCTTGCTGCCGGCGCCGCTGAAGCGCCTCGGCGGTGCGCTCGCCGATCATGTCGGCCTCGAATTGGGCCAATCCGGCGAAGAAGATTACCACCAACCGCCCCACGGTGCTGTCCATGTCGATGTTCTGGCCGCCAAGGAACTGAATCACAATCACTCGCACGCCCCGTTTGGCGAATTGTTCCAGCGTGTCAAGGATGTCGCGGGCGGTTCGGCCGAGTCTGTCGAGCTTCGTCACCACAACCACGTCACCGGGCTGGGCGTGAAGCAGCAGCCAGCGACCTTGGGGCCGGTGCCGAAAGTCCGTGGTCCGGCCGGAAGTGCCCAGCGGCTCGTCGAGGATCGTCGGCTCGGGCAGTTGCACGGCGGCGCAATGCTTGCGGATCATCTCCGCCTGGACTTCTGGGGATAACTGCTGTTTGCGCGTGCTGGCGCGGGTTATGCCGTAGACTGTCATGGCGTATTATCTCCTTCTTCTGGGGTTCAGTAGTCTGCGCAGAAAACGGCCGTGCGCGGGCAGCCTGCCACCGAGTAGGAGTTCGATGGCAGGCGATCAGCGTACCCCTACGCCCAGCCCGCACACGGCATGGCCTGATCTCTCGCTAATAGAAATAGAAACGGTATCCTCGTATCGTTTTTGGGCAATCGTCGAGAATTTGCTGGCCTACCGGGCTTGTTTTTCCAGCCTTCCCGTTCCGCCCATGAAATTCGGGGGAGGGGGTTGACCACCAACTTTGATTTGCTACCTTGGAGTTATCGCCATTCGGCAGGGAAGAGGCACCGACCGAAGCGATAATCGCCCGCGAGGTTGCTCTGGGGCGTTCTCCTTCGACATTGCAGCCGTGCCGGTCTTTTCGGCAGCGTCGCTGCTAAGTTCCGATGTCGGTCAATCGTATCGGGTGTTCCATTCGATTCCAGGGCGACAAGTCGCCCGCAACTTTGATGGGAGTGAGCAATGAGAAGGTTGAACAATCCAAAGGTGGTGTCGTCGATCTCTGTCGTTTCCAAGACCGCTTTTCAGAGGAGCAAAGTTATGTGTGAGACTGTTTCGCTCCTTCGTTTCGTTCGGGTGGTGGCCGTCGTCAGCCTCGTCATCCTGGCTTGCTCTACCACGCAACTGACAGCCTATGATGCGGTTTCTGACTTTTCTACGGCGGCCAACCCAAACGGGCAGTGGAGCTATCTCGGCAGCACATCCAACGGTTTGGTTCCCTTGTCGTCAACGGCGTTGACCGAAAGTGCCACCAACACATTGCAGTGGGGGAACGGCCGAGGCGCGCCTGATTGGGTCGGCATGGTCAAGAACACCTCAAGCAGCACTCTCGTATACAACAGCGGTAACACGGCCCAGCCAGCCAACGTGCTGTATCTCGACCCACAGTCGTTAGATGCCGATGTTCGCTGGACTGCTCCTAGTGCGGGGCTCTGGGCGATATCAGGGTACTTTGAAACCGTAGACCGGAACTATCCCGGCAACTACCTGCCGCCCTATCTGGAAGTCGCTGAGAACTCCAACGTAGTGTGGGGACGTACTACGCTCGGCACGACCTGGGGAACCACGGCACCGTTTTCGCTCCAGCTTGCCCTTCAGGCGGGGGACACCATCGACTTTAGCGTCGCATCTGAAAACGGAAGTTATTACGCATGGCAGGGCACCGGCTTGGCCGCACAGATTACCTCCGTCCCCGAGCCCGCTACCCTAACACTCCTCGCCACGGCACTGCTGGGACTCGGCGGGTTCTTGTTTGTTCGTCGTCGGCGTGTAGCAAAACGTTGACGACCGGCAAACTGCCTGAACCCACTCCGCACCTATGTCCACCAACGGCGGACGCACTCGCCATTGCGGACATTTATTGGGGATGGAGTATTGGGCGGGAATAGCCGAGCCTTTGTTCTGGCTCCGACCCTCGACCCTCGCCCTCTTGCTTGCCGGAGGTATCGGCTTGCGGGGCTGCGCTTGGCGACGACGACGGGGGCGTAGAGCATAGGCGAGTAATTCAACCCACGCCGATGTCCACCGCGGCCTCGCCATCCGTCTTGAACAGGTCCAGTTGCCCCGGCGGGCAGTCCATGCCGGCTAGCAGCACCTTCTGCCGGCATTGCTCGGTCGGCTCTCCACGCCAAGGCTTGTGAGGCGGCGGCGGATTGGCGAGGGTGAACGCATCGGAATTGTCATTCGCGTTCATGCGGCCACTTCCTCCCCGCACCGCAACTCCAGCGCCCCACCCAAGGCCGTCATCGCTCGCCGCATCGAGTAATTGCCGTTGCGCCAGCCCATTTGCTCCATCCCCAGCGGCATGGGAACATTGGGGCCGGCTTCCTGCTGCCAAATCCAGGCCAGCCGCTCCTGGCAGGCTTTTGCAAACGTCGGGCCGGCCGAGAAGGGAAAGACCTCGAACCGCTGCAAGAGCGCCTCGTCCAATCCGCTGGCGTCGTTTGACGTGGCCACCACGATCAGCCGCTCGGGCATGTGCTGCTCGCCAAGCTCATCCTTTAGCGCGGCGTTAACGTGTCGGCTGACGATCAGTTCCAACTCCTCGATCAAGAGGACGTGCCACGGGTTGCCCGCCATCGGCTTGTAGCGGAAGGTCTGGCCGAACAATCGGCGAACCTCGTCGATGCTCAAGTTGCTGGCGGAATACTCGGTCAAACCGGAGAAGGGGCAGACGCCCAGGTCTTGAATGAGGGCCTTGGCCGTGGCGCTCTTGCCCACGCCGCCGAGGCCCTCGAACAGCAGACAGCAAGGCTGAGGCAACGCCACCAGCCGTTTCAGCCGGCGAATGACGGCCGGCTGCCCGACTACTTCGTCCAGCGTGCGGGGTTGATAGGAACGTGACAATCGCATGGCATGGTCTCCAATGGGGTTCAGGGTTCAGTACGAATAGAGTTTCATCTTGGACACGGGAACGCACTCGATTACCAAGTCGGGGAAGCTGCGGCAGAGTTGTTGCCGTTGGGATGTCGAACAGTAGAGCAGCCGCCCGCAGCCGTTTTCACAGACCAAGCCGGCCGAGGCAATCAGCATCCGGCCTTCGCACTCCGGGCAGCCGGTTGTCAGGATGTCCGCCAGTGTCTTGCGGGGTCGGCATCTCACGAATCGGACCTCCCGTGCTTCGGACAGTTCGCCATACGGGCGTGTCGTTGGCAGGCTTTTGCGGCGGCGTTTCGGCGGCGGCGTTTCGGCTTCGGTGTCTCGACAGTACATCCCATACTCCAAACTCCTGGTCGAAGTGTTGAGCGTAGCACACGTCGGGAATCCCACGCTCATCATGCGGGCCGTAGCGGCAGCGGGAGAACGCCACCCGGTACTGGCGGCACTTGCTCGTCCAGAGCTTCTGATCGGCGGCGATGGTCTGGTCTCGCCGGGGACGTTTGGGAAAGGTCAGCATCGTACTCAGTCCTCTTCGGGCAACATGATCGTCAGACAGGGCGAGCCGTCGTCGTCCGGCCCGCACACGGCCTTGAGATGCACGAGCTTGGGCCTTGGCGGGTTGGGCTTCGAGTAGTTTGCCGGGACATTGGGGACCACTCGCAGGCTGAAGTGCAGAATGGGGCGAGGGGCCTGGATGCGGCGGATTGCCAGCTTGAGCATCCACAGCACGTCCCACAGGCGGCCCTTGATGTCTTGGCAGGTGGCCAGTTCCTCGCCATCGCCTTCCAAGGGTGCGACGTAGCGGCAAAACGCCGTCGCGGTCATGGCGACGGAGTAGCGGAAGCCGGCCTCCGCCACCATCGCCGGCACCCAGGGGTCGCCTTCGTAGCCGGGGCCACTCAGTTGCACCAGCACGCCGTCTTCAATGGCTTGCCGGCGGGTGTAGCTGTCGATGATGTCGGCGTCACTCCACAATTCATCGGGCATTGGGTTACTTCTCCTCTGGCGTCGCGGCCAGTCTGAGGGTTTTCAGTGGTTCTCCCAGCCTTGGTGCAAGACCCGAGGAACACGGCCTTCGCGCCGGCGGTGATCGCCGGTTCTGTGGGGGGTACGCATATCCGCCGAGATTCAGGGAGAATTACCCACCGGGGGGATTGCATCCGGCCCTGGTTGTGCCAAATTCGTAGTTATCGCTAATCGGCAGGGAAGAGGCACCGGCCGGAGCGATAGCAGCCCGTTGTTCAATGCGGGCATCTTCTCTTCGGCAGTCCATCGCTGCATTGGTCTATCTTCCAGGGGAGGTGCTGCCGTGCTCCGTCGTAGTCTAATGATTCCGGGGATTCTGCGAATTCCAAGGTTGTTTCTCATCTTGTCTGGCTCTTGTCTCGCTTTCCCGCTCGCATTGGCCCGCGCGGACATTACACCAGTTGGTGACGTTTCTCCGGCAAATCCGTCCAGTTGGACAAGCTCGACGACTGGCTACATCGGCAATACTGCCGGCGGCACATTGACGGTCAATAACGGCAGCGACCTGCTCTCGGGAACCAGCTACGTTGGCTACGGCAGCGTGGGCAGCGGGATGGTAAACGTGACCGGCAGCGGCT
The DNA here is from genome assembly GCA_963823895.1 of uncultured Planctomycetaceae bacterium. Lineage (GTDB taxonomy): Bacteria > Planctomycetota > Planctomycetia > Pirellulales > Thermoguttaceae. The sequence continues at coordinate 83,416 of CAWGNG010000018.1, forward strand.
CGACGTGGGCTGCCACCTTCCTCTACATCGGAAATAGTGGCAGCGGGATGCTTTCGATCACCAGTGGCGGGAGCCTCAGCAATACCAGCGGCTATATCGGTTATTACTCTGATTCAACTGGTGTAGTGACAGTCGATGGGACAAATTCAACTTGGACCTGCTCCCAACCTCTTATTGGTTTTTACGGTTCCGGGGTATTGAGAATCACAAACAGCGGTACTGTCAACGCAAACGGCTATGGCCAAATCGGTGACGGCCAAGGCTCTAGCGGAACCGTTACGGTCGATGGCGTCGGCTCAACATGGAATGACCTCGCTTACTCCGTCGAAGTCGCTTACTCTGGCACCGGGACATTGAACGTCGTAAACGGTGGCGTCGTCAAGTCCTCCTCTACGGGTCAAATGGGGATCACGAGCGCCTCGCGCTATCGCAGTTGTAAGCGGCGCGGGTTCGAAGTGGATCGCTTCCGAGGGGCTATCTGTTGGTGAAATGGGGAGAGGGACACTTTCGATTACTGACGGTGGCAGTGTCGTCGTTAATTCCACCCGTGCGGCTTCGTATCTCGGATCCTATGCGAATTCGAGCGGGCTAATATCAGTCGAGGGTGTCGGTTCGATATGGACCAATGTCTCTTCGCTCGCACTTGGCCAGATCGGCCAAGGGACAATCAGCATCGCCGGTGGTGGTGTTGTCACAGCAGGCAGCGTCTTGATCGGCAACAGCCAATCATTGCTGTCAATTGACGTAGGTCGCAATAGTCAGTTTACGGTCAGCGGCGGAACAGGGACTCTCGTGAATGATGGCATCGTTCGCATCGTGGCCGGAGCGGGCGTTCCGACGGACGGCGTTCAATACTCGCCAATTTCAGCGGGAGCATGGAGCGGCACCGGCACCTATCAAGCCGTCGGCGGAACTTGGAATGCAACTGGTCATACGTTTACGGCATCTAGCGTCACGAAAGGTACGTCCGGCGCGCCGGTCGCGCTCGATTTGGCATCCGTGCAGCGTACATTGATCGACGACAGCGGGACGGGCTGGGAGGTTGGCGCGAGCTTCCTGGCAAAACCAACTTCCACGGCGTTGAACTTCACGGCCACAGCAATGAACAGTGGCACGCTGAACTCCCTACAGGGGCTTCTCGCTCCCGGTCAATCGGTTCTCAGCGGTTGGAACTTTTCAGCCGACGCTGGCTATACGCCGGGCGATCCGATCTATTTCTCGTTCAAGGTTGGCTCCGGCTATTCGACAGATGACCTCGACTTGTGGAGCTACAACGGAACTTCTTGGGCAGCTTATGTTCCGACCGACTTGACCTACGATGGCACTTTCGCCAGCTTCACCGCAACCGGCTTGAGCGGCTACGCCGTAACGACGGTCCCTGAACCCTCCGTGCTCGTCCTGCTCGGCATCGGTGCCATCAGCCTACTCGCCTTCGCTTGTCGGCGGCAAAGGAAGCTGCACAACCTGCCTTCGATGATTCTGGCGGCGATGATGGTGTTGGCTGCCGGTTCGGCACAGGCCGACGTGTTCAATATGGGTGGCACGCTTGACCCAACGACGGGAACGTGGACGGGACAGGCGAGTCTTGAGTTCGTCACCGTGGGCGATCCGGGCAATGCGGCGGATACGTCGAACGGCGGCCACGGTTCGGTCCCTTACGTTTACCAGATGGGCAAGTATGACGTGACGGTGGGCCAATATGTCCAGTTCCTCAACGCCGTGGCCAAGACGGACACCTACGGACTCTACAACAGCTACATGGCGGTGACGCCTGGTTATCCTCCGTGGATCACAGGTTCCATGCCGACTGTGGGAATTACGCAAGGCGGCAGTCCGGGCAGTTACAGCTACGCAGTTACGGGCAGCTACGCTCAGGCCGCCAATTGTCCGATATTCGATGTCACGTGGGGCGATGCAGCGCGCTTCTGCAACTGGCTGCAAAATGGTCAACTGACCAGTGGGGTGGAGAACGCAAGTACAACCGAAAATGGCGCGTACACGCTTAATGGCGCGACCTCTCAATCTGCGGTGATGGGAATAAATCGAAACCTCGGAGCCACCTACGTCATTCCGACGGAAAACGAATGGTATAAGGCGGCGTATTACGACCTGACGTTGAACGGTGGTACCGGTGGCTACTGGACCTACCCGACGAAGAGCAACACCGCGCCCAGCAACATCCTCTCTTCGACGGGCACGAACAATGCCAACTTTTATAACGGCGGCTACACCGATCCGACGAATTTACTGACGCCGGTCGGAGCGTTTGCGGCATCGCCGGGGCCATACGGCTCGTTCGATATGGGCGGCGATGTCTGGCAGTGGAATGAAGCCGCAGTTGCCACGACGCGTGGGTTGCGTGGCGGCTATTGGGACGACAGCTACTCCGGCTTGGCCTCGTCCGGCGGCAGCTACTACAGCAATCCGTCGTACGAGTACTACTTCATGGGGTTCCGCGTGGCAAGTGTTCCTGAGCCCGGTAGCATCGCACTAGCCGTTATGGGCGGGCTGTGCTTGCTCGCCTTCGCTTGGCGACGGCGGCGCGTTTAATCCGCCGGCTTCAGAACAACGCTATCAATCCACTTCGGCACCCTTTCCGCGGTCCCGGCTTGCGTGAGGCAGGCCACTACCCGCGGACGAACCGGCGCGGTTGGCCAGCCGGTGTAACCGTCGGTCACAACCAGAATCGCCTTGGGTGACGGCCGCTCCTCGCACGCCGCCACGATCATCGCGGCCATGTCGGTCCCGCCGCCACCGCCCAGTTCGATCTGCTCGGGGCGAAAGACGTTCTTCGCACAGGCCACGGCCGTATCGCCGGCCAAGACCCGCAGGCCACGCGGATCGGGCAGCGAGCGCAGGGCATTGCCGATCACGCCCAGCGCCAAAGCAAGGTCGCTTTGTTCCATGCTCTCACTGGTATCGACGATAACGGTTACGCGGGGAATGGGTTTGACGTGCGCCGGCAATAGTGCCCCGCCTTGTGGCTGCCGTCGGTTGAACTTGCGGTAGGTGAAGTCGCCGAAACCCGACGTACAGCCCACGGCGTACTTCACCTTAGCCAGCAGTTCCCTGGCCGGGTCAACCTTGGGGTGAAGCAAGTCGGCGGCGGCGCGGGCCAATCCGCCGGGCACGCTGCCACGGCCCCGTTGCTCTTGATACTGTTCGATGGCTTTAGCAACGGCGGCTTCCACGAGGTTCTGGTCGTGTTCCGCCAAGCCGGGATGCTCTGCCGACGGCGGGCCATCCTCCCACGGCCGCGGTTGGCCATCCGCAGCACTGCCGCCGATGTCTGACGGTTCGCCCTGCCCCGGGGCATCGCCATCGCCCTGACCTTGCCCATCTTCCCGGCAGTCAGTGTCACTTTTGGCGTCGCCAGACGCATCGGAGCCGTCTTGGGCATTCTGGTCGCCCTGACCCTCTCCGTCGCATTTGGCACTCTCCGGGTCGGTGTTATCTGCGTCGCCGGACTGCTCATGCTGGCCCTGCTCGTCGCTGGACTGGCCGGCATCCTCCTGTTCAGCCTGTTCATCGCCAGCCTGCTCTTGGCCGGCTTGCTCTTGTTCGGCCTGGCGGGCGGCTCTTTCCTGCTCTTCCCGTTCTCGGTCCGCCTTCTGCATCAGCAGGTCGAAGTATTCCTCCGCTGTCTTGTTGCGGGGCAGGCCCAGCTTGGCCGGCGTGATTCCCTCATCAGGGCAGCGCAGGCCGGATTGCTCCAAAACGTCGTTCACCGCGGCATCCACGGCCTGCCGCCATATCTCCAGCCGATCGTTGGCCGGTTTCGCGCCGAGCAGGCGCAGTGCCCGCTTGGCGTGGCGACTCCAAACGTGGATCGCCTCGTGCAACACCACGAACGCCAAGTGCTTTAGGTCGCGGCCTTCCAGGAACGCCGGATCGAAGTACAGCCGGCAGTACTCATCCACGGCCATCGTTCCCAAGCCCGGCCGCTCCACGGGAATAAGCGTCATCACCTGATGCGTCATGTAGGGCATCTTGCGGGCAGCCAGAATTCGGGCTTCAGCGAGCTTCTGGTTCATCAGGCTGTTTCCTTTTTTGCAAGGTAGACTTGTATGGGGACATAGCAAGCGAGTCTGTATCCAGCAGGATGCGACAACTCCAAGCGGAGGCGCACCTGTATGCTCCTCTCAGAGCCTCAGGCGGAAGAAGCAACTGTACAACCGCCTTCATTTCAGTTGGACATCCAGGCTAGCCCTGGAAAAGCCGTCTGCCTTTCGGAACGTCGATCAGAGCCGCGTTCCAGTCTGGCCATCGCGGCATTAGTGGTTCCGATGGCGGGAGACGCTGCTGACACGGACAGGGCATTCGCTGCCATCGCCAAGGATATCAGCGGCAAGGGCATCGGTCTTGTTACCCACCATTTCCTCATGGTGTCAGAGGTAGTGGTTTGTCTATGGAGCGACGGAGAACCAAAGCTGCTTCTCGCTGCTGTCCGCCACCGTCGAGAATTGAGCCGGGGATGGGTCCGATTCGGAGTGGAGGTCATTCGCCTCATCACGAGGAATGAGCATCCTGAACTCTACCGCTTCGTTGAGTTACTTCTTAAGCCACAGCCGCAGCCAGAGCACGGGTAGAAACATCAGGCTGCTGCCATGATGCTCTTATGGACCTGTAGCACCGTGTTGCTGAAGTCCATCGGCGTCTTGGCCAGCACGGAGGCATGGGGGACGGCGAAGTAGAGCGGGCCGGCCGCGGCAATCGCCGGCTCCAACCAGCACTTCGCCACTTCGGAAAAGCAGTCCACCGCCGCCAGCCAGCGTCCTTCCGTGGGCTTGCCGTTGGGACCGAGGTTGTGATTTTTGACCCGATCCACCAGCGCGGCCAGCACCGCCATGACTTGATCGCAGCGCGGCGGAACGTCCAGCGCAAGGGCAGTCGCCCCTGTTCTGGCCGTCTCGGCTTGCGCCAACCAGGCTTCCGGGTCGGGCAGGTCGAGGGATTGCTCCCACGTCTGGAACTCCAGCGCCGCCTCTTCGCCCACGCAACCGGCGACGGCCCGGTAGCGCAAGAGCGGCTCGGCGTCGATCGCTTCCATTGCCGCGGCGCAGAGGGCCGCATTGGTCCAAGAGCGAATCGAGGGCCACGGCCCCGATGTCTTGGCCCTGTCTTTCGGGTAGGCTTGCAGCAGTCCCGGCTTGTGCTTGTGGAACGCGGCAATGAGCGAAGTGTTCCGCCCGATGCACTTCTCCCAGTCCGCGGGCAGCGGGGTAAAGCTCGGCTGCGGGAAGCCTAAGGCATTACCCATGCCCCGCATCCACGCCTCGGTGTCCGTCTCCCACGGCAGGTGGAGCAGGCGGTTGGCCACGGGCGGCTCAATCTCGGAACCGTTGGCCGCGCAGTCGGGCGGATTACAGGCGGCCAGCTTCCAGGTGGCAGCGGAGAGCGTGTAGTCACCGACACGGTTCTCGGCAATCAGCCCCAGCAGCGCCGCTTGTACGGCCGGCGGGCAGGTGGTCAACTCGTCGATGAACACGATGGTCGGGCACATTGAGCAGTCCAGTGCCCACCTTGGCGGCATGACCGCCATGTAGGATTCGCCTCCCTCTATCCTTATGGGATAAGGATAGCCGCCGATGTCGGCCGGCTCGCGGAGGGAACCGATCAGCGTATAGCACGGACGCGACATGGCGCGGGCGAAGGCTTCGACGGTCCTCGACTTGCCGCAGCCGGGCGGGCCGGAGACCAGCGGCGTGACTTTGCCGGTCTGCGCCACCGTCCAGAAAATCAGGTTGGGTGTGGTCTTACAGGGCATGATCCTGCTCCTATGGGGTAAAGAGATTCGGGTCTGCCCCGGCGCACGAATGCGGCGGGGCAGTAACGAAACGCTTTGCCCTACCCGCTTACGCGCACATCCCGATTCCCGCGGCGAAGTCCTGCATGACTGCGGCCGCCGCTGCGCCACTGGCCAGTTGCGCCACGCTCTTCAGCCCCTCCAGCCCCTCGTTGAGGATCGAACTGTAGAGGGTCACGCGGTCCACCAATGCTTGCGCCTCCTTGGCGCGGCTCTGGAGTTGGGCGTCGTTGAGCGTCCCCTTCGACACGTCATCCAAGAGCTTGGCGGCCTTCTCCTGAACTTCTTGGGTCAGGGTATCCCGAATGGTCCGGGCGGTTCCCTCGTCCATCGCCACCCGCGCCGTGGTGATCTTGTTGCCCTCCTGGCAGCCCTCGACCCGCTCCGCCAGTTCCTTCCAGCGCTTCAGGTGGTGCTCGGGGATGTAGTACACGCCCGGCTTGAGGCCGGTCATGCCGTCCATCTTCTCCAGCACCGCCACCAGCGCTTGGCCTACGGCCGTGGTGGTCAGGCGGGCCTTGAGCTTCAGGAACTCCTCGGTCAGGGCACACTCGTCGGCGAAGCCGTAGTCGGCCTTGACCCGGCTGCCGAGCACCCTGGCCCCAAAGTTCGTGACGTAGCCGTTACGCTGTGTACTTCGCTCGATGTTGACCAACTCCACGCCGTTCCGCTTCGGTTGCTTGCGGCTGACGATGGTCTTGTTCCGCGTGCCGTAAACCGCGCGGATGCTGTTTTCCAGCGCGGACTGGTCCGTCCGGGGATTGGGCACGCAATCGGCGTAGCCCATTTCAGTAAAGACCTCCCGCACCGCCTGGTACGGGGTGGGCTGGAGCGACCAGAAGACGATCGCTCCGCTGATGTCATACTCTCTCTCGATCATGGAAGACCTCCTACAGGGTAAGAAAACGGGGTTGTGCGAGGGTCTCTGCGCGAATCGGACACACGGTTGCGCGCTCCATGCGCAGAGGGACCGGCGCAGATCGCGAGACAGTTCGCGCCCGCCGGGTACGCTGACTGCACTCCGGCTCGGGCCTGCACCGGAGCCGGGGAGTAGTGGGCGTATTCCACCACCGCTTTACGCTGCGGCCATTTCCTCGCGCAGCTCTTGCCGTTGTCCGCGGGGATGCCGCGTCAGGGCTTCCGCAAGCTCGGCGTGCTCGACTACGGCGGTCAATCCGCGAAGTACCAGCCGTGGATTGCGGCCATGCAGCAGTGCCGTGGCGCGGCGGAGGGAGCGATCTTCGCACTCATCCGCCTGCCACCAGCGCTGGGAATCCTCACACCAGACCAGCAGATAGTAACAGCGCATCGGTCTGCTCCTACAGGAAAGGGGTAACGGTTAGTAAACAACCCGTGGCCGAGCCTCTCAGTAGCTCGACCACGGGCAGTGGACTATCCGCTCTTGCGCTACACGCTCTAACCGATCATGCTCTCCGCTGCGCCCTCGGGGTGGTGAATCTCCAGCGGGAAGAACCGTCCCGGTTCGCTGTCGAGGTACTCTTCATGCGGTCCACAGAAGAGCCGCAGTCCGCGCTCAAGCGCATCCAGCACAATCCAGCAGGGCTTGCGCCACTGGTAGGCGTTCTGCCGCGCCTTGAATCTGGCCACGTCCATCGTCATGGTCCACTCTCCTACTCTCCTACATGGGGTCATGGGGTATGCAGCACTGTCCCGAACGGCACTGCCCACTCCCCAGCACTCCGATGCTGGGGGTAGGGCAGGACTGTCCGGCGCGGTCTAGCTGCGCTGCTTGCGGGCAAGGTCGGGGTGACTCTTGATGAAGCCCTTGACCTCTTCCGCGAATCCGAAGAGGCGTTCCCACTGCTCGGCGTAGAGCGTGACCGGCATTCTCTGGAGCCCATAGACGGAGACGGCGCCCTTCTCACTCTGCTTGCAGGACAAGGGGCCACCGTTGCTCTTGGGAGCGGTCTTGAGTTGCGCAAGGGCTTGCTCTTGAGTAAGCTTGCCGCCGGCAAGCTGCGCCAAGATGTGCGCGTTCCACTCACGATCACTGACGACGGGGGATGCTGTTGCGATAGCCATGACGAAAACTCCTACAGGAAAGGGTTGCTCTATGCCGCGGCAACGTGCCATCGGCCGTTTTTTGGCGGGCGGAAGAAAATCAACCGCCCCCTACCTAAACCAAAGTGCCGCAAAATTGAACACCGCGCTAAGTCGTTTTTCTGCAACGACTTACAAAAAATCTCGCCCGTTTTACCACGTGTCGCAAGTCGTTGCGGCACAACGACTTGAAAAAAATAAATTTTCCACTCGCCAGCGAGCGCGGATTGTTTGCACCGCGCATGCGCGTGCCGCGCGCTCGCAGGTGTACGTGCGTGTATGTGTGCGCGGCTCCAACGCGATTAGCAATGGGGTGAAACCGGCAAAAAGCGCGGCCGACCGAAAACGGACCGTCGGCCGAAAACGGCCGCGCCGACGGGGCCAGAATCGCGCCGCTTGCGTCGCAACGGCCGTTTTGACCCGGAATGCGACGATCGGTCGAAACGCAAACCGCGCGATTCCAGGGCCGTCAAAATCGAAATCGACCCACTCTACGCGGAGCTGCGCACGACTACAAGCGTATAGATGGTGTACAGAAAAGCATGACATTGCGCAATGGCTTTGCTACACGGTTGGTGCGCCGTTTCGACGGTTGAAAAGCACGAACGTTCGTTTCGACTTTTCGCCTGTGTACGTGCTCTACCTGCGCGCTTGTCCGACCTTGCGCGAGCAGTCATCGACAGCGCCAGGGGCCCCACTTCCCAGCGGAGAATGAACCGGACCCCTTGGGCCTTTAGCAGCGCCACACCATTCGTATATATCCCTCTCACAAATCAGCAGAAATCGCCTTCACATTGGGCAAGCCTACCAATCGGACGAAATCAGCGTTCGATCTGACACCACAGTAGACAGGATTGCCGAGAAAGGGTGGTTTTCCAGGATTGACAATCGCATCTTCAAGATCATCTACGGGTCTCCGTCTGCGGATTTAGAGCACTCCTCCAGGTGGACTGCGAGCTTGGCTGCGTGGTCGGCGAGAAACGTTCTTATGATCTCTCGATCCCTTTCTAGGTTGTCTGCAAGATCATTATCCATCATAAGGGTTAGTACTCGGCCCTTAGTAAATGTCAAGTCGACACACTGTTGCGAGAGTACAATCTCACATCGGCACGTCACCTCGATCGATTGTCGCACAGCCGGCGTCACTCGTTGCGATTCCAGCGACATTTGGCATTTTTGCGCTCTTCGCTGGCTCCAACAACTTAATCCTTGCGGTCAGGTTCTGCGGATCCTGAACGCAAGCGCCGGTCAGTTCGATGTGCCCTTGCTTCTTCCATGATTCAAGGACCGCAAGAAGGCACCTAGCCTCAAGCGGCGTGGAGAGAGAGACCTGGACACACAATGGATCCACGCAACCCTTGCCTACCAGATTCGTAAGCGTCAAAGAATCGCCAGTGCCTATCGCAGCCCCAACTCCGCTGCCGGGCCACACTGCAAGTCGCGATAATCGAGACGGGCAAGAGCAACGGCGGTGGCGTGGTTCCTAGGACTTCCCGCCGAACCCTATAGAAAATGCCCGGCGGGGCCTTCGAGCCTCTTTCCAGAGACCCTACCAGACCCGCCAGGCCTTGCGGTTTTGCCCCGATCCGGCACTGGCCTGGTCGGGGGCGGGACCTTGTCCTGTTCGGCGGACGTGTTCCAATTTCCGTCGAGCTAGGGAGGCACGGAAGCCCAGGTTGTTGTTGCGGTTCTCAGGCTCGTTGTTGTTGCGGTTCGCCGAACGGCAGTTCCTGGCGTCGTTGTTCCAGCTCCCGCCCCGGTTCACGCGGTTCGAGCCTCCTTCGGACAAGACCCCTCGATGCTTTCAACGACGCGGTGGCGGAATGTCATGCTTTCCGCCCGCCGCACGAATGCCACGAGCGGCTCCGCGTGCTGGGCGACTTCACCTTCCGTCCATCGACCGCTCATGTAGTTGTCGTGGTACTGGGCCAGATTGCGGCGGAAGCGGCTTCGGCTTCGTGCGGCCAGCCGGACATGCCCCGGATACACACGGTAGCCCAGGAAGGTCATGCCGCAAGAGCACTTGTTCAAGCAGACTGGCTTCAAGTCCAGCCTGAGCGTGTCGCCGAGGAATCCAGCGATTACATGCCCGACTTGTCGCAAGCGACCCTTTTCCGAGTCCCACACGACGAAGTCGTCCATATAACGCACGTAGCGTCGGCAGTGCATGATTTCCTTCAGGCGATGATCGAGGGTGGCCAGGTAGTGATTGGCAAAGAACTGGCTGGTGAGGTTCCCGATCGGTACGCCCCGGCCCGGCGACGCCGCGTAGCTGTTGATGACGCCGTCCAAAAGGGCCAGCAGCGCGGGGTCCTTGAACCGGCGGCGCAGCAACTCCTTCAGTACCCCGTGATGGATGCTGTCGAAGTATTTCCGCACGTCCATCTTCAAGTACCAGTCTCCGGGCCGGGAGAAGCAAACTGCCCGAGCGATGGCTCCGTCCAACCCCTTGCCTCTTCGGCAGGCGTAGCTGTCGTGAATCTGGTACGACTCGAAGTGGGGCTCCACGACGTTGATGATCGCGTGCTGCGCCACGCGGTCGCGGAAGGGGGCGACACAGATCATTCGCTCCTTCGGGTCGTAGACCTTGAACGTTCGGTAGGGTCCCCAGGCTACGGAGGCGGAGAACAGTTTCTCGCGCAGGATACGCAGCCGCGCATCCAGATCGGCACGAAAGCGAAGGACCTCCGCCTTCGCCCGCTTGCCTCGGGAGGCTTTCCAAAACGCCAGCCGCAGGTTGTCGGCATTGGCGATGCGTTCAATAAGCTCACCCGCCCGTTTCATTCTTGTGCCCAATCCCTTCTCGGACCACCGCGAGGAAAGCTTCCCCGTACTTGTCGGCCTTGGCGTCCCCAAACCCGTTGATCGTCTTCAGGTCGGCTATCGTGGCGGCGCGGTTCTTGGCCATCTCGGCCAGGTGTTCGTTGGTGCAGACGGCGTATACCGGGATCGCTTCCTTCGCAGCCAACTCCTTGCCGGCCTCCCGCAAGCGGACGAACACCCTAAAATCGTCCGCCGAGAGGATCTCTTTGTAGTCCACACGCGCGGCCCCCCGCTTTTCCCTCCGGTAATGGGCCGTTCAACAGATACTCCACGCAGAAGCACCAGCAAGGCGTGTCGCCGTTCTCGATCAACTCCTTCTGCACGGAGACGGCACGATTCGACCGCAGGAAGCGGTTCAATTCCTCCTCCGCTCCCGCATCCCCCGTCGCCGGGATCGTAAATAACTTAAACTGCATTTCGCACTTTGCTCAGGTGAACAATACGCCGACCAAACTTCGCCAGGGCTTCGCCCTGGACTGAGGAACACCTTGTTCTGCACGGTTCACTCACTCCGCCTGTGCTTGCCCGGCTACGGCCCGGCTGCGCTTCGGGCCTACGCTCGGACTGCGCACCGGCTTCGCTCGCTCACCTTACTTGTCCGCCGGAACTAGGGAGGCACGGAAGCCCAGGATGAGGTTGCGGAGCCCAGGCCCGATGTCGGGGCGGTACGCCGAACGGCAGCCCCCGGCGACGAGGAACCAGCTCCCGCCCCGGAGCACACGGAACGAGCCACTCGAAGGCCCCGTTGGATCGTCCGTCGGCGACTTCGTATAGTAGTCCGCGCCATACCAATCCGCGCACCACTGCCAGGCATTGCCGTGCATGTCGTACAATCCGAAGGCGTTGGGCTTGAACTTTCCCACCGGAGCCGTGAACACGTAGCCGTCGCTGGCCTTGATCGTCCACTTCCAGTCCGGGAACTTCGCCCTGGCTGTCGCGTCGGCCACGTTCGCCACCTTGGCCAGCGTCTCCGGGTCGTCGCCGCTGTAGTAGCGGGTTGTCGTCCCGGCGCGGCAGGCGTATTCCCACTCGGCCTCGGTTGGCAGCCGATAGGTCTCGCCCTCCTTCTTGCTGAGCCATTTGCAGAAGGCCGCCGCGTCGTTCCAGCTTACGTTGACCACCGGGTGCTCGTCGGTCTGCTCGAAACCCGCGTTCCGCCAAGAGTAATCCTTGTTGAAATCGAACGTCTTCTTCTTGGCGTCCCATCCATAGGCCCCCGGATTGTCTCCCTTCTCCGCGTCCGTCTTGTAGCCCGAATCCTTGACGAACTGGCGGAACTGGCCCCGCGTGACATGGTACGTACCCAAATAGAACGGTTTCGTGATCCGCACGCGATGCTGCGGGTGCTCGTCCTTGAAGGAATCCGCCGTGAGAAAATCCATGCCGTAGTTCTTCTTGAAGAAGGCAGCCGTCTCCTCCGCCGATTCGCCGCTGCCCATCTTGAACTCGCCCGCCGGGATGAGCACCAGTTCGATCTTCACCCCGCCGCCCAGGTCTACCGCAAGCTTCTTGGGCGGCTCTTTCGTCTCACTGAAAGCGGTGGCCGCCGTTGCGAAAAGCACGATGCACCCAACCACGAAGTTTCTCATAACCTGTCCTCCCATAAAAGATTTTACTGGCCTGGCGATTCTCGCGCCGAACCACGACGGCGAATGGACCTGCCGAATGGCAGGAATCTTGAGCAAACGCAACTCGCCCTGATCTTATCGCGGACACCGGACACTGGGAAGAGTCCTTGGAAAAGCCGCCTATTGGGCGGCGGCAAGGCGGCGCGCGGCCCGTTTTCGGCGGCGACGAACTTGGGCTTCGCGGGATTCTTCTTCCCGCTGGTCAAGCTGATGCTCAGGATTGGCGGCCACCCAGCGATCCGGTAGCAAGGCTTCACACGCTTGTCGCTCGGCTTCTCCAAGAAGCTGGAAAACCTAGAGGCCGCCTGCGCCAATGTTCTTGGCGTACTACAACTTCGTTTGGCGAACGCGGAAGCCGGAAGAGGGCAAGTGCCGGTTGCCGGCTGCGATGGCCGCGGGCGTGGTCGATACCCTGATGAGTTTCGAGAACTTATTCGACGCCGTTGTAGGCAAAGGGTACCGACAGCCCACAGATTTTTCGCTCACCTCATAGCCTTAAACCCAACTGGCGGCCATTTCCTTCAATCTGTTGCGGCGCATGGCCTTGCGTAGCCGGGCTGGACTTACGCCCACTGGCGAAAAACCGGTAAATTCGTCGGTAAACCAACAGCACTCTGTTAGGACCAGCGGCGCGGTTAAGTAGACTGACTCAGCCCGCTTCTGGTAGACTGGCGGTTTCGGGACGGTCGGCAGTGCCCGTAGCGCTCCGGCCAAGCGGCAACCGGCGGCAAGGTCGGCTCCCACCTGTCCTGGCCCGCCGCCGATCACCGGCCCGAGAACACCGTAGATCGGCGCGGCTAGGGCGACGGCCCGAATCCCGGAATACCTGACCGGCCGCCGCGCTGTTTTTCTTCAGGCTTGTCGCTTGCAGGTAGTGACATCATGCGGCAAAAGCATCGGGCGACTGCACCCTCCAAAGAGGACACAATAATTGTTGTTCGCCCCGAGAGCACTCTCGCTACGCCGGCCGAGGCGATCGCTGCCAGGGAATTGCATAGACAGATCATTGCTGACGGACATTGTGGACCTATTCAGCGTTTTGCGGTCAGCCCCCGCTTGCCGACCGAAGCAATTACGCCGGAAACCTTGCGACCGGAACATCTTGATGAATTGACATCTCTGGCTGAGGGGTGTTTGGAAGCGATCTGGCACGCCTGTCTCTATGCAGAGAACGCTAGACGCACTGAAGAGGATCGTTGGGACCTTCAGTCAGTGCTTGTGACTGCGATGAATACCGGCCTTCGGGCTGGGCTGTTCCTGTGGGCGGGGCTGGAAAACGAAATCCTCGGCGCGTACGCGACCGCTCCCGGCGAAATCTCTGGCGGAGGAATGACCCAAAGCAACGCCCACCAGCTTGCCGCGCAGCTAGCGCTCGATGTTGTGTGTCAAGCATGGAACGAAGTGTACCTTCGATCAACATGGCTGGTGAAGTCTGAAGAGGGAGAGCGAGCAGTACCATGCAAGCGTCAGAATGTCGGAATGATCTACCGCTACCGCCGGCCACTCGTCAACATGCTGGCCGACCAGGGCGGCGGATTTCCGCTCTTCAAGCGTGAGCATGTGCCTGCCGTGGCGGACGCCATCCTCCATTACTGCGGCGCTAAACTCCGGCGGGTTCCTCCCGGAAAGCCGCGCGTCTTGCCGTGGACCGGCGACGTTGCCGACCTCCGGCACTGGGGGCTCAATGCCACGGCAATCTTAGCGCGGATTCGATGGGAAAACGCCAAGGTGAAGGAACAGCGGTCGCGTATCACGCCGCCCAAGGACCAAACTGCGGAGAATCCCGACATTCCCGATCCCGACGAGACTCTCGTCCTCAAGACCAGGGGAAACAGCCGAGCAATACTGCTCTACCTCTGGAAACGCGGGCCGGTAAGCCGGGAACAGTTGCGACAAGCAATATGGAAAGAGAAGAAGATCAGCGATCGGGGAATCGACAAGGCAGTCGAGGATCTAAACCTCCGACTGTCCCTCATTATTGAGACGGGATGCAAGACTAAGGTTATCCGAAACGGCGGAGTGTACTTCTTGCAGCACCCACAGAAGTAACACAGAACGCCCCACAACTCTGCAACAGCTTTGCCGGCTCCTCTCGGCTACCATGAAAAACGACGATGCTGATCGTCGCATGGTAAACGAGAGGTTTCTTTCATGCCGGAATCTAACACCGATCTTAGTCAGTATCTCGAAAAGGTCCCCAAGCCGGACGAGATTCGGCGGCAACTGACCGCGAACCTCCGCCAAGCAAAACTGCTCCGGCAGCTACTTCGCATTGCCGAGCAGCGGGATGCCGTCGCAGAGGTTTCGTCATGCAAGTAGCCTCCACCCGCTATCTGACCCCGCCGCAGGTTGCGGAGCGCTTCGGCGTCGATCCGGCCAAAGTGGTCGGCTGGATTCGCAAGGGCGAGTTGGGAGCCGTCAATGTCGGCAACGGCTCCAGCCGGCCGCGCTATCGCATCAGCCCGGCTGATCTGGCCCTCTTCGAGGCCGCCAGGGCCGTCCAGCCGCCATCGCCACGGATGCGTCGGCGACGGGCGGACCCCAACGTCATCGAATTCTTTTGAGGTTCAAAGATGAACAGAGCAACTGGGCAGCAGCGGCAAGAAAAGCAGAAAGCCATTCGGTAGTATCCCATGCTCTTGCCCCATGACACTGACGACTTGCGAGGATCCGCGTGGACGGACGCCACGATTGTCGAGTCAGGGGCCTACACGGAACTCGATCCAGCAAAAGTAGCCCGCATCCTGAATTGGGACCGACCCGCAGTGCAGTTAGGACCGTGCCTCGTTTTTCCGTTTGTTCATGCCGACGGCACCCCAAACGGTTTTGCACGGATCAAACCATCGAAGCCGCGGACGGACAAAGAGGGCAAGAAGATAAAGTACGAGTCGCCGCTCGGAATCTCGCCCCGTGTCTTATTCACGCCATCAGCCGCGGCTGCGGCGACTGATACATCCATTGATCTGTTTCTGACGGAAGGCGAAAAAAAGGCGTGGGCGATCCATCAGTCGGGCTCCGCTTGTCTGGGACTCTGCGGAATTTGGGCTTGGCAAAAGCCGAAGTCCGATCCGCGTGAACTAGTTGACGATCTTGCTGGAGTGGTGTGGCGCGGCCGACGGGTTGGAATCATTTTCGACACCGATGATCGCCGGAACCCCAATGTGAACCATGCCCGTGCCGAGTTAGCCCGCGTGTTGACCGATCTTGGGACCGATGTTCGCCTGATTGATCTGCCGGTCGGCCCACGTGAATCGTCGAGCAGTCTTCCGACAAAAATGGGGGCCGACGACTTCATTGTTCGTTTTGGCGAAGATGCGTTTCGGTGTCTCGTCAATCAGGCCATGCAGCTTCCGCCGAAGCCGCGTCCGCTTGAAGATTACCGCCACGATCTGTCACGAGTGCGAGTCGAATCGGTGGGACAGCCGGGCGTGTACCTCGACACGTCACCCACCGGCGCCGGCAAGACGTATGCCGATCTGCCGGCGGTGAGGGCAGCCGGAACCAGCTTGACGGTTGCACCCACGCATCGAAATGGCAAGGAAGTGAGAGAAATCTATGCCCAATCTGGATTGCTTGCAGAGGCGTATCCCGAACAGAACCGCGAAACATGCTCAAACTACGATGAGGCAACAAGGGCTCTTGAGTCTGGGCTGAGCGCCTCAGCCGCAGTCTGTCCGTCATGCCCGTGCAAGGGCAAGTGCGACTACAGCGAATTGGTGAAGGCGGCAGAGGCGGCCGACCATCGAATCAGCACGCATAAGCGAGCACAGATGGGCATGGCTGGAATGGCGAAGGGTCGGCGATACGTCACGATTCACGAAAGCCCAACCGACTTACTGCGGCCGGTGGCAGAAGTAAGCTGCGGGCTCGATCGGGTGGCCGAAGTCGCCCGAACCGCCAAGGACTCCGCGCGTGACGCCGGAAATATGGACTTGTACTGCTTCCTCTGGCGAATGGAGGATGCGGCGGAATCGCTTGTCAGGAAGTTGCAGGAGACAGACAACACGACGGCCCTGGACCGGCCACCGTCCGCCGGCATTCCTCGCCTAGTTGACGCCTGGCTGTTTTCCGCGATGCGATCTTCGGGTGTGTTCCCATCGGCCGATCCAGTTCGCGTGGTCAGGGCGTTGGCCGCTGGAGAGTTGCACGAAATCACAATTCGTGTTGATCGAATCTTCGGGCCCGGCAGACAAACCACGATCAAGAAAAGCATCATCGCAGTATGGCAGACCACACTACCCGACGATGCTTCGGTTTGGCTGAACGATGCGACAACCGACGCCGCGGAAATCGAATCTATAGCCGGCCGGCCCGTGGCGGACATGACGCCAAGGGGCCGGTTGGAACAACAACACGCCGCGGTACAGATTCCTATCGACGTGAAGCTATCGACCAGTCCGGGGACCGTGGTGAACCTATTGCGCGGTTTCTTCACCATGTTTCAAAACGCCCAACGGGTAGGGATTATTTGCCATCGTTGCCATGTCCCCACGTTCAAGGGAACTCCTCGCAAAGGGCCAGTTCTTGACGAAGGATTCCGCCGGAGAATTGCCAAGATCGAGTATTACCACAGCGGGGAGGGACGCGCAAGCAATCGCTGGATCGACGAATGCGACATGATCGTTGTATTGGGCACGCCGCGGGTTCCGCCTTCAGCGGTTGCGCTACGGCTCATTCAGACCGGCCGGACCCAAGCCGCTGAAAGGGATGGCGAATGGGGTCGAGATTACTGGTCGGGCATCACCGTCGCTGGCAAACGCCGAACCATCCGCACGTCGGCCTACCGCGACCACGATTGGCACGCTGCCTACCGGGCTTTGGTTCGAGCCGAACTAATCCAGGCTGTCGGCCGTGGCCGCGGCATCTGCCCCAACGGCGTGCCCGTGGTGGTACTCAGCAACGAGCCGCTTGGGCTTCCGTTGCTCGATTCTGACATCGAACCGTTGGCCGAAACGGGGCTGAAGGTTCTCGCGGAGATCAGAAGGCTATCGGCAACGAATCCTAAAGGAGAATCAAAGGGCGAATTATCGGCAATGAATCCTAAAATATATATTTTAGACTCCGTTGCCGTTAGCACGGCATCGCTTGTTGGCAGCCTCGCAATGCCAGAACGAACCGTCAGGTGGAATCTGAACGATCTCGTTCGTCGCGGTCTTGTTGAAAAAATCGGCGAGCGTGGAGGATGGATTCTGACGAGTGCGGGAGCAGTGTTTTTTTCCCCAGCCCCATCGCCAGAAATTCGGGCGGCGGCCGGCCTGCCCGTGGACGACAACCAACCCGAGCTTGCCGACAGCCGGGGAGCCCAATTGGCGAAAGGATAAGCCATGAACAAGAAGCGACTTTCCCCACTTCAAGCGATTCGGGCGTGCTGCCGGGATTGTTCAGAGACGGCGGCAGATGTTCGGAATTGCGAATGCGCGGATTGCGCGCTGCATCCCTACCGGATGGGACACGTGCCAACCCAAGGCCCGCGCCGACCAATCAAGGCCATTCGGGCTTACTGTAAGGACTGTGCTGACGGCAACGTCAAGTACATTATCTGGTGCCCCTGTGACGGGGCCCATTCGACGCGCTGCGAATTGTGGCCGTTTCGGTTCGGAGCACGGCCCGAGACCATTCTGTCCAAGCGTGGTCCCGTGTTGGTCACGCCCGAGCAAATGCCGAGTGAGGATGTGAATCTCGACGATTTACCCACCTACCCTCAAAAAACGCCTGCCATTGGCGGTTTTCGGCCCGGGCATGCCCGGACGGGTCAAAAGACCACCATAGCCGCGCCATGCGTCCAAACCCCACGTCACAAGCCGATTCTGGCGCAGGAAGGGCATTCCAGCGGGGAGGCTGAACCACGTTCGACGTGACCATCCGCTATCGAGGTTCCGGCAGCAAGCGGCTGCGACTTCCTGGCGCTCCCCCCGGTGGGGCTTGCCAATCTAGCCTCGGCGCGCCCGGGGTATCGGAGTTGACGCTGATGCCGGTAGGAAACGGACAGACGGGTCCAACAGTGGCCGATCTTTTCTCAGACCTCGCCGGCCATTTTTGGCAAGTAGTGTACAGACCCGGGACCGGGTGTAACTACACCCGACAGCCCCCGTTTTTACACGTTTGTACAGTGTACAAGCCCAAACGGCTGACGTGCAGAAAAGCCTTAGAAAAAAGCTGCTTTGGGCGGTTTCTAGGGAGTGTACAGAATTGGCCGGGCTCTATCGACAGTCCGGTACTCTAACCAATTGAGCTACGCCCCCGTAGCGCCTTTTTCGTGAATAATCGGCACTTGCACGGCTGTCTGCAAAGAAGCAACTGCACCTGTTTTATACTCGGCAGCCGATAGGTCGCCAATGGCCGGGAGTAGAAACAGGTCACGTTCCTTTGCAGGAAGCCGACCATATCGCTAAGTTTAACCTATCTTCAGCGACTCGCAAGCCCCCAAAACCACATCCCTGAATCAAGCCGAATCGACATCCGTTACACAATCCTACCCCTCTTCCCGCACGCTGAACTCTAATTTCCATCGCTTTTCACTCGTCGTGCTCACGCACCACAATTCCAACATCCCAAGCTCGGTAAGCTTCGTGTGGAATCGGACCGGCACGTAGGGCTCGTCGATCGACTCGTCGGGCGGCAGGGCGGCTTCCAACGAATCGGTCTCGGCAAGCTCGTCGGGCGTCCAGGTCGGCAAGACATCGCCGGGGCGATCGGATTTTCGCACCGAGGAGCTGAAGAAGCGGAAATGGGCCGGCTCGCCCACCACCAGGCCGATCTCGGCCGAAGGGACGTCGCTCTCGGTCCCTTCCTCCATGCCGATCGGCGCCACGCACAGCGCCCGCAGCGGCCGCGGCGCCCCCGGCACGGCCAGGCCAGCGGTCTCGATGCCGACGTAATACGATCGGGCGGTGCCGCCGCGAATCCTCATGCCGCCGCGATGCTTGCTCCATCCGTAATAAGCTGCGCCGCGGGCCACGGCGTGGTCCAGATCGTGCTCCCCTTCCAGCAAACGCGGCGAAGGGCCGCCGAACCATTCGCCCAGCACTTCCAACAGCCGCCGCTGAAACGCCTCGGCCTTGAACGCGCCGCCGTTAAAGAGCACGTGCGTCGGACGGATCGGCCGTCCCGACTCGTTGCCGTGGGCTTGCAGAAATACCGCTAAATGCCGGGTGACGGCCGTGTCCGACTCGAACGGCAACCCAATCTCGCGAAAACCCGACACACGCTCACTTGTCGGACGATCCGTCGCCTGGCAACGCGGAAAGAAGCCGTCGACCAGCAAGTCGCTCACGTCGCCGCGGGCGACCTCGACCGAGATCGTCCCGCCGATCAACTTCCGTCCGCGGCCGAGGACCGAAACCGGGTGCGTCTGCGGCCCTTTCGGCCCCAGCAGCGTCTCCTTGGCCGTGCGGCAGGAATGCCACAGCGCGACCGACTGCCAAGGGTCGAGTCGCACCCCTTTCTCGGCGAAGCGGCCGGCGACGTGATGGGCCAGGGCGAGATCCATGTTGTCGCCGCCCACCAGCAGATGATTGCCGACGGCGATGCGGCGCAGCACCAACTCGCCCTGCTCCTCGGCGGCGCCGACCAGCGTCAGATCGGTCGTTCCGCCGCCGACGTCGCAGACCAGCAGCGTGTCGCCGACCGCCAGCGCCCGCCGCCAACGCTCGCCGGTCGCGGCCAGCCAGGCATAGACGGCCGCCTGCGGTTCTTCCAGCAGCACCAGATCGTCCGGCAGTCCGGCGGCCAGGGCCGCCTCGCGCGTCAACTCGCGGGCGCTGGCGTCGAACGAGGCCGGCACGGTCAATACGACGAGTTGCTCGGCCACCAGCGCTTCGGGATGCACCGCCTCCCACGCGGCGACCATGTGCTCCAGGTAGCGCTGCGAAGCGGCAACGGGCGAGATCTTCGGCACTTCGGCCGGGGCGTTCCAGGGCAAAATCGGCCGGCGGCGATCGACGCGGCTATGACAGAGCCACGACTTCGCTGCCGCCACGGTGCGGTCGGGCATCTCGGCCGCCTGCCGCCGCGCGAACTCCCCCACGGCAAACTCTCGCCCGGCCGCCCACGGCAGATCGAGGGCCCCGGCCGCCTCGTGTTCCGCGGCCAGATAGAGAAAACTCGGCAACATGCTAAACGACTCGGTCGTGCCGGCGGCGACAAGCTGCGGGATCGCCAGCAGTTCCAGCCGCGGTTCGTCGGCATCCAACGCCGCCGAGGCCAGCACACTGTTGGTCGTGCCGAGATCGAAACCAATCACATATTGGGCCGGCATGATTTCGTCCTTGAATCCTACGCTTTTCGCGAGTCAACGCCGCTTTCCAGCCCGCATTTCTCACCATCGGGGAAAATGTGCGCCATTGTCTCCGGTGGGGCAGACATTCTTGTCTGCCAGATGTGCCGTGCTTTCTCGCGGCAGACAGGAATGTTTGCCCCACCGCGGTTAGAAATGCGGACTGATCCATTCTACAGAGTGCGGCGGAGTCGTTCCATAGGCGGCGCGGCGAGGGCGCAATAGCAGATTTTCGCATCCGGCCGTTTAGCGGCCGACGGAACGTCGACCCCTGCGCTCGCCGCCGTGCCGCCGGCGGCTAGACGGCCTCCCGTTGGGGCGGCAGTTGCTCTGCCGCCCCAACGTGCCGCGTTGGTCCAACTCATCGCGTTACCGCTCTTAAACCGGCACGACCTCGATGCCGGCCAACTGGCAGTAGGTCTGGAAGAGGCGCTCGTGCCTGCCGAGGATGAACAGTTGGTGGAAGCCCTTGCAGTCGCGCGAGTCGGCGACGTTGTCCATCTGCGCCTCGATCGAGGTGCGGCAGCCGCCGCACGGGGGCGTATTGATGTTGGCCGCGATCTTGCCCGTGCCCAGGATGATTTTGCCCGGCCCGTCAAACTTCATCACCGTGACCTGCTCGCCGACCGGCCAGATGACTTGCGGCGAGACGCCCATGTCCGACTCGGTGTGGCTGCGGAGGATCACCGGCACGGCGGGCTGATCGAAACCGCGGAGTTTGCTGGCCGAGGTGCAGTGGGCGCCCATCAAGGTGTTGTTGACCGTGTTGGGAGCGGGGTCTTGCATGAAGCCCGGCCGGCCGGTCAGCAGCGCACACAGCCGCAGCGAAATCGCCGCGTTCCAGTCGCACTCGCAAGTGCCAACGCCCCCTTCGTTGTTCAACCGCTGCCAGGCCATGCACGGCGGGCAGGGGATGCGGTGGGCCCCGATCAGCCCCAAACAATTCAGCGAAATCCCGTTGCAATTCTCCGCCGCCATGATTCGCTTGGCCACGACGTAGGTCTTCGCCGCGTTGATCAGATCGGCCGGCTTCGGCTCGACGATCTTCTGCGCGGTGTTGGCGAACTCGTCGGCCAACGCCTTCACCTCGGCCGTCGTACCCTGCTTGGCCAACTCTTCGATCCAGCGTTCCAGCGGCACATAGTGCAGCGTCGTGCCGATCACGTCGAGCCGCTGATCGTGCGTCCTGTCGCCGTTGATGATGCAGATCCGCGTGGTCTTCATAGCCCACATCGCGTGCAGCAGCTTCACAGCAGTCGCCAACCAGCCGGCGTCCTGCGTCGAGGCGGTGTAGCACTTCTTTGCCTTCCGCAACTCCTGCAAGTGGCCGGTGAAGGCGGTGCCCATCTGGCTGAAGATGATCGTGGGAATGTTGCCGCGTTCGGCCGCGAACTTGTTGGCCAGCGGCCAATACTCCCGCGGCCCGAGCTCCATCACGTTGACGATCACGCCGTCGGGCGGGTTCTTCTTGCACTCGGCCAGCAGTTTGTCGATCGCCGCCACGTCGACCAACGGGGCGTCGCTCACCTCCAGGTTCACGCCCAGCTTGTCGGCGGCCTCGCTCATGATCTTGGTGAACAGGGCCTGGCCGCCTTTGTTGTCGTAGGTCACTCCCGGCCAGCTCATCCAGTCGCCGCGGTCGGCGTCCGGCCGTAGAAACACGGCCCGGATGCGGGGTTTCGCGTTGGCCGCCGGCTCGCCGCCCATCACGGCCGAAGTCAGGCCGAACATGCCCGGCGCCGCCAGCGAAGCCAGCCCAACGGTAGACATGAAGTCGCGCCGATCAACCGAGGCGCAGCAGCCGCAGTGCTGGGAACAATCGTGCGCGTGCTCGTGTGTGTTTGCCATAGCGATTCTCCTTATTGAGGCGGGATGTGGTGATCGGCGGTGCGAAAAGGCACAGTCGGGCAGGAATGCCCATCGTAGCAAACAAAACGCGATCCTGCAACCATTTTTCCGCGGCCGCGGCCCCGATTGATTCCCTCGCATGAGGGAAGTAGAATAACCGCATGTCCGACAATCCCCTTCAATACGACAATCCGCTGATCTCTCGCTACTCCTCGCCGGAGATGAGCGAGTTATGGAGTCCGCAGCGGAAGTTCAGCACCTGGCGGCGGCTTTGGGTCGCGCTGGCCGAGGCCGAGGCGGAACTTGGACTGCCGATCACGCCGCAACAGATCGACCAGCTCAAGGCCCACGTCGATGACATCGACTTCGACGCCGCCGCGGGTTACGAGCGAAAACTGCGGCACGATGTGATGGCCCACGTCCACGCCTACGGCGACCTCTGCCCCGACGCCCGGGCGATCATCCATCTCGGGGCCACAAGCTGTTACGTGACCGACAACACCGACCTGCTGCTGCTGCGCGAGGGCTTGCAGATGATCGCCCGCCGCGTGGCGGCCGTGATCGACGCGCTGGCCGCCTTCGCCGCCAAATACCGCGATCTGCCCTGCCTCGGCTTCACCCATCTTCAGCCCGCCCAACCGACGACCGTCGGCAAACGGGCGTGTCTCTGGGCCTACGATTTCGCCTTGGACCTGGCCGAAATCGAGCACCGCATCGCCGGCCTCAAAGCCCTGGGCAACAAGGGGACGACCGGCACGCAGGCGAGTTTCCTGGAACTCTTCCACGGCGACCACGCCAAGGTGCGGCAGCTTGAAGAATTGATCTGCCGCAAGATCGGCTTCGACGCCGCCTACGCCGTCAGTGGGCAGACCTATTCGCGGAAGATCGACTCCTACGTCCTCGGCAATCTCTCCGGTGTCGCCCAGAGCACCACAAGATGGCGACCGATCTGCGGCTGCTGGCCAGTCGCAAGGAAGTCGAGGAGCCGTTCGAGAAGGATCAAATCGGCTCCTCGGCGATGGCCTACAAGCGGAACCCGATGCGGAGCGAGCGGATCTGCTCGCTGGCCCGATTCGTCATCAGTCTCGAATCCAACGCCGCCCAAACCGCCTCGGTCCAGTGGCTCGAACGCACGTTGGACGACAGCGCCAACCGCCGCTTGACGCTCCCGCAGTCGTTTCTGGCCACCGACGCCGTGCTGATCCTCTGCCAGAACGTTGCCTCGGGCCTGGTCGTCTATCCGAAGGTGATCGCCGCGCATTTGCAGGCCGAGTTGCCCTTCATGGCCACGGAAAACATCCTCATGGCCGCGGTGGCCGCCGGCGGCGATCGCCAAGACCTCCACGAGCGCATCCGCCGCCACAGCCAAGCGGGTTCGGCAGTCGTGAAAGAGCAAGGCGGCCGCAACGATCTCCTCGACCGCCTCGCCGCCGATCCGTCCTTCGCCAACGTCGATCTCGCCGCCGCCACCGAGCCCACACAGTTCGTCGGCCGCGCACCGCAACAGGTTGATGAGTTCCTGGCGGAAGTCGTTGCCCCGATCCGAGCAAAATACGCCGGCCAAGAGCGGAGCGACGCGGAGGTTCACGTTTAGGGCGATATGTGAGAGAAGAGGGTTCTGACTTGCCTTACCAGAGTATCTGTTGCCTATAACGAGAGGATAGCGATGCGTTCAAAACCCCAAACGGTCCAAAGTGCGTCGTGCCTTGTCGTCCTGTTCCTGCTCACAAGCACGGTACTCGTCTGGAGCGACTCTATGTTGGCTGAAGATAGTGCGGTTGCTCCCAGCGCGCACGGCAAGTCCTCGGTCAACAACGTTCGAGTTCTCCGCGTGTTTGCGACGCAAGATAATTTCTACTATCGCAATGCCAATGAGATGTACCGCTGGCATGGGATCCTTGCGCAACGTATCGCTGAAAATGTGACGGGACAACGAATGCCGGACTCCCCACCCCCGCGCGTGGCACCGGCTATCCCGATGGGGAATGCGAACCCGTCGGCGGCTCCCGCAGTTACACGGCCGGTATTCGAGTTGTCGCCGGTCGCGTGGTCGATCAAGGCAGTCAATCTGAAGAGCGCGTTTCTGCCTCAATTGCGAGAGGAGGTCATCGTGCTGGTTCGATACACGCCGGAGTACTTTGGGGACAACGCCTTTGCCAAGGGGACATGGGTGCTGGCCCATCTCCGCAACAGCATCCGCCAGCATGCCGACGTTCTGGGAGATGGTCCTTACCCAAGCGACTCGCGCGGTCGATGGGATGTTGCTCTCACTCCGGAATTATTGGACCGCGGAGACTCTGAATCGTCACGTCTGCGGGAGACGGCGAACGTCCGTTGCTACAAAGCTAGACCAAGTACGGAGCAAGTCTCGGAGTTCGTCTACTCCACAGATTTTGGAAACAACGACATCTACTCTCATACCTCCGTGTCGCATCGTATAGATGTCGATGTCTTGCAGGTAGTTGTGTACCCGCGATACGCCAAGCTGGCAAATGCCCTGCGAGACGGTCTCAAGCCGGAGACGATTGCGCAACGCAAGGCGGCTTTTCAGGAGACCTTTAGACGCGATGGAATTAGCCCAAGTCCCCGGAGGTAACTGTCGGAGGAGGAGGAGAAAAAGGAGGGACGCGAAAAGGGGTCAGAACGATTTTCCTGCACCCTAGGCCATCGTCACGGCATTCCGAACCGTCCTTCGATGATGCCGATGAGGGACAAATCTTCATCGGGGCGGAAAAGGGGTCAGAGAAAGCGCCGGTCAAAGCCGGCAGGGAGTAGCGGATGAAAGAGCCGTACGGGAAAGGGCCAGCAACCCGTCCCGACCCTGAGTCATGCGCCGGTTATGGTAACACGACGGGTGAAGCGTTGACAAGGGCACACGCAGGCCAGCCATTGAGCTCCGAAATCATCTTTCCGGCGTGCCGACCTTGTTCTGACAAGGGGAAGGCAACACCATGAGCGACGCCAATCGCAAGCCGCCCGTGGACGCCGCGGAGTCTGAGACCCTGTGCATGTGTGGAAACTCTTTGCACGGAAACCGGGAGACCCTGGAAACGCCCTCGTCAGACAACGGCACGGGCCGGTTCGGGAAGGCCCTTTGGCCGCACGCCGAACATGCACGATTCCAGGGAGTCGGACGGCTCCATAGTACCGAGGAAACGGGCGAACAAGGCTGGCCCGATGGCGGCTGCGGAGCCCGTGGAGGAAAGGGGGCCGACCAAGGAGAACGCCGCATGAACCTTACTTGCGCCGGACACAGCGCCGGAAGAGCGAGGCATCGGTTCGCGTGTCGTACGAGAAATCGTCAATTATCCAAGGTAGGAGCCGTATGAGGTAATTCCTCACGTACGGATCTGTGCGGGGGGCAGCCCGCAAGGGCTGTCCCTACCGCGACACTATTTTTCATTCGACGCAGCCTTTCGCGGGCGGCCACGCGGCCGTATCGCTAAGTCGAGTTTGAGACGCTTCGCCAGGCGATCAACCCAGGCGCGCTCGCCATAGGGTAGCCCCGTTTCGCCGCTGCGACGGATGGCTGCCACGATTGATCACGTGGTAGACCAATCCGTCGTCAATCGGTCGCAATGGACGAGGCACGGGCACAGATTACCCGCTTTCCTCTTCTTCCGCAAATAGTTCCGCCCCCTTTTTCACCCTGCCCTCTGACCCCTGCCCCCTTTTTCTCCTGCTTTCAAGTAAGCCCGCGGCGGGCTATAATAGCTACTGGACCGGTGAGAGGCGTTTTTGTGGCGCAATCCCCCCCACTACCTCCGTCTCCCCCTGACGGCGACAGGGCCATCGCCCCGCCTCTGCCGATCAGTTCTCCGGGCGGCCACATAGAGTCGGGCGAGTCGCACGGCGTGCGCGAACTTCCACCGCCGCCGAAGGTCGCGGCGCCGCCCCCTTTGCCGGCTGAAAACAGCGCGAACCCCTCGCCCACGCACGAGCCGAGTTGGTGGTCGGACGACGGCGCCGTCCGCTCGTCGGCTTGGCTGGTGAGTTTCGTTGTTCATGCCATCGCTCTGTTCTTGCTCGGTCTGATCACGCTCACTGCCCATTCCCGCGGAGGGGCGTTCGGTCTGCTCGCCTCGACCGGCGACGCCAACTCGGGCAATGGCGGCAGCGATTCGGGGGGCGACATCGACCAACAGGCGGCGATCGTTGCGTCCGATGGCCCGGTGGTCAACTCGGCGAAGGATGCCGCCCTTGCGGCCGAATCCGTCGATCTTCCCGTTGAGACCCCAAAAATCACTTTGCCGGTTGGCGAGCCGGGCAAGATCGACATCGATCGGTCCGCGGCACCTGGCGGCGGTGACGGCGGTGGCGGAGCAGGCGGTGAGGGGACCGGTGCCCGCGGCAACAACGGTCACGCCGTCAAAGGCGAAGGCGGGCGGCCCGTCGGGCGAGGAAAGGGATCGCTGGCACCCGGCGGCGGCTGGGAGGGTCGAAATCCGGCCGCCCGCGCCCGCCTGGTCGCCAGCGGCGGCGGCAGCGCACAGAGCGAAGCGGCCGTCGAACGCGGCCTGCAATGGCTCATCGCCCACCAGCGCGAGGACGGCAGTTGGTGCTTCGATCTGGAAAAGACCCCCTGCCACGGCATGTGCCGCAACTCGGGAAGTGAGCCCAGCACCACCGCGGCCACCGGCCTGGCACTGTTGCCCTTTCTCGGCGCCGGCTACACGCATCGCCAGGGCGAACACCAGGACGTCGTGAAGAAGGGGGTCTACTATCTGAAAACCCGCGCCCAGGTCACCCCGCACGGCATCGATCTGTGCGACAACGGCACGATGTACGCCCACGGAATCGCCACGCTCGCCCTGTGTGAAGCCTACGGAATGACCAACGACGAGTCGCTCAAAGAGCTTGCCCAGGGAGCGATCCGCTACATCGTCTACGCACAGGACCTGCGCGGTGGCGGCTGGCGTTATTCCCCCGGCATGCCCGGCGACACGACCGTCACCGGCTGGCAACTGATGTGCTTAAAGAGCGGACAGATGGCCCACCTGGTAATCCCCTCGCCGACGATCAGCCGCGTCGAGCGGTTCCTCAACAGCGTGCAGTTTGAGAAGGGCTCGCGCTACGGCTACTTGACTCCCCGAATGCGGATGCCCACTCAGGAAGCGACAACGGCCGTGGGGCTGCTCTGCCGCATGTACATGGGCTGGCATCGCGACCGGCCGGCGCTCTACCGCGGAGTGGCCCACCTGCACCGCTGGGGTCCGTCCGAAACGAACATGTACTACGATTTCTACGCCACCCAGGTTTTGCACCACTGGGAAGGACCGGAGTGGCAGGCGTGGAACAAGAAGATGCGCGATTACCTCATCGCCACTCAAGCCAGCGAGAGCCACGAGAACGGCAGTTGGTATTTCCCCGACCGCTTGGGCGACCGCGGCGGCCGGCTCTACAACACGGCGATGGCTCTGATGATCCTCGAAGTCTATTACCGCCACATGCCGCTCTACGGCCAGCAGGCGGTTCGCGAGAAGCTCTGACGGCGAAAGACGACCGCAGAGGACGGCGAGTACGCAGAGGGATGAGATTCAAGAGAAAGTCTCTTTCAAGGAGCGAGATGATCTCAGCGCGATCCTCCTATTTCTCTGCGTCCTTTGCGTCCGCTGCGGTCGACTTTTCTTCCCGCTGATCGGCGAGCACCTGGAACTCCCAGATGGAAGGGCCGGGGAACGCGACCATGTGGGAATTGCAGTCGTAGAGCGTCGCCGGAAGCTGCGGAGCAGTCGCCGCGTCGAGAATGGCGAGCCGAACGTACCTCGCTCTAACCGGATTGAAAATCTTGCGGAAGTTCTCGCCGATCGTGCTCCCCTCCACAACTGGCGTCCAGCGGCCCGACTGCTTCACCTGCACCTCGAAGCGGCGAATCAGGTCCATGTCCTCCTTGATGACCACGCAGTTGAATGTTTTTTCTTCGCCCAGATCGACCTCCAACCACGCCTGCTTGGTGGCAAAATCGGTGGTCCAGCGTGTGTAGGCGTCGTCGTCCACCGCGTTTTGCGGGGCGAACCAGGGATTGTTGCCAAAGACGTTCGACGCCCGCACCGCTTTGCCGGCCGCCAGCGAACCCAACGCCATCCGTCCCGGCTTCGCCTCCACCGCGGGGCCGTCGAGCTTCAACTCGACGATCGTGTCGATCTCTTGACGGTGCTCGCGCGGCACCGCGATTTCGATCGATCCGCCGGCTTTCTGGCGAACGTCCGCCGTGCCGCCGGTCAGCAGCCGGCTCGACGCCACCTTGCGCTGAATCGGCGGCAGCGTGAGCCTATTGCCGGGCCAACTGAGCACGTGGACGAAGATCGTGTCGCCGCGGTACGTGCAGACGCCGAAGGGCGTCGGATAGTAGGGCCCGCCGCGGGTGTCGTAGATGCTCGCGCCGTAGCGCCTCAGCCATTTGCCGCAATCCCGCAGCAATTCCTCGCGCGGGGAACCATGCAGCCATCCGGCATCAGCGGCGGCGAGACCATGAGATTGCCGTCGCGTCCGACCACGGCCACGAGCGTTTGCAGCACCTCGCGGAGCGATTTCAGCTTCGCCTTCGACGAGTGGGACCACTGGGCGTTGAAATCTTGCAGCGGCATACACGTTTCCCAGGGCCGATCGGTCTGCATGCGGCAGATCGTCTGTTCCAGCGTGTCGAAATCGCCCGGAAGCCCGCGGGCCATCGGCAGGTTGCCCGTGCGATCCTCACTCGGTTGCATCCAACGATTGACGGGAAACCCCTTCACGTCGTAGGCCCCGCAGCGGCAGTTGATCATGATCGCCGGCTGCAAGCGGCGAATCATGGCGAACAGCTCCTGCGAGTCCCAGTTCGTCGCCAATCCGCCCAGGCCGTCGAAGAAGATAACATCGACCTGCCCGTAGTCCGTCAGCAGCTCGCGCACCCAGCCGTGCATCGTCTTGATGAACCGCCTCTGCGATTCCTCGCTGCGGATGAAATCGGGATGGTGCCAGTCGGGCTGGGAAAAATAGACGCCGTGCTTCAGGCCGCAGGCGCGGCAGGCCGCGGCCCATTCCTTGGTAAGATCGCGGCCGGCGGGACATTGCGGGCTGGTGATCTTGTAGTCGCAGAACTTCGTGTCCCACATGCAAAAACCGTCGTGGTGCTTGTTGCAAAACAGGGCGTACGTCATGCCGGCGTCTTTGAGCGCCCTGCAGATGCGCATCGCGTCGAACTTCTCGGCCTTGAACTTGCGGAAAAGGTTGTCGTATTCTTGCGCGGGAACGCCGCCCGTGCCGGTCCATTCCAGGCCCCAGCGCCGACCGCCGCGGGCCCAGCCGATCTCCTGCTCGGTGAAGCTCGACATGTTCCATTGGACGAGCGCGCCGAACTTCCATTGCCGCCAGGCGTCGATGGCCTGCTGAGGCGCGTTGGAGTAGGGCAGGTCTGCACTGCCTGCCTGTTCCGCGGCCACAGCACTCGGCGCCACTCCGATTGCCGGCAAACTCAGGACCATCGCGGAGAGCGCAATACAACGTAATGGGATCATAGCGGTTCTCATCAGTCGTGGAAATCGGCGGTCTATCGCCGCTGCCGCGCGTTCGCTCGCTGCAAGCTCACGTCATTATACATCCGACCCGCAGCGGATGAACATCGCCGTACTTTGCTGCAAGACCATTGACACGCCCTCGGCAGTCGCTATCATCGGGTTTGACCCGACCCGCTTTCCAACGGCGACCGCCTTAGGAGCTCTAACAAAACGTACTCCTCACACTCCGCGTGAGGGAGAGAATGGGGCGAAATTGCCTCACGCGGAGCGTGAGGAGTACATCTGCATCCCGGTTCTGTTCGAGGCCCTTAAGCCGCTTCGCAAGACCATTATGCGATTGAATTCTCCCCTCGGCATGGCCATCCTGTTGGGAGTTGCCCTCTTCACAGCAATCCGCATCTGCCGCGAACCCGTGAAAAGCCTGGAGCCGCCTCGCGCTGCCCCTGGACAAGTCGTTGCCAGACCGTTCGAAGACAAGAAAGAGATCAGTTTCGATCTTGGCCGCGGCATCAAGATGGGCTTCGTGCTAATCCGGCCAGGGTCGTTCATGATGGGCGACGAAAAAGGAGACGCTGACGAGAAACCGGTCCACAAGGTCACCATCAGCAAGCCCTTCTATCTGGGCAAGTTCGAGGTGACTCAGGAGCAATGGCAAGCCGTGATGGGCTCCAATCCGAGCCATTTCCGAGGCGCGAAGAATCCCGTAGATCGCGTCAGTTGGGAGGCTTGCCAGGCGTTCATCAAGAAGCTCAACGCGAAGTTCGCCCCCGCCCAGGTCACCTTCGGCCTGCCCACCGAGGCGGAGTGGGAATACGCCTGCCGCGCAGGTTCGACGTCGCAGTACGGCTTCGGCGATCGCGAAAGCAAACTGGCCGAGTACGGTTGGTTTGCCGACAACGCCGGCGGCGCGACGCATCCCGTCGGCCAAAAGAAGCCGAACGCCTGGGGATTGTACGACATGCACGGCAACGTTTGGGAGTGGTGCGCCGATTGGTACGACGGCGATTACTACAAGAAGTCGCCCGCCATCGACCCGACGGGACCGACGGCCGTCACCTCGCGCGTACTCCGCGGCGGCTCGTGGAGCGACCCGTCGCCCTACTGCCGCTCGTCATACCGCTACTGCCTGCCGCCGTGGTTCTGCGTGTACTGCTACGGCGTGCGCGTGATGTGCCGCTGATCTCGCGGACATTGTCGCTTTCCGCACCGCGAAAGCAGCGCAACTTCCGCGGAGCGAAAGGCGACCTTACGGGCCTGTGAACGGTTACGTCGCGGATTACTTCGCGCGGGGTGGCGGGGCGTCGCAGGGGGGAACCTCGCGAATCCAGATGTTGCGGAACCGCACCGGGTTGCCGTGGAATTGCAGCCCAAGCGGCAACTTGGCGGCATGGGCCGTGTACTTCGGCGCCACGTCCCAGGCCGTCGAGCCCAGAATCTTGAAGTGATTCTGCACCAGCACGCCGTTCTGGAAGACCGTGATAAACGCCGGCCGAGTCAATTCCCCCTTCTTGTCGAACCGGGGCGCCTCGAAAACGATGTCGTAGCTCTGCCACTGGCCCGGCTTGCGGCAGGCGTTCACCAACGGCGGGTTTTCCTTGTAGATGGCCGCCGCTTGCCCGTCGTAATACGTCGTGTTGTTGTACGAATCGAGGATTTGCACCTCGTAGAGCCCCATCATGAAGACACCGCTGTTGCCGCGCCCCTGCCCCTTCCCCACGACTTTTTTCGGCGTCGCCCATTCGACGTGCAATTGACAATCGCCGAACGCCTGCTTGCTGTGAATGTCGTTGCCGTGGGCGACGGCGTATCCCTCCTTGATGATCCACTTGCCGGCGTCGTCCCACTTCGACAGGTCCTTGCCGTCGAAGAGCACGATGGCGTCGCTGGGCGGACCGCCGACCGGGCCAGGATCGACCACCGCCGGCTCGGGCCACGGGATGCCGCTGACCCATTCATGCGCGTTCAAGGAAAACGCGAGCAAGGCGACGAGAAACGCCCCGCCAATCGTGACGGCGGCGGCGATTCGGCGACGGTTCAGCTTCTCGGGTCGGTCTAGGATGGTGATTCTCATGGGTTTCGTCTCCTGGTGGGTAGGCTTGGGAGGGAAGGCGATTCGCGACGGATTGGCGCACGACTTAGTTCTGCCCAATTATACCAGAAGTCTGCCGCGGGGCCATCGACTATTTTGCCGCCGGTTTTGGGGTCGCCTCGCCGGGCGGCAGCAGCCGCAGTTCGTGCAGACATAGCCCGTAACACCCGCCGGGCGGATTGAACTTCAGCGCGATACCGTTCCAGTCGGGGGCGAAATTGGCCGAATAGCAGAGCCAGAGCGTGCGGCCGTCGCCGCTGATGAACTTCGAGGGGATGTTCACAAAATACGCCTGCTCGCCGAAATCCTTCATGTAAACCACCAGCCGCCAGGGTCCGGTGATCGCGTCGGCTTCGAGAATGTACGTGCTCATTTTCGCGCAGGTCGGCCATGCGTCGGTCACGCACATCAGGTACTTTTTCAACGGGGCGTTATACGTCGCGGTGGCGACGCCCAGGTTGTTGTTCCAGTCCAACAGCGGCCGGATCTTCGCGAAATCGCCGCTCCAAATCGGCTTGCCCTGCCGGTCGTGCCCGGCGAAGAACTCGTATTTCTTGATGTCGTTGATGTTCGCGATGCTCGGCGTCACGCGGGCGAGATACAACTGGTCGGCCGAACCCCAGCTCAAATTGGCGAAACGCGGCTTCGGATCGTTCTCTTCCGCGCCCATGCCGATCAGGTACGCCTTGCCGTCGGGCGAATGCTGCATGTTCTTGCCAAAATCGACGAAGTGGGGCGCGCCCAGCTTCAGCGGGCCCATGAACCTGGCGGGCTCGGGAAACAACGGCCGCTCCGGCGATAGCGGCGAGGGTCGCCACGTCTTGCCGCAGTCGGTCGAAACGCGGAACCCCGGCATCGGCCCCATCACCGGCCAATTGTAGGTGAAGCCGTCGTGCTTCACCTCGGGCGACGGGCCGAGGCAGTAGGTGCCATAATACCAGACGCCGTTGTAGACCAGACTGCCGCAAGGGTAGCGGCCGCCGTAGGGCTTCGCGCTCGCTTTTTGCGGCGGCGCGGTGTTCTTCACCGTCAGCCTCTGCGGATCGTCGCCGATCATCACCGCATTGCCGGTTGTCGCGGCCTCGCCGAGCGAAAAACTGCCGGCCCCTTCGGTCGTGCCGTCGGTCCAGGGCGAATACAGATTGCCGTCGGACGCCCAGGAGGGATACCACGTGTCGCCGTAATTCCGGTCGTGATGCCGCCCGGTGAAATAGACTCCGCCAAACTGCGGCGACTGCTGGAAGGGGCAATCCCTCGGCGGCCGATTCGGCCAGACGAAACCCAGTTCGCCCGCGTCGCAGAATGCCCAATCACTCGCAAATGGCTCCAGCGCCAAGAGGCAGGCAAGCAACAGCAAAGGAATCGCCGCTGAGAACGACCGTCCCATGCCTCCCCCTGTGCTTTCCCGGCCAATCCAAATTCCTCGCCACTTGGGGTGAGCGAGCGGCCCTAGGTCAGGTGGGGCAGACATTCCTGTCTGCCCAGTGTTCGTTGTCTCTGGCGGCAGACAGGAATGTCTGCCCCACCGCGGTGCGAAATGCGGGCCAACTACTCGCCGCGGAGCTTCATCCCCAGGGCTGTCAGCTTTTCGCGGACCTCGTTGAGGCTGGTGACGCCGAAATTCTTGCACTCCAACAGATCGTCGGCCGTGCGGCGAATCAGGTCGCCGAGCGTGTTGATCGCCAGGCGGATCATGCACTTGCGGGCACGGACGGAGAGATTCAACTCGGAGATGGGACGCCCCAGCAACGCCTGCTCGTCGGCCGAGAGCGATTCGGGCTCGAACATCTCGGCGGCGGCCCGCTCCTGGGCGTATTGGCCCAGCCGCAGTCCCTTCGTCGCCAGCATCTCCTTGATCTCCACCAGGCTGGTCTCGCCGAAGTTCTTGCTCGACAGCAGGTCCTGCTCGGTGCAGCGACAGAGATCGCCAAGCGTGTTGATGCCCATCTTTTGCAAGCAGTTGCGGCTGCGGACCGAAAGCTCAAAATCGGTCACCGGCACGCTGAGTACCTGCCCCATCCGGTCGCGTTTCTTCGCCGCGTCTTCGTCGTAATACTGCTCGTGCGACGATTCGGTGTCCTTGAAGAAGAGTTGCGCCCGGGCGTGGTCGGGATAAACGTCCAGCACGCGGCGATAGCACTGCGCCGCCTTGTCGTACTGCTCGCGGTCCTCATAGAGCAATCCGAGGTTTACCAGCGAGCCGACGTGGGTGGGAAAGCGGCTGACCGCCCGCTTGTACAATTCCAACGCCGTGTCGTCGTTGCCGTAGCGGTCGTTCTCCAGGGCCAAGCCGAACAGGGCGCCGGGATGATTGCGATCGGTCTCAACCGCCCGCTCGTACAGCGCGACCACTTCTTGCGGATTGCCGCCCAGAGCGGCCACCGTGGCGGCACGCTGCGCCAGGTACTCGGCCGTCTGCTCGATGGCGCCGGAGAGCGAATCCAACATTCGCAGCGATCCAGCCGCATCGTTGGAATAGCGAAGAGCTTCCGCCTCGCCGAGAATGCAGTCGCCGGCGGCATAGCCCGCCTTCTCGGCCGCCTTGTAACTCGCCAGCGCCTCGTGGTACTCCTGCCGGGCGAAGTGGCACTTCGCCAGGTAGTAGTGCGTCATCGCGCCGCCGTCGCCCTGCCTGAGGATTTCAATCGCCCGATAGTACCTTCCCAACAGATACAAACAGACGCCGAGTCGAACGTTGCTGGCGGGCGTATGCTCCTCGCGGTTTTGCAGCTCGCCGACCGCATCGCGCAGCACGGCGTACTGCGAAAAGTCGCGGGCGATCGCCTCCTGCATCTGGCGAACTTCACGCGGACCGAACGTGTCGTTTTGCAGCACGGTTTGTTTCAGATCGAATTCGATGGTTTGCGGCATCGCGGACTGCTCCTCATCACCTGACAGAAGACGACTCTCGTCGCCGATAGAAAGCGAAAACACGGTCGGCGACGGGCGTCGCCCCCTACAAATCGCTCGAGATTCATCAGAGCCAGCGAAGGGAGTCGAACCCTTAACCCCCGCATTACGAATGCGGTGCTCTGCCGATTGAAGCTACGCTGGCAAAAGCCTTATTTTTGCGGCATCGTTGACAATTCCCGCATTCTCTGCAATGACTCTACTACACCTTTTTTTACACCCGACCGCTGTAGACACCACCCAACCGGGGGCGGGTTCTGGAAACCACGAGATGCTGCGCAGCGACGACCATAATGCCTAAGTGTAACCAATTTTCGCCGGCCCGCAAGCCCGCCAAACCACACCCCGACTTTCCCCTGTTTGCCCATGCCGCCGGGGTATGGGCGAAGAAGATCCGTGGTCGGCTCCACTACTTCGGCCCGTGGACTGACCCCGAAGGGCCTTGAATCGCTGGCTAGAGCAGAGGGACGATCTTCTCGCCGGTCGCACGCCGCGTCCCAAGACGGGGGGGCACCATCCGCGGCGGTTGGCAGTTTCATCGCTGCCTGAACCCAGATTGCGGCGCGAAAGTCGCGTTCTTTCGCGAAGCGAAAGGCGACATTCCGACAGTTATCGATCCCCGGCCCTAAGCCGGCCCGTGACGTCAAGCTCCCCACGACGGCAGCAGCCCGAGCGGCATGAAGACGTTGTAGGCGGAACTCTCGATCAGACGCTGAATCTTCTCGATGTCGGGCGAAAAATAGCGGTCCTTATCGTAGAATGGCACCTCGCGGCGCAGCAGCGCGCGGGCCTCTTCCAACAGAGGCGACGTTTTCAGCGGGGCGCGGAAATCGAGACCCTGACACGCGGCTAGTTGCTCTACGGCCACAATGCCGGCCGTGTTGGCGGCCATTTCGCCCAGCCGTCGCGCGGCGAACGTGGCCATCGAGACGTGGTCCTCCTGGTTGGCCGAGGTCGGTAGGCTGTCGACCGAGGCGGGATGCGCCAGGCTCTTGTTTTCGCTGGCCAGCGCGGCGGCGGTCACCTGCGCGATCATGAAGCCCGAGTTCAGCCCGCCGTTTTCCACCAGAAATGGCGGCAGCTTCGACAAGTTGGAATCGATCAACATCGCGATGCGGCGTTCCGAGAGCGCGCCGATCTCGGCGATCGCCAGGGCGAGATTGTCGGCCGCAAAGGCCACCGGCTGGGCGTGGAAATTGCCGCCGGAATAGATCGCGTCCTGCTCGGCAAACACCAGCGGGTTGTCGGAGACGGCGTCGGCTTCGGCAATCAGGATGTCGGCCGAGTTGCGGATTTGCGTCAAACAGGCGCCCATTACTTGTGGCTGGCAGCGCAGGGAATACGGGTCTTGCACCTTCTCGCACGGCTGGTGTGAGCGACCGATCTCGCTCGCATCGCCCAACAGATGGCGGTAGGCGGCGGCCGCGGCGATTTGGCCGGCGTGCCCGCGCACCGCGTGCAGCGGCGCGTAAAACGGCACGCGGCTGCCCAGCGCGGCCTCGACCGATAGAGCCCCGGCCACGGTGGCGGCGGCATACAGATCCTCGGCCAAAAACAGGCCCTGCAAGCAGAGCGCGGTCGAGGCCTGCGTCCCATTCAACAGCGCCAGACCCTCTTTCGGCGCCAAGCCAATCGGTTGCAAGCCGGCGAGCTTGAGGCCCTCGGCGCCCCTGGTGCGCCGCCCGCGATGAAACACCTCGCCTTCGCCCAACAGAGGCAGGCTCATGTGGGCCAGCGGGGCCAAATCGCCCGAGGCCCCGCACGAGCCCTTCTCCGGGATGCACGGGTAGACCTCGTGATTCAACAACTGCACGAGCGATTTGATGAGCGAACGGCGGACGCCCGAATAGCCCAGCGCGAGGCTGTTGATCTTCAGCGTCAAAAGCAGCCGCACCAGCGGCTCGCTCATCGGCCGGCCGACCCCCGCCGCGTGCGAGAGCACCAGGCTGCGTTGCAACAGGGCCAACTCCTCGGGCGGGATCAAGTGGCTGGCCAGCAGCCCAAAGCCCGTGTTGACGCCGTAGACAATTCGGCCTTCGGCAATGACTCGCGTGACCGTCTCCGCGGCCGCGTCGATTTTCGCATAACACTCCGGCGCGAGCCTCAGTTCGACCGGCTCGCGCCAAATGCGTCGCAGGTCGGGGAGCGTGAGTTCTCCGGGCACAAGGGTGAGTTTCATTCGAGAGGCCTCGTCGCGTCTTGCAGTTCTCCAGGGCTGATTTGTGGTGCAGGCGTCCCGCCTGCTCGGGCAGCCGAGACGCCTGCACCACAAACATCACTTTGCCATCGGCAAATCAAGCTTGTTTTCCTGAGCGCACTGGATCGCCAACTCGTATCCGGCATCGGCGTGGCGCATGACGCCGGTTGCGGGATCGTTGTGCAGCACCCGGGCCAACCGGCGGGCGGCCGCCTCGCTGCCGTCCGCTACGATGACCATGCCGGCATGTTGGCTGAAGCCGATCCCCACGCCGCCGCCGTGGTGAAAACTGACCCAAGTGGCGCCACTGGCGGCGTTCAGCAGCGCGTTCAACAACGGCCAATCGGAAACGGCGTCCGAGCCGTCCTGCATGGCTTCCGTCTCGCGATTCGGACTTGCCACCGAGCCGGAATCGAGATGGTCGCGGCCGATCACCACCGGCGCCTCCAACTCACCGCGGGCGACCATTTCGTTGAACGCCAGCCCGAGCCTGGCACGGTCTTTCAGCCCAACCCAGCAAATCCGCGCCGGCAAGCCCTGGAACCGAATGCGGCGACCGGCCATATCGAGCCATTGGTGCAAGTGCGGATCGTCGGACATCAACTCCTTCACCTTCGCATCGGTCCGGTAGATGTCATCCGGATTGCCCGACAGGGCCACCCAGCGAAACGGGCCGATGCCTTGGCAGAACAGCGGGCGGATGTAGGCCGGAACGAAGCCGGGAAAAGCGAAGGCGTTGGCCACGCCCTCGTCTTTGGCCACCTGCCGGATATTGTTGCCGTAGTCGAAAGTGGGCACCCCGCGGGCGTGCAAAGCGAGCATGGCGCGGACATGCTCGGCAATCGACCGCTTGGCGGCCTTGATCACCGCCGCCGCGTCTTCGCCGCGCATCCGCCGGGCCCGTTCCAATGTCCAGCCGGCCGGCAGATAGCCGTTCAACGGATCGTGGGCGCTGGTCTGGTCGGTCAAGAGATCGGGCAGAACGCCGCGGCGCACGATTTCCGGCAGCACCTCGGCGCAATTGCCCAGCAGGCCGATGGAAACCGCTCGCTTTTCCCGGCACCCTTGCTCGATCCACCGCAGCGCTTCATCGAGCCGGTTGGTAGTGCGGTCGAGATAGCCGGTTTGCAGCCGCCGCTCGATGCGCGTCGGGTCGCATTCGACGGCCAACATCGACGCGCCGGCCATTGTGGCCGCCAGCGGCTGGGCCCCGCCCATGCCGCCGAGTCCGCCGGTGAGAATCCATCGTCCGGCCAGTTCGCCGCCAAAATGTTTCTTTGCGGCCGCGACGAACGTCGCGTACGTGCCTTGCACGATTCCTTGCGAGCCGATGTAGATCCACGAGCCGGCGGTCATCTGGCCGAACATCATCAGACCGAGCCGGTCGAGTTCGTGAAAATGCTCCCAGGTGGCCCAGTGCGGGACGAGGTTCGAGTTGGCCAGCAGCACCCGCGGGGCGTCGGGGTGCGTAGGAAAGACCCCGACCGGTTTCCCCGACTGCACCAACAGCGTCTGGTCGTCTTCGAGCCGTCGCAGCACGTCGACCAGCGTGTCGTAACACTGCCAATCGCGGGCGGCCCGACCGATGCCGCCATAGACCACCAGGTCTTCGGGCCGCTCGGCCACGTCCGGGTCCAGGTTGTTCATTAGCATCCGCAAGGCGGCCTCGGTCAGCCAACTCTTGGCCGTCCGCTGTCGGCCGCGCAGAGCGCGAATAATTCGCGACGCATCGTGACGATTGGAAGCGGGCATAGGCAGCGACGTGCTCCAGCTAGTCCTGTTAAAGTGGATTACAGTTTAGCTTCGGCAAAACGCCCTAGCAATGGCTGAGTTCGCCGCGAAATACTCTCTGCCTCGGCCGGGACGCGCCAAATTCGCAAACTAGT
Source organism: uncultured Planctomycetaceae bacterium (assembly GCA_963823895.1). Taxonomy (GTDB): domain Bacteria; phylum Planctomycetota; class Planctomycetia; order Pirellulales; family Thermoguttaceae. The sequence continues at coordinate 122,435 of CAWGNG010000018.1, forward strand.
TCGGCTGGATCTTCGATGTCCCAGACAAGGAAATCGGCCTGCTTGCCGACGGTTAGGGTTCCGACGCGATTGGCGATGCCCAGGGCTTGCGCCGCCGCGCGCGTGCCGCCGACAAGCGACTCCTCCGGCGTTAGGCCGAAAAGCGTTGCCGCCATATTGAGCATCAGCCGCAGCGAAGCCAGCGGCGAAGTGCCGGGATTCAAGTCGCTGGCCACCGCCATCGGCACGCCAGCGGCGCGGAGCAGCTCGACCGGCGGTTTCTGCGTTTCAGCCATGAAGTAAAATGCCCCCGGCAACAACACAGCCACGCTGCCGGCTTGGGCGATGGCCCGCACGCCCTCGGCATCCAGGTGTTCGAGGTGATCGACCGAGAGCGCTCGGAACTGTGCCGCAAGCCGGGCGGCGCCAAGGTTCGAGAGCTGCTCGGCGTGGGCCTTGACCGGTAAACCGTGCCGCACGGCCGCCTCGAAGACGCGTTGGCATTGCGGCGGCGAGAAGGCGATGCCCTCACAGAATACGTCAACGGCGTCGGCCAGCCGTTCGGCGGCCGCGGCGGGGACGATGCGATCGCAAACGTTGGTGATGTAGTCGTCGCCGCGGCCGGCGTATTCGCTCGGCACCACATGTGCGGCAAGCAGGGTCGTTGCGATGTTGACCGGCACGCGGCCGGCGAGCCGACGGGCGGCGCGGAGGATTTTGAGCTCATGTTCCAACGAAAGCCCGTAGCCCGACTTGATCTCGACGGTGGTAACGCCCTCGGCCGCCAGGGCGCTAAGGCGGGGCAGCGCCGCTTCGACCAATTGCGATTCGTTCAAAGCGCGGGTGTCGCGGACCGTGGCCACGATGCCGCCGCCTTGCCGGGCGATCTCGGCATACGACACGCCGCAAAGCCGCATGGCGATTTCGCCCACGCGGCTGCCGCCGTACACCAGATGCGTATGACAGTCGATCAGCCCCGGCGTGATCCAGGCGCCGTGAAGGTCAATCGTCTTGCACGATTCGCGATCGGTGGGGCAGGCATTCCTGCCTGCCTCGGGCAGACAAGAATGTCCGCCCCACCCTTCCATTTCGACCTCGCGCGATTCCAGGGTAGCCATCGGCTCGATTGCGACGATCGTTCCGTTCCGCACGCCGATAGCGTGCTCCACGCGTGCGCCGTAAGCGCCCGGAACGGCAGCGTCCATCGTGGCCAATCGGGCGTTGAGCCAAATGCGGTCGCAGGATGGGAATGCAGCAGCCGACATGGCGGTCATTGTAGCACGGCCGAGTTGGCCAGTGCAGCCCATTTCTCCCGTCGGTGGCGGCGTTGGCGCTACAAGGTGGCGTCGACGCGGCATTCGTTCTCTTGCAGCAACTTCCGCGCTTGATCGAGCAGATCGGTGCAGCGCTGGCGCATGTCGCCGGCGAACGCCTCGTCTTTGACGCCCTTGAGGTTGATTAAGACGTTCCAGATTCCGCCGCGTACGCCCGCAAACGCAATCGCGCAGCCGACGGCCGCGTCGCTCAAAGACGCGCGAAGGCCCTCGGCGGCCGCATCGTTGGCCACTCGCATCGCTTCCAGGCTGTTGAGCGCTGTCTGATACGGGACGTCGATCGCCTGTCGGAGGCCGTCTTGCATGCGCTGCTCGCGGAGTTGCTTTTCGGCGGGCGTGCCGCTGGGCAACCGCAAGGTCGCAAGATAGGCGTTGAACGCCGCGGCGTCTCGATCGACGGCCTCCAGCAAGCTGTCTTTGACAAGCTGGGCCTTCTCGGCGATGGCCAAAATCCGCTGGGCCTTCTCCGCATCGTGGGTCTTGTTGTGCGTGATATTGGCGACCATGACTGCCAGCGCGGCCCCCAGCGATCCGACCAGCGCGGCGATCGATCCGCCGCCGGGCGCGGGCGCATCGCGCGACACCGCATCGACAAAATCCGTTACCCGCATGTTGATCAGGGAGTTCTCGGGGCGGTCTGGCATACCTATTACTTTCTTGGCGATGTCAAAGGGTTCAACGTCATTGAGGCCCAGCGAATAGACGGTCGTCTCTAAGATATCAGCCACGGGCACGCATGGCGAGCGTCCCTGGCGACTCAAATAGTATTTTCCGGCTTCCAGCAGGGCGGCGAAAGGGATTACGCCCACGATTTCGCTGCCTGTGACCACCAGGCCGCGCTCGGCGGCGAGTTGGCGGGCGCGTTCGAGCACCAGATGCGGCGGCGTGACGCGATAGTTCGTCAGGTTGATGGAGACTTGCGCGCGGCGATACTCCTCGGCGTACCACCCGATCGCCTTGCAGCACTTGAACGTGCCGGCGCGACGAACCTTCCGGCCGAGCACGTTGGGGTAGTCGCACGACACGGCGGCCGTCAGTTTTCCCAGATCGTAGCCGTGAACCGATTGGCAGTGCCGCTCCGTCTCGGCCAGAGTCTGCCCCACGAACTCGCAATTGCCGCAGGGATAGCGGCCCTCCTGGTAGAGCAGCGGTTCGCCCTTCATGTAGTAAGGCGAGGCGGTCGCAGTGCGGGCCACGCGCCCGCGCTCCCGCAGCTCGAGAGCAATGTCGGTCGCGGCAGCGCGGTCGGGCGCATTGAGCGTGATGTTGTACGCGATGAGAAACTCGCGGGCGCCGATAATCGTCGCGCCGCAGGCGGGATTGAACGTGGCGGGGCCACAATCGGGCTTCCAGAAAGGATCGTTCAGTCTTTCCGCCAGCCCTTCGTACTCCCCTTTGCGGATGTCCTCCAGGTTCTTTCGCCGCGGGTCGCTGGCGGCCGCCTCGTAGAAGTAGACGCTGATGTCCAGCTCCTCTGCGACCCGCCGCCCGACGCGACGCGAGAGTTCCGCACAGTCGTCCAGCGTAACGCCGTCAACGGGCACAAATGGGCAGACATCGGTCGCGCCGAGCCGGGGGTGCGAGCCTCGGTGCCCGCGCATATCGATCAATTGCGCCGCCTTGGCGATCGCCTGGAAGGCCGCCTCGCCCACCGCGTCCGGGCTGCCGACAAAGGTCACGATGGTCCGATTGGTGTCAGCTCGCGACAACACATCGAGCAGCGTCGCGCCCGACACCGCCTTGATTGTATCGGTGATGGCCTTGATTGTGGCTTCGTCTTGGCCTTCGGAAAAGTTCGGAACGCATTCGACAATTTGTCTGGCCACGGGAGTTCCACGCACGAGATCTTTCGAAAGCACCGGATTCGCTGTCTGGTTATCTTACAAACTAGAGGCGATTTCACAAGCCCTTGCATTCGCCGTCCAGGGGGCGATGGGGTAGGCTTCGACATAGTCTGGTTCATGATCTTCCGGTTGCGCCACAATAGTCGCATGTTGCGCCGTTCCGGCCTAACCGGACGGTGATGCCGAAGCAGGGCAAACGGATCGTGCCTGTCGGGCGTTTGTTCATTGGAGCCCCTGCGGGAATGGATCTTCTCTCCGCTGCCGTCGGTCCCCGGCAGCGGTTCTTTCGCCGCCGCACTCTTTCCGCGGCCATTTGCTCTCGGCGCTCGAACGATTCGGTATAATGGAGCCGGAGAAAGGGGCATACCATGCGCGGACATCGGATTACCAGGATCAATGCCGCCCGTCTTGTGGTCGCGGCGTTACTGCTCGGCTTGACTGCGGCAGCGACCGTTTCGGCCAAGGATTGGTCACAATGGTGCGGCTCCGACGGAAAGAACATGGTCTCGGATGAACATGGGCTTCCCGCCTCGTTCTCGCCTGGGCGAAAACAGGGCAACGGGACCATCGACCTGTCCACGGCCGTTAATGTGAAATGGGCCGTGAATCTCGGCGATGCCCTCTATTCCACACCGACAGTGGTCGGCGGACGGCTGTACCTCGGCGGCCTGGACGACAGAAATGGGACCTTCACCTGCCTCGACGCCGCTACCGGCCGACGGCTGTGGCAATGGAAGGCCCCGCCGCGCGCGGTGCCGCACCGCATTGACGGCTTCTCGATCGGCATCAGCGACATGCCGCAGGATATCGGGGTGTGCTCGACGGCGGCGGTCGAAGCCGGACGGGTCTTCTTCGTCTCGAACCGCTTCGAGGTGATTTGCCTCGATGCCGCCGGCTCGAAAACCCATCCCGGCGAAGCCCGCGTGCTCTGGACGTTCGACATGTGGAAGAAACTGGGCGTATTTCCCTGCGACGTGGCGAACGGTTCGCCGCTGATCGTTGGCGATCTGCTCTACGTGCCCACCTCCAACGGCGTCGATCGCAACACCTTCGGCGATCCGGCGAGCGAGAAGAACCGCAAGATACCGGCGCCGCTGCGCCAGTCTGATCGCGCTCGACAAACGCGATGGCCGACTCGTGGCGACCGACGACACGCCGATCATGCGCCACATTTTGCACGGCCAGTGGTCTGCGCCCTCGCTGGGCGTGGTCGCTGGGCGGAAACTGGTCATATTCGGCGGTGGCGACGGCGTCTGCTATGCCTTGGAAGCCCTGGCGTCGGTCCCTGAAAAACCTGTGCGTCTGAAAACCGTCTGGTCGTGCGACTGCATTCCCCGGGAGTACAAATCGACCGGCGGTCACGAGCCGATCGAGTACTATTGCCTCGGCGACAAGCGGGTGCGGGGCACATTGAACAAGAAGGACGGCAAGTTCGTCGGTGGCAGCGAGATCATCGCCACGCCGGTCTTTGTGAACGATCGGGTCTACATCGCCATCGGCCGCGATCCCGCCCACGGCCGCGGCCGCGGCGCCTTGCACTGCATCGATCCGCGCGGCCACGGCGACATCACCGCCACCGGCAAGTTGTGGACGTACCAGGGCCTCGACCGCACACTCTCGACCGTCTCGGTGGCCGATGGGCTGCTGTACATCTGCGATGTCGGCGGCCGGCTGCACTGCCTCGACGCTTCCACCGGCAAGTGCCACTGGGTCCACGAGACGAGGTCCGAAGTGTGGGGATCGACCCTCGTGGCCGACGGCAAGGTCTACATGCCGACGTCCCGCGGCCTATGGGTGCTGGCAGCCGGCAAAACGCTGAAGGTCCTCGCCCGCATCCCCCTCGGCGCCAAGGTCTACTCCTCGCCGGTCGTCGCCAACGGTAGGCTGTATGTAGCCACCAGCGCCGGTTGGCTGTGGGCGGTGAGAAAACCGTGAGGCAATGAAGGAGAATCGGTGCAATTGTGAGCGACAGTCGAACAACTGCCGTCCCTCGCGACGGCGCCTCCGGAACACGTTTAGGCTGCCATTGCCGGCAACGCAACCGTTTCCTGGGACTCGCAAGAATCCACCATTTCGTAACCTCACGGCCCAGAGAATCCTGCTCCACCTTTCGGGAATGGTCTTCACGGGCTGTGCCCATTTTCGGAACTCAAAGGGGCGGCGATTCTGCCGCCCCTGCTGCCCGGAAGAGACTTCACGGCCTGGGTCAATCCCTCGACAGATCGCGGCGGACCTTGCGGCTAGCTTACGAACGATCTGGCTGCTCTGGAGTTGTGAATGGCCAAGCTGATCCGCAATCGTTCGGGCGATGTCCTTTCTGGTCACGATGCAATTCTCCTGGTAGGGTTAAGGTACTTGACCACCTTATGCTTGAGCGACGGATTAGGGCCAACTCAGTGTATCGGGCCCGGCTGGCACCGCCAAGTCGCGGCCGAGGTCGGCAAGAGCGTCGCTGGTGCGTTCCATGCTCAGGCCCCCAAGAGTCGACCCTCGCCGCCGAAGCCGCCCGCGGCCAAGCAAGAAACCCAGGCTGGGCGCTGCGATGGAACGTCGCCTGCAGCCAATTGAACTCGTTTATCACTTCTGTTACAACGCTCTTGCGGCCGGAACGTGCCGGGTAGTGCCTCACCCGGAAGGCTTCTGTGCTTAGCGTTCCGGCCGCTTCTTGGTAACGCTTCTTGTGCTGTAAAGGTGCAGTCCAGCAAGAATGCCGATCTTGGACATCCACAGCATCGACCTTTCCTTGTCGGTTCACGGCTAATCTTGGTTACCCGCCGCAGGTAGGCTGCTACCTCGGCGAAGTGATCCAGCCCCGAACCGATCTTTGACCCGATCCGCCACTGCATCGAGTCGGGCCTGCTTCCCTCGCTCCTCCCGATCGAAGAGCAGCCCCGGTACAAAGCCCGCTCCGTCCAGACCGCTTGCACTCATGCAGAGCAGCCGCACCGGCAAGTGCCCGGCAGAGAGCTGATGGCAAGGCGGCTCGTCGGCAGCCTGCCACAGTTCCTGCGTGATGTCCGTCAGTTCCGACAGCGTCTGGGTACGGGTGATCAGAGAAATCGACAAATCGGACCTCGAGATGCACCGCTCGGCCACTTCGCCCATGGCGCCGCAATCGGCAGCCGACTTGCTCGGCAAGATCCAACCACCCGCCTGAAGCACTTCTGTGTCCTCGATGCCGCCCGAGTCAGCCGATGGACCACCGCTGGTTCCCCTGCCGTTGTGATCTCCAGTATTGGCCGCGTAGTGCTCAGCGATCGTCAAGATGCTTGCCATTCCCCGCCAGTTCGCAGGAAGTGTTCGACTTCCTGACGACCCGGGCAACCCGACTGACCGCCGTGTTGCGTCGTTTTCAGGGCCGCCGTCGCCGAGGCGAAAGTGATTCGCCGCTCCAGCGGCCAACCCCAGGCGAGTGCCGCCGCGTATGCCCCGTGAAAGACGTCGCCGCAGCCGGTTGTGTCGACCGCTTTAACGGCAAAGGCCGGGAAATGGCGGCAGTCGCCCGCCGCATCGGGCCCACAATACCAGCACCCCTGCGCTCCACCGGTCACGACTACCGCCTGACGATCTCGGTGCCACAGCGCCGAGACGGCCTCATCGGGGCTCTCTTTGCCGGTCAGTTGCCGTGCGAAGCTCGCGGACACGATAAGATGATCAATCAGAGTCAACAGATCGTAGAACTCGCCGCCCGGATTACGTTCCAGGTCGGCCACTACGCCGACTCGTGCCGCCCGCGCAATTCGCACTGCGCGGATCGTCCCTTGCTGACCGTGATGATCGACCAACAGCGCCTCGGCGGCGCCGATAAGTTCGGCGGGCGGCTGTGCGGCATTGGCCCCGATGGCGCCCTCAAAACTGGCAAACACATTCCGTGTGCCACGGTTGCGATCGACCACAATCGTGGAATGAACCGGCCGGGCGTCGTCGCGCCAAACGCAGTGCGAAAGGTCAATCTGTTCGCGGCCAAAGCGATCGGCAACAAACCGCGACAACTCGTCGGGGCCTAGCATCCCCACGTAAGCACAGCGCGCGCCAAGCCGCGCCGCCGCCACCAACGCCGTGCCAGTCAAGCCGCCGCACTCCCGCCGCCGCTGCCGCACGCAAACCTTGCTGTCGGCCGGTGGGTACTCGTCGACATAAAGCAGATCGTCCACCGCAACGGCGCCGAAGCCGAGGACGTCGAAACCAGGGGCAGTCCCGGCGGAAGCCTCGCTTTGCATAATGTCGTTTTTGCTCCGCAAGATGGGTTGGGACAGCGGCCGCGAAAATCGCCTCACCCCTATATCACTCTCGCCGAAACGCATTATAATAATGCGTACAGACCAAAATGCGCTAAACTATCTTGATTTTGCGTCCGCGGCGATGGTTCGCAATCGTGGCGTCCCTCATGTAGCCTTGCTCGTTGAGACCTCGCGCGGTTACGGCCGCAGCCTGATCGAAGGGATCGCGCAGTACGTCCGCGAGCATGGGTCGTGGTCGATCCAGTTCGAGGAGCGCGACCTGGAAGATCCTCCGCCGCGGTGGCTTGCGGGCTGGCGGGGCGACGGCATCATCGCGCGGAGCGCTACCGACGCCTTGGCCAAGGCTGTGCGGGCGACCGGCGTGCCGCTGGTGGAACTACATTACCGTCAGCCCGGCGGCATCGACGTGGGCTGCGACCACGATGCCGTCGGTTGCACGGCGGCCGAGCACTTGTTGGATCGCGGCTTGCGGCAATTCGCCTTCTTCGCCTTCGGCGAGGTGCGTTGGATTCGTTTGCGGCGAGAGGCCTTTGTCCGCGTCTTGGCCGCCGCTGGCCATTCCTGCCACGTGTACCACCCGCCGGCTTCGCGGCGGGTCGTGTTGCCGCATTGGGAGGAGAGCCAACGCGCGCGCGTCGTGCGTTGGGTCGCCGCGCTGCCTCGTCCGCTGGGTATCTTGTGTGCCAGCGATCTGCACGCCCTGCACGTGCTCGACGCCTGCCGCGACTTGGGGATTCAGATCCCCGAACAGATCGCCGTTCTGGGCGTGGACAATGACGCCGTGATTTGCAACGTCACCAACCCGCCGCTGTCAAGCATCGATCTGAACAGTCGGCGGATCGGCTATGAAGCGGCGGCGCTGCTGACGCGGAGGATGGCGGGCCGATCGCTGCAGAGCAAGCCGCTCTCGATCCCTCCGAGCCACGTTGTCACGCGACAGTCGACCGACGTGCTGGCGATTGACGACGCCGACGTCGCCCAGGCCATCGGCCTGATCCGCCAGCGTGCCGGAAAGGGGATTTGCGTCTCCGAAGTAGCGGCTGGCGTAGGATTGTCGCGGCGAGTGTTGGAGCGGCGTTTTCGGCAGTGGCTGAAGCGTTCTCCAAAAGCGGAAATCGTCCGCGTGCAGATCGAAGCTGCCAAGATGCTCTTGACGCAGAGCGAATTGTCCATCGAGGCCATTGCCCGGCAGTGCGGCGGAGCGTCGTTCAAGTATTTTGGCCAGCTCTTTCGCCGCGAGACGGGACTGACGCCCCGCGCCTTCCGCAAGGCACGGCGGGTAATGTCGGCCCGAAACGCCAGCGAGGCCCCGCCGCTCTGACCGCAACGACGGTTAGCATCCAGCAGTCTACCGTTGGGGGATGGCAGTACAACTGCCATCCCAACGCGCGTGGTTCTGAAACAGCCTCCTAGCCTCCAGCAGTCTTGCTCAAGCCGGCTACGAGCGCGCGGACCGTTTCCAGTTGACCGGCGGAGCCGAGACACGTGTTCTTGTGCGCGACCAGCCTAGCGTAGTGCTCCATGAAGGCCGCGCCCGGCACGCGGAAATCGACGTTGGCCGGGTTGTCGCGGAAGGACTCGCGGTGAACGGCGTACCAGACCAGCCGGCCGTCGGTGTCGATGTTGACTTTGCAGACGCCGAGTTTAGCGGCGGGGAGGTACTGTTCTTCGTTGACGCCGAAGGCATTGTCGAGTCTTCCGCCGGCGTTGTTGATCCGCTGCACCCAGGCTTGCGGAACGCTGCTGGAGCCGTGCAAGACCAAGGGAAATCGCGGCGGCGCCGCGCGCTGAATTTCCCGCAACACGTCGAAACGCAGGTTCTGCTCGCCGGCGAACTTGTAGACGCCGTGCGAAGTTCCGATGGCGACGCCCAACGAATCGCAGCCGCTGCGGGCGATGAACTCCGCCGCCTGGCCCGGGTCGGTCAAGGCGAGCGTGCTGGCGGCGGCATCCCCTTTCAGACCGCCGAGTTGGCCCAACTCGGCCTCGACCGCGATCCCCTTGTCGTGGGCGCGATCGACAACGCGGCGGGTGATGTCGATGTTCTCGTCGAAGGGCTCCCGCGATGCGTCGATCATTACCGAACTGAACAAGCCGCCCTCGATGCAGTCGTAGCAGAGCTGTTCAGTGCCGTGATCGAGATTGACGGCGAAAATGGCGTCGGCAAAGAAATCTGCCGCCCCACGGACCAGGGCATCGACGACGCTCTTGTGACTGTAGGCGTAGGTGGGACGGCTGATTTGCAGGATGAACGGGGCGCTGACGGCCGGATCGGCGGCGTCGCTCAAGGCGTTTAGCTTGCCGAGGTTGCCGCGGAAGAGCCCCATCACCTGTTCGAGATTGTTGACGTTGTAGGCGCCCAGGGCGTAACGGCCGTAGGCGTGGCGGTAGAGCTCGGTTGTGGAGACGATCATGGATAGAGTTTCATTCCGAGGTAATTGCCCAACGCCTCCGCAAGGACGTCGCCGAGCAGCGAATGCGTCAACGCGACGTGATGGGGAAAGTGCCGCAGGAGGACGTCGCGATAGAGGTTTGGCAAACCGGGGACGCGGCACCAGCCATAGCAGCCGAACGTCGCCTCCTGGCGTTCTTCGATCTGCCCCTCGACTACCAGGGCCTTCCACAGGCCGTCGCCGTCCTGGGTTATGCGACAGAGCGTCACCGCCGCGGGGCGAAGCGTCATCTCCAGCACGCCCTCGCCGTGGTCGGGGGCGCGCCGCCGCGGGCGACGAGAATCTTATGCACCGCCATCCGCGGCCGCTCCCGCCCGAACGAGCGCGGGAACGCGCCGCAGTGCCAGAGATTCACCAGTTCATCGTCGGCGTGGTGGAGATTGTTCCAATCGGCCAAGGCAACGGCGGCGCCGGAGGCCAAGGTGCAGGCGTGCATCGACATCGCTCCCAGGACGTCGGCTTCGCAGGCCGCCGGCAGGCCCACGTCGGAGAAGCGGCTCATGGTCGTGCAACCGCACACGCCGTAGTGCCGCTGGATCGCCGTCCAGCACTGAATCGCCAGGGCATCCAGCGCGTTCTCTTCGCGCCAGCGGCGGAGGAACAATTCGAGTTTCGCGCTGCGAACGACGCTGGCCGGCAAGACGCCGGAGGTGTCGGCGTATTGCTGAATGCTGGCGACGATCTCGGCGACTTGCGGGTCGGCGTCATCGATGGCCGTGGCGGCGGCGATGACTTCGGCCATGTCGATCACCACCGTGGCGGCGCCGAGCCGCTGCAATTGCTTCTCGTCGCAGCGGCAGGTGCAGAACGGATTCGGCCGTGTCCCCACCTGACCGTAGCGGGCATTGCGGACGCCGTTGACGACGCGGCAGACCCGCGCGAACCAGTCGAGGTCGTCGGCAAAGGAGCGATCGGCGGGGAAACCGATCGGCCGGCGGGCGACGGAGTACTGCGCGCCGGTCTGCCGCATCGCTTCGCCCAACGACAACAGGCCGCAGAAGGCGTCGCGGCGGTACGGGGTGGTCTTCGCCAGCGGCTCGTCTTCCTGGCAGCCGAAAAGCAGCACCGGCACGTTCAGCCCGGCGCGGCGGACGGTCGCGGCCGCCGACTGTTCGTCGCCGAAATTGCAGGCGGCGATGACGATGCCGGCCACGCGCTCGCGGCGGAACAATTCGGCGCACAGTTCCGCCTCGCGATGATCTTGCACGCAGCCGCCCTTGGTCTGTTCGGCGGTCGGAGCGACGACGCAGTGACCGGCCTGCCGCATGGCTTCGATCACCTGCCCGCGCATGGCGGTGGCCAATTGCAGATTGAACGCGCCGCGATGGGCGGGAATGAGTCCGAGGGTAAGTTGCGGTGTCGGCATAAGAAACAAGTGAGGTCAGGTTTCAGACAGGGATTGATGCCCAGCCCTGAACCCGTCCGAAGGGCAGGCACGGCCAGGAGCACGAAATTCCTCGCCATCACTTGCCGCGGTGGGAGAGTCGCCGCGATGGCGTGCCCGTAATTATAATCGCCGCCTCAGACACAAATGCGTCAAACTATCTCGATTTCGCGTCGCCGGCTTTGTTGCCGCCGCCGCTGCGGATACGATAGACAAAGGGAAATCGGGTGATTACAAAGGACCGGCTGATGAGCAGAAATACGATCTGGATCGGCAACGATCACGGCGGGTATGAATTGAAGGGGGAATTATTAAAATGGATGGCGGAGAAGAATATCCCCTGCCACGACGTCGGCTGCCACTCGACGGAGATTGTCCGCTATCCGTACTATGCCGCCCGGGTGGCTGAGGCGGTGTTGCGCGGCGAGGCGGAGCGAGGAATCCTGATCTGTTCCACCGGCATCGGCATGAGCATTATCGCCAACCGCTATGCGGGGATTCGCGCCGCGCTCTGCACCAGCACGTACATGGGCCGCATGACCCGCGCCCACAACGACTCGAACGTCCTTTGCCTGGGCGGGAAGATCACCGGCGTTGCGGAAGCCCTCGACATTCTCGACGTCTGGCTCACAACGCCGTATGAAGGCGGGCGGCACGACATTTCCCTGGGGTTGATCGCCCAGGCGGAAGCGGCCTTGGGAAAAGGGAGCGTGTGGGAGGGAAAGGACGGGGAATGAGCGATGGCCCGTCCGCGCACGACGCCTGCTCCTTCACTCAGCGGAGAATGACTCATGCAATTCGAGACCGCCAAACGACTTATCCGGCATTTCAAGGGGGACAAGTACATCTATGGGTTCGACGTCCTCGCCCGCGCGGGCCAGGCGGCGGCGGGACTCGGCGGCCGTGCGGTGATCGTGCGCGACACTTTTCCCGGCAGCGATGGATTCGTGAAACAGATCGAAGCGTCGCTGGGCACTGCCGGCGTCGCGGTATTGGATATTGTTGACGGGGCCGCGGCGAATGCCCCGCGTGAAGACGTCGCCAGGATCACCGCCGCGCTGGTGCGGCGAACGCCCGGCGTCGTGGTGAGTTTTGGCGGGGGGAGCACGATCGATGCCGTCAAGGCCGCCGCAGTTTTGTGCGTCTTGGGCGGCGGGGTGGACGACTACTTTGGCACGGGCCTGGTGAGCCAAGCCCTGACGAAGGCCGGTACGAGGCTCACGCCGCACCTGGCGATTCAGACTGCCGCCAGTTCCGCGGCACACTTGACGAAGTATTCCAACATCACCGATCTGCGGACGCAGCAAAAAAAGCTGATCGTGGATGAGGCGATCGTGCCGCCGTCGGCGTTGTTCGACTACCAGACGACCCTGGGGGCTCCCGCGTCGTTGACGATCGACGGCGGGCTCGACGCGGTGGCCCACTGCTTGGAGGTGCTCTACAGCGCCGTCGGCAAACCTCACTACGCCGAGATGGAAGAGGTGGCGGGGGAGGCCGTCGCTCTGGTGCTGCAATGCCTGCCGCGGGTCGTGAAGAATCCGCAAGATCGCCAGGCACGGGAGGCGATCGGCCTGGCTGCCGATTTGGGCGGATACGCGATCATGCTGGGCGGCACGAACGGCGCCCATCTCACCAGCTTCTCGCTGATCGACATCCTCAGCCACGGCCGGGCGTGTGCGATCTTGAACCCCTATTACACGGTGCTCTTTGCCTCGGCGATCCAACGGCCGTTGCGGCTGGTTGCCGAGGTTTGCCGGGAGAGCGGATTGGGCGGGCCGGGCATCGAGTCGCTGTCGGGGCGCGAGTTGGCCGTTGCGGTGGCCGAGGCGCTGATCAGCTTCGAGCGGCAATTGGGCATCCCCGCGACGCTTGGCGAAGTGCCGGGCTTCGGCCCCGCGCATATCGAGCGGGCTTTGGCGGCCGCGAAAAGCCCGCAACTAAAAATGAAACTCGAAAACATGCCGGCGCCGCTGACCGCGGAGATGGTGGACGATTACCTTGGCCCGCTGCTCGATGCGGCCGCCAGCGGCGATCTCGATCGAATCAAAAGTCTGTAGAGGGTACGGCGATGGTCATTCCGCTTCCCGGCAGGGAACTGGACGTGCGGGCGGTGCTGCAAGAGCCGCATCGCCCGAAGAAGGCCGCCATGCTGCAATACATGGCGCAGCGCTTTCGCGTCGCCGTGCTCGACGTGCTGCACGACAAGGGGACGGGACATTGGGGCGGGGCCTCTTCGGCGGCCGAGTTGCTGACCGCGCTCTACTTCGATGCCATAAACGTTCGTCCCGACGAACCCGCCTGGCCGGGCCGCGATCGGCTCGTGCTCAGCAAGGGGCACGCCTCCTGCATGCTCTACGCCGTGCTGGCCCACCGCGGCTTCTTCCTCGCGGCGGAACTCGACAGTTTTCGCCAACTCGACAGCCGGCTGCAAGGACACCCCTGCATGACGAGCACCCCCGGGGTGGACATGTCGACGGGCTCGCTGGGGCACGGCGTCTCCGTGGCCCTCGGCATGGCGCTGGCCGGCCGCTTGCAGGAGCGAAACTACTGGAGTTACGTGCTGGTCGGCGAAGGCGATCTCGACGAGGGGCAGACCTGGGAGGCGCTGATGGCGGCGGCGAAGTTTCGGCCGCCGCGGTTGCTCCTCATGGTCGATTACAACAAAGTGCAACTCGACGGCCCCAGCGACGTGGTAATGCCCTTGGATCCGCTGGCGGAGAAGTTTCGCGCTTTCAACTGGCGTGTGGCGGCGAAGGTCTACGACGGGCACAACGTTGCCGACGTGCTGGCTTCGCTCGAATGGGCGAAACAGCAGCACGGCGGGCCGTTGGCGATCATCTATCGCACCTGCAAGGGCCGCGGCGTCTCCTTCATGGAGAACAACGCTTATTGGCACGGCGCCCCCGTCGACAACGCCAGCTACGCCGAAGCCCGGCGGGAACTGCTGCAAACGCTGAATGAACTGGAGGCGCGGTTGTGAATCCCGTGCAGACGGCAATGCGAGATGCGTTTGGCGAGGCGCTGCTGGCGCTGGCCCCCGCGCATCCGGAAATGGTCGTGCTCGACGCCGACGTCTCCTCCAGCACCCGCACCGCGGCCTTCGGCAAACAGTATCCCGACCGCTTCTTCAACGTCGGCGTTGCTGAAGCGAACATGGTCGATATCGCCGCCGGCATGGCGACCTGCGGGCTGCGGCCGGTGGTCAGCACGTTCGCCATCTTCCTCGCCGCCAAGGCCGCCGACCAAATCCAAAACATCGTTTGCTACAACAATCTCCCCGTCGTGCTGGCCGGCAATTATGCCGGGCTGTCAGATTCCTACGACGGCGCCAGCCATCAGTCGATTAGCGACGTTGCCGTTTTGCGAGCAATGCCAAACTTGACGGTCGTCGTGCCGGCCGACGCGGTCGAGGCGGCCCAGGCGTTGCAGGCGGCTCTTGTCCGTCGGGGCCCGACGTACCTCCGCCTTTGCCGCAATCCGACGCCGCGGTTGTTCGACGGACAAGAGCCGTTGGAGATCGGCCGCATTCGCAAACTCCGCGACGGCGGCGATTTGACCATCGCGGTTTGCGGTGTGCCGACCTTCATGGCCATCGAGGCCGCCGAACGACTTGCGAGGTGCGGCGTTGCGGTCGATCTGCTGGAGGTGTCGACGGTCAAGCCGCTGGACGCGGAGGCGCTGGCAACGTCCGCCCGCAAGACGGGCAAGGTGCTCAGCGTCGAAGAGCACACGGTTTGCGGCGGACTGGGCGGCGCGGTGGCCGAACTTCTCGGCAAAATCGCGCCGGCGGCGATGCGGATGATCGGAATCGACGATCGCTTCGGCGAGTCGGGCGAGTACTTGCCGCTGCTGGAAAAGTACGGCATCTCGGCGAGGCGGATCGAGGCGGAGGCCCTGACTCTGCTCCAAGGAGGGCGGGCATGAAACTCGGTCTGGCGGTAGCGGCGGCGGACGCGATTCCCAGCGCCTTCGTGGTCTTCCGCGATGACCTTTGCCGCTGCGTTGACCGCGCGGCGGCCTTGGGTTACGACGGCGTCGAACTGGCCCTGCTGACGGCCGAACAGGTCGAGGTGGCCCAGATGAAACGCCGCCTGGCGGCTACGGGCATGGAAATCCCCTGCATCTCCTCGGGACAGGTGTTTGCCGCCGACGGCCTCTACTTCACACACCGCGATGCGAGCGTCCGCGACGCCGCCGTGGCGCGGATTATCGGCATGGTCCGCCTCGCCGCCGAGTTTGGGGCCAAAGTCAATACCGGTCGCGTCCGCGGCACAATCGACCCCGGCGACGATCCGGCCCTGGCCAGAGGGCGTTATCTGGAGTGTCTCGACCGCGTGGCCGACGTGGCCGAGCCGCTCGCGGTCGAGCTGATCGTTGAGCCGGTAAACCGCTACGAGGTCAACTTCATCAACAACTGCGACGAGGGGCTGGAAGTGGTGAAACAGAGCGGGCGGCCGTGCGTCAAGCTGATGCCCGATCTGTTCCACATGAACATCGAAGACGCATCGTTTCGCCATGCGTTCGAGGCGGCGAAGGCGTACATCAGCTATATTCACGTCGCCGACAGCAACCGGCTGGCCCCGGGCTGGGGACATTTGCCCTTTGACGAGATATTCCAAATCATCGACAACATCGGTTACGACGGTTATCTGACGGCGGAGATTCTTCCCCAGCCCGACCCCGACCAAGCCGCGGCCCAGGCGATCACGTTCCTGCGGCGCAGATTCCATCCAGAGCGTTCCTAATCCCTAGCCCCTAGTCCCCTCCTCCCATGCGACTTGACTGCCATCAACACTTCTGGCACTACGTCCACAGCGAACATCGCTGGATGACCGAGCGGATGGATGCCTTGCGGCGCGATTATCTGCCGGGGGAGCTGGCGCCGCTGCTGCAATCTGTCGGTTTCGACGGCTCGATTGCCGTGCAGGGCCGGCAGATCGTCGCGGAGACCCGCTGGCTGCTGGAATTAGCCGACCAGTACGATTTTATCAAGGGGGTCGTCGGTTGGATCGATTTGCGATCGCCGCGGGTGCGGGAACAACTGGAGGAGTTCGCCGGGCGCCCGAAGCTGGTGGGCGTGCGGCACGTCGTCTGCGAAGAGCCGGACGATTTCATGTTGCAGCCGGAGTTTCGTCGCGGCATCGCGGCACTGGAAGAGTTTGATCTGACGTACGATCTGCTCGTCTTTCCGCGTCAACTGCCGGCGGCGGTGAAGTTGGCCGCCGAGTTTCCGCGGCAGTCCTTTGTGCTCAACCATCTTGGCAGGCCCGCGATCCGCAATCGCGAGATGACGCCGTGGCGCGAAGACCTGCGGGCGTTGGCCCGCTGCGGCAACGTCTACTGCAAGCTCTCGGGCCTGGCCAACGAAGCGGTGTGGCAGCAGTGGCAAGCGGCGGAGTTCCGCCCGTATCTCGACATCGCGCTGGAGGCGTTCGGCCCGCGGGGTGTGATGATCGGTTCCGACTGGCCGGTTTGCACCCTCTCCGGCGATTATGCAGCGGTGATGCAGATCGTCATTGACTATGTCGAGCAGTTTCCTGCCGCGGTTCGTGAAGACATTCTCGGCGGCAACTGCGCACGTGTTTACGGCGTTGACGAAGCTTAGAATTGGCGAGGAAACCAGTGTCGCCTTTCGCTCCGCGAAAGCGGCGTTCTTTCGCGGAGCGAAAGGCGACATTCCACAACCCCTGACGAAAGGGTTCCCATGAAACTCGGCCTGGAATCGTACAGCGTGCGTAATTCTGGACTTGACCCCGTGGGGGTCGTCCGCCTGGCAAACGAACTGGGTTTGCAGGGCGTGTTGTTCGAACATGAGTCCCTTCAACTCCTTTCGCGATGCGGATTTGGCGGCCATCCGCAAGACGGCGGACGACTTGGGCTTGTACATCGAATTCGGCATGGGATCGGTGTTTCATTGGCACCCGATGGCGGAAAAGGGGAGGAACCTGCTGGCCGACGCCGGCTACAACATCGATGTCTCCGAGGCAAAGATCGTGATCCACCACCTCGACATAGCCCGCAAGCTCGGTTCCCCGCTGCTGCGTTGCGTGGGCGTGACCTGGCCGGTGCGCGACGGCGGCCAGGACATGGTCGCCCTGGCCGATAGGGCGGTCGCCATTCTCCGCGCGGCCTGCCCAGCGGCGGAGGAGATGGGCTTGAAGATCGCGATGGAGAACCACGCCGATTTTACCGCCCGCGAGCTTGTCGGCATTCTCGCGCGGGTAGGCAGCCCGGCGTTCGGCTTCACCGTCGACTGCGGCAACCTGGTTTTCGATCTGGACGATCCGCTGCGGGTGGCCGAGATCATGGCCCCCTACGCCTTGACCACGCATTACAAAAACTACCGCGTGCTCCGCACGCCGCAAGGGATAGCGATGGGGAACTGCGCTGGGAGAGGGGGAGATCGACATCGTGCGAATTGCGGAGATGCTCGGCCGTCACCATCCGCAGATCACGATCAACATCGAGATCCATCCGCAGTACGGGCCTTTCAGGCTCGATTTGTTCGACAAGACGTTTTTTGCCCGCCATGCGCCGCCGCCGGGCGACGGTCTGGTCTGGTATCTGGAGCGGGCGTGGCCGAAGGAAATTCTCCCGACCCTTCCGGCCAGCCTGCCCGACGGCCGGCCGGCCTGGCAGCTCGAATATGAGCTCTTGAAGCAATCGGTCGGCTGGGCAAAAAAGCGACTCGCACACCTTTTGTCCAACTAAGGTGAGGCGTCAGAATAAGTTGGCGAATTCCCCTGATGGGTTTTGACAAACAAAATCGGTAATGTGTCTGTAGGGAACGCCCTCCGCGGCGTTCCGAGCGGCGGAACGGGACGGAGCCCGTTCCCTACAGCTCCCGGCATGGCGCCACCGATTTTGGCTGTCAAAACCGATTAGGGAACGCCCTCCGCGGCGTTCCGGGAGCGGACGAAAACGGCGTTTTCCTCGTCGGCACGGAACGCCGCGGAGGGCGTTCCCTAATGGGTTTTGACAAACAGATTCGGTAGTAATCACGTAAAATGCAGCGATTGGGCCAGTTGACCGTTGCCGAGCAACCCTACGTACCGCAGAAGCTGTTTCGAGCCGCGGGCGAATTGCTCCAGGAAGTCGGTGACGCGCTGGTGCAAGGCGGGCCAGTCGTTGGCCAAACGGTGCATTTTGAGGATTGTCTCCTTCAGCCATCGCCATAATTTTTCGATCGGGTTCAGCCAGGGGGCGTAAGTCGGCAACCAGATTGGCTTGATTTGAGGATATGCCCCCACGGCCGTGAGTACGTCGGGATGAGTATGGATCGACCAATTGTCTTGAACGACGTAGATCGTCTTGGCGCGAGCGTAAGTTTTCGCGATCCGTTCATACATCTCGATGACCTTGGCTCGACCGATAATGTAGTTGTCCACGTAGGTCACTTTTCCGCTGCAGGCGTTCAGGCCGCCGATCACGCGCCACAGCCCATTGTTGGACTGTTGCCGATCCGCTTGCGGTGGAGCCGCGGGCGGGGCGGCAGCCCAACTCGGCGCCGGCTCGGGCCAGACGGCGTACCCCATTTCGTCGATGAACAGCAATGTCGTTTCCTGGGGGTTGCGCCGCTGCTCGCAGGCATCGTTTCAGTTTGGCTACCTTGCTTCGATACTGCGGATCCGGGCTAAAATGCTGGACCCGACCCGAACGCAATTTCACTCCCAGTTTGCGACGGAGCCACCGCCACACGCCACTGAGCGTGTAATTCTGGATCGTCTTAATGCTGGCGCGAATGGTCCGCAACGTCCAGCGGCTGGGCGGCGGACCAGCGGCTGTCGGCATCGCCTCGCGGCGAGCTTCCTCGCCGGGGCCTTGCCGCAGCCGCTCCAACACCTGTTCCCGCTGCTCGAAAGGGACGGCGACGGCTGCCTCCCTGCCGCCGCCGCAACAGTCCTTCGATCCCGTGTTGTTCATAGCAATCCAACCAATGGTACACGGTGTCAGGATCTCGCGGTCTCAGTAGTCCCTGAGTCGCTACCGCATGAGGCGATTGGCCGTCGGCGACCTTCAAGATCGCCGCACACCGTTCCCGCACGTCCGGACGCCGATCATGGTTCCGATACTCAACCAACGTCCTGCGCTGAGCCTGTGAAAGTTTCAAAGTTCGCTGGTACATGACGATTCATCCTCCTTTGCGAAGTTACTTCATGGACCCTCCTTTCAATTACTCTCAAGCAACGCCGCCAAAGGCAACCACAAAATGCGCCTGCTAGCAGTGGTGTGCTAGCACAATACCTTGAATTCACTACCGATTTTGGCTGTCAAAACCCATCAGGACCATTTTGCGGCAAGTCAGTAAATGGCGACGGAGGCGCTGATGAGCGAAACGATTGATCCGCGGGGGCACACGACCGTGGCTGTCCGTCATCGCGGCCGGCTGTTTGCCGGAAGTTGCTGCGGCGCCGGCATCAGCGGCCTGCGGTTTGCCGTCCTCGGCGCCATCATGTATACCCTGAAAGAACGTTTCCTGCTGACCAACGAGCAGGTCGGCTCGATCAGCGGGGCCGGCTTGTGGGGCTGCGCGGCGGCGATGTTGTGCTGCGGTTCGTTGTGCGATGCGGTGGGAATGAAACGCTTCGTCTACACGGCCTTCCTGGCGCACGTCGGCGGCACGCTGCTGATGATCGTCGCCAAGAACTTTACCATGCTCTATGCCGGGGCCTTGACGATCTCCGTCGGCGACGGACTGTTGCAGTCGGCGATCTATCCGCTGGTCGCCACGATCTACCCCGACCGCAAGACCGAGATGTTCAACAAGCTCCTGCTCTGGTTTCCCGGCGGCATGGTGCTGGGCGGATTGATCATCTTCGCGATCGGCAGCCCCGCGGCGTCGCATTTTGCGCAGACCTATCTGCCGGGGGTTGGCTTGTGGCAGTGGGAACTTGCTCTGCTGTTTGTGCCGGCCGTGGCCTATGGCTTGTTGTTTTTGGGACAGACTTTTCCCGCCACCGAGCGCGTGCAGGCGGGGATTTCTTACGGGCAGATGTTCCACGAGACATTCGCGCGGCCGCTGTATTGGCTCTTGCTGGCCTGCATGATGATGACCGCTTCGGTGGAACTCGGTCCCAACGCCTGGGTCACGGCGGTCTTGGAGGCAAAGGAACTGCCGGGAATTCTCATTTTCGTGTGGATCAGCCTGCTGGCAGCGGTGATGCGGTATTTTGCCGGCGCTGGGCCGCCGCGTCCGTCCTACGGCCGTTCTGCTCGGTTCCGCGGTACTCAGCGGCGGCGGACTGCTCTGGCTCAGCGCGGCCGACACGCTCGCGGCGGTGATGGCGGCCAGCGCGATCTTCTCCGTCGGCGTCTGCTCCTTCTGGCCGACGATGCTGGGCGTCACCGCCGATCGCGTCCCCAAGGGCGGCGCCTTGGCGCTGACGCTGATGAGCAGCGCCGGGATGTTCTTCGTCGGTTACGCCACGCTGCCGGAGATGGGGCGGCTGGCCGATTCCTATGCCCAGGGGCAGTTGCCGACCGTTGCGACCATTGCGGTTCTGCAACAGACCGTTGCGCGATACGGCGGGCCCGCGCCGCAGCAAAGCGACTGGCTGCCGCAGGACGCCGCGGAAGCGGTGAAGGCGGCAGAGGCGGTGCTGGCTTTCTATGCCGCCAGCGGAGAGTTGCCCCGCTACGAGACCGCGGCGGCATTGCGGCGGACGAAGGCCGTCGAGCAGCAGTTGCCTTTGGCCAAACAAGTGGACGCGGTCCTCAAGCCCGCCGAGAACTACGGCGGCCGCGTCTCCTTTCGCTGGGTGGCGCTGTTGTCGGCCGCGTTGACGGTGATCTTCGCCGCTCTTTACCTCGACGATCGTGTCCGCGGCAGACGTGCGGAGTGACCCGCTCTGGCGGGAGAGTCTCACTAGACCGCCAAGGGTTATTGGAGCTGCTTGGGGTCGACCGGCAGATCATCTTGGCGATTGCCCAGCCGGCGGTGAGTCTCGGGATCGATCGAATAGCTGATCGCCTGGACCGAGCCGTCGCAGAACGACATGTTGCAGTTATTCGCGTGGGCGCTGCCAAAAACCTCCCAGTTAGTAAGGCCCGCTGTATCCTGCATCGGCGTGTCAATTATAGGCGGAGAATTCGTGGCGCATAGTCGGTCGTGCGCTGGTTGTCGTTGTCGTAGCCCGAGTACATCGTTTCATTGTCCGCGAGGTCGCTTCCGTCGAAGTAGCAGTCAGAATTGAGGTACTTTTCGCCGAGCATATAGGTATTGCTAAGCCCGTCGGTGATCATCGCCGTTGTCACCTCGCTGCGCAAATAGCAGACGCCGGTGGCGGTTCCGATGATGGGCGGCCAAGTGAAGGTTGCGGCCGAGGCAAAGTCAGCCGGCCCGCCCGACCATTGGTCATCACTCAGGTCGCCCGCGCAAGCCGCATAGTCGCTACGGGCAGCCATGCTAATCGCGTTGGCGTCATTGAATGCCCTCGTGGCGCCGCCACCAATCGGAAAAGGGACCGCCGGGCGGCGCGAGGGGCAGTTCATGCCCGTCAGCGGCGTTTGTATTCGCTGCGTGCATGCGGCGATCTTCGCAGCCGCCATGGAGTCGGCAACGCCATCGCTCCCCAAGTCGTGAAGATCCTGCTGTTCGATGAACGGAAGGATGTTATAAACCCAACTGCCGGGCTGGTTTCTGTTTGATCCCCGGTCGGGAATACCCACCCATTGCCAGCCCCAGCCACCGGATGGGAAGAACTTGTACCGCTCTTCGTGGGCCAGCATGGCCAGACTGGCCTGCTTGAGATTGTTGGCGCATTGCGATTTCCTGGCCGCCTCGCGGGCCATCTGCACCGCCGGCAGCAACAACGCGATCAAGATGCCGATGATCGTAATCACCACTAGCAACTCGACCAACGTAAAACCGGGTGTTTCTGAGCTGCGTTTCATGTCGTCATCCGAAAACAACAGAGAAAGCGGACAGTAGTCATGGTTGGGACAAATGGCTTTCTCTTGCACTCGCGAGAAGTCCGCGCCGTGCGAATCGCCCCTTGTTGAGCGTGGTGATCGACTGGCATCGCGCCGGCTTGTTGCCACCAATTATAACTGCATTCGGAGACCACGTTGCGCTAAAATATCTTGAGTTTGCGGCAATAGGCATAGTCCCTCCTTCCACTTCATGCGCTGCACGCGCTCACCGCGGAGGAAACCGGCCTGCTGACCAGCGGATGGCGTTGCCGAGAATCGTGCGAAACTCTTTCTGGCCATAAATACTCTCGCCGTGACCCAATTGCAGGCAGCAGACCGGGGCGTTGCGATAGGTGTGGACCCAGGCGAGCGCTCGATAATTGGTCGGCTCGCGGGTGGTGAGGAGGACGTGCATTCTTGGGTCGATGCGGTGCCCTTTGTATGTCTCCTCTTTGACCGTGAAGTCTCTTAGCCCCTTGACGATCGGATGCTGCGGATCCTCGACGTGGATCGTGAAAGCGACGTCGTCTTTTGCCTGGGAAACGAAGGAGGTGAGGCCGGTCATTTTTTGGAACTCCGGCCAATCGCGATAGGCGTGCAGTCCGTGGTGCAACACGACCAGCCCCACGCCGCGATCCATGAGTTTCAGGAAGTTCTGCCGCCGCTTTTCCGACGGGTTTTTGTTGTGGTTGTAGAGCACGATGACGTCGTAAGGCCAGTGATCGATGTTGTCGAAGGCCTCGCCTCCGACTTTCTCCTCGACGAAGGTGCATTTCATGTCGGGAAAGCTGTTGAAAAGCTGATGGAAGGGTTTTTCGGGAAAACCATGCCCGCCGACGAGCACGAGCACCTGGATTTTCTTCGTAGGGCCCGCTTTCTTGGGGGCGTCCTCCGCCCATACTACGCCGGCGAACAGAATAGACAGGGCGAGAATAGTCGCGGGCGAGAAACACTTGCAACAAGGCATGCTGGATTTCCTTGACGTGGAGACGGGAAGCAACGAAACTCTGCTGTCGATTCTATCCCATCCAGTGGACTAAAATGCGTCAAACTATCACGATTATGCGTCGCGCACTCTGCGGCTCCTGCATCAGACGCAATATCGAGACAATTTGCCGCATTATCGTCTCTCGCGGCAATTATAATAGCGTAGCGTCGTCCCACCACCGTTAGAAGCTCTAACAAAACGTACTCCTCACGCTCCGCGTGAGGGAAGGAGCGGGGCGGAATTGCCTCACGCGGAGCGTGAGGAGTACATCTGCATCCCAGTTTTGTTATAACCCCTTAGGAGTTTCTCTTATGACTCAAGGACTTTCCCGCCGCGATGTACTAAAGGCCGCTGGCGCGCTCTCGGTAGCAGCAGTGACGCTTCAGTATCCGGCCCCGTTCGTTTCAGCCGCAGTGGGGAGCAACGAAAAACTCAACGTCGCCCTGATTGGCTGCGGTGAACGCGGGCGTTTCGCACACCTGCCAAACCTGGTGGGCGAGAACCTGGTGGCCGTGGCCGATGCCGACGAAACGCGATCGTATTTCGCCCTGCGCGACATCCGGGACAAAGTCGATATCTCCCGCATCCAGACCTTCAGCGACTACCGCCAGTTGTTCGACAAGATGGAAAAGCAGATCGACGCCGTTTTCGTCGCCACGCCGGACCATCAACACGCCAACCCGTCGCTACGGGCGATCAAGTCGGGCAAACACGTTTACACCGAGAAGTGCCTGACGCACGACATCTCCGAAGCCCGCATTCTCGGCGACGCCGCGCGGCGAGCGAAGGTTGTCACGCAGATGGGCAATCAGGGATCGGGCACGGGCAACCATCAAGTCCTGGCCGAGTACCTCCAGGCCGGCGCGATCGGCAAACTGAAGGAGGTCCACTCCTGGTGTGGTTGGCGGCCGATGCGATTCGGCTGCCGCATGGATTATCCCGAAGGCGACCTGGCCGAGATGCCCGAAACGCACTGGAGCGAATGGCTCGGGCCGGCGAAAGAACGCTTCTACAGCGACTATTTCCGTTGCGAGTGGTACGGCTGGTTTGATTTCGCCACCGGTTCGCTGGGCGGCTGGGGGACGCACATTCTCGACGCGGTCTTCTTCGCTTTGAATCTGAAATATCCGACGGCGATGGAATTGGTCGAGACCTCGCAGTTGAGCGAGGACCGCTTTCCCCGTCATGCCACGATCCGCTTTGACTTTCCGCCGCGCGGCGGCGTGCAGCCGCCGCCGGTCTTCTGGTACGACGGCAGCGTGCCGAATCCGAAGAACCCGCACCGCGGCATTCCGCATTATCCTCCGCTGTATCACGAAATTCGCAAGAAATACGGCGAAGCGGGCAAAGCGCTCGGCAATGCGGGCAGCATCTTCGTCGGCGACGCGGGGATGATCTACTGCTGTTCCCACGGCGGCCCGCCGCAATTGTTCCCCTTGGAGTTGCGGCGGGACTTCAAGCCGCCGACTCCGACGCTGCCGCGGCCGTGTGGCGACATATTCCGCGATTTCTTCCGCGCCTGCAAAGACGGCGGCCACCCGGCCTTCTCGAACTTCGCCGATTTCTCCGGCCCTTTCATCGAAGGGCTGTTGGCCGGTCACCTGGCCGTGCATGCCGGGTTGCACGAGCGGGTTGAGTGGGACGGTGAGAAGATGCAATCCCCCAACCACCCGGAACTGAATCGCTGGATTAAGCAGGTACGGAGGAAAGGCTGGGAATTAGTCTGAACGCCGTTGCCCGCCAGCGGTATGGAATGATTCGGGTTATGAAGACCACGCTGGCCATTCTGGAGCGAAGCGGTAATCTGGTGACGAAGCGGTCGGTGCAGACCGAAATCGACCAATTGAGCGAGATCATTCCGTAACCGCGCGGCGTAAGCACTTGGCATGTGGCAGGCAAACGCCGCGGCCACAATGAGTTGGGCATCGCCGCCGAGCGGAGATTGTCGGGAGAGGTCTATGTCGATGAGGTCGATTGAGAAAAAATCCGTTAGCTGGACGGCAGACGTAGGGGGCCGCTACAGCTTGGACTTGCTGGAATACGTCAACGCCTTGCCCGTTCCCTCTCTTGCGAATAGGTGATTCTAACCCACAAGACGCGTCGCAAAAACGGTGGAAAGCCATCTGTCTGCTCCTGGTCGCACGTCCCGAGCTAAAAAGGCCGATTTGCGTCAGGATTAGTGAGCACGCCGGCGCTACCTCGTGGCGAGCCGAATCGGCAGCCCTTCGGCACGTCGGCGGGCTGATAGCCGGCCCAAGACGCGACGGTCTTCGTCGATCGTCCCTTTCTGCTGACTCTGTGGAAAAGCCGAGGCAATACCCACGGACAGCGTTAGCACTGCAAAACGGCCGCTTCCCTTCGGGGCGCGGCTAAACGGCGCTGTCGGGTGTCACGGTTGGCTCACCCAACCGTGTTTCAGCACTGCCGGACAAGCCGGCAGTGGCACCCAACTCGACAAATAAGAAGTGTCGGACTACTCCTCCTTTGCCTCGTCCTTCGGTTTATTCTTCGGTTGCTTCTTCGGCTTGTCCTTCTTCTCCGTTTTCGGCTTGTCCTTCGCCGCGGCTTTTTCCGGGGGTTTCGGCGGCTTGATTTTGATGACGGGCTCGTCGGGCGACTCTGTCTTCTCGACCGCGGCGCCGCTATCGACGAGCATGTAGCCCGCCCAGAAAAACGGATGATTCGCCTTGGGCGCTTCGTCGGCGGGAGAGCGCTTGACGCGGGGCTCGCCGCCGAGATTGGCGCGGGAATCCATCGCCAACAGCACCGCCCGCTGCCAGGCGTCGGACGGGGAACTGTTCGGAAGCTCCTGCACGAACTCGCGCACGAGATCGAAGCTCGTCTGCCCGCCGGTCCGCCAGCGGCTCAGCAGCACCGTCCGCGCACCGTTGGCCATCAGTCCGCAGACGGAGAGGAAAACCTCGTTGCCGGGGGCGCCGTGATGCGGGCGCTTCAGGCCGTCTTCGGCGGCGGTGTGGAAGCCGGGGAGGATGACCAACTCGGGCCCGCCCCAGGGCAATGCCAGCCAATCGGCCAGCGTGCCGCCGCTTTTGCTCTTGTCGAGGGGTGCCAAGACCCAACCGTAGGGATCCTGGTCGGAGAGGACGAGGTCGTCGAATACGATCAAGCGGTGGAAGAGCGCGCCGTAGACCGACGAGACGGCGGGGGCAGGCGGGTGCAGCGCCACGGCGTTAGGGACGATGCCGGAAAGTTGCTCGAAGGCGGCCTTGGCCGGGTTGTTGCCCTCGCGCGAATAGGACTTGCCCAGCACGACGGCGGTGTTGCCCCGCGGCGTGCGGGCCGGCTCCTGCGAGATGCAAAGCGAAAGCGTGGGGGCGTAGCGAATGTGAAACCGCGAGATCAACGACTGCGGCTGCCCGTCAACCGTCACTTGCAGCACCTCGAAGGGCAAGTACCAGAGGATGCCGTCGGGCACGACGATCAGCTCGTCGAAGGTCTGGCTGAAATCGGCCGGCGAATCCTTCAGCAGCGTGGTCAACACCTGCTTGCCCGACTGCCGCCACTTTTCGTCGCAGAGATCCTTGACGGTCAACTCGTAGTTTTGCCCGAACTGGCCCATGTCGCGGAAGAGTGCCTGCATTTGCCGCTGCAACGCCGCCGCCGAGGCGACACGCCACGACTTGCAGCGCTCGCTGTCCAAAAGGAATCCGTAGAGTCGCCCCTTGCTGGCGAAGAAGGCGAGCACGGCGTGTTTCTTCGGCAGCGATTTCTGCACGTCGGCCAGGCTGCGCAGCGGCGGAAAGACCAGTTCGGACGGCTCGCGCCGCAGGGCGATTTCGCGCAGGATCCGCTCCTGCTCCGCGCTGATGGCCGCCAAATCGGCCAACTGATTCGCCTGCTGCTTGGCGGCCTTTTGATCTTCGGGCACCAGCGGCAACTTGTCCAACGCCTCGCGGATCGCCTGCGACTTCCGCGAAAGCCGGTCGTACTCGGGATAACGGGCGAGGATGTCCTGCCGTTCGAGCGTCGCCTGCTGCGAGAGCCGCGCGGGCGGGGCTTCGAGAATCCAACGCAACGATTCCAACCGCCCGCCCAACTCCAGCGAATTGAAGAACCGCCGCCGCCGCGTGCGCTCGGCGACTTCGATCGAGGTTTGCACGTCGCGGATGCCTTGCCGCTCGATGGTCGCCTCGAACCAATGGTCCATGGCGGCCGGCTGCGGCGTGCTGAGCGCGGCCAACGCTTCCATCGGATTGAAACCCCAATCGAACGGCAGCGGATCGCGGAGCACGTCGGCGAACAGGTCGAGGGCTGCCCGCGGTGTGACGTCGCCGTTGACAAAGAGGCGGTCGGCCAGATCGATTTGGAAGAGCCACAGCGAGCCGTGCCGCATATAGTCCATCGCGGCGGAGAGCGCGGTGTTGCTCTCGGACACCTGCTTCTGCTGGCAGGCCACCAGGGCCTTGAGGTAGTTGTAACGCGCGCCGATCTGGCCGACGCCCATCTTTCGCTTGGCGATGGTGAAGCGGGCCTCATCAAGCATGGCGGCGGCCTTGCGAGTTTCGCCGAGCACGGCGTAATTCTCGGCGGCGCAGAGCAACAGCGAGGCCCGCAGTTGCCGCGGGGCCTTGTTCGCCCATTGCACGGCCGTCTCCAAGGGCGGGAAGAGCCCCTTGCGGTTTGCCATCAGATGGGTGATTGTGCCGTAGCGGAAAGCCTCTTCGAGAACGCCGTAATCGGGAAACCAGGGATAGGAGGAGTAGGAGTTCACCGCCGCGTAGGTGGCTTCGTCGAAGAGTTTCGCCGCGGCCGCATATTCGCCGCTCTTCAGCGCAAGCCGCCCCAGTTCCAAGAGGACGACGCAGGTCATCGGATGGTCGAACTCACCGCCGGCAAGTTCGGCGCGGCGCAGATACGGGATGGCCTGTTGATCGCGTCCGCTTGCCAACAGGGCTAGGCCGTGCTCGGCGTCGATCCACGCGCCGGACCAGTGGTTGGGCAATCCGACCGGCCGACTGAATGCCGCGGCCACGTCGCTGCTGAGTTGATCGTACTTGGCGACCGGCCCCAGCAGTTCCGCCCGGCGGCGGAGGGCCAACGTCGTGCAGCGGATGATTTCGTGCGGCGTGATCGGATAGGCGAACGGCTGCTGCACCATATTGCCGACCTTGGCCGACATAGCGGTGTCGGTGAACGATTGCAGAATCGATTCGTTCTCGCGGTAATGGCCCAACTTGGCCCCGCGCGTGGAAGCGCCCAGGGGACGGCCTTCCGCGCCGCGGCCTGGGCGGGACGGATCGCCGCCTCGAACTGCACCTTCATCATCCAGTCGGGGAATCGCTTGCAGAGTTGCAGGGCGTTGGAATAGTGGAACATCGCTTGATCGAACACGCCCATCTGATAATAACACTCGCCGCACATCGTCTCGTAACAGATCGAGTCGATCCAGAGCGATTGCGTCGTCTTGATCGAACCGCGCAACTCCGACTGAAACGTCTTTCAGCGCGGTGGCGTAGTCGCCGTCGTAGAAGGGGATAAAGCCCTTGTAGTAGGTGGTTGTGGGCGTCATTTTGCCCATCTGCCGCTGGAACGCCGGCGCGGTTGCCGAACGCGGAATCGTCGGCGTGGTCGCCGTGCGTTGAGTCGTGGTCGCGGCCGGCGAGGGACCGCTGAAGATCGTTGCGACAAGAAACGCCGCCAGCAGCTTTCGGATCATGGCCTTGCTCCTTCGTTCCGGGAACGGCACGCCCACCGTCATCTCTTGATCTTACGTCGCCGCCGCCGAGTTTGCCAGTGAAAGACGGGCGTGGGCGGCAGGCGGGGTGGGTCAGCTATCGGCTTTCAGCGATCGGCCGGACGATCAACGGCGTCGCGGCGGCGCTCCATCGTAAGCCGCTGGGCACCCCCGGCGGTTATGTTGTCGCGAAGCTGGAAGCTGATCGCTGACGGCTGACAGCCAATGCGGCTTTCCCCACACGATCTGAGACGCAATAACCGGCAGACTTGTTCGCCGTGTTTGAGCCGAGTGCTACGTGTATTCCGGCGTGCAGACCTTCCAACAAAACGAAAGCACCCCGTACTACGTCGGGACTTCGCTAACCTGCCCCGCGGCGCGTTAAACTACACAATCTGAGGCATATAGCGATTATGTGGCGAGATTGCCGCACTTTCCGCGAAAACCGATTCTGCCGGTCGTAGCGACCGATGTTGTTGATTGACCCGACTCTATTCTGACCCTCTTCTTCTGAAGGAGATAGGAGATGCGTGTTCTTGTACCCACGACAATTCTGTTGCTCGTTATGGGGTTGCCGGCCACGAGCTGGTCGGCGCCGGCGCCGAAGACACCGACGTCCGAGATTGTTGAAAGGCCGCCGGTCACCGGCAATATGCCCGATGACGTGGCCGTGCCGGACCAGAGTCACGGACCCTCCCAATCCGGTGGCCAAGGCGAAACCGCTGGAGCTTGCGCGCCTTGTGGGCCGTGCGATTCTTGCGGACCCTGCCAACCTTGCGGGCCTAGCGAAGCCGAGAGCGAGCCCGGCGTGCTGGCCACGGTTTTCGGCCGGTTCCTCAATCCATGCGAGTGCGATCCCCATTGGAGTTTCTCTGCCGACGCCGTTGCGTTGCAGCGGTCGAGCGCCCGCAGTCAGCCGCTGTTTACCGGCCTGGCTACGATTGCCGCTCCGCCAACCCTCTTGAACGCGGGTGACATGAACTTCCCGACAACATTGGGATTCCAGCTCGACGCCGTTCGCCGCGGGCCTTGCGGCTGGGAGTGGGAAGTTGGATATTTCCAGATCGACGGCTTTAACTCCAACTCCGCGGTGCCGGGCGACTCGTTCCTGGTGACCAGTTCTGACGGCGGGGGTTTCGCGGTTACCGACGGCGCGGCTCAGTACCGCTCGGCCCTGCACCTGGCCGAAATCAATCTGCGCAGGCAATGGGGATGCGACGGGTTGACGCTGTTGATCGGCTTCCGCACGGGCGAATTGGACGAGCTCTATGCCGCCTCCGGCTCCGACGCCAACGGAGGACTTGCCGGCAGCATCAACGCCAACACGTACAACCATCTTTATGGATTGCAGACGGGCGCCATCTATGAGTTTTACAACATGGGCGGCCCGTTGCGCGTCAGCGCGATGTGCAAGGCCGGCATCTACGGCGATTCCGCCATCCAGAGCACGCGCGTGATCGAAACCGGCACAAGCGACAACGTTCTGGCCGCTCATCGCAATCAAGCTGCATTCATCGGCGAGACCGGCGCGACGGTTAGCTATGATGTGACTTGTCATCTGTCGTTCCATGCGTTTTGCGAGGCGATGTGGATCGAGGGGGTGGCCTTGGCGCCGAGCAGATCGGCGCCAACGACTTCACCAATCTCGCTGCGTCGATCGACACCCACGGCGGCATCTTCTACTACGGCGGCGGACTAGGCGCGGAACTGAAGTTCTAGTTTGCGACAGTAGTCTGCAACAGTAACTTGCAACAGTGGGGCAGACATTCGTGTCTGCCACGGAAAACGCTGCTCGGCTGGCAGACAGGAATGTCTGCCCCACCGGACAGACGCGGATAAGCGGGGCGTTGGGGCGTTGCTCCGATTGACGTGAAGGCGACAATCGCGCACATGTTGGGGCGGCAGTCAAACTGCCGCCCCTTCTTATTGATACGCCTCTTCCTCCGTGTTCTCCGTGCCTCCGTGTTGTCTTTCCTGTTGAATTCCGAGCAGCTCCACGAGCGACCGGGCGAACTTGCGGAACTCGGCGGCGGGCATGGCCCAGGTGTCCCAGCGCGGCGAGATCGGCCGCGCGTGGCCGGCGTAATCGGTAAGCGGCACCGCGATGAACCCGTAGAGATTGCCGCGGAACTCGAACAGTTCTTCGGCCGGCAGCGGCGCGCGATCGCCCAATACGTCGTAGGCGAAGACGAACAGCCCGCGGAAACCGGGCCCAAACAGCGCCTCCCACTGGGCGAGACTCCGCAGATCGTCGCGGGTCGACCAGTTCTTCCAGTAGGACTGCGCACAAACCCACACCGCCAATCCGGTTTGTCTTCACTTGGCGGGACTTGCCCCATAATCCGCAGGGATACCAGCGCGCGGCCGACGCCGTAACCGCACTCTACAAGGGCGAGCCCGTTCGGGCAAGTGACGTGGCCCGCCGCATCGGACTCGACCCGGCAACAGGCAACAGCACCCGGGCTCTGCTGCGCCGAGCAAGCCGGGTTGGTCCGTAGAGTAAGCCGATCTAGTTGGACACCAGCGCCACTGACAAGAGGATGAGCCCAACATGCTGACAGACCGCCGGCTGGCCAATTCGTCGCAGCGGGCCGTTGCTCGCCCACGGCGTAGCCGTGACGGAAGCGGCGGCCTCTGGTTGGTTCAGGAGATGAAACCATGAACATGCGAACGACGCCCCTTACACCGCTCAGGGCAATCCGGGCAAACTGCCTCGGGTGCTCTGGCGGCAGTCCGGCCGAAGTGCGTCTGTGCGTGATTCCAGAATGCCCGTTGTACGGCTACCGTTTCGGCAAGAGGCCCAAAACCGTCCAGAAGGCCAATGAGAAGCGCACCGTGAAGAAAACGCGAGTAGGCGTGGGGAAATCCGCGCCAGAAGCGAAACTAGAGCCTACCAGGGAAGATCGACCGGCGGACGAAGTAACCCAGGCCATGCTCACCGGGAATCAGGGGGGCGAAACGGGGCGTGAATCCGATGGGGAAGCCCAACCATGACCAAGACATCGACCTGGACCACGCCCGGCGCAGAGAGGGCAGCTAGCCCACGTCGCAGCGCGCCAGAAGCGATTCTGAAGCGATGCCTCGACTGTGGCCGGGCCGGTACGGAGCGTGGAGGTAAAGGTGGGCCACAAGCCGGCGTTGAAGTTCAGTCTACGGCGCGCCAGTGCGTTCCAACGACCCTGGACGGCTCCCAGGTCATCGAACGGCGTCCGCGCTCGAAAACACTCGTCGCGTGGGCCAGGCGTCCGGCGATCAGGTCGCCCTGGATGGCTCCCGGATCGTCCAAGGGGGTCCGCGCTCGCCAACCCCTGTATCAGCCCCGCGCTACGGCGCCAGAATCGAATCTGGCGGTCGGCGGTCGGTCGAGACTGAATTGTCAAAATAGACAAACTGGTTGTCAGCACAGACAAGGTGCAAAATGGAAAGCAAAATCGAATTGAACGACCGCCTGCGACGTGAGGGTCGCTGGAACGAAGCCGCTGTTTGGAAGGATGCCAAGATCAAAGAGCTTCGCGCCACGGGCATGAAGCGGGCAGAGGCGAAGGAAGAGGCTTGGCGACTGATGGCGGAGAGGTTCCCGCCCCTGCCCAAACCAGAGCCAGACGAGGACGATGACGACTACGGGGACGACTTCGACGACGAGCTTGAGCAGGACGAGTTAGACGACGATCCCGACGTAGAGGACCTTTGGAGGTGGCTCGACGGCGAATTCGGCGGGAACTTGGATCCGTTTCTCGCCAAGTTGGTCAAAATCACCAAAGAGTGGTCACAATTCGAGGAACAGTGGTGTCGCGATCGGGGTCTTTCACTCGACGACAACGCGAAGCACGCGCTGCATCAAGTGATTGCCGACTTCATTTGTTACCGGCTGTGGCCGCCTCCCCCTTCCACCACCTTCGCTGATACGTTCGGCTCCCCTGAAACCCGAACGTGGCTCATTGGAGAGGGGATCCGGAGTGTCATTCGCGCGATCCGGGAATGGCGGGACCGTTGGTTCGGCGGCGAGAGGCTAAACAGCGACACGACGGACGAGCTGCATCGCCTGGTTGCCGCACTCCTTTGTTTGGTGGTCGATGGCCGCCTGGGTTCGTCCCTGGAATCTGTCGTCAATTGCCGCAAGGGCCTGTTTCTGACGGTCGAGCACCGCCCGGAGCCGCCGAAGCAAACCCCGACCAATGCATCTGGTTCCACGGAAACCGCGGCCCCCCGTGTACCCGTTGCCGCGGCTTCTGAGGCTGAAAAGCCAGCCGTTGCACAGGCGGGCGCGGTCGCGCAAGGCTCCTGATCGGTCATTTGCGGCACCGGGATGCCGTCAGCCGGTCGGCCCGCCCCTACCAATGGCTGCCAAGAGCGCCGAATTCCGGCCACAGTATGCTCATTTCCGTTCCACGACACGCAAAGGAAGGCCATCGCGTAGGCATAGGCAGGCGCGCGAGGCCACCCCCTGGGGTATGTTGTGAGTCCTGGCCGGCTCCGCCTCGACCGCTCAAGGCCGGCATCCTGGCGATGGTCCGGGCAGCCGGCGGGGTGGAATGATCGGCGGCCGACGCGGCGCAAGCGGCCCACGTCGCGCAGGAGGCGTTCCCAGCCTTATTCCCGATAAGGTAGTGCCCGGCTTGCTTCATCGGACAGAGTGGCCTGCGCGATGTTCCTGGCCCAGTTCAACTTTCGCTGGCGGCGCAAGCCGAAAGTAGGCCGGAACTGGCTGATGGCCGCGGTTGCGGCTTGATATTGTAGTCGCCGGACGCGCTGGTAAACTTGAGCAACCCCGTTGGAGATGGATCAAATGGCGCTAACAGAGCACACGATCAACGACGCCCTAGCCACAGTGCTGAGGGAAACCCGCCGCGCATGGTCCACGTCGGAAGTCGTTACTTCGGAGAACACGGGGATGTTGCACGGAAGCAATCGCCGCCCTGACATCCTCGTTCTCGAAGCCAACGTTTCCCCCGTTGCTATAGAAACCGAGGTGCTGCCAGCAACTACGGTGGAAGCCGACGCGGTATCTCGGCTGGGCGAGCGAGTGTCCACAACCGGGAGGACAATCTTGTCCACAATTGCCGTGCGCCTCCCAATTCGGCTAAGACACAAGACAGTCGCGACCCTACGGACGGAACTGATGGTGGCCAAGGACCTTGAGGTAGCCCTTTACACAGGGAGCACCCCCGCAAGCAATACCCGCTGGCCACGATCGGGCTGGATTCTTGCCGATATTCCCGACCTCTCGGCGCTCGCACAGTCGGCGTCCGTCCCGCCGGATGTAATCGAGCAAGCCGCGGATCAATTGGTCAGTGGCGTTAGCGATGCCGCAGGCCTGCTGGAGGAAATGGCTACCTCCCATCCCGCTGCCATCCACAAAATAAGCCAGGAGTTGCGGCAGGCAGACGGCGAGCAGACGCGACGAATGGCCACGACGATCCTAGCCAACGCTTTCGTCTTCCAGGAGAGCCTCGCTGGCGGCGTGGGGGAGTTGGCGTCTGTTCGGTCCCTCGAAGAACTCCGCTCCGGCGCCGACAGCCTAACGAAGTCCGCGATTCTCGCCGAATGGCGAAAAATCCTCAAAGTCAACTACTGGCCGATTTTCGACATCGCCCGCCGGATACTGGAGGTAATTCCAGCGTCTGGGAGCAAGGGCCTCATCGCTAGGTTGGCGGAAACGGCCGACAGGTTGGTCGAGAATCGGCTTATGCGTTCTCACGATCTAACGGGCGCTGTCTTTCAGCGCCTCATTGCGGACCGCAAGTTTCTTGCGGCCTTCTACACTACCCCCGCGTCTGCGGCGCTTCTAGTCAACCTAGCAATTACGCCGAACGGGCCCCCGGTGGGTGGCGACTGGGCGCGACCCGACGACGTGAAAGCTCTCCGAATCGGGGATTTTGCGTGTGGCACAGGTACTCTCCTTTCCACGGCCTACCAACGCGTGGGGCAACTTCATGAAGCCTGCGGCGGGGACTCGGAATCACTCCATCCCGATTTGATGGCTCATGGCGTCATCGGTTGCGACGTGTTGCCGGCGGCGGCGCACCTTACTGCCTCCATGATCTCCGGGGCACACCCAACGGTGAAGTATACGCGCAGTTCTATAATGACCGTTGCCTATGGCAGGCAACCGGACGGCCACGTCGCGCTTGGCTCGCTCGACCTTCTGGACCCCCAGCGCAAATTCGAAATCCTGGACATCACGGCAAAGGCGGTCGAGGGCATGGGCGAGGCGGAACGTGAGACGTGGTCCGCACTACCTGACGCCTCTTTCGACGTAGTCGTTATGAACCCGCCGTTCACCCGTGCAACGGTGAATGAGGCCGAAAGGCTCACTGTCCCCAATCCTATGTTCGCTGCTTTCGACACAACCCCCGAGGAGCAGCGATTGATGGCCGACGCGACAAAGCGTCTGACCGCCGGCACAAGCGCACACGGCAACGCTGGTGAGGCGTCCATCTTTCTGTCGCTAGCGCACCGCAAGTTAAAACCGCGTGGCGCGCTGGCGCTCGTTATGCCTCTTAGCTTGGTATCGGGCGACTCTTGGGAGGGCTCTCGCGCTCTCCTGGCCAAGTATTACAGCGATTTGGTGGTCGTCTCAATTGCTGGGGCTGGAAGCGAGGATATGTCCTTCTCCGCGGATACGGGCATGGCCGAATGTCTGCTTCTCGGTCGCAAACGCGGGAGGGGAAGCAAACGAGCCACGTTCGTTATTCTCAGTGAGCGGCCTAGATACCCCATACTTGGCGCGAGCGCGGCGAGGGAGATTCACCGGCTGATTGCAGAGAAGAACCTGCCACAGCTTGAAGACGGTCCGACCGGCGGCGCCCCCCTTCACTTCGGCGACGAGGTGATCGGCCAGGCGATTGATGCCCCTTTGCCAACGTCGGGAGGGTGGAACGTGGCGCGTATTGCCGACTTGTCCCTCGCCCAGGCGGCGTATCAGCTCGCCAGTCGGAAGCGCATCTGGTTGCCGACCATGAACAAACGGGACGCGACCGACATTCCGATCGCCACGGTTGGAACAATCGGGCAGATCGGGCCAATTCACAGGGACATCAACGGAACGACACCGCAAGGCGGCATAAGAGGGCCCTTTGACATCGCCCCGCTAAAGCCGGGCACCGCGCCAACGTATCCCGTGCTTTGGTCACACGACGCGGAGCGTGAGCGAACGGTGTTGTTCGATGCGGACTGCGAGGGGATTCCCCGCCGCGGAAAAACTGCTGCCGAGAGAGCCGCCCTCGCTGTCAAAATGGCGGCCGTATGGGATACCGCTTCGCACTGTCACTTCAACTGTGACTGTCAGTTTAATGCCCAATCCACGGGCATGCAATTCACGCCGCACAAGACGATCGGCGGTCGCGCCTGGCTTTCAATTCGACTGCGGTCGGTTGACCAAGAGAAGGCCCTGACGCTATGGGCGAACACGTCCTTGGGAACGCTGCTGCGATGGTGGCATTCCAACAAGCAGCAGGCCGGCAGAGGCAACATAGGCAAATCGGCGCTTCAGACGTTGCCCGTCCTCGACGTAACATCGCTGAACCCTAATCAACTTGTCGAAGCTGTGGCGATGTTCGATGTTCGTAAGCGTCCCGCCGAGCACATAGGGAGAAATCGCCGCCTGGGCGTAGGCTTGGCGAACGGGGAGATCAAGCCGGATGCCAGCGGTGGGGGAGGAGGGCGAGAAGTTCTTCCTCGCTGGCGCCGGGAAGAATCGCTGGCAGTCGGGTCAGCACGTCGCGGTAGTAGACCCAAGGATCGTGGCCGTGACGCTTGCATGACGCCAACAGGCTGAAATGGATCGCCGCCGCGCGGCCGCCCCGGTCGTTCCCCACAAAAAGCCAATTGCGGCGTCCGATACAGAGGCCCCGCAACGAGTTCTCGCCTTCGTTGTTGTCGATGTCCAGCCAGCCGTCGTTAGGGTATACGGACAGGGCCGTCCAGTTGCCGAGCGTATAGTTAATCGCTCCACGAACCGCGCTCTTGGGCAAGACCTTGGGCGCCTCGGCTTCCAGCCATGTATGGAAGCTGTCCAAGAGCGGCCGCGACCGCTCCTGCCGCTCGGCGGCGATTTGCGTGGCACGCTCCTCCAGCGTGAGTGGCTGCCACTGGCCCTGACAGCGCTGCCGGAGATCTTTCTCCACGGCGTAGAGCTTGCCGATCCAAGCCAACGCCGTCTCCATGCGGGCCGCATCCAGCCGTCGGCTCTCGTGGAATTTCCTCCGCGCATGCACCCAACAAGCCACCTCGATGATTCGACCGTCGGATTCCAGGTAGATTCCGTCGTAACCGTTGAAGGCGTCGGCCTGCACATAGCCGCGATAATCCTTGAGAAACGCGGCCGGTCCGTCCCGTTTGTGATTCGTCGTGTAATCGAACACGGTCAGCGAGTGCAGTGGATCGCCCACGTAGGGCCAGAAGTGGCCCGTGTACTTCAGCCTCCGCCAGGCATCGCGGACCTTCACCGAGGTGTCATCCGTGTGGATTACGTGAGAAGCCAACACCACGCGGATAGCCAGGGCGTACAAAGGTTGTAAGAACTCGGCCGTTTGAAGCCACCAGCCGTCCATCGTCTGCCGGGAGATGCGGACGCCCTGTCGCTGGAAGATTCCTTCCAGCCGGTGCAAGGGCAGATGATCGGCCCCCTTGCTGACGATCACCTGGGCCATCAGCCCGGACCGGCCAAACCGCCGGGAATCGCCTCGGGCGGCTTGCGGGCCAGCACCACGTTCTGCTCGAACGAGCGTCAGGCCGCTCTCGGGCAGTTGCTCTTTGCGGGCGTATTTCTTGCGGACATGCACCATCACGAACAGCGTCGAGGGCCGCCAATCGAGTTGCTCGCTGGTCTCCGGCGGCAACTCGACCAGATTCTCCAGGCCGCCCAATGCCGCCTTCTCGGCTTCGGAAAGATCGTGAACGACTTCCTCACGCTTGGTCTCGTCGGGAATCCGCCCTCGGCCGTGCTTGTCGCGGTTCTTGGAAGCTGCCCGTGCGACCGGCGGCGGCGAGTTGGCAGCCGCCTCTTCCGCATCTGCCTGGTTCTCGAACAACATGCCTTGCTGCGGATCGAACTTCTCGCTGCTGCTCCCGTAAATCCTTTTCAGCAGCAAGTGAATGTGATGTTCTTGCCGCTGGAGCCGCTCGTCGCGCAGACGCAACTGCTCCAACAATTGCACGATCAACTGCTTGAGCACCGCGACATCGTCGGGCAGCAGGGCGGGATCGGGAAGAGGCATGGCGTCCGTGTCCATGCCCTTATAGATACCGTGAACGCGAAATTATTCCCACCGCAAGAAAGGTTTTTCTCCCGCATCAAGCCGTGCGTTGGTAGCGTTGCTGCCGTTTCACGCTGGACGGGTCGATGCCCCACAGCACCAGCGACAACTCCTGCGCCGAGACCTCGACGCTCCGCGCTTGTGGGTCGTTGCTCGTCGGAAAGCGAAAGGTTCCTTCTTCCAGCCGCCGATAGTACAACGTCAGCCCGTCGCGATCCCACCACAAAAGTTTCACGCGATCGCCACGGCGACTGCGGAACACGAACAAGTGGCCGGACAAGGGATCGTATCCCAGCCAGTCCCGCACCAGGGCGGCCAGTGTGTCGAAACTTTTTCGCATATCTGTCGGCGCCAAGCACACGTAGATCCGCACCAGTTCCGACAGGTTCAACACGGCTGCACCTCCAGCACGGCCAGCACAGCGGCGAGCGTTTGCCGGTCGAAGCCCGCCTGCACCCGTACCGTGCGGCCTTGCCCCAGGATAATCTCCACGCCGCCGTCCGCCTCAGCCGCGCCGAAGCACCTGCTTGCCGGTCCCACCACATGCACGGGCAGAAACGAAGGCGTAGCACCATGCCGTGGCGATACCCGCTTGGATGAACGCGACGTTGGCGTCGCCGGGCGTGACTGGAACTGCGCGCCGTCCACGGCACCGGATACCCGCTTGCCGGTGCGGTGACCACCTCGCGCCAGTTTATGCCGCCAGAAATAGAAGGCCGACTCCCGCAATTCCTCGGCGCGGCAAAACGCCCGCACCGATTGGCCGCCTTCCCTCCACCGCCGCACCACCTCTTCCCAATAGCTCCGTCGCCGCGGATCGCCGTGTCGAATTCGTTTCTTCATGTTCGGGCTCCTGAGGTTCATCGAGCCGAGACCATCCCGGCCGATGCCCCCAGCCTACCCGACTGCACAAGACGTGTTCCGCCAGTCACTTACCGATGTTCTCACCGATTCGCCCTTGTTGCCGTTGCACGAAATGGCCGACGATCCAGCCCGAAAAGAACTTGACCGCCGCTTTGCAAGTGACGTATTAGGTCTAGCGCCAGAGGTTGTAGCAGACGGCGGCCCGCTCGATTTGCTCCGAGAAAAACTCGGGGCCGAACCGTCCGTCCGTGGCAACAAGTGAACGACACGCCGTCTTGCCCCAGTCCGGCCGAAACGGTCTGCTTTCCCTTTGCTCTCATAACATTCCGGTCAAACTCCACGCTGCCTGACCTTTCAGACTATCCCGAAAAGCGACGAAGACGGGTATAATGCGGACCGAATCGGGACGGCCGGCGACTTGTTGCAGCAGCCCCGGCCGTCAATTCGGACCGGGCAGTCGGTCACCAGGTTGTGGCGATGACACCACGGGGGCACGCACGTTGGATACCTTGAGAACTGCGACGGCGAGCAGTGACTATTCATCGGCGACCGCAAACCAGCGCGGCAGTGAACGGCCAGATCGGTGATCGCATTTGGAGATAACCTCCCACGCATCACGCAGCGGCTTCGTAAAACGGTGAATTTCCGAGTGTCCCAGGAAACGGTTGCGTCGATAGGACAGCCAACTGCGAATAGCTGCTGTCTGCACCAGGGCCCGCCTCTCCATCAATACCAAGATACCCAACGTCGTATCCCGGGATATTGTGTCGGCGGGTTACATCGTCCCGTCATGTTGGGAGTGTGAAACTGAACGTGGCTCCCTGTCCCGGTTTCGATTCCACCCAGATTCGTCCGCCGTGACGGTCTACGATCCTCTTGCAGATCGCCAGCCCGACGCCGGTGCCTGGGTACTTCTGGCGACTGTGCAGGCGTTCAAAGATCAGGAAAATGCGGTCCTGGAACTCGGGAGCGATGCCGATGCCGTTATCGCGCACGGAGAACAGCCAATGGTCTCCCTGCCGCGAAGCATCCACGTGTATCTTCGGCGGTGCTCCCCCGTGGAACTTCAGAGCGTTGCCGATAAGGTTCTGGAACAGTTGGGCAAGCTGTGTGCCGTCGGCCCGCACGGTCGGCAATTCGCCATATGTGATTTCGGCTCCTGCGTCCTGGATGGTCGCATGGAGGTTGTCAAGGGCCTGCCGGAGCGCCGCACCTGCGTCGGTCGGCACCAGTTCCGTGCCGCGAGTGGTCACTCGCGAGTAGGCTAGGAGGTTCTTTATCAGAGTCTCCATCCGTCTGGTGCCGTCCACAGCATACTCGATGAAGGTGTCGGCCTCCGTATCCAGTTGATTCGCATATTTCTTCTGGAGCAGTTGCACGAAACCGCTCACCGTCCGCAGCGGCTCCTGGAGGTCATGCGAGGCCACCGAGGCGAATTGCTCCAGATCCTTGTTCGATCGTTCCAATGCCTCGGCAGTCTGCTGTAGAGCTTCTTCGACCCGCTTCCGCTCGGTGATGTCCTCTCCGTAGATGCGGACCCGCTGAACTTCTGGCACGTAGTGCATCACTTGATGGTAATGTCGCTCCCCTACTGCCACGTCACGGGCGACGAGACTTGCGCTAGGCTCACGGCATGCGTTCGCCAGCGAGTCCCAATTCGACAACCACGGATGATCGGGGCCAAGTTGCTGAAGATCGGGGAACAGGCGTTGGGCCGCCGGATTGACGAAACATACGCGTCCGTCCATGCCTGCTTCAACGACGGGTTCTGGGTTGCGCATCGGGAACGACGCCAGCCTTGCTGTCTCCTGCTCGGCCCGTTCGCGTTCGCCGATCTGCTTTGCCAAGGCATCGACGGCAACGGCCAGTTCGGCACGTGCCGCTTCTGCGCGGCGGCGGCTCCTTTGCAGCGATTCGGTGAAAACGATGACGACGAGACCCACAACACAATACAGCACAATCCCCACTTGGTGTTCCAGGTCGTGGATCAGAATGGATCCGCGAGGCGCGATGAACAGATAGTCGGCCAGCAGACAACCTGAGACCATCGCCAGCAATGCTGGCCTCCAGCCGCCGTACCAGGCCGCGAACATGACGGCCACGTAATAAACGGTGAGCGGGGCGTAATCCCCGAGAATCGGGTCGAGCGACATGCGCAGCAACGTTGCAAGCGTTACGAGCGCGATGGACAGCGCGTAACCCACCCACGGCCGCTCGGTCCACTCTCTCCGCGTTACGCTGCTTCGGCTTAGCATGTTGATGGTGCGTGAAGGCCGACACTTTTCTCCTGACGACGCAGCAATCGGGAGCCTACTCGCTACCCCATATTAGACCCGTTTTGCGGAGATTGCTCAAGCATCCGCTTGTGAATTCGCTAGTGTCGAAATACCTCCTTGTCCGGCCCCCGCTCAATCACCTTGCGTTTCGGTTACTCCCCCGCCAAGCCGGTCTGAGATTGCTGATGTTAGAAATCAAAACACCGAAAACTCGTGGCGCGAGACGGTTTGCGGACTCGGTTCAATTCCTGGCGCACTCCAAAGCAAACCACTCCCGCCACTGCTCGGCGGTCCAGGCGGCTTTTTCGTCGATGATGGGCTTGGCGTTGGGACGCTTGCGGCGTTTTTCCACAGTGAACCGCGGGGGCTCGGGGATCGTGTGGGCCGTGTCGCAGTAGGGCGGGGGCAACTTGCCGGCGTGCTTCATGCGGTGGAACCAGCGAGTGGCACGCCAGTAGTGCTCGAACGGGCTCCCCTTGCCGTTGCCGTCCTTGTGCTGGACTTGGCCCCACAACAGCCCGCGGTGATCCTTGATCCCGCGGCCCCAGAAGTCGGCGACCACAAGCACCACGTCCTCGCCTTTGCCCAACCGCTCGGCGATTTCGGCAATATGGGCCAACTGCTCGAAGTCCCACTCGCTCCGCTTGCCCACCTTGCGGGTGCCGAAGCCAGCGTGGTTGCAGGCCAGCCCTTGCTGCCGCCGCCACTGAAGCGCCTCGGCGGTGCGCTCGCCGATCATGTCGGCCTCGAATTGGGCCAAGCCGGCGAAGAAGATGACCACCAATCGCCCCACGGTGCTGTCCATATCGATGTTCTGGCCGCCGAGGAATTGAATCACGATCACCCGCACGCCCCGCTTGGCGAACTGCTCCAAGGTGTCGAGGATGTCTCTGGCAGTTCGGCCCAACCTGTCCAGCTTCGTCACCACGAGCACGTCGCCGGGTTGGGCGTGGAGGAGGAGCCAACGGCCTTGGGGCCGGTGCCGAAAGTCCGTGGTCCGGCCGGAAGTGCCCAGCGGCTCGTCGAGGATCGTCGGCTCGGGCAGTTGCACGGCGGCGCAGTGCTTGCGGATCATCTCCGCCTGGAGCTCGGGCGATGCCTGCTGCTTCCGCGTGCTGGCTCTGGTAATACCGTAGACTGTCATGGCGTATTATCTCCTTCTTCTGGGGTTCAGTAGTCTGCGCAGAAAACGGCCGTGTGCGGGCAGCCTGCCACCGAGTAGGAGTCCGGTCAGCAGGCGATCGGCGTACCCCTACGCCCAGCCCGCACACGGCACGAAAGACCCGCTTGTCACACTTCTTGGACGGACTAGCGAATGGAACTGGGGCGTTCACATGGCCGTTCGTCGCTACCCAGCGCCCGAGCGCCCGCGGCAAGGCGAAGCGGACGCGGGAAGGAATCGTCTGCCCGGCGTAAGGGTGAAGAGGGCGAAGGGAGGGGAAAAGGCGGTTGGGGAGGGTGAGGGCGAGGCGGGTGTGCTGCTTGTCTGCGCCTGTTACGTGGCCACAGTCATTCCTCTACCACTTTAAGCTCCGCACCAGGACAGGATTACGGGAAATGGGACAGTGTTGCGGTTTCGGGATAGCGACTTTTTGAGACCTGTCGACCGCTTGCGAATTTCATCAGCCCTCTGTGCAGAGAAGTAGGTACGTCCACCCCACCCCTCCGGGAAAAGCGGCGCATCGAAGGCGCCCATCTTAGTTGCTCGGAGCTTCTTAATCTCAGCCCTCAGCTTCGTACAACATTCACCTATCTCTTTTGTCATTTCTGTTTTGGTGGTCTGTACCACCTCTTCGGTCAACCCCATCGATCGTAGGTACTTGACAATAGAATTCTCTGCGGCAGGATCTCCCAACCGCCTAATGGCGTCGCTGCACACCTCGATTTGTAACTCAACATAGCTGCTCTTTGCGTGAGACCTGCGCCAATCAAGAAGGTCCTTTCCCATCGGCGAAGGAGGCGGAAGACGTAGCCTGTTCTTCTGCAACACTGAATAGATGCGATTCTTCGCGACCCATCCGCAAATGTCACCGACGGAGAAGTTGGTCGCAAAGTCTTGTGGATCATTGCACGTGATGCAGTACCTCTGGTCGCGCGAGTGCGCCACCATATGTTCCCACATTTCTGGGCTCGTTTCGCGCTGCAGGTCACGTATTGCGG
Organism: uncultured Planctomycetaceae bacterium; assembly: GCA_963823895.1. GTDB lineage: Bacteria > Planctomycetota > Planctomycetia > Pirellulales > Thermoguttaceae. Next base: position 165,821 of record CAWGNG010000018.1, read on the forward strand.
TTCTGACTCGGCTGTCCTCTCTCCAATCGTACTTAGCCGGAAAGATCGGAACGGACTTATCATGGAGGTCAAGGATTCTTGGCGGCGGATTATGGTTTGCCAGTGCATCGATTGCTTTCTCCAACACAATCGCGGACTTCTTGGATGGCTCCCCTGACAAAGCGTGTACAGACACGAAACACACGTCTATTACCACCACAATCGCTGCACGCAAAACGACTTTCGAGATCATCGTTTCAAGTCCTTTCGCCTAGGGGCTCAGTTGTGGCCCCCGCAGAATCTTGTCTCGTTTTTCTCCGCTAAGTGGTGGAAAAATGGACCTCATGGTGACGGTCAACAGGCCGAGTTCGCGCAGGGCTCGACGGGCGGCCTGACGATGCACTCGATCCCCACAGCCGCTATTGTACCAGAGCGTGCGGGGGGAGAAAACGGCCCGTTCCCTGGCACTCCCGCGCAAAGCTGGCGTAGATCAACATGGCCGACCCGAAACGTGGATATCTATTCAGACGGTCCTGCACTCTCGCCATCCGTCTCGAAAAGGTCCAGTTGTCCCGGCTGACAGTCCATGCCGGTTAGCAGCACCTTCTGCCGGGTGTTCTCGGGTTCGCCTCCATGCCAAGGCTTGGGCTCGGGAGGAGCGTTGCCGAGGGCGAACTCGTCGGAATTGCCATTCGCGTTCATGCGGCCACTTCCTCCCCACACCGCAACTCCAGCGCCCCACCCAAGGCCGTCATCGCTCGCCGCATCGAGTAATTGCCGTTGCGCCAGCCCATTTGCTCCATCCCCAGCGGCATGGGAACATTGGCACCGGCTTCCTGCTGCCAAATCCAGGCCAGCCGCTCCTGGCAGGCTTTCGCAAACGTCGGGCCGGCCGAGAAGGGGAAGACCTCGAACCGCTGCAACAGGGCCTCGTCCAACCCGCTGGCGTCGTTGCTGGTGGCCACCACGATCAGCCGCTCGGGCATGTTCTGCTCGCTAAGCTCGTCCTTCAGGGCCGCGTTGACGTGCCGGCTGACGATCAGTTCCAACTCCTCGATCAGCAGGACGTGCCAGGGGTTGCCCGCCATCGGCTTGTAGCGGAAGGTCTGGCCGAAGAGTCGGCGAACCTCGTCGATGCTCAAGTTGCTGGCGGAATACTCGACCAAACCGGAGAAGGGGCAGACGCCCAGGTCTTGAATCAGGGCCTTGGCCGTGGCGCTCTTGCCCACGCCGCCGAGGCCCTCGAACAGCAGACAACAGGGCTGAGGCAAAGCCACCAGCCGCTTCAGTCGCCGGATGACGGCCGGTTGCCCGACCACTTCGTCCAGCGTGCGGGGTTGATAGGAACGTGACAATCGCATGGGTTTTCCTCCTGGGTTCAGGGTTCAGTACGAGTAGAGTTTCATCTTCGATACCGGTACACACTCGATTACCAACTCGGGAAAGCTGCGGCAGAGTTGCTGCCGCTCGGATGTCGAGAAGTAAAGCAGCCGCCCGCAGCCGTTCTCACAGACCAGACCGGCCGAGGCAATCAGCATCCGGCCTTCGCACTCCGGGCAGCCGGTTGTCAGGATGTCCGCCAGTGTCTTGCGGGGTCGGTGTCTCACGAATCGAACTCCCCTTCCGCGGTGAACAGGTGACAGTCGTTGGCGGTCAGTGCATCGTCGAGGTACTCGTCGCTGTCGCGGTACTCAATCTCGGCGTAGCCCAACTTTTCCAGCCGGCGGCAGGCTTGCTTGTGGACCTGATCCAACTCCGCTTCAACCGCCACGCAAAGCTCGTCCAGGACTCGTTGCTCATCGTTGTTTGCCCTGTGATAGGCGTAGCATTCGGCGTGGCCGCCGTTGGCGTCGATCGACACGGACCACTCCGGCGAATACTCCCACCCACCCGCGGCCTCCAAAAGCTCGACGGTTTGCATGACCTCTCGGATTGCCTCGTTCTTCTTGGCCATCGCCTCCAAGTCCGGGTGGGCCGTGAAGCTGACGCCATCGCCCTGACAGTAACTCAGGCTCCAAAAAATATCCGGTCGCTGGATCGTCTTGCCACCGGACAGCTTCTCAGTGCGCATCGCCACTTCGATCCCGTAGTCCTCCAGCAGCACCTCGGCAAACAGGTCGGTCAGTTCTCCCGAATCCCACTGGTCCCACGTCCAGCCCTTTTCGCGCCAGCAGTCCCTCGCCCGCGTTTTCGCCTCTTCGGACAGTTCGCCATACGGGCGTGTCGTTGGCAGGCTTTTGCGGCGGCGTTTCGGCTTCGGTGTCTCGACAGCACATCCCATACTCCAAACTCCTGGTCGAAGTGTTGAGCGTAGCACACGTCGGGAATCCCGCGCTCGTCGTGCGGGCCGTAGCGGCAACGGGAGAACACCACCCGGTACTGGCGGCACTTGCTCGTCCAGAGCTTCCGGTCCGCGGCGATGGTCTGGTCTCGCCGGGGGCGTTTGGGAAAGGTCAGCATCGTACTCAGTCCTCCTCGGGCAGCATGATCGTCAGGCAGGGCGAGCCATCGTCGTCCGGCCCGCACACGGCCTTGAGATGCACGAGCTTGGGCCTTGGTGGGTTGGACTTCGAGTAGTTGGCCGGAACATTGGGCACCACTCGCAAGCAGAACCGGACAATCTCACCGCCCAGCCCACGCCGGATTGCCAGATTGAGCATCCACAGCACGTCCCACAGGCGGCCCTTGATGTCTTGGCAGGCGGCCAGTTCCTCGCCGTCACCTTCCAGGGGCGCGACGTAGCGGCAAAACGCCGTCGCAGTCATGGCGACGGGGTAGCGGAAACCGGCCTCCGCCACCATCGCCGGCACCCAGGGGTCGCCTTCGTAGCCGGGGCCACTCAGTTGCACCAGCACGCCGTCTTCAATGGCTTGCCGGCGGGTGTAGATGTCGATGATGTTCTGCGTCACTCCACAAGTCATCGGGCATGGTTTTACTCCTCTGGCGCCACGGCCAGTCTGAGGGTTTTCAATGGCTCTCCCGGTTTTGGGGCAAGACGCGAGGAACACGATCTTCGCGCCGGCGACGACCGCTGGTTCCGTAGGGGCTACGCAAAACCGCCGCGATTTTTGGAAAACTACCCATCGGGGGGATTGCATCCGACCCTGGTTGTGTCAAATTCGTAGTTATCGCTACTCGGCAGGGAAGAGGCGCTCGGCCGGAGCGACAGCAGCCCGTTATTCAACGCGGGCATCTTCTCTTCGGCAGTCAAATGTGCCTCAGTCTTCCCTGTCCGCTTCCGGTATTTTCGACGTGTCGTTTTCAATTTCACGGCGACGAGTCGTTCACGGACTCATGGGAGATGTGAAATTAGAAAGCTGACTATAGCGTCGTTGCGTCATAACCTTCTCGTTTGCACCACAATTTGCCACAGGAGTAAAGCCATGTCCAAGAATCCCTTGCCCCGTCGTTTCGTCCTGGTTGCCATCGTGGGATGCGCCGCTTTTCTTGTGTTTGCCCGACGAGTCACGGCGGACATAACGTACAACCTCGTAAGCTATCCCCTCTATCAGAACGGATACGATGTCACGGGCACAATCACCACAGATGGCGCGACCGGGACTATCTCGACAAGCGACATCCGGTCTATCGAGATACCCCCTCCTTTTTCCGACTCAGCCAGTGACCCACTCCAGGCATACAGCAGTACCGGCACGCTGTATGCTACGCCTACTGCGCTCATCGTCCCACCCGAGACCTATCTGAACATCGAAGACATGCAGACTTACGACGACTGGATAGCTTGGAGCAATCAGGCTTCAGGCTATTATTACTTGGCATTCAGTCGCGGTGCGGAATTATGGATAGATCACAGCGATGGGCAGTTGATAGGAGCACTCCCACCGTCCTTCTTGCCTGGCACGGATTGGGTCGTCGCCACCGCAGTTCCCGAACCCTCCACGGTCGTTCTCCTTGGTATCGTTGCCATCAGCCTGCTAGCCTGCGCTTGGCGGCGGCGAGCTTAGTCCACCGGAGTCAAGACCACCCGATCGATCCACTTCGGCACGCTGTCGGCTGTCCCGGCTTGCGTGAGGCAGGCAACTACCCGCGGCCCAACCGGCTCTGTCGGCCAGCCGGTGTAGCCGTCGGTGACAACCAGGATCGCCTTGGGTGACGGCCTCTCCTCACACGCCGCCACGATCATTCCGGCCATATCCGTGCCACCGCCACCGTGGAGTTCGATCTGCTCGGGGCGAAAGACGTTCTTAGCGCACGCCACGGCCGTATCGCCGGCCAATACCCGCAGGCCACGCGGATCGGGCAGCGAGGCAGGGCATTGCCGATCACGCCCAGCGCCAAGGCAAGATCGCTCTGTTCCATGCTCGCGCTGGTATCGACGATCACCGTGACGCGGGGAATCGGCTTGACGTGCGCAGGCAGCAGCGCGCCGCCTTGTGGCTGCCGCCGGTTGGGCTTGCGGTAGGTGAAGTCCCCAAAACCTGACGTGCAGCCCACGGCGTACTTGACCTTGGCCAGCAACTCCCTGGCCGGGTCCACCTTGGGGTGGAGCAACTCGGCGGCGGCGCGGGCCAATCCGCCGGGCACGCTGCCACGGCCCCGCTGCTCTTGATACTGTTCAATGGCTTTGGCGACAGCCGCTTCCACGAGGTTCTGGTCGTGTTCCGCCAAGCCGGGATGCTCTGCCGACGGCGGGCCATCCTCCCACGGCCGCGGCTGGCCATCCGCAGAACTTCCACCGATGTCTGCGGCGCTCGGCTCTCCATCACCTTCCCCCTCTTCGCCGTTACCGTCCTGGCCTTCGCCACGTTCACCCTGGCCTTCTTCGCCCTGTTGGTCGCCTTCGCCTTCCTGGCCTTCACCGTCCGAGTCGCCTGGCTCCTGGCCCTCATCCTGCCCTTCCTGGTCGGCTTCGTCCTGTCCTTCGCCGCTCTCACCGTCCTGTTGGCTCTCTTCGCCGGCATCGTCCTGTTGCTCCTGTTGGGTTTGCTGGCGTTGCTGCTCTTGCTCCGCCGCCGCCCGCTGCATCAGCAGGTCGAAGTATTCCTCCGCCGTCTTGTTGCGCGGCAGGCCCAGCTTGGCCGGAGTGACTCCCTCATCGGGGCAGTGCAGGCCGGATTGCTCCAAAACGTCGTTCACCGCGGCATCCACGGCCTGCCGCCATATCCCCAGCCGATCGTTGGCCGGTCTCTCGCCCAGCAGGCGCAGGCACCGCTTGGCGTGCCGGCTCCAAACGTGGATCGCCTCGTGCAGCACCACGAACGCCAAGTGCTTCAGGTCGCGGCCTTCCAGGAACGCCGGATCGAAGTACAGCCGGCAGTACTCATCCACGGCCATCGTTCCCAAGCCCGGCCGCTCCACGGGAATAAGCGTCATCACCTGATGCGTCATGTAGGGCATCTTGCGGGCAGCCAGAATTCGGGCTTCGGCTAGTTTCTGGTTCATGGTATGGAGCCTCAAAACAGGATTGACTGACTATCTCCAAGCAAGGTAGATTGGCCTTTGTTCTCCCACACCAGAGCCGCGGCGCCATGACCGCAAATAGCCCGCAACCCGTCGAAGCTTACCCCAAACTCCGCTGGTATCAGTGGAGATTGCGGTCGCTCTTCTTGCTGACGTTGGTGGTGGCCATCGGAATTCTCGCCGTGGCGGCTGTAGTTTGGTGCTACGGAGTTCTTGTGTCGGTTGTGCCATGCACGGCCAACACTACGGCAGCCGTTTTTGTTGTGCTCACAATATTGGTGGCTTCCTGCATCTTCCGGGCTTTCAAATGTTGGAACGGGCTTGAGACGTGGCGGCGTGTCTATGCTGTCGTCGCCGTGGGAGTCTCGTCGTCGCTTCTGGTTGCGTTCATCGCTCTAGTCAGTCAGGAAGAGATGTTTGCTCCTAAGTACGTATGGGCTGTCTGGAAGATCGAGAGGCTTGGAGGGTATATTCAGGTCGAGGAAGTGAGAGGTAACGGCGTTTGGATAACTCTGGGCGGAGACGATAAACCGCAAGTGACCGATGTGGACTTGGAGTGCCTCTGTATAACCGAGGGTTATTGGGAAACGTCGAGAGTGAGGCTTCTTTGGGTAGAATGATGGTTTTCTACAGCAAGAGGAGCTTTTTCGATGGGCAAGAAGTCGGAGTTGGGAGCGGCGGAGCGTCGAGACGTGGTGCTGATGCTATTGCGGCGGGAGGAAGCGGCGGCCGTGTTGGCCAGGCGGTATGGCGTCTCGGAACAGACGCTCTATCGTTGGCGGGATGAGTTCCTGGCCGCTGGCGAAGCCGCCTTGCTGGCGGCCAAGGGCGGAGCCGATCCCCGCAATCGTCAGATCGAGGAGTTGAAGCGGGAACTGGCGCGGCGGGACCAGGTGATCGGCGAACTGACGATCGCCAACCGGCTGCTAAAAAAAAGTGCGGACGGCTTGCTTTGAGCACGGAGTTTCGCCAGGAGGTCAACGAGGTCGTGGTAGCCAACGTCGGCGTGCGATTGACGAAGCTGCTTATGGCCTTGGGCATTCCGGCATCGAGTTGGTATCGCCAGCCCGTGCCGGAAGAGCAGCGTCGGCGACCGGGGCCGCCGCCGAAGAGGGTCGATCCGCACGTCGCCGAGGTCGTGGTGAAGATGGCCACGGAGAACCCTTGGTATGGCTACCAGCGGATCGCCGTGATGTGTCGCCGCTTGCCGGAGGCGGTCGGCGACGAGGATGCGTATCGAGTAATGCGGCAGCACGGACTGTTGCAGAAGAAGCCACGGGTTCGAGAACCCGAGTTGTATCAGGCGTTGAAGCTCTACGAGTTGTTGCCGCAGCGGCCCAACGATTTATGGCAAATGGACGTGACTTACCTGCATATTCCGGGCTTTGGCTGGTGGTATGCGGTGACGGCGATCGACTACTACTCCCGCTACTTGCTGGCCTGTCACCTGACGAACAGCTACAGTGCGGTCGAGGCGATCCATGCCTTGGGCTTGGCACGGCAAGAGGCGGAGCGATTGCACGGGCCGCTTACGAAGACGCCGTTTTTGGTGACCCACAACGGCTCGTCCTTCATTGCCAAACGTTTTTGGACGTACCTGCAAGGCCGGTATTCGCACGTGCGAATCCAGTACCGCACGCCGACGCAGTTGGGTCTGTTGGAGCGGTTTCACAAGACGCTGAAGCAGGAGGAGGTCTACTGGCGGCTATACGACAACCCGGGCCATGCCCGAGAGTGCCTGGAAGAATTTCGGCAGCGTTACAATCAGCGGCGGCCGCATTGGGCATTGGTGCCGGAGACCGGCGGCGATCCCTTCGTGCCAATCGAAGTGTATACGGGCGGGATGGCGATTCGCATTCCGAAGTGGCAAGGCTGGGCGAAAGGAGCGAAGGAGAAACTGGATCGGATGTTGAGCGGCGAGGCGGCCTGACACACAGGGCCCCAGCTCGGGCTCAACAACAGCAGGGCCGCCCTGCCTTACGTCTCCGCCCTCGCCGTTGCCTCCCAACGACGGGGCGAGGAGGCGAACGGCGAGGGCGACGACGACGGCAGGGCTACCGCAAGCTATTTTACGGCGTAACAAGACAAGATTTTACCGTGGGCAAGACCGCAGCCCCACGAATGCGGTCACCGAGGAAGACTCACGCAAAATCGACCTGACAATTTCCACTTGAACCCCGAGTTAAGACACCTCGAAGCGTTCCCTCGCCTCTACTCATTCAGGCTATTAGGTACGCAGGTCACCGATACAGGGTTGGAACACCTTCGAGGAGCAGCCATGCTCCACTTCCTGTACCTGCCTTTCACAAAGGTGACCGACAAGGGGCTGCTGCACTTGCAAGGGTTGGTAATGCTGACAGCATTGGACCTAGGTGGCACCAAGGTCACCGACGCTGGGCTGGTGCATCTCAAAGGGCTGAGTCAACTCCAATCGCTGTACCTCGACCACACCAAGGTCACCGACGCTGGGCTGGTGCATCTCCAAGGGTTGAGTCAACTCCAATCGCTGTCGCTCCACGACACCCAGGCCACCGACAAGGGCGTTAAGAAGCTCCAGCAGGCATTGCCGAACTGTAAGATTACACACTGATACAAAGATGACCGATTCCTCGCCTACCGCCGAGACAACGCAATCCAAGCTCCGCTGGTATCAGTTCCGGCTGCGGTCGCTGTTTCTGCTCACACTCTTGGTGGCAATCGGAATGAGCTACGTCGCCGTGACAATCCAGAATCAGCGGAAGCAGCATCAGGCAGCCGAGGAAATCGAGAATGCGGGAGGACGGGTAGGGGTTAGACCGACCTGGCTGGGGAGACGCTTGCGGGATGATTCCTTAGTGAGTGTGGCCGCCGTGGACCTCACTAGAACTTCAAACACCGATGCCGTGCTGATGCATCTCCAAGGACTGAGTCAACTCCAACAGTTGTTCCTCGGCAACAGCCAAGGCACGGACGCCGGGTTGGTGCATCTCGAAGGGTTGAGTCAACTCCAAATACTGGGGCTCAACAACACCCAAGTCACGGACGCCGGGCTAGTGCATCTCCAAGGGTTGAGTCAACTCATGTCGCTAATGCTTGACAAGACCCAAATCACGGACGCCGGGTTGGTGCAACTAGAAGGGTTGCATCACCTCCAAGGGCTGGAACTCAACAACACCCAAGTCACGGATGCCGGGCTAGTGCATCTCCAAGGGTTGAGTCAACTCCGATCATTGAACCTCAGCGACACCAAAGTTGGCGACGCCGGGCTCGCGTATATCCAAGGGCTGAGTCAACTCAAAGGGCTGTACCTTGCCAAGACAAAAGTCAGTGACGCCGGGCTGGTGCATCTCCAAAGATTGGGCCAACTCCAAGACTTGGGCCTCAACAACACTCAAGTCACTGATGCCGGGCTGGTACATCTCCAAGGGTTGAGTCAACTCAAGACGTTGTGGCTGGTCGGCACCAAAGTCACTAACGACGGCATCAAGAAGCTCCAACAGGCATTACCGAAGTGCCAAATTATGCGTTAGCTCGCCGCCATGATGTTCTTGTGAGTCTGCAACACCGTGTTGCTGAAGTCCATCGGCGTCTTGGCCAGCACGGACGCATGGGGCACGGCGAAGTAGAGCGGGCCGGCCGCGGCAATCGCCGGCTCCAGCCAGCACTTGGCCACTTCGGCGAAGCAATCGACCGCCGCCAGCCAGCGCCCTTCTGTGGGCTTGCCGTTGGGGCCGAGGTTGTGATTCTTCACCCGGTCCACCAGCGCGGCCAGCGCCGCCATGACTTGATCGCAACGCGGCGGAATGTCTAGCGCAAGGGCAGCCGCCCCTGCTCGGGCCGTCTCGGCGTGCGACAACCAGGCTTCCGGGTCCGGCAGGTCCAAGCTCTGCTCCCACGTCTGGAACTCCAGCGCCGCCTCTTCGCCCACGCAACCGGCAACGGCCCGGTAGCGCAAGAGCGGCTCGGCGTCAATCGCTTCCAGCGCCGCGGCGCAGATAGCCGCATTGGTCCAAGAGCGGATGCTGGGCCACGGCCCCGATGCCTTAGCCCGCTCCTTGGGGTAGGCTTGCAACAGCCCCGGCTTGTGCTTGTGGAACGCGCCGACCAGGGCGGTGTTGCGGCCGACGCACTTCTCCCAATCCGGCGGCAGCGGCACAAAGCTCGGCTGCGGGAAGCCCAAGGCATTGCCCATGCCCCGCATCCACGCCTCGGTGTCCGTCTCCCACGGCAGGTGGAGCAGGCGGTTGGCCACGGGCGGCTCAATCTCGGAACCGTTGGCGG
>CAWGNG010000019.1:0-439894 GCA_963823895.1 uncultured Planctomycetaceae bacterium
CAATATCGCAGCGGGCGGCACGTTGTACTTCAACCGCACCGCCGGTTATCTGGGCTACGCCAATCCGATCACCGGCTCGGGCATGGTGCAGATCAACCAAGGGCGCACAGTTTCAACGCGGGCACGGGGGCCAACACCGCGCTGTGCGGCTTCGCCGGCACGGTGAGCCTGTTGAGTGGCGAGGTGTGTCTGTACAGCGGCAACGCGCTGGGCAGCGGCCCGGTAAGTCTCGGCAATGGCGTCATCTACGACCTGCTCACCTCGAGCACCACGACGCTTGGCAATCCGTTCACCCTCAACGGCATTGGCGGGACGATGAACTCGGTCACCATGCCGGCGATCTACGGCGACGGCAGCGGCGCGGCCTACACGCTTTCCGGGCAGATCACACTGGCCGCCAGCAGCGACGTGGGCAATTCGGAAAACAACGCCCCGCTGATCCTCAGCGGCAAGATCACCGGCCCCGGCGGGCTGGTGATCGGCAAGCCGGGAACGGCGTCGGTCACACAGTACGGCGGCGTCACGCTTGCCGGCACGGCCAGCAACAATTACAGCGGCACGACGACGATCAACCGCGGCACGGTCTACTTGCAGAAGAGCGGCGGGGCCATCGCCATTCCCAGCAGTATCACGATCTCCCCCTCGGACACCAGCGCCCAGGGAGACACTTACCTGATTCTCAATGGGAGCAATCAGATTGCCTCCTCGGCCACGCTCACTTTCGCCCCCGTCCGCGCCATGAACGCCTATTTTGAGTTGCTGGGCAACCAGCAGACGTTGGCCGGCATCGTCGACAGCAGCGGCCGCGGGATCATCGAGAACGCCGAGCAGCAGAGCGGCATTAGCAGCAACGGCACGCTCACGATCAACAACACCGCCAACTGCACCTACGGCGGCTACATCCGCAACGGCGACTTCGCCGCCAACGCCGCGAGCACGGGTCTGCTGGCGTTGGTCAAGAGCGGTTCCGGCACGTTGACGCTTCTCGGCGGGAATTGCAGCGCCTACACCGGCGGCCTGACGGTCAACGCCGGCACGCTCGATTACAGCGGCGCGGGGGTATTGCCCGGCACGCCGACCGCCTATCCCAGCGGCCCGACTGGTCCGACCTCCCCGGCGACAATCACGCCTTGCCCGTACACGATCAACGGCGGCACGCTGAACATCGGCTGGCTCTCCGCCTCGATCGGACCGTTGCAGATCACCGGCGGCACGCTGACGGGCACGGGCACGCTGGTGAGCAATGCCGCCTACGACGTGCAGGCGGGGACCGTCAACGCGGTCCTCGGCGGCTCGGTCGGTCTGAACAAGACCACTGCCGGGGTGGCCACCGTGAGCGCCCCGATCTACATCGGAACGACGAACGTCTCGTCGGGGACGCTGAACCTCACGGGAGCCCTGCCCACCGGCAATTACGCGATCTCCGGCGGCACGCTGAACACCGCCGCGCTCTCCGCCTCGATCGGCGCCTTGCAGATCACCGGCGGCACGCTGACCGGCACGGGCACGTTGCTGAGCAACGCCGCCTACGACGTTCGCGGCGGCAGGGTCGATGTCGTCTTGTCCGGCGGTTCCCTCGGCTTGACCAAGTCGGGCCCGGCCACGGCATTGCTGACCGGCGCCAATTCCTACGGCGGCCGCACCACGGTCGCCGGCGGCACGCTGGAGTTGGGCTCGGCCGCGGAGAATTGCGTCTTGAACGTCGGCGGCGCCGACATTCAATCCGGCTCGCTGGTCTTCGATTACGCCGCCGGCGCGGATCCGATCGCGACGATCCAGAGCTTGCTGAAGGCAAGCTACGACGGCGGCCGTTGGGACGTCGGCCAGTTCCGCGATTCGACGGCGGCGGCGACGGGACTGACGTTGGGGTGCGTCGACAATACTGCGACGGACCAAGTGAAGGTGATGGCCACGTATCCGGGCGATTTCAACCTCGACGGCGTGGTGGACAGCCAGGACGAGGCGATTTGGGCGGCGAACGTTTTCACCGGCAGCAGTTGGCAGCAGGGCGACGCCAACTATGACGGTGCGGTCAACGGCCTGGATCGCGACTTGTGGTATTCGCACCTCGGCCTGCCGCCGCTCGCCGCCGCACTGCCCTCCGGCGGCGCCACCGCCGTCCCCGAGCCGGCCACTCTCGCCCTGTTGTCCGTCGCTCTCGTGCTCCTGTTGGCTTACGCCCGGAAGAAGCGCGCGTAGTGCAATCCAACGCGTCGGGACGGCAGTCGCTCTGCCCTCCCTCGTTGCCCGTCGGGGCGGCAGCGCAACTGTCGTCCCGATGGTCGGCTTACGTCCGGAAAAGAACGGAGCTAGGGTACTGCGACGGCGAGAATCGACACGTCGTCCCTGAGGCGCTCTTCGCCTCGCCAGGCAACGACCTTCTGGACCAGGGATTCGACGGTGTCTTGCAGGCCGAGCGCGTGACTGTCGGCAATAGCGGCGAGCAGCCGTTCATCGCCGAACTCCTCATCTTGGGCGTTCACCTCCTCGGTCACGCCGTCGGAATGGAGATACAAGCGATCACCTCGCTGCAGATCGACTACCGACTGCTCATATTCGGCCTCATCGAACATGCCGATCGCGTAGCCGGTCACGTCGAGGCGTTGGGCGGGACTTCCCTCGCGGACGAGGATTGGCGCGGGATGTCCGGCAACCGTGAAGCGAAGCCGTCGCGTACGGACGTCCAAAAGTCCGTAGATCATCGTAAAGTAGTGGTCTCCGTTCGATTCCATCGGGTACAGTGCGTTCAGCCTGGCGGCCACCTGCACGGGCTCGACGGCATCCGGGTTCGCGCCTGGGCCGGTCACGAGCGAAGGCGCGGCCCCCGCGCGGGTGCAGGTTGCGCGTGACCGTCACCGATAGCAGGGCGGCCGGCACGCCGTGCCCGCTGACGTCCAGCAGGTAGAGGGCGATCAGGTCGTCGTTGATGCGGACGATGTTGAGGGCGTCGCCGGCCAATTCGTCACAGGGCCTGTACGTCCAGGCGAAGTCCAGTCCCTCTACGTGAGGAAAGCCTTCCGGCAGCAGCGTCCGTTGCACGCGGGCGGCGGCGTCCAGGTCGCGCTTCATGCGCTGATTCGCGCGGGCAAGATCCTGGTTCTGCCGCTCGATCTTCGCGAAGGCTTCCCGCAACTGCTGTGTCATGCTATTGAACGCGGTGGAGAAGTCTCCCATGAAATCGACGCGCTGACTCAGGTCGCCCCCGGCGATCTGCTGGGTCTTCCAGGTCAGATGGCGAAGATTCGCGTGGAGATTCTTGAAAGACTGAAGGACGTGCGTCTTGCCGGCGGGGACGTTGAGATCGAGGTCGCCGCGCGACAGCGCCGACATTGCGGCTGCCAGTGCCTGATACTCGGCGACAAATCGATTGGCGTACTCCACGACCTGCTTGATCTCGCCATCCGGGCAGTCGTTCGGTAAGTCGAGCGGCCGAGGCACCTCGCCCTTCAGAACGCGGTGGAAGAGCGCCGTGATCCTGTCAATGTCCTCTTCCCGCACTGCAATCATGCGATCGCCTCTACTAGACAGGCTTGACGTCGAAGCGGCACACTCGGTCACCCGAGCACCAGCAGTCCACCTCTTTGACCAGGAACTGTTTGCCGGTGTGGGCGGCAAGGAGGCCGCTGATGAAGCCTTCGTCGTAAGTACAGATTTGCTCGCCGCAGGCAGGCAGGCCGGAGCAATCGAGGTCTTCGGCGACGGTCAAGGTGAAGGTCAGCTTCTGCAAATCGCCTTTCTCGATCCGCAGGATGCCGATGCCCCGGTCTTTCAGCACCTCCTGGAGTTCGGCAACAAAGTCGCCGAAGGAATCGCGCCTTGTGATGAGGTTTTCGTAGAAATGCCTTCCCGCCGTCTCGCCGGCGGCGTAGAAGACGTGGTCGGCCGCCTCGACGCCATACTGCTTGATGAGCACGTCGCGAAGCGTGAACTGCATCAGTCGGTAGACGGCGACGTCGGTCTTGAAGCCGAGATTTGGCCGCCCTTGGTCAATCTGCCCGAGCATGGTCCATTCAAAAGCGGATTCCTCACGCTCTTCTTTGAACATCGGCAACCGCTCCTTTCTTCAGGGTTTTCGGTCCGCTCCCGTCGGGGTCTCTGTTGTCTGCATCATTATTGTAGCTTATCGCCCCCTACGCAAGAAGGAGGTGTTTCTTGTCGCATCAAGTCGTCCGTTTTCTGGTAATGCCAATGAAAGACCCACTCATGAAGTTCCTGGAGCGGCTCCCAGTACTCAACTTCTCCTCGGCCCTATGGTAGAATCGTTGAACTGAAGAAGATCATCCTTCGCAACAGTCAAGGGTGATCCGCAACAGTCCACCGGATGTAGGAGGTAACCACCATGAAGCGCCTCTTCGTTACACTGGCGATGCTACTGTTGGCGCCGTTGGCCGGGCTGCGTGCCGCCGACGTGCCGGCACGGCCGAACATCGTCGTGGTGCTTGTAGACGATATGGGCTTCAGCGATATCGGTTGCTACGGGAGTGAAATCCCCACACCGAACCTCGACAAGCTTGCGGCCAAGGGATTGCGGTTCACCCAGTTTTACAACACGGGCCGTTGCTGTCCCACCCGAGCCTCGTTGCTGACTGGCCTGTACCCGCACCAGGCGGGCGTCGGTCACATGACCGAGGACCAGGGCGAGGACGGATATCGGGGCGATCTCAATGATCGTTGCGTTACGATCGCCGAGGTGTTGCGGTCGGCGGGTTATCGCACGGCAATGACCGGCAAGTGGCATGTGACGAAGTTCGTGGCGCCACGCGACGAAACGAAGAAATACAACTGGCCTTTGCAGCGCGGCTTCGACCGCTACTTCGGCATCATCCAAGGGGGCGCCGACTACTTTCGCCCCAGTCCGTTGACGCTGCAGAATGAAAGCGTGCCGCCCGGCGACGGATTCTACACGACCGACGCCTTCGCGGATCATGCGATTCAGTTCACCGGCCAAGGGGAGAAGACGAAGCCATTTTTCCTGTATCTGGCGTTTAACGCGCCGCATTTTCCGTTGATGGCGTCGGCGGAGGAGATCGCCAAGTTCCGCGGCAAGTACAAGATCGGCTGGGACGTGCTCCGCCAACGGCGCCACGCCCGGCAGATCGAACTGGGCATCATGGACAAGGCGTGGCCGTTGTCGCCGCGTCCTGCGGCGGTGAAGGCGTGGGACAGCCTCTCCCAAGACCAGCAAGACCGCTTTGATCACATCATGGCGATCTACGCCGCCGTCGTCGCACATATCGACACGGCCGTCGGCCGGTTGGTCGACGCGCTACGGCAGCGCGGCGAACTCGACAACACGCTGCTTTTCTTCCTCTCCGACAACGGGGCCAACGCCGAGAGCGGTCCGAACGGCCGGCTGGAAGGCGCCCAGCCCGGGGCGACCGGCTCGACGGTTTTCGAAGGTCAGTCGTGGGCTACGCTCTCGAACACGCCGCTACGCCGTTACAAGCATTTCAACCACGAAGGCGGCATTGCTACGCCGCTGATCGTCCACTGGCCCGCGGCGATCAAAACGCCGGGCGAGTTACGGTCGCAACCCGGGCACCTCATCGACCTGATGGCTACTTGTGTGGACGTTGCCAGGGCGACGTACCCGCAGGAATTCAAGGGCCATGCGATTCAGCCGATGGAAGGGAGGAGCCTTGTGCCGGCGTTCGCCAACCGGCCAATCGAACGCGACGCGCTCTATTGGGAGCATGAAGGAAACCGGGCGGTTCGCATCGGCAAGTGGAAACTCGTGGCCGCGTATCCGGCCGGCAAGTGGGAACTGTATGATATGGAGCGAGACCGCACCGAACTGCACGACCTGGCAGCGGCCAAGCCCGATCTGTTTAAGGCTTTGGTCGCCCAGTGGGAACTCTGGGCCCACAGGACGCACGCGATTCCCTGGCCGTGGCGGCCGCCTTACGGTGGTCGGCCTGAGAACGTCGGCAGCCGTGAAACCGTGTTCCGTCTAAAGCAGGGCGACAACCTGCCGCGCGAGCGGGCGCCGCGCGTGGCCGGCCGCTCGATTGAGATTACCGCCGTGATTTCCGGCAACTCTGACGGCGTCGTCGTCGCTCAAGGCGGACAGCGGGTCGGTTATTCGCTCTATATCAAGGGCGGAAAACTGGCACTGGCGACGCGGCACGACGGCGAGCAGACCATCGTTGCTGCCCCAACCAATCTCCCGGCAGGCGAGGTGGAGATATCCGCCGAATTGGCCCACGATGGCAAGATCACCTTGCGCGTTGCGGGCAGCACCGTGGCCACGGGAAACGCACCCGGTCCGCTCGAGAATATGCCCGGCGATGGATTGCAGGTAGGCCGGGATGAACATTCGCCAGTTGGTCCCTACCAGGCGCCGTTTGCCTACGGCGGAAGAATTGTGCGCATGCAAATCCAGCTTGGCAACTGAAGTTTCCCGCCGCTGATATTCCGCACAACCCTCGAAGGAGCATTGCCGTGAAACGCAGTTTCTTACTCATTGGCGTTCTGGCGGCGATTGCGTGGCTGACGCCCGTTGTCGGCCGCGCGGCCGAATCGCCGAAGCCGAACTTCATCGTTATCCTCATCGACGACATGGGCTACGGCGACATCGGCCCGTTCGGCTCGAAGTTGAACCGCACGCCGCACCTGGACCGCATGGCCCGCGAAGGCATGAAACTGACCAGTTTCTACGCCGCGCCGGTTTGCACGCCGTCGCGGGCGCAGATGATGACCGGCTGTTACGCCAAGCGCGTTTCGCTGCCCAACGTGCTCGGTCCGGTGTGCCCGATCGGTCTCAGCGCGAAAGAGCACACGATCGCCGACCTGTTGAAACGGCAGGGGTATGCCACGATGGCCGTCGGCAAATGGCATCTGGGCGACCAAGCCGATTTTCTGCCGACGCACCACGGCTTCGATCATTATCTTGGCCTGCCCTACTCGAACGACATGGGCGGCCAGGGCAAGGGCCCGCGCGGTCGGTTGCAGCCGTTGCTGCCCCTGTTGCGCGACGAGGTGGTGATCGAGGCCCCCGCGAACCAGGACACGCTGACGTCGCGCTATACCGAGGAGGCGGTGAAGTTCATCAGCGCCAACAAAGATCGCCCGTTTTTCCTCTATCTTCCGCACACGGCAGTCCACGTGCCGCTGCACCCCGGCGCCGACTTCAAGGGCAGGTCGGCCAACGGCGCGTTCGGCGATTGGGTCGAGGAGGTGGACTGGAGCGTCGGCCGCGTGCTCGACACGCTCGGCAAACTCAAGATTGCCGAGCGGACGTTCGTCTGGTTCACCAGTGACAACGGCCCGTGGCTCACGCAGGGCCGCAACGGCGGGACCGCCGGGCCGTTGCGCGGCGGCAAGGGTACGACGTGGGAAGGCGGCATGCGCGAGCCGACGATCGCCTGGTGGCCTGGCCGCATCGCCGCCGGAACGGTCTGCGACGCGGCGATCAGCGAGATCGACGTATTGCCGACGCTCGTCAAACTCGCGGGCGGCGAAGTGCCGGCGGACCGCAAGATCGACGGCAAAGACGTCTGGCCGTTGCTGGCGGGCCGAACCAGCGTCTCGCCGCACGAGGCGTTGTATTACTTCAACGGCAATCAACTGCAGGCCGTCCGCGCGGGCGCTGGAAGCTGGCGATCACGCCGCAAGGCACCGGTTTGCCGAAGGGCGCCGCCCAACCGGTGAAGCACACCGGCCCGCGCCTGTACAACCTCGACAACGACATTGGCGAACTGAAGGACGTTGCCGCACAACACCCCGACGTCGTCGAGCGGCTGGAGAAGCTGATGGAACATATCGGCGCCGACCTCGGCGCAGCCGGCACGGGCCCTAGCGTGCGCCCCCCGACCGCGTCGAAAGGCCGCGACCGTTGCTAAAACGCGTTGTGGCGGAATATGACTGAGGCGGCAACTAATGGTGGTTAGGAGTCCTATTCGAATGCGCGGGCAACTGAGACGAATATTTGGCTGGCGGATGGTGCGCTTCACTGCGTTTTTGTTGGGGGTGTGTAGCATTTCATGCGTCTTGACCTTAAGAGAAGGGCGTTCTGCGCAAACTACCTATCCGCTCCAGCAGCAGCACGTTGGGCCGGTTGAGCGCGGCGGCATCATTGTGCCGACCGGCCAGCTTGTCCACCCCGCCGGTCAAACGCTGGCGTTCGGCGGCCGGCCGGTGGACATCAGACTTTCCCCCGACCAGCGACTGCTCTTCGCCAAGAACACGGCAAGTTTGATGGTGCTGGATGCCACCCGCTGGCAGGTGCTGCAAAACCTGGCCTATCCCAAGGGCGAAGCCGGCTCGATGCACGGTCTGGCCGTGAGTAGGGATGGCATCGCCGTTTATGTGGCCGGCTCCCATAAGCATCTGCTGGAAGCCCGCAGCGACGGCAAAGGCGGCTGGCGATGGGCGCGGGAGATTCGGCTGAGCCGCAAAATCGTGAACCCTTCCGGCGTGGCTTTGTCGGCCGACGGGCGCACCGCCTATGTCGGACTATCGATGAGCAACATGTTGGCGATCGTCGATCTCGACGCCGGCCAAGTGACTGCCCAAATCCCCACCGGCGTTTGCCCCTTCGATGTCGTGTTGTCGGCGGATGGTCAGACCGCCTACGTCTCCAATTTTGGTGGGCGGCGTGCCCGCCGGGGCGAGCACGTCGAAGGGTCGGCCGGCACGGCGGTTGTCGTCGACGACCGTTCGCTGCCGATCAGCGGCACAATTACCCGAATCGACCTCAAGACGCGGAGAACGACCGGCGAACTGAGCGTAGGTCTGCACCCTTCCGACATGGAGTTGTCGCCCGATGGGTCGCTGCTGTTTGTGGCCAACGCCAATTCCGATTCGGTATCGGTGATTGACGCGGTCTCATTCCGTCTGCGCGAAACCATCTCGGTCCGCCCCGATCCGACTCTTCCCTTCGGCAGCATTACTAACGCTCTAGCGGTGAGCAAGGATGGCCGGACGCTCTTCGTCGCCAACGGGGGCAACAACGCCATTGCCGTGGTCAAACTGGCGGCCGGGCCTGACAAGTCCAGCGTCGTGCGCGGTTTCATTCCCACCGGCTGGTTCCCTGGCGGCGTCTGTACCGACGGCACGAATCTCTATATCGCCAACGTGAAGGGAGAGGGTTCGCGCGAGCCGATTGGCAAGAAGGCCGCCGATGGCAAAGAGAACGAGGCCAAACTTGAAGGGCTTACCGACGAACAAGAACAAGCGGCGAGAAACGGCGCGGCCTCCGGACGCCAGCCCGTTGCCGTGGCCTGGAATTCCCGTCGCACGCGGGGCAGCCTGACCAAGGTCGCAATTCCCGACAACGCGCAGCTCGCCGCACTCACCGCGCAGACGCTGACCGACGCCCGCGTGCCGCAAACGCTGCTGGCGTTGGAGAAGGCGCAGAGCGGCGTCAAACCCCTGCCCGTGCCGCGGCGTTCCGGCGAGCCCTCCACAATCGAGCACGTGATCTATGTCATCAAGGAGAATCGCTCGTACGACCAGGTCTTCGGCGACCTTTCCCAGGCCAACGGCGACCCGAGGCTTTGCAGCTTCGGTCGACGGATCACGCCCAACCAGCACGCCCTGGCGGAGGAGTTCGTGCTGCTCGACAACTACTACTGCAACGGCGTGCTCTCGGCCGATGGCCACCAGTGGGCCACCCAGGGCGCGGTCAGCGATTACCAGGAAAAGGCATTCGGCGGCTTCCCCCGCAGCTATTTCTTTGGCACCGACGCACTGGCCTATGCCGGCTGCAATTTCATCTGGGACAGCGCCCTGCTGCACGGCCGGTCGTTCCGCAACTACGGCGAGTTCGATATTGCTCGCATCGTTCCGGGCGGGAATTGGTTCGACGTATACCGAGACTTTCAGAGCAAAGCCGGCAAGATCGCGTTCAAGACGTCGCCGCGGCCGGAAACGCTGCGCAGGTATAGTTGCCTGGCTTATCCTGGTTGGAATTTGGCGATTCCCGACGTGGCGCGGATCGACGTGTTCGTGAAAGAACTGCGGGAACGCGAGAAGAGCGGCGACTGGCCGAACTTGATGACCGTGTATCTGCCGCAGGACCACACCGCCGGCACGAGTCCAGGTTACCCTACGCCGCGCGGCATGGTGGCCGATAACGACCTGGCGGTGGGGCGACTGGTCGAGGCCGTTTCTCACAGTCGTTTCTGGCCCACGACCGCCATCTTTGTGAACGAAGACGATCCGCAGAACGGTTGGGACCACGTCGATGGACATCGTTCGCTCTGCCTGGTCATCAGCCCGTACGCCAAGCGCCGCGCCGTCGTCAGCCAGTTCTACAACCAACTCTCCGTGCTGCACACGATCGAGCGCATCCTGGGCTTGGCGAGCACGGCGCAACTTACCGCACAGTCGCCGAGCATGGAAGCCTGCTTCAGCGACACCCCGATTTTGACGCCCTACACCGCTCGGCCCAACCTCATACCGCTGGATGAGCGGAACAAAGCGGCGAACACGTTGCGGGGCGCCGAGCGGCAACTCGCGCTGACCAGTGCGGCGATGGATTTTTCGCAGCCCGACCGCATCGATGAAGACTCGTTCAACCGCATCCTTTGGCACGCCAGCATGGGCGTCGACGCGCCATATCCCGCTCAATTTGCGGGTGCTCACGGCAGAGGTTTCAAGGCGCTGAAACTGAAAGCGACGGCGTCGGAAGAAGATGATGATTGAACTTGGGCTCGCCTGTCGCGAAAGCTGCTGGGCCGATCAGTCTTCCACTGTAGGAGGCGACTCCTGTCGCCGATTGCCCGAAAAGGGCCGCAATATCGGCGACAGGAGTCGCCTCCTACAGTTCCATTGTGGAGAATTGATCGGCCCTGCAAAAGCCGCTGGATGCTAGGCAAGGGTGGAAGCAAGCCGTATGTTCCCAATGCGAAAAGGCGCAAGATTTGACGCCTGCGCAAGAGAACCGAGATCGAAGAGTTCTCGTGTATCGGTTATCCGGCCTTTACCGATATTGCCGATATTCGCGGATTTAAGCGAGGCAGCGCTTTTGCGCTTGTCACGGCCTGGGCGAAAACGAGAAGCGCAGACAGGTGCGAGCGTCATTCAAGACTCGGGACAGTGGGAAAATGGGCACGCGAGTGATTGTCGCCTCCGCTCGGTCATATCTGGTTGCGTTGGTGCTGCTCGGCCTCACCGGCTGCACATCGTTTAGCGAGTACGTTCATAATGGGTTCAAAGTTGGACCAAACTATGCGCCGCTGCAAGCGCCTGTTGCTCAGCACTGGATTGATGCCGGAGACGTGCGCGTCCGCAGTGAGGACGCGGACGACAGCCACTGGTGGAGCGTTTTCAACGATCCGCTGCTGAACTGCCTCGTCGAGACCGCCTATCATCAGAACTTGACGCTGCGCGAGGCGGGATTCCGCGTGTTGCAGGCGCGGGCCGAGCGATGTATCGCCGTGGGCGGGCTCTTTCCGCAGTCGCAAGTCAGCAACGGCGATTTCAGCCGCCGCGGCGTCAGCGAGAACGTCGCCAATCGCTCTGCCACGCCGCAGCGATGGTTCGGCCAGTGGGACTATGGCTTCGGTCTGGCGTGGGAACTCGACTTCTGGGGCAGATTCCGGCGTGCTGTCGAGGCGGCCGACGCCCAGTTGGACGCCTCGATCGCAGACTACGACAACGTGCTCGTGATCCTCGTTAGCGACGTGGCCAGCGAGTACGTCGAGATCCGCATGTTGCAGGTGAAGCTGGCGTACGCCCGGAAAATGGTCGGCTTGCAGCGCGAGTCGCTGGCGATCGCCACGGCCAAGTTCAAGGGGGGGCAGGTCAGCAAGGTGGACGTGAACCAGTCGCAAAGCGACGTAGCGACGACCGAAGCCCTGATCGAGGAACTGGAAATCTCGCAACGCAAGGCGACGGATCGGCTGTGCATCCTGCTCGGTCGGCCGGCCGAGGACCTGATGGCCATGCTCGGCGAGGGACCGATTCCGACTGCGCCGCCCGAGGTGGCCGTGGGCATTCCCGCGCAGTTGATTTGTCGCCGCCCCGATATCCGCCGTGCCGAGCGGCTGGCCGCCGCCCAATGCGCAAGATCGGCATCGCCGAGGCCGATTTCTATCCGCAGATCAGCATCGACGCTTCGTTCGGCTGGTCGTCGCAGTACCTCACCGATCTGTTTTCGCAGAACTCGTTCCGCGGCACGGTCGGCCCGGCGTTTCAGTGGTCGATCCTCAACTACGGCCGCATCCTGAACAACGTGCGGGCGCAGGACGCCCAGTTTCAGCAGCAGGTGGCTAGCTATCAGCAGACGGTGCTGAAAGCCGGCGCGGAGGTGGAAGACGACTTGGTTACCTTTTTGCGGGCGAAACTGCGGGAACGCGATCTGGCCGTCGCGGTTCGCACCGAGACCGAGGCGTTCGAGGAGGTGCTGGGCCAGTATCAGGGTGGCATGATCGATTACAACCGCGTGGCCTTGATCCAGGAGCGGCTGGTCGAACGGCAACAGACGCTGGCGGAATCGCAGGCCGAGGTTGTGCAGGGCCTGGTGCAGGTTTACCGTGCCCTGGGCGGCGGCTGGCAGATTCGCTGCGCGCCCGGAACCGTGTTCCCCGCCGAGACGCCTCCGCTTCCGCCCCAGCAACCGCTGCCATTGGAGACCGTGCCGACGCCAACGCCCGTCCATAATACGTAGCGCAGTGTCTTGCACAGATCGTACTTTATGAACAAGGGACAGAAGTAGGTGGGGCAGACATTCCTGTCTGCCCTATATGTTCCCGCTTACCCGGTTTCCGGGCAGACAGGAATGTCTGCCCCACCTACTGCCATCTCGTAAGCTAATCCAATTGCGCGACACCACAGTAGTTTGTCGTACAAGGAGACACATCAGTGAATTCCCCCAAGCTGTTCGAAACCGTTCTTTGTGCGATTTTCGTACTGCCGACAATCGTCGCCGCTGCCCCAACCCAGAATGGGCCGGCGATCGAGGACCTGATGACAGGCAATGAGGAAGGTTCGTTGCCGTCATTGTCCCAGGCGGCGGTCGAGCCGTCGCCGTGCGCCGACTGCGGCCAATGGTGTTGTTGTCCGCGCTGGACGGCCTCGGCCGATTTCATCTTCCTCGATCGCGTCGGCAGCTTCAACCAATCGCTCGTCGAAACGGTGCCCGCCGCCGAGCCTCCCAGCGATCCCGGCGTCGAAGTGCTCAACGCCGAGGATTTGCAGCAGGGCGTCGCCGGCGGGCCGAGATTGGGCTTGATTCGCCACGGCGATAACGGCCGCGACTTGGAATTGTCATATTTCCAGATCGACGGCTGGAGCGATTGTCGCAGCGTCGGTCCCACGCCGGACGACTGGCTGGTAATGCAGGCCCCCGGCGGCTTTCTGCAAACCCAGGACCACAAAGACACGCAAATGATGGTGTGGAACTATGCTTCCCGACTCTACAACGCTGAGTTGAACGTGCGCTGGGAGGCTTGTTGCGGCGTGACCATGCTGGCCGGGTTCCGTTGGGTCAACCTCTCGGAAAGTCTCGAAGGGACTTTGCCTCCCCAGAGGGTGAGGCCTTTCTGGGATAACGAAACGCAGAATAATCTCTACGGTTTCCAGATCGGCGCGGATGCGAAGCTCTTCCAACGCGGCCGCTTTTCGATCGACGGGGTGGTGAAGGCCGGCTTCTTTGGCAACGACGTGGACGAGACGACCGAGGTCAGCATCTATAGGATTCCGCGATGGGAGTCCGCCTCGACCACTCACGCCGCCTGCCTTAGCGAGATCGAGTTGCAGTGCAAGTATCAGATTGCCCGCGGGCTGTCGCTAAAATTCGGTTATGAGACGATCTGGCTGCAAGGCGTCGCTCTGTGCCCGCCCAAATCCCGGAAACGATCAGTCACATTATTCCTCCGGTCTCCGTACAGGCGATTGGCGTCGATAGCGGTTGCGGCGTGTTCTATCACGGGGCCACCGCCGGCTTGGAGTACGTGTTCTAAATAGCCTTGCGTGATCCTGGGAAAAACGTCGTTGGGGTGGCAGTTGTACTGCCACCCCCGAATTTGCGGCGTTTCCAGGGGTGGCAGTGCAACTGCCACCCCAACGTGTTGGCCTTTCGGACTCCCGGAATCACGCAAGGTTATTTAGCGGTCGCATCGCCGCACCGTCATGAGACGGCAACTTCTGCGGCCTGCGGGTCTCGTTTTGCTGTGCAACGGTGCAACATACCTTTCATTTGCTACATTGACATCGGGCGTTGCGGCACTACGTAACTCATTTTCTGTTATAGGGGTTACGACGCACGGCCGCATCGCAAGTGGACGTGTTTCCAGATGAGGGGTGTTGCACTAATGACGGCGGCGAGCAGAAAGTCGCACGTGCGCCGTCCGCCGGGCTGGTGTCCTGGCGGCCCGAGGGTTCAACGGAGCGAGCGGTTTGATTTGGGATGCCAAAGAACAACGAGAGCGGTCCGCGCGCGGCGATCGCACGACACACGCCGCTTGCTATACTGGACAGCCGTACTCTAGCAGTACGGTGGGTCGGCTTCAAGAGGAAGTTTTGGCCACGTTTGGGAATACACGGCTCCCCCAAGATACAAAGTCTCCCGACCGCTCTACCGTACTTCCTTTGCCATTTTCTCAATTTCAAGCCCACGTTGTAGGCCGTCGTACCGCGCGGCGGTGTGTCACACCTCCGGCTCCAAACGCGAGTAGCCAACGTGCGTCGGGGTGCGCCACCGACGGCTTGGAGTACGTGTTTTAGCAGTTTCCGCTCTAAGGGCGGTTGAGAAAGCACGGATCGATATTCGCGACTGAGGCGGTGTTGAAAGTCTCCTGACCAACCATAGTTGGCCCGTGGGCCCGGAACGCCCTCGGTTCTGTGATTTGGAGGACCCTTCACGGTCCTTTCCGCCGGAGCCGGTATTAGACCCGACGTTTACGTCGGGTTTGGGAGGGCGAGAGGTTTTGCGGGACAGTCAGGCCTGTTTACGGGCCTCCTGGCATCTCGGCAGGACGCCCGTGAACGGGCGTGACAAGGTGGAGCGTAACCCGCGGCCCCGAACCCGTGCTGAAGCACGGGCCTATTACCGCCTACGGCGGACAATGCCCGTGAACGGGCATGGGGGATTGTCGCCAATGTGACGATTCCGCACCTTGGGCGTTCGGCCAGCGCCTGATGTACAGCGCCACCGGCGGGTCCGACTATCTCCACTGCCCGTCCTACGCGCCAACCGTGCAACTTAGCTTGCCCCTCGCGTACGAGCTATCGCATCGAGGGCATCGAGGATTTGGTCGGTGATTCTCTCGTAATCACTCGACTTGCCGCCGACCTGCACTTGCGCTCGAACGAGGCTTAGCCACACAGTCAAGTCGTCAGTTCGATGCTTGTCAGAGCCGCTGAGTATCGCGTCCAACGATGGGGTGCCGTACCCTTGCATGAACCTCTCCGCTGCCGCAATGATCTCTTTTGCGGCTTCCAAGGCGACGTGGGCTGGATCAGCCGCGATCCCCAAGAAGCTGGCGCAGGCTTGACGGACCCGTCGGTCGCGAGCCGGCACGATCTTGGTGAACAGATAGGTCGGCAGGGCAATCGCAAGACCGGCGGCAAGGCCTGTACCAAGGATCAGGGCGGCTGTTCTCCCCCCTCCGTCGGACAGGCGAACGGTACGGTCGCATAACGCGCCGATTGTGAAAATGAATATGCCCATCGCCGCGAAAAGGACGAGCGTCGCGCCGATCGCCCGCAAATAGGCGACAAGAGCCGACAGAAAATTGATGCGGTTACACGGTATGCCGACGATGTCTCGCGTCTCGGTGCCAGCGATGAGCGGAACGCCAGTGCGGCTTCGCCTCCCCAATCGCCGCAAGTAGAAGGACTGGACCGGATAGAGGGGAAAGAACTGCAACATCGCAAACTTCGTCACGATGGGCGTCCCGTTTACGGATCGCACGGCGCCATAGACGTCCGTTCCTGCAGTTACGTGAATCATCGGCGTACGTCCTCACTGGTCGCTTGTAGGCTGGAAGTACACGGCACCGTGGCAGTCAATAACGGCGTTCCCTCCTAGCACGAAAAATACAAAACGGTATAGATGGCATGCCTCTTGAAGATGCCACACCGGTCTCCAACATACCATGCCCCACCCTTACTCGCAACGCTAGTCGACGTCAACCCACCCCTGTCATTGGCACAGCCAGTTGTGTGCGTCCTCAGCCTGTCGTGCCGGCGCTGCACCGCGGACTCTCTGGCAGCAACGGCGCCGGTCCCTGGGCGGGTTCTGGTGCCTTTCCAAATCCGCTAATCACATAGTAAAACACCGGCGTCAAGAAGATGCCGAAAAATGTTACGCCTAACATGCCGCTGAAGACGGCCATGCCGAGAGTGCGACGCATCTCGGCGCCGGCGCCGAAGGCGATTACGAGCGGGACGACGCCGAGAATGAAGGCGAACGAGGTCATTAGGATCGGGCGGAGACGGAGACGGCAGGCTTCGGTGGTGGCTTCGAAGCGGGGGACGCCGGCTTCGCGCTGCTGCTTGGCAAACTCGACGATGAGGATGGCGTTCTTACTGGCCAGGCCCACCAGGACGATGAAGCCGATCTGGGTGAAGATGTTCATGTCCATGCCGGCCAGCGAAACGCCCGTCACCGAGCAGAGCAGGCACATCGGCACGACGAGGATGACCGCCAACGGCAGGTTCCAGCTTTCATACTGGGCGGCCAACACGAGGAATACGAGAACGACGGCCAGCGCGAAGACGTACATGGCCGTGTTGCCCGCCTGGAGTTGCACGTAGATCAACTCGGTCCAGTCGGCGGCCATCGACGGCGGCAGGGTTTCATCGCTGATCTTCTCCATGAGATCGACGCCTTCGCCGGAACTCGTGCCGGGGGCGAGGCTGCCGGTGACCGCGGCGGCGGAATACATGTTGTAACGCATCAGCGAGACGGGGCCGCTGGCGTCGCGAACGTTCAGCAGCGTGCCCAACGGGACCATCTCCCCCTTGCGATTCGCCAGCTTGAGCTGCTTGATCTGATCGACGCGATGGCGAAATCCCTGGTCGGCCATGACGTTGACCTGCCAGGAGCGGCCGAACTCGTTGAAATTGTTGACGTAATACGAGCCGAGGTAGACTTGCAGGGTGTTGAAGACGTCGTTGATCGCGACGCCCAGCGACATGCACTTGGCGCGATCGATGTCGAGGTGCAGCCAGGGGGTGTTGGCGCGGAGGCTGTTGAAGACGCCCTGCAAGCCGGGTGTGGAGTTGGCTCGGTCGACGATGGTGTCGCTGACGCGCTGCAAGTCGTCGAGGCCGAGGTTGCCGCGGTCTTCGATCATCGTCTTGAAGCCGCCGGTTGTGCCCAGCCCGTCGATGGGCGGCGCGGCGAAGATCGTCACCAGGGCGTCGCCGATCTCGTCGCGGCAACGCCGGCGGAGATGGGCGGCAATGTCATTGGCGGAGCGGCCCGGCTCGCGGCGCTTGTCGAACTTTTCGAGCATCACGTACAACGAGCCCATGTTCGGGGCATTGGCGTTGAGCACCAGCGATTGACCGGCAATGCCGACGGTGTGCTGCACGCCGGGGGTCTCGTGGGCCATCCGCTCCAGCCGGGCCGTGACCTGCCGGGTGCGCTGCACCGACGCCGAGTCGGGAAGCTGCACGTTGACCAGCAGATAGCCCTTGTCCTGCTCGGGAATGAAGCCGACGGGTATCGACGTGAAACTCCAGTAGGTCAAATAGAGCAGGCCGCCGTAGACCAGCAGCACGAGGAAGCTGATGCGGAGGCACGAGCCGACCAGCCGGGTATACGCGCCGGTGCCGGCGGTGAACGCCCAATTGAATAGCGAGAAGAACCAGCCGAGGGTTGCGTTGAGGATTTGGGTTAAGATGTCCGGCTTGTGCGGGGCGAGGGGGACAGTCCCATTTTCGCTGGCGCGAAAATCGGGACAGTCCCCGCCGTGTGGCTTCAGCAGCAGGGCCGCCAGCGCCGGGCTTAACGTCAGCGAGTTGATGGCGGAAAAGACGGTCGATACCGCGATGGTCAGCGCGAACTGGCGGAAGAATTGCCCGGTGATGCCGCCGATGAACGCGCAGGGGACGAAGACGGCACAGAGCACGAGGGCGACGGCCACTACCGGCCCGGTCACTTCGTCCATTGCCTTGCGGGCCGCTTCCCGCGGCGGCAGGCCCTGCGCCAGCCAACGTTCGACGTTCTCGACCACGACGATCGCGTCATCCACCACGATACCGATCGCCAGCACCAGGCCGAACAACGAGAGGTTGTTGAGACTGAAGCCCAATGCGGCCATGACGGCGAACGTGCCGATGATGGCGACCGGCACCGCAACTAGGGGAATCAGGGTCGCACGCCAGTTCTGCAAGAACACCAGCACCACGATGGCGACGAGAATAATCGCGTCGCGGAGGGTCTTGAAGACCTCGATGATCGATTCGCGGATGAAAGGGGTCGTGTCGTAGACGATTTCGTAATCGAGACCGGGGGGGAAACGCTTTTTCAGATCTTCCATCTTCTCGTACACGCCTTGTGCCGTCTTGATGCCGTTGGAGCCGGGCAGTTGATAGATCGACAGCGCGACGGAGGGGCGGCCGTCGAGCGTGCAGGACTGATTGTATTGCTGCGAGCCGAGTTCCACGCGCCCGACGTCGCGGAGGCGAACGATGCCGGCGGCCTGCCCCTTCGGTCCCCCCTGGCCGACCTTGATGATAATGTCGCCGAACTGACCGACTTCGACCAGCCGGCCTTGGGTGTTAATTGTAAGCTGGAAAGCCTGTCCGGGCGGCGACGGTTCCTGGCCGATCTGGCCCGCCGCCACTTGCAGGTTTTGCTCGCTGACGGCGTTGACGACGTCGTCGGTGCTCAGTCCCAGGGTGGCCATCTTGTTGGGATCGAGCCAGACGCGCATGCTGTAGTCGCGCCCGCCGATATAGGCGACGTTGGCGACGCCGGGCAAGCGGCCCAACTCGTCCTTGATCTGAATGGTGGCGTAATTGCTGAGGTAGATGTCGTCGTAGACCGGCTTGCCCGTCGCCGGGTCGTTTTTCGAGACGAGGTTGACCATCATCATCGTGCTGGGCGACTGCTTCTTCACGTTGATGCCTTGGCGCTGGACCAGGTCGGGAATGACCGGCTCGGCCAGCGAGACGCGGTTCTGCACCAGCACCTGGGCCATGTCCGAATCCATGCCCAGGCGGAAGGTCACCGTAAGCGTGTAAGTGCCGTCGTTGGTGCATTGCGACGACATGTACAACATGTTCTCGACGCCGCTGACCTGCTGCTCGATGGGGGCCGCCACAGTGTCGAGCACCGTCTTCGCGTTGGCGCCGGGATAGCTCGCCGTCACCAGCACCGTCGGCGGCGAGACCTCGGGGTATTGCGCAATGGGCAACGTGAAGACGGCCACCGCCCCGGCGATCGTCAAGACGATCGAGAGGACCGAGGCGAAGATGGGACGATCGATAAAGAAGTGGGATATCACGGCGTTTTCCTTCTCCGATAGCCTTTCTGTGCCGCCAGGGCCGCCAGCAACCCGAGAATCGCCCCGCCGGTGAGGGCCCAGTGCAGATGGGGGAAGCCGACCTTCCAAACCAGGAAGCCGGCAACCAGCCCGAGGAGCAGACCCGAGAGCATCGCGATCCACCAGCGAACGAAGGCGAGGCGGAAAATGTCGGTCTGTCCCAGCGATTCAATCACAAAGAAGAATACCGGCGTCAGCAGGATGCCGAACAGGGTGACGCCCAACATGCCGCTGAAGACGGCGGTCCCCAGCGACCAGCGCATCTCGGCGCCCGCTCCCGTTGCGACCACCATCGGCAGCACGCCGAGAATGAACGCGAAGGA
Organism: uncultured Planctomycetaceae bacterium; assembly: GCA_963823895.1. Lineage (GTDB taxonomy): Bacteria > Planctomycetota > Planctomycetia > Pirellulales > Thermoguttaceae. The sequence continues at coordinate 19,769 of CAWGNG010000019.1, forward strand.
AGTCATGAGGATCGGCCGCAACCGCAGCCGGCAGGCGTCGGTCGTCGCTTCCGCCAGCGGCTTTCCCTCGTCGCGCAACTGCCGGGCGAATTCGACAATGAGAATGGCATTCTTGCAAGCCAGTCCGACCAGCACGACGAACCCGATCTGCACGAAAATATCCATCGCGATATGCCGCAGCAGCACGCCGGCCAGCGAGCAGAGCAGACACGTCGGCACAACCAGGATCACTGCCAGCGGCAGCGACCAACTCTCGTACAGGGCGGCCAGGGCGAGGAAGACGAAAACCACGGCCAGCGGAAAGACGTAGAGGGCGGTGTTGCCGGCCTTGATCTCCATGTAGGTCAGGTCGGTCCACTCGGCCGCCATCGAGCGCGGCAGGGTCGAATCGGCGAGCCGATCCACGATGTCGATGCCCTGGCCGGTGCTCAGGGGCGGCATGATACCGCCGGTGACCGGGGCGGCCGCGTAGAGGTTGTAGCGGTTGACCATCGCCGGCCCGCCCACTTCGCGAATCTGTACCAGAGTTTGCAGGGGCACCATTTCATTCTTGACGTTGCGCAGGGTGATGAGCCTCAACGGCGGAACGTCCTTGCGGAAGTCGCCCGCCGCCTGGAGGTTGACTTGCCAATAGCGTCCGAAGGCGTTGAAGTTGTTGACGTAGTTAGTTCCCAAGTACGTCTGCAACGTCTCGTCGAGCTCGTCGACCGAAAGGCCCAGCGACCTCACTTTGGCTCGATCGATGTCCATGTACAGTTGCGGGGTGTTGGAGCGGAACTGCGTGCTGACGCCGATGAAGCCGGGCTGTGGGCGAATCTTGTCGATCAGGGCCTCGCTCTGTTTTTGCAGATTGGCCAGGTCGGCGCCGCCGCGATCCTCGACCATCAGCTTGAAGCCGCCGGCCATGCCGATGCCGGGGACCGGCGGCGCACTGAACACGTCGACGCGGGCATCGCGGACCTGATCGAAAAAGTCCCGCCGCAGGCTCATCATGATCTCGTTGGCGTGCAAGCCGGGCTTGTCTCGCTTGCTGAACTCATCGAGCACCACGAACATCGAGCCGAAGTTGGAACTATTCGACGTCAGCAGCACCGATTGGCCGGAGATGGTGACGGCGTGCGCTACGCCGGGGGTGTGGCGGGCGATGCGATCCAAGCGGGCCATCACCGCGCGGGTCCGCTGCACCGATGCCGAGTCGGGCAGTTGCACGTTCACCAACAGCCAGCCCTGATCTTGCTGCGGAATGAACCCGACCGGATAAAAGCTGAACAGCCAGCCGGTTAGTCCGAGCATGCCGACGTAGGCCAACAGCACCAGCGCGGTCACCCGCAGCATGTGGCCGACAATCCGGCCATAGCAGTCGGCGCCGACGCGGAAGCTGACGTTGAACAGCTTGAAGAACCAACCCAGCGTCCAGTCGAGCAGCAGGGTTAGGATGTCCAGCTTGGCCGCGTGCGCGGCGAGGGGGACAGTCCCATTTTCGTTGCCACACAAATCGGGACAGTCCCCGGCGTGCGGTTTCAAGAGCAGCGCCGCCAGCGCCGGGCTGAGCGTCAGCGAGTTGATCGCCGAAAAGACCGTGGAGACCGCGATGGTGACGGCGAACTGGCGGAAAAACTGCCCGGTGATGCCGCTGATGAACGCGCACGGCACAAACACGGCGCACAACACCACGGCCACGGCGACGACCGGACCGGTCACTTCATCCATCGCCTTGCGGGCGGCCTCGCGCGGCGGCAGGCCCTGCGCCAGCCAGCGTTCCACGTTTTCGACCACCACGATCGCGTCGTCCACCACGATGCCGATCGCCAGCACCAGGCCGAAAAGCGAGATGTTGTTCAAGCTGAAGCCGACGGCGAACATCACGGCAAAGGTTCCGACGATGGCGACCGGCACGGCGATCAGCGGAATTAGGGCCGCACGCCAGTTTTGCAGGAATGCCAGCACCACGACGGCCACCAGCGCCACGGCGATCAACAGGGTCTTGACCACGTCCGCCACGGATTCGCGGATGAAGGGCGTGGTATCGTAATAGATGCCATAGTCGAGCCCCTCGGGGAAGCGATTTTTCAGCTCGGCCATTTTAGCGCGGACGCTATTGGCCACGTCGAGCGCGTTGGTGCCCGGTAGCTGATAGACGGCCAGCGCCACCGAGGGCATACCGTCGACGGAGCTGAAGACGTTGTAGTTGGCGGCCCCCATTTCGACCCGCGCCACGTCGCTGAGGCGGACAAGCTGGGCCGGCTCGCCGACGGAACCGGTGGGAATCGACTTGACGATGATGTCGCCGAACTGCTCGGGCCGTTCGAGCCTGCCCAGCGCGTCGATCGGCAACTGGAATCCCTGCCCGGCGGGCGCCGGCGGTTGGCCAATCTGTCCCGGGGCCAGCGCGACGTTCTGCTGCTGGACGGCGGTGGTCACCTCGTTGGCGGTGATGCTGCGCGACGCCAGCTTTTGCGGGTCCAACCAGGCGCGGATGCTGTAATCGCGCTGTCCGAGGTAGGTGATGTCGCCTACGCCGGGCAGGCGGAACAGCTCGTCCTTGACGTGAATCGTGGCGTAATTGCTCAGGTACAGGTCGTTGTACTTGCCGCTCTGCGAGAAGAAGTTCACGACCAGCAGAATGTTCGGCGATTTCTTCTTGATCGTCAGTCCCTGCTTCTGCACGCAGGTGGGCAATTGCGGCGTGGCCAGGGCGACGCGGTTCTGCACCATCACCAGCGACGTGTTCAGATCGCTGTTCAGATCGAAGGTGACCGTGAGGTTGTAGGAGCCGTCGTTGCCGCACTGCGACGACATGTACAACATGCCTTCGATGCCGTTGACCTGTTGCTCGATCGGCGCAGCCACGGTGTCGGCCACAACCTGGGCGCTGGCGCCGGGATAGCTGCACGACACCTGGACGGTCGGCGACGCGATGGGAGGGTATTGGGCAATGGGCAATACCATTGCCGCGATCGTCCCCGCCAGGGTGATGATGATCGACAACACGGCCGCGAAAATGGGCCGATCGATGAAGAACCGTGATATCATGGGAAGCCGTGCCGCGCCATGTTGCGCCTCTTAGCCCGCATCTGTCACCTCAGTGTGCCACTGCTTGGAACAAGCAGTGTTGGGACCGCTGGTTACGCCCAGCACTGCTTGTTCCAAGCAGTGGCACACTGTCGGTCATTCTCCCCGCACCGTGAGAAATGCAGGTCAGTTCTTCTTGCCGCCCGGATTCTTGCGGTCGGAGAGCGGTTCATCGGCGGGCGACGTTGGCATGGAGGTCTCTTCTACTTTGACCGTCATCCCCGGCCGCACCATCTGCAACCTGCTGGTGATCACCCGTTCGCCGGGCTTCAGACCTTCCGAAATCACGCGGAGATCGTCTTCCTGCAACGGCCCGGTCTTCACCCGGCGGTACTCGACGACGCCCTGGTCGTTGACCAGCAAGAGGAATTTCTGTCCCTGGTCGCTTTGCAGGGCGGTTTCGCTCACCAACAGCGACGGGTGCGGTTTGCTCAACGGCAATCGCACCCGCACGAACATACCCGGCCGCAGCAAGCGTTTGCCCGCGCGGGTGGCCGGATTAGCGAAGACGCCGCGGATTAAGATCGTCCCCGTGGAAGCATTGACCGTATTGCTGCCGAAGTCGACATAGCCCTTGTGAGGAAAGCGACCGCCCTCGTCGGCGAGCCTCATCAGCACCGGCACCCCGCCCTTCTTCGCCAACAGATCGACGTTGCTCGGCAGCACGACGGTGCGCATCACGTCCAACATCGTGTTCTCATCGACGTCGAAGTAAACGTACATGGGATTCTCGGAGACAACGGTGGTCAACTGCGTTACGTCGGCATTGACCAAGTTCCCGAGCGTCAGCAGATAGCGGTCGGCCTCGCCATCGATGGGCGATCGCACCTTGCACCAATCGTAGTTGAGTTGTGCGTTGACGACCTCGGCTTTGGCGCGTTCCACATTGGCCTTGGCCTCGTCGCGGGCGCCCAAGCGTCGGGTCAGCTCCTGCACGCTGATGGCGTCCTTGCTCTGCTTCTGCACCAATAGGCCGACGTCGTATTCGCCCTGCGCCTTGACCAGCGCAGCCTTGGCGACGTCCTCGCTCGCCTTGGCGAGTTCGAGGGCCGCTTTGTAGGGCCGATCATCGATCTCAAAAAGGACTTGGTCCTTGGTCACTCGCCCGCCCTCTTTGAACGGCATGCCGACCAGGTAACCCGTCACTCGCGGGCGGATGTCGGTGCTAAAGATCGCGTCGGTTCGGCCGGTGAAATCGGCATAATCGGTGGCCTGTCTCTCGATCGGTTTAGCGGCAGTGACCGTCAACGGCGGCAACGGCACCGGGGCCGGCCGACGTGCGCAGCCGGGCAGAAAGAACAGGACCGGGATGACGGCAAGAGACAGAATGAAGGAAAAGCTTCGCTGCATGATATCCTCGCGCATCTCGATCCGCCTTGCTTCCGCCGATAGTCCCCCTCGCCAGCGGCGCTGAAGAAGTATAGGCTACTGCTTTTGGCAACGCAAACACCCGGGCAGAGGCTAATTGTCTGACCGGTGTGTTGACAGGTGAGATGCGGCGCTGCTCTTTCGACTGTCAGGTGGATAATGTCGTGTGAAAACAGCCGGGAGGTAACACTACAGCGCGAAGAAAACCACGGAGACACGGAGTCCACGGAGTATAAAGAGAAAAATGTCAATGGGTTACGGCAATGTCTGTCAGTCGTCGTTATGCGTCGAGTGGCGTTGCGGACGATCTGCCGCTGCAGTTGCGTGGCAGTGCGCGTTCTGCCATGTTTCTGCCTGTTCTCCGTGTTCTCCGTGTCTCCGTGGTGAGCTTATCCACACCACAAGTCAGCGCTGTAGTGCCAAAAGCTCCCGGAGTTTTCTCGCCGAATTGCCGCAATCCGGGAGCCGTTGGCTCCCGGCTAATCCTGACATTGTCAATGCGACTCCCAATACCCCATCTTTCAGCCCATTGGGATGGCGGAAGGAATCTGAACTTGACCTTCGATTCCAGCAGTTGGCCGTTCTTGATGAGCTTCCCGGAGCCGTAGCTTTCGGTCCACTCGCCGGGCGCATTGGTGCCGCCGTACCAGTCGGTGATGAAGCAGTCGATTCGCTCTCCATCGACGGTGGCGCGGACGTTCTGCGAGCCGTTCGATTGGAAGAGCAGGCCGGCGCCCGAGTCGGGATAACGCAGCGTCGCCCAATTGATGTGCCGCTTGGTCGAGCGGAAATCCGGCGTGCCCAGCAGCGAGTTGTCGGCTGACCATGCCCACGTCGGCGGCAGATTCGTGGAATGAGGGGCCACCGGCTTGGCCTTGCCATGCGGACGGCCGATGTGGTCGGGCGGATAGACGCTGAACTCGGCTTGGCGGTCCCATTCGAGTAATTCGCACTGCCGGGGAACGGTGAACTTGATTCCCGTTTCGTGGGCGTAGAAATCCTCGCCGCTATAGGTAAACGCGCTGTGCATGACGATTTCGCCGTCGGGTGAAATCAGGTAATCGTATCCGCCGCTGAAATGCGGAAAGCTCCCCTTGACGATTACGCGAACATCGCGGCCCTCGCTTTTCGCGTCGAGCGACGCCAACCGCCATTCCCGCAGTTTGGGCAAGGGGTGCATGTTGTCGCCCATTTTGGCCACGTGCAGCATGGGCGTTTCCCAGAGAATCGGCACGCCGTAACCGACGCCGCGCCGCAGGGTTCCGTAGGTGTGTCCGAAACCGAGTTCGAAATTCGTGCCGCTGATGAACGTCGTCTCGCCGTTCAAGCGGGTGCGACTGTAAATTCTCAGCGGCGCGGGGGACGCCTCTTGCGCGATCGGCGCGGGGGTTGCCGCTGCCTTGCCGATCGGCAATCGATATTTGTCCACGATCCGGCCGTTGGCGTCGCGGAAGTCGATGGCCAGAACGTCGCCCGGTGTCGGCGTGCCGGCGTCGATGACCAGTTCGCCGGCGGAGCGCGGCGCGAGGGACGTCGGAAGCGTGCCTTTGCGATCGCCCAGTTGCCAGTCGATCTTCAGTTCCGACAGATCGGTGAAATCGTAGAGATTCTGGACCGGGATGCGAATCGGCGCTCCGGCCTCCGGCAGAGGGAGTGGCGTTTCTTGCAGTTTCACCGGCGAATGTAGTTTCTTGACGATCCAGAACTCGGGCTTGCGCCGCCGCCACGCGTCGATCACGCCCCAGGGGGCATCGCCGCAGAGGCCGCGTCCGGCAACGTCGTACAGTTCTTCGCCAAAATGTTCGCGAACCCAACCGCGGCCGTTCTCCCGGCACATATTTGGCACGCAGAACATATCGTCGGCCCAAGCCCAAATTTGCGAGCCTTGAACCACCTTGCTCTCGATAAACTTGCGATAACAGCCGATCAACGGCTCGACGTAATAGTCCCTGATGCCGGGATCGAGATAAAGATCAGCGTGATCGTAGAAAGCGCCCTGGTAAGGGCCGAACGATTCGTCCCAGAGCAGCGGCTTCTTGCCCGCCTTGTCGGCCTCGTCGATGAGCCGGGCGCTGATCGGGTTGTGGCGGATGTCGAGTTCCATCGACTCCTGGTAGCTGCCGCCGCGGGGACGGGTCGGATCGGCGGCTTTGACCCACTCGGCGCTCCGCTGGAATCCGTAGCCGAATCCGCTCTCGTTGCAGATCGACCACATGAAGACGCTGGGATGATTGCGGTCTCGGGCGAGCAACTCCGCGTTGAACTGCATGATGCGGGGCGTCAGCCGCAGGTCGTCTGCGGCGTCCACCCAGCAGAACGGTCCTTCGGATTCGACGTAAACGCCCAGTTCGTCCGCGTAATCGAGCAGTTCCGGCAGCGGCGGATAATGCGACGTCCGCAGCGCGTTGAGGTTGGCCTCTTTCATCAGCATCAGATCGAGCCGCTCGACTTCCGGCGTGACCGCGCGGCCCAGCAACGGATGTTGTTCGTGGTGGCAGGTCCCTCTGATTTTCACCGGCTTGCCGTTAATCAGCAGTTCGGTGCCGCGGACGTCGGTTTGGCGGAAACCGATCTTCTGGGTGAGCGTCTGCACCACACGATCGCCCGACTTCAATTCGGTGCGGAGCAGGTAAAGGTTCGGATGTTCGGCATTCCATTGGCTGGGCGATTTCACCGGCAGATTGACATCCACGTCGATTCTCCGCCAGGGAGCCAATTCATGCGGCAGAGTTTTCGTGCCCTCGGCGACCGTCTTGCCGTCGGAGTCGATTAGCGTGAAGCTGAGCGTCACGTCCGCGAGCGGCGTGTCGGACTCGTTGACGACGGCCATTTTGCCGGAAATCGCGGCGTCCTGGTATTTCTCGTCGAAGACCGTGGCGAGTTGCGCCGCCGCGATATGCGTCGGCGGCGTGCGGAACAGATAGACGCTGCGGGTGATGCCGGCCAGGTCGAAGTCGGTGTATTCGCTCATCTTATCGAGTTCGTCGCTGGCGACGGTGTGCTGCGTCACCTTCAGCGCGAGCAGATTCTCTCCGGCGTGAACCGCGTCGGTCACGTCGATCTCGAAGGGGGTGAAGCCGCCTTCGTGGTAGGCGAGCCGGTGTCCGTTCACCCAGACTTCGGCGCCGCTGTAGACGCCGTCGAACCGCAGTTTGAGCCTGCCGTCGCCGGCGGGCACGTCGAACCGGCGGATATAGCCGCCGACGTTGTCGATGGAGTGGAAACCCTGCATTTCCCAATGAGCCGGCACTTTGATGTCGGACCACGCGCTGGCGTCGAACCCCGCTCTGAAAAAACCGTCGGGCGGATTCAGGGCGAATTTCCACTGCTTGCCGTCCAATTTCACGACTTTGGTGTCCGTCCCGAGGGGCGACAGTCCGTAGACGAGAGCGGCCGCGTCAACGATGTTCTGCGAAGTTCTTCCGTCGACGGTCACAGTCGCCTTCACCTGGCCGGAAAGCCCCAGCGGCATGGGCGCAAAGAAGAGTCCTTTGTCGTCGCTTTTTGCCGTAGCGTGCCACGGTCCCGATTTGCCCGGCCCGGCCAACGAGATTTTCGCGCCGTTGATCGGCGCCGATCCGTACTGATCGGTCACGATGCCGATGATTCCCCCCTTGGCATCGGAGGCGAGCGCAACGACCGGCGGCACGGGCTTTTCGTAAACCGCCACTTCGGTGAAGCTGGGACCGCCGACACAATTCGCGATTCTGAGCCGGTCGATCAGCCGCGGCTCAAAGGTGGCGAACAACACCCGCGGCAACTTCTCATTGGAGCCGCCAAAATGCTGAATGGTCTTCCAACTTCCGCCGGCCTCGTCCCACGTTTGCAGGTCGGCCGCGGAAATGAACCGGTCGTATTGAACGATCACTACCTGGCCGACCAGAACCGGCTTCTTCCACTGCAACTGGTACCAGACGCCCTCGAAATGCGCCACTTTGGCCGACCAGCGGGTGCCGGCGTCGCCGTCGATCGCCTTCTCCGGGCTCATGTCGTCGAGAGACTCGGAGGCCGTCGCCTTCGCCTGCAAAGCGAGGTTCTGAGCGTAAGCACTTCCAGATACCGCGCACGCGGCGGTGGCAAGCAAGGAAATCAACATCAGACGCCGGAGTCTCATAACTGTGGCGAAGATCGACAACGAGTGCAGACGTTTCTCGGCGTGGCACATAGGAACGGTAGACCTTATGCTGGAGGAAGCGGCTAATCAGGCGGGAAGGACGCGGGGCGAACGTTGCGGCGGGGTGGTTGGCGGCCTGTTCTTACGCGCCGCCCACGCGGGAGTCATCATTATAGGCTACGTTTCGCCGGCCGACCACTCCCGTCCTGCCGGAGAATCGACCGAGTTTGTTCGAGGTTTCATTGCCCGACTTCTTAGCTTGGAATCGCCCGGGTGGGTACGGCGAGGACTGCCGACGTGCCTTTGTGCTTGTCACGATCTAGGTTAGGTGGTAGGGGCTCTTCCCTTCTCTCCTGCTGTTGCCGTTACAGGCGGCTGGCAGACCGTGCCTTCTGCCCGGCTTGCTTGCGGACATAGACCGACCCCCAGCCGTCGGCATACGTGAAGAGGGCGCGTACTGTAACTCTGGCGTTGTTCTTCAGCCGGGTCGCGAGACGTAGCGAGTACATCGTGTTCGCGGCGGAAATGGGGTTGCACGAGTGCAGGTCGCCGGCGATTTTCCGGCCATCCACAAATAGCCGCACGTTCATCACCTGCGGGCTGCCGTAGCTATCGTACTTGAACACCACGAACACCGTGCCGGGCCCGCGAACGTACTTCGTCGCGTCGAATTCGAGTTCATGCCAGCCGGCGGCGATTTCGGGGGCGGCCTTGATTTCCTTGCCGCCCCAGCCGCCGATGCCGGCCCACTCGTCCTTGTTGAAGGTGGCGGTGGCTTCGGCGCGCGACAGGACCACGCCCGTGCTGTCGGCGCCGCCGCTTGCGGTGGCGCGCACCGTGTATTTGGCGTGGGGCTTCGGTTTCGGCACACGCAGGGTGACAACGGCCGGCCGCAGGAAGGAATCTGCCGTTCCCGTGGCGGGGTCGGCGCTCAGTTCCCTGTCATCCTCGAAAAGGCGGACCGCCTTCAGCGCGAGCGGTGTGCCTGCGGTCCAGCGAAAACTGAGACTGAGCGAGTATTCGCCGGTCGCCCGCGCAAGTAGCGGAGTGAGATCCCACTGGAGCGTTTGCTCTCCGCCCTTCGCGAACTGAGCGCTTTTCCACTCGCCGATGCGGCTTGCGGCGCGGAAGTCGTGCTTGGCGAGCAGTCCGAGCAGCGCATCCATGCGCGCCGGGTCCGGTTGTTTCGCGGCCGCGATGCGTTTGCGGATCAGCGCGACGAAGTCGGCCCGGGCATCCGCACTGCCGCGAATTGCGGTAAGCACGGAATCCGCGAGCATCTCGATGTCCCCCAGATCGCTCGCGGCGGCGAGCTTTGCACGAAAGAACTTCGCGGCGCGGGCATTGGCGGCTTTGTCCTGGGCCACCAGCGCGAGCCAGGCGGCGGCCGTCTGTTTGTAGAGAGTGCGGTCTTGTTTCACGGCAGGCAACATCGCGGTGAAAAACGACTCGACGTGCGATCGTTTCTCCCTGGGCACCCGTTCCCAGGCGTTGCCGGCGTCCTTGCCAATGTCTGCCTCAACGACGGCGGCGGCGGATTGCTCCGGGACGCCCAGCGCGGCAAGCTGACGGGCCAGCCACGGCTTCCACACGGGATAGATGAGATCCCACTGTTCGCTCGCCGGCACGCTGGTCAGCGCGCGTGCGGCGGCGACCGCACGGGTGACTTTCTCGCCGTCCGTGCAGTTGGCGATCAGTCGGCTCGTGTCGAAGCGGGCGAGCAGGTCGTTGATGGCGACGGGAAACTTCGCAAATGATCTGGTGATCTTCGCCCACATCGCCGGCCACACGGCGGGGGCGCCTTTTGCCAGGCGAGCGCGGCCTCGATGCGGTCGCGCCAGGCGATGTAGTCGAGCGGATCGGCAGTGGTCGCCGCGGCGAGAACGGCGTATGCCTTCGCTGCGTCCTTTTCGCGCCACACGGCCGCGAGCGCGCGGAGGCGCTCCGCTTTCGCAAAGCCGGGTGCTTCGACGGCGGCGCTCACCAGGTTGATGTTCGCCGAGTATTGGCTGAGCCAGAACGGTTGTTGATGCGAATCGTGGGTGTCGGCCCAGCCGGTGACGAAATTGCCGCCGCTCCACGTCTTGTCGTCGCTCTTCCACACGTAGGCGCAATGGCCCGGTTGGCCGACAGTGAAGGCGGGCGCACCGTGGGCGTTCGCGACCGAGCTGTTCATGTGCGAGATCATTCCACAGACGCCGCCATACTCCATGGCCGTGCCGAGGTCGGCCGGCTTGCGGTCGTAATACTCCGGGCCCTGCACCGTCTGGCCGCGGTAGTTATCCGAGCGATAGGCGATCAGCGAATGCCCGTAGTTGCCCACGGCCTTCTGGGTCTTCTGGTCTTTGGGCGTCACGTCCTGCGCCCATTCGAGGTCATCGTTTCCGCATCCGCTGCCGTGGACGGTCAGCGCCAGCTCGAAAGGGAGCGCCTTGTCGAAATACGGCACGAGTTGCCCTGCCGCGCGGCTGCTGCGGTAGAAGTCGAACCGCTCGCGCGGCGTGCTGTTTCCGTGCGGCTGGGCAAACGCGATCGCGCAGGCCGCGGCGACGCGCCGCCACAGGCCGGGCTTGCGAGACTCCGCGCAGATCGTCCAGATCTCACGCCAGCCGTCGAGTCCGTAAGTGCGCTTGCCCTTCATGGGGAACACGGCGGCCATGCCGTTGTAGTCGTCGAGCGCCTGGCGGTTGGCGAGCAGCCAGACGAGAAAATCTCTCCCCTTCGTACCCGCCGCCACCTTGGCGAGCGCGTCCGCTTCGCCCGCGAGCGCGTCGCGGAGGAACGTCCACTGCGCGAGCGCGAGCGCAGCGCCGGGCGCGTCAACTTGTGACGCCTCGGACGGCGGCAGCTCCATGCGCAATTTTTTCGCCAGCGCCTCGCGCCAGCCGGCGAAGTCGCCCTCTGCGACTGCTTGCCTCGTGAACGCTGTCCACGCCTTCGCCGGCGCATCGATCGGCGGCGGCGCCGGCGCCGCGGCGGCGACGGCGGTCGTGATGGCGATGAGCGGAAAAACGAAACAGAGAGTTCTCATATCGCAATCGTCGGGTTATCACTGGGCCACCACGGCGACGCGGAAGCCGACGGTGCCTTCCTGAAATTCTCTGTGCGAGCCGAATGCCGGATCGCTCCAGCCGCGCCACGCGCAGCGCAACTTGCTCTTCGCGTCGATCCAGGCGCCGCCGCGCTGGACGCGAAAGGCGAGGTTGGGTTGCACCGGCTTTTCGGGACCGCGCGGGTCGGTCACGCTGCCGCCGGGATAGGGGCCGATGTAGTCCAGCACCCACTCGCGTGCATTGCCGAGCATATCGTAAAGGCCCCAGGCGTTCGGCCGCTTCTGCGCGACCGGCTGGATGCGCGGCATGTTGCCGCGGTTGAAAGGACCGGTCGTTTTCACATACCAGGCGATAGCGGCGACGTCGTCGCCGTCGCCGGCGTAATTGCACGTCGTTGTGCCCGCGCGGCAGGCGTATTCCCACTGCGCCTCGGTCGGCAAGGAGTAGACGAGCCCCGCGGGCAAGCGGCCGGCCGCATTCTCGCGCGCGGTGAGCTTGGTGCAGAATTCGCGCGCCTGGTTCCACGTCACGTTCACCGCCGGATACTTGCCGAAATCCGCGCCGGCCTTCTTTAGCGCTTCGGCGGTCTGCTTCGACCACGGATCGTCGGTCTTTCCCATCAACGCCTCGAACTGCGCGGGTCGTCTCGGTCTTTGCGAGCCAGAACGGCTTGCTGATCGTAACCTTTGTCTGCGGGCCTTCACCGGTCACGGGGTCATTGCTGCGCCAGGGCTCCTGCTGCGGGCTGCCCATCATGAACGTGCCTGCCGGTATGGCGATCAACTCGATGCCGAGGTCGGAAGGTGCTTTCGGCTCCGCCGAAAACGCGGGCACGGCGAGCAGGCAGGGGAGAGCAAGGAAGCGGAGCAAGACAGAAGCAGAGCCCAGACTTCTGCCAAGAAGCGAACACGATCGCGTGCCGACGGACGTCGAGGTCCACTTCGCTTTGCTCATAGGTTGCGCCCGTCGGTCCGACTAATCGAGGTGTCCCAGATGATCTTGCTCGGTTGCGCCGCGCGGCCCCGCTTACTGACTGTCAGATAATCAACTTCGTGCCAATGATGTTCGTTGGGTGCCATGCCCACGCTTGCCGTGGGCATGTAAACTGGGGACCGAAGCAACATGCCCACGGCAAGCGTGGGCATGGCACCCCGCGAGGTCCCGCTCAACCATTGTACAGCGCCATGCGGTTTCGATCACCCTGTTTTCCAGGCTTGTGCGATCTTACGGGCCGGGTCGGCCCCTTCTCGCGTGCGGGGCCGTTCCTGCGGCGGTTTTGTACCTGCCCGGCATGAAGACGCGGCGATCTCGGCAGCCTGAATTCAAGCCAGCCTCAGTCCTTTAGACTTGCGTTCAACTTCCGCCAGGCGGCCATCGAGCGTGCGAGGTGCTCACGGGCGTCGCCGCCGATGCCGTAGCACTGGAGCCCGATCGGGCCTTTGTAGCCCAGTTGCTTCAGCGTCTTGAGGAGGCCGCCTACGTCGAACGAACCACGGTCGAGCGGCTGAATGTAACGCCCCCAGCCCGGTTTTGCGTCGAATTGATCGGCGCCGTTGATGGAGACGGCCCAAAGCCTGGGCATCGCCCGCTGCAACAACGGCCGGTAGTTCCGCTGCTTGTCCACCCGCAGCCAATGGCACAGATTGAACATCACGCCGACGTTCGGGCGATCGACCTTGTCGGCCACGCGGATCGTGTCCTCGATCCGCTCGACCCAACAGCCCTCGTGCGGGTAGAGAAGCAACTGGGCGCTGGAGCCGCGGGCAAGATCCGACATCGCTCGTAGAATCTTGACGGCGCGCGGATCGACCGCGGCATCCGACGGCTTCATACCATTGAACATCAGCAGAAACTGCACGTTGCGGCCTTTGACCAGCGATAGAACTTCCTTGAACCGTGGATCGTAGGGCTGCTTGCCCGGCGAGACGTCGACGGTCATGGTAATCTGAAACAGCCTCAGGCCGACGGCGTCGAGCGTCTTGAGCCGCTCGGCGACCTTGTCGAGCCCGATGTGGCCGACGCCGTCGTAGCCCAGTGATTTGAGCATTTCGGCCTGCTGCTCGAACGATCGCTTCTTCGCGTCGTGCCAGTCGATGCAGAACGGAAAGAAGGGGTAGGCCTTCTGCGCGGCAGCCCCGATCGCGTTGGAGACCGCCAACCACGACGCAATCACTGCACAAGCGAGCTTGGCTTTCATGGGTTGAACCTGCTGGTGGGAGTATTTGGCGTCTTTCGGCGCCGTTAGCAAGGGGGTAATGGAAGGCATCTTTCGGCGGAATCGCCCCGGCAGCCATCACCGTGAACGCGCTCCACGACCGATCATAGAGCAGAATAGCCAGAACCTCAAGCGGTCGGGTTACGGCGGTCGCTCCGACGGCAACCCCACGTGTAGGTGGGTTTTGTCTGGCCATTTCCCACCCACGAATTCTGTTGAAGACCCGTCTTCTGCAACCTAGGTTTACGTGGTAGCTCTGACCCGTGCGGCGGGTGTGCCCTATACCGCCGAAGGCGCGTTGGCCGCACGATGGTTGTGTCTCCTAAGAGGGCAGGAGGCATCGGCGGCTCACTTTGGCGACACACAAATGGACCTCCATCATTTCACACGCATCGACATTCCGCTCACCACGACCCTGGCAATGCTGGTGACGCTGGCCTATGTCTTCGGCACCTTACAGCGACGCAAAAAGGAGAACAGCAACGAACGGCTGCTGCAACTGCGAAAGGACTTGTCTCGTGCGACCACCGTTGTCAGTGAGTTGGGAAGCCTGATTTGTACGCTTCGCAATAGCACGGCCAAGCACTACGCGCGCCTGAAGGAATTTGAAAAGCGGATCGCGAAACTGGGCACCCGTCATGAAGATGCAAGCTGGCAAGAATTGTGTCGAGAAGTGGAGGCCCTGCTTGATCCGACCCTTCAGCTTGTGAGCGAAATCGCCAATGCTCAGGATCGGATTCGTTATCAGAGCAACTACCTGATGGCCTTCTCGGAGATGCGGACCGATCCGCTGACCGGACTCGGCAATCGCCGAGCATTGGATCACATGTTGGAGATGCAGTTCGGCATATTGAAGCGTTATGGCACGTCCTTCTCACTGGCAATCATCGATATCGACCATTTCAAAGACCTGAACGACCAGTGTGGTCACCAGCAAGGCGATCAGGCGTTGTGTGACTTGAAAGACTTGCTCTTGCGCTTTTTGCGCAACGTTGATTTCCTGGCCCGCTATGGCGGCGACGAACTTGTTGTTGTGATGCCGCAAACCGACATCACCGGGGCGTCAGCAGTCGGCCAACGCCTGCGGTCGGAGGTCGAATGGTCTACGCCGTTGACTGTAAGCATCGGTGTGGCGTCGGCCAGCGATGCCGACACGCCGGAAACGCTATTTCGGCGAGCCGATGCCGCCCTGTACCGCGCCAAGAACAGCGGACGCAACTGCATGTTCTGCGACGGCGCCGAAACGAACGAAGCGGCGCCACACGAAGCAACAACGGCGGCGGCGTGTTGACATCCGGACCGTCGCCGCTGCCTTGTCAGTTGCCGCTGAGCGATGCGAGCAGATTACCGGCGGCCAACTGCACGTCTCACCCGCCCTTCGTCTCGGCTTTCACATAGATTAGTGCCGGCGCCCTGCCGAAGTAACGCAGCAACGCCGAGCCCAACCAACCTCCTAAAGGTGAATCGCCGTCGGTGTACCAATTGCCGCCCGTCTCTTCGCGTTGCCATATCAACCGCTTCTGATAGCCGGAAAACGGCGCTGCGGAAAACAGCAGCCGGAAGCCGCGGCGTGCGTCAGGAATATCCTTTACCAAATCGTCGATCATCTCCGGCGTGCCGCTTACAAACGGCTCCCGGTGCAGCCCGGCCGCGGGATCGTCGAATACCCACGTCCCGGCTTCTTCGAGCCAGTACGGGGCGATCTCCATGACGTGATTGGACATGACGACGTATCTCCAAGAAAGAGCCACGCTCAATCGAAAACGCGGATTACCAATTCTCCGCGAGCAACTCGAAGTAAGCCTGCGGATGAGCACATGCTGGGCAGGCTGTTGGCGCCGCCGGGCCTTCGTGAACGTACCCGCAGTTCAGGCATCGCCATTTGACGAGTTGGTCGCGCTTGAACGTGCGGCCATTTTGAAGGCTTTCGAGCAGCCCGCGGAAACGCCGTTCGTGCTGCCTCTCGGCCACGGAAATCATGTCGAAGACGACTGCGATGGTCTTGAAACCTTCCTCGCGAGCCTTGGCGGCGAAGCTGGGGTATAGAGCAGACCATTCCTCGTTCTCGCCGTTGGCTGCGGCCAAGAGGTTTTCGAGTGTGGCGGCGACGATGCCGGCCGGAAACCCGCACTCGATCTTCACTTCGCCTCCTTGCAGCGATTTGAAGAACCGCTTGGCGTGTTCCTTCTCCTGGTTCGCCGTCTCCTCGAAGATCTGGGCGATCTGGATGTAGCCATCGTTTCTGGCCTGGCTGGCAAAGAAGGTGTAGCGGTTTCGGGCGACGGACTCGCCGACAAACGCCGTCACCAGGTTCCGTTCGGTTTGCGATCCCTTCAGGTCCATAGGGTTTACTCCAATGTCTTGGATTTGCGTCTTGGATTGGAAGGTGAGTGTAGCACATATCGAGCAAGAACGCCATCCTCTCGGTTCGCCGGACGCCGCTCGAAGAAGTCTCGCGCGGAGTCGGCGGCAGAGACGTTCTTCCTGGTTTTGCCTCGATTTACGCCTGCGGGGCCTTCTCTTGGTCACGATTGCGGAGGGCTCAGTATTAGATGGTGACGGCGGAACGATCCGCTCGGTAAACCAACCTTTCGATTTCCCCATAGTGATGAAGGAGACTGTCATGAAAGCCTTTACTAGTTTCAAGAACCGGAAGCTCCGGACCAACCATCGCCGCCAGAAGCGTTATCAGCCGCGGCGGCTCGCCTTCGAGGGCCTCGAACAGAAGCAGGTTATGTCGGCCGGCATTTCGCTGGTCGCCGGGACCCTGCTGATCAACGCCGACGTCCACGGCAGCAACGTCGTGGTCTCCGAGGAGATCCGCAAAATCAAGCAGCCGAACGGACACGTGGGAATCGTGGACACGATCCACGTGAACGAGTACACGACGATTCCGGGCAGCATGCACTCCGACGTTTGGTTGCAGCCCATTACTTTTCTGGCAAAACAGACGAACTTCGTCAACCAGAACGTGGCGAGAATCAGGTTCAACGGCAGTGCGGCGGCCGACACTTTTGTGGACAACACGGCCATACAGTGCCGGGCCTATGGGAAGGCCGGCAACGACGTCCTGAAGGGCGGATCGGGCAACGACTATCTCGACGGCGGCACCGGCTATGACTCTCTCGACGGCGGCGGCGGTAACGACGTCCTCTTCGGCGGCAACGACCTGGCGTGCGACACCCTGCGGGGCGGCGGCGGGAACGACATCTTCTTGGACAAAGTCCGCTACAGCGGACCGCTAAACCATTGCACCGTGAACACCATCGACGCGATCAGCGACCTGACCGCCAGTGACGCTCGCCTGCAACTCGCCGATGATGAGAAGGCGTGGACCGACGTGGCGGTGGAGGACTTCTCTGCGGCCATGGTTCGTTTACAGGACCGCACCAACGGCAACACGCGAATCCTCAAAGACACCAAGACTTCGCTGCCGATCCTGTTTCTCAAAGAGTCCGACACCCACGGTTGGACGGGCGTGAACTACGACCCGTCGGGGCTCGGCCGTCGCGTGATCGAGCTCTCGACCTTCAACGAGAGCACCAGCAGCGGAGTCTGGAACGCGATGAGCACGGCGATCCACGAGATCTGCCACAACTGGGACGAAACGATCGAGGGGAACCCGTACATGGCTCAGTTCACGGCGCTGGACGCCGCGTCGTCGCACTCCAACGACTATGCCAGGTCGTATGGAATGTACAACGTGCTTGAAGACTGGACCACCTGCTGCGAGGCAGAGATGGGCTTCAAAACCAGCGAATTCCCGCAGCATCCCAGCAGCATTCTTACGCAGAAGTTGAAACTGGTGGACAGCTTCTTCAATTACCTGGCGACGCACCCGTAAGCGTGTGGTCTCGGGCGAGGACCAACCGGCGACAGAAAGGCCGAGGCCCGTTGGAAACGATGGGCCTCGGCCAAGTCGTTTCGACGCGGCCCGTATTCCTCACTAAGGTGGGGCAGACATTCCTGTCTGCCGCGAGAAAGGGCGGCACACCTGGCAGACAGGAATGTCTGCCCCACCGGAGACAGTCCCGTCCGCGCGAGTCGTAGCGCAAGCGACTCATTCGCTGGAGGTCAGCCAGCGGAAGCCCCACAACGGATTGCCGCAATGGGGGCATTGATTGCCGTTGGGCAACAACCGTCGCCGGCATTGCGGGCAGCCGTCGATGGCGGGCAGGTGGGCCGCCTGCTGGCTTCGCGCGGCGGCGGCCCGCTGAGAGTCGCCAAACGCCAGCGCCGTGGCCACGTGTACGGCCAGCGGCGTCAGCAGGAAGAGAACCAACGGCGCCCGCCGCGATTCCGGCACCACGCGCGCCAACACGTTGGTGAACGCCAGCCGCCGTTGCTCCGCGCTCTTGGAGAGATAGTCCTCGATTCGTGCGATTTCGTCCGCTTGGGGCGGCGGCTCGCCGAACCGCAGCCGGCTGAGCCATTGCACATACCACGCAGCATCGTCCCGCGTATAACTCGACATGCGAGCAAAAGCGGCCGACTCGGCGATTTGGTATAGACTGATTTCCCGCAGCCCGCGCGATTGGGTCGTGCTCGGCGAAATGGGGGTCAGCATCGAGTCCAGCCCCTCCACCTCTTCCACGTCCTTGTGCAGACGCGAGTAGAGCAGGTCGGCCAATAGCGTCAAGCCGCAGTCAAGGCTGTCGACGACTTGATTGCCATCGCTGCGCTTCTCGTGCTCGTTCAACTGGCGTGCTGCCGCGTCTCGTCGCGCAGTCCGATCTTGTTCCATAGCCGATCCTGCTTCACTGCCGCTCGCGGCGCCTGGCGAGGGCCGAACGGCAAAAAGGGAGCAAATCCAGGTCGCTTAGCTCTTGCTCCAACTCGTCGGCCGCATCCGGATCGCGAACCGATCCCAACAGATAGCGATAGACTACGCCCTGGTATCGTTGCAGCAGGGCCACCCAGCGATCGTCGGCCGCATCGGGGGGCGATCGGCGTGAGCGAGCCAGCACGTCCCACATCGTGGAGATTCGGCTCAACCGGGATTGGAGAATTTCTTCTTCCATCGGAAAGAACCTGTGCTACGCGCGGGCGAGACGAACCGGCCGGCCCCATCCCGGCCCACCCCATCGCCGGCCGGTAGTATAGCAGCAGATACATCGGCGTGCCAGATACCCCGCTGTCACGCAGCGCAAGCCGGTTTTCGCCGTGGCGATCAGAATCGCCGTTCCAGTTGCAGTAGCAGTTCGCTGTCGAATGAGCGGTCGTCGCCGCTTCGCAGAGGAACGGATGCGCCGACGCGGCAGACGGTACACTTGGCGAGTTCGGCGTGAATTCCGACGGTCAAATCGAGGACGTCGACGCGGTTGGCAAAATTGCCGAAACTCAGCAGCGGCCGGGGGTGCAGTAGGCGTAGTCACCACGTCGGCATCTTGGAGAGTCGTCGTGTAGTGCAACTCCACCATGCCCGCGACGCCCGTCAAGCGGCAGGCGCAGGGATTACGATAGAGCCAGTAACCGGCGGCCAAATCGAGATGGAGGATGACGTGGTTCCGCTGGATACCGGTCCGATTATCCCGCCCGACCCTACTCCGCCACCCGTGGGCCAACCGTTCCAGATCAAGAGTGTCGCGCTCACGAGCGGTTATCGAACGAAGGATCAATTCAAGATCGTATGGAACGTGTGGGGCGACGAGAGCGAGATCGACCATTACTACGTCTACCTATTCGTTGTTCGGCCCGAGATGTTGCCTGCGGCGCAATGGGACTGGAACAACGGAATGGCGCTCTGCCAGACAGTTCCTGCCGGCCAACACAGTTATACGGGACATCTGACGAACGCTCCGCCCGAGCCGCTGAGTCCGCAGCACCAGTATCTTCGCCCGATGGTCGTGGCCGTGCCGAAGAACTCGTCGCTGACGCCGCACACGGGCGTCGGCGCCGCGCGGGCCCTGTTTTCGTCGTTGGCCAGCGAGCAGGCGGCCGCGCAGGCGTTTTGGCTGCCCCATAGCTATCTCTGGTCGGGCGGAGGGGGGGGCTGGCAGCAGTTCACGCCGGGCCCCTTGCCGCCGCCACCGGGCAACAGCCGAGCCGTGTGGAGAGGCGGGCCCCTGCCGAGCAGCGCGGGGATCCCTTTCACGACGGCCGCCCCCGGCTCGAACGTCTACATTCGCCCCTATGCGAATACGCACTGGATAGTGCTCCAGTTTCAGGCAAGCAACGTGGGCCCGGGGAATTACCACATTCTCGGCCACGCCGGCTTTGGCGGAGGCCCCGGCGTACCGAATACCGCCAAGATGCAGACGCGGCATTACCTCGCCAAAATGGCGCCAACGACCGCAAACACGGGATGGTTGGCCCGGACGCCGGTGAATGCCCAAGCCCTGCCGAATCCTGTGGCTCAAGAGCGGCTGGATTTGTTTCAGGACCACATCGCCACGAACGCCCTGCCCGGGGGCACGAAATACCAGATCCTCTACGAGGTGATGGTCTTTTTCCAAGGCCCGCCGACGACGAACTACGAATTTCCAACTGCCCTGTTTGGCGTGCGTTTAATGCGGCCGTGATGTGAAGGAGGAGCGTTGTGCTGCCCAAGCGTCGGGCACGAAGCGAAGTGGAGGAACGATTATGAAAGACATCTCTTTCATGCACTGCCTCTTGAGAGGCGCGGTTCCTTTCGTGGCTTCTTTGGCCATGTTGGCGGCGGCCCAGAGCTTGCCTGCGGCCGGAGCGGACCCGAGCGAGACCGGGCAGGCCGCAACCGACGATGCTGCGGCCGGCGGCAATGCGCAGCCGGTGACCTTCGAGGCCATCGTGCTCGGACAGATTGGAAACGACGCTTCCAGCAAGCGGCCGCTGGCGGGCGCCGCCATCGAGATCCGTCGGCAAGGCGATTCGAACGCCGCGCCCAACAGGCGCAGTGCGACGATCAAGGACAAGTGCAGATGACGATCGAGGGCGGGCCGGGCGATTATCAGGCGACTGCCCGCATGAACGGTCATCGCCCGCAGAGCGTCCGCATCATGGCCCGCGCATCCGGCGAGCACCACGCCGCCGAGTTCATCTTCAAGAGGCCGGCGCCGTTGCCGTCGTCGGAATCAGAAAAAGGTCCGCAGTGCCGCGGGGTTAGGGCCTTCTGCTGCCCGTTCTGGACATAACTCGATGCCAGCGAATCTCAATTCGCCGTTTCCGCAATCAGAGTCATGGAAACTAATCAAAAGAGAACGCAATTTGCTCACCCGCCGCTTTCCGCTTTTCGCTTCTCGCATCCGGCAAAATGGACTCCGGCCCGTCGCGCCATCTCCTTGCCCCACAACCAGTTAGCCCTCGACTGTGCTTGCCTTTTCGCATACTCGGGGGGGCGAGGACTGGGGCACGGCGCGAAATCACCCCCTCACACGAACGCCGCCGGCCGTTATACTGTTCGCTTTCTCCAACGAAAGGACTTTCCACGATGAGTTCCCTGCCTCCCCACGGCGGATTGACCGAGCCGGTTTGCCGGACCGTGGCCGCCGACGCGATTGAAGGTTTTCTTGCCCGTGCCAAAACGCTGCCGAAGGTGCCCGTTTCCGACGCCGATCTGTCGACCGTCTATCGACTGGGCGACGGCGGCCTGAGCCCGCTTACCGGACCGATGGATTCGGCCACGTACAACCGAGTGCTCGACGAATCGGTGATCGAACACAACGGCAAGCTCTACGCCTGGACGATCCCGTTGGCGCTGCCGCTGAGCGAATCGTTGGCCAAGCAGCTTCGGCCGGGCCAGCAGGCGGCGCTAGTCGATTCGGCGGGCAATATCGTCGCCGTGCTGGACATTGCCGACATTTTTCCCTGGGATAAAAAGAAGTATCTTCGTAGCGTCTACTTGACCGAGCGGACCGATCATCCCGGCGGCGACATGGTGCTGGTCGGCGATGCCGACAAGACGCATCTGCTGGGCGGGGCGATCGAAGTGCTGCCGCAGCCGAAAGACCCGCGCTTCGGCAAGTACGTGCTCACGCCGCGCGAGGTCCGCAAGCTGCTGGCCGCGAGGGGTTGGGAGCGGGTGGTCGCGTTCCAGACCCGCAACCCGCTGCACCGCGCCCATGAATACGCCTTGGTCTACGGTTTGGAGACGCTGCTGCGCGAGGGCTACAACGCCGGGGCCTGCTTGAATCCGCTGATCGGCGAGACGAAGGGGGACGACGTCGACGCCGACGTGCGCATGCACACCTACGAGGTGCTGATCGAAAACCGCGCGCTCGGCGACGGCGACAGCGATCCGGCCCTCTGGGGTCCGCGCGGCGAGTCGGTGCCCGATCGGGTGATCTTGCTCGGGCTGGACATCAAGATGTTTTACGGCGGCCCGAAGGAGGCGGTGATGCACGGCATTTACCGGCAGAACTTCGGCTTCACCGACATCATCATCGGCCGCAAACACGCCGACGCCCCCTACCACGACGGCAAGCCGATCTGGGGCGATTTCGACGCCCAGGAGATCTTCGACAATCTCAAGGGCGATCTCAAGATTCACCCGCTGCGGGTCGGCTTCGCCGCCTATTACCAGTCGGTCGGCCGCGTCGATCTGATGGACAACCACAAGGACGAGAAGCCCGTGTTCATTTCCGGCAAGGACGTTCGCAAGGCCCTGTTGGAAGGCCGCGCCGTCGATCCGCGGATCATGCGCGAGAGCACTTCGGCGATTTTGATCGCGGCGATGGCGAAGAAATAGGGAAAGAATAAGTGCATGAGAAAGACGCGCAGTATCGCAATTCCATTTCGTGATCCCCGCGTCCAAAGGCTCGTAAGCCAAATGAGGAAGATCGGCTGCGATGTCGTATTTTGTCTCAACGATGATCTGAATTGCAATGCGGTGACTCATTATGACACCGTTCCACCGACAGTCGAGTACAAGAGAACCGCTTGGGAGACCGTTGATATTCTGCACGAGTTGTTACACGTCCATCAGTTCTACTTGGATGGCTTTGGGATGCTCGCATGGCCAACCAGTCATCCACCGCCCTCAGCGATTCAGCGTGTTGTCAAGTATCTTTGTGATATTCTTGACAACACGGTCGTCCATCGAAGGCTATGGAAGGAGTATTCGTTCCTGCCGATCCACAACATTTTCTTCAATGAATGCCGCAAAGACCTGGAACGGGGGACTATCGGGGTTGTGCAAAATGATGCTGCCCCCGCCCGAATTCTCGCAATTGCCGAACGACTATGGATGGCAGAAATGTGCATAGGTGAATTTGATGTCGCCCTATCGGGGACAGACCGGAAGACGTGCGAGGACTTTCTTTCCTTTTTCACGGTCAAGGAGCCAGACGCTCGCAAGATTGTGGATTTTGTCCGAGAGCTTGATCGCACCACGAATCTTGCGGACCCCTGCGATCACTCAAAATCGCAGGTGCAACTCCTAAAGAAACTGGGGCTGGATCAAGGCGGCTTATACGTCGCCAAGTACAATGCCAAAGAGAAGGATTTCCTCCGGGTTGAAGACTGGTAGCTCCGATAATTCGTCTTTCGAAATGCCGCGGACATAACAGGTGTTCCGTGGAACGTGAAAAACGTCTTGCGGTCTCCCCGCCCCGATAGATGAGCCATCCGCACGAGCGGATGCCAAGTCACGGTTTGCGATACGGGAACAGGGCCGATCAGTTTTCGATTGTAGGAGGCGACTCCAGTCGCCGATTGCCCAAGAACTGCCGCAAATTCGGCGACTGGAGTCGCCTCCTACAGTCCCATTGTGAAAAACTGATTGGCCCTGGATACGGGAACCTTATCATTGTAGGCAAGCGATTTAGCCGGTATACTTACATTGATGCGGACACTGAAGACACCCGTGTCGGGAACAAGGGTATCAGCATGACCAAATTACTAGAACGGGCTTTTGCCGAAGCAAGCAGACTTCCGGTGGCCGAGCAAGACTTGTTGGCTTCCCGCGTACTTGCCGAATTGGGTGAGGAGGACGAGTTCGATCGGGCCATCGCTGCGTCGGCCGACAAGCTGGTGTCATTGGCCAACGCAGCCCTCGCCGAACATCGGGCCGGACAAACGCAAGAGTTGGATCCGGACCGAGCATGACGCTTCTCTCCATTCTTCTCGCTTCCGCCTCGGCGTTCTTGGTCGGGCTGTCGAAAACCGGGCTGCCGGGGGTTTCGATCTTGGGCATTGTGCTGATGACCGAGGCGTATCCGCGGGACGCACGATACTCGGTCGCCGCGATCGTACCGGTGCTGCTGGTGGGCGACGTCTTTGCCGTGGCATGGTTCCGCCGGCATGCCGACTGGGGACGACTCGTGCGGCTGTTGCCCTGGGTGCTCTTGGGAATGATTCCCGGCGTGTTCGCGCTGCGGGAGTTCGAGGGCAATCGGCTTCGGCCGATTATCGGCGGCCTGGTGCTGGGCATGCTGGCCATCGAACTCTGCCGGCAGTGGTTCGGCTGGCAGCGGATGCCGCATCGCTGGTGGTTCGCAGCGGCGACCGGATTTCTGGCGGGCTTCACGACCTTCGTGGCCAACGCGGCCATGCCGGTGATGACCATCTATTTGGTGAGCCAGGATTTCGACAAGCAGCGATTCATCGGCACGGCCGCGTGGTTCTTCTTGATCTTGAACGTGAGCAAGGTTCCGCCGTATTGCGCGATGGGGATGCTCACCTGGAAGATGCTGCCGACGGCCGCCGCGCTGGCACCGCTGGTGATTCTCGGCGCTCTCGTGGGCGTTTATGTGCTGGCGCGGATTCCGCAGCGTTTCTTTGACGCGCTGGCCCTGGTTCTGGCGGGAATGGCCGCGATACGGTTTGTCGCGACCTAGCGGCAAACCCCTCGTGCGTGCATTGCTTCTAACCTGTTGGCCTGATAACCTTGGGGTGCTAAATTTCTCATATTGTTGGCGCACATTTCTCACCGGCGTATGTGCCACAGCTTCGAACGGCGGGTGTCCGGGAGTTCCAAGAGATTCTGGCGGACTTGAACGTCGATCATTCTTCTTCAATTCCGTCGCTGTAGTCGCGGCCGACCGAGACGGTCTCCAGTTGCGGGGTTTCTTCGCGCATCGGCGACAGATTCGGCAACAGGTGTCGCGGCAGAAAGGCGGCGTTGGCGATCAGCGTCGGAATCACCGCGCTGGCGATCACCGCCGCGACCAGGAACGAATACTGTTCCTGGGTGACGATCCGGTGCGTCAGCCCGTAGAGGGCTGAAATCGTGCCGAAGGTCAATCCCGTCGACATGAGCAGGGTGTAGTACCATCGTTCCTTGCCGTCTTCGCGGAAGATGCCGATTACGGGAAAGAGGCCGAAGACTTTCGAGGCGGTTTTCGCCGAAAAGAGGGCCAGGAACACCAACGGGGCGGACGCCAACGCGGGCAGCGAAACCAGCGAGCCGGCGCGGAGAAAATAGAAGGGAGTCAGAAAGCCGACGGTCAGCGTTCGCAAGCGGCGGACGTAGAAGTTGTCGCGGCCGATGTTCTTGGCCAGCACCATTCCCGCTATATAGGCTGGCAGTACCGCTTCGTTTCCCGACCAAAGCGCCAGCGCGCCCATTCCGCACAAGACAAGAAGAATCCACTTGGTGCGAATTGCGGCGGTGCGATTGCCGTAGCGCGCGATCAACCGCGAAGTGATCGACGGCAATAAGGCAATCAACACCACGGACGCTCCCACAAAGACCACCGTTCGGTAAGTGAAGGGGGCGAACATCACGCCGAGAGCAATGACGGTGCCGAGGTCGTTGATGAAACATGCGCCGAGAATCCCTTTGCCGTATTCTGTCTTGTTGAAGCCGAATTCGAGCATCACGGCGTAAACGACGGCCATCGACGTGGTCGACAGGGCGATGCCGGCGAGCCAACTGGCCGGCCCGTTCCAGCCGAGCACGAATCTGGCCAGCGCCGCGCAACCCAGGAAGGGCGCGACGAAGCCAAACGTTCCCACAACGGTCACCTCTTTGATCTTCATCCTCATCGCGGCCGGGTCGAGCTCCGCGCCCGCCAGGAACGTCAAGAGGACCGCGCCGATCGACGCGATGAAGCGGAGCCAATCGAGATTGGCGCCCAGCGCGTTGGCGTGAAGGAAATGGTCGGCGGTGAAGGCCGCCAGCATTCCAACAACGATCTCCACCAAGGCCCCGGAGAGCCGCAGGTGGCTTGCAAGGATGGTGGAAAAGACGGCGAGCGCAAGCCAGACAGCGGCAATCGCGTAGGTCTGTTCCATCGGAATCCCTCGTAGGGCGAACCGACCGCGCACCGGATTCGGCCAACAAAAAACCCTGCCTGTCGGCAGGGCTTGCGGATGCAAGAACTGACCCCCTGCCGACAAAACATCGCGGCAGGAGTCATTAGCCCGGTTGCGGGCGGTTGGGCGGGGGACTCCATCCCCTGACTGCCTTATCTTAGTCGGCCTGCCGCGGCTCGTCAAGAGCGGATGGCCGGCGAGTGCAATCCGGGCTGCAAAGCAGCTTCCGGTGTCCCAACGTGGCTCAAGCAAACGTCAATAGGAGAATCTGGCGTTTTTCGGTTAAGATGGCAATTTGTCGCAGGATAGGAAGTCACTTTGGATCGTGGAGGATCTGTCATGGACGGCATTTCGCAGCATTTACAGCGGAAATTCGAGCGGGTTTTGCTTGAGGCGAAGGATGCGATCATCGAGACCATTTTGGCGGGCTGGGACCGGAAGACCCCGCTCCATTTCAGTCAAATCGAGGCGGCTTCCCATCGGTTGGCGACCCGTTGGAGTTGTTGCTTTCAGGAATGGGCCGCGCGGGAGATGACGGCGGAAAGTCCCGACAGCGCCGCCTGTCCGACCTGTGGCGAAGTTTGTTCGCTGGAGTTGGTGGCCCGTACGATTCTCTCGACCGACGGTGCGGTCCCCATCTTGGAATGGAAAGGGACTTGTACCCGCTGTCGGCGGGATTTTTTTCCCTCTGCGGGCAGCGATGGGATTGGACAGTCGGGAACTAACGCCGGCGATGACGCAGAGGATCGTGTATGCCTCGGCCGAGACGCGATCGAGCCAACGCGCGTCGCTGGTGCTGAAGCACGTCGGTGGTAACGAGGTCTCAGCGAGCACGGTGCAGCGTGTAACGCACCAAGTGGGGATGGAACTGGCGGAGTTGCGAGATGAAGGGGATGCGCCCGAACTGGTCCAAGCCCCCGAGAATCCACCCGAGTTGGCCGTCGTGGAAGCTGACGGCGGACGAATTCGCACACGGAAACCGGGCCAAGGTCGCGGCGTTCATGGCGAGGCTTGGCGCGAGACCAAGAACGCCAATTTGCTGCGAATGACGCACCAGACGTTTGCGGAAGACCCCGAACCGGAACTTCCGCGTGCGTTCACCGATCCCAAGCGAGTGGCGAAATTAGCGGAAAAAGAGGCTCCGCCAGCGATTTCGGCGGTATCTGCCGCGCCGCCTGGCGAGAAGGCTTGGCGTCCCCAGCGTCTGGTGCGCACGTGTCTTTCGAGCATGGCAGAGGCCAGCGTCTTCGGGCAACAGATGAAGCGGGAGGCCGACTGTTGTCGTTTTCCGCAGGCGCCTGCGCGTGCCTTTGTGGGAGACGGTCTTCCCTGGAATTGGTTTGTGTGGAAGCACTACTTTCCAAACTTTGTGCCCATCCTTGATTTCATCCACGCGCTGAGTTATCTGTACGCTGCGGCACTGGCGATGCACCCGGATTTCTCCGTTGCGTGGTCGTGCTATCTGCGCATGGCCCGCGCATGTTGGCAAGGTCGGGCGATGGAGGCGATGGACGAACTGAAGCGTTGGTTGGCTCCGCACGGTCTTGACGACACGGCCAAGCTGGACGAGAACGATCCGCGTAAACCGATCGTCGATGCCGCACGTTATCTGCGGAACAACCGCGGTCGCATGGACTATCCGCATTATCGACGCCTTGGGTTGCCGGTAACGTCGGCCTTGATGGAGTCGCTGGTCAAAGAGGTGAACTACCGGGTGAAGGGGACGGAGATGTTTTGGAACGACCCAGAGGGGGCGGAAGCGATACTCCAAGTCCGGGCCGCTACTCTATGCGACGACGACCGTCTCGGGCGCTACCTTCGCACTCGGCCGGGGTGTGCCTATGTCCGCCGCTCCACCGTCACCTCGGCCGCCTGAGCCGAGGCCGGAAGCTGCTTTGCACCCTGCAATCCGCGGCGCTTCTTGCGGGAATTCGCGGGGCAAGATTGCCAATATCGCGTCCAGTAGTCGGGAGTCAACGACTCCCGGAGCGTGTGTGGGGCTACCGCTTTTCACCGGGAGTCGTTGACTCCCGGCTATTGTGATTATTTTGCGCCGCGGCCCCTCGGTTGTCATTGACGACCGGCTTATCGTCCGAGAAAATGAGCGGTTCAAGTATCCCGGGAATCGAACTATGAGAGTCAGTTTCACGAGATTCAGCGTTGTCGTGATTGTGGCACTGCAATGGTTCGCCGCGATCTTTGTGATCCTTCTCAGTCGCAAATGCCAGACTACCTTTAAGGACTTCAACGCGACACTGCCGGTGATGTCGGTAATTGCTCTACAAGTGGCACAGGCGATGGTGCTCGTGCCGATCGCCGCGGTGACCACCGCGGTTGTTGTGGCGGCAGAAATGCTGCTGACATCGGCGGCTTCCCGGATTGTTATCCAGATCGGTGTCTTTCTCTTTTGGTCGGCACTGACTTGCTTCTGTGTCATTGCACTAGAATTGCAGTTGTTTACACTTATCCAGAATCTCCGATAGCCATCCGACCATGCACAATACCCAATCGACCGAGTTGTTGTTTGAAATTTCCCGGCCCGGCTGCTGCGCGGTGCGGCTGCCGGCGTGCGACGTGCCGGCGAAACCGCTCGACGCGCTGCTGCCGAAAAGTGCGATGAGCGACGCGCCGCTGCCGCTGCCGGAACTGTCGGAGCCGGAGGTGGTGCGGCACTTCGTCAATCTCTCCACGCGGAACTTCTCGGTCGATACGCATTTCTATCCGCTCGGCTCCTGCACGATGAAGTACAACCCCAAGCGGAACGAGCGGCTGGCGGCGCTGCCGGGCTTGGCGGGGCTGCACCCCTATCAGCCGGAATCGACGTTGCAGGGTATGTTGGCGCTGCTGCACCTGGCGCAACACAATCTGGCCGAGATCGCCGGGCTGCCGGCGGTTTCGCTTCAGCCGGCGGCCGGGGCGCACGGCGAAATGACGGCGATGCTGGTGGCGGCGGCCTGCTTCCGCGATCGGGGCGAAGAACGCACGACGGTGCTGATTCCCGACGCCGCCCACGGCACCAATCCCGCCAGCGCCGCGATGGCCGGTTTCAAGACCGTTGCGGTCAAGAGCCGGCCGGACGGGTTCGTCGATATCGACGATCTGGCGGCGAAGCTCGACCAACGCACGGCCGTGTTCATGATTACCAATCCGAACACGCTCGGGCTGTTCGAGCCGCGGATCCAACAGATCGCCAAGATGGTCCACGGCGCCGGCGGGCTGGTCTATCTCGACGGCGCGAACATGAACGCGATTTTGGGCGTGACGCGGCCGGGTGATTTCGGCGCCGACCTGATGCACTTCAACCCGCACAAGACCTTCAGCGGCCCGCACGGCGGCGGCGGCCCCGGCGCGGGTCCCATCGCCGTCGCCGAGCGGCTGGCAGACTTCCTGCCGACGCCGATCGTGGTGAAGGACGGCCGCGGCTACCATCTCGACTACGACCGGCCGAAATCGATCGGACGGGTGCGGAACTTCTTCGGCAGCGTCGGCGTGCTGGTGCGGATGTACTGCTACATCCGCACGCACGGGCCGGAAGGTTTGCGGCGAATCGCCGAGGACGCGGTCCTCAACGCGAATTATCTGCTCTTGCGGGTGAAGGACACGCTGCCGGTCCCGCACGGCGACCGCTGCATGCACGAGTTCGTGGCCTCGGGCGAAGCGCTCAAGAGCCAGTGCGACATTTCGACGATGGACATCGCCAAGCGGCTCTTGGACTACGGTTTTCACGCCCCGACGGTCTATTTCCCGCTGATCGTACATGAGGCGATGATGATCGAGCCGACCGAGAGTGAGAGCAAGGCGACGTTGGACGCCTTCGCCGAGGCGTTGGCGCGGATCGTCGAGGAATCACCCGAGTCGCTGCACGAGGCCCCGCACAGCACGCCGATCAGTCGTCCCGACGAGGTCGCGGCGGCACGGAAGCCGGTGTTGCAGTGGAGGGCGAAATGATGAATGATGAATGATGAATGATGAGTGATGAATGATGAGTGATGAATGATGAATGGGGAATCACAAATCGCTGCGACGCCTTCAGATGAAGGGCGGCATTCATCATTCATCATTCCGCATTCATCATTCGGCCTTCTCCTCGATCCTCCCGCCGACGGCGCGTGGAACATGGCGGTGGATGAGACGCTGCTGGAAGCCGCGGCCGACGAAGGACGTTGCACGCTGCGATTCTATCAGTGGGCGGAGCCGACGCTCTCGTTGGGGTACTTCCAAGCCTATTCGGCTCGCGCCGGCCACGAGGCCAGCCGTCGCTCGGCGGCCGTTCGTCGCACAAGCGGCGGCGGGGCGATCCTGCACGATTTCGACGTGACCTACAGCCTGGCGGTGCCCGACGGGCATCCACTGGCCGCCAACCGGCTGCGGACTTACCGAGTTGTCCACGATGCCCTAATCGAGGTATTGGCAGACGCAGGGATCGAGGCATCGCTGTTTTCGCCGGGCACGCCGGGGCTCGGCCGTGGAAATCACTCTCCGGCACCACGTTGGGGTGGCAGTTGCACTGCCGCCCCCTCGCCCGCGGCCGCCGAGGGCGGGCAGTGCAACTGCCCGCCCAACGCGATAGGCGACTGCCGACACAGCGAGCCGTTTCTCTGCTTCCAGCGGCGGGCAGCGGGGGACGTGCTGGTGAAGGGAGAAAAAATCGCGGGCAGCGCCCAACGCCGTCGCCGCGGCGCCGTCTTGCAGCACGGCAGCGTGCTGTTGGCCCGGTCGCCGGCTGCCCCGGAATTAGATGGACTTAAAGAACTGGCCGCGGAGACGATTTTGGTCGAAGAATTTATAGAGGCGTGGTTGGAGAAGCTCGCGGCAGCGCTGGTGGTGCAATGGCGGCGCGGCAGCCTCGGCGACGCAGATCGCCGGCGGGCCACCGAACTAGCCACGGAGAAATACGCCTCGCCCGCGTGGACCAAGGCCAGATAATCAGATAATTGTGGTACGTCCGCCTTTGACTAGAGGGCCCAAAC
The DNA here is from genome assembly GCA_963823895.1 of uncultured Planctomycetaceae bacterium. Taxonomy (GTDB): domain Bacteria; phylum Planctomycetota; class Planctomycetia; order Pirellulales; family Thermoguttaceae. The sequence goes on from CAWGNG010000019.1 coordinate 50,735, forward strand.
CTGCTAATATCCGGGGTGTTCCCTAGGGATTTGTTTTACTCATCAATACATACTTCCGAGGGGTGCTATTGTATGATCCGAGTCGGCAAACGACCTCTTCGTCACGGGAGATGGACCCATGGAAGTAAATCTGATTGTGGCCAACGGCAAGCTGATGGGGAAGAAAATTCCCATCGCATCGTCGAAGTTCTTGATCGGTCGGGGTGAAGAGTGCAACCTGCGGCCGCAGAGCAATCTGGTGAGCCGACAGCACTGCCTGATTCTCGTCGAGAAAGATTCGGCAGCGATTGAAGACCTTGGCAGCACGAACGGCACCATCGTCAACGGCGAGAAGCTCGCCGAGCGGCGAGCGCTGAACAACGGCGACCGAATCAAGGTCGGCATGTTGGAGTTGGAAGTGCAGGTGGCGGTGGCCGGCAAGAAGAAGGCCGGCGTTCACAGCGTTGGGCAAGCGGCGGCACGCACGGTGGCCGCGGCCGCGGCAAACGACGAGGACTTCGACGTGAGCCGCTGGCTCGGAGAGGACGATGAGACGACGATAGCCCCGCCCCGCAAGGAGCCGTCGGTGGGCGACGATACGATGGCGGGGAAGAGCCTTGTCGATACGACGGCCATTCCCGTTCCGCCGCCGCACCAGCAGCCTCCGCAGAAGAAAGAGGAAGAGAAGCAGAAGAAACTGCCGCCGCAGGCGGCGACGAAGGCGGTCGGCAAGATGCTTCACCCGCCGGCAAAGCCGCTGTCCGAAAGCAGCAGCACCGCGGCCGACAACGCGCTGCGGCGTCATTTCCTGCACAAGAAGAACCCGTAAGCTTCGAGAGTAGACATCTGTGAGAGCCGCCAACGAAGCGCGCAAGTCGGCCGCCCTGCTCGGGCTTGCGTTCGACAACGACGACGGGCAAACACGGCTGACCCGCGGCAAGAACTTCTTGCTGCTGGGCGGCAGCCGGGAATCTCACGCCGTGATGCAGGAGACGGCGATCAAGATCAACGAGCGCCTCGACAAGCAGGGCAAGCGGCTCGAGGACGTCTCCGCAACCGATATCCGCGACATCTGCCGCGAAGTGATCGAATCGTAGCGGGCGCGGTGGGGTGGACATTCTTGTCTGCCGCGCAAGGCGACAACGCCCGGGAGACAACAATCACCGCCCCTCTCCTTGCAGACCTTGCTTCGCTTCTTGTCTTGCCTTGATCGCCCGGACGACGTCGAGATTGTGGCGGATTTCGCTGCGGTCTGGCGATATTCTCAGGGCCGTTTCGTAGTGGTCGATCGCCTCGTCGAATTGTCCAAGATGCGCCAGCGCGTTGCCGAGATTGGAGTGCGCCTCGACATAATTGGGCTCGATTTGCAGTGCCTTTTCACAGTGCGCCGCCGCTTCCTTAAACCGCTTCTGGTGGTTTAGGGCGGCGGCGTAGTTCGACTGCGTCTCGGCGGAATTCGGCTGGATGCGGACGGACTTCTCATACTGCCCAATTGCCTCATCGGCTCGACGCAGGTGCAGCAGCGCATCGCCGAGCAACGAGTAACCCTTGGCATCCTTGGGGTCAATGGCCAGCGCGGCCTGGTACTGTTCGATTGCCTTGTCGAACTGCCCTCCGTCGGCCAAGGCGCCGCCGAGATTGGTGAGGGCCAGGGTGCTGGGCGGAGTGCAGGCTATGGCGTGGGTCCAGAGCGATTCGCTGTCGCGCCAATAAGTCGTCTGCTGTGCCGCGCAGGCGGCCAGAACGATGACGAGCAACGAGGCCATCGTCGCACAGACCAACGTGCGATTGGGCCATGAGCGGACGAGGTCGAGCACGCTCCAGGTCAAGGCGAGGCACAGCCCGATCTGCGGCAGGTACATGTAGCGGTCGGCCATGGCGTGTACGCCGATCTGCACCAGACCGATCGCCGGCACGAGCATTCCGACGTACCAGAACCAGCCGACCGGCAGATAGGGGTTGCGCCGCCAGCGGACCAGCACCGCGGCCGTGATGCCGAGCAATACTAGCAGCGCCACGATCGGCTTCCACGTCGGCAGGGTATTGAGCGGATGCGGATAGAAGACGGCCAAATCTGTAGGCCAGAGCGTTTCGCCGAGGTAATCGACGTATGAGACCAGGGCGTTTCCGATCCGCGCCGGCAAGGGGATTTTCTCCAACGCGATGACGGCTTTTCCTTGCGCCCAGGGCGCGATCGCACAGGAGACGATCGACAGCAGCAGCAAGGGGAGCTTCTCGGCGATGAGACGCCAAACTGTCTGGTGGGGCAGACATTCTTGTCTGCCGCCTGATTGAGGTTTCTCCTGGCAGACAGGAATGTCTGCCCCACCAAGGTGCGACATCCGCCGCAGCGGCCAGTAGTCCAACAACAGAAGAACGAAGGGGAGCGTTACCAGGATCGGCTTCGACATCAGGCCCAGGGCGAAAAAGACCAACATCGCCAGATACGCGAGAGATCGAACATGCAAGGGCCGGCGGCGGGCGTACTCGACGTAAGCCCCCAGTGTCAGCACGAAGAACAGCCCGCTGAGCAGGCCTTTCCGCTCGGAGAGCCAGGCGACCGTTTCGACGTGCAGCGGATGAACGGCGAAGACCGCGGCCACGAAGGCGCATGGCCAAAGCCGGCCGGTCATGCGCCAGAGAACAAGGAAGAGAAGGACCGTCGTAGCGCTGTGCAGCAGGACGTTGGTGAGATGGTAGCCGTGGGGCTTCAAACCATAGAGTTGGTAATCGGCCAGGTAGGAGATCCAGGTGACCGGTGCCCATTGGCTGCCGTGCGTGGTCGTGCGTGCCCAGCGAATCCCCTCGGCGCTGAGACCCTGGCGGATGGCCGGGTTGCCGCTGAGGTTCATCTCATCGTCGTAATTGACGAAGCCGAAGTCGATCGTCTGCGCGAAGACGAACCACACCGCTAGCAGAAGCAGCCCGCAGACCAGCAACGCGGCACGGCGTTGCGAAGCGCGTGGTTTGGGCGGGGCGGCTTTCTCTGCTCTTCGGCTCATGGGCGTCGGGACGGGCCGGCCCGTGAACGTCGCGCGTGATACCAGCGATTTCAATCCCTTCAGCGGAACGACCTTCACGACATTCTTCGCTGGCTTGGCCTTGATGGTCACTTCTTGCTTGGTGAAGGGGTTAATGCCCTGGTGTTCGGGCACGGCGGGCTTGCGGACCACCTTGACTTGCATCAGGTCGGGAATCTGCAACACGCCGGGGCCGTCGTCCGCGAGGTTCTTCTGGATCAGCTTGGCAAGTTCCTCGAACACGCCGGCCACCTGCTGCTTGGTCAGAGCCGTCGCCTCGGCCAAGGCCATCAGGATTTCGGTCTTGTTCATCGGCTTCCTGGCTAGCTTCTCTTCCATGGTCGTTCCTTTCGGTAGAATGAAGTGGAAGAAATCCCGCCGGGGCCACCTCTGGCGGGATAAATCGATCACGCCGCATCCTGCAACGCCATTCCTAACGGCTGGCGGGTCGAGGGGGACGGAGGAGTTTGTCGCGGAAACGCCCCGAGCAACCGGAATGTCCCTCCGCCAACTCCCTCCGTCTCCTTCTTTTCGCTCCAACCTGGACAAAGAGAATAGCAGGAAACGGCAAAGCCGAAAAGGGGGGACAGCGGGGCGAGAGGCTTCCGCACCGTTGAAAACCGCCCCGAGCAGGATAGAGGCGGGGGTTTCAGCGGTCAGTTTTCAGCTATCAGCGGTCAGCGGTCAGCTTCCAGTGATCTGCCGGACGGACGCTGCCGCTGCGGCGCCAAGTCGTAAGTCAATTGGCAGAAGGCAGTTAGCACTACAGAGCTTGTTTGCGATTCCGATGCGAGCTCACCACGGAGGCACGGAGAACACGGAGAGGAGGCGGAAACATGGCAGAGCACTGCGTGGTCGCCCAATTGCCGCCATAGACCACCCGCAACGCTTCTTCGTCACATGGCGTCGACGGATGGGCATGGCCATAGCCCATAGATATTTCCGACCTTATTTTCCATACTCCGTGAACTCCGTGCCTCCGTGGTTTGTTTAGCGCTGTGGTGTTAGGCTCTCGACAATCCGAAAGCTGATTGCTGACCGCTGACGGCCGACAGCCAACACACCTTTCCGAGCACGCTCTGAGTATTGGGGCAACCCAGCACGCACTCACGCTCGCTCCGCCAACAAAAACGCCCCCTCATGGCGATGAGGGGGCGTTTGCGAGGCGGCAATAGCTCCTCGAAGATCACCCTAGAAGTTGTACGTCAAGCCCAAGAACGCCCCGTGCAGGACCAGGCTGCTGGTGTGTTGGGGATTCTGCATTTCGAGCGTATCGCACAGATACTGTGGATACTCGTCGTCGGCCAGGCCCACGCCGGTGATGGCGACAACGCGGTAGCCCACTTTCGCGCTCCAGTTTTGCGTGAATTTCCAATCGAGACCGAGGTCGATCTGCGTGAGGAAGGCGATGCCGGTGCCCGTGCCATGCGCGGGATAGCCGGGATAGCCGGCAATCGTGTTGGTGGCGTCCACATAGTCGCCCGTCCCTTGGCGGCCGCGTGCCGCGAAATTGCTGTCGATCCAATTGGCGTAGATGCCGAAACTGGGCGTGAGGAACAGCCGGACGTTGCAGCCCAAGTTATAGGCGAGGTCGAAACCGATCTGCGGACCGACCAAGTTGTTGGTGACGGTGTTGTTGAAGTAGGCGTCCGCACCGCCGGGGATGATCGCGTCGGTCGTAACCGCGCTGACGCTCAACGACTCCTGGAAGCGGAAATAGCGCACGCCCAGCGACCAGCCGATCTCCCAACAGGAGTCGCAGCACCATGCCATCTTCTCGCGGATCAAGTTGATTTCGAAGTCATAGAACTCGTCGCGCCGCGAGACGGTGCTGGAAATCGCGTTAGTGAAAATGTCCGTCATCGGGACGATAAGGCCGCCCGGAAGGTTCAGGTCGATGTTGTCGGTCTGCAACGGCGTGCCAATCAGCGTCCCCGTTCCCAAACTGGAAGTTGTCGTTTGCGAGCCGGTGGGGGCATTGGTGGTCCAAAACGTCGCTTCGATGGCATAGGGAGTGCAATCGCAGCAGAAATGCCTGCCAAGTTGAACTTCACCCCCCCACGACCAAGCCATGGGAAAGTCGGTGTTCCCGAGTTGGATATCTTCGTGCGGGAACTTCTCGCTGCTGGTCCACATGCGGCGTCCCGGACTGCGAGTCAACGCCAGCGCCGAGACCGAGGCGTACCAGAGGCGATCGCAGCAGGGGCCGCAGCAGGCGCTTTGGCCGCAGGCGGCGTTGTCGCCGCAGCCGCAGCCGTTGCCCTGTTCGGCGATCATCTGGTTCATCATGCCGCTCCCCTGGGGAGGAGCGTAGCCACGCGACGGCTGGCCGACAGTCGAAGGATCAGGCGACGGGGTAGGTATCGGCTGCATGAGAGCCGGCTGGTCGACCGGCGCCGTCCACGCGACGGGTTGGGCGGTCGGGGCCGGGTACTGATACTGCGCACCCGGCTGATGCGGCTGATACGCGGCGGCGGCCGCTGGCTGGGCCGGATACTGCTGCACCGGCAGCACGTCGGGTGATCCGTACATCCCATACTGGGCCCAAGCGGTCGAAACGCCACATAGCGCGAAAGACACAAACAACGCAATACCAAGACGTTGCATATCAGACTCCTTTCCTGGCAAATTGCTCAATCCGTAATACCCGTTACAGGGATCGTCGCGCTGCCCGTGGCAGGTTCGAAAAAACCGTGCTCCGGCAGGCTTTTTCGGAAGGGAGCGACGCGACAACCGGCGTTACCCTCGTCTCCATTGAACGTGCGCATTCAACCACAATGCCGCATTTCGATGCGATCGATAAGGCTTCGCGCCGCGGAATAGACAACCACGATAAGACGTAACGATCGGCTGAAAGTCTCCGTACGCGGAGGCGGCGGGAAATGAGGCGACTCTGCGGCGCAACGGGCGGCAATGAGATGTGATTTACGTTTCTGACCACAGTGGGGCAGACATTCTTGTCTGCCACGACGACCGCGGCGCGGTTGGCAGACAAGAATGTCTGCCCCACCTGGCACAATCTTTCCGCTCTTGCCCTTGCGATGAGAAATGCGAGTTAGCTCCCGGCTGACGGCTCGCGGGCAATCTCTTCCGCCAGCCGCTTATAGTCCTCGGCGCCGTGAGAGTCGGGGGCGTATTGGAAGATCGACTTGCCGAAACTCGGCGCTTCGGCCAGCCGCACGTTGCGGCGAATTCGCGTTTGGAAGGTCTGTGCATCGGCCCAGGGGGTCGGCTGTCCGCGGGCCTTGCGAAAGAACTCGTCCACGTCGTTGCCGACCTCGACCGCCAGCCGCGTGCTGCCGTCGTACATGCAGAGGATGATGCCGGAGAGCTTCAGTTGCCCGTTGAGCCGCTCGGCCACCAGGTCGATCGTTTCCAGCAGCTTGCTCAAACCGTGCAGCGCGAAAAAATGGGGTTGCAAGGGGATAAAAACCTCATTGACCGCGGCCAAGGCGTTGAGCGTGAGGATACCGAGCGACGGCGGACAATCGACAAACAGGTAATCGACCGGGGGCGGATCGTCGCGGAGCTTGTCGCGGAGAATCGCTTCCCGGCCGATCACGCTGACCAACTCCAACTCCGCCGCCGCCAGGTCGAGGCTCGACGGGATCAACCAGAGATTCTCCGCCACTTGCCGGCAGACTTCGCCGACGCGGGTCTTGCCGGTCAGCAACTGATAGATCGAAATCTCTTCGGGGGCGGGTTCGACGCCGAAGTGCAGCGTGGCATGGGCCTGGGGATCGAGGTCGACCAGGCAGACCCGCTGGCCGGTGGCGGCCAGCGCGGCGCTGAGGTTCACCGCCGTGGTCGTTTTGCCGACCCCGCCTTTCTGGTTCATGATGGCGATCGAACGCATGGGAATTGGAGATTGTTGATTGCTGATTGTTGATTGCTGATGGCTTTTCGGAAGAGATCGAAGGGCGAACGGTGGAAATCGTCCTTCCTCTCCACTCTCCACTGCCGACCGCCTACTGCCCACTGCCCACTCTCTTCTCCGTGCCCAGCGAGCGCATCTTGATGCCGCGTACGGCGCCTTTGGTGATCCAGGTGCAGATGCCCAGGGGGCGGCAGAGATCGCATTCGCTGCGGATGCCGAACTTGTGTCCTTTCCGCGGCTGATTGACCATCTGTTGGTCGTCGATCCAGGCTTCGATGGCGGCGTCGGTGACGCGAATTCGCACGCGATACCATTGGTTCTCCTTGAACCAGAGGATTTTCATGGTCGGATTGTTGGAGGCGTCGTGGAAATCGACGTTCGACAGGCCGACGACGCCGCCACCCCAACCGCCGACGACCAGCGAGCAGGGATCGTCGCCAACCGGAAAGGTCGTGGTGCAGAAGAAATCGGAGCCTTCGAGTTTCATGCCTTCCAGCGACAGCTCGTAGTTGTTGCGAAGGACGTCGCCGGTCCAGGTGACGCCGGTCATGTTGCTGCCCATCTCCATGACGATCGCCCCGTTCTCGACGTAGACCTTGCCTTCGCCGCCGAATTGCGGCGTTTTCCAGCCCGTCAGCGTTTTTCCGTCGAAGAGGCTCTTCCAGGGCATCGCGGGGGACGAGTCGCGACGGTTCTCCGCAGATTGTTGGTCCGGCTGGCGATCGGAGTCGGCCGTGGCGGCGTGCTGCATCCCAGGTTCGTTGTGCTGGCATCCCTGCGGGACGAAGAGAATCGCTCCCGCGGCCATGAGGGCCAAACCGAACAGCATGTGAGGGCGGGAATAGCTCATAGCGACGCTCCAATCAATCCGGCAACGGCTTTCCGTAGGTTTCGGGCGCGAACCAGATGACGGCCATTCCCAGCAGATAGACCAGCGCGACGGCGCCCATCGCCTGACCATAGTCGCCGCCGAAGAGTCGAAAAAACTGCCCCAGGCAGAGCGTTCCGCCGGCGGCCAGGATGCGGCCAAAATTGAAGGAGAGCCCCTGGCCCGTCGCTCGTATCCGCGTGGGGAAGAGTTCCGGCAAGTAAAGCGGCAGCCAGCCGTAATACGCCGCCGTTATGCCGCCGACAACAAATACCACGAAGAGGAACCAGGCGTTGTACTCGGTCAGGCATCGGAAAAGGTAACTGGCCGAAAGGAACGAGAGCAGGCAGAGGCCGAAGTAGACGGGCCTGCGTGCAAACATGCCGCCCACGACCGACGCCGCCAGGCAGCCGATAATCGCGCCGACGCCCATAAGAATCTGCGCCGCGGCCTTGCTCTTCGCCGTCAGCTCTCTCACCTCGCTCCACTGTTGATCCGTCAGCAACTTCTTCAGTAGGGCTCGTCTCTCTTCGCGAACCTTGATCGCCTCATATTTTGCGAGGTTCTCGCCGATCAAGTGTTTCCGTGCTTCCTGCGTCTGGTTCATGTCGTCGACCCAGGTTGGGATGTATGCCGAGACGGCCGCCCAGGTGCCGATCAGCGGAATGCCGGAGAGGATCGCGGCGAAGACCGTTTTGCTCAGGACTCCCGGCTGGAAAACCGCGATAATCGGACTTCTGCCCCCTTTTTTCACTGCGGCCTTCCAACGCTCCGACTCCGGCACGAACGCCAGGATCAGTAGCGCCAGCACGGCGGGGCTCGCGCCGACCAGCATCAGCCAGCGCCAGTCGGTCAGGGTTACTTGCCGGGTGAACGCCACGAGCGCGATGAACAGAAGGCCGACGTTGCAGGCCGCGCCGATGATGCCGGCCAGTTTGGGGCGATGCCGCTCGGGCCAGCACTCGACAACCAGGGCGACGGCCAACGACCACTCTCCCCCCATTCCCAGCGCGGCCAGGAAGATACACGCCCCCATCTGCCAAGGGGCCGCCACGAAATAGCACAGGCCGGTGAAGACCGAATAGGTCAACATGCAGGCGACCATGGCCCGCACCCGACCGATCTTGTCGCCGAGCCAGCCCAGCGATACGCCGCCGATGGCCGCCCCGACCAGGAAGCAGGCGATGATTCGGCTCATCCAAGCCGCAACCTCTTGTTCGTCGCTGACCTGCAAAAGGTCTTGCAGAGCGGCGCGGCCGACCAGCGGAAACAGTCCGATCTCGACGCCGTCGAACATCCAGCCAAGAAACGCCGCCGCCAGGACGAGCCATTGCCCGCGAGTCAGCGATTTGTTGCCCTCCTCCATGCTGGCTCCTCGTGGTCCAGAGCGAGTTTTCACGATTCGGCAGTATAGGTCAGTCACCCTGCGGTGACAACGGGCGGGGGCGAAGCGTCGATTACCGCCCGCCTGTTGCTCTGGCAAGCGGGCAGCAGATCGGGTAAAATGGGGCGAATTGACGGACTTCGACCCGGAGCGAGGAAGGAACATGGCCCGTAAGATATTGAATCGCAAAGAGTTGCGTGAGGAGAACGAGACGGCGGAGCGGTCTGCGGCGGCGCAGCCGAAAACGGCGGCCAAGAAGGCCCCCGTCAAGCGTAAGAGCCGCGCCAAAGTGGTCAAGGAGGTCCGGCTCAAGGCGTTTTGGGGCGTTTTCAACCAGTCGATGCGACGCATGGCACTGTTCGAGTACAGCCAGCGGAAGGAGGCGGACAAGAAGGCCGCCGATCTGAGCGAGTCGCAGAAAAGCCCCCATTTCGTGCAGATTGTCAAAGAAGTGATCGAAGAGTAATTTCGCCCTTCGTCATTCCTTCGTCATCTGAATTTCGTCATTCCCATTCCCCTCGCCCGTCTCCGCGTCTAGCCAAGCCAGATAATCGGCGCTGCCGGCGAGAATCGGCATGGCCAGAATTTCCGGAACTTCGTAGGGATGGAGCCGGCGAATCGTCTGCTCGATCTGGGCGTAGAGATCGCCGCGGCTCTTGGCGAAGCACTGCCATTCTTGGGCGGTCTCGATCTTCCCGTGCCAGCGATAAGTGCTGGCGACCGGCCCTGTCACCTGCACGCAGGCCGCCAAACGTTCTTCGACCAGCGCTGCGGCGATCCGTTCGGCATCTTCGCGACGTTCGGTAGTCGTGACGACTTGGATGTAATCGCTCATGGCAAGAGTCTAATGCGAAAATGAAAGTCGGGGAAGCACCGCCGCAGGAGAACTGCAAAGTCCTTCGTAGCACGGCCATCTTGGCCGTGACACACGGGCAGGATGCCCGTGCTACGACCGAGTTCTCGACTTTGCAGTTCTCCTGAGCACCGCCGGGCGTTCTGCGTGCAAATTCTTCCTGACCGGCAACGCTTCGCCCTGCGACGCGGAGTACATGCGCGTTGGAGAGTTTTCTTGAGTCGATGCGCCGCCCGAGCCGCGCTGCGAGTTTTCCAGTGCTAGACTAACGTAATTGGCTCGGGCAACTGCCGCGGCACCGTTGCACAACTGCAACAGAGACGCCGGCCGAACAAGGGCGAACGGAACAAGCGGTTTGACGTTTTTGGGGGGTGTGAGGATTGTTCCAGCTTTGCCGCGGTGGGGACGGCTCAGCGGCGATAAGCCAAAAGACAACCACAGATTCGCAACCAAGAGTGACCTAGCTTTGAATAGGAAGCGTTCCGACTACGGATGGACCGTACCCAAACCCGCCCTATTAGCCGCTAGATAGAGAGCATCGATGGGTTTTCTGCAACGATTCTTCCGCAACGTATTCCGCGAAGGCGAAATGCCCGCCGGCGCCAGCAGCTTCGAGAAGCTCAGCGAAGCCGAGTTGGAATCGCACCTGAAGGTGTCGCGCTATGGCAGTTTCGCACTGACCGACGCCATTCGCCCATCCTACGATCTCCAGGTGGTTCCCACCCAGGGATATCGACACGACTACTACCGCGACGAGCAGAATCACAACAGCGTCCCGGTCTTGATGGCGGCCATCTCCAAGGAGCATCTCTTCGAGACCTTCATGGAGTTGCTCGACCCGTTGGGCTTCACGGTCGACGTGGTGCTCGAAACGAGCCACAACCGCCACAGCAAGGGACACACCGATCTCTACCGCGAACACATCGACCTGCCGGTCCTCAAGAGCGTTCTCTGGGAATACGAAGACCTGCTGCTGAACGACGGCTGCACCGGGTTGGCGGTGCTCAATCCCGACGTGCCGCACGAAATCCAGTTCGACGAGCACAAGCTCCTGATCGTCTACGGCGACGAGTTGAAGGAGTTCGAGAAGGTGCTCGACCAGCGCAGCATCGGCTGCGACGAACAGATTCGCTTCGTCACCGAGGCGGAACACGTTCATTCGTCGAGCGACGTCTACGCCCAGCAGTTCGACGAGTTGCGCACGCGGCTGGGAATGGACGGCGATTATTCGCAGCAGCACGAGACCGGCGACTGGGGAATGGGGGCGAGGGATTAGGGGCCGGGGACTAGTGCCTCAACCGATCTGACTTGACAGGTTTTGGTGGAGATGGTATTTCGCTTTCCGGGGCAACAACCTGTCAGGAGAGCGAACATGGGCAAGGAAGCCAAGTACGTGGTTCGGCTATCGAACGAGGAACGAGGTCAATTGGAGGATCTTGTGGCGCGAGGACGGGTGGCGAAGGCGACTCGTCAGCGGGCACAGGTGTTGCTACGTGCCGATCAGGGGCAGGGAGGTTCCTGCGCCGTGGACGAAGCGATTGCGGATTTGGTGGGCGTCAGCTTATCGACGGTCCACCGAGTTCGGCAACAGTTCGTCGAAGAAGGTTGGGAGGCATCGTTGTACCGTAAGCCGGCCACAAATCGACAATATCGCAAACTGGACGGTGTGCAAGAGGCCCACTTGGTGGCTTTGGCCTGTTCGTCACCGCCAACGGGCCGGGTGTGTTGGACGATGCAACTGCTGGCCGACAAATTGGTGGAATTGGAGATCGTCGAATCGATTGGGCGCGAGGCCGTTCGCACCACGCTGAAAAAAACGTTCTTCAGCCCTGGCGCAAAGAGCAATGGGTATTGCCGCCGGAGCAAAACGCCGATTTTGTCTGCGCGATGGAAGACGTGCTTGAAGTCTACCAACGGCCCTACGATCCGCAGCGACCGGTCGTGTGTTTTGACGAGCAAAGCAGGCAATTGACCAAAGAAACACGTCGGGCGATTCCCGCCGCGCCTGGGCGTCCGGCGCGGGTGGATTACGAATATGAGCGTAACGGAACGGCCAATCTGTTTATGATCTTTGAGCCGCTGGCGGGCAAGCGTCGCGTGAAGGTGACCGACCGACGTACCGCGTTGGATTTCGCCGAGGTGATTCGGGAGTTGGTGGACAGCTATCCGATGGCGGAGAAAATCGTGTTGGTGATGGACAACTTGAACACGCACAAGATGGCTTCGCTCTACGAGGCGTTTGCCCCCGACGAGGCTCGCCGACTGATCGAACGGCTGGAGGTTCACTACACGCCGAAACACGGCAGTTGGCTGGACATGGCCGAGACGGAGTTAAGCGTGATGACCAAACAGTGCCTTCGGCGGCGGATTCCCGATAAACCCACACTGGTCCGCGAGGTTGCCGCTTGGGAATCCACACGAAACACCGCTCGATGCCGCATCGACTGGCGTTTCACTACAGCCAACGCCCGAATCAAACTCAAACGCCTCTACCCGTCAATTCAGGTCGGTTGAGGCACTAGGGGCTGGGGATTAGAAAGTGAGGGGTGGGCGGTTCACCGCCGACTGCTCGCTCGAAGCCGCTTGCGGCTTCGCACGCATCGTCCATTAACGATTGATTTCCGGGGGCGACCCTCATACGGTCGCCCCTTGTCATTGAATAACCGCTTCAGTACGCTGGTCGTGAGAGAATGACGCGAGAGCGATAATACGGACTCCCTGGCCTCTAGCCCCTGACCTCTGGCCCCTGGCCCCCACCCCCAGCCCTTCCCATGATCCTCACGTTGATCGGCTATCGCGCCGTCGGCAAAACCACGCTTGCCAAGCTGCTGGCCGAGCGGCTGGGCTGGGATTGGATCGACGCCGACGTGGAGATCGAGCGTCGAGCGGGCAAGTCGATCGCGCGAATCTTCGCCGAGGAGGGGGAGCCGGCCTTTCGCGATTTGGAGGCCGAGGTGATTGCCGACCTCTGCCGCCGCGATCGGCTGGTTCTGGCGGCGGGCGGAGGGGCGCCGCTGCGGCCGGAGAGCCGTCGGGCGATGTGCGCGGCGGGAAAAGTCGTCTGGCTGACCGCCCGGCCCGAGACGATTCTGGCCCGGATGAGCGTCGATGACACAACGACCGCCCGGCGGCCAAATCTGACCGATAAGACGCCCTTGCAGGAAATCGTCGAATTGCTGAAGCAACGCGAGCCGGTTTATCGCGAGTCGGCCGATTGGAAGGTCGATACCGAAGGAAGGACGACCGAGGCTTTAGTCGAAGAAATTCTGGAAAAATGCAAAATGAAAAATGCAAAGTGAAAAATGCAAAATGGAACACCTCGCATTCTGCGTTGTGCCCGAAAGTCGTCTATGCTGCATTTTGCATTTTTCACTTTGCATTTTTCATTTTGCATTCCCTCTCCTTTAGTCCCCACTTCGGCTTCAATCCATGAAATTGATCCTCACCATCCCGATGCAGACCCGCTTGGCGATAGTGTTCGTGCTGGGTGTGTGCCTTGGGGCCGCGGTGAATTGGGCGATCTATCGGCTGGCATGGAATCGGCGGCCGATCAGTCCCTGGTCGCCGCCCGACCCATCGGCCCCGCCGCGGCGACTTGCCGATCGGCTACCGATCGTCGGCTGGTTGGGGCTGCGCCGTGAGGCGGCCCTGCACGGGGCCGGCTTCTGGATTCGGCCCATGCTGGTTGAGATTCTAGTTGGCTTGGGGCTTGCGTGGTTGTACTGGTGGGAAGTCGGACAAGGCGGGCTGTTGCCTCTTGCGGTCAAGCTGCCGAACGCGCCATTGCCGCAGTTGTCATTGCACCTGGAGTTCCTCTCCCACGCGATTCTGATCGCGCTGATGTTGGCGGCGTCGCTGATCGACGTGGATGAAAAGACGATTCCCGACGAAATCACGGTCGTGGGCACGCTGGCGGGGCTATTCTTGGCGGCAGCGGCGCCCCATTCGCTTCTGCCCGATTACGCTCATAACCTTCTGTTGGGGTGGCCTGGGGACTTCCTCAGCTTGACATGCCCCAATGACTGGCCAAACGTACTCGACGGTGCTCCAAACGTCGGATCGCTCGCGTTGGGCCTCGCCTGTTGGTGGGCGTGGTGCGTCGCGATTCTGCCGCGGTCGTGGTATCCGCGGCACGGCTGGCGGCGGGCCGTGCAGCTTTGTTGCGCCCGCGTGAGGCGTGCGCCCAGCACTCGCCCGATTCTATGGATGGCGGTGACGGGCGCGCCGCTGATTGCACTCGCGTGGTTTTGCGGCGGGCTGCACTGGAAGGCATTGCTGAGTGCCTTGGTCGGCATGGCCGCCAGCGGCGGGTTGGTCTGGGCGGTGCGCGTCATCGGCACGACCGTCCTGCACCGCGAGGCGATGGGCTTCGGCGACGTCACGCTCATGGCAATGATCGGCGCCTTCCTCGGCTGGCAGCCCTGCCTGATCATCTTTTTTCTCGCCCCCTTCGCCGGCCTGGTGATCGGCGTGTTGCGACTGATCTTGTTCCGCGACCGCGAGATCCCCTACGGCCCGTTCCTCTGCCTGGCGACGCTGGTGGTGATCGTCGGTTGGGCCTACCTCTGGACTCACACGGCGCCCACTTTCGCGCTGGGATGGATCGTGCCGCTGGCGGTGCTCTGTTGTCTGGGCCTAATGGCGGTGATGCTCGGCACCTGGCGGCTGATCGTTAGCGCGTTTCGGTAGGTTGACACATTCACCGGTCCCACATACGATGAAGTAGAAGATCGCAGGATTGGGGGTTTCCAATGCAGGCAATTCGATCGACCTACGATGGGAAAGAAATCCACGTTCCCAAGGCCGTGCAAGGCATGCCGCCGTGCAATGTGATTATCTTGTTCGAGGAGGAGAGGCCGGCGGAGGACTCGGAATGGCTGAGGATGCAGGAGCAATCTCTTGCGAAGGCGTGGGACGACAAGGAAGACTCCATCTATGACTCGACCATCCACGCCGGCGGGGCGGGATAGCTGCCGTAAAACCGCTTGATGAAATGCCGATGAAACCGTGAGGGGCAATGCGGCGTCCAACCCCAGCGGCTCAGCAGCTTCGGCGTGATCCGCCAGTTCGCGACGTCGCACAACAGGGCGTCGCTCCCTTTCCGTCGGGCAATCTCGTCCAAAACGGCCAGCGCTCGGGTAAGCGTCCTCATGCTTGTGTCGCGGGCCGATTCGACGTACTTCAGCACGAGGAAGTTGGAAAATCGCCTGGGCTGGTTGTAGAAGAGCCGGAGGCGATCGCCGCGGCAATGTCGATGATGCCACCCCCCGAGTAGCAGAATTCCCGGCGCGGAAACGATCTTCGGGAACGGCCGGAGCACAACGCGGCGGAAGCAGCCCTCGGCGACCTCGATGATGCCATAGCGACATCGCCGGAGTGTTCCGCCCCTGTCGGCCAGATCGGTAATGCTCTCAAATGGCGGCATAGGAAACTATACGCCGCAACGCGGGGAAGGGAGGAGGTTGTCGGGCAGCGCTATCCCATTGAGCGGAAGTAACACTTCGGCTAAACGGTGGGCGCCGACGTCACATTCGGAACACCCGACGAAAAATACGCCGGCCAATGAACTTTTCGGCGACAAACCGGGAATCATCAATACGGTGACCACATACGAAGACGAACGCGCGTTGATCGCCCGCGCCCAGGGTGGCGAGGCAAATGCCTTTCGACAACTGGCCGAGTTGCATGCCGCACGGCTGTGGCGTTGTGCGCTGACGCTGGGAAGAGATAAGCACTGGGCCGAGGATCTTGCCCAAGAGACGCTGCTCGAAGCCTGGCGGTCATTGCCGCGTTTCGATGGCCGCTGCCGGTTCTCTACCTGGTTGTACGGCATTCTGCGGCACCGATTTCTGAAAGGGCGGCGGCGGCCGAACGCGGTTACCCTTTCCGAAACCGATCTTCGCAGCCGAGAGCAGAGCGTCGAGTGGCCGCCCGATCGCTTCGCGGAGGCGTCGGAAGATGCGCGACGAGTCCGGCAGGCAGTGGCCAACTTGCCGGAAGAACACCGTCTGGCCGTGGAACTCCGCTTCTTTGCCGCGGCGACGCTGGACGAGATCGCCACGGCCTTGGATTGTCCGCTGGGTACGGTAAAGTCGCGATTGCACCACGCACTGGAGAAACTGCGGCAAATGAATTTGGCGGTGAACCTTTTCGCTTCGCCCGGGGAATCACGGGAGAGTAAACCATGAACGATCTCCGTCCTCCCTGCGAACATTGGGCCGAACCGGTCAGCCTGCTGGCGGCCGGCTGCCTGTCGTGCGACGAAGAACGCGAAGTCCGCCGGCACATCGAGGCGTGTCCCGACTGCCGCGAGCGTTTTCGGCAACTGAGCGAATTGTGCGGCGCGCTGGCCAAAGTATACTCGCCGGCTGGCGGCGCGGAGGCCGCCGCCGTCGCGCGAGTCATGTCGGCGGTCGAGTCTGCCCAGTTCGAGCCATCCGTTGTTCGTATGAGGGCGGAATCAAGTCGTGCGGTATCGCGTTTCCGTTCCCCGAACTCTTGGAGGTGGATCATGCGTTCCCCGATTTCCCGTTTTGCTGCCGTGCTGATTTTCGCTTTGGCCGTCGGCGGAGTCGTCGTTTGGTTCCACGGCGTCGGCGCAACGCCCGCCTTCGCCGACTTCATCAAGCCGCTTTGCGATGCGAAGACCGCCAAATTCAAGATGGAAATTCAAGTGGAAGGACAACCGTCGCAAAAACTCAAGGTGACATTTCTTGCCCCCGACCACATTCGCCAGGACCTGGCGGGTGGGGTGGCCAACATCGTCGATTTTCACAAAGGAAAGATCGTCAGCCTGGATCCCAAGAGCAAGCGGGCGACGGTCTTCAGTTTCGTCAACATGCCGAAAGAGAATCAGCCGATGAACCCCATTGCCCAATTGCGGTCACAACTGATCGAGGCCGAGAAGAACCCCGATGCCAAGCGTGAATCGCTCGGGGAAAAGAAGATCGACGGGCGGCAGGCCGTCGGATACCGCTTCACCAGCCCTGCCCAAGTGCTGACCATTTGGGGCGACGCAAAGACGGCGTTGCCCCTCCGAGTCGAATCGACAATCAAGTTGATTCCGAAAACGGCGACCACTTGGACCGATTTCCAGTTCGACGTGCCGGTGGACGAATCGCTTTTCGACACGCAAACGCCGCCCGGCTACACGCTGGTCGACGTTTCCGTCAACGTCGCCCCGCCGGCGGAGAGCGACCTGACGGCGTCGCTACGACAATACGCCGAGATGAACGGCGGCCAGTTCCCCGATGCGTTTGACACGCCTTCCACGATGGTCTTCGTGCAGAAGCTCGGGGCGAAACTCGGCGCGAAGCTGGGGCAAGACCAAAGCCCGCAGCAGCAGAAGGAGATGATGACCGCTCTGTTCAAACTGAACCGCGGTTTCATGTTTGCCCTTCAACTTCCGCCGCAAGCCGACGCCCATTACGCGGGCAAAGGAGTCAAACTCGGTGCGGCCGACAAGCCGATCTTCTGGTATCGCCCCAAGGAGGCGAAGAAGTACCGGGTGATTTACGCCGATCTCTCGATCCGCGATGCCGACACGCCGCCAAACGTGCCCGATGCACAGCCGGTGCCGAACAACGCGAATCGGCGGAAGTAGCCGCTTGCAGAAGCATGGGGCGGAAGAAACGTCCGTTTCCGAGCGGTTTCCTCCGCCCCCTCCATTTTTCCGGTGCTCCCCTCTTTCTTCTGCCGCAATCTGCGGAGATCGCCTTTTCGTAGTCCTCGCGGCTTGAACGCCCGGCTGCTACGATGTTGTTCTTCCGGGCGAATGAATCGTTTTTCGCCCCGCCGTCGTATAAGGGTTGGGCTTATTCGAGAGGAAGAATGACCGGGAATCCAAGGAACGTGCCGGAAACGGAGCCGGTTGGCGAGACTTCGTCGGCACGCGCCGAGGACGTTGAGATTGTGGCGGAGATCGCCCGCGGCGACCTGGCGCGGTTTGACGTCCTGGTCGATCGGTACAAAGGGCGGCTGATGAGTTACCTCGGCCATCGCGTGCCCGACCACCAACGGGTGGAAGACCTCGTCCAGGAAACGTTCCTGCGGCTGTTCCGGGCGGCGGTCAAAAGCGGCTACTCGACGCAGGCAAGCGTTTCGACGTGGTTGTTCACGATCACCGACAATTGCGCCACCGACTATCTGCGGGCCGCAGGCCGGCAACGGCTGACGCTGGAAACGGACGCCGCCGCGGCTGACGACGCGAATTCGGCGAACGTGCTCGACCGCTGTTGCTCGTCGAACGTCGATCCGCTCGAAGCGGCTGCACGCCGCGAAAGCCAAACCCGCGCGGAGGTCTTGTTGGACTTCCTGCCTGAAGAACAACGCCGCGTCGTGGCGCTGAAAGTGCTCGGCGGCCTGACCGTGCCGGAGGTCGCCGCGGTGGTCGGGTGCCCCGTCGGCACCGTCAAATCACGATTGCTCTACGGCCTGCGCAAGATCGAGGCGCGGCTCACCCGCGGCGGGAGGCAGAATCATGAAGCATGACGACCGCTTGACCGACAACCTGCTACAAACTGTATTCGGCGAACTTGGCGAGTCGCGTGCCGCCGCCACGCGAAGAGCCGCTGTGGAAGACGCGGAATTCGCCGCCGCCGTTGAAGGGCTGCAAGCGGCGGTCGCGGCTCTGCGGGCCGAGAACCCGGGCGAAGTCGGCGATGGGTTCAATGAGCGCCTGCGACAGCGAATCACGCAGATTCTTGGTTCCATACAGACGGAAACCGCCCCTCCCGTATTGCCTGTCCGTTCCTTAACCACATGGAGGTGGATCATGCGTTCTCCTGTTTCCCGCGTTGCAGCGGCGATTGTTTTGGTTTTGGCGATTGCGGGAGTTGCCCTGTGGTTCCACGGAGCTGGGGCGAGTTACGCGTTTGCTGATTTCGTGAAGCCGATTCTCGAAGTCAAGACCGTCAAGTACAAGCAGACGACGGAAATCAAAGGACCGCCCGCGATGACTGTCATAAGCGAGTGGATGATACGAGATGCCACTCGCTCACGATCGGAGATAAGGCAGCCGGGCGGGGAAATACAATCGGTGGAAATCACGGACTGGAGCAAAGGCGTTAGCCTCTGCCTGATCCCTGCCACGAAACACGCCACGATCCTTGAGTACCGCGATACCAAGAATGCGCGCAACGATCCCGCGATGTGGCTTCACTTACTGCAAATGGCTCGAGATAATAAGACTGCCAAGTTTCATTGCGAGCCGCTTGGCGAAAAGAACATCAACGGTCGCCGGGGCGTAGGGTTCCGTATCGGCACTGACCAGGGCGTTTCGGAAGACCTCTGGGGCGATCCACAAACCGGCTTGCCCATCCGTGTCGAAATGACTACGGGAACGAACGGCAATCTGAAAGCGACGATGACCGACTTTGTGTTCAACGCGACAATGGACGAATCGTTGTTCAGCGTCGAGCCGCCGGCCGGCTACACGGTGGATCGCCAGAAGGCCGACACCACTCCGGATGAGGAAAAAGACCTGATCGAAATGTTCCGCCAGTACGCCAAGCTGACCGGCGGCGCGTTCCCAAACTCGCTCGACTTGCAGGCGGTGACATGGGAGTTTTGGAAGACATACAATATTCAGGCGATGTGGGACAACATCGCGGGCGCTGCCGCTGGAGGAAACGTGGCTGAGGGGCGGAGACGGGAGTTCGAGGAGCGGGTCGGCAAGATCATGGATAAGATCAATGACGCGACAATGGCGGGAAAGACAAACGAAGAGCAAACGCGCGAGCTTACCGCAGAGATGAG
This sequence comes from uncultured Planctomycetaceae bacterium, assembly GCA_963823895.1. Classification (GTDB taxonomy): domain Bacteria; phylum Planctomycetota; class Planctomycetia; order Pirellulales; family Thermoguttaceae. The sequence goes on from CAWGNG010000019.1 coordinate 70,472, forward strand.
CAGGATTGTTAGCCAGATTACCTACCCGGCGGTGACCCGAATGACTTGGGAGTCATTCGCTCCTGCGAAATTCAAGGCCACAGAGGAACAGAAACGCCAGTTTGAGAAGCAGATGCAAGAAACACTGCAAGGCGGACCAGGCAAGGAACAGGCATACAAGAGGGGAGAAGAGGTCGCCACCATCATTATGCGAATGGTCTGGCAGGATCTTGCCCCCGCGAAGTTGAAGGCGAATGAGGAGAAACGGTGCAAATTCGAGGAATTGATGCGCAAGATGGACGGGAAGGCGAGTGAGAAGCGAATAGCCAAGCAGCGATTCCGCGAGATATTTGGCGACCAGATGCTAAAGGACGTGGAAGCTTGGCAAGCCGAGGTCGTGAGATCTGGCAAAGCCCGTGAAGCCCGTGACGCTCGCACGCGGAAGACCGCCAAAGATCGGGAAGCCACGTCGCAAAAATTCATGGAAGCCCAGCGACGAGTTGGGCGGGGGCTGGACTTTGCAAACAGCCTTCCGCCGGCGGCCGACGCCCATTATGCGGGCAAAGGGATCAAGATCGGTGCGGCCGACACGCCGATCTTATGGTATCGGCCCGCGATCGGCAAGAAATACCGGGTGATTTACGCCGATCTCGCGGTCCGCGATGCCGACACGCCGCCAAAGCGGATTCACAACGCCCCAATAGCCGGGAGCCAACGGCTCCCACAGGGCGGCCGCTAACTCTCGCACATTCCGGGAGCCGTTGGCTCCCGGCCATTTCTTGCGGAAGACGCGTCTACTTGCAGGCGTTGGCCGACACGCTCAGGATGTTCCCCTTGCACTCAAGGGCATGCACACAATCGTGGCCGGGGCATTTGTCCAGCAACAGCGAAAACGTGGCGACCTTGGCACCGGCGAAGACCGTGTTCTCGATGCTCTCGATGTTGACGCCCGCGTCGCGCAGACCGTCGAGAATGCCGGCCAGAACGCCGACCTGGTTCTTGCACTTCACTACCAGCCGATGCGTGGCCTTCGATTCCGTAGCGAGATTCACGGTGCCAGCGGGACGGCCGGTTTCGAGAAATACCTTCACGATCCGCACCGTCTCGGCGGCGATGGCGTCGGCGGCCTGATCGGTCGAGGCGCCGATGTGGGGCGTGCAGGTAACGATCGAGGCCAGTTCCTTGTCGGCGAACTCGGCCTCGCCACCGGTGGGTTCCCCCTCGAAAACATCGATGCCGACGCGGATTTTTTTCGCCGCGATCGCCGCCCGCAGCGCCGTCGTATCGACCAGCGGCCCGCGCGAGGTGTTGATCAGAATCGCGCCGGGCTTCATCGCGTCGAAAAACTTCTTGCCGACCAGATGCTTCGTCTCGGGCGTCAATGCGCAGTGGATGGTCACGACGTCGGCCACCTTCGCCACCTCTTCGACCGAGTTCAGATATCCGACGCCCAACTCCGCCGCCTGTTGGGCCGTCAGGTCCAGCGGCGACCAGGTGACGGTTTTCATCCCCAGCGCGGTCGCGCGTTGCCACACGGCCCGTCCAATGGCGCCGAAGCCGAGAATGCCGAGCGTGCGGCCGGCCAGACCGCGCGACTTGCCGAACTCCTTCTTCTTCCACTGTCCGTTGCGCAGAGCCATGCTGGCATCGACGATCCGCCGGTCGGCGGCGATCATCATCCCGATGGCCAACTCGGCGACCGCCAGGGTGTTTTTGCCCGGACAGTTGGCCACGTAGATGCCCTTGGCGCTGGCGGCGGCCAGATCGATCGTATCCACTCCGGCCCCGGCGCGGATCACCAGCGCCAGTTGCGGGGCCGCCTCGATCGTCTTGGCCGTCACCTTGGTCGAGCGGACCACCAGGACGCCCACGTCGGCCACGGCGGTCGGCAGCGTATCGGCCGTCAGGTCGCTCCGCACCTCGACCTTGAGGCCCAGTTTTTCCAGTTCGGTAACGGTGTCGGGAGATAATTTGTCTACGATCAAGACTTTCATGGTCGAATCCTCGTTGCTATCGATGACGCCCTGGGATAAACCAGCAGATTAGCAAGAAGCGGTGGGGATGCCAAGAGGCCCGGCGACGCGCGGGCTGGCGTGCGGCGACGGAACTGTAGCATAACGCAAAGCGTTGCGGGCACGAGCGTTATGCTAAAGCATAACCTACGCGGCTTCCGGCAAGGGGCGGCAGCACATCTGCCGTCCCGGCGACGGGCGGAGACTACCCGAACTTCACGCGCACTTCCTGTTCCGGCTCGGCTTCGACGGTCTCGCGGAGCTTGATGGTGGCGCCGGGAGGGGCGCGACGCTCGGAGACGATGCCGCGGGCGGTGGTGGAAAGGAACTCGTAGAACAACGCGGCGGGGCCGACGGGGAAGCGGGTGCGGAGCTGTTCGAGCACGTCCGCCCAACGCAGGCCGCTGCGATAGATCACCCTATAGGCCGCCATCAACTGCTGAATGGCCGCCTGATTGTAGCCCGCCCGCCGCAGACCGATCTTGTTCAGCCCGACAACCAGACTGCTCAGGCCATCGACGGTCACGTAGGGGGGAACGTCCTGCACCATGTGGGCTTGGCCGCCGACCATGGCGAACGAGCCGACGCGGCAGAACTGGTGGACGCCCGCCGCCCCGGAGATGTATGCCCGATCGCCGACGACAACGTGGCCGGCCAGCATCGCGTTGTTGGTCAAGATTACGTTGTTTCCAAGGCGGCAGTCGTGGGCGACGTGGCAGCCGACCATCAGCAGGCAATTGTCGCCGATCGCGGTCGTGTGGTCGGGAGACAGGGCGCGGTGAATCGTCACGTTCTCGCGAATCACATTGTTCGACCCGATCACCACCCGGCCGGGGTTTTCGGGGATGTGGACGTGCTGCGGCAGCCCACCGACGATGGCCCCTTCCGACACGCGGTTGTTCGTGCCCAGGGTTGTCCCTTGCTTGACGGTCACTCGACCTTCCAAAATGCAACCGCGGCCGATGGCGGCACCCGACTCGACAACACAGAACGGACCGATTTGGACATCCGGCCCGATTTGGGCCGCGGAACTGATAATCGCCGATGAGTGAACGCTCACGGAAGACACCTCCTGGAAGGGCTAAGACTGGGAAAGGCAAGCGTTTATGGAGGCTGCAAAACCTGTTAAGCTCTATCGGTTGCCAAAAACTCGCCCGTTAGTCACAACGTGCCGACGATAACGTCTTTCCCGATTTCACCAAATTAAACCCACCGCATGGGGGCTACGAAACTGGCTTGTAGCGCCCTCATCCCTGATCCCTCATCCCTCATCATTCATCATTCATCCTTCATCGTTCCCCTCATCATTCCCTTATCCTCCCCCTTCCGTTAGACTGAATGTTTGCAGCCGTTTCCACGAACCTCGGAGTTAGTTCCTCATGGCGACCGTCGAACAGCGGTATGACGAGGCGATCGAATTGCAGCAACAGGGGAAGCTGGAGGAGGCGGTCGGCCGGTTGCAGGCCCTTGTAGCCGACCAGCCCGACTACGCCCTGGCCCATGCCGCGCTGAGCGTCTTCTACGGCAAGTTGGACCGCCACGATGAGGCAATCGAGCACGCCAAGAAGGTCTGCGAACTCGAGCCGGACGACTCGTTCAGCTTCATGGCGATGAGCCTGGTCTGCCAGCGCGCCGGCCGGCTTCCCGAGGCCGAAGTCGCCCTAGGCATGTCGCTGCAAAAGCAGTGGGCGGCGCGACGCGAGCCATAAAGGATGTACTCTTCACGCTCCGCGTGAAGCGACTTGGGCGTGGTGTTCCTCTCGCGGAGCGAGAAGAGTACGTTTGTTGTTACGAGCCCAGCTATTTTGCACCTTGAAGGAGCCCGTCGCCATGTCACGTGAAATAACGCGACGCGATTTCGTCGCTGAATCCGTTCTGGCCTCGGCCGGGGCCGTCGTGGGCGCCGGCTTGCTGCGGGCTGACGATGCGACGTCGACGGCCGGCGGTCTCTCCGCTCCGCCCGCGGCGACGTGGACCGGCAAGATCGGTAAGTTGGAACTGAGCCGGCTGATGCTCGGCGGCAATCTCCTCAACGGCTGCGCCCATTCCCGCGATCTGCGGTACGTGTCGCAACTGATGTGTCACTACAACACCGACGAGAAGATTCTGGAGACCCTCGCGCTGGCCGAGAAGCACGGGATCAACTCGATCAACATGCACATCGAGCAAGAGGCGGCCAACAAGATTGTGAAGGAATATCGCCGCCGCGGTGGCAAGATCAAATGGATCATGGCGGTTTACGCCTCGCCCATGTCGGCCAATCCGTTCGAGAACATCGAGCGGGCTGCCCGCGAAGGGGCCGACGTACTCTATATCTGGGGCGTCGCCGCCGACGGGCTGGTGCGGCAGAAGAACATCGACCTGCTGAAGCGGACTCTCGAACACATGCGCCGCACCGGCCTGCCCATCGGCATCGCCGCCCACACGCCGGCGGTGATCGTGGCGGCGGAGAAGCACAAGCTCGACGTCGATTTCTATCAGAAGACGCTGCACACGAACAATTATCCCACCGCGCAGAAGCCCGATGAAACGGCCGAGTTCGGCAGTTACGACAATTCCTGGTGCCACAATGCCGAGGAGGTCGTAGCGATCATGAAGTCGGTCAAAAAGCCCTGGATCGCCTTCAAAGTGATGGCCGCGGGCGCGATTCCGCCCAGCGAAGCCTTCCCCTACTCGTTCAACAGCGGCGCCGACTTCGTCCTGGCCGGCATGTTCGATTTCCAGATCGCCGAAAACGTGCAAATCGCCAAGGAAGCCCTGGCCAAAGCGAAGCGCGAGCGGCCGTGGGTTTGATGGCCAGAATGGGAAGGAGACGCCGATGAACCAACAAGAGGAGTTTCCACCCGGCTGGGATGCGGAGCGGGTGCGGCGACTGATCGCTTACTACGACGCCCTTGACGAAGAGCATCAGGTCGCCGAGGACGAAGCCGCCCAGGAGCAGCCGAGCCAAACAACCGTCGTAGTCCCGATCGAGTTCATGCCCGCAATCCGGCAGATGTTCGCCCAGAAGAGCGGGAATTAACATCAGGGGTGGGAAAAAAAGCAGACAAGTCCCAAATTCCGCTTGCAGCAAAGATCTGGGCTTGTCCTCCTTTCTCTCGGCCGCGACGACTGCAGACCTGGAGATCATCGTATGTTGTTGCCGAGCCTTGCGAAACATCGCTTCGTATTTGGGATGGCCCTTCTAGCGTCTGTACTCGTTCTCTCCCTCCTGGCAGTCCTCGGCATAACGACCTTTCGAGCGGCGAGATCGAAGCCTTCTCTTGCGCACCTTTTTGATACCACGGTCCGTCCGGCGACCTCGGAGAAGACGGTCCGCCCAGGCGGGGCAGCAACGAGCATTGCTGCATCGACCGACGGGGGTCTTATCGTCTTTTCATTCACAGCCGGACGTGATCCGATGGACGGCGTGCAGGTGTTGCCCGTGGCTACGCTACGCGGCGAGAATCTGGATGTTGGCTCGGGGCTGCAATGGGCTAAAGTTGCGTTTGCCCCTGACGGCGCGACGTTCTTGGTTGGGGGAAACTGGATAGTTCCCCGCGGACGCGGCAGCCTTCAAAAATGGGAGCCTCAGGGCGTTTTGCAGATATGGGATGCAAGGTCCCGGTCCCGTCGTCACCGGATTGTTGTTGGCGACGAAGATGTGGGTCACATCGCATACGACCCGAAGGGCCGTTACGTATACTTCACGTATAGCTGGCTTGAGGACAAGTCCATTCGTCGCCTCGATCTCCGGACGGAGAAGATCACCGACGTAATCACCGCAGCATCTCACTTTACAGCCCCCTGGACGCCTAAAGGTTCCAACGAGCTTTGCGTTTCCCCGGATGGCCGCACTTTGGTGGTCGGCTCAACGGATGGAACCCTGGTTTGGAGCCTCCGGGAAGCGAAGGAGCGGTTTCTCGGCCCCCCGTCTCGCAGCGTCGCGATTTCGCCCGATGGGTCACAACTCGCACTCGCCTGCTATCGCAATTTGCAGGTTGTGGATACGGGTACCGGCAAGCGCATTCGGCGGTTGACCATAGACGATAGGGCGCTCGACAAAGACCGGAGATTTGCGCGGTTCTCGTCCGACGGACAGATACTCGCGGCAGGTATGAATGACTGCAACGAATTCCCGAGCTATCTAGCAGTCTGGAAAACACCAGACTACTCGCCTCTCGCCGTCTTCTGTTGCCACAATTGCGCCATGCTTGACATGTGCTTCATGCCGAACACCCACACGCTGGTGACAGCCTCGATGGACGACACAGTGTCGTTCTGGGATCTGGATAAGCCGCACAGCACCAACTGTAGTAACGGGGAAAGGACGGAGCCAACTTATTGACAAACAGCGCCGCGGCCTATAGTCCTGGTTGCTTACATAGGCGCACAACGACGCCCCTCTCGCCGGCATGGGTGCCCGTTTCCCAGTCACACTTTTTCCAACCGCACTTCTCGGAGGCCACGCGCCATGCTCTACCTGCAAAAAGGCGTTTTTCAGAAGTTCGTGCGCTGGCTTGGCGGCCGTTGGATGACGGCAAACCAGGCGACCTGCTTCGGAATCGTGTTCATTCTGCTGACGGCGGCGTCGTTCTATCTTGGGCTCAGCTACGCCGCGTGCCGCTGGATGCTGCTGCTGGTTCCGCCGTTCCTGCTGCTGCGGATGGCAGCGAATACGCTGGACGGAATGCTTTCGCGCGAATATGGCACGGGAAGCGTAGCCGGCGAACTTTGTAACGAGGGACTCGACGTGATCGGCGATACGGTCTGCTACGGCAGCCTGTTTTTCGTGCCCGACGGGCCGCAACTGAGTCTGACGCTGCTGCTGATCCTCTCTTGGATGGCCGAATTCTTCGGCGTGCTGGGAAAGGGGTTTCCCGGCGGTATCCGTCGGCACGAGACCTTTTTGGGCGGCAAGCCCGACCGGGCGGTCTGGATGTCGGTGTTGGCGGTGCTGCTCTTCGTCCGGCCGGAGTTCATTCACTCGATCGCTTACTACTTGCTCGTGATGTCGGTGTTCGTTTTCGCGACCAGCGTCATCCGCATCCGCAAAACCCTGCTGGCCGCCAAGGGGCAGCACTACGAGTCGTACACGTGGATCGGAAAGTGAACGGATGAAGCCCCTGCAAATGATTCTGTTGGGATCGATCATCGGCGTCTCGCTGGCGCTGCTGGTCTATCGTGGCGATGGGAAGATGCTCGCAGTGATGGTTCCCATGCTCGGGTTGCTGCTGTTTTTCTCAGTGGTTTGGCGGCTGATGGAACGGAGACACCTGCCTACGGCCGACGAAATCCGCGACCGTACGCTGACCTGGTGGTGGATGGTGGCCGTCTTCTTCCTGGCGATTGCGACGCATCGCATCGTCTCGTTTCTCTTCCTCGGGTTTTTGTGCTTCGCGTCGCTACGGGAGTATTTCTCGCTGCTGCCGGCGGAAGAGGTGGTTTCGGCGAGAATCGTCTCGTTCAAAGACCGGGTGGCGATCTTCTTGTGCTATCTCTCCATCCCGGCGATCATTTACATCGCGTACATCAAGTGGTACATGCTGTTCATGATTTTCATTCCGGTCTATGTCATCTTGCTGTTGCCGATCCTCTTCGTGCTGCAAAACCGGACGCAGGGGAGCCTGAAGTCGCTGGCGATCCTCGCGTTGGGGCTCTTGTTCTTCGTCCACAACCTCGGCCATTGCCTGTTCATGATCAACTTCGGTGCGATCCTCTTGATGTATTGCTTCACGCTCACCGAGGCGCGGGATTTGGCGTCGTTTTGGATCGGCAAGTCGTTTGCGAAGATAGCGGGGAGAATGGAGGACGGGTTTTGGCGTCGGCTGCTGGAAGCCCGCATCGCCGCGGACGTGAGTCCCAAGAAGACCTGGTCCGCCGGCCTCTGCGCCGCGATGTTGATCTCGGCGATGTCGTTGCTGTTCGTGCCGCTTTTGCCCGATTTTCCCGCCCGCAACCTCTCCTATTCGTATTGCGCCTTCGTCGGGTTCATGATCGGTTTCGCGGGGTTGTTCGGCGATCTGGTCTTCTCGATGATCAAGCGGGATATTGGCGTGAAGGACTCCGGCACGACGCTCCCCGGCCACGGCGGCATCATCGACCGCGTCGACAGCCTCGTCTTCACCACTCCGATCACGTTCCACCTGATCTACTGGCATTGCTTCTAGGAGAATCAACGATGATTTCCGATTGTGCGGTTGATTGTGGGCTAGGGCGGTTTGCCGCCGCCATTTGCGCGGCGGCGGGGGTGGTTGTGGTTGCCAGCGCGGTCGTCGTGTGGGATCAACACGCGGCATTCGGCGGCGACGCGGCCACTGCGGCGCAACAACTGTCGCTGGCGTGGACGAAGGACCTCGTGATCTACGAAATCGCGCCCAAGGGGTTCACTTCGCCCCACGGGCCCGAAAGCGGCACGTTCAACAGCCTCAAGGCGAAGTTGCCCTACCTGCGCGATCTCGGAATCACCGGCATTTGGTTGGCCGGCCACTCGTTGGCGCCGCCGCACGTCTACTTCAACGTCTGGTCGCAATACGCCAATCTCGAACCGGACAAGATCGAGCCGACCCTGGGCACGCCCGAGGAATTCCACGCCCTGGTCCGCGAGGCCCATCGCCAGGGGATTCGCATCTTTCTCGATGTTCATGTCCACGGCCTGCACCCGAGCAGCCCGGTGATCGCCAAGCATCCCGAGTGGTTCAAGGGGGACGCCGGCGGCATGGTCGATTTCGACTGGTATGGAAAGCACCCGGACCTGGACCAGTGGTGGATCAACCTCTGGACCGACTGCATCAAGCGGTACGAAGTGGACGGGTTTCGCCTCGACATCAGCATGGCGCGGGCCGACGTGTGGAAGCGGATTCGCCAGAACGCCGCCGCGTTGGGACGCGAGATTGTCATTTTCGAGGAGGGCAATTTTCCCATCGCCGGCGTTAGCGATTTCCCGCAGTGCAACGTCGCCGCCTCGGCCCTGGCGGGAGACGTGCCCGGCTTCTACCGCCGCAAGTTCGGCAAGGCGGGCGAGTACCGCGTTACGATTCAATACGCCGATGGCAAGAGCGGCGAAGGACGCACCGACGGCAGCGGCGCGCTCCGCGTCCGCCGCGACGGAATGATGGCCGATAAGGTCGGGCGACGGGACGGCGAAGGACAGCCAGATGGAGTTCCCGACATCCAACTCACCGTCGATAACGTCAGCCGCGGCGGCATCAAGAACGTCATCGTGCAGGACGACGTTGGCAACCAGTGGCAGCTTGCCGGCGGAAGGCGCGTCGTTGTTGCAGGCGAGCCTCCGACACTGCAAATCTATCTGGCCACTCTCGCCCAAGGCTGGCCCACGGTCATGCTCAGTTGCCACGATACCGGCTGGGGCCTCTCTCCCAACGAGAACCCCTACCGGGCCCAGGGCAGCCGCGCTCTGTTCGGCTATGCGGTCCTGTTCACGCCGATGATTCCGCTGTTCTTTTCCGGCGAGGAATTCGACGCCACGTACAGGCCGATTCCGTGGCTTTCGCCCAACTATCTGGAGGCCAGCAGCGACAACCAACAAGTGCAGATGCGGAAGATGTTCGCCGCCGGATCGCCGAGCAACATCAGAAGTCAAGATATGGGCAAGGGGCGATGGCTCTATGGAGCGATGCTCGATTGGAACGATCTCGATCAGCCCGAGCATCGCGGCATGTTGGAAGACGTCAAGGCGATGATTGCCGTCCGTCGACGGGAGGGCGACGTTCTGGCCGTTGTGCCCGACTGCGAAAGGCCCCGCTTGATGGCCGTTTCATGCCGCGGCGACTTTGCGGTCCCCGTCCCGTACGTGCGTTGGAATGAGCGGCGGGCGATCGTCGTCGTCGCCAACCGCGACACGGTCCGCGACGCCCATCTCCGCCTGCAAATTCCGCTTGCCGAAATCGGCTTGGCAAACCACGCTCGTTATCGAGTGACGACCCTTTGGCCTGCCGGTCCCGCGAAGGCGTATTCCGCCCACGAGTTAGCGGCACTTGCCATTGTCGTTCCCTGCGACAAGACACGCGGCGGCGGGCTGCGCGTGTTGAAGATCGAACCGGACGAATGAATCGGAGGAGAAAAGGGGCGCACGCCGATTGATGGAACGCCCCTTATGGGAGATGCACGTCTTATTACGGCTCTTCCCCTTCGCCATAGAGGCTCATCTTCCGCTTCAACGTCACGCGGTGCAGGCCCAACTGCTTGGCAGCGGCGAGGAATTGGCCGCGATGACGCTGGAGGACGGTTTGCAAGAGCGGCGGCTCGACCAACCGCAGCAGGCGCTCGTGCAAGTCGCCGGACTGCGATGGCTGATCGAGTTGGCGGCGGGCCCAGTCGCGGATCATCGCGGCCAGCATCGCCTCGCGGGTTTGACCGGCGTCGGCGCCCATCGGCGTCGGCGGCGGGAGATGCTCGGGCAGGATCGCCCCGCCGCGGGCCAAAATCATCGCATGCTCGATCGCGTTCCGCAATTCCCGCACGTTGCCGTACCATTGCCGGTCCTCCAAGGCAGCGAGCGTCTCGTCGGCCAGCGGCGGCCGCGGGCAGCCGTTCTTCGCCGAAAGCACGTCGAGGAAGTGCTCGGTCAGTTCGGCGACGTCGCTCCGCCGTTCGCGCAGCGGCGGGATCTCGACCTCGAACGTGATCAGCCGGAAGAACAGGTCCTCACGGAACTTGCCCTGCACCACGCGCTCGTGCAGATTGCGGTGCGTCGCCGAGATCACGCGGAAATCGCTCCGCACCGGGCGGTTCGCCCCTACCGGCAGAATCTCGCCGTATTCCAACACGCGCAGCAGTTTCACCTGGATCGGCAGCGGGATGTCGGCTACCTCGTCGAAGAACAACGTGCCGCCGTCGGCCTGCTCGAGCAATCCCTTGCGGGCCTGCTCGGCCCCGGTGAACGCCCCGCGGGCGTGGCCGAACAACTCGCTTTCGGCCAGCGAAGGGCTCAGCGAGGCCACGTTGACCGGCACGAACGGCCCGTCGCAGCGGTGGCTGTACTGGTGGATCGCGCGGGCCACAAGCTCCTTGCCCGTGCCGCTTTCGCCGCGGATATGCACGCAGGCCTCGGTCGGCGCGACGACCGCGATTCGCTTGAAGACCTCTTGAATCGCCGGCGACGATCCGACCATTCGCGGCGTCTGCTCCGCCGGGGCGGGCTCGGCGGCCGGCGGCGCGGAACGCTCGGGGGTCTTCAGCGCCCGTTGGATCGCGCGTTGCGCCACGTTCAACTCGAACGGTTTTACCAAATACTCGAACGCCCCGTTGCGCACCGCCTCGACCGCCGTGGCCAAATCGCCGTAGGCAGTGATGACGATGACCGGCACGGGCCCGCACAACTCGCGGAATTGCCGCATCGCCGACAGCCCATCGATCCCCGGCAGCCGCACGTCGAGCACGATCGCGTCGGGCTTTTGCGATCGCGCCGCCAGAAACGCCTGTTCCGCCGACGGCGCCACCGCCGACGTGTGGCCGAGGCTGTGCACCAATTTGCTCAGGCCCCAGCAGATGCTTTGTTCGTCATCGACGATCAGAACGTGTGCCATGTTTCACCAAGGGGAGTATTGCAAAATGAAAAATGCAAAGTGCAAAATGTAAAATGAAGAATGGAGCCTTGAGCATGGCAGCCGATACGATCCGCTTTCTGCTTCCACTTTGCATTTTGCACTTTGCATTTTTCATTTTGCATTCTTCTGTCCCCGCATCACACCTCTTCCAATACGACCGGAAACTCAAAGGCAAAACACGTCATCTCCGCCTCTCGCTGCCAGCGCAACCGGCCGCGGTGGCGCTCGGCGATTTGATGGGCGACGAACAGCCCGAGACCGAAGCCGTCGGGCTTGGTGGTTACGAACGAATGGAACAACTGATCGCGGACCGCAGGGGCGGGGCCGGGGCCCGTGTCGCGCACGCGGATCGAACCTGTCTCGGCCGACTCGCGGACAATGTCGATCAAAACGCGCGGCGAACCGGAGACGCCGGTCACCGCGGCATCGACGGCGTTGAGAATCAGGTTCGTTAGCAGTTGGCGGAGCGCCTCGGGATCGCCCTCCAGTTCGATCGGCTCGGCCGGCGGCGTGAATTGCAGATCGATGCCGGCATGGACGCACGACGGACGCACCAGGCCCAACACCTCCTCGACCAGGGCCGCGGCGGCGACGCGCTGGCGGACCGCCGGGGCGGGCTGGCCGAAGGAAAGGAACTGCCGCAGGTACGATTCCATCAGGCGGAGTTGCCGCAGGGCCACGTCGAGCGATTCATCGCTCGGGCCGTGCGGGCAGTCGCGGCGGTGCAGTTCGATCGCTATTCGCCCGCCGGTGGCCGCATTGCGAAGTTGATGGGCCATCGACGCCCCAAGCTGGCCGAGGGTCCGCAGTCGCTCATTGTGGCGAACCTGCCGCTGGTGGTCGGCCAATTGGGCCGTCATGCGGTTGATCGACTCGGCCAGGTCGCGCAGTTCATCGTTCCGCCGGGCAACGGCCATCGGCGTGAAGTCTCCCTGGGCGATCGTGGCCGTTCTGCGCCACCAGCGTGCGAATCGGCCGGGCGAAACGCCGGGCAAGCCAAGTGGCAATCGCCACCGCAATCGCCGCAGCGATCAAGCCCGCCAGCAACGCCGGATACACCGCCTGATGAATCCGCGAGGCCAATTGATCTTCGGGATAGAGGATGAAGAGCGTGGTGGACTCGGTCGCATACGTGCGGCCCGAGAGACTGACAAAATCGACCAGATAGTTGCGATCCCCCAACGAAATCGCGGTATGCTCGATGCCCTCATTGCTCCGGCGCGATTTGGCGATGCGAGCCAGGTCGTGCAACCCTTGCTCCTCCATCGGCAAGGTGCTGTCGCGCAAGTTGCCGTCGGGTGTCAGCAGCACAAACTCTGCGCCGGAGAGCCCGCTGATCTGATCCAGGACTTGCCTCGTTTTGGGGAAGTCCGACTTGCCCATTGTCTCGACGACGCGGCGCAAATCCTTGCTCTGCTCGCTCCGCACCCGCAGCGCGATCCAGTAGGCGGTGATCGCCGTCGCCAGGAGAGTGGCCAGCAGCACGACCGCCACCATGGGAACCAGCAGCTGCCAGTGGATGGGCCATCTCACCGACAGAGGCTCGGCCGATTCAATCGGTGAGGTCACGGTTTGGGGGTCAGCGGTCATAGGGGTCGTATCACAAATGCCGGCCCGTCAAAGGGGACAGTCCCATTTTCGCTGACACGAAAATTGGGACAGTCCCCAGATGCCGGCTGCGTGTCGAACGAATCGACACGAATGTCGCACACATCGACACGCTGACTATTGTAGCCGGTGGTAGCTCTTGACGCAACCTTTTATGGGGCATAGGAATAACTCGCCGCAGCAGCCGGCGGGCATTGGCACGCAAATTGCGTTCCTGCGGCAAGCGATACCGCGCCCGCCGTCGGAACAAGACGTTCACATCGCACACGGTGCATTCCAAAATGGCAATTGTCTCACAATTCTGCATTCACGGCACGGCCGGCCGCAACGATCGGCCCCGAGGCGCTTTCACGTTGGTGGAGCTGCTGGTCGTCATCACGATCATCGGCGTTCTGACTGCGATGTTGTTGCCGGCGGTGCAGGCGGCGCGGGAGGCGGCGCGCGAGTTGCGCTGCAAGAACAATCTCAAACAAGTGGCGTTGGCTTGCCACAACTACGAAAACGCCAATCGCGGGCTGCCGCTCTTGTATTCGTCGTCGAGCCAGTTGGGATGGATCACGCAAGTGCTCCCCTTTTTCGAGCAGGAGAACGTCTACAGCCAATACGACATCACGCTCCCCTGGTTCGATGCCGCCAACGCCGCGGTGTCGGCCGAAAGAATCCCCGTGCTGGAGTGCCCAACGAGCCCAGCCGAGCACGTCTACACGGGCACGGATGCCGCCTTCGCGGGCGTGAGTCCACATGCGATGACGACGTTCACGGTGGCCACGACCGACTATTTTGCGATTTCTGGGGCGTCGGCGGCCACGACGGTGAAGGCCCCCAGCACGATTCCGCCCGGCTACTTCGCGGCCTACCCGAACGCCTCGCCGCAGACCGATCTTTCCGGCGTATTCGGGGCGCAGAGCAGCACGTCGGCCTGCCGCCTGTTGGCCGAAACGACCGACGGGCTGTCGCACACGATGATGATCGGCGAGATGTCGGGACGGCCGTGGCTGTTCGTGGCGGGCGGGCAGCAGGTGCCCCGCGCCGGCTTTCCCTCTTACGTTTCCCTCGGTTCCACCAACGGCGACATGGCGTTGAATTACGGCTGGGGGGCTTGGGTTCACAACAACAACTTTACGCTGGGAACCTGGAGCCGCGACGGGGCGATGCAGGGGGGCGAGGGCACCATCAATTGCAGCAATTACCGCGGCATGTTCAGCTTTCATGCCGAGGGGGCGTGCGCGGCCTTCGGCGACGGCTCGGTCCACATGCTCGCCTCGCAGATGTCGCCCGCCATCTTCTTCGGCCTGATCACGGCCCGCGCCAGCGAGATTTTTGACGACAACGCAGTTGTCAACTGACGAGACGGCACAAATTAATGAAACGACAAAGAGACTGTTCGATGGTAACCGTTCACAGGCCGCGATTGTCGCCTTTCGCTCCGCGAAAGCAGCGCTGCTTTCGCGGAGCGAAAGGCGACAATCTACGCCATGTCCCTTGTACCGCGAAGTTCCTATTGCTGACGCTCGTCGCCGGGCTGGCCTTTGGGCTGATCTCTTGCCGCCGCAGTGACAGGCCCGTTTTCCCCGCGACGGGCAAGGTATTTTACAAAGGAAAGCCCGCCGAAGGGGCGCGGGTGACGTTCGTTTCGCTGACCGACAACGATGCAAAGAAACCGAAGCCGGGGGCCGAGGTTGGTCCCGACGGCGAGTTTCGGCTGAGCACCTACGCATCGTACGATGGCGCCCCGCCGGGCAGCTACGCCGTGCTGATTGTCTATCCGTCGCCGGCTAAGAAGGTCGACGAGGAGAACGCCGGTCCCGACTTGCTGCAAGGCTGCTACGCCGATCCCAAGACCACGCCGCTGCGGGCGGAAATCAAGCAGGGGACGAACGACCTGGAAGCGTTCAACGTTCGGTAAGCGGCTTTCCCGTTGGCTCTGTGCGCAGAATGTTTTTAATCCCAAGCATCGATTTTTCAACTCGTGGAGGTAATGATGTCTCTGTTGCGTATCCGTCGCCGCACGTTGGCGGTGTCCGTTCTGCTGGCCGCCGTTGTCGCGATCTGTGCCAATCCCCTTCTGGCCGACCCAGCCGCTACTGAGCCGCCCGAGAAGACAAAGACGACGGAGAAGGATCGTCCTTCCGAAAAGCCCGTGCTTTCGGCGAAGACGGTGGTTCGTGCCGACGTGCCCTACGGCAAGGACCCGTTGCAGCGGCTCGACGTCTACGCCCCGCGCGACGCCCAGGACGCCCCGATCGTCGTCTTCTTCCATCGCGGCGAATGGAGCAAAGGGGACAAGAGCGAGGCGGCCTATAAGCCGAAGTTCCTGAACGACAACGGCGTCGTGTTCGTCAGCGCCAACTACCGCCTCTCGCCGGCCGCGAAACATCCGGCCCACATCAACGACGTGGCGTCGGCGGTCCGCTGGGTTTACGACCATGCGGCCGAGTTCGGCGGTTCCCGCGAAAAAATCGTGGTAATGGGCCATTCGGCCGGTTGCCATCTGGTGACGCTGCTGGCCCTCGACCCGCGCTATCTGGCGGGCGTGAAACTCCGTCCCAGCGATCTTCGCGGCGTCGTCGCCTGGAGCGGCGGGGCCTACGATCTCGTGGCCAAGGTGAAGGCGGGCGGCATGTACGGCCCCTACATCAAGAGCGCCTTCGGCGATTCGCAGGCCGCTTGGCGGGATGCCTCTCCGGTGGCTCACGTCGGCGATGCCAAGTCGTTGCCGCCGTTCCTATTCATCTCGGTTGTCGATCGCGGCAAGACCGACTCGAAGCTGGCCGCCGAGAACCTGGCGCAATTGATCCGAAATGCGAAGGGACAGGCGAAAACCAAGCTGATCGAAGGCCGCACCCACATGACGGTGAACGCCCTACTCGGCGCCGCGAACGACACCACGGGCGGTATTCTGCTCGACTTTGTCCGAGAAGTGACCCGCTAGCCAGTATTTTTGCCCACATCGAAAATAGCGGAAACAGTGTGTCGGGTGGGGCAGACATTCTTGTCTGCCAGGGATGTTTGCCCCGCCTCTCCTGGCAGGCAGGAATGTCTGCCCCACCCTGGTGAGAAGCGCGCCAGGTCCGCTACGCAAGATTTCGGCCGCCGTGGAAACGACGCTGGCAGGGGCATTTTTCTCGCCGTTGCGATAGAATCCCCCTAAAGGGACAGTGAATTGATAGGCCAATAGGGGATTTTCTTGCCTGATGCCCTATGTAGCCGGGTTTGCAGGTGTTATAATCGAGGCTTCGATGATACCCCCTGCCTCAAACGCGAGGCGGCTGGGAATCGTGGCCCGGGACACAACGGGCTGCCGGAGGCGTCCTGGGACGCCGAGGGAGCGGGCAAGATGCCCAATCGGCGACGGCTATCGCCTGCTTCAGATTCCAACGGCCCCTCCCAATCGTCAATAGTTAGGAGCGACCAGCAATGACCCAAGAGCAGAAGCCCGCCATGGTCGAGGCCTGCGGGCTGTCGAAATATTATGGGGCGTTCGCCGCCATCGAGGACGTTACCTTCCAGGTCCATCAGGGCGAGGTCGTGGCGTTTCTCGGTCCAAACGGGGCCGGGAAAAGTACCACGATGAAACTGCTGACGGGCTATCTGGCCCCCTCGGCAGGGACATCGCGGATCGCCGGGCACGATATGTCGACCGACCGCCTGGCCGGCTCGGCCCGGCTCGGCTATCTGCCCGAGAACGGGCCGCTGTACGCCGACATGACCCCCCGCGGTTTGTTGCGGTTTTTCGCCCACGCCCGCGGCCTGTCGGCGGCGTACCAGCGCGAGCGAATCGCCACCGTGGTCGAGCTATGTTCGCTGGGCAGCGTGATCGGCAAGCCGATCGGCAAGCTCTCGCGCGGCTATCGCCAGCGGGTGGGCATGGCCCAGGTGCTCCTGCACGAGCCCGACGTGCTGATCCTCGACGAGCCCACCGCCGGCTTGGACCCGAACCAGATCCACGAAGTCCGCGAGACGATCCGCAAGCTCGGCCAGAGCAAGACGATCCTGTTGTCCACCCACATATTGCAGGAGGTGGAAGCGATGGCCAGCCGCGTGTTGTTCATCAACGAGGGCCGCCTGATCTTCGACGGTCCGATCAAGCAGTTGACCAAGGACGGCATGCCGTTGGATCAGCGTTTCCGAGAATTGACAGCCGTGTAGGAGAAATGATGAATGATGAGTGATGAATGATGAATGTCATTCGTCGCTCTTCATTCGGCGTTTGTCATTCAGCATTCATCAATCAGCATTCAGCATTCCCATGAACACTCACGTGTTATTCGCCGTTTTTCGACGGAACTTCGTCAACTATTTCGCCAATCCGACGGGCTATGTCTTCATCTGCCTGTTCGTGTTGTTTAGTGCGGGTTTTGCGTTCTGCTCGCCGAATTTCTTCGGCAACAACCTGGCGAACCTCGACCAGCTTAGTCTGTGGTTCCCGGTGATCATGCTCTTTTACATTCCCGCAATCACGATGGGCATCTGGGCCGACGAACGAAAGCAGGGGACCGACGAATTGCTGCTGACGATTCCGGCCACCGATTTCGACATCGTCTTGGGCAAGTACCTTGCCGCCGTCGGCATTTTCACCGTCTCGCTGCTGTTTTCGTTGGTGTGCAGTTACCTCGTGCTGAACAACCTGGCCACAGCCAACGGGTTTGCCGTGCTGCCGGATTTCGGCCACGGCGTCGATCGCGTGCCTCACGGCGTTGACTTCGGCCTTTTCCTGGGGACGTACGCCGGCTACTGGCTGGTCGGGCTCGCCATGTTGGCCATCGGGCTGGTGGCTTCGTTCCTTACCGGCAATATCACGATCGGCTTCGTCCTGGGCGTGCTGTTCAACCTGCCGCTGGTGTTGCTGTTCTGGGCCGACTTCATCGGCGCGTTTAGCAGCGAGAAGGCGCTCGCTCTGACTGGCTGGAGCATCGGCCACCAGATGCACGACTTCAGCCGCGGCATGTTGAGTCTTGCCGGCGTGGTCTATTTCCTCATGATTCTCGTGGTCATGCTCTACGTGAGCATGGCGTTGATCGGGCGGCGGCACTGGTTCAGCGGACCGCGGCGATGGTTGCAGGTCGGCCATTTCGTCGTCCGCGGCCTGGCGCTGTTCGTCATCGCCGTCTGTGCGGTCGTCGTCCTCCGCGCCCACGATCTGCGCTACGACGTCACCAACGAAAAACTCAGTTCACTCTCGCCGGAAACGCGGCGGCTGATCGCCGATCTGAAGACCGAGCGGCCGGTGCTGATCGAGGCGTTCATCAGCCCGAGCGTGCCCGAGGCCTACGTGCAAACCCGGCTGAATTTGCTGGCGGCGCTCGAGGAATTGCGGGCCATCGGCGGCAACAAGTTGCAGGTGAGGATTCACAACACCGATCGCTACAGCAACGAGGCCGCCTTGGCGGAAAAGCGCTACGGCATCCAGCCGCACCAAGTGATGTCGATCAATCATGGCGTCTACTCGGTCGATCAGATCTTCTTGAACGTGGCGGTCAGCCGCGGCAGTTCGCGGCCAATCCCGCCGGCGTTTATCGACCGCGACACGCCCATCGAGTACGAATTAGTCCGCTCGATCTGCACCGTGACCGAGCAGAAGCGGAAGAAAGTGGGCGTGTTGAATACCGACGCCCAGCTCTACGGACAGCTCAACTTCCAGACGATGTCCCCTTCGCCGAACTGGCCGATCATCGACGAGTTGGAGAAGCAATACGAGGTGGTCAAGGTCGATCCGTCGAAGCCGATCACCGAGAAGTACGACGTGCTCTTGGCCGTGCAGCCCTCGACGCTCGGGCCCGAGGAGATGAACAATTTCGTGGCGGCGGTTGCCGCCGGCCAGCCGACGGCGATCTTCGAGGACCCGGCGCCGATGCTCAGCGCGGTGACGCCCACCAGCATGCCGCGGCAGCCGCCGGGCGGCATGAACCCGATGATGCGGATGCAGTCGCCCCCTAAAGGGGACATCAACAAGCTCTGGAACCTGTTGGGCATCGATTTCGCCGACGCGAAAGTCGTTTGGCAGGATTTCAATCCCTACCCGAAAATCCCCGACTTTACCAAGGACAAGGAGTTCGTCTTCGCCGACGTTGCCCTCAGCCCCACGACCGCGTTCAAACCGGGCAACCTCGCGGCGGGGACGAAGAAGTATGAGAAGGCGTACGAAGAATGGGCCGCTACGCAGCCGTTCAATCCGGCCGACCCGATCAGTTCCGGCCTGCAACAGGTGCTCTTCCCCTTCCCCGGCTTTATCGACAAACAAGCCACTTCCGAACTGACGTTCACGCCGCTGGTGCAGACCGGCGAGAAGACCGGCACCGTCCGCTATTCCGACCTGATGGAGATGTCGCCTTTCGGGCCGCGCGGCGTGAACCCCAATCGCCCGTTGAATCCGACGGGCAATACCTATATCTTGGCCGCGCACATCCAGGGCAAGGTGAAACTGCCCCCGTCGATCGAAGAACCGTTCAAGAACCCCGCCGCGAAGAAGGCCGAAAAGAAGCCCGCCGAAGCGACGATTAACGTGGTGGTGGCGACCGACGTCGACATGCTCTCGCAGGCGTTCTTCGTTCTCCGCGAGCAGGGCGACAGGCCGGAAATCGGCGTTCACTTCCGCTTCGACAACGTGACGTTTGTGCTCAACGTGCTCGACTCGTTGGCCAAGGACGACCGCTTCATCGAGATTCGCAAGCGGCGGCCCGCCCATCGCATGTTGGCTCGCATCGAAGAGGAGACCAAGGAGGCGAAGCAGGCGGCCGCCGACTCGCGCGAACGCTTCAGCAAGAAATACGACGAGCAGGAACAGGCGGAACAGAAAGCCATCGAAGACAAGGTCGCCGAGTTGAAGAAACAGAAGAACATGGACCTCCAGCAAATGGCGATCCAGGTCGGAATGTTGCAGCAGGACCTGGAACGGCAGCGGGAATCAAAACTCGAACAGCTTCGCCGCGAAAAGGAACGCGAGATCAACAAGATCGAGACGCAATTGGCGTTGCAGGTTCGAGCCGTGCAGTCCTGGTACCAACTGTGGGCCTTGTTGCTGCCGCCGATTCTCCCGCTCGTCGTGGCGATCGGCGTCTTCGTCATCCGCCGCGTCAAGGAACGCGAAGGAGTGGCGAAATCGCGATTGCGATAGAAACAACCCGTTGGGGCGGCAGTTGAACTGCCGCCCCAACGGAGAAGAGCACAAATAACCGATAACCGAGACCTTCCCATGCATGAGTTCATAAAGACCCTGATTTTCGTGGTTGTGGCCGCAGTCGTAGGTGTCGGGGCGGTGCTGAGCAATCGGCCGGCGGCGACGCCCGCCGCGCAGAATATGCACGGCCAACTGCTCTATCCCGATTTTAAGAACCCGCAGAAGGTGGCCAGCCTGGAAGTGGTCAAGTTCGACGAGACCCGCGGCGAGGTCCATCCGTTCACGGTGGCGCAGGTCAAGCACGCCGGCAAGGGGCCGGTGCGCTGGTCGATCCCCTCGCACGAAGACTATCCCGCCGACGCCAAGGACCAGGTCGCCACCGCCGCCACGGCCCTGATGGGGCTAAAGATCATCGACATGGTCAGCGACAACAAGGACGATGAACGCGAATACGGCGTGGTCGATCCGCCGAAGACGATCACCCCCGGCGTCACCGGCGTCGGCCAGCGTATGACCATGCGCGACGGCGACGGCAAGGAGCTGCTCGACCTGATCGTCGGCAAGGAGGTGCCCGAAAAGCCCGACCTGCGTTACGTTCGCAAGGTGGGCGAATCGGAAATCTACATCGTTGCCGCCAAGACTGACAAGCTCTCGACGAAGTTCGAGGATTGGATCGAGCCGAATCTGCTGCAAATCAACACCTTCGACCTGAAGGACGTCTTGGTCCACGACTACGCCATCCAGATGGACCTCGACGGCCTGGGAATCGTGCAACGCGACAAAATCAAGATCGCCTACAACGACTCCGGCGAGCCGCATTGGAAAATGGTGGAGGACCAACAGTTCGTGCCCGGTAAGACTCGCGACGCGGAGGCCAAGTGGGTGCCGGTGAAGATGGCCGACAACGAACAACTCAACGCCACGAAGCTCGACGATCTCAAATCGGCGCTCGACGATCTCAAGATCGGCGACGTCAGCCGCAAGCCGGCCGGCTTGCGGGCCGACCTGAAAGTGATGGCCAATTTCACCTCGAACGCCGCCGCCGTGCAGTCGTTGGCCAAAAAGGGCTTCTACGCCGCCCGCGCCGACGACGGCGTGGGGACCGAGTTGTTCTCGAACGAAGGCGAAATTCACCTGCTGATGAAGAACGGCGTCGAGTACGTCTTGCGTTTCGGCCAGATCACCGGCAGCGGCCCCGCCAAAGACGCCGGCCAAAAGGGCAAGGCGAAGGACGCCGACAAAGCCAAGGAGGGCAGCGGATTGAACCGCTACCTGCTGGTCATGGCCGAGTTCAATCCCAGCGCCGTCGCCAAGCCGCAGCCTGAGACCCTGCCCGAGCCCGCCAAGGCGAAGCAGCCGGAGAAGAAGCCGGATGAGAAGGCGGCCAAAGACGCAAAGGCCGCCAAAAAGCCCGAGCCGCAGAAACCGGCCACCGACGCCAAGGCCCTGGAAGCCGAGCGTGCCAGGATCGAAAAGGAGAACAAACGGAAACAAGAGGAATACGACCAGCAGATCGCCGACGGAACGAAAAAGGTCAAGGAACTCAACGCCCGCTTCGCCGATTGGTACTACGTGATCTCCGACGAGGTCTACCGCAAGATTCACCTCGGCCGTGATGAAATCGTCATGAAGAAGCCGAAGAAGGAGCCGGAAAAGGGGAAGGACGCGGGCGGGAATCCCCCCACCACGCCGACTCCCATCGACCAGTTGGAGAAGCTGAAGAACGAAGGGCTCGGCGGGAAGTAGGGGCCAGGGGCCAGAGGTCAGGGATCGAAGTGATGGACGTTTAGCAGCCGCCGGTACGGCGGCTCCGAAGTCCAAGAGAACCCGGGGGCCGACGTGCCGTCGGCCGTCGCAAAACCGCCGCTATTGGCGATGGAATAGCAGCGGCGTAAACTGCCGCAGGTTTTCCTTCCAAAGGGGCCAATCATGCTCGCCGGGGAGCACGCGCCAGACGTGAGGAATCCCCCCAGTCTCTAACGTCCGGTGCAGTGACTCGTCCAGGATTTTGCATTGATCTCTGTCGCCGGTGGAAAGCCAGAGCAGCTTCAACCGACCGCTGTAGTGCGCTGGCAGCACGTCCTCCATAGCCGGCGAGAAGCCGCCGACCCAGGCGAAACGGTCTGGGTGTCTCAGGCCGATGCCCAGAGCCTGCCAAGCGCCGAGTGACGACCCGGCAATCGCGCGGTGCTGAGCGTCGCCGCGCGCGACATAGTGCGACTCGACGTACGGAATCACTTTTTCCAGCAGGTCGTGTTCGAAAACGCCGCTGCGTCCCTGCGCATTGGGCATCACAACGATCATCGGAACGATCTTCTTCTCGGCATACAACCGATCCAACAGAGAGCCGATCGCGCCCTGCTCTTGCCAGCCGTTCTCATCATCACCCGCGCCGTGCAATAGATAGAGGACGGAATAGGGCGCGTCTCGCGGATAATTGGGCGGCAGGTAGACCACGATCCGCTGCTTGTGGCTGAGCGCTTCTGGGAAGTCGTACTCAATCGTTTCGAACCTGCCGTGCTTGATGCCGCACCACAGAACGCTAGATGCCGCGATCAAGAGAAATGCCACGAGCAGTCCACCCGCCATCAACCACGTTGCTCTCGCTCGCATCGGCAACCTCTTAGCCGAAGTACGTCGGCTTCTCGATCCGCGTGCCGGGCTGCACTTTTGCTTTCAACTCCTCGGCATTCAAGGCATACAGTGGGCTGATTTCGACCGGCACGTTGTCGTCAACCTCGGCGCCCGCCTCGCGCAGCCAGCCGCGGTGCAACGCCGATAGCTGCCGGCGCACGCTCTCCGGCGTATCGTCTTTCGCTCCTGCGGCATTCTTCAGCGGAGCAAACGCCAACTGCGGATCGACCTCGACAACAATCGCCCCGCGGGCTTGCGGCATCAGGTCGAAGATGAACCGCTCGAACTTGATCGCGTTCGTCGCGGTCGGCTCGATGCGTTTGCCCGCGGAATCGACGTGGGCCACCTTCTTGTGCGCGATATGGAACGGCAGGCCCGCAGTGGCCGGCCCACCTCTCTCACGGTGGGGCAGACATTCCTGTCTGCCCGGCTGGCCAGATTCCGACTGGCCAGATTTCTCTGGGCAGACAGGAATGTCTGCCCCACCGGCCGTGCGCCGCAGCAAGCCGGCGTCGATCACGTGAACGGCGATGCTGCCGGCCCAAATCGCCAGCGAGCCGTCGGCATTGCGGCGATTCGCGGCCTCGTCGGGCAGGTCGCTGTACTCGATCACCATCAGCCGGCCGTCGATCTGCACCACGTTTCCCACCCGCTCCAGCGGATCGCGCTTGGCGATCACCTGCGTCGACAACTCCGAGCCGGCCAGCAGGTGATAGCCGATGAACTCCCGGCCGCAAATATCGACCAGCGGGTTATCGACCTGGAAATAGAACAAGTGCCGGATGCCGCGGCGGGCAACGTCGTCGAGCCCGCCGCTGCGGAGCATGGCGGCCAACATGCCGCCGTGGCCGTCGGGGCTGGTGGCGATCCGCCCAGGCGATTCCAACAGCACTCGGCCGCTGGCGGCATCGACGGCCGGCATCGTCCCCTGGCGGAATACGAACAGGTCCTCCGCGGCCAGCCCGAAACGCCCGTGGGCGGCAAAGAACTCGACGGTCTCGTCGTGTGTGGCTGCGCTGGTCATCAGGTAGAGCGGAATCCGCACGCCGTAACGCCGCGCGGCCGCCGCGATCTTCTCGACGTGAATCTGGAAGAGCGTCTTATTCGAGACCGGCCCGATGGGGAACGTCCCCTTGGGATGGTCGAAGCCCAGCCGCGTCCCCTGCCCGCCGGCCACCAAAATGGCACCCAGTTGTCCGGCGGCCAGGGCTTCTTCGGCCCGTCGGCGTGCTTGTTCCGGGCTAAACGGATTGCCGGCCGTGTTGAGCCGGAACGCCGGCGGCGGTTCCGCCCGCGCGGCCAACTCGGCCACGTTCCCCTGCCGGTTTCGCCCGTCGAACAATCGCCGCACCAAGGCAAAATCGATCGCCTCGATCTGCCGTGCCAACGATTCTCGCTCCGGCCCGTCGAGTCTGTCCCAGAAGGCGAGCAGATGCTCCTGGCCGAAAGGCTGAAGCGTCGAAAGGAGTCGGTCTTTGGTCATAGTCGGCGACTGTGGAAGGCCGGTTTGCCGGAGGAATTGTGCTGCTGGATTACCGCGGAACAGACGGCTTTCCATTTTATGGTTTTTTGAAACGGAGCGTCAATGCACCCCTCTTGCGGACTTGCCGCCGTTCGCTCTATTATGAATCGTTCCGTCGAACCCCGTACAAGGAAGAAAACCATGTCGTTACGCCGAACATTGCTGGTTCTGACACTGGCAGCGGTTGCCGCTGCGCTTGCAACGCCCATTTCTCAGGCCGACGAAGGGATGTGGCTGTTCAACAGTCCGCCGAAGAAAATGTTGAAGGAGCGCTACGGCTTCGACGCCACCGACGCCTGGCTGACGCACCTGCAACATGCGTCCTTGCGGATCAACCAGGGCGGCTCGGGCTCGTTCGTTTCGCCCAAGGGGCTGGTGATGACGAACCATCACGTCGGCGGCGGCGCGCTGGAGAAACTCAGCACGAAAGACCGCAACCTGTTGAAGACCGGCTTCTACGCCCGCAGCAGCGACGAAGAACTGAAATGCCCCGACTCGGAGTTCGTCGTGCTCGAGAGCATCGAGGACGTGACCGCGCGGGTCAACGCGGCGGTCAAGTCGGCCGCCAATTCGGCCGAGGCCGACAAACTGCGGCGGGCGGAAATCATCAACATCCGGCAGGAGTCGTTCAAGAAGACCGGCCTGCGCAGCGACGTGATCACGCTCTTCCGCGGCGGGCTGTACCAGCTCTACCGCTACAAGCGATACACCGACGTGCGGCTGGTCTTCGCGCCGCAGCAGCAAGCGGCCTATTTCGGCGGCGATCCCGACAACTTCGAGTATCCCCGTTACGATCTCGACATCTGCTTCTTCCGCGTCTACGAGGACGGCAAACCGGTCAGCGCGCCGTATCTGAAGTGGAATCCCGCCTCACTGGCGGCGGGCGATCTGGTGTTCGTCTCCGGCAATCCCGCCCGCACCGACCGCCTCAACACGGTGCATCACCTGGAGTTCATCCGCGATTGCCTGCTGCCGATGACCTTGAACATGCTGCGGCGGCGCGAAGTCACGCTGATGGCGTTCTGCCAGCGCAGCGCCGAGCACAGCCGCGAGGGGAAGGAACTGCTGATGTACGTGCAGAACTCGCGCAAGGCGCGGCTGGGCGGACTGGCCGGCCTGCAAGACCCGGCCATCATGCGGCTGAAACAGGCCGAAGAGGCCGCCTTCCGCCAGGCCGCCGAGGCCTCGTCGCACGCCGCCGTCTGCAAGACCGCCTTCGCCACCATCGACAAGTCGCTGGCCAGCATGGCGTCGATCCGCGAGGACCATGCCATGCTCGAACAGGGACAGGCGTTCCAATCGACGCTATTCATCATCGCCCGCGCTGGTCCGCCTGGCCGAAGAAACCGCCAAACCGAACGCCGATCGGCTCGAGGAATACTGTGACGCCAACCTGCCGTCGCTGAAGCAAACGCTATTCTCCCCGCGCCGATCTATCCGCGCGTGCAGACCGCGCTCTTGGCCGACTCGTTGAGCGCCTATTTGGAAGAGGCGGGACAATGCGGCGGCATCAGCGACCGCCAACTGGCCGAGAAGGTGATGGCGGACAAGTCGCCCGACCAGCGGGCGGCCGAACTGGTGCAAGGCACCAAGCTGGCCGACGTGGCCGTACGCCGCAAATTGGCCGAAGGCGGGCTGCAAGCCATCGAAGCCTCGGACGATCCGATGATCCAGCTTGCCCGCATGGTCGATAAGCCCGCGCGGAAGGTGCGCACGATTTATGAGCAGCAGGTCGAGGAGCCGCAGCGCTGGGCCTACGGCAAACTGGCCGATGCCCGCTTCGCCCTCTTTGGCGCCGACACCTATCCCGACGCCACCTTCACGCTGCGGCTGAGCGTCGGCACCATCAAAGGTTACGAGCAAGCCGGCGTGCAGGTGCCGGTGTGGACCACGCTGGCCGGGCTGTACCGCACGGCCAAGGAGCACGATTACGCCGAGCCCTTCAACCTGCCGCAGATTTGGCTCGATCGCAAAGACCGCCTGGATCTCAACACGCCCTACAACTTCATCTGCACCGACAACATCATCGGCGGCAACTCGGGCAGCCCGGTCGTCAACCGCCAGGGGGAATTGGTCGGCATCATCTTCGACGGCAACATCCAGTCGTTGGTCTGGGACTACGTTTACACCGAAACCCAGGGCCGTTCGTTGGCCGTCCACGGCAGCGCGATTCTCGAAGCGCTGCGGAAGGTTTATGACGCCGGGGCGCTGGCGGATGAGTTGATGGGGAAGTGAGAGTTCCAGCGACGGGACCGCCGAGATCAATTGTGCCGCGCGATTGGGCTTCGTTGTGATGCAGCGAGGCCAACAGTTGTTAATAGCGTGCCTTTTCACTAGCCCAGGCGTTTACGCCTGCGGAGCAGGGAGCCACCAGCCATCATTCCCTTTTTCGATCAGCCCCATTCATGGGGCGCGAGCGGAGGCGGCACAAGCATTGCCCCCGAAGCCATCTCGCCCCATAAATGGGGCTCGACAAAAAAATGAACCAGCGATCCTTCCCACAGGCGTAAACGCCTGGGCTAGTGAAAAGGCACATGGACAACGATTGCCGGCGGGGCTTGGCCGAGGCACATCTGTGGAACAACAGCGGCGTTGCCCCGGCGTTGGAGCAGGGCGCGTGGCCACGAAAAAAGCCCGCGGGCCGGTGCCCGCGGGCTTTGTTGCGTCTTAGGCAATTCGCTCCCGCGCGTCGGCGAGAGCAAAGCGATCAGCCTCCAATTTTAGATTCGTCCAAGACGTCGTTGTGGTTGTAGCCGGCGGTGCTGCCGCTAGGTGGCACAGGCACGTTCGTCCACGGGTGAGCGAAGGAGGCGTCGCCGCAATCATGGTCATAGGGCGTCATCAGGTGAATAAACGTGTCGAGATCCATCGATGATTGAATGAACTGCTGATGCCCGTCGCAAAACGCCACGTTGACGCCGCCGCCCGGATGGCCCGAGAGAAGCTTGTCGCTGAGTCTTGGAGATTTGGAAAAGGTGCTCCATTCAAACCCGACCTCCACTTCCATCGAGAGGGGCTGGATGGTAGTCTTGCTCGTCAACCACTGCGGCTGGTCACCGGGGTAGCTGCTCACGCCGCTCGTCGAGCCGCCCGAGCGGTCGTACACCAGACACGGCGGGCTCGGCGGATTCGCCAACACCTGCTCGGCCAGGAGCAGGGTATTCGTCGAGCCGTCGTGCGAAGTGATATAGTCGAGGCTCACCTTGGCGGTTGTAGCGACGGTGGTACTGGTGCAGCCGGAGAACTGGCCTGTGTAGGCGCAGGGGCAAACGCCTGCCGCACGTTGTTCGCCGACAGCGGGATCCCAGTTCCGGCCCCGGTTGCAGACATACCCTAGCCACGTGTTGTTGTTAACGCCGGGAAAGCCCGGAATCGAATCCAATTGGGGGTCGTCGTCGGGACAGGTCAGGACTTTGATGGAAATGAGGGGATTAGCGCCATTAGGAGGCTGCGTTATCTTTCCGGATGAGGGGTCTACCGTCATAGTGGAAAGGCTGTCCCACACATCCCGATGTTCGATCTGCGGGAGCAAGGGGACTAACCAACTCACGGGGATGTTTGTCGTTCCCGTTCCGCCGGTCTGGAGCAACGGAAAGTTGTTGACGTAACCGGGGAAGTACCTCCGACCCGTCTCGAAGTTGACCATTGCCAAGGCAAGGTTGTGCTCGTTGCTTGCACATGAGGCACGCCGGGCGGCTTCGCGGGCGGCCTGCACGGCGGGCAACAAGAGGCCGATCAATACGCCGATGATGGTAATCACCACCAGCAACTCGACAAGCGTAAATCCGCCGACACTGCGACCCTTGGAACGTATCATGGCTAAATCTCCCTGTGATCTCCGTCCGCAACGAAGCCTTGCCCATGCCTATTGTCTCACAATCGGTTAAAAAAATCCAGCCTCTTTGCAAAAAAGGGGAGAGTGGATAGTGGAGAGTGAAGAGTGGAGAGTGGAAAGGGGGGAGTGCAGGGGAGAAGAGGGCCGCAGGCCGGAACATTTGGGAGCCGCGCCCGCGCCGTGGCAAACGGCGCAAGTTCTTGGCGACCAGCCGGTTATGACACTCCCATCGCATACGGGGGGGGTGCCACGCGGCTTTCCGCGAACGCGGCGGTTCGCCGCGGCCTCTGCCGCCCGAGACACTGGCCCCCGTCCCTCTCCACTCTCCACTCTCCACTACCCACTCTCCACTCTCCACTACCCACTCTCCACTACCCACTCTCCACTATCCACTCTCCACTACCCACTCTCCACTATCCACTCTCCACTACCCCCTCACATCTTCTCCACCACCTCGATCCCCAGCAGCTTTAGACCCTTCTGGATCGTTCGCGCGGTCAGATCGCAGAGGAGCAGGCGGCTGTGGCGGAGGGCCTCGTTGGGGGCGCGGAGCACGTGGCATTGCTCGAAAAACGTCGAATAACGATTCGCCACGTCGAAAAGATACGCCGTCAGTTGGTTGGGACGATAATCGGCCGCCGTCAGGTCGAGCGCTTCGGAAAAGCGGAGCAGTTCGACGGCCAACGCCCGCTCGGCCGGCGAATCCAACGAGATCGCCGCGGAGGGCGGCGCCGAAGGGGACAGTCCTATTTTCGCTGAGGCGAAAATCGGGACAGTCCCCGACGCGAAAATCGGGACAGTCCCCGCGCTCCGCAGGGCGTCGATGTCGATGTTGCCTTTCGAGAAAATGCTCCGCACGCGGGCGTAGGCG
This sequence comes from uncultured Planctomycetaceae bacterium, assembly GCA_963823895.1. Taxonomy (GTDB): domain Bacteria; phylum Planctomycetota; class Planctomycetia; order Pirellulales; family Thermoguttaceae. Next base: position 99,598 of record CAWGNG010000019.1, read on the forward strand.
TACTGCATGTAGGTGGCCGTGTTGCCCGACATCGCCAGCATCTTGTCGTAACTGAAGACGTAATCGCTCGTGCGATTTTGCGAGAGGTCGGCGTATTTCAGGGCGGCGATGCCGACGCGCTCGGCGATTTGCCGCCGCTGGTCGTCGGAGAGTTCGCGGCCCTCGGGCTTGGCGTCGTCGTTGGCCGACACGATCTCCAGCGCCCGCCGCACGGCTTCGTCCAACAGACTTTCCAGTCCGACGGTATCGCCCGCGCGAGTCTTGAACGGTCGGCCGTCGTCGCCCAACACGGTGCCGAAACTGACGTGCTGCAATTCGACGTTCTCGTAGCCCAGCAGCCGCGCGGCGGCGAAAAGCTGTTTGAAATGCAACGACTGGCGATGATCGACAACGTAGAGAATCGCGTCGGGACGCCACTGGTCCATGCGGTAGCGGATCGTGGCCAGGTCTGTAGTGCCGTAGAGAAACGCCCCGTCCTTCTTCCGCACGAGCATTGGCGTTTCGATGCCGTCGATAAAGATGCAGACGGCGCCGTCGCTTTCGCAGGCGATGCCGCGGCCGAGCAATTCCTCGACAACCGCCGCCAGCCGGTCCTCGTAAAAACTCTCGCCCAGCGTGTGGTCGAACGTCACTCCCAGCCGCCGGTACATGCGATCGATTTCGTCTTCGCAGTGGGGAAGGAACTCCGACCAGAGGCGGCGATTTTCCGCGTCGCCGGCGTGCAGTTTCGCGGTCTCGGCAAGTACGTCCAGGCGAATGGTGGGATGATCGGCAGCCAGTTTCGACAGTCGCGGATCGTTTTCAATCGCGGACCGATTATTTTCAATCTTCGTCAATTCGCTAACCGCGTCGTCGAGGTCGTTTTGAGCACGGCGTATTTCATCGCCCAGTTTCTCCGCGGTTTTGGTATTGGTGGCCTTGATTCTTGCTTCCGATAGTTCATATACCTTTCGCTTCTTTAAGGCGACTAGATCAATGGCCACCTCTCGAACGAACGAAGCGCGATAGTCCATCAGTTGCCGGACGACCTTGTAGAGCCGGGCGAGCTCCTCGACGGGGTTTTGGCGATAGGCGTCGGCGTTCAAGAAATGCTTGTAGCCGTAGAGGATCATGCCGAATTGCGTGCCCCAGTCGCCGATGTGATTGTCGCTGATGACGCGATGGCCGAGGAATCGCAAGACGCGGCACAGCGCGTCGCCGATCACCGTCGAGCGGATGTGGCCGACGTGCATCGGCTTGGCCACGTTGGGGGCGGAGAAGTCGATCACGAACGTCCGCGGCCGGGCGACCGGCGCGACGCCCAATCGCGGATCGCCCAGCGCCGCCGTAAGCCGTTCGATCAGCCAGCGCTCGTGTATCCGCAGATTGATGAAGCCGGGCCCGGCGATTTCGGGCGGGGCGCAGAGATCGCTCACGTCGAGCCGGGCGACGATCTCGGCGGCGATTTGCCGCGGCGGCCGGCCGAGCCGTTTCGCCAACGGCATCGCCATGTTCGCCTGGTAGTCGCCGAACTTGGGATCCTGACTGCGGCGGACCAGTTCGACCATTTCGGCCGGATCATCGACCATGCCGGCCAGCGCCGCATGGAATCGCGCTTTCAGATCGGGAAGGATGCTCATCGTTCCGCTATTCTACAAGCGGCGGGCGCAGAACGCCACACGTCTTGGTCGTTGTGGTGCAGGCGTCTCGCCTGCCCAGCAGATGCAGGCGAGACGCCTGCACCACAAGTGCCGCGGTGGGATTCCTTAGCGCGGCTTGGGCGCGACACGCGCTTGGCTCGGCCCCAGAGATCTTCCAGCGCGTAGTACGCCCGCGTCTCGGGCTCGAACAGATGGACCACCACGTCGCCGTAATCCAACAGAATCCAGCGGCTCTCTTCGTATCCCTCGATTCCCAGCCGGCGGTCGCCCATACGGTCTTCCAGGGCGTGATCGATCTCCTCGCTCATGGCGTGGAGTTGGCGGCGGCTGGCACCGCTGGCCAAGACGAAGTAGTCGAAGATCGAGGTGAGTTCGCGCATGTCGAGCACGACGATGTCGATGCCGCGATTGTCCTCGGCGGTTTGCGCGGCCGTCAACGCCCTTTGCAGAGCCATATCGGACCGCACGCGCACCGCCGCCTCGGATCGGACTGGGCTCTCGTTCATGCGGAGCGGACCTCGCAGAGACGTTCGTTTTCCTCACAAACCCATTTTACTTGACCGCGGCAGAAATGCCTAGCGGTGGGCAGAACTCGCGCTCGCCGCGGTGGGGCAGACATTCCTGTCTGCCCGGAAAGACACGCCGCATTGGCAGACAAGAATGTCTGCCCCACCCGAGCCGAGGATACGTGCGTCCCGTTCTCGCCGCCTTGCGGACGGCGCTAAACGACGTGTGCCGGCAAAATGCCACCCGAGTGGGTGGTTTCGGCCTTTCTCCTCTGCCGAATTCGGTTTTCTGCTTGGCTTTTTTGGGGCGACTAGTTACGTTATTATATAGGAGGTGGGAGACTACCCGCCGGCCGATCAGATCGGAATTGGGCGCGAGGCAAAACAAGTGCGGAGGAGACGTGTCATGACACTGAACTTGCGAAATTGGCGATTGCTCTGTTTGGTTTCCATATCGACTCTGCTCGTGGCGACAACCCTGGCGGCGGCCGAGCGGCAGGCGCGTCCCACCCCGATCGGCCAATATGATCCGACCGCGGAAACCGTGGAGATGTTCGCGGCCATCGAGAAGGGCGACATCTCGGTGAAATTGATTCCCAAGGATTCGACGGAAAGTCAGGTGCTGATCAAGAACGAGACCGACAAGCCGTTGAACGTGAAACTGCCGGATGCGTTCGCAGGCGTGCCGGTGTTGGGGCAGATCGCTGCCGGCGGCGGCGGCAGCCACCATGGCAGCGGCAGCAGCGGCAACAACAAGAATCAAGGCATGGGCGGCGGCATGGGCGGCATGGGCGGCATGGGCGGCATGGGCGGCATGATGAATGTCCCGCCCGAAAAGGTCGGCAAGTTCAAAGTCCCCACCGTCTGCCTCGATCACGGCAAAGCCGAGCCGCGCCGCGCCATCCCCTACACGATCAAGCCGATCGAGAGCTACTCCTCCAAGCCCGGCGTCCGCGAGCTCTGCCAGATGCTCGGCACCGGCAAGGTCAACCAGCGCGCCGCCCAAGCCGCGGCATGGCACCTCAATAACGGCATGAGTTGGGAGCAGTTGGCCGCCAAGCGCGTGCGGCATCTCAACGGCGAAAGCCGCCCCTATTTCACCGCGGCCGAAATTGAGGCCGGAATGCAGGTGGCCAACAGCGCCGTCCGGGCGGCGAAGGAAAAAGAGATGGAGAAGGCCGACAAGCCCTCGGCCGACACCCCGTCATCGATCAGCAGCAAAGCCAAGTGATCGCCGGCACAATGCGTTAGCGCGTGTCTGGAAAGTAAGTGTGTCGGCTGTCAGCGATCGGCTTTCAGCTTGTCGTAGCGGGCGATTCGCGGCCGGCATACGATTCCAGCCGGCCCAGGTCGACTTGATACCTTAGCCGCTCGGCCTGCCATCGCTGCCATTGCTGGCGAAGCTCGATCTTCTCGCGGTCGAGTTGCTGCTCGCGGGCGACGAGGCGAGTAGCTTGTTGTTGGCACTCTTCCCGGCAGGCGGCGGCCCATTGCTCGAATTGCCGCTTCTGCTCGACCATTTTCTCCTGTTCGGCGATAAGCTGGCCGCGAATCGATTCCAGCGCCCTCTTCTGTTCGGCCGCCTCGGCGTTGGCCTGGGCGTACTGCTGGGCCAGCTTGGCGCGGATGCGGCCGAGCGAGTGCGTCAGCGCCGCCGGCGGCGCTGCGCCGGAAAGCTGCGCCGAAAGCTCCTCGGTCGCCAAGCGGATTTCCAGCGTCTCGCGGTGGATGCGCTCCAACTCGCTACGGAGTTGTTCGAGCGCCGCCCAACGCTGATCAACGTGCTCGGCCCGCTGCTGGGTCGCGCGCCGCTTCTCCGCGATGTCGGCCATCGCCTGCCGCTGTTCGGCGGCCACCTGCTCGCGCACCGCGGCCGACTGCTTGGCGAAATCGGCCTGCTCGGCCGCCAATCGCTCGCAAAGCTCTTGGGCTTCCGTTTGCGAATGGGCCAGCCGGCGCTCCGCCTCTTCAAGCTGCTGCCGCCGCGACTCCAGGGCCTCGGCGGCGCGTTTTAGCTCTTCTTCTCTTGCTGCATCGGGCGGGGGCGTCCCGCGTTGCTGCGCCGCTTCGACCGTGGCCAATCGCGCCAATCGCCTCTCCACTTCCCGCTCTTGCTTTACAAGCCTCTCGTCGCGGTCCGACAACTCCTGAGCGCGGCGGGCCAACTCCGCTTCGTTGGCGGCGATCGCCTCGAACCGCGCGGCCAAGTCGCGCTCGCGGCAGGCCAACTCCGCCTCGCGCGAGGCCAAGTCGGTTTCGTGCTGATCGATCCAAAGACGGGCGGACCTTGCATCGGACTCCAGTCGCGCCGTGCGAGAGTTCAACTCCGCCTCGCGGTGGTCCAATTCCTGCTGTCGGCTGCGGAGATGCGCGGCCAGTTGGGCGGCCTGCAAGCTGATTTGCTCGCAGAGCGGCTCGTCGGGGACCAGTTGCACCGCCGGCGCCGGCCCATCGGGGCCCGCATCGCAAGCCGACTTGGCCACCTCGTGCGGCGCATCGACCCGCGTCATGACCTCCGGATTGGCACCCTGCCGCGAGGCCAGGTTGCCTACGCCCTCGGCCGCAGGCGGGAGAGCAACGGCCACATCGATCAGTTCGTCAGTCAGGTTCGGAGTCATCGGCCGTGAGCGCAGCAGACTTCACGCAATCGACAAGATCTTCCAGGTCTACCTATTCGGCACTTGGAAGGGGCAAGTTCACTCCAAGTTTATAGACCGATTTAGGAGAAGAGCTTGAGGAGCGTTTGGGGAAAGATGCTTCCGTGCGAAGAGGGAAATTGGTGGGAATAGGTAGATTGCGGTGATGGTCAGAGAGGAGTACGAGCGCCTCTGAGAAGATTTGCTGGCTGGCTGTCGGCGATCAGCTATCAGCGATCAGCGGGACGAACACTGGCATCACCGCGGTGTCCCGTCGTAACCCGATGGGCGCACGGCAGTTATGCACTCGGCAAGCTGAAAGCTGATAGCTGACCGCTTCGCGACGCTGCATCCGATCGGGTAGGAATGCGACCTACGCTTTGGCCTGCTCGATGGCGTCCTGAAGGCGTTTCTTCGGCTGGACGCCTACGAAGCGGTCGATCACTTCGCCGTTCTTGAAGATCATCAGCGTTGGGATGCTGCTTACCCCGTAGCTGGCGGCGGTGTTGGGGCTGTTGTCGATGTTGATCTTGGCCACTTTAACCGACCCGGCGTTCTCGGTGGCCAATTCCTCGACGATCGGCGCGATCATTCGGCACGGACCACACCAAGGAGCCCAGAAATCGATCAACACCGGTTCGGCCGACTGCAAAACCTCGGTCTGAAACTCTTGGTCGGACAGTTCTCTGACGTTGCCCATTGGGAAAGCTCCTTGCGGTTGTGGTTGCCAGTGGGCATTATAGCGCCGGGCTTGCCGTCGTCAATCGGTCACGGCCCCCGAGGCCGATCAGTCTTTCAGAATGGAATTGTAGGAGGCGACTCCTGTCGCCGATTTCGTGGTCATTTTTTGAGCAGTCGGCGACAGGAGTCGCCTCCTACAATCGAGAACTAATCGGCCCTGGTCGCGACCGGTCAAGTCTTGCCCCGCGCCGAACGGGTTTCGGCCACGAGCAATTGCTCGACGCTGCTGCGAAGCTGCTTCATCGTCAGCGGCATGGAGAGCACAATGCGGTGGTCCGCGGTGAGGGCCTGCGATTTCCACGGCTGTTGGCTCTCGTTCAACAGCAAAATGGCCGGGACCGACTCGGTTCGCTTGTCCTCCCCCAACTGGTTGAACATGTCGAGGGCGTCGCGGCCGATTTGCTGGGCGGAGAAGAGCACGCAATCGGCTACGGCGGCGTCTTGGCGAAATCGGCCTGCCGCCCTGCCCGGATCGGCCGTCACCAGAACGCGGTATCCGGCGTGTTTGAAGCTCTTGCGGAAGATGTCCTGCATGTGCCCATCCGACTCGACGATCATGACGGCTCGACCGGTCGAGGGGGCATCGACGCCGGTCGAGGCCGTCGCTTGTCCGTCGGCCCCCCCCTCGCCGTTTTCGTCCGCATCGGGGCGGCCCTCGGCCAGACGCTTGGCGGCGACACGCAGGTCGGTCAGCATCGCCGTGGGCGATTGATAGCGGCCTTCCGGATCGAGCATCATTGCCTTCGTGACCACCAGCCCCATGCTGGCCGGGATCGACGGATCGAGCTTTCGCAGCGGAATCACGTCGAGAAATCGCTGTTTGCTCAGCCGCAGCAACCGATCGCGGGTTTCGATCAGCGGCGGCCGGCCGGTGAGCATGTTGTAATAGATGCAGCCGAGGAAGTAGATGTCGCTGCGGACGTCGTCCCGCCGCACGCCGGTGGCCCGTTCCAGGGCGGCATAATCGATTGTTCGCGTGTTGGGCAAATCGGCGAGGGCGTCGTCGGTCAGGGTCTCGTCCATCGAGGCCAGGCCGAAATCGACGAGCTTCGCTTCTCCGCGGCTGGAGACCAGCACGTTGCTCATCTTCAGATCGCGGTGGATCAGCCGGGCGGTCTCGAAGGCGTATCGCAGGCCGTCGGTGATGCCGATCATCATCTGGGTGGCTTCTAGCGGGTCGAGCTTCTTGCGGATGCGGACGAACTCCCGCAGGTTTCGGCCCTCGATGAACTCCATCACCAGGAAGTGGTTTTTCCCCTCGGAGACAACCTCGAAGATGGGGACAATGTTAGGATGGCGCAAGACGCAGCCGACGCGGCCTTCGCGGACGAACAGGCTGGCCTGGGCCCGGTTCTCGCTGTAGCGGTTGCGGAGCACCTTGACCGCCACGATCTGTCCGGTGCGACGATGAGCGGCGCGATAGACCCGCGCAAACGTGCCGCTGCCCACAAGATAGAGCACGCGGTATTCGCCGAAGAAGAAACCGGTGCGATCGCCTTTGACCAGGCGCTCGACCTGGTAGTTCGTCACAAACTCGCGGCGGACGAGCGTTTGCAGAAAATCTTCGACCGACACGTTGTGGCTGCCGAAAGAGCCCCACACGTCCCGCAATTGCCGTTCATCCAGCAATCCCAGATCAAATGCGCGCTGAGCGATTTGCTCGGCCGTCTGGTATCCCATGCCGATCCCGTTTCCGCCCGAAAATAGGGTATGACGAACGTATGAATGCTCCTTCAATGGTATTCCGGCGACAACCTCCCCACAACCCCCTCTGGAGATGGCAGCTAGGGCGTTCCTTCCAGCTTCTGGCGAAAGTCGTCGCGTTCGCGGCGGGTCGCCTCAAGGTCGAAGGCCAGGTATTTCATGTCGAGCCGCAGTTGGCTCAGAGCGTCCTGGACGAGGTTGAGGATGCGGCGGCGGCGGCGATTGCTGTCGATCACTCGCGTGAGGAACGGTTCGAGGACTTGGCGATGCTCGCCCGGCAGGGCATGGATGGCATCGGCCAGGTCGAGCACTTCGCGTGGGATGTCTTCATTGTTGACGGTGGTCGAGGTGGTGTTGGTCGGCTGGCTCATGGTTGTCTCCATCAAGGGTGTGAGTGCTCGATCAGAAAAGCACGCGGCGTGCCAGACTTTGCCCTGACGCGGCGCGAACTGCCTAACACCTTGCACGGCAAGCAGTTGCAATGATCGCAACAGCTTTCCCCGCTCCGTCACCGTGGAATCCGCCGTGACAAAACGCCACGTTTGATCTGGATGCTATTCGCAAATCCTGATACAAGCATCACTTACGTCGATGTGGCCGCCGAATCTCCGTCGTTGCGATTTGGCAACGGGCCGAAACTGCACTAACCGCGGGGTGACATGCCCACGCTTGCCGTGGGCATGTTACTTCGGTCCGCGGTTTACATGCCCACGGCAAGCGTGGGCATGGCACCCCGCGCACAAAAACCCGGCGAACACGTTCGCCGCCTAAACAGTCAAGACGTGCAACCATCGCAATACTAACCGCCATCTAGCCCCAATGCCACTGTCCGCCAGAACGCCCCTCGCCGCCGCATTGCTCGCCGTTTGGGCGGTCGCGCCGGTGTGCGGGCAGGTCTGGCATGAAGGCTTCGAGACCTCACAACCCTCGTGGCGCATCGCCGGCGGCGACACCCGATATCGCATCCTCCAGCAGCAACGGCTGCAAGGCGAGAGTCACACCGGCAACGGCTGCGAGTGGCTGCAACTGGAATCGGAACACGGGACGTGCGTCTATATCGCTCACGATGTCGGCCGGCCGGCGGTCATCGAGGAATTATTGCCGAGCGTTTGGGTAAAAGCGGATCGGCCGGGAGTGCAATTGGCCGTCCGCATCGCGTTGCCGCGAACCGCCGATCGCCGCAGCGGTCGGCCGGTAACGACGATCCTTGTCGGCAGCAGTTACAACGCCGCCGGCCGCTGGCAGCAATTGCAGATCGGCGACATTCCCCGGCTGCTCACCCGGCAGGTCCACCTCTTGCGCATGCAACTTGGCCCGCAGGTGGACGACCGCGAGGCGTACGTCGACGCCGTGCTACTGAACCTCTACACCGGGCCGGGCGTAAGCAATGTCTGGATCGACAACTTGGAGGTGGCCGGGCACGTGGCCTCGCAACGCGGGCAGCCCCCCGCGGCGCAGAACAACTCCGTCGTGCCGGCTTCCGCCGAATCGCCCATCGAGGGGCCGCTCGTGCCGATCCGGCTGCCTCCGCTCCCGCCGACGACGCCGACGGACGCCGCCCCGCCGCATACCGTGAAGCTCGACAGGTCGTTGTTGCTGGTCGATGATCGCCCCTGGTTTCCGCGGGTGATTCAGCATCGCGGCGAGCCGTTGGCGGTGCTGAAGAAGATCGGTTTCAACGCCGTTTGGCTGCAACGTCTGCCCGCCCCGGAAATGCTCGAAGAGGCCAGCCGCTTGGGGCTTTGGCTGATCTGTCCGCCGCCGCGGCCGATCCCGCCCGCAGCCGACCAAGCGGCATCGCTGCCCGGTGGACTGGCCGGCATCGCCCCGATCGCCGACATCGGCCCGCAGTTCGATTGCGTGTTGGCCTGGGACTTGGGCGACGATTTGACCGAGGCCGATCTGGAAGCCACGCAACGCTGGGCCGATCAGATTCACGCCGCCGATCGCCGCATGAACCGGCCGCTGATCTGCCGCCCGCGAACCGATCTGCGCGGCTTCAGCCGGCCGGCCAACATTCTCTTGATCGACCGCCGCCCCTTGGGCACGAGCCTGGAACTCGACAAGTACGCGATGTGGGTTCGCCAGCAGCCGCTGCTGGCCAGTCTGGGCACGCCGATCTGGACGACCGTACAGACGCAGAGTAACGAGGCCCTGCGGCAGCAACTCGCGTTGATGGAACCGGGCTACGTCCCGCCGCTCTCGGTCGCCCCCGAACAGATCCGCCTGCTGGCCTACATTGCCGTGGCGTCGGGCAGCCGCGGGCTGGTCTTCGTATCCGACACGCCCTTGGACTCTCCCGACCCCGACACCCGCCAGCGGGCGATGACGCTCGAACTGGTCAACCTGGAGATGCTGCGGATCGAACCCTGGGCGGCGGCGGGCAGTTACGTCGCCACCGCCGAAGCGCTCGTCCCCGCGTCGCCGGAGCCGTCAGCCGCCCCGCGACCCCCGGTTCGATCGTTCTACAATCTGAAGGGCAAGGAGCCGCCCAAAAAGCGAACGCCCGAGGCCAAGGAGAGCGAAGTCAGCGCGGCGCTGCTGCAAACCGAGCGGGCGCGGCTGCTGCTGCCGTTGTGGCTTTCGCCGGGCGGGCAATGCGTGCCGTCGCAGTCGGCGGCCAATGCGGTCACGCTGCTGGCCACCAGCGTCCCCAAAACTTGCGACGCCTACGAGCTGACGCCCGGCGGCGCCGACCCGCTGCTCCATCTGCCCGTCCCGGGCGGATTGTCGGTCACGCTCGACGAGTTCGGCCTGACCACGCAGATTCTTCTGGCGCACGATCCGTCGATTGTTGCCGAGGTTCGCGCCCGTTCGAAGCTGTTTGGGCAGCAAGAGGCCCGATTGCAGTACTACTTGGCCCTACACAAGCTGTACACGGTGTCGGCCCTCGCCCGGCAGTTGGCCACGCGCACTCGCGTCGCGCAGGCGGCGTCGTGGTTCGCGCAGGCGCAAGAGAGACTGCAAGACTGCGACCGTCAACTCGCCGCCGGCGATTGGGGCGGCGCGGCCCTCAGCGCCGAACGCGCCGGGCGACCGCTGCGGCTGATCGAGCGGGCGTATTGGGACGGGGCGATTCAGCCGAGCGTGTTCGCCGCCCCGGTCGCCAGCCCGGCCACCCTCGGCTTCGATACATTGCCCTGCCATTGGCGCTTCGTCGACCGCTTGAAGACGTGCCGCTTGGGCCCCAACCGGATCGACGGCGGCGATTTCGAGGACCCCGATACGATGAAGCGGGCCGGCTGGCGGTGCATCCTCAACGCCGCGCCGGGCGTGCAAGCGACGTTCGATCCAGCCCAGCAAGCTCGACATTCCGGACGATACGGCATGCGGTTGGCAGTCATGCCGTTGAAAGCCGCCGATCCGTCGGCGGTGATCGAAAGCCCGCCAATCTTCTTCAGCAGCCCTTCGGTGCAAGTCGAGGCCGGGCAGATCGTCTACATCCACGGCTGGGCCAACGTTCCAACCGACATCACCGCCAGCAGCGATGGCCTGCTGGTGGTCGATTCGTTCGCGGGCGAGGCGCTGGCCGACCGCATCGGAAAGACGAAGGGCTGGCGGCAGTTCGCCCTCTATCGCATCGCGCCGCAGACGGGACCGATGTGCGTCACCTTCGCGCTGTCCGGCATCGGCGAGGCATGGCTCGACAACGTAGCGATTCAAGTCTTCGAACCCCGCACCGTCGCGGCGCAACGCTGACGGCGGGTGTGAGCACAGCCGTTTAGCCGCCGCCGGCACGGCGGCGAGCGTACGGGCCGACGTTCCGTCGGCCGCTAAACGGCGAGTGCCCCGAAATCCGTCATTGCGCTCTCCAACATCGGTCGCTTGCGATTCCCACATCGGCCCACTATCATAACAGGAATCTCCCCTCTCCCTTTGGGAGAGGGGCCGGGGGTGAGGGCGGCGCGCGTGCCCGCGATGCTGTTCCGATCTTCGCTCGCGCAAGCCCTCACCCTAACCCTCTCCCAAAGGGAGAGGGGACCGGTAGTTGCGGTCTCTCGCGAGGAATCTCATGCCGCAGTCTCTTCTCACCAAACTCAGCAACTTGACAAACCGGGCCGTCGGCAGCGGGCTGCACTACCTGCTGCTGGCCGCGGTGGCTCTGATCGTGCTCTGGATCGTGTGGCGGTTGGTTCGGCGTCGCCGCCGGGCGCCGGTTCCGGCCTTGCTCGATCTGACGATCTCGATCGCCGAGCTCGGCGACAACGGTCCGCCGCCGGGGCCGCCGGTCTTGGAACTCTACAATCTGCCGGTGCGGCTGGCGGCCGTGGTGTTGGCGCCGGTGGGCCGGGTGAGCGATTTGCCGCCCGACGGACAGATTCCGCTGCTGATCGAAGCGATCATTCCCGGGCTGGACAAGATGGCGGCGTTGCACCGGCCGTTGATTTGCCGCTGGCCGAACCAAGTCAGTGCCCGCGGCTTCGCCCATCTCTTCTTCATCAACGCCAAGCTGCCCGGCGACGGCGGCAAGGGCACGCCCTGGTCGTCGGTGGCCGGGGTGTTCAAGCTCAAGGGCCAACCGCTGATGGCCGGCCTGGTCCTCCGCGCCGCCGCCCCGAACAGCCTCGGCCAGACGATCATCGAAACAGAACACCAGTGGTTGGGATGTTTGCGCGTACGGTGGAGCTAGTTCTGCGTCAAGACCGTGTCGTAGCGTGATCGTTTCCGTATCACCAGGAAAGCGAGAGACCGAGAGGGTAAGAATCATGTTCAAGATCATGTCAAAGGGTGCGTGGATCGTGGTCGGCTCGTTCTTTGTCTTTGGCGCCTTTGCTGTATGGACCGATAAGCATGCGCTCCTCAAAGGCAATGTCTGGAGCGAGCACCGAATTATGAAAGCGGACCCTATCGAGTTGAAGGTTGATTTTCTCGGTCTTCAGGTCGCACAATTCGTTGAAAACTCCGTTGGTTCCATACTCAATTGCCTCTTGATAGCGTTCGTGTATACGGCAATCCAGATTAGGCGTATCGAACGGCGACTGATCGATTTAGAAGAGCGGATGACACGGGAGAAGCCGAGCTAGCCGTCACCGAGCGTCAACCATGCCACTACCTGCGCGACTTGATGATCCAACGAGATGTGGGCAGGCGTTCCTGTTTGCCCCACCTGTTGCTTCCGTTGAAAATCAGAGCCCATCAGAGTGAGCCATTACATTCAATTATGAGAACTCCGCTAGTTCTTCGACTGCGGCGAATCATCTCGATCATCGCCATGATTCCGGCATTCTTGTCGTTCGCCGCGACGGCCCCGGCCGAAGAACTGTCGATCGACGATGGCTGGCGATTTAAGTTCGATCTGGAAAACGTCGGAATCGAGCGGGGTTGGGCCGCTGCGGATTTTGACGATTCCAAGTGGCAAGTCGTCAATGTCGGCCAGAGTTGGACCGACTTCGGCTACTTCAATTACAGCGGCGTCGCCTGGTATCGAAAGACGGTGGCGATTCCCACGCGGTTCCGCGGGAAGTTCCTGGTGTTCCACGGCGTCAAGGACCGTTGCACGTTGTACATCGACGGGGTGCAGCGGGGGAAATACGGCCCGGCGGCCGATCCGAAGCTGCGGGGGCTTTTTTCCGGCACTCCGCCGTTCCGCCTGCGCCTGCCCGACGCGCCGACAATCCACATCTCGCTGCGAATCGAAGGCGCCGATACGCACGCCTACGACACGCCCGGGCCCGGTCTGGTCGAAAGCGTGACGCTCTCCGACGGCATTCTCGTCTTCCACGAAGGATACTGGCTCGCCCCGGACGAGCACGTGACCTACAAGCAATGGCTGGCTGAAATGCGGGCGGAACGGGCGCGGCGGCGGGCCTATTTCGGCATGAACGACCGCGTTTACACGGGGGCTTACGCCTGGACTTCTCGCAATTTCGTGCAAGCATTCGTCTACGTGTTCGATACGCGGTTTTACGATGTTCGCCAAGGCCGCTACCTTCTCGATGAATATCTCGCCGACGGCCGGCAACGCTTCGGCGGTTACGACAGTCTCTTGCTCTGGCACTCCTACACGAACATCGGCGTCGATCCGCAGAACCAGTTCCAGATGCTCCGCAGCCTGCCGTGCGGCTTGCCCGAGCTGAAAAAACTGATCAACCGCGGTCATCGGCAGGGCGTGCGGACGTACATCGCCTACAACCCCTGGGACCGGGACACGACGCAAGAAAAAACCTCCCATATCGATAGTCTGGCAAGCACGGTGAAGGCGATCGAAGCCGACGGCATCTTCCTCGACGTGACGGAAAACAGGCCACACGAGCAACTGCGGGCGGCCGTCGATCGCGTTCGCCCCGGCGTCGTCTTGGAACCGGAGGGGAGCGTCCCGCCGTTCGACGCCGGCAACGCCACGATCAACGCCTCATGGGGCCAGGCGTATCCCGTGGCCGGCTGGCGCGATCACGTCCGTGGCGTGCCCATCGAAAAATGGAGCGAGCCGCGGCACATGATCCATTTCGACGGCGACCGCTGGCGGCACGACCGCACCGTCATGTTTCAACACGCCTTCCTCAACGGCACGGGCGTGGTGATCTGGGACGACATTTTCGGAAGTTGGAACTCGTACACCGAGCGCGACCAAGCCATGCTCCGCCGCATGGTTCCAATCGAGCGGCACTTCGCCGATCTGCTGGCCGGCGAGGGCTGGCAGCCGTTCTATCCGACGCTGGTGAAAGACGTCGACGCCAGTTATTGGCCGGGCACTGATCGTGCGCTGTGGACGATCGTCAATTGGAGCAACGAGCCGGCAATGGGCGAAATCCTCCGCGCCGAACATGCAACCGGAACGCGATATTTCGATCTCTGGAATGGCGTGGAAATTGCTCCGGTAATTCACGACGGGCAAGCCACTTTGAAAGTTTCCGAGATTGAAGGCCACGGTTTGGCCGCGATTTTGGCCCTGAAAGCGGCCCCCGATGCCGCCTTCGAGAAGTTGCTGGCCGACTGTCGCACCCGGGCCGTTCGCAAGTTGGCCGATTACAGCGACCAATGGCAACCGCCCGCCCCGCCGCTGCTGCGGCTGCCCGGAAAGACCGCGCCCGCCCGAGCCGCCGATCCGCTGGCGAACATGGCGCTGGTTCCCGCCACGGAACGATTCACGCTGTCGGTGATACACAACCTGGGCGAAGCCTGCTGTTATCCCGACGACAACCGCGCGGAGTGGATTCGCCGCTGGCCTTACATGTACGAGCACGGCGCCCATTCGCGGAACATCATGCACAATATCGTCGTGCCGCGGATTCCCGCGTTCTTCATCGACAAGCATCTCGTCACAAACGCCCAGTATCGGTTCTTCCTGGAGAAGAGCGGCTACCGGCCCGCCGATACGGCCAATTTCTTGAAAGACTGGAATTGGAGCGATCGCGGACGCCCCATGCCGCCGCACGGCCAGGAGAACCATCCGGTGGTTTGGGTCGCGTTGGAGGACGCCCGAACTTACGCCGCTTGGGCCGGCAAACGCTTGCCCAGCGAGGAGGAATGGCAGTATGCCGCCGGCGGCGCGAACCACCTGCGTTACCCGTGGGGAAACCAGTGGAAGCCGGGGCTCGCTAATGACCGAGGAGAAGGAACCACCGCCGTCGATGCCTTTCCCGCCGGCCGCAGCCCCTTCGGTCTGTTCGACATGTCGGGCAACGTCTGGCAATGGAACGAGAGCGAGCGGAACGACGGCAATCGCTACGCGGTGTTGCGTGGCGGCTCGTTTTACCAAGTCGGCGGCTCGGGCTGGTACTTCGACCGCTTCGTCTATTTCGGCCTCGGCCAAGGCGAGTGGTCCGCCCGTCCCACGAATTACCACGTGAAACTCTTCCTCATGTCGCCCAGCGCCGACCGCAAAGCGACCATCGGATTTCGGTGTGCGAAAGACGTAGCGGAATAGAGAATCGGGAGGACACGATACGCTCATGGAAGCCCCCCCAACAAGACCGAAACCGTTCTATACGAGAGCGCGTCTGCTCACCGTATTTGTATGCACGCTTGTGGTGCTCTCGTTCATGCATATGGCTATCGTTGGTGCTACCACCCGGAGCAACACCTACCAGGACCTAAAACACACCATCCTCCACGGCTGGCCGGCCCCATTCGCAGAACACAGGTCAGGGTGGAATTTTTTTGCTGATGGAGCAGTGAACCCACCTTCTTTCTCAGAGAGAGTGGATCCGACCAAATGGACGTCCTTTCATATAAGTAGCGTCACCAATTTGATCTGTGACGGTTTGTTATCGTTGCTTCTTACCACCGCAACGGGTGTCGTCATTTTGCGGCTGCAAAAGAGAAGTTGGACACGCTGGCAGTTCTCGATCGCGGACATGTTCTCTCTAATAACAACCACGAGCATGGTGCTCGGATTGATCTTTCTTGACAGCCGTCTTTCCATCGGTGGAGACCCCGCCGCTGAGGATATTTACTTGCGTCTGCGGGATCTCCCTCTTTTCGATCGGGTGATGGTGCTCTTCGCAATCGCCTGCGCCGTGTGGCTGATCGTCTCCACGGTAAGCGCACGCTTAGGTAAGCGCACCGAGAGCCAAGATTAGATGCGGGCTGAAGACCGTTTACGGGACGAGGGGGACGGAGGAGGTTGTCGGGAGAGCGTTCCGCAAAATGGAGAACCTGCTTCCGACAACCTCCTCCGTCCCCTTCCACAGCCTCACGTCTTGGGCGTTTTCAACTGCGTAGCTTCCTTTTCGACGCATTCGACCGCCCGCTCTAGTTGGCGGTCGACGAAAGGCTTGGCGTCTTTCTCATCGGATTGGTCGGGAACCGGCTGGTGCAGGTCGCGGGCGTTTCGCCACGCCTGCCAGCGGCGGAACTCGCGCTGGTTGAGCGCCAACTTGCAGCCTTCGTCGGGCGAGACGCCCCATTCCTGCTTGGCGCTGACGCCCGGCAGACGGCGGATGTCCTTGCCGCTGGGCCGCCAGTAGCTCTTCGTCGTCAGCTTCATTCCGCCGCAACCGGGCTCAAGAGGGATCAGGTCCTGCACCGTCCCCTTGCCGTAGGACCGCTGGCCGACGATCGCCGCGCGATGGTGATCTTGCAGGCACGCCGCCACGATCTCGGCGGCGCTGGCGGTGTCCTGGTTGACCAGCACGGCGATGGGAATATCGGCAAACGGCGCATCGCCGTCGGCGCGGTAGCTATTGCAGATGACCCCGCCGCGGCCGCGCGTGGTGACAATCTCCCCGTTCTTAATGAACAGATTGCAAACGGCCACGGCGGCGGGCAGGTAGCCGCCGGGATCGTCGCGCAAATCGAGCACCAGTCCGCGCATCCCGTGGGCTTTGAGCCAGCGGATCGCCTTCCGCAATTCATCCGCCGTCTGATCCGAAAAACAACTGACGCGGAGATAGCCGATGCGGTCGTGCCCTGCGAGCAGGTAATTCCAGGAGCCATCGGGATTGCAGGTGTCGCCGAGGACCGATTGCTCCTGCACATCCTCGCGGATCAAGGGTATTTCCACCGCTTTCGCGGCGCCCGGATGGAGCACCGAGAGCGTGACCGTCGTGTGCGGCTTCCCCCGCAGCAGCAAGGAGGCGTCCTGGAGCGACATTCCGTGGGTGCTCGTCTTATCGATCCGCAGGATCTTGTCGCCGACGACGATGCCCGCCCGCGATGCCGGCGAATTGGCTACCGGATAGCCGACAACCAATTCCTTGGTCTTCGCATCGATGGTTACGGCCACACCGATTCCGCCGAACTGAAGATCGAGGGCCTCGTTCAATGCCGTCAAATGCTTGGGCGGGAGGTACGTGGTGTTTTCGTCGAATTCACTAAGCATTCCGTACATGGCCCCTTCGAACAACCTCTGCTCGCCGACCGGATCGAGGGCGTTGTTTTCGATCGTGTTCATGGCGCTGCCCAGCACGCGGGGATAGTGCTCCGGCACCCGCTGGCGGCAGAGCACCGTCACCAGCGCCACGAGAAACAAGATCAACAGATTGCGACGAGGCATGTTCTATTCCACCACCGGCGGCACGCGCCACGTTGGGGTGGCAGTTGCACTGCCACCCCAACGCGATTTTCATCATAGGCTCTTGCCGCCCGGCAGTCTATTCCACCACCACGGTTTGCGGCAGTTCGGCGCCGGCGGGCGGGAACTGGATCGTCCCTCCGCCGACCGCTACTTGAATATAGTACTCGAAATCGTCTTTGGCGGCAGCGGCGGGAAGCGTGACCGTATAGACGCCGCGGGCCACGTGTTCCAGCGGCAGCGCGGCGAAACTGCCCGTGCCCAACGGCCGCCAATAGAGCGTCGGCGACTGCGGCTTCGGCCTGAGCACGATCGCCGTCAGTTTCAGCGTCTCGCCGGCGGCAATGGCCGTGCGAATCTCGCGGACAAACAGCCGCGGCGGGCCGGCGTATTGCTTCGACGGGATCGCGTCGGCCGGCAAGTCGCCGCCCAACAGCTTGGCCAACTCCACTCCTGGTGCCGTGAGCAGGCGCGGCATCGTCTGCTGCTGCCAGTTGCAGACATTGCCCATCTCGCCGGGATTACTGACCGTGGCCAGCAGATGGCGGTGCAGTTCGGCAAAGGCGGCCACCAGCTCTTTGCGAATCGGCAGGGCCACGTCGCGGGCCAGCCGCTTCTGCGCCGCGGGATCCTTTTCCGCCCTCACCTTTTCCATCGCAGCGTTGAAGCGGGCCCAAACGCAGCGGACTTCGGCGATCGCGCGGAGATAGCGGAAGTTGTCGAGCCAATATTGGTAGCGTTCCAGGTTGCCCGGCCCTTCGACCAGCGGCCGCAGGGCCTCCATTTCATCGACGAAGGCGTATTCCTTTCGCACTTGGTCCCAGGGGCGAGGATCGGGGGCGATGCTGCCGGGGCCGGTGACCCAGTCGGCCGGCCGCGGCATGTGGCCGTCGAGCCGAGTGAAGAGCGCGGCGGCCGGGCCAGCCGCCTTCGGGCCGAACTCCGCCCGCGCCCAGTCGGCGTAGAAATCGTCGATCGGCAGGTAACGCGGTCTCGCCGCCGGGCCAGTCGGCGGCAGATCGGCCTGATAATCCTGGAACACCGGCCCGCCGCAGTTGATCTTGCGCGAGTACGGCTTGGCCGAAGAACCCGCCGCGGCGGCCGTCTTTCCTTCAATCACAATCCCGGCGATGCACGGGAACTCCGTCTCGGGAATGAACTCGATCGTCAACCGCCCGTCGGTCACGCGCACGCCCTCGGCCGTCTTGTCGATGGGATGATCCTTGCCGACGGCGGCGAACATGTCGAGGTGCTCGAAGAGCGTCTTGCCTTGCACGGTGGCGGCGAAGACCCGTTTGCCCTTTTCGGCGTAATAGGGCTCGGCCAGCTTCAGCGTCACGTTGTACCGGCCGTTGGGAACGTCGATATGGTACGCCTTCAGGCCGTAACGCACGGTCTGATAGACCGTGTTATGGTCGGCGGCGGCAAAACGGCTGTCGGGAAATTGGGCCAACTCGCCCCCTTCGACCCCCTCGGGCATTCTTGCCGGCGGCTTGCCGACGTCCTTCAGCTCTTTGTTCCACCCGCTCTGATCCCACGCGGCCTTGGCCAGGGCCGAGACGTTGGGCGCGAGGATGCGGGTCCGCCAGTGGATGCCCATCAGGCCGGTGCAGCCGTATCGCAGGGCGTCGGCGGCGTCACGGCGCATGCGGCCGGCCCAGGGCTGCGGCATCGTCAGGCCCGGATCGTCTTCCATCCAGGGAATGGCCCATTTCGGCCGGCCTGCGATTCTTGCAAACCCCGGCTCGACAGGCGTATTGCCGACCTGGCGGCTGATGCAGGCCATCGGCATCTCCTTCGGCAGCATTTTGTCGAAAAGCGCCGGGCTCTGCGGCGGCCCCAGCACCCAGCCGCACGTGGCCAACGTGAACGGGGCCTTCACCTTCGCCGCTGCCGCAATCGCCGCGCGAAAGTCGCCCGTCACGGCATTGATCTGTTGCTGCGTCACCGGGCTCCATGTCCAATTCTCATCCGTCCACAGCCAGTAATAATCCAGCGGATGGGTTTTGGCGATCCGCTGGAACATTCCCTCATAAACTCCCTGCAAGACGGCCGGATCGGCCGGGTTCTTGCCGGCAGCCTGCAAACGCTCCTTCACCGGCGTGGGAATCGTCAGCGGCACTTCCGTGCCGATGCAAGTCTTGACGCCCAGCCGCCGCGCAAAGCCGAACGCATCGCCCAACAGATCGCCCATGCCGGCAAACAGCGCATTGCACTGGTCGGGCGACATCATCTTCTGTGGGTCTTTCGTGCCGAAACTCCACGGCGGCGCATCGCGCATGTAATCGGCGCCGTAATTGTCGCGATCGAACAACTCCGCGGCCCCGAACGCATAATCGCTCGTCTTCACCGACTGGCTGCCCCATGAGCCGTTCGAGCCGACGGTGGTGTAATGCCGCGCAGGATAGCTGGCCTTCACGCGGCCGTCGGCCTCAAGGTCGCTGGGTGGGCCAATACAGACCAACGGCTCCGGTCCCACGCCGCCTTCCGGATAGGTGTGCAGGCCGAAGAAGTTCATGCCCATTTTCGGCAGTTGCCCGACAACGGCCTTGTACGTGTCGCGGCTCCACCAGTCGGGCCCCTCGGGAAAGTCGTGGAACGGCTGAATGCCGCGCAGCTCGAACAGCGGCTTGCCCATCTCGTTCAATACCGGCATTTCCAGCGGCGTCTTGGCGTCGGGCAGCACGTCGCCGTGCAGATAGAATCGCACCCCAAGACGCTCGGCCAAACGATACGCCCCATAAAGCGTGGCGATCGGATCGCCGCCGACGACCAGCAGCGTGGCATGATCGCTCCGGTCGCCGCGCCGAATCGTTCTCAACAAGAACTGCTGCGCCGCCAGCGCCTCGACCTCTGTCTTCAGCTTGGCATCGGCCAACTCGCCCGTCACCGCCGGACGCTCCTTTGTGCCGACAACGATCAGCAAGCCGGGCGGAGCTTTCTCATTCGCCGCGATGATCGGCAGCAGCTTTCCGGTCCGCAGATAGACGTACCGCCGAATCTCCTTGGCCGCCAATTTCTCGGCCGACGAAGCGGAAGCGTCGCACACGATGGCCGTCGGCGGGGCGGGCGCCGCTTCTGCTTTGCCGATCGCCAAACCGCACAAAAGGCAAACCAAGAATCCCATTCGGCACGGCATGGCGATGTCTCCTATCGAAGAGGTCGAGGCGGGATGAAGATACACGGCATGAACCAATTCCAGTCTAGCGGCATGGATCACCGCGGTCAACGACCGAGAGGGAATAAGGGGACAGGTCCGGTTGTTCTGAATGCAACGAAGAATCGGGGACGATCGGTCAGAAAGACTCCGCCGCGCCTGAGCCACCGGCGCAGCGGCTTCATAAGCTACAATTCAGAGGATGATTGCTCGTCGTCGTTGCGTGTTTTTCGCGGGGGTTCGACTCGCCGAAGCACCATTGAGCGCCGCACCATTTTCCTGGGGAACGGAGGAGAGCATGATGAATTTCGATTGGCGGAGCATTCAGATTCCACTTCCAGTGCTCCTGGCGGCGGCAACCACCATCGGCTATATGGTCGGCCGCTGGCGTCGTTGCGGCGAGATTTGTCCCCACTGCAAGCAAGAGCTGCACCAGACCGCGGTGGAATCGAAGCCGACGGCGGACGGTCTGCACAACGCCTGACCGGGTCGCCTGTTAGCGCCGCACCGCGGGGGACGGCGGCCGGGCTCATTTCGCATCGACAACCTTAATGCTCAACCGCCCCAAGATCTGCGCCACGGGCAGGAACGCGCTGGAGGCGGTGGCGTCCGTCAGATTGCTCTGGGCGATCTTCAAGTGACCGGCGCCGATGCCACCCTGGGCGAGCGTGGCGTCGATCGGAATCCAACGCTTCTCGATGTAGACCTCGGTCCACATGTGATAGAAGAACGCCTGCCGGCTCGGCAGGTAGACCAGGCCGAAGGCGGCGCGGGCGGGAATGCCGCGGGCACGGCACAACGCCATTAAGAATACGGAGTGCTCGGTGCAGTCCCCCTCGTGCGATCGCGCCACTTCGGTCGCCGAAGCGAACGTCTGGCTGAAGTCCTTTTTCGTCACCTCGCGGTTGACGAACCGCTCCAGCGCCACCGCCACCCGCCACGGGTCCTTCTCGTCGCCGGCCGCCTTTTTCGCGTCGGCCACAATCAGCGGATCGTCGCTCTGAACCCAAATGTTCGGCCGCAGATCGTCGGCCGTGGGCGGATCGGGCGGGGCGTTGCGGTTGCCGTCGCTGCGTCCGGGCCGAATCGCGTAGACCGTGATCTCGGCGGTGTTGGCGTCGATCGACTTCACAGCCTGCGTCGCCCCGGCGGCAAAAACGCTGGCCGGATCGCGCCCGTCAAGATGCAAGCGGTAGCGGACCTTCTTGGTCCGATGGGCGTTGACCAGCGGCGGCTCGACCTTGACCATCATGCTCGGCAACAGATCGAGTGCGGCGGCGTCGGCGTGCTCCAAGGCTTCGGCCTTGCCGACGCGATACGTTTCCAGTCCCCCGAGCATCGGCAAGCGGCTCTTGAGAATGTTGCCCGTCCGATCGGTCCACGCCGTTAGTTCGAGCTTCTGATTGTTGGCGACTTTCGTGACCGTTTCGATCCGCAGCAGGCTTTGGGAGCCGGTCCGCAGCTTGGTCGGCTCATAGTCCTTGGCCGTCATCTCGACATCGGCCACCTGCTGAACTTCAACCTCGAACATTTTGATCGTGCGGCGCTCGCCGGGCTGCATCGGTTTGCGCAGCAGCGATTGCTCCATCGCAAAGGGCCCGCGGTCGTCGGCCGACCACGGAATCGACGTGTGCACGGGCGCGGCCGCCGCGCCGGTGGTCGTGATTTCGAGTCGATTGCCGCCGACCCGGCCGGTCGTGCGGATCGGCGTGGGGCCCATGCTGACTTCGGCCTCGAATTTCAGCAACTCTCCGTTCGGTCTCTCAAGGGTCACAATGCGGACGTCCAGCAGACTTGTTTCGCCGCCGCGGCGGATCGCGAGATGGTTGACGTTTTCGGTGCGGAGCACCACGCGGCCCGAGCCGACGTCTTGCGCCGTCGTGTGACTGTATCCGACGCGAGTGCCCTGCACGAATGCACCGTCCCAGGTGTCGCGTTTCTCGTTCGGCTTGAGAACTTCAACGGTCTCTTTCGCAGCGTGCGCGGCGGGCGATTGCGAGCAGCTCGACAAACCCAGCAGGCCGATGGCAACAGCCAACCACGCAATTTCAGCGACATTTTTCTTCATCGACAACTCCTTCAGCCGGCCAAGACGTGAACGATGGGCCGGCTCTGCCCTTTATTTCACTGCAAAGACCGAGTGCTGGCAAGGGGTCACACTTGTCGCCCGGGGCCGTATCTCCTCTGTCTTTCCCGCTTCGGGCCGCATAGAATTCGGTTGCGGGGAACCTGAGAAATCGGGCAACGCCATGCCGAACCACCTTTGCAGCGAATTGAGCCCCTACTTGCTCCAGCACGCGGGAAATCCCGTGGATTGGCGGCCCTGGAACGCCGCGGCGTTGGCCTTGGCGCGAACGGAGCAGAAGCCGATCCTCCTCTCGATCGGTTACGCCTCGTGTCATTGGTGCCACGTGATGGCCCATGATGCGTTTGAAAACCCCGAAATCGCCCGCCTGCTGAACGAGCATTTCGTCAGCATCAAGGTCGATCGGGAGGAGCGTTTCGACCTGGATCAGGTCTATATGGACGCGGTGCAAATGCTGACCGGACGCGGCGGCTGGCCGCTCTCCGTATTCCTCACGCCGGACGCGGAGCCGTTTTTCGGCGGCACGTACTGGCCAGCGCACTCTCGCGGCGGTATGCCGGGATTCGATCAGGTGCTGTCGGCCGTGATCGAGGCCTGGCAAGAGCGTCGTCCCGCGTTGATCGAGCAGGCCCACAAAATCACGGAGGAACTGCGGCGAATTGACGCGGGACCGCAGCGATCGCCGGCGAATCGTGCAGAATCGACTTCGGCCGTCGGCGTGCCTGTGGACTTCGACGACACGCCGATGCAAGAAGCCGAAGCGGCCCTACGGCGGTCGTTCGACGCCCAGTGGGGCGGCTTCGGGCGTGCGCCAAAATTCCCCCAGCCGCTCGCCCTCCGCTGGCTGCTGGGGCGCTGGCGCCGCTCGGGCGACAACGAACTGCTCAGGATCGTCACGACGACACTCGACCGCATGGCCGACGGCGGAATCTTCGATCATCTCGGCGGCGGCTTCCATCGCTATTGCGTCGACGATCGCTGGCTGGCGCCCCATTTCGAGAAGATGCTCTACGACAATGCCCTGCTGGCCGTCTGTTATTTGCAGGCCTGGCAGGCGACCGGCCGTGACGATTACGCCGCGGTGGTTCGGCGAACGCTCGACTATCTGCTCCGCAACATGACCGATCCGCAAGGCGGATTTTACAGCGGCGAGGACGCCGACAGCGAAGGGGAAGAGGGCAAGTTCTACCTCTGGACGCCCGCGGAAATCGAATCGGTGCTTCCGCCCGATGCTGCCGAACTGTTCTGCCGCGTTTACGACGTGAGCGAGGAGGGGAATTTCGAGGGGCGCAACATCCTCAATCTGCGGCGGCCGCTCGAAGTTGATGCGAAGCTGCTCGGTTGCGACCCGGCGTGGTTGGCAGCCCGGCTCGATGAGGCCCGGCGGCAACTGCTGGCGGCCCGGGCGAAGCGCATCCGCCCCGGCCGCGACGAAAAAGTGCTGGTCGGCTGGAACAGTCTCGCCATTGACGCCCTGGCCCGCGCGGCGCGGCGCTCGCCGAACCTCGTTACACGGCGGCGGCCAATTCGGCGGCCGATTTCCTCTGGAACCATCTCCGCCGCGACGACGGCCGCCTGCTGCACTACTGGCGCAAAGGCCAGGCGAAGTACGACGCCTACCTCGACGACTACGCCGGCCTGGGAAATGCCCTGTTGACGCTGCACGAAACGGGCGGCTCGTCGGCGGGGACTGTCCCGATTTTCGCGCCAGCGAAAATGGGACTGTCCCCCTCCCCGCGGCTCGACCAGGCAACCGCCGTGGCCGACACGATCCTCAGCCAATTCGCCGACCACGAGCACGGCGGCCTCTTCTATACTGCCGCGGACCACGAGCCGCTGATCGTTCGCCGAAAGGATTTTTTCGACAATCCCACGCCCAGCAGCAACGGCGTTGCGGTAATGCTGCTCCTGCGTTTGCAGGCGATCTGCGGGCGCGACGATTACCTTGTCGCCGCCGAGAAGGCGATTCGCGCGTTTGCCCCCTGGATGCGGCTGGCACCGACTGGCGTTTTCCAGTTTCTGCTGGCGATCGCGTTGCGAGAATCAGATTCTCCGCTCGTCGCAAGGACAGGTTGACAGGTTAGCGCCCATTCCTCACCAAGGTGGGGCAGACATTCCTGTCTGCCGCAAGAAGGCGCGGCACATCCGGCAGACAGGAATGTCTGCCCCACCGGAGACAGTGTCGCCCGTTTTCCCCACGCGGTGAGAAATGCAGGATTCCGCCAGATGCCGCGGTCCTACGGCTTTGGTGCCCAAGCGGGCGGCGTTTCGTGCGGAAGTGTCGGCCGAAACCGCGTTTTCTCCAGTCCGATCTTCTCGAACGGAATCGCCTGAAAACCGGACAGTTTCGAGAAGGCTTCGGCGTTGGGCGTCAGGCGGAAATCCCCCTTGGCGGCGGCGACGAAACCGGGGTCGCGATCGGTCGTCCAGTTCTCTTTCGGATCGACCTGCCAGTTGCCGCTCTTGATCTCGCCGCAGTTGACCAGCACGTTGCGGACTGCCCGGTTGACTCGCTTCGCGGCGAGCTGGGCGTCCATGAATCCGATCAGCTCGGGATATCGCGTCGTGTAGGGCGGCTTGCTGATATCGACCTCCTTCAACAGCCTGTCCGTCCAGAAGCAGTCTTGGCCGCCGTTGATCGCATCTTTCCAAACACGATCGGGCCAGGGAGCGGAGCCGAGAGCCCGCTTGCAAGCGATGAAGATGTTGTTCTCGGCCCGATTGTCGTGGCCGCCGTGGGAGAAGATCGTGCCGAACGAGCCGCGGCCCGGATCGCCGCAGCGAAGAAAGACGTTGCCAAAAACCGTGTCGCCGCCGTCGCCATCGTCGAAGTAGACCGCCGCCGTGCCGTGCCCCATCGGTCTGCCGATGTCGTACCAGAAGTTGTAGCGATACGTGTTGCCGCGGCACGAGGGATTGCGGCCTTTGTGCAACGCGCCGCTGTCGTCGGTCTCGGTGCAGACGTGATGGATGACGTTGTACTCGAAGACGTGATCGTTGCCGACGATGCCGATCGCTTCGTGCGGGACGTCGTGAATCAGGTTGTGTGCGGCGCGGTTGCCGACTCCTTGCAGCACAATGGCCAGCGAGTAGGTCTGCTTCAGCGCTGAGAATCGCCAGATGTGATTGTTCACCGCCTCGTGGTCCGCGGGGGTCAAAGTCCTGCGATCGCCGCCGGAAAGGACGATGCCGCCCGTGCCGGTGTCGTGGATGTCGCAGTCCTCAACCCGATTCTTCCTGCCGCCCGAGACGCTGACGCCCAGTTCGGCGGTGTTGCGGATTTCGCAGGCTTGAACGCAAACGTCGCGGCCGGCGACAACGTCGATGCCGTCGGCCAAGGAGGCTTTGACTGTGAAACCGCGGAAAACGACGTCGTGCGCGTCGTGGATCGCGACCACCGGCCCTTTCAGCGTGGAAAGAACGACCCTCGCGCTCGCCAGCGGCGCCGGCGGCCAGAAATAGAGCAGCCCCGTTTTGGCGTCGATGAAATACTCGCCCGGCGAGTCGAGCTCCTCGATCAGATTCAGTGCGTAGTACCGCCGCGGCGAAGGGTTGCCCTGCTGCACGCTGTATATCGAGGGGGCGGCCAGCGTGATCTGCCGTTTCTCGCGATCGATCTGCTTCACTTGGATGACCTCGGTGTACCAATCGCAGCACCAGTAGCCGTGCAGCCAGACGCCGGAGGCGACGTTCCAACGCGACGGCCGCTCGCCCGAGTACTCGAATACGCCGCCCACCTTCCCCTTGTCGCCGACGCGCGGGCAAGAACCGGGGGCGATGATTTCGGCGATCGTCGTCCAGCCTTCGTTCGGCCAGCGGGCCACGGTCATGCGGCGGCCGTTGCAGAACAATTCCGGCGCCGCTGCCGCGCCCTGGTATTTCACCGGCAGCCCCGGCACATCGCCGATGCCCAGTGCATGAAGATCGGCTTGAACGACGTGTCCACGGGCGGCCGAGTCAAGCCGCTGCAAAACCCTGGAATCGGTCACCGGCTTGAAGGCGCCGGCCGGAACGCTTGGCCCTCCGACGAGAAGGACTGTTTCGCCGGGATAAGCCTGGTAAATCGTCGGGCTTTCTGGCGTTCCTGAATCCCGCGGATCAAGTGAGAACGTGCGGACGATCGGATAGACGCCGGCACGAACGACGACGGTGACGCCTGTGGCAAGCGAGCCAGACGCTCGAAGTCTGCGGGCATTGTCGCGGGCTTGCTCCAACGTGCGAACGGGGCCATCGTTCTTGTCGGCCGCCGGTTGGGCGAGTCTCCCCGACCAGGCGTCATTGCCGTCTGCCGCCACATAGAAGGTCGCCGCCGCACGAGAAACCGACGGCATCGCCATCGCCAAGCCGACGCAAATCGCCATTGTTGCTGTACGATTCATGCTGTTTCCATCGGACTTCGTGATTGGGAATTCAGACGAACCCGCCCGCTTGGTTGCGGGAGACGAATAGGAGGGAGGACGGTGGGATATTGGCGGGGCCGCAGTCGATCGCTTAGCAACGCCGCCTGGCGATGTCACTCGCGACTACCATAGCCTCGCATATCTCAGGCGGATTTGTCAATGACCCCGTGGCCTACAGCCTACGCCGGGAACTGGTTGTTCTCACATGGTTCCCGGGATAGAATCTGAAAATGGAATAACGTCCGGGTCACGCTCAAGGATTCTCTATGAAATCCGTCAATGCAGTTCTCTTCTTCGTTTTGTTCCTGCCCTCGTTTGCAATCGCAGCAACGACTTCGGGCACAGTGACACATGACGCCGCCGGAAAGACGATCACGATGGCCGACGGCGAGAAGAACCTCGTGCTGCGGCTGAACTACGACGGCCGCTGCATGTTGGATCAGGTCCTCGTCCGCGGCCGCGAAGTGGTCCCGTCGGCTACGGGCGTGTGCAGCGGCATCAAGGTCGCCGGCCAATGGTACACGACCCGCAGTGTGCCGACGCCCAAGGTCACGGTGGAGGGGAACACGGTCAGCGTTGAGGATATACATTTGCAGGGCGGCGGCGTCGAAGTAGACGAGCGGTGGGCCTTTGTTGCTCACGGCGATGAAATCCTGTGGATGATCTCGCGAGACTGCTCGATCGGCACGTTGGAGGACGAGTACTTTCCCGGTTTTGATTTCACCGACCGAAGCTGGACCGGCGCACTGCTCGGCACCGGCGGCGTCGCCTGGTTCAAGCTCTTCGACACGCCCGTAGCCAGCTACGGCGTTCACACCGGGCCGGTCACGTTCTGGAGCAAAGAGAGCGATTCCTGCTTGCGAATCCTGCCGAGAGTATACGACGGTCGGCATATTGCCGTTCGCTTCAGCCGACATCCGCATGGCGTAATCTCGTGCAACTATACGGTGACCAATCGTGAAGACGAAGTGTCGCCGAAGTACGGCAAGAGTCGCTTCCTCCGCAACCGGCAAGACGTTTGGGCGGCATTTCCAATTGCACGGAGCACGAGGCCTCTGGTAATAGCGCTTTCGGCTCCGAAATACTCCGCAGCGTACGATCGCGGCACGCTGCGGGGCATCGACGGCGGCGCGGTGCGGGAGATCGCCAACACGATCGCCCGGCTCGGGGCGATCGACGCGAACATCCACGGCAGCAACGGCTGGTACAGCGGTTACGCCGTGCTGCAAGAGCAATGGATCGCCCAGTTGGGATTGTTGATCGACGATCCGTACTATTTCCAGTCGTACTCCGATACGCTCGATTATCAGCGCGATCACGCCGTCGGCCGCGACGGCCGCGTCAAGCCGCGATGGTTCTACGACGCCGGCGACGCCATGCCGGGCAGCTACGACGCCTTCGGCTTCTACGAGTGTCAGTGGGGCTGGATGCTCGACTCGCAGCCCTGTTTCGTCGCCAACGTGGCCGAACAGTTCGATTTCAACGGCGACCTGGCATGGGTCCGCCGCCACAAAGCGACCTGCGAAAAAGCCCTCGACTACATGCTCCGCCGCGACAGCAACGGCAACGGCCTGGTCGAGGTGATGACCGACAGTCTCAAGGAAAAGAAAGGCAGCGATTGGGCCGACATCGTTTGGGCCGCGTTCGAGAACGGCCTGGTGAACGCTCAGATGTACAACGCCCTGACGGCCTGGGCCGATGTCGAAGAGCAGTTGTGCGATTCGGCCATGGCCGCAAAGTATCGCAAGGCGGCGGCGAAACTGAAAGAAACCTTCAATCGCCCCATCGCCGAGGGCGGGCTGTGGGATCCCGATCACCGCTGCTACGTCCATTGGCGCGACAAGGATGGTTCGATCCACGGCACGAACCTCTTTACGCCCGTCAATTTCCTGGCGATCGCCTGCGGACTTTGCGACAACCTGGCGCGAAGGGCCGCCATTCTCGATCAGATCGAAGCGCAGGTGCAGCGCGAGAAACTTTTCTTCTGGCCGCTGTGCATGTCGTCCTATCAGCCGGAAGAAGGCGGCGGCGGGCCGTTCCCAACCTACGAGAACGGCGACATCTTCCTGGCGTGGGGCGAGCTCGGCATCCGGGCGTACGTCCAGCATCGGCCCGAGGTGGCCGTGCGTATCGTCGAGAACGTCATCGACAAGTACCGCCACGACGGACTGGCCTTCCAGCGTTACCTGCGCAAGTCGCAAACCGGCGAAGGGGGCGACATCCTCTCAAACATGGCCAGCCCCATCGTCGGACTCTACCGCAACATCTACGGCATCCAGCCGAAGTGGAACCGGCTCCGCCTCGACCCCCACATCACGCCGGAACTCAGCGGCACGCAACTGAAGTACTGGCTCCGCGGCCAAGACTACGTCATCGATCTGAAAACGGACGATTATGGCATCACCGTCGACAAATTCACGCTCCGCGACAAGAAGGCGTTCGCGGTCGATGCGAAACAAAACACGCTCCGCTATTTCCGTGCCGCGGCCAAGACGCCTTCGATGACGCTCGTCCGCTCGAACGCCGAGCCGCTGGCCATTCTCATCGAAACCTGGCCGGTGGATCACACCGCGCGCGAAAATGGATCGAATTGTGCAGTCAAGCGGCAACGGACGTTCGCCACGTCGTCGCCGATCTGCCGCCGAGGACGCGATGGGAACTGTCGCGCAACGGGGCACCCACGGAATCGTTGCAAAGCGACGATGAAGGAAGGGTCGTTTTCACACGGTTTGTCAGTCCCTGGACAGCGGTCTTTTTCGATCTGACGCCGGCTTCAAGGTGAGCGATGTGCTTCGTTCCAACGCGCAGCATGGTTTGTGGTGATCAGAACGTTGAAACGGTTTCACCCCGCCATCCCCGCGGGACATAGCCGCAGTCGGGATCGCTCTCCAGGAAGTCGCCGGTGAGCGCGAACGCCCGCGCCCGGCTGCCGCCGCAAACGTGGCGGTATTCACAGATGCCGCAGCGGCCTTTGAAGCCGTCCGGCTCGCGCAGGGCGCGAAACACGGGGTGATTCTGATAAACGTCGATCACCGAATCGTGCGGGAAGCGCCCGCAGCAGATCGGCAGGAAGCCGGCCGGGTAGATCTCGCCGGTGTGGCTGACGAACATGATCCCTTTGCCGTCGCCCACGCCCAGCGGCGCGCGGCGGCTTCGCCCGTGGGCGGCGTCCGGTCCGGCCAGCGGATCGCCGCCGTGCTGCAGGACGAACCGCCGGTAATGCGGCGCCTCGGTCGTCTTCACCGCGTACGGTTGCCGCCGCGAGTGAACCCAAAGCCGCTCGAAGACCAACTCGTACTCCGCCGGCGAAATGCGTTGCTCTTCGATGCCCCGACCCACCGGTACGAGGAAAAAGACCGACCACATCGCGATCCCCTTGCCGGCCAGCAGTTCGGCGATCGCATCGACCTGGGCGACGTTGCGGCGGGTGATCGTCGTATTGACTTGCACCGGCATTTCGAGCGTCCGGGCGAAATCAAGCATCTGCATCGTCCGAGCGAAGCTCCCCTCGAAGCCGCGGAAGGCATCGTGCGTGCCGGCGTCCGCCCCATCGAGGCTGATGCCCAGCGAGCGTACGCCGGCCTCGCGCACCCGCTCGAACGCCTCGAAGGTAGCCAGCGGCGTGGCCGAGGGGGTCAGCGCCGGCTGCAATCCAGCCGCGGCGGCGTGGCGGATCAACTCCGGCAGGTCGCCCCGCTTCAGCGGATCGCCGCCGGTGAGAACCAGCGTCGGGCGACGCGGAAAAGCGGCGGCCTGATTGAGCAGCCCCTTCGCCGCGGCCGTCGAAAGCTCGTCCGCGTGCGGCCGCTCCTGCGCCGACGCCCGGCAATGCTTGCACGCCAGGTCGCACGCCAGCGTCACTTCGTAGTAGAACATCAGCGGGCTGGTGCCGAAGTCGCGCGTCGAGTAATCGGAATGGCCGTGATGGGGCATGTCGTTCATATTACCCTATTCCCCGCCGCGTTTCGACTCCCCGCTGCGCCGCCGGTCCTCCTCCATCTCCTTGACGGTGATTTTCGACTCGCTCGAATGGCGGCGGACCTTGGCGGCGGCGCCGGAGGGGGCGGACGAAACCTGCTTGACCACGACGTCGTCGAACTCGACCTCGCCGGGACTGAGATACGCATAGAGCATCACCCGACCCCATTTCGGCGAGTATTTCGTGTGCTTCGGCGTGAAATCCTCACTCTGCACGTTCCACTTGTCGTTCGGCCCCTTGAGATTCTGCTGGCTGCGATAGACCTCGCGCCGCCGGCCGCTTTCGTCGGCGTCGTAGCACTTGATGAAAACCTTCGCGGCCGGGGCGGTCGAGCGCCAGCGGCACTGGAAACGATACGTCGCACCTTCTTCGACGGGGAAGAAATCGCTGTAGTACATCACGCCTTCGTTTTCGGCGACGTCCCGGTCGAGCGTGAAGCGAATGACCTTGTTGGCAGGATTGCCCTTCTCGGTCGTCCAACGCACCAGCCGACCGAGCGGCTCGCGCTGCTGGCCGGCCACCTTGTCCCAACCCTTGGGCACACCGCCGCTGCCCTGTTCGAAATCGCCGGCCACGAGGTTCTTGTTCTTTTGCCAGCCGTTATCGACCGTCAGCACTGAAGCCCCGCCCTGCGGCTTCTTTCCCGCCAGGGCGTCGAGCATCGCTTTGACGTACAGGTGCGGGATTTCGCTCATCGACTTGGTGCGGGCCTTGACGTCGTAAATCACTTTCGGCTTCGGTTTCACCGAGAAATCGACGCATTTCAGCACGATGTCGTAAACCTCGCCCTCTTCGCCGGCCACCCGCTCGATGCTCCCCCAGATGCCGATCTGCCCGCCGAAATCGTCCGTGACGATCCCCTTGACTTTATCGAGGTTCATCTCGGGCGAGGGGCGCAACTTGTGGCTTTCGCAATAGTCGCGCACGTCGAGCATCGACTCCGGCACGATGAAGCCGCTATCGGCGGAGAGCTTCTTCCAGATCATCTCGCCGACCATCTGCCCATAACGGCCATCGTCGAACTTCGAGACGAAATCGAAGGGAATTACGACTTTGCGAGCATCGGTGGCCAGTGCGGCGGAGGAAAGATCGAGCAAGGACGTCGCGAAAAGAATGCAAAATGAAAAATGCAAAATGAAAAATGCAAGATGTCTCTCATGGAAGGGGCCGTCACGCAACCATCCGCCATCAATTTGCATTTTGCAATTTGCATTTTGCAATTTGCATTCCTCGTCTTGCATTTTGCACTCCCCGCTTCTCAGGTTGCAATCCCAATCGGCGTCCTACTTTTCCCCGTCGTGCGACAAGCGGTCGAAGTATTGCCGGTTCAATTCTTCCCAGCCGGCGGGCGAAGGGTCTTGCATGGCGCCGAGAATTTCCTTCTGAATGTCGGCGGGCAGGTTCGACGTGGTGTCCTTGCGGACCTCGAACTCGCCTTCGAGGTATTGCTTGACGTTGCGGAATCCCTCGGCCAGCACTTTTCGCTGCCGCAGGGCGTTCTGGTAGCGGCCGGCCTTCACGTCGCGCTCGACTTGGGCCATGACCTCGATCATCTTCTTCAGGTCGGTGTGATGGAAATCAGCCACCTGGAATTTCAGGTCGATGCCCTGGGCCTTGTTGCGCAACACCGCTTGCTTGGCGGCGAGGCGTTCGGGGCTGCGGCGGCCGGGATTGCCGGCGCGGGCCCTTCCAGCCCTTCGCCCCCTTTGCCGCTCTCCTTGCCGCCGCCGGTGGCGCCGCCGGCCGACTGCTTGCTGTGGTCCTTGATCTGCCCCTTGACGATCGGATCGGGCGTCAGCCGGCTGGGCGTTTTGCGGCCGCCCTTGCCCACCGCCTCGTCGCCGACGTATTCGCCGCTCGATTTGCCCTGGCGTCCCTCGCCCGATCGGCCGCCGATTTCGCTCGTGTTGGGCAGGCGGTTGCCGGTGACCCCCTTGGCGCTCATGTTCGAGATCGGCCCGTCCGTGGCGTCCCAGCCGGCGCCCTTGTCAAGCGAATCGGCGGCGCTGCTGGAGACGTCTTCCATCTCGTCGAACAGGTCCTCTTCCTTCTCCATCAGATCGCCGACCATGTCTTCCAGTTCCGTCGGCAATTCGGCCATGGGGGCCTCTTTGTCTTTGTCGGTCAGCGATTCCTCCTGGCTCCATTTCTCGCGGTCGGGCGTGTCGGGCAGCCACTTCTCGAAGTTGGTCTTCAGTTCCTCGGCCCTTTCGTAGCCCAACTGCTCCAGCGGCACCGCGATGTCGGCCGATTTCTTCAGCAGCGCGTCCTCCGCCATTTTCAATTCGGTTTGGATTTCGACCAGTTCCTTGGCCATCGAGGAATTGGCGAAGTCCTGCTCGGGCAGCTTGCTCAGATCGGAGTGCAAGTCGTTGATGAACTTGGCCCAATCGTCTTCGGCGGCGGCCATGCGTTTGAGCAGTTCCTCCTCCTTCGCCGCGAAATCCTCGACCGGCGTCTTGGCGAGATTTTCGCTCGCCTCGATGATCTTCTTCTGCTCGGCCAGGAACTTGTCGAGCTTCTTGCGGATTTCTTCGAGCGTGTGCTTCGCGTCGTCGGGCAGATTGCCGCCGGGCCGCTCCTTCATTTCGGCCAACATATCCGCCTGCGCCAGCCGGGCAACATCGAGCAACTTCCGCAACACGTCGATGATGCGGTCTTGCGACGCGATCAATTGCAGGGCCGGAGCCGCGCTGGCCACCGTGCCAGCGGCCGCTAAACGTTCCTTTGTGACGTCGCCGTTTGCCGTTGATTTCCCCTGTCGTTTAGCGGCCGACGGCACGTCGGCCCGATGCTCTTTCAGATCGGGCGGCACATCTCCTCTCAACAATGCGTCGCAAACCGCAACCGCCTCAACCATTTCGCCGAACGCCAGGCCGCTCAGCACCCGCTTGGTCGTCAGCCGCTCCTTCCGATCGGTCGAGCCGATCGACTTCACCAACTCGGCGGTCTGTTTCTGAATTTCGATCTGCCGAGCGCGAACGTCGCCGACAATCTTAGTCCCCTCTCCCTTTGGGAGAGGGTTAGGGTGAGGGCCGGCCTGATCTGGAGATTTTGAGATTTTGAGATTTTGAGATTTGGAGTCCCTAACCCCTGACCCCTGGCCCCTGGCCCCTGGCTCCTCTCCCGAAAGTAGCGGGGAGGAGACAGAGCGGGCGAGAAGCTGCTTCTCCAATAGTTTCCAGATCGCCTCGCGCAGGCCGTCGAGTTGCTGCAAGGCGGCGGCCGCCTCGACCTCCTCGGCGACGATCTTGATCGAGTGCCAACTGCCGGCGGTCTCTTGCGGCTTCAGATCGAGCCCCCAGTCGCTGATGGCCCGCCTGTCCCAAGCCACGGCGCGGATCAGAACCGTCTGGCCCGGCTTGAACGTGCCGCGTTTAAGTTGCAGGCGATGCTGGCGCACCGCGGTCGTCGTCGAGTCACCGGGAAAGTCCGACCATTGCTGAACCACCGTCGCCTCGGCGTCCGCCGAACCGGGCTCGGCCAGCTTCATCTCCAATTGCAGCCGCCCCAGGCCATGGTCGTCGCCGGCGCGGATCACCACGACGACCTTCGCGCCGGGCGCGGCGGTGCTCTGCCGGGCCGGCTTCAAGAGTTCGACCGTCGGCGGCGCATCGCGCACGACCGTCACGCGGTTTTGCCGCGGACTGCGATCGGTGTGCCCCGCGTCGTTAAACAGCCGCACGAGATAAGTGCCGCTGTCGAGCATCGGCAGATCGGCCGTCAGCAGGCGGCCCTCTTCCTCGACGCGGCCGGCGAACTGCTCGCGCTTCATCTCCAAAAATCCCTTGGCCACGGGCGTGGAAGGCCGCAGACGCAGGCTCGCCACGGTGTATTGCGGCGCCTCGATGTCGAGGCTCGTCTGGCGGACGGTTTCGTCCTTGCGGCCGAGATAGGCCGGGTAGCGGAAGGTGATTTCCGCGTTTTCGACGACCGGTTTCTCGCGCACGCCGATCGAATACTGCACGGTCTGCGAGTCGCCGATCTCCAGGCGATAGCGGAACGGCTTGAGCACCGAAGGAACGGTCGCCCGATACCGCAGACGTTTCTTGTCGGCGGTCATCGCCAGCTTCGCTTCGGGCTCGGCGTCGCCGGCGACGAAGAGCCAGGCCTGGTGCGGTTTGGCCGCTGGGTTTTCGATCTCGGCAACGATCTCGACCGTCTCGCCGACCAGCACCTCGGCGTTGCCGGGCGTGACGCGGACGATTTTGACCGATCCGACCGAAGGCACGAACTTCCACGGCGTCGACAGCCGCGAGAACGTCGAGCCCCAGGCGGGGACCCTGCTCTGGCAGAACGCTGCAATCGCGATCAGCAGGACGAGAACCACGAGCGACTCGGCCAGATCGCGCGGCGTCTGCATGCAGTGCAGCAACCGCCGAGGGCGCGACTCGCGGGTCGCCGCGCGGTCGAGCGGCAAATCGCCAATCTGCACGGCCGCTTCGCGAATGGCTGCCTCGCGGAACGCCGGGCTGTCGTTCTTCGCGTCCTCGGAAAGCTGCACCAGATTGATCAGGCTATTGCCAAGCTCGGGGAACTCGGCCTCGACGCGGCGGGCCGCCGCCTCCAGGCTCCGCTGGCCGCCCAGCAGCCGCCGCGCCACGATCGCCGCCAGCACGCCGCTCAACAATAACCAGGCCGACGTCAGCCCCTGCAACCAACCTTGCGAGAACTTCAGGAGGGCGTCGGCCACGATCAACACGAGGAACGCGGCCAGCGAGAGGCTCGCCGCCAGCACGGCGGTGGTCAAAAGCGAGAAGAGCCACCACTTCTGCCGCGCTCCGTCAAGCCGCTCGATCACATTTTCGGCCGCCGGCGACATGCGAACCAACCTCCGTCCCAATGCTCTAGTCTATACCGGCACGTTCCGGGAGTCCAGCGCGGGGGCGATCGCGGTTCCTGCCTTCTCGAGCTTTGACAATAGGCGCCGGTATTAGTCAAACCAAATTCAGGAGGCCGTTAGGCAGCGTTTTGCCGCCCCCGCGATGACACGGATGGGGCAGGCACCTGGCCCAACCACGGGCCTCGATTGACTCAACAGTTCCTCCAGCGACTGTTCCGCCTTCTCAATTCGGAGACTCCACTTCGATCTGCGTAAGCCTTATTGCAACGACCACAACGTCGTTTACCCCGCTCTGCGCGTACGGCCCAACCCTCGTGCCCACATCCACCTGATGGGTTTTGACAAACAGATTCGGTAGTAATCACGTAAAATGCAGCGATTGGGCCAGTTGACCGTTGCCGAGCAACCCTACGTACCGCAGAAGCTGTTTCGAGCCGCGGGCGAATTGCTCCAGGAAGTCGGTGACGCGCTGGTGCAAGGCGGGCCAGTCGTTGGCCAAACGGTGCATTTTGAGGATTGTCTCCTTCAGCCATCGCCATAATTTTTCGATCGGGTTCAGCCAGGGGGCGTAAGTCGGCAACCAGATTGGCTTGATTTGAGGATATGCCCCCACGGCCGTGAGTACGTCGGGATGAGTATGGATCGACCAATTGTCTTGAACGACGTAGATCGTCTTGGCGCGAGCGTAAGTTTTCGCGATCCGTTCATACATCTCGATGACCTTGGCTCGACCGATAATGTAGTTGTCCACGTAGGTCACTTTTCCGCTGCAGGCGTTCAGGCCGCCGATCACACGCCACAGCCCATTGTTGGACTGTTGCCGATCCGCTTGCGGTGGAGCCGCGGGCGGGGCGGCAGCCCAACTCGGCGCCGGCTCGGGCTAGACGGCGTACCCCATTTCGTCGATGAACAGCAATGTCGTTTCCTGGGGGTTGCGCCGCTGCTCACAGGCATCGTTTCAGTTTGGCTACCTTGCTTCGATACTGCGGATCCGGGCTAAAATGCTGGACCCGACCCGAACGCAATTTCACTCCCAGTTTGCGACGGAGCCACCGCCACACGCCACTGAGCGTGTAATTCTGGATCGTCTTAATGCTGGCGCGAATGGTCCGCAACGTCCAGCGGCTGGGCGGCGGACCAGCGGCTGTCGGCATCGCCTCGCGGCGAGCTTCCTCGCCGGGGCCTTGCCGCAGCCGCTCCAACACCTGTTCCCGCTGCTCGAAAGGGACGGCGACGGCTGCCTCCCTGCCGCCGCCGCAACAGTCCTTCGATCCCGTGTTGTTCATAGCAATCCAACCAATGGTACACGGTGTCAGGATCTCGCGGTCTCAGTAGTCCCTGAGTCGCTACCGCATGAGGCGATTGGCCGTCGGCGACCTTCAAGATCGCCGCACACCGTTCCCGCACGTCCGGACGCCGATCATGGTTCCGATACTCAACCAACG
This sequence comes from uncultured Planctomycetaceae bacterium, assembly GCA_963823895.1. Taxonomy (GTDB): domain Bacteria; phylum Planctomycetota; class Planctomycetia; order Pirellulales; family Thermoguttaceae. The sequence continues at coordinate 136,690 of CAWGNG010000019.1, forward strand.
TCCTGCGCTGAGCCTGTGAAAGTTTCAAAGTTCGCTGGTACATGACGATTCATCCTCCTTTGCGAAGTTACTTCATGGACCCTCCTTTCAATTACTCTCAAGCAACGCCGCCAAAGGCAACCACAAAATGCGCCTGCTAGCAGTGGTGTGCTAGCACAATACCTTGAATTCACTACCGATTTTGGCTGTCAAAACCCATTAGGGTGCCTTTGACGACCACAGAATCACCGGGCGCAGCCTTTCGGCGACTGGCAACGGTACGCCATCTCCGATGGAGACGTAACCCGGCTCATACCCTTTGCCGAAATACGCATATACGCTCTCGCTAGAAAAGAACCCGGACCGTGGCGTCCCTTTGAAGTAAACTCGCCCCGGCTCGTTGCCAGTTCCAGATGTTACGTTCTCGACAGTGAATCTCCATCGGACGGATCGATTCCCGATTTTGGAGAATTCGCTTTCGACCCGGCGCTCGGCCTCGCTGTTGGCGCGGGCGACCGCTTTCTGAGTTGCGATCTGGTTTCCGAGATTCTCGTTCATGGCGCGCTGTTTGTCATCCTCCCACTCCGCGAAGAGGCCTCGCGCCCACCGCATGGTGGCTTCAAAGTCCGTCGAACTAAATGCGCCGCCTCCGACCCGATCGGCAGCCACCGGTGCGGCCATCGGCCCTCCGGCGGCCGTCGGCCCTCCTCCGACCGGCACCTGGTGCGGTTCCGTGGCGGCCGTTCCCAGCGCCGCGACGCATCCGCCGACGGTAAGCAACATAATAGTCGGAGGGATTAGCAATACTCCGCATATCGCCGACCCAGCGATTGGCAGGCCGATCCCGCGGCCACTACGCTTCATCGCAACCACAAACCCTGCTATTCCAAGTGCTAGGCCGAGAAGAAGAAGCGGCAACGCAACCACGGGAATGCACAGGGTCAGTAAACCAACGACCGCGAGCACAATCGAACCGACGCCGAGGCTGTTCGATGGTCTGTTGTCAGCCACGTTGACTTGGATCGCGTTGACCGTCACCGGCTCCACTTCGCTGCTGGGGACCCGGTAATTGCCTGGTGCGCGCTGCTCAAGTGGAAGTGGCGGCACGGCGCGCCTTACTTCGGTTGGTTGAGCAGTCGTTGCCGCTCGGGTGGCCGGCGGCGGGGTCACCACTTCGGGAGGCCGGGACGTTGGCTGTGGCGCCGCCGACGGGTTCGGCGGAATGACCATACGCTGCTGGCACTTGTTGCAAGTAGCACTCCTCCCTATCCACTTGTTCTTGCCGTGAAGCGTTGCACCACACTTTGGGCAGGCGAACTCGAAATCAAAGGACATTATCGGCGCACCCCCTGACGAGAGAAATAAGAGAATCGAAGGCGCGAGAAACTCCCTGACAAATTCTAGAATAGCGAGTTGCTAGAGCGGCCGCAACCCCCGGTCCGACGTGGGGGGGTGCAAAGCAGCTTCCGGTGTCCCAACGTGGCTCAAGCAAACGTCAATAGGAGAATCTGGCGTTTTTCGGTTAAGATGGCAATTTGTCGCAGGATAGGAAGTCACTTTGGATCGTGGAGGATCTGTCATGGACGGCATTTCGCAGCATTTACAGCGGAAATTCGAGCGGGTTTTGCTTGAGGCGAAGGATGCGATCATCGAGACCATTTTGGCGGGCTGGGACCGGAAGACCCCGCTCCATTTCAGTCAAATCGAGGCGGCTTCCCATCGGTTGGCGACCCGTTGGAGTTGTTGCTTTCAGGAATGGGCCGCGCGGGAGATGACGGCGGAAAGTCCCGACAGCGCCGCCTGTCCGACCTGTGGCGAAGTTTGTTCGCTGGAGTTGGTGGCCCGTACGATTCTCTCGACCGACGGTGCGGTCCCCATCTTGGAATGGAAAGGGACTTGTACCCGCTGTCGGCGGGATTTTTTTCCCTCTGCGGGCAGCGATGGGATTGGACAGTCGGGAACTAACGCCGGCGATGACGCAGAGGATCGTGTATGCCTCGGCCGAGACGCGATCGAGCCAACGCGCGTCGCTGGTGCTGAAGCACGTCGGTGGTAACGAGGTCTCAGCGAGCACGGTGCAGCGTGTAACGCACCAAGTGGGGATGGAACTGGCGGAGTTGCGAGATGAAGGGGATGCGCCCGAACTGGTCCAAGCCCCCGAGAATCCACCCGAGTTGGCCGTCGTGGAAGCTGACGGCGGACGAATTCGCACACGGAAACCGGGCCAAGGTCGCGGCGTTCATGGCGAGGCTTGGCGCGAGACCAAGAACGCCAATTTGCTGCGAATGACGCACCAGACGTTTGCGGAAGACCCCGAACCGGAACTTCCGCGTGCGTTCACCGATCCCAAGCGAGTGGCGAAATTAGCGGAAAAAGAGGCTCCGCCAGCGATTTCGGCGGTATCTGCCGCGCCGCCTGGCGAGAAGGCTTGGCGTCCCCAGCGTCTGGTGCGCACGTGTCTTTCGAGCATGGCAGAGGCCAGCGTCTTCGGGCAACAGATGAAGCGGGAGGCCGACTGTCGTCGTTTTCCGCAGGCGCCTGCGCGTGCCTTTGTGGGAGACGGTCTTCCCTGGCATTGGTTTGTGTGGAAGCACTACTTTCCAAACTTTGTGCCCATCCTTGATTTCATCCACGCGCTGAGTTATCTGTACGCTGCGGCACTGGCGATGCACCCGGATTTCTCCGTTGCGTGGTCGTGCTATCTGCGCATGGCCCGCGCATGTTGGCAAGGTCGGGCGATGGAGGCGATGGACGAACTGAAGCGTTGGTTGGCTCCGCATGGTCTTGACGACACGGCCAAGCTGGACGAGAACGATCCGCGTAAACCGATCGTCGATGCCGCACGTTATCTGCGGAACAACCGCGGTCGCATGGACTATCCGCATTATCGACGCCTTGGGTTGCCGGTAACGTCGGCCTTGATGGAGTCGCTGGTCAAAGAGGTGAACTACCGGGTGAAGGGGACGGAGATGTTTTGGAACGACCCAGAGGGGGCGGAAGCGATACTCCAAGTCCGGGCCGCTACTCTATGCGACGACGACCGTCTCGGGCGCTACCTTCGCACTCGGCCGGGGTGTGCCTATGTCCGCCGCTCCACCGTCACCTCGGCCGCCTGAGCCGAGGCCGGAAGCTGCTTTGCACCCGACGTGGGGCTGAATTTCTGGTGGTGTTTCTTCGGCCGATGATCCGCGGTCCGCGCAAGGGGGGCTCGATTAACAGGCCGTTCCACGCACGTTCGGGTTGGCCGCCAACACGCGGAGCAACTGCTTCGGCGATCGGGGCTCGTCCGGCGGACGCTCGCGGTGCCAATCGGCGTGCGTGGGCACCAACGAATCGCAGTAGGGCCACGGGTCGAACGGGTCGCAGCCCAAGGCACGGATCAGCTTGCCGCAGTCCATGCAGACGTTGCCGCGCGCGGCGGGACGGGGCCGGCGTCGCGTCGCGGCGTCCCCATCAGGCAATTCGCATCGTATCCGCCCACGCGATTGATGATCTGCGCGATCTGGTAGAGGCTCAACCACCGCCGCGCGCCGGCGTGAAAAATGCCGCTCAGTTCGTGGCAGAGCATCCGTTGGTAAAGCCGATTAAGGCAATCGGTGTAGGTGGGGGTGCGAATCTCGTCGAAATAAAGTGTGGCCGGCCGCGATTTCTTGAAACGCGACACGATCCAATCGATCGCCCCCGCGTGGCCGCTGAAACTGACGCCCATCGGCAGCGAAATCCGCAGGATGCAGGCGGTCGGGTCGGCCGCCAGCACGACCTCTTCGCCGACCGCCATCGTGCGGCCGTAGACCGTCACCGGATCGGTCGGATCGGTTTCGAGGTAACCGCCGCGGCCGTCGTCGCCGGAGAAAACCAGATCGCAGGAGAGATGCACCAACCGCGCGCTGCGCGGCACGCTCTGCGACAGCAGGTTTTGCACCCCTTCGACGTTGATTCGCCACGCGATCTCCGGGGCGAACTCGCATTGCCTAAGCGCGCAGTTGCCGGCACAATCGAGCACGGAGGCGAACTCGTATTGCTGGAAAAGTCGTGCAAGTCCCTCGCGGTCTTCGGCGTTGCAGGCGACCACGCCCGGGCCGACCAGCCGGAAGTTCTCGGCCTGGCGAACGCCGACAACCTGTCCGGGATACTTCGCGTGGAAATACGCCATCGCATTGTAGCCCGGCACTCCGGCCACGCCGGTAATCAACAGCGGCAGCGGAACTTCTGGCGGCGTGTCAATGCGGCGAATCATCGAGGCAGACGGTGGAGGCAAAAGGCAATCCTGGAAAACCGTTAATGATAAACGCCGAAAGCAGCCGGGGCAAGATGCACTGGCTTCAGCCCGCCCTCGTTCCCACGCTCCGCGCAGGAACTCCCCTGTCCGTAACGCTCTGCATCGTTCGTCACGACGCGAAACTGCGCGGTTCCCACGCAGAGCGTGGGAACCAGAACAACAAGCAGTCAGCGGAGATTAGCGAGAATCAGCGTTCCTTCTTCTCTTCTTTTTTCTCCTTCTTCTTTCCGTCGTCCGCCTTCCCCTCCTTCACCGTGAATTCGACCGACGCCTGGCCGGTCTTCTGCCGCATCGTATCCTGGATCACCAGTCGCAGCAGGTACTTGCCCGGGGCCATCTTGTTTGGCAGGCGGAGATGAAAGGCGATGAAGAAATCGCGGCGGACGTTCTTGCAGAAATCCTGCGTCGGCGGAAATTTGCGCCAAGCGACCTGACGGCCGAGATAATCGAGAATCTGGTAACCGCTCCGCAGCGACGTGCGGAATCCCTTGTCGACCGGTTCCGCAGAGTAGTTCACCAATTCGGCGTACAACAACACGTTCTGGTCCTGGCAGAACTCATACTTTTCGACCTTCTTGAACGAGCCGAAGCCGAGCGCCTCGCTGCAAAAGCTGGCGTTGCGGACCATCAGCGGCGCGGTTTCGCCGAGATGGGCCAACGCCGCGGTCAACGCGGGCTTCGCCTCGACCGTGCGGCGCACCGGGTCGGGCACGTGCTCGGCATCGAGCCACACGCCCAGCCCTTCGACCTCCTTCGACAAGAACTGCTGCGTGGCGGGCGCGGCGTCAAGGATCGGCCGCGCGGCATCTTCACGCCGCCCGGCCACGGTGTAGAGCAGACGCAGCCGCGCCTCTTCGGTCACGTCGCCGGGCGTGGGCGGATTGGCTGACGTCTCGGCCTCCAACGCCTCGATCGCGCCGTTCAATCGCTGCCGCCACTCGCCCAACGACGCCGAAAACGACGCCTGCATCACGTCGCCGGCCGCCGGGACCGACGTGCTCGGGTATGCACCCTGCGGAACGCCGCCGGTCGGCAAAGCCGCGCCGCCGGTGGGCGGCAGCCGCTGGACGATGTCGCTTGCGCCGTTTCGCCGCGCGGCCTCGCACCGGTACGCTTGCGTCGCGCGGCACTGCTGGATCACCAACGGCCAAATCGCCGGATCGCTCTGCTGCAAATCCTTGGCCAACTGTTCTTCGGCCGCGGGGTCGATCGTGCCCGATTGGTGCAATTCGGCCATCACGTCCTGAAGCTGCCGCATATCGCACGGACGCCGCGGGCCAATCGCAGTCTGATTGGTCAAGCCCGTCGCCGCTGGCTTGTCGCCTGTCCACGGCGCCGCGCATCCGGCCACAGCGAGCCCGGCGAGCACGGCAGCGATGATCGACAGAGATTTGGACATGGCATCAGCGCATCGCAAAAGTTGCGGCGACCGTTTCCGCTCGCAACGACGGGATTATCCCAAACGTAAGGGGCCAAATGGTATGAAAAACCTGGGAAGAACGCAAGCGCGATGCCGTGGCAGCGTGGATAAAATGGGCGATCTGCAAAGCCGCGACCATCGGTTGCAGCGGGGACGCTGCGAAACCGCAAGCGGCTATAGAAAAGAGAGCACGAGCGTCACGCCGGCCGACGTTTGCCCACCGGCTCTTGCGGCGCAGCCAGGCGGACGATGAGCCGTTCGAGGATTACCCGCGGCGGCATCGTGCTTTCCCCCTTCAGGTCGAGATCGGCCTGCAAGAGCCAGCGATAAAGCTGCGATCCGCGTTGCCGCCCGAGCAGGCGGAGTTGCCGCTCGGCCTTCTGCAGCACGAAGGGCTTGACGCCGGCTTGTTCCAAGACCTGGCGGAGGTTGGGGCGACGGCCGGCGGCCTCGCTTTGGAGCACCAATCGCGTTGCGGCGGCGAAGCGGCGGAGCGAGGCCGAGATTTGCGCCAGGATCGCGATCGGCTGCTCGTTCGAACCCAGCAGCCGGTCGAGTTGCAGCATCGCGTCGGACACGTGGCCGTCCATCGCCGCGTCGAGCATCTCCCAGGTGGTCTTAGTCCGCCAGCCGCCCACCGACCTTCCGACCAAATCGGGCGTGATCTTTCGCTCTTCGCCCGCCAACAGCGCCAGCTTGGCCAACTCCTGGTCGAGCAAGCCGAGCTCGGGCCCGATCCGTTCGACCAACAGATCGGCGGCGGCCGGCGAGATCGCGGCCCGGTGGTGCTGCTTCGTCCAATCCGTAAGCCACTTCGTCAGCCTTGCCGGCGGGGGCGAGCCGGCGTCAATCAGCAGCCCCGTGGCCGCGATCGACTTGTACAGCCGCGTGTTGCCCGGCAGCGAATCGAGATCGAGCACCAGCACGCCGCTGCGGCTCGGCTTGGCGACGTAATCTTCCAGTTGCGGCCGATAGCGGCTGACGAAATCGTCGGCATTCTCGACAACGGCCAATCGGCAACCGCCGCCGAACATCGCCACGGTCGAGAGCACTTCATGCACGTCGCGGAAGGGCGTATCGCGTCCCTCGAACGCGGTCAGCGAGAAATCGGCGTCCTCGCCCCCCAGCACGGCCGACCGCAGCGCCAGAATCGTCTGCCGCCGCAGAAACGTCTCATCGCCAAAGACCGCGCACACCGGTTTCGCCGGGTATTTCGCCGGATTGGCAAGGTAGTCGAGCGCGGTAGCGGGTTTCTCGGCCATGCCCTCAGTATAGGGCGGAAGCGGGAGGGGGGAAGGGGGCAAGTCGGCGGAAAGAACCGGATTCGCCCGCTTGCGGAAGGCTGTCAAGTGCGGTATGTCTAATGACTGTCGCGCGGCAGCGTTCAGGCTGGCCGGCGATACATCTCAACGTGAGGACGCACAGATGACTATTCGACAACGGCCGGCGGCTGCGATTTCGACAACGATTGTGAAATGGGGCGCGTGCTGGGGCGTTCTCGTACTCTTCGTGCTGGCCCCCGGCGGGTGCGAACGATCAGCAGGCCCACAAGCCAAGAATGCCCTGGCCCACGGCTGGCAAGCTTATGAAAGCAGGGACTACGACAAGGCCATCGCCGAGTACAGTGATGCAATTCGCCTCGACCCGACGAACACCCTAGCGTACAACAACCGCGGACTTGCCTACTATGAGAAGGGTGACGTCGACAAGGCTATGGCCGATTACGACGCGGCAATCCGCTTCGATCCGAAGCTTGCAAAGGCTTACAGCAATCGCAGTTTGGCTTACCAGAAGCGAGGGGAGATCGATAAAGCTATTGCCGATTGCACCGAAGCGATCCGCCTCGATCCGCGCGAGGCGATGGCCTACAACAACCGAGGGTTCGCTTTCGCCGCGAAGGGCGACCTCAACAAGGCCTTGGCCGACTATGACGCTGCGATCCAGCGCGATCCGAGTCTCGGCCGTGCCTATAGCAATCGCAGCATGGTCTACCAGAAGAAAGGCGAACTGGACAGCGCGATTGCCGATTGCGACCAGGCAATCCGGCTCAACGGCCGCGACGCCGCGGCCTACAACAATCGTGGTTTCACCCACCTCGACAAAGGGGACGTCGATAAGGCCCTGGCCGACCTCGACCGGGCGATCGAACTAGATCCAAAGATGTCCCGGGCATACAGCAATCGCGGTCTGGCCTACCAGAAGAAAGGGGAATTGAGCAAATCCATCGCCGATTGCACCGAAGCGATCCGTCTCGACCCGAGCGAGGCACTGGCCTACAACAATCGGGGATTTGCTTTCGCCGAAAACGGCGAGCTCGACAAGGCCCTGGCCGATTATGACGCTGCGATCAGTATCAACCCGAAGCTCGCCAAGCCCTACAGCAATCGCAGCACGATCTATGAGAGCAGGGGCGATCTGATCCGCGCGATTGCCGACTGCACCGAGGCGATCCGGCTCGATCCCGACAACGCTGCCGCGTACAGCAACCGCGGGATGGCCCATTACAAGCAGGGCGACGCCGACAAAGCATTGGCCGACTATGACGCTGCAATCCGTCTGGCCCCCAAACTGGCCCGGGCATATAGCAATCGCAGCTTAGTCTGGGGCCAGAAAGGCGAGTTGGACAAATCCATTGCCGACTGCAACGAAGCGATCCGGCTCAATCCCCGCGAGGCGCTGGCCTACAACAACCGTGCCGTCGCCTACTACAAAAAAGGCGACATCGACCGGGCAATCAACGATTGCACGGAGGCCATTCGTGTGGATCCGAACCTGGTGCTCGCCTACCTCAACCGCGGCGCCGCATACTTGAAAAAAGGCGACAAGGCCAAGGCGAAGGCGGACTTCGACGAAGCCAAAAAACTCGGATATAAGCCGACATAGAAGAAGTGACGACTACTTCGCTTGACCGACCGGCCGCACCGAGCGGATGCGGGCGGTGGGATGGGATTGGTCGATCGCAAGCGGCTCGCTGCTTTCGTGAACGGCCACGTTGCCGGCCTCGTCGCGGACTTCGAGCCGCAAGAAGAGCGTCGGCGGCGTGCGGTTGTCGATCGGCCAGGCGTAACGGCCGGTGTTCTCCAGGCCGGCGGCGATCGGCGTCCAGGGGCCGCCGCGGGTGGGACTGAACGAGAGCGAAATCGGCCGGGCGGCGAGCAGCTTGTCGTCGGCCTGCCAGGAGATGATCAACTGGCCCGACTCCGACTCGACCCCCTGCTGCGCCGAAACGATCCGCGCCGTCGGCTTCGTCAGATCGACGCCGATCCATAGATCGGGCGAGTCGCCGGCCGCGGGCGGCTTCGCCCCGAAGCCCGAGCCGTTGATCACCACGACGCGGAAGCCGTAGAGGCCCTCGTCGGGCACGTTGACCCGCAAGGGGCTACGGCGGTCGTTGACGGCCGTGAAGCGCCGCCAGCTTTGCCCGCCGTCGGTAGTGCCCCACAGTTCGACGCGGCCGATGCCCGAGGGGCCGACTGAATCGACCTCGTATTCCAGATCGAAGGTCCGCGAGTTGACCATCCGCGGCCGTTCGCCCGCCGGCAGGCCGGGGAAGGTGAAGGGGACAGTCCCATTTTCGCTGGCACGAAAATTGGGACAGTCCCCCCTCGGCCCGGGATATTTCCGTCCGATGGCCGGCTTACCGGCGACGGTCACGGCGTCATTCGACTCCGCGGTAAGCGCCGGCCCGCCATCGCCCGTCGGCCGGCCGAAACGCTGCGACTGTGACGATCGCGGATTGGCGAGTTCGTTGAGCCGCACCTGAGCGTCGGCGACCGCCGTGTTGCCGGCCGTGTCCGAGACGGCGGCCCGGATCGGAATCTCCCGCGAACCGGGCTTCGGCCAGAAGGTGACTTCGCCGCGTGTAAGCGCCTCGGGGGTATCCTGCTTTTGCGGATCGATGGGCAAGGCCCGCCACGGTTCGATGGGCGAGGGGCGGTAGACGATCGTGAGGCTGTTCGGCTTCAGGTTCAGTTCGTCGATCTCCCAGCGGACCGTGACCCGTCCGTCGCCGCTCGGCTGGGCCGCGATTTTCAACACCGGCGGCTTCGTATCGACCAGCACCCGCAGGCCGGGCGACTCGATCGTCGCCGGCCGCACCTGGCCCGAGCGGTCGGCCGTGCAGATGGCAAACCAGTATTCGCCGTCGCCGCCGGCGCGAAAGGTGAAACGTCTCTCCGCCGCCGGCGCTCTGGTGTACAACCGCCAGTGCGCCCCGCGATCGGTCGAAACGTAGAGCTGCGCCTCGACCGGCTGCCAAGCGGGATCGCTCGACGCCGCGACGCGGAAGGGGATCGAGAACACCGCCTGCCGCGTGGCGATCAGTTGCGGCAGCACGTCGGCGGGACCAGCCGGCAGGCTCGCGCCTAGCGCGGACGCCAGGCTTAGCACGAGAAGCCAAAGAGGACACGATCGGAGCCGCATGGATGGATTTCTCCATTCCAACGAATGCGTCAGGTGGGGCTGGCAGTTGCACTACCGGCCCTGGGGTCGCAGTGCAACTGCCACCCCAACGAAGTAGCCAGCGTCTCTCGTCATGGTGTGCCACTGCTTGGAACAAGCAGTGCCCCCGGAGCAGCGATCTACCCCGACACTGCTTCTGCGAAGCAGTGGCACACCATAAGGCGGAGGGGCGCGGTCATTCCACAATGCCGCTCTAATCGTATCGGTTATGCCGGTGGCGAGACTTGAGAAAGATGAGCAGACTTGCTCGCGCCGCACGCCAGGACAAGGGGACGGAGGAGATTGCCGGGAAGAACCAACACGGCAGCGATAAGTGAACCACGGAGGCACGGAGTTCACGGAGTATAAGGTCACAAATATCAATAGGTTATGGCATCGCCTCTTCCATTGGTGCTATTCGGTGAAGAAGTGTCGCGGATGACCTACGCCCGCAATTGAGTGACCATGCCGTGTTCCGCCATGTCTTTGTCCGTTCTCCGTGTCCTCCGTGCCTCCGTGGTTAGCTTCCAGCGGCACTGCAAGTTAGCGCTGTAGCGCTAACTCCTCAGGGCTTTTGGCGGCAATCTCCTCCGTCCCCCTCTCACGCCGCGACTCTGCAAACCTTCCGCGGCGGACGCTCAATAATCCGGCGGCGAGACCGGTTCGCCGCCATCGATGGTCGTCATTGCCTCGATCTTCTTCGGATCGGTATTGCTGGAAAGGAAATGCACCGATCCGTCGCAAAACAGCACGTTGGCGCCGTTGGAATGCGGGCTGGAAATCTCGTTCTTGCGCGAGTAGGGGTTGCTGCCCCCGCCGATTTGGAATTGCATCTTCTCCACGTCGAGATCGCGCGGTTCCAGCCAGTTGATGTGGGCCTCGGTGGCCTCGACCACCATGATCGTATTCGACAGGCCGTCTTTGATGGCGGCGTAAGTCCGCGGCGTGGGGCCGTCGGAAATCGTGTGCGGGCCGACGATCATCGCGTAACTGGTTTCCGAGCCGCCGAACGCTCCCTCGGTCGGACAGGCGTACACCCTGGGCATCTGCGCGGCCAACGCGCGGTTGTGCGGACTATTCCACGGCTCGTTGAATCGATATTGCGAGTAGACGAATTGCCCTTCCTCCATGAACGGCAAGATCAAGACCCGCCAACTGTGCATCGGCTTGCCGTTCTTGTCGGGGATGTAAGCGGGCGGGAAGCAGTTGTACCTCGTGGCGTAGTTGTGCATCGCCAGGCCGATCTGCTTCAGGTTGTTGTTGCAGCTTATCCGCCGGGCGGCCTCGCGCGCGGCTTGAACCGCGGGCAGCAACAGGGCGATCATGATCCCGGCGAAGAGAACTCCCACCACCAGCACCACCACCAGCACGATGGCGATGATCGGGCCGGTCCCCATTCCGCGTCGCGGCGCCATGCCGGCGTCGGTCGGCGGCGACATGCCGCCGTGCAACGGAATCGTGACCATTTTTCCGCAACGGGCACAAGGCCCGCTCTGGCCGACGTATTGGTCGGCCACTTGTGTCGCGGCGCCGCAGTGTGGGCAAGTAAAGTTGATGGGCATCGAATTCGCTCCTTCTTCAATTGGGCCAGTAGTCTTCGCGGTTAACCGCACCGCCGTCGTCGATGGTGATGAGCTTCTTGAGAATTCGTGGCTCGACGCCGTTAGAAAGAAGCAGCACTGAGCCATCGCAAAAAGCCACATTGGCGCCGCGGGGATGATGGCTGGAAATCCCCGGATTGCCGGGACTATGGTTCCCGTTAATCTGTAACGGCATGTGTTCCGCATCGATATCTTTCGGCTCCGTCCAGTTGATCTGTGAGTCGGCGACCTCGGCCACCATGATCGTGTTTGACGTGCCGTCGGTGATTTCGGTGATCTTGCGTCCCTTGGGGCCGGGGGAGAAGGCGTGCGGCCCGACGATTATCGGTCGAGCCAAGGTCATCGAGATGTATGAACGGATCGCGAAAACTTACGCTCGCGCCAAGACGATCTACGTCGTTCAAGACAATTGGTCGATCCATACTCATCCCGACGTACTCACGGCCGTGGGGGCATATCCTCAAATCAAGCCAATCTGGTTGCCGACTTACGCCCCCTGGCTGAACCCGATCGAAAAATTATGGCGATGGCTGAAGGAGACAATCCTCAAAATGCACCGTTTGGCCAACGACTGGCCCGCCTTGCACCAGCGCGTCACCGACTTCCTGGAGCAATTCGCCCGCGGCTCGAAACAGCTTCTGCGGTACGTAGGGTTGCTCGGCAACGGTCAACTGGCCCAATCGCTGCATTTTACGTGATTACTACCGAATCTGTTTGTCAAAACCCATTATGGCAGTATCAAGACCCGCCAACTGTGCATCGGCTTGCCGTTCTTGTCGGGAATGTAAGCGGGCGGGAAGCAGCCGTAACGGTTCTCGTAGCTCAACATCGCCACCGCGATCTGCTTCAAGTTGTTCTCACATTGGGTACGTCGGGCGACTTCACGGACGGATTGCACGCCGGGCAACAATAGCGCCAGCAAGATGCCGCCGCACACCAACACCACCGGCACCGCCGCCACGGCCACGATCAACGCGATCCAGCCGGCCCCGAGTCCCCGCCTCGGCGGACGGTCGGCGTCGGTCGGCGGCGACATGCCGCCGGGCAACGGAATCGTGATCGTCTTTCCACATCGCGCGCACGGTCCCGTCCGTCCGGCGTACTCGTCGGCTGCTTCCGTCGTCGCCCCGCAGTACGGGCAGGTGAAGTTAATAGACATGGCGATTACTCCATTCTGCGGCCGGTTGTACCGCCGCGTAGGTGATGCTTCAGCATAGCAGAAAACGCGGCAGGCGGGCAATGTTGGGTTGAGGCAATCAACACGGCTCGCAATCGTCGCCCCGCGCAGCATCGGAGGCGTCTGACCCATAGAATAGGGGGATTGGGTGGTTTCCAAATCCGGTCGCCGTTGGAACCGTGAAATTCCGCTGAGTTTGCGGTTTGAGGGAGCAATTACCGCACAGCGCGAAGTGAAGCACGGAGGCACGGAGAACACGGAGAGCGGACAGAGACATGGCAGAACACGGCATGGTCCACGAATTGTCGCCGCAGATCATCGGCAACGCTTCCCCGTCGCACAGCATCGACACAAAAGGCATGACTCCAACCCGTTGATACTCTTGGCTTTATACTCCGTGAACTCCGTGCCTCCGTGGTAAGCGCCTGCCGGAACCACAAGTTAGCGATGTAGTGTTACCGGGTGCGGCGAGTCATAGCGCTCAAAATGGCCGCGCTACGACGGACTATACACCTCACCTGGTTTACGCCCCTCGTTGCTGGACGCTTTTATACACAGAGTGCATAATGACTGATATGCCGTGGCAAGGTATATTGGATGGCTCGTTTGTTTGGGCGGCCGAGCCCAGCCAGCTCGCTCGCCTTTGGGACAAGGTCTGGTCGGAGTGGCTCATTTTCGGCCTGGTCATCCTGGCGGGCCTTTTGGCGGTGGCGGCCTACATCATCGCGAAAATCCGCGCTGAACCGGCAAAGAAGGAACATCAGGCCAGCGACTGGCTCTCAAAATACAGTGATTTGCATTCCAAGGGTGGGCTGAGCGACGAGGAATTCCGAACAATAAAAGCGAAGCTGGCCGAGCAGCTCCAGAATGAGTTAAACGATAACGGCGACAATGGTTAGGACGGATGGCGCCGAGGGCGCAGAAGCGATCGGTTTCTGCGGTTTTAACGGCCCGATGGGACTCGGGCGATGGGGTAAGAAAAACCGCAGACCTTAACCGGCCGTAGTACTAGCAGCGCGACGATTTGCGTTCCGCACGGTCTGAAGGGATGAGACCCGTGACAACACCTAGGGAAAGACTGATTCATCTTCGGCCGTAGACAACTTAGGAACCTCAAACGCGACGCGGAAAGGAATCGGCATGCCGTCAGGACGGGATTTTAGCGGGGGACGCCGCGGAACAGGCACCACCAAGAAAAACGCCTTCTGCTCTTTCTGTCGCAAGAGCTATCGCGACGTGGGGCCGCTGGTCGAGGGGCCCGGCGACGTCTACATTTGCGGCGAGTGCATCGATCTGTGCCAATCGATCCTGGAACAGGAGCGCCGCCGCCGTGGAACCAGCAAGCCGCTGTTTAGCAAGATTCCCACGCCGCGGCAGATCGTCGCCCAGTTGGATCAATACGTCATCGGCCAGGAACACGCCAAGAAGGTGCTCTCCGTGGCCGTCCACAGCCACTACAAGCGGCTGATGCACGGTGCGGCGGGCTCCGGCTCGGACGTGGAGATCGACAAGTCGAACATCCTCTTGATTGGCCCCACCGGCTCGGGCAAGACGCTGTTGGCGCAGACGCTGGCCCGCATCCTCGACGTGCCCTTCGCCATCGGCGACGCCACCACGTTGACCGAGGCCGGCTACGTGGGCGAAGACGTCGAGAACTTGCTGTTGAAACTCCTGCACGCCGCCGACTTCGACATCGAATCGGCCCAGCGCGGCGTGCTCTACATCGACGAAATCGACAAGATCGGCAAGACGAGCCAGAACGTCTCGATCACCCGCGACGTTTCGGGCGAGGGCGTGCAGCAGGCCCTGTTGAAAATGCTCGAAGGCACCGTGGCCAACGTTCCGCCGCAGGGCGGGCGAAAGCATCCCGAGCAGCAGTACATCCAGATGGACACGAGCAACATCCTGTTCATCTGCGGCGGCACGTTCGTCGGGCTCGACGACATCGTCGGCCGCCGATTGGGAAAACGCACCATCGGTTTCACCCAGGAGGGCGTCGGCCACGATCAACTCGAAAAGGGCGATCTGCTCCAGCAGGTCACCAGCGACGATATCCTGCACTTCGGCATGATTCCCGAACTGGTCGGGCGGCTGCCGATCGTCTCCTCGCTGCGTCCCTTGGATATTGGCGCGATGGTCCGCATTTTGACCGAGCCGAAAAACGCGCTGGTCAAGCAGTATCAGGCGTTGTTTGCGATGGAGAACGCCGAACTCGGCTTCACCGAGGCGGCGCTGCGGTCGATCGCCGAGCGGGCGATGGAAAAGGACACCGGCGCCCGCGCGCTGCGGTCGATCATCGAAGAGGTGATGCTCGACATCATGTTCGAGTTGCCCGACCAACCCGCCGGCAGCCGCTACCTGGTCAACGAGGAGGCCGTTTACGGCCGCCAGCAGTTGGTTCCGCTGCCGGCCGAGCCGAAGACAAAGACGGCGTGAGCGAAATGATGAGTGTTGAATGATGAATGATGAGTGCTGATTGACAGACGCCGATTGAAGCGTATTCTGTTGGTTCGAGATTACTTCGTTGGTTCAGCAGTTTGACTGCCGAACCAACGTGCGTTTTGGGGGCTTTGCGAAGCCGCAAGCGGCGCAAGCGGGCGGCGCAAGCGGGCGGTGAACCGCCACCCCTCATCCCTGACCCCTGACCTCTGGCCCCTGATCCCCAGCCCCTAGCCCCAATCCCCAGCCCCTCTCCATGCGATTCTTCCTCGCCGGCATCATGCAGGGTTCGCACGCCGCGGCGCGGTGCCACGATCAGGACTACCGCGCAGAGATCGCCCGGTTGATCGAAGAGCATTTTCCCGACGCCGAGGTCTACGATCCGCACGCCGAGCATTCGACTTCGCTCGATTACAGCCACGCCACCGGCCGGGAGGTCTTCTTCCGCCACAACTTCATGTGCCGCGAGGTCGACGTGCTGGTGGCCTTCGTGCCCGAGGCGTCGATGGGCACGGCGATCGAAATGTGGGAAGCCCACCAGCACGGGTCGGCCGTCATCACGATCAGCCCGCTACGGCACAACTGGGCGGTCAAGTTTCTAAGCCACGCACTTTATGCCAATCTGGCGTCGTTTGAAGCCGCATTGCAAAGCGGCGAGGTTGCCCGGCGGATCGCTGACGTTCACCAAAAATAGCCGGGAGCCAACGGCTCCCGGAAGTTGCGTGACTTTGCGCCCGCTCTCCGGAAGGTATTAGCTCCCGGGCTCGGCTACTTCTTCGTCGAGCCGGCCGCAGCCGGTACGGGCTGGGCATTCGGCAAATTAGGCGCGACGGTAATGTCTCGGACGGCGAGATCGGCATAGATTACGCGGTATTTCTCGGCACCCGTCGGCTTGTACCAGAAAATGGGCCGATCGGGCGTGCCGAGCTTCACGCCCTTGCCGGCGTAGTGGGCGTGGTTCTCCGCCGTGAGGGCTTCGTAAAACGCCACGCCCCGCATTGCCCTATCCATGAAGGGCTCGCTGGCTTTCGAAAACTCCGTCATAATGGCGGGCGGAATCGTCCGGCCGTATTTCTCTCGCAGCGATTTCTTGCCGCCGTACTTTGCCGCAATCGCGTCCATCGCCTTGTCCATCTCCGCTCCGATCCCCATCATAATCTCGTTCCTTCCGAGCTTGTCGGGGAACATGCCCTTGTTGCTCTGGGCCGATGCTCGCAGAGCCTTGACGAAATCTTCCGGCGACGTTGCGGGTTTCGGATTCGGTTTCGGAGGTGTATAGCCGGGTTGGCCGGCGACGGGCTTTGCGCTGGGCACGTTGGGCGCGGCGTCGGCCTCGCGGAGGGAGAGATCGGCATAGATCACACGATATTTCTTCGAGCCCGCCGGCTTATACCAGAAGATGGGGCGATCGGGCGTGCCTTTCGAGACACCGTTGCCCGCGTAATGGGCGTTGGCGTCTTCGGGCAGCGAGAGGACGAACGCCACGCCGTGGGCGAATGTGGCGGTGGCATCCATGATTTCCCGCTTCTGCTGCGGCGTCGGCTCTTTCAGTCTCTTCTTCATGTTCTCGGCCGTTATCTTTCCGATGAGGTTCTTGAAGGCCTGACCATAGACTGTCCCCGGCATGTCGAGCGATTCGGGCAGGGCGCCCCCGGTCAATTCGCTGTACTGGCGGAACGTCTCGATCAGATCCTTCTCCGTTCCTGGAGCGGCGTTCATGTGCATGGTCTCTATGGTATAACCGGGCGGCGGTACGACGCGAAAAAGCGATTCGTCCAATTTCACATTGAACGCGAAATCACTGAGAATCATCTTCATGTTGGGAAACATCGCCGCTTTCCATTCGACCCGAATTGGCAGCCCGGTCTTTGGATCGCCCCACAAGTCGATCGCTTGCAGGCGGTTGGTGATGCGATACCCGATGGCTCGATGTCCGTCGATCCCCTTCTCGCCGAGTGGCTCGCGTTTCACGCCCGGTTTTTCTTTTGTCTCGCGCAATTCCGATTGCAGCCAGGCGAACATGTTCTGTTCTTCTTTCTTCTCCTTCGGCATATTGGCAATGTCGAGAAGAACCGCCTGCTTTCTTACGGCATCCAGGCTAAGCTCCTTTTCTTTGTCCAAATCCCAGATCATGACCCCACTGCCCGGCATCGTTTGGCGAAATCGCCCGGGACCGGAGACCATCATCTCGCCGGTCTGCGAAGGCCTTCCTTGAATTTCGACGGTCATCTTGCAGGTGGCGCTCTTCGCGTCGATGATCGGCTGGATGAAGTCGGCCAAGGCATACGTAGCGCCGCTGCCGTGGAACCACAGGGCCACGCCGCCCAGCGCGACGACGAAAATAACCGTTGCGGCGATGCGAGAAACGGGGGAACGCATAATCGACCTCCAATCGGATAAATGGTTTGGGTAAAACGCGCGACGAGTCGGCTTTGCCTGTGCGAGATCGAACGCCGCCAGCGCCTGCCGGCGCAGTTCCTGCTGGTGCTCCGGCCGCGGCGCGGCCTCCGCGTCGGCTTGCTCGATCAGACGTGCGAAAGTGTTCTCGTCAAGATTCATGGCTGGTTGTCATACGATTTGCACTAATTCACGGGAACGGGGACTTATGTTGGCGTGCCGCGTTGGGGTGGCAGTTCAACTGCCACCTTAACGGCGTCGATCTTGAAACAACGCCGCAGCCGCTCCAGTGCGCGGCTCAGGCCGACGCGGACCGTCGCCGTGCGCTGCTGCAAGACGCCGGCGATCTGCTCGTGCGACATCTTCTCGAAGAACCGCAGGTGCAGGATCGCCTGTTCTCGCGGTTTCAGCGTCAAAATTGCCCGGTACAAGACCGGCCAGTCGAGGTTCTCCACATCGGACTGCCCAGCGTGCGGACCGGCCGCAGCCGGCAGCGCACCGCTTCGCGCCGCCGCTTCCAGCAGCGCTCGCCGCCGCTTCGTCTGACGCACGTAGGCGTTGACTTCGTTGGTGGCGATGCGGAACAGCCAGCGGCGGAAGTCCTCTTCCGTCGTGCCGGCGAACCGCGGCATTTTCAACGCCACCCCCAAAAACACGTCGGAGGTCACGTCCTCGGCCACCGCACGCACGAAAAGCCGCCGGAAACAGTAACGAAAAATCGCCGGGTAATGGGCGTCGTACAGTTGCCCAAAGGCGTCCCGATCGGTGCGCGCGCGTGCCACCAGATCGTCTCCCGGCTCTTTCGCGGCTGGCGTTGGTTCGAGCGTCATCTCATCAAGAACAATGCGCGAGCCGGCGTAGTGTTACAGCCGGCGCGAGAGCGGCCGGGGATAATGGCAGTCATCTCCCCTCGCCCATTGGGAGAGGGGCCGGGTGTAAGGGCAGTCATCTCCCCTCGCCCGTCCGACGGGAGAGGGGCCGGGGGTGAGGGCCGCGATTTCCTTCGCTCCGTACTCTACTCTCTACTTCGTAGTTTGTACTCCCCCTCTCCCCGTCCGTCTCCCCCCTCTCCCGCTCTCCGCGGAGGGGCTGCCGGACAACACTTCGGCGAATCGGGGGGCTATGATTCCCCGCCCGCTCGCCGTATCATTCACACTTGTGGAGGCGGTTGCCATCGAGCCGAAGGGCGCCGCCGTTTCTCTGGCGGCTTATGTGGCTTGGAAACCCGTCGCGGCGCGTTATGCGGGGCAATCGAATCGCTGGGGACAAACGAGAGAATTCGGAAAGAAACGCCATGGCAAAGAAAACTGCACCCAAACTAATGAAGAAGAAAGAGGCTAAGACAACCCGTGCGAAGTATCCTCGGCGCTCGGTCGACCGGGCACTCCGAATTCCAAAGGCGATTGTGGAGCAGAATGCAGGAAAGCCTTGTACGCCCGAACAAGCGGCGGCATTCCTCGGCGTCGGATCAAAGGGGCCGTTCGCTGTCGAGATTGGATCAGCCATTAAGTACGGATTCCTTGAGCGGCCAGAGGAGGGGAAGATCGAACCCACCGAGCTTGCGCGGAATCCTTCGTCCGAAGAGTCCGGAGGACGAGGTCAAGGGCTACCGCGAGGCAGTCCTGCAAGCACCGGAGTTGGCGGAGGTGTATAAGCACTACCGAGGGGAGAACATTCCAGATGACACGTTCTTCAAGAATACCCTCGTTGACACGTTCAAAATCCCGGAATCCGATGTTTCGGACTTCAAACAGATCTTCCTGGAATCTCTTGATAAAGCAAAGTTACTGGCAAAACACGGCGACAAAATGCGGGTACTTGATGTTTCAGAGGATGCCGCCCCACCGGAGGAAAAGTCAGAGCGTCTGAAGAAGCTCGGCGCCGCCGTCGCCGTCAAAGCCAGCGACACGTGCTTTGTCATGCAGCCCTTCGCGCCGCCCCTCGGGGATTACTACGAGAAGATATTCAAGCCGGCGATTGAGAAGGCGGGACTCCAGCCAGTCCGAGCCGATGCTGAGATATTCGGGACCGGCACGATCATTGACCAAGTGTGGCGCGGGATCAACGGTGCCAAGGTGCTGGTTGCGGAGTTGACAACGCGCAATCCGAACGTCTTCTACGAACTTGGCCTCGCTCACGCATTGCGCAAGCCCGTTGTGCTCGTATCTTCAAACGAAGCGGACGTGCCCTTCGATTTGCACCATATTCGCGTCATCTACTACGATATGAGCGATCCTTTCTGGGGCAGCAAATTGGTCGAGAAGATTGCCGAGAACATACTGTCCGCCCTCAAGAATCCTGAGGAAGCAATTTTCAAAGCGATGGAAGAACGGGGAGTGAAATAGCCCCGACGAGACGGCCTTTAGAAATATGCGGCGCCGTCGCTCACACAGCAAACTGTGGCGATCGGTACAGAGCTGGGACTGGGAGCAGAAAACGGGACGTCACAAATTGTCGGCCAGAGAGCGCGGAATCAGCGATGTTCGCGTCTCCGATAGCAGGATACGCATGGATATACTCACGTTCATCACCAGAAGCATAGAGGGTCTTGCGTGGCCGGTGTGCGTACTCATTGTCACACTGCTCTTCAAGGTGCAGATCGCGGACCTTCTCTCGCGCGTCCGAAAAGGGAAGATCCCCGGCGGTGAATTTGAGTTCTCTGAGGCTGCGAAGGAGCAAATTGCGGTCGTTACAGAAGCCGGAATTGCCGCTGCCGGTCCCTCATCCAGCGGCGAGAATGGCACCGGAAGCGCTTCTGGCGAACAGTGTTTTCTCGACACCGCTTACGAACTCCTGGATATATCACCGCGTGCGGCGGTTATCGAAGGGTGGCGTTCGCTTTACCGAGCAGCGCTCGACACGCTTTCCCGCTACGAAGAATCACCGTCTGAAGCAGCATCGTCTTCATCTGGTTATGAAGAATCGTCGTCTGAAGGAGCGTCGCCTTCATCTGGGCACTATCCGACAAGGCACCCTCCGCCCGCAAGGGTCGCGCTCTGCCTTCGCGACCGGGGCATTTTGTCGCCGGCCCAAATCGCAATATTCGATGAACTACGCCAGCTTCGAAATCAGGGGGTCCATGCTGATGACTTCGAGATGTCCGACAAGAAAGCAAAGGAGTACCTGATTCTTGCGGAGTTTCTAATTGAGAAGCTGAAGCGACATGATGAGATGGAAATGTGTTAGGAGCCGTTTTGTCTGGGGGGGGACAAACGAATATGGCGGACCGTTAGCTCAGTTTTCCTGTCGATTGCGTTGCCGATCACGCAAGACAGTTCCTGGCACCCCTGCCTCAGCTTGCGGTCTGGTGCATGGATAAGCAGATGGGGGAAAGTGTCCTTCTTAAGCTCAGGACTTGCGCTCCTTTGTCTCCCAGCCGGCGCGGTTTGCCTAACTGTCCATGTGCTGCGGGTGGTGTGACCCTTGATCCAACCACCTAGTGGACGAACCGACCTGAATTGAGACGTCGTAGGTTATGCTTCAGCATAACGAAAGGCGTTGCTGGTAAACGTGTTATGCTGAAGCATAACCTACGCACGCCTCGTCATTTCAGGTCGGTCGGGGCACTAGTCGAGTTGGCCCAGAAACTTCCCTTGAGTTCGCGCTGCCCGTCTGGTATAAGGTGGTCGCATGTATATCAAGGCGTCGCCATGGCCGACGGGCGGTGGTTTTGCACCACGGAACCCCCGAGACCGAACAGAAGGGGACGGAGGAGGTTGTTGAAATGAGGCCCTGCCAAGTCGAGAGCGCTGCCCGACAACTTCCTCCCTCCCCTCGCCTGTACGCGGCCGCCAGGAGGTTTCGCACCACGGAGCCCAAACGACGTCGTCGAACCCAAGGCGGAACCGTCGCCGCAACCCATTGCCATAGAGCCACTTCCAACACTTTCAAGTACCACAAACGAAGTGGCCGTATGAGAAGGGCGGTGCAAAACTCCATTGGTGCAGAACCCCTCCCGCTCCCTTTTCGTCACGAGAACGCGAAATCGCGAAAAGGCGAAACAGCGGCAGAGGAACGCGAAGACAGGCCGTCTTTCGCGATTTCGGACTTTCGACTTTTCGCGATAAAGAACCCTCTCCCAAGGGGAGAGAGGAGAATGTCACAAGTCTCGCTTCGCCGCCCTTTCGTCTTTGTGCCGCGCTTTCGTTCGTTGTCACGGCGCCGGGGCAAAGCGGACGGGCGGATACTCGACCGCCGCCGCCTCCACCCATTTCGGATCGCCGTAAACGCCCGCCTTTGTGAAATCGAACGGCCGAAAACCGATTTTCTCCGCGGGTGAATCGGACTGCAAGTGGAAATTGAAATGAGCGGCATCGACGAACTTCGGATCGGCCACGAGCGAACCGGCGTCCTTGCCCGACGCCTGCCACTGGGCCAGCGTCATGCCGTCGAAACTCACCGCCGCGCCCGAGGCGTCGTAGTAAAGATTGTGATCCAGCTTCAGGTTGCAGTCCTTCCAATTGCCGGTCAGCAGATGCCCGGCGTTCCAGTAGACGATGTTGCGGGAGAAGGTGAACGCCAGATGCGATTCGACCCGCGACCGCTGCAACTGGCCCTCCATGCTGAAGGCGAAGATATTGTTGCGGACGATGTTCTCACGGCCGTAGTGCTGATGGTATCCGCCGGTCTTGGTGTTGTAGACCAGATTGTTCTCCAGCACGATGCCGCTGCTCCCCTCGTCGTTGTACAGTCCCCAGCCGCCGTAATCGTAGGAATACACGTCGTGAATGACGTTGTTGCTCACCGTCGTGCCGGGCGAGGGGCCAAGGGTATAGACGCCGCCCATGTCGCTCATCACGCCCCAGCCGAGGTGATGGATGTGATTGAACTCGACGCGGTTGTGATAGGCTTCGCTCGGCGCATAGCCCCAGCACCAACCGACGGAGACGCCGGTGTAGGGCAGATCGGAAATGTCATTGTGCGTCACCTGATTGTAGCCGCTGTGTCCGATCCAGATGCCGACGGCGCCGCGGTCGAGATGGCCGCCCGAGCGGATGATGTTGTTATCGACCAGGCAATGGCCGGTGGCGTCGGCACCCTTCGGGTCGTCGTTTTCCCCACCTTGGCCGACGTAAACGCCGCCGCCGGCCATGTCGTGAATCAGGCATCGCTCGAAGCGGCAGTTCTGGCAGCCGCGGTGGCACCAAACGGCGTGGCCGCCGACGTGGGTGACCTCGCAATCGCACATGGCGACGTGACTGGCCCCATCGGCGGTGATCGCCGCCGACATGCCGACCGCCGCCTGCGCGCTGCTCATCCCCGTCGGAGGCAGCGGAAATCGCGAGTGTTGGAACGAGAGCCCGCGGAGCGTGAGGTGCTCGATCAGTCGCCCAGTTTTCGGATCGCCGGCGAACCGCACCAACTCGGTCAGCCGCGGGGCGACAACTTCGGCCTTCGTCATGTCCTCGCCGGGCAGCGGAATATAGAACAGATCGCCGCCGCGATCGAGGAACCACTCGCCGGGCGCGTCGAGCGCCGCTTTGACGTTCTCGATGTGGTAGCGCTGCCGCGGTCCGCAACTGAACGTCGGCCAGACGGTGTCGCCGGCGAGCACGATCGTGCCGGTTTTCGCATCGACGGAGGCGATCCGCGAGACGGAGTTTTCCCAGTAGAAATAGACGACGACCAGCGCGTCGTGGAGTTGGCTCTTCGTCAGGCCGGCAAGCGGAACAATGTCCTGCGGATCGGCCACGAACGCCCGCGCCGGCAGCGACTCGGTCTTGCCGGTGACGGAATTGGCTACGGGCCCCGCCGCACTTCTAGCGTAGTGGTAGAACCCGTTCGGCGAACGGGCGCGGGTTGCGCGGCGGCCGCCGACGTACAAATCCTCGAAATACCAGCGGCCGGCCTCGACCTCGGGCAGATGGACCTTCCAGCGGCCGCCCGCCTCCTTGATGAAGCCCTGAATCCTTCGTCCGCCGCTGAACACCGGGTGCGCCCCTCGGCTGCTTCGTAGACGATCGGCGCGTCCGCGGTGCCGCCGTCCTGCGGCTCGAAAATCAGCGTATCCCCAAGCGAATAGACGCCGTCAGCCACCTTTACAGTCACCGCCTGCCGCGGCTTCAGCCGCCGTATGGCGTCGCGGCGCCGGCCAGCGTGGCCAGCGGTCCATCCGAGCCGTCCGCGCTCGGGCTGGCCAACTTGCCGGACCAGCCGTCGTTGCCGCTCGGGGCGACGTGCAGCGTTAGCGGTTGTTCACGAGTGGCTTGTGGTGCAGGCGTCTCGCCTACTCGGGCAGCCGGGACGGCTGCACCACAAAACGCCGGCACGAGACTCAGCAGCAGACCTGTTGCAAAAGCGCACGGGCAGAGGCGCACCATTCGCGTGAACATAGCGGCACTCCAGAGCGAGAGTAAGGCGGGCGGGTAAGGTGGGATCGAACTGCGGTAAGGCTGTTGGCTCGGCAGCCCAACGGCTGTTGGGGTGGCAGTTGCACTGCCACCCCGCAATTCGCTGCAAGTTCGGGGGTCGGCAGTGCAACTGCCACCCCAACATGTTGTAACCCCCAACATCTCAGGCGGGAATAACCTCAACGGCCGCGGCTACGAGACCTCGATGCTGTTGACCAGCCGCTCTCCGCCGGGCATGCGCATGGCCGCGTGTTGGGCAAGTTGCTTGGTGTAGTAGGTGTCGCAGTGTCCTTTGAGCAAGACGCCTTGCGGGCCGACCTCGACCGTCAAATCGGCGACTCCTCTGCCTGTCTCGTACTGCACGGCCCTTTCGATCGAGGCGGCCAACTCCTCGGCCTCCTCCAACGTTTCGGGCAAGACCTCCGCAAACCCGTCCGTCGCATTCATGCGAAATCGCAGATCTTCCATGGCACTCTCCTCGTTTGCCGCCGGAAAAAAAGTTTCCCTACACCGGCGGAAACGGATGGCAAACAAGGAACGTCCGTGCTCCCGGCAGGTGACAATAACGATTATGGCGGACTACGAAACGTCTTCCTCTTCATGCTCGACACGGATCGAATTGATCACCCTGGTGTCACTGCAAACGGAACGTACGACCTCTTGAGCAAGTTGTTTGTGGTAATAACTGGAAACGGAGCCGGAAAGCCGCAGCGCATCGTCGCGCCACTCGACCTGCAACTCGCGCAGTTCGTAGAAAGGGCTGCTCACCAGCACCGCCTGAGCCCGCGGCTGTAATTCCTCGACGGCAATCGCGGTCATGGGATAGTATCGTTGTCGGATGTCAGTTTTTTTCGAGCCGCGCTCCGCGAGTGGCGGACAACATGGCCGGCCAAAGAAATCCAGAAACGAGAAGCGTCGCTTCGACGGCGTTCACACCGGCCTGTTCCGCAATGCCGCAAGGCGGCCCGTCGACATTCTCCCATTCTCGGGCATAGGGCCGACTGCGTCAATACAACTGACGCCGAATTGTGGGGAATTCGACGGGCAGCGGCTCCTACCCGGCGGGGGCAGACATTCCTGCCTGCCGCGGTTTTCGATAGCGAGTCTGAACTGGGCAGACAGGAATGTCTGCCCCACCGGAGAAAAAGCGGGCTCTAGGCAGGAATTTTGCCGGCCGCTCTGAGGCAGGCCAGGACTTCGTCAGCCAGCGTTTCCGGCGACTTCCGGCCGGCATCGAGCACCAGTTCCGGCTTTAGCGGGGGCTCATAGGGGTCGTCGATTCCCGTAAAGCCCTTAAGCTCCCCAGCCCGCGCCTTCTTGTAGAGCCCCTTAGGGTCTCGGACTTCACAGACTTCGATCGGTGCATCGACGAAGATCTCGATAAAATCGCCCGGGGGGAGCGACGCCCGAACCCGGTCGCGGTCGATCCGATAGGGGCTGATGAAGGCGGTAATCGCGATCAGGCCGGCGTCGCAGAAGAGCTTCGCCACCGCCCCGATGCGGCGGATGTTCTCTTCGCGGTCTTGGGCGGAAAAGCCCAGGCCGAAGCGTTTGGCGAAATCCTCGCCGTGGCGGTCCTTGAGCATCGCGGGGCCGGCATTCAGGCCGTGGCGGATATTGTCGCCGTCGAGCACGAAGCTGTGCAGTCCCATCGAATGCAGCCGATGATCGAGCAGGTTCGCCACGGTGCTCTTGCCGCAGGCGCTCAATCCGGTGAACCAGACTACGCAGCCGGATTGTCCGTTGAGTTTCTCCCGTTCTTCGCGGGAGACAGCGTGTTGGTGCCAATGAACTTGAACTGGATCGTTGGGCGACATGGTGGTAAATGAAGGGATTGCGGAAAGTGGGTTGCGGAAGGTACGGCAGTATGGCCGAAAACTCGCCGCGATTCAAGCGGAGTGTGGCGTCCTGCCGCTTAGCCGTCCTTGGTGAAGAGCATTCTGCGGCCCACGCCTCGATCGGGCATGCGGAAAACCATCCCTCCCGGAGAACATCACCGTGGCCGTGACATCCGCGGTTTTTTACCAAAACACCCCAATCTTGCCAAATTTGGTGGCTGTGACCTTTTTTCCTTCTCAATGTCTATTTCCTGTGCCGTCTGCCCTGCCGAATTCCCTTCAGAGAGAGGCTTTCGGCGACGGCCAGTTGGAAAGGAGAGGTTCGAGCTACTGTGCGCAGGTTGTAATTACCGGCAAACCGTCATCCATGCTGCCGAGCAAGGCGAAAACGTCGGGATCAATCGACGTGCAGATGAACCTTACCGAGCCGTCGGCCATGCCGAAGTTCGCGCCGCCGGAATGTTCGCTGCCGGGCGACATGAAATAGCCATTGCTCATCAACGGTTTTGCCTTTGAGTCAGCCGGATATGGGTAGCCGGTCGTGAACAACGTGGGGCTTCCACCGATGGCCCAGCCGTCATGGCTGCCAATGGGGCCGCTGCTGGCATTGAAGGGACCGACGTTCGTCGTCTGGGTGATTCGCTGTAATTCGCCCGTCATAATCGTGTTCGCCGTACCGTCTCTGATTTCGCCAAAGGTAGTGCAGGTGTTGACCCGGCCGAAGATGCCCCAGCCCGTTCGAGCTTCACACGTCGCGTGCGGCCCGTTGGTGTCGTTGAGTACCCGGTGCTTGGAGTCGCCAACATCAACGCTTGGCACAAAGCTGAGTTTCAGTCTCTTGTCGGTGCTGGGGAGCGCGAGGCTCTGGTCGGCGTCGAGCAGAAACGCCTGATGACGCCCGGCGCAGCCGCCAAAATCCGTTCCGCCGCCCGTCCACGTCGGATTCAACATCATCGGGCTGTCTATGCCCAGACGAAAAGCGTTGCGCCGAGTCGTGCAATAGAACGTTTCGACTTCCGATTGGGCGATCGCAGAGTTGTTGCCGCCGGACGCGGAGTACTGGAAGTTCCAAGTCGAACTGCCAAGGAGGTAGGGCATAATAGGTACAATCCAGCTAGTGCCGCTGGCCCCCTTTGACGCAAGTTGTGCGTCGGCCCAAGGATTGGCCGCAGCGGCAGTCATGTTGGCAGTTGAGCAAGTGACGCCGGGCGGGAGCATATTGTTTGCTGTGCCGTAATTGTGAAGGGCCAAGCCGATCTGCATGAGGTGATTAGTGCACCAGGCGCGCCTGGCCGCCTCGCGGGACTGGTTCACCGCAGGCAGCAACATAGCGACCACAACACACAGAATGACAATCACCACAACGAGTTCGATCCAGGTAAACGCACGACGCGATGAGATGCGATGCCGATACATGGTTTTCCTCCCCGGTTTCCACGATGGCCGCCAGCATGGGTATTTTCGCACAACCGCACCAAATAGTCCAGTTGCGCTCGTAGTGTCGCCTAGGGTGCTACCGGCTCGCCGCGATACCCGCCGGCGACAGGGCCCGCACGAACACCTTCCACCCCTTTGGGCCAGAGACCTCCCGATAGCCCTTCAATGACTCCTCGGCCCAGCCGCAATAGACGAGATACTCGAACATGTTGAAATCGTCGGGCAGACCGAACCAGCCGGGACCGTTATGGACAATAATCAGTGCTGGCTGGTAACGCTTGACGTCGTCCCGGTATTCGTTCAACACCCGCCGCTCTTCAAACGGGGCCTCGTCGTAACGACGGTACGACGGCTGCCCCGCCGGCGGCCGTACGCCGGCGTAAATCAGTGCCACGACACCGGCGGTGGAATAGCGACTGCCGGGCCGGCAACCGAGTTGCAGCAACATCGGGTAGGCCGGCCGCACGGAGGTCGCCATCACCAGGACGCGGTCGCCCGGACACGTTCGCTGGGCGACGATCTGCCGCAGGGCCGCGTAATCGGCCCTGTCGGGCCGCGCCGATCCCGGCCGCCCGATAAACCACACCGCCAGCACGCCGCCAAAGAGGGCCAACAGGAGGCATCTCTGCAAAGCCCCCCGATGGCAAGCGGGGCGCGTTTCTCGGCAGCACGGGGACTGTCTCGATTTTCGTGGCCGGGGACTGTACCGATTTTTGCGCAGCGAAAATGGGACTGTCCCCCTCGACGCGCCATTCGCAGCGCTGAGGCCGACCATCAGCAGGCAGAGCAAGGCGGCCGCATCGAAAGGGATACGGTGATAGGTGAAGCCCTTGTGCTGAAGGCAGAGTATCGCCATGCCCGCGACGGCCAACGTCGCCAGCGCCAGCAGGTGCAAGCGGAATCGCAGGCGTCGCCACGTGGCCAGCAGCAGCACGGCGGCCGACAGGCCCACCAACCCCGCCGCCGAAAACGGCGATGCGAGCAGGTCATGGGCAATGTCGCGATAGCTGGCGTCGAAAGTGCCGTAACCGCGGCAGATCAGCGGCAGCCAGCGGCAGAAGAACGCCTCGCGCATCGCGGCGGGAACAAAGAGCCAATGGGCCGCATACGCGGCAACGACGCCCGCCAAGGCCGTGCACTCGGGCCGCAACAGCGTCCGCCAGCGACGCCGGCCGAGCATTAGGGCCGCTTCGACCGCTACGGCACAAAGCAGGAAATGGGGCTTCAGCGCCACTCCCACTCCGGCTTGAAGTCCCAGCAGCACCGCGAACCAAAGCGCGACCGATCCCCTGCGGTATCGAACGATTCGCAGCAGCAAGTAAGGAACGTACATGAGCACGAAGAGGTGCTCGCGCTGTCCGACGTCGCCGCGCCAGTCGATCAAGAGAAACAATGCCATCCAAGCCAACAGCACGACGCCTTGCTCGGCCGGCCGCATCCCGCTCTCTCGTTTCCGCAACAGGAAGAACATCTCCACCGCCGAAGCAAACAGCAGCGAAATCACGCCAACTTGAAATACGATGATCGGCGAAAGGCAAAACTGCCTTGCCAACCACGCGGGCGGAATATGCAGATAGAGACTCAGCGGCGGGTTGACATCGACAACACCGCAATAGGGCACCGCTCCGTCGAGGACCATCTCGGCCATCTGCAAGTAGCTGGCGCAATCGTGGTTGATCCGCAGCGGTGTTTGCCAAACGCTCGCTGCCGCCGCAATGCCCAAGACAATCGCCAGGACAAGCAACGGGCGAGCGCCGTTCGCGTGGTTCTGATCGGTGCGTATATCGGAGGAGAATCGCATCGGCGGCGAGGTCTCTTTTTCTTGCTCTGTGCCTCGCTGTTTGCTCCGTCGCGAAAACGACCGAGGCAGTCAGAACTATGCAACTGTAGCCCAGGGGAGGTCGTCCCAGTCGCAATTAACCATACAGTGGCAATGTCACTCCACCATACAGAGGGATAAGACGACGGTTTTGCTCCGTTCCTCGGAGACGTTTTCAGGTAATTCACCGATTGGCTGGAAGACTGCCCATGATTCTTGCCGACGAAATACTTGAAAAACCTGTTTCGGGTATGTAGGTTAAAGGGGGAGATGTGGGCCGACGCCGCCGAGAAGAGGCGACGCTGACCGGGGCAAACTTCCGTGGCAAACCGACTCCGATAATGCCGCGGAAGGCGGTCAGAACGTGAAGCAGCCGGGCTTCACGTATCAAGTATCAAAAGGAACGGAGAAGGAGTTTGCAGTGCTCAGACGGCTGCCTATCATTGTCTTTCTGTTTGTCGGCCTCGATTTTCTGCTGTTGGGGGCACTCACCTACTGGTTGGGCTGGAAGCCGACGTTGGCCGAAAACGGCCTGACCACCATCATCGGTCTGGTGGTGATCCTCTATTACGAATGGCGCTGGTCGGAGGCCGTTGCCGAACGTCTCGAGTCGGAGCCGGCGGTCCTCGATGGTTGGGCGTTGGAAAAGATCCTCCTTCTGGTTGCCGGCATTGTATTGGTGATCCCGGGCGTTCTGACCGATGTTCTTGGCCTGCTGATGCTGTTGCCGAGCGTTCGGCGATTGATTGCAACGCGTTCGCAAAGCGCCGTCCGTCCGTGGGAGAATTTCCTGGAACAGCAGTAGCGGTGCGCGTCAGCGACGGTCCGGGGCGTTCTGCAATTCCTTCCATCGCCGCAACCGGTACGTCCGCTCTTGGCCATCGACGACTCGGACGATCAGTGCCGCGGCGCCGGGCGTGCTATCCACGAGCTTCAGTCCCTTTTCCGGCCCCAAGATCGCCACCGCGGAGGAGAGACCGTCGGTGCTCAAGCCGTCGGGGCCCACCACCGTCACGCTGCCATGATCGGTAAGCGCCATGCCCGTGTGCGGATCAATTAGGTGCGAATAGCGCACGCCGCCGATGACGGCATACTGCCACAGGTCGCCCGAAGTTGAAATCGCCACGCGGGCGAGCGAGAGATACTGTCGTGCCGGGCTGTGGGCGTCGGGCGGGGCAATGCCGATCCGCCAGCCGGGCCGACCCGGCGGCGGATCGCCCAACCCGATGTTTCCCCCCGCCTCGACCATCGCCCGCGTGATGCCGTGTTTTCGTATCGCCTTGAGGGCCTGATCGACTGCATAGCCCTTGGCGATTCCGCCGAGATCCAGACGCATCTTCGGCCGCAACAATTCCACCGCCTGCCGATCCGGGTGAAGGCGCACCCACTGATAACCGACCCTTGACTTGGCCGCCTGGATCGACTTGGGCGAGGGAAGCTCCTTGGTTCGCCGGGCGTTGCGCCACAGCAGGACCAGCGGACCGACGGTTACGTCGAACGCCCCGTCCGAGCGTTTCGCGAGTTCGATCGCGCGAACCAGCACCCGCCAGAGATCGTCGCTCACCCGAACCGCTTTCCCCTCGGAGGAGGCATCACAAAGGCGGCGCAGCTCGCTCTGCGGGTCGTAGTCGCTCATCGAGGCGTTGAGATCGTGGAACCTGGAAAACGCCGCCCGGGCAGCGGCCGCCGCTGTTGTATCGTCCGCCGCATAGAGTACAATGCGGATTGGCACCGCCATCTCCGTCTGCGTACACTCGAACCGGTTCAATGCCGCGGCCGCCGACGGAGTTGCCTGCAACGCCGTGCCAACTACCCACAGAACTGCTAGCCTTCCGATCAAGGTTGGTCCCTCCCCTGCAACTCGCCGCGTCGTGTGAGCCCGTAACCGCTCAACTCTGCTGAATTGGGTAAATAGGTATTGCACAAACAGGAATAGAACTCTCCAAATGAATAGACTACTGCATCGCCGAGGTCTCTCGCAACGTTTGGTGGGCTGTTTCATGATTTTGTCGATCGCGGCGCTGTTGGGATGCCGACCCGGCACCGCCACTAGCGGGACGAAGGAGATACCACCGGGCAACCAGCCGGCGGCGGCCGAGAAGGCGAAAACGCCGTCGCCGCAGGTCCCGGTCAAGGATATGCCGGGCGTTGAGACTCCGGTGCAGAAGCTGCCCGATCCGCCGGCAGCGAAGCAGTCATTGAAGGAGTTGCCGGCCAAGGACGCCCCCGCGGCAATAGAACTTCCGGCCGCCAACAAGATCGGTAACGAGGCCGCGACGCCCGAGCAGAAGCCCACGCCGACACCAGCGGCCGCCGCCTCGGAGCCCAGTTTGGAAGTGGCCGTCAAGTGGCTCCCCAAGCCGGCCGACAATCCCGCCGCCGAGGCCAAGAACCAAGCGGGAATGAAACCCTACAACGAGAAATTGGACGCCGACGTACAACTCGACCTGGTGCCCATCCCCGCCGGAACTTTCAAGATGGGAAGCCCCCCCGACGAAAAGGAGCGCAAGGCCGACGAAGGGCCGCAAGTCCAAGTCAAGATCGAGCCCTTCTGGATGGGCAAGTACGAAATCACTTGGAGCCAGTACGAGTTGTGGGGAATGGGACTCGACAAGCAGCGCCGCGCCGTCAATCAGATCGCGCCGACCGCCTGGGACAAGACGGCCGATGCGCTGGCCATTCCCACCAAACCCTATTCCGACATGACCTTCGGCATGGGCAAGGAGGGCTACCCGGCGATCTGCATGACGCAGTTCGCCGCCAAGATGTACTGCAAGTGGCTCTCGGCCAAGACCGGCCACTACTACCGTTTGCCCACCGAGGCCGAATGGGAATATGCCTGCCGCGCGGGCACGAGCACGGCCTATTCCTTCGGCGACGATCCCGAAAAACTCGGCCAGTACGGCTGGTTCAGCGACAACAGCTACGAGAAGTATCACAAGATCGGCAAGAAGAAGCCGAATCCCTGGGGGCTGTACGACATGCACGGCAACGTGGCCGAATGGTGCGTCGATCAGTACTATCCCGACCGTTACCAGCAATTGGGCGACAAGCCGCAGGAGAACCCGGTGACCGGCGTGACGAAGGCCTATACGCAGGTGGCGCGTGGCGGGGCGTGGACCGACGAGGCCCCCTTGCTCCGCAGCGCCGCGCGGCGGGCGTCGAGCAAGGACTGGAAGGCGCAAGACCCGCAAATCCCCAAGAGCATCTGGTATTTTACCGACGCCCAGTTCGTCGGATTTCGCGTCGTCCGTCCGCTCCGCGTCCCCAGCCCCGAGGAGGCCGCCCGCTACGAATTGACCGATTACGAAAAACGCTCGTTCCTGGACTATCGAAAAGCTCAGGCGGGAAAGCAGTAAGTGATGGATTCATTCCACCCGTTTAGTCCCGGCGTCCCCGCCGGGTAGAGTCGTTCCCACGCGGGGTGTGGGAACGAGAGAAAGAAATGGTCCTGTAGCGAACGCCCTCCGCGGCGTTCCGGGAAGCGCGAAGAACGGCGTTTTCCTCGTCGGCACGGAACGCCGCGGAGGGCGTTCCCTAATGGGTTTTGACGGCCAAAATCGGTAGTGAATTCAAGGTATTGTGCTAGCACACCACTGCTAGCAGGCGCATTTTGTGGTTGCCTTTGGCGGCGTTGCTTGAGAGTAATTGAAAGGAGGGTCCATGAAGTAACTTCGCAAGGGAGGATGAATCGTCATGTACCAGCGAACTTTGAAACTTTCACAGGCTCAGCGCAGGACGTTGGTCGAGTATCGGAACCATGATCGGCGTCCGGACGTGCGGGAACGGTGTGCGGCGATCTTGAAGGTCGCCGACGGCCAATCGCCTCATGCGGTAGCGACTCAGGGACTACTGAGACCGCGAGATCCTGACACCGTGTACCATTGGTTGGATTGCTATGAACAACACGGGATCGAAGGACTGTTGTGGCGGCGGCAGGGAGGCAGCCGTCGCCGTCCCTTTCGAGCAGCGGGAACAGGTGTTGGAGCGGCTGCGGCAAGGCCCCGGCGAGGAAGCTCGCCGCGAGGCGATGCCGACAGCCGCTGGTCCGCCGCCCAGCCGCTGGACGTTGCGGACCATTCGCGCCAGCATTAAGACGATCCAGAATTACACGCTCAGTGGCGTGTGGCGGTGGCTCCGTCGCAAACTGGGAGTGAAATTGCGTTCGGGTCGGGTCCAGCATTTTAGCCCGGATCCGCAGTATCGAAGCAAGGTAGCCAAACTGAAACGATGCCTGCGAGCAGCGGCGCAACCCCCAGGAAACGACATTGCTGTTCATCGACGAAATGGGGTACGCCGTCTAGCCCGAGCCGGCGCCGAGTTGGGCTGCCGCCCCGCCCGCGGCTCCACCGCAAGCGGATCGGCAACAGTCCAACAATGGGCTGTGGCGTGTGATCGGCGGCCTGAACGCCTGCAGCGGAAAAGTGACCTACGTGGACAACTACATTATCGGTCGAGCCAAGGTCATCGAGATGTATGAACGGATCGCGAAAACTTACGCTCGCGCCAAGACGATCTACGTCGTTCAAGACAATTGGTCGATCCATACTCATCCCGACGTACTCACGGCCGTGGGGGCATATCCTCAAATCAAGCCAATCTGGTTGCCGACTTACGCCCCCTGGCTGAACCCGATCGAAAAATTATGGCGATGGCTGAAGGAGACAATCCTCAAAATGCACCGTTTGGCCAACGACTGGCCCGCCTTGCACCAGCGCGTCACCGACTTCCTGGAGCAATTCGCCCGCGGCTCGAAACAGCTTCTGCGGTACGTAGGGTTGCTCGGCAACGGTCAACTGGCCCAATCGCTGCATTTTACGTGATTACTACCGAATCTGTTTGTCAAAACCCATCAGGAGAATTCGTCAATTTGTTTTGACGCGAGTCCTAACGGAGAGTAAGCGGCCCGTGCGGCATCGTTTTCAGCAACAATAACCATGATTTTCAGCCCTGGAGTAGAGCCATGAACGCAGTGAAACCAACCAATCGCAGGGATTTTCTCAAAGGCACAACCGTTGCCGCGGCAGGAATCGCCCTGGCCGGCGGATTGGATCTTTCCCGCGCGGCGCATGCCGCCGGCAGCGATGAATTAAAAATCGCCCTGATCGGTTGTGGCGGCCGCGGCGGCGGCGCAGTGAGCGACTGCCTCTCGTCGTGCGAGAACGTCAAACTGATCGCCGTGGCCGACGCCTTCGCCGACCATGCCAAGGACAAGCTGGCGGAGTTGCGAAAGGACGAAGACATCGTCAAGAAGATCGACGTGCCGGAAGACCGCATCTTCGCCGGCTTCGACGCCTACCAGAAGGCGATCGCCGCCGGGCCCGACATTGTCTTGCTGGCCACGCCGCCGGGCTTCCGCCCCATCCACTACGCCGCGGCCATCGCCGCCGGCAAGCACGTCTTCATGGAAAAGCCCTGCTGCACCGACGCCCCCGGCTTCCGCTCCCTGATGGAAAGCAACAAGCGCGCCGACGAAAAGGGATTGAAGGTCGTCGTCGGCTTGCAGCGCCGCCACAGCCACGAGTTCCTCGGCAAGGTCAAGCGAATCCAAGACGGCTCGCTCGGCAAGCTGATGTTCATGCGCGCCTATTGGAACGGTGGCCCCATCTGGGTCCGCGAGCGCAAACCGGGCCAAACCGAGATGGAGTATCAGATGCACAACTGGTATCACTTCGTCTGGCTCTGCGGCGACCACATCCTCGAACAGCACGTCCACAACCTCGACGTCTGCAATTGGGTCAAGGAGGATCATCCCGTCACCGCCAACGGCACTGGAAGCTGCCAATGCCGCAATAATCACGGAATCGGCCAAATCTACGACAACCATTTTGTCGAATTCACCTACAAAGACGGCACAAAACTCTACGGCCAATGCCGCCAGCAGCCGAACGTCTGGAGCACCGTCACCCAATACGTCCACGGGACCAAGGGCGCGATGGAACTACCGGGCGGCGGCGGCGATGGCTATAAGAAAGAACACGTCCATCTGGTCAATGCGATCCGCAAGAATGAGAAGCTTAATGACGGTTGGCACGGCGCCACCAGCAGCTTCACCGCGCTGTTGGGCCGCATGGCGACCTACTCCGGCCAAGAAGTCTACTGGGACGAAGCCGCGGCGAAGGGCCCGGGCGAAATGCCGACGAAGTTCGCCTTCGACGCCGATCCGCCGGTTATGCCCGACAAGGACGGCAACTACCCGCAGCCGGTGCCCGGCGTGTACAAGCCGTATTGAGCGGTTCGTTGCCGGGCCGCGCTTCGTTTAGCCCCCCGGCGTCCTCGCCGGGGACGCCGCGTGGACGCGGCGGCTAAACGGCGACACTACGCGTTCGATTGCAGTCGCTCCGCCGCCGGGTTAGAATAGCGGGTGATGACGCAACCCATTGGCGAACTACTGGCCGGAAAGCTGCGCGGACTTGATCCGAGCCATCCGGATTACGCGCCTCGCGGCGTCGATGCCCTATTGGCCGCGGCCCGCACCGCCGGCGCCACCGACGTCCACTTGCAGCCGACCGGTGCGCACTTGGAGTTGAAATTTCGCATCGACGGCGTGCTGCTGCCCGTCGCCACGTTTCCCGCCGCGCTTGCCGGCAACGTGGTCGCCCGATTGAAGGTTCTGGCGGGCCTGCTGACCTACCAGACCGACCGTCCGCAGGAAGGACGCATCCGCCTGCCGCAGGACGACGTGGAAATGCGGGTCTGCACGTATCCGACGCTGCACGGCGAGCGGGCGGTCGTGCGGCTCTTCGGCGGCGCGAAGCATTACCAACATCTCGACGACCTCGGCCTGCCCGCCGACGTGCTGCCGACGCTGCAAACCCTGCTGACGCAGACCTCGGGGGCGATTCTCGTCTCGGGGCCGGCCGGCAGCGGCAAGACGACGACGATCTACGCCTGTCTGCGCGAAATCGCCCGGCAAAGCGGCGGCGCGCGGAGCCTGATGACCATCGAAGACCCGGTCGAGGTGTCGGTCGGCGGCGTGGCACAATCGCAGGTGCATCCGACAGTCGGCTTGGACCTTGCGGCGGGCTTGCGGTTTCTGATGCGGCAAGACCCCGAGGTCATCATGGTCGGCGAGATCCGCGATCGCGCCACGGCCGAGGCCGCCCTGCAAGCCTCGCTGACCGGCCACCTGTTGCTGAGCACCTTCCACGCCGGCAGCGCCGCCGAGACGGTCGGCCGGCTGCTGGACATGGGCATCGAGCCCTACGTGCTGCGGAGCGGCATCTTGGCGATCCTCCACCAGCGTCTGCTCCGCCGGCTGTGTGCCTGTGCCGAGCCGAGCGACAAGCCGGAAGCGAAACTCGGCCTGGATGTCCAGCGGGCGAAGGTGCCTCGCGGCTGCGCCGAATGCGGCGGCACCGGCTATCGCGGGCGATTCCTCCTGGTCGAAATGCTCATGCTCTCGCGCACCGATTTGGCCCGCGCCGTCCTGACCCGCTCCGACACGGCCACGATCGAGCGTCTGGCGGTCGAGGGGGGCATGGTTGCTCGTTGGCAGCGGGCTTGCCGGGCCGTCGATGATGGCCGCACAAGCCCCGCCGAAGTCCGTCGCGTGCTCGGGTTCTCGGGCAGCGTCGAATAAGAAGATGTACTCCTCACGCTCCGCGTGAGGGAAATCGTGAGGGAAATCGCGGGGCGAGATTGCCTCACGCGGAGCGTGAGGAGTACATTTGCCCTAAGAAAAAACCGTTTGCGGCTTCGCAAAACAACCGCCGATCTGATAGAATAGTGGCGTGCGGGAAAAGGGGACAGGCTCCTTTTGTGCGAAGCATCCGAAGGGCCGTTCCGGCAAAAGGTGCCTGTCCCCTTTTCCCGATCGGGTCGATTCGGGTGCGGTTCGGGCGTCCGGGGGTGTTTTTTTCGGGAAGCGGGCGATTTGTACGTAAAACCTCCGGCAACTCGGCTCTTACATGTTAGGAGCAAAGAGTGAGCGCCCTTGGCACTGACCCACTACTGCCTGCCCTGGCCGCCGGCGATGAGCGGGCGTTCGCGGCGCTCTACGACCGTTTTGCCCCCCGTATGTACCGGGTGGCGCTGCGCATCCTCGGTCGGCCCGAGGATGCCGAGGACGCGGTGCAGGAGGTTTTCTTGGCCATCGTCCGCAGCCATGAAAGGCTGGCCAACGTGCGCGACCTGACCGCTTACCTGTTCGCGGCGATATACCGGGCGGCGGGCCGTTGCGCCATGCGGCGGGCACGCGCGGTCCCCCTTTCGCCCGCGGCAACCGAAGAAGCAATCGCCCCGCTCGAACGGACCGCCGACAACGGCCCCGATTCGGCTCGCCTGCAACGCGCCGTCCGCGCATTGCCCGACGAACAGCGCGAGGTCGTCAGCTTGAAGATCGACGGCGAGTTGACGTTTGCCCAGATCGCCGAAATCGTGGGTGTGAGCATTAGCACGGCTGCCAGCCGCTACCGATACGCCTTGAGAAAGTTGAGAGATTCTCTAATGGGCCAACTCGCTGAGTTGACCGGTGCGGCAGACAGACGCGTTGGTGCGGCAGTTGTACTGCCGCACCCAGGGGTGGCAGTACAACTGCCACCCCAACAAGCAGGCGAGTTGTTTCCGTTTAGCCCCGGCGTCCTCGCCGGGCGGGTGCCGCGTGTGCGCGGCGGTTAAACGCGAACGCCGCCGGAGGTGAGGTCGTGATCGGTCATTCACAGTTGCCCTCAGAACTGGAACGAGTAGAACGCCTGCTGGCGTGCGCCCCACGCCCCATGCCCATAACGGCATTGCGGCGGCGGGTGCTCGATGACGTTCACGACGAACTGCGGCATTGCGTGCTCCACCGTTTGCGTGCCGAGTTGCTCCGCGAGCAGCGGCGGGCGAGCCGGCGGCTGGCCGCGGCCTGCGCGGCGGCGCTTCTGGTCGCGGTGGGGCTCTCGCTCGGCGTGATGCACGCCGTGGGCGTCCCGCTGAAAACGCCGGCCTCGGCGCCGAGCGTTGCCGACGTGGCCTGGCAGCTTCAGCAGCTTTCGCCGCAAATCTCGCAAAGAGACTCGCTCCTGCAAGCGACCCTCAGGCAGGTCGGCCCGGACGCGGGTTGCGGAGACCTCCTGAAGAACCTTTTCCCGCTCCCCGACGCGAAATCCCATGACCGTTAAACAGGGAAAAGGGGACAGGCACCTTTTGTGCGAAGCACCCGAAGGGCCGTTCCGGCAAAAGGAGCCTGTCCCCTTTTCCCCCCAAATCCCATGACCGTTAACGACCTGCTTGCGCTGAACGAAGAGATCGCGGCCCTGGTTCGGGCGGGCGTGCCGCTGGAACAGGGACTGGCCGATCTCGGCGCCGACATGCCCGGCCGGCTCGGTCAGGCGGCGGCGGCCCTGGCCAAGCGAACCGCGAGCGGCGAGTCGTTGGAGCAGGCCCTCGCCGATCAGGCCGTTGCCCTCTCGCCGGCGTATCAGGCGGTGGTGCAGGCGGGCTTGCGGGCGGGGCGTTTGCCCGCCGCGCTCGAGGCGGTCGCCGCTTCCGCCCATCGCACCGCCGAAACCCAGCACGCCGCCATTGTCGCCGTCAGCTATCCGCTGTTGATATTCGCCCTGGTGTGGATGGGGCTCGCCATTTTCTCGCGAACGTTGGCGCCCACGCTGGCCTCGTCGTTTCACGCGATGGGCGTGCCGGGGCAACGGGTTTTCGTGGCTCTCGCATGGGTTGGCCGTGGGGCGGCATTCTGGGGACCGGCCGTGCCAATCGTTCTCGGCGTGTTTCTGCTGCTGTGGTGGTACGCCTGTACCCGCGCGACCGCCGTTCACAACCGCCGCGCCGATCGGCTCTTGACTTGGCTGCCCGGGATGGGGCGGGTGCTGCGATTCTCGCGGTCGGCCGCCTTCCTCGACATCCTCGCACTGTTGATCGAGAACCGCACTCCCTTGGACGAGGCGGTGACGCTGGCCGCGTCGGCCTCCGGCGATCCGCAGACCGTCCGCGCCGCCCATCAATTGAGCGAGACGATTCGCCGCGGGCAGACGCAGCCGTTTCCAAGCGATTCGACCTTTCCGCCGCTGATGAATTGGCTCGTGCTGGCGGCCGGCCGCGACGGCGCGCTGCTGCCGGCGCTGCAACATTCCGCCGCGGCGTACCATCGCCGCGCGCGGAACCAGTTCGATCTCGTGCGCGTGTTGCTGCCGGCCTTCCTCACCGTCGTCGTCGCCGGGAGCATCACCGCCGCGTACGCTTTGGTGTTGTTCGTCCCCTATACGATGATGTTGCGCGCTCTGGCAAGATGATTTTATGACAACGTTTTCCTGGCCTGCTCTCGACGTATCGCGAAAGCTCTCGGTTGAAGAGGCGACCGAGTTGGCCGCCCGGGTGGCCGAGTTGACCAAGGCCGGGCTCCCCTTGGGCGCGGGACTGCGGGCCCTGGCCGGCGAGTTGAGCAGCCGGCGGCTGGCGCACGTGGTGCTCGGTTTGGCCGATCGCCTCGACGCCGGCGACGATCTGGCCGCCGCCATCGACGCTCTCGGCAGCCGCCTCCCGTCCCCTCTCCGCGGGCTGGTGCTGGCCGGGCTCCGCAGCGGCCAACTGCCCGAAGTGCTGGAACAGTACGTCGATATCGAGCATAGCCAGGCCGATCTCCGCCGCCGCCTATGGTCGAGCCTCCTTTATCCCTTCGTGCTGATGGCGCTTCTTGCCGCGTTGGTAATGGTCGCCCGCACGTTTATTATCGGCAGCTTCGTGGCCATGTTCCACGACTTCAACGCCTCGTTGCCGGTCATCACGCAGTGGTTCATCGCTTCCTCCTGGTCGATGACGTGGGGCATGTTGGCGCTAGTGGCCATCGCCGCCTTGTTGGCGATGTTGCTGGCGGCAGCGCCCCATGCCGGTTGGCTGTGGCCGCTGTTGTACAAGATTCCGATGATCGGGCCGGTGTTGCGATGGAGCCACTTGGCCCAATTCGGGCGGCTGATGGGTCTGCTGCTGGGGCAACAGGTGCCGCTGCCCGACGCGCTGGAACTGGCCTCGGACGGAATGCGCGACGGCAACCTGGCGGCGGCGTGCCGCAACGTGGCCGACGAGGTCGGCCACGGCCGCGTGCTCTATGAGAGCCTGGCCGACCGGCGGCAGTTCCCGGCCAGCATGATTCCGGTGATCGAATGGGGGCAGCGTGCGCCGGCCTTGCCCGACGCCTTCCGCGCCGTGGCCGACATGTTCGAGGGCCGCGTGCGCTCGCAGAGTCCACTACTCGAAGCCGTCCTGCTGCCGATGATGCTGCTGGTCATTATCGCTCTTGTAGGCACGTTTGTGCTTGCCATGATGATGCCCATGATTAACCTGGTTACGAGATTGTCGAGTTGGTAGAGAACAACCTAACGAGCGATTGAGCAATGGCCGGAACTTTCATCTCAATTATCGCGGCCGTCTTTGCAGTTGTGGCGGGGGGAGCCCTGCTCGGCATCCTCGTTGTGAGGCTGGTCCGCCACATTCGCAGCGGCCGCCGTCTGCCCGGGGTTTCTTTGCTCGGCGCGACTCTTGAGGTGATCGGCCGCGTGCTGATGATCCTCCTGCTCTTGGTGATCCTCGTCGCCGTGTTCGGGCCGGTGGGGATCATCTTCTGTGGAATCCTGGTGTTTGCCATCATCGAGTGTTTTCGCAAGCACCGCGCGTCGCAGCAGAACGCGCTCTTGTGGCTGCTGGTGATATCGGCCGAGCGGTCGATGCCGCTCGGGCCGGCCATCGAGGCGTTCGCCGCCGAGCAAGGGGGCTCGTTCGCCTGGCGAGCCAGGCGGTTGGCCGAGTTGCTGGCCGCGGGCACGCCGCTGGCCGACGCGCTGGAACTCTGCCCCAGGCTGCTGCCCGTCTACACCCTGCCGATGATCCGCGTAGGGAGTCAATCGGGGCGCTGGCCCCGGCCTTGCGGCAAGCGGCCACCGTACACGACCAAAACGCGCCGTTGTTCATGTCCTTGATCGGCAAAATCGGCTATCTGGTGGTGTTGCCGTTCTTCGGGCTGGGCATCCTCACCTTTGTCATGGCGTGGATCGTGCCGAAGTTCGAAGCAATCTTTCACGACTTCAGGGCAGACCTGCCGGGGGAGACAACTACTCTGATCGACATATCCTATTGCTTCATCAACTACTGGTACCTCTTCTTGCCTGTGTTCCTCTTTTTCGCCTGGTTGGTGGTGTACGCGCCGATGCGGTATTTCGGTTGGACGCTGTGGGACCTGCCGCTGGCGCGGCGGCTGGCGCGGCGGCTCGATGCGGCCCGCATCCTTGACGGCCTGGCCCTGGTCGCCCGGCAGCAACGGCCGCTGGTCGAGGGCATTACCACGCTGGCCCTTTCCTATCCGAAGCCGAGCGTTCGGCAGCGGCTGGCGCTGGCGACGTTCGACATCGAAGCAGGGTGGGATTGGGCCGACAGCCTCGCCCGGCACAGCCTGATTCGCCCGGCCGAGCACGCCGTGCTGCAAGCCGCACAGCGGGCGGGCAACCTCCCCTGGGCAATGCAGGAAATGGCCGATAGCGCCCGCCGAAGATTCTTTTACAAGCTGCAAGCCCTCGTGCAAGCGGTCTTTCCCGTCGTGCTGATCTGCTTCGGTCTTGTGGTGATGTACGTTGTGGTGGCCCTGTTCCTGCCGTTGGTGGCTCTGATCCAAAGGATGGCATGACGATGCGTCGACGTGGCATGACGTTGCTGGAATTGGTTGCGGCCGCCGCCCTCTTGGCCACGATCCTGGTCGTCTGTCTGCAACTGCTGGCAGCCACAACCCTGCAGCGCCGCGCGGCCGACCAGCGGCAATTGGCGCTGATGGAAGTTGAAAACACGCTGGAGCGGCTGGCCGCCAAGCCTTGGAACGAGTTGACCGCGCAGACCGCCGCCGGGCAACTCTCCCCCAACCTCCGCGGCCGCCTGCCGGGCGGAGAACTCAAGGTTGAAGTCACCACCTCCCCGGCCGAGCCGTTGGCCAAGCGAATCGCCGTTTCGCTCCGCTGGAAGGACCACTCCGGCCAGTTCACCAAACCGGTGACGATTGTTACTTGGCGATGGAAGGAATGATGAGTGATGAATGATGAACGATGAATGATGAGTGATGAATGATGAGTGATGAGTGATGAATGATGAACGATGAATACTGGCCCCTGACCCCTGACCTCTGGCCTCTAGCCCCTGACCCCTGATCCCTAGCCCCTGCCCCCATGCGACGCGCCTACACACTGATTGAAATGATCGTCGCCATCTCCGTTGCGGCAACGCTGACGGGCATTGCGATGTGCCTGCTGCTGGTGATGTTCCGCAGTGAGCAGAACGGACGAACGCAACTGGCGCAGGCCGAGTCGCTCGAACGGCTGGCCGATCAGTTCCGCCAAGACGTTCACGCCGCCGTCGCTCAGCCGGTCGTCAACGGAAACAACCAGCACGAATGGCAGTTCGACCTGGGCGAAAACCGGATCGTACAGTACACAATCGCCGACAACATCCTCTCGCGCGAACGGCATAGCGGCTCGAAAGACGTGCAACGCGGGTCGTTCAGGCTGCCGAAGGACTCCAGCGTGGCGATCGCGGTCGATCGGGCGACAAGCCCTGCGGTCGTCAGCCTGACGATTGAGCCGGGCGACGCTTCGCTGCGGCCGGGCCACCCGGTCCGCATCGACGCCGCGCTCGGCCGCGACCTCCGCTTTACTGAACGGCAGAAGGAGGGGAAGTGATGATGAAATGGACTGCTGTAAATGGAAGGCGGAGGGCGGAGGACGGAAGGCGGAGGATTGCCGACTGCCGACTGCCGACTGCCGACTGCCGACTGCCGACTGCCGACTGCCGACTGCCCACTGCCCACTGCCGACTGCCCACTGACCGCCGGGCATCGGTCCTGATTGTGATTCTGGTCTGTTTCGTGGTTGCCGCCGCCATGTTCGCGATGCTGGCCCGTCAGTCGCTTGCCGAGCGTCGTGCGGCCGACGTACGACTTTGGGCCGCGCAAGCGAACTGGATCGCCGAGGCCGCCGTCGAGCGCGCCGCCGCGCGGCTGGCAGCCGACGCCAAGTACGCGGGCGAAACCTGGACGATTTCGGCCGCGGAAATGGGCGGCAAACAGGCCGCCCAAGCGAGAATCCACATCGAGCCGGTCGCCGGCCGGCCCGGCAGCCGCTTGCTACGAATCGAGGCCGACTATCCCGACGATCCCGTGCACCGCGCCCGCTTGACCAAACAGATCACGATCGACCTGAAGAGAACGAATACCAAGCAACCCGCCAAGAAGCCCTGAAAAAGCCGACGAATGGGAGGATATGCCATGCAGAGAACAACCTACGGATGCCAGAATCCGAAATCGAGGGATCGCCGCGTGGGCGCAGCGGCTAAACGGTCTGGTTTGCAGTTTCTCTCCCCTCTCCCCTCTCCCCTCTCCCTTCTCCCCTCGCGGCTTTCCCGCCGCGCCTTTACGTTGGTGGAGTTGCTGGTGGTCATCACGATCATGGGCATTCTGATGGCCTTGATGCTGCCGGCGGTGATGGCCGCCCGCGAGGCCGCGCGGCGGATGACCTGCCTGAACAACCTCTTCCAGATCGGCGTGGCGCTGAACAGTTACCAATCGGCCCACGACGTGCTCCCGCCCGGCTCGACCGACAAAGTGGGCCCCGTCCACAACACGCCGCAAGGTTACAAAATGAGTTGGACGGTGCATATCTTGCCCTATCTCGACGAGAACGTGGTTTACGAGCACATCGATCTCGCCGTCGGCGCGTACGACGCGAAAAACGCCGTCGCCCGCGCCATTAAGTTGTCGGTCTTCACGTGTCCGTCGGCCGATCCCGTGCTCGGCGATCAGCCGCCGGTGAGCAATTACGTCGGCTGCCAGAACGACGTCGAGGCGCCGAACAACACCGACAACCACGGCGTGCTGTTTCTCAACAGCCACATCAGCCGCAACGACGTGACCGACGGCCTTTCCCACACGATCTACGTCGGCGAGAAGATCACCGAGCCGACGGACCTGAGTTGGATGTCGGGCACTCGCGCCACGTTGCGCAACACCGGCTCGCCGCCGCAGTGGGGGCCCTCCGACTCGAGGCTCCCCAATCCGGCCGCGAAAAACGACCTGTGGATGGGCGGATTCTCCTCCGACCATTTCCAGATCTGCAACTATCTGTTTGGCGACGGCAGGACCACGTCGCTGAGCAACAGCATCGACATGAAGTTGCTCCAAAAGCTCGGCAACCGCGCCGACGGCAAGCTCTTGGAGTACGACCCAACCGCGGAATGAATCCGCGGGAAAGGGAGAATAGTAGGGCAGACATTCTTGTCTGCCAGGAAGATGTAGCCCATTTGGCAGACAAGAATGTCTGCCCCACCTAAAACTCGGCAGACACTTTTGTCTGTCCGCAACGACCGAAAAATTCTCCGCGACCACGCCAGCGTGGCCGAAATACCCGGCGAAGCCGATCTTGCCGCGATCGGTGGACCAGACGCGTGCCGGCCGCACCCCGATGGCCGGCAGCCGACGGCCACCGTGTAGGGTGCGTGAAACCCGTCAATCCGCCGCCTGATTGACCGGTTTCACGCACCCTACAGCTTTTTCCGCGGCCCTGTTATACTTGGGGCTGGTCCCGTATGTATCAGGCACACGCCGTGTGCCGTCTGGACCTTGGAACAGATTTCGCGAAAAAGCCCAAACGGCACACGGCGTGTGCCTGATACTGCCGCGAATGATCCTTCTCGATGCCGTCGATGTCAGAAAACGCTATGGCCCCGATCCGGTGCTGGAGCGGGTCACTTTCGAGTTGCGCCCGGGCGATCGCGTCGG
The DNA here is from genome assembly GCA_963823895.1 of uncultured Planctomycetaceae bacterium. GTDB lineage: Bacteria > Planctomycetota > Planctomycetia > Pirellulales > Thermoguttaceae. The sequence goes on from CAWGNG010000019.1 coordinate 181,608, forward strand.
GCTGGTCGGGCCCAACGGCAGCGGCAAGACCACGCTGTTGCGGATCGTGGCCGGCAAGGACGACGCCGACGCCGGCTCGTGCCAACTCCATCCGACCGCCCACGTCGGTTATCTGGAGCAGCAGCCGCAATTCGAGCCCGGCCGCACCCTGCACGACGAAGCCCGCAGCGCGTTGGCCGATCTGCTCTCGTTGCAGCACGAGGCGGAAGAGGTGGCCCGCGCCATCGGCAATACCTCCGATCCGGCCGAGCAGCGGCGACTGGCGAACCGCTACGATCACCTTCAGCACGAGTTGCACCGCCAAGACGCCTACAATCTCGATCATCGCATCGCCCAGGTCCTCGACGGCCTGCGCTTCCGCCGCGAGGCGTTCGATCAGCCGGTCGCATCGCTTAGCGGCGGCGAGCAGAACCGGCTGATGCTGGCCAAACTCCTGCTGGCCGAGCCCAACGTGATGATCCTCGACGAGCCGAGCAATCATCTCGACATCGAGGCCACCGAGTGGCTCGAAGGGTTCCTGGTCGAAAGCTCGGCAGCGATGATCGTAGTGAGCCACGACCGCTACTTTCTCGACCGCGTGACCAACCGCACGCTCGAACTCTTCAACGGCACGGTCGATTCCTACACCGGCAACTTCTCGGCCTACTGGACGCAGAAGGCCGAGCGGCTGCTGGTCGAGCGCCGCACCTACGAGAAACAGCAGATCGAGATCGAGAAGACGAAGGACTTCATTCGCCGCAACCACTACGGGCAAAAGCACGCCCAGGCCGAAGACCGACGCAAGAAACTGGAACGGATCGAGCTGGTGCCGCCGCCGCGGGAAATCGCCTCGCCGCCGATGAGTTTCCCCGCGGCCTCGCGCGGCGGCGACATCGTCGTCCGCGCCGAAGGGCTCGCCAAGTCCTACGATCGCACGCTCTTCCACGAGGTCAACGTCGATATCGTCCGCGGCGAGCGCTGGGCGCTGTTGGGCCCCAACGGCTGCGGCAAGACGACGCTGCTGCGCTGCCTGTTGGGCCTGGTCGAGCCGGAGGAGGGGCATATCAGCGTCGGCCAGGGGATCGTGCTCGGCTATTTCGATCAGCAGTTGGCCGAACTGGCTGACGATGACTTGGTGGTCGATGCCGTCCGCCCGCGGCAGAACCAACTGAACGAACAGCAGCGGCGCAATCTGCTGGCCCGCTTCGGACTGACCGGCGACACGTCGCTGCAAACGGTGGCGAGCCTCAGCGGCGGCGAGCGTTGCCGCGCGGCGTTGGCGCGGCTAGCCGCCAACGAGGCCAACTTCCTCGTCCTTGACGAGCCTACCAACCACCTCGATCTATGGGCCCGCGACGCGCTGGAGAAAGCCATCAGCGATTTCGACGGCACGGTGTTGTTCGTCAGCCATGACCGTTACTTCGTCAACCGCGTGGCCGATCACCTGCTGATGATCGAGCCCGATCGGGTTCGCGTGATCGAGGGCAACTACGACACGTACCAGCAGTTTCTCACGGGCAGCGAACCCAACGCCGAAAAACCGTTTCGCCGCGCCCCAGCGGGAAGCGCGGAACGAACCGCAGTTCGCGGCGGCAAACGCGGCAAGTCGTTTAGCCGCGCCCAACGGGAAGCGCCGAGCGGACCGCCGCCAAGCCGGTGAAGAAACGCCGCTTCGAGTTCCGCAAGGTGCGCGACATCGAGGACGAGATCGTCCAGCGCGAGACCCGCATCGAGGAGATTCACCGCGAACTCGCCAGCCCCGACGTCCTCCGCGACGGCCCGCGGGTGCGGCAACTGAAGGCCGAAATCCGCGAGGAACAAGCCGCGCTCAAAAACCTCTACGCCCACTGGGACGAGGCCACGGAACTGAACTGGTGAACGCCTCGGGGCTAATCAGTTCTTCAAAATGAGCCCTGTAGGAGGCGACTCCCGTCGCCGATTTCGTGGCCGTTTTCGGACAATCGGCGACGGGAGTCGCCTCCTACACGGCCCCTCGCAAATCCCGGCTTCCGTTGCCCGCGAGGCCGAGTGGCGGTAAAATAGGCAACGCTAGTCGTTCCCGAACGCCAGGAGCGGGATCGCCCGGTCGCCAATGCGTTCTCGGCTAAGTGCGAACACAAGCCTTGGTGCCCCGAGAGAGGGGACAGAATTGCTCGTCGGCAGGTGACTCATGCGCGAATTGGTCTTTCCTCGCAATCAGACTCCGGCTCCCGTTTCTGACCGAGTGCTTCCCGCGGCGATTTCCGCGCCGTGGGCTGCGAAGGAATCATCATGAATCAGCGGAGTCCGTGGATACACCGGCTGGCAATCGTGCCGATACCGGTGTTGGTCTTGGCGATCATCGCGCTTTGGGTAGCCAACGTGCGGGTCGTCTGGACTTCGCCGACCATGACTTGGCTTATCCATTATGGTCCCGTGGTCCTCGGCATGGCCGTGCTGGCCTCGCGCGCGAAAGGCGTGCCCAGGGAAGTTCGCCAGCGGCAACAGAGGAAGCGCTGCGCGAAGATCAGCAGCGCCGCGCAGCCGCCGAGGCGATGAAAGTCGAGCGCGAGCGGTTCAACACCCTGTTGGACATGCTCCCTGCTTACGTCGTCCTGCTCTCGCCCGATTACCACATCCCCTTTGCCAACCGCTTCTTCGAAGAACGATTTGGCAAGTCGCAGGGCCGCCGCTGCTACGAATACCTCTTCAACCGCAGCGAGCCCTGCGAAAACTGCGAAACGTACAAGGTGTTCAAGACCGGCCAGCCGCACCGCTGGGAATGGACCGGCCCGGACGGCCGCAATTACGACATCCACGACTTCCCCTTCAGCGACGCGGACGGCTCGCGGCTGATCATGGAGGTCGGCCTCGACGTTACCGAAAGCAAGCGCGCCGAAGGTGAATTGCAGACCTATCGCCATCACCTCGAGGAACTGGTCGCCGAGCGCACCGAGCAGTTGACCGCGGTCGCCGCCGAGGCACAACAATTGGCGGCCGAGGCGACCCAAACGGCCCAGACCATCCGACACCTTTCCCTCTTCCCCGAGCAAAACCCCAATCCGGTGCTGCGGATCGCCCGCGACGGGACTATTCTCTACGCCAATCCGGTCAGCGGGCCACTGTTGGCCTATTGGGGTCTGACCTGCGGGCAATCGCTGCCTGAAGACTGGACCCGCGCTGGCCGCGATCGCCGACGCCGGCAAACCCGTGGAACAAGAGGTCGAATGTGCGGAAAGGGTCTTTTCCTGCCTGCTGGCCCCGATCGCCGGCGAAGAATACATCAATATCTACGGCCGCGAAATCACCGATCGCAAACGCCGCGAAGAACAGGTTGCCAAGCTCACCCGGCTTTACGTGGTGCTCAGCGAGGTCAACGAGGCCATCGTCCGCGCGCACGACGTGCAGACCCTTTACAGCGACGTTTGTCGGATCGTCGCCGAGAAGGGGAATCTCCCCTTGGTTTGGATCGGTCGGGTCAGCGGCCGCCGCGTGGTGCCGGCGGCTGTTGGGGGGCAGTGTTCTGACTATCTGAATGAAATCAACGTCGAGATCGACGGAGAATTGGGCGTCGGGCCGACGGGCACCTGCCTCCGCGAGAACCGGGTGGTGGTGAACGACGATTTCGCGGCCAATCCGGCCACCGGCCCCTGGCGCGAGCAGGCCCTAAGGCACGGCTTCCGGGGGTCGGCCGCTTTTCCGTTGCGTTGCGGCGGCAAGCCGGTCGCCGCATTGACGCTCTACGCCACCGAGGCCGACGCCTTCGACGCCGAGCAGGTCGGCCTGCTCGAATCGCTTAGCGCCGATCTCTCCTACGCGCTGGATTCCATCGACCACGAACACGCTCGTCTCCGCAGCGAAGAGGCGCTGCAAGAAAGCGAGGAACGCCATCAGCTTGCCACCAGCATCGCCAAGGAGGCCATTTGGGAAGTGGACCTGACGACCGGAGAGGCGCGGTGGAACCGCTCTTACGCCGATTTGTTCGGCAGGCCGGCGGAAGCCACCGCGCATGGCCCCTGGTGGCTCAGCCGCGTTCATCCCGACGACCGCGAACGGGTGAACGCGTCGTTCGCCAAGGTGTTGGCCGAGGGGAGCGAGTCGTGGATTTGTAGCTATCGCATGAAATTGGCCGACGACAGCTACGCCTTCCTGAATGACCGTGCAATCATCGTCCGCGATCAAGCGGGATCACCGTTGCGGGCCGTCGGCGCCAAGCTGGACATCACCGAGCGCACGCGGGCCGAGGAGCGCACGCGGCTGCTCTCGGAGGTCACCGCGCGACTGCTGGCCACCGATAAGCCGCAATGGATCGCCGAGACGCTCTGCCGCAAGGTGATGGAACACCTCGGCTGCCATGCCTTTTTCAATTATTTGTTCGACGAGCGGAGCGGACGGCTGCACCTGAACGCTTCCGCCGGAATTCCCGAGGAAGCGGCGCGGCGGATCGAGTGGCTCGACTTCGGCGTTGCGCTCTGCGGCTGCGCGGCCAGGGACGGCTGCCGCATCGTGGCTGAAGACATCCAGAACACCGCCGATCCCCGCGCCGAAATGGTGCGTTCGTTCGGCATCCAAGCCTACGCCTGCCACCCGCTGATGGACCAGGAGAAGGTGATCGGCACGCTCTCGTTCGGGTCGCGGAGCAAGCCGGCGTTTGCCGAAGACGAGCTGGGGCTGATGAAAGCGGTCGCCGATCACGTCTCCATCGCCATGCAGCGCGTCCGCTTGTTGGAATCGTTGGATCGCCACGCGCGGGCGGCAGAAGCCGCCAACGTAGCCAAGAGCCAATTCCTCGCCAACATGAGCCACGAGCTGCGCACGCCGATGAACGCCATCCTCGGCATGATCGACGTGGCGCTGCCGAAGGCGAACGACCCGATCGTCAAGGACTGCCTGCAAACCGCCAAGGGATCGGCCGACCTGCTTCTGACCCTGCTGAACGACCTGCTCGACTCGGCGCGCATCGAGGCGGGCAAGCTGCAACTGGAATCGGCCCCGTTCAGCCCGCGGCGGATGTTGCAGCAGATCACCCGCATCCTTTCGCCCCAGGCCGGCGAAAAAGGGCTGGCGCTGCACTGCCGAATGCCCGACGTCATGCCGCACGCCGTGATCGGCGATCGCATCCGCTTGCAGCAGGTCCTGCTGAATCTAGCCGGCAACGCCGTCAAGTTTACCGAGCGCGGCGAAGTGGAGATCGGCCTGAAGGTCATAGAGGGGCTAGGGGCTGGGGGCTGGGGGCCAGGGGCTGGGGACCAGGGGTCAGGGGTCAGGGGCCAGAGGCCAGAGGATACAGGCGGCGATCTGGCGGTTGGCAGCGAAGAATCACGTTCCTCCTCTGGTCCCCAGTCCCCAGCCCCTAGCCCCCAGTCCCCAGCCCCTAGCCCCCAGTCCCTAGCCTCTTCCGTCACCCTAGAATTCTCCGTCCGCGACACGGGCATCGGCATTTCGCCCTCCGCCCAGGAGCGGCTGTTCGAGCGCTTTGCCCAGGCCGACGCCTCGATGGCGCGGCGCTTCGGCGGCAGCGGGCTCGGGCTTTCGATCTGCAAGAGCCTCGTGGAGATGATGGGGGGACGGATTCGGGTCGAAAGCGAGTTGGGCAAGGGGAGCACGTTCCACTTCAGCGTGCGGCTCCCCTTGGCCAAGGAGTTGCCGCCCGATCTCGAATTTCCCGTCGCCGCCCCCGCGCCGGCCAGGAAGCTGCGAATTCTCTTGGTCGAGGACAACCCCGCCAACCAGAAGTTGGCCGCCCACATCCTCCATGAGCGCGGCCACGCCGTGGAGTTTGCCGTCAACGGCCACCAGGCAATCTCCTTGGCCGAGCGCAACCGCTACGACGTGATCCTCATGGACCTGGGAATGCCCGGCATGGACGGGCTCGAAGCCACGGCCGCGATCCGCAAGCGCGAAAAAGAGGGATCAGGGGCTAGGGGCTGGGGGCTAGAGAGCGGCGAACCGCAGGGCGGAAAAGGGGACGGTCCCCATTTGCCGGAACGGCCCGACCAACCTGCGGTCGGTGCCCGGTGCTTCGCACAAATGGGGACTGTCCCCTTTTCCTCCCGCGTGCCGATCATCGCCATGACCGCCCACGCCACGGCGGCCGACCGGCAGCAATGTCTCGCCGCCGGCATGGACGGCTATCTCTCCAAGCCGATCGACGCCGACGAAACGATCGCGGTGGTCGAGAGTTGGGCGGCCGGCGACGCGGCGACCGCCGAGACGCCGGCCACAGCCGATTACCCCGCCCCGCAACCGCGCTCGCCCACGGACACCACGGTCTTCGATCTGGCGGTGGCTATGGAAAAGTGCATGCACAAGCGGGACTTGCTCGGCCAGATCATCAGTTTCTTCTTCAAGGACGCCGACGTGCTCTTGCCGCGAATTCGCGCCGCCTTGCAAGCCGGCGACATCAAGGAGGTCGGCCGGCTGGGACACCGGCTGAAAGGCACGCTGCTGCACCTCGGCGCCGACGCGGCAAGAGACGCCGCGCGCCGCGTCGAACAACTGATGCTGCACGGCGGCCAGCAGGCCGATGCGGCGGAGGCCGTCGCCGCACTGGAGCGCGAGTGCGGCCGCCTGAAGCAGGCGTTGGCCCCGTACCGCCCGAAGCCGGCTTGAGGCCCGCAGGGATTCGGTCCTGCCTTCGCTTCAAGACGCACCACGGAGGCACGGAGGACACGGAAAAAAGGATGAAGGATGGACTGCGATCGCCTTCATCTCTTATCTTCTATCCCTTATCTCTGATCTCTCATCCCTCATCCTTCATCCCTCATCCTTCATACCTCCCTCCGTGTCTCCGTGGTGAGATATCGCTGTCGTGGTAACGTTCGGGTGACGCCATTCATCCGCCATTCAACTGCCCGTTGCCTATTCCGGCGGGAATCGATTGCGACTACAATTCGCGATATTCCAGGAAGCGCACTTCTTCTCACGGAGTCCCATCATGACGAAGCAAGGCAAAGAGCGGCTCTTCGCGGACCTGCCGGACTTTCGCGGTCCGGGCCGCTTTCCCATCGCCGCCTATTCCGAGTTCATGCCCGCGGCGCGGGTCGGCTGGCGGCCCTACGACGCGGCGCCTCCCGCGTGCGGAAAAGGGGACAGTCCCCATTTGTGCGAAGCACCCTTCGGGCCGTTCCGGCAAATGGGGACTGTCCCCTTTTCCGCACGCGACGACGGTGATCCTTTCGCCTGGCAAGTCAGCGAGCGCGAAGAGACGTTTGAATTGCAGCCGGGCCTGCAACACATCGCGCAGGGAGTAATCGGCGCCTTGATGCACCTCGATCGCGAGCAGCCCGCGCGAGGCATCAGCCGCGAGAAACTGGCGGGAAACCGCTATTGGCCGCGCGAGTTGGCGGAACTGCCCGGCGCCGTGCCCCACGAGCGCTACGTCGTCTTTCTGCCGCTGGCCCTCTCGCAAACGAAAGACGACAAGGGCCGCGTGCGCTGGACCTTTTTCGGCAGCAGCGAGCAAGGGCCGGACCGGGCTTTTTGGAAAAGCTTCTATCGCGCCCCCGGCCGCGAACATCCGCCTGAGTATGCCGTCGATTTCATCCGCCGCCTGCTGCACGCCGCCTATGGCGAGCCGGCCGAGCGGTTGGCCGATCTCCGCCGCGCGGGCTTCCGCATTCTGCCCGGCTCGGGCGAAGAGGTCTGCCCGTTGTGGCGGCAGGACGAATTGCCCTCTTGGACGAAGCCCTTCCTGTTGGCCGCCCGCGAGCCGATCGACGAGATCAAATACCTGCTGACGTTTCGGCCGTTCGGATCGTTGCCGCCGGCGGTGCGGAAAGCGTACTTGGGCGGATCGCTGCACCTGCTCCCTTTCCCCGGCAGCCTGATCTTCTGGGGCTGTTTGCCCTATCTGAAATTGCAGCGCGAGTTGCCCTTGGCGATGCAACTCCCGCTGCTGAGCGTCTGCGATCGCCACGAAATGCTGCAAGGGGTGCGGATTCCGCAGGCCGGCTGGTTGCACGAGCCGCATCCCGGGCTGCCGGAGCCCGATTTGCAGAAGGGCAAGCTGCGAAACACCTACCGCCGCACCAGCCGCTGGGCCCGCGTTCCGCGGCACGAGAGCGAATTGTCGGTCGCCGGCCGCGAAGACCGCCTGGCCCACGTGCTGTTCAGTTCCGAGCCGGACGACGTCGGGCTCTACGGCAAACCGATGGCCCGCAACTCGCAAATCTGGACCTACGACTACGAACTGCTGCTGGATGGTCCGCGGGCCGACCGCCGCGAATTGAGCCGCGCCGCCGGGGCGCTGCGGGCCGGGGGGCAATTCGGCTACCGCTTCTATTTCCCGCCGATGCAAGCCGGCCAGTACGATCTCTTCTGGCAGCGGCCCGTCACCGCGTTTTGGGACGCGAAAACCAAGGAGACCCGCGTGCTGGCCGATGGCCCCAGCGGCTATTTCACCGCCTATCGCAGCGACAACCCCGACCTGGCCCATCCGGTCGAGCTCTGGCCGCAGTTCCAGCATCGCCCCGAGTACATGGCCTTGGCCGAAGGTTATCGCCGCGCTTACACGCATGAGGATCATCAATTCGCGCTGAATGCGCATAAGCTGATGGAGGTCTGCGAGTTTCTCGGCGGAGAGCCGCTGCCGCCGGATTTCGCCCGGCAGATTCTGCACCTGCCCAAGGAGCAGACGTTGCAGCAGTGGCTCGGCGCGGCGGCCAAGTGGGGCCACAATGACGGATACGGCTCGTTGTTGCCGGAGACTTTGCGGCGAATCATCGCCCCCGTCGGCGACCCCGCCTTGCAGCCCCTGCCCGAGCCGATCACCTACCACCGCACCGCCACCCGAGGGTTTGAAGTCGCCTATTGGAAGACGATCCTGGAATTGTCCGCCGGGCGATTCCTCAACAAGGACAACGCCGACTGCGTCCACGACCCGGCGTCCGAGTCGCTACGGAAGCACGCCCATCGCGACCTGGAGGCGCTCGGCGACCATCTGCTCGACTACTATCGCCGCTTGATCGCCAAGCACGGCATGACGGACAAGGCCGTCGCCGGCGATTTGCCCTTCTCCTGGCAGACCGATTTCGAGTTCTCTTGGATGGAGGGCTGGGGCGTCAATCAGCCGGCGCGGACGGAGGAGCGCGATCTGCTGGTGGTGATTCCCGGCCGCGATCGCCGCCGCGCGGTAATCATGGCCGACCACTACGACACGGCCTACATGGAAGACGTCTATTACAAGGAGCGCGGCGGCAAGCTCGCCCGCGTGGCCGCCGCCGGGGCAGACGACAACCACTCGGCCACCGCCGCGCTGATGCTCGGGGCGCCGATCTTCCTGGAGCTGAGCCGCGCCGGCCGGCTCGACTGCGACATCTGGCTCGTCCACCTGACCGGCGAGGAGTTTCCCTCCGACTGCATGGGCGCCCGCCGCTTGGCCCAGTGGCTGGTCGAGGGCAATCTGCGGCTGCGGCACTCGGCGGGCAAGCCGCTCGATCTCTCCCGCGTGCGGGTCGAGGGAGTCTACGTCCTCGACATGGTCGCCCACAACCGCGAGCACGACCGCGACGTATTTCAGATCTCCCCCGGGGCCAGCCGCCAGTCGTTTGCCCTGGCCCACCAGGCCCATTTGGCCAATCGCATCTGGAACGCGCAGGCCGAGCAGTGGAACCAGCGCGGCCAGCGTCGTAACGCCGATCGCGGCCGGCGAAGCGCCGACGGCCGCACCATTCCCGCCGTGGCCCGCCATCCGCAGCTCAGCGGCGAAGTCCGCCCCCCCCGCGATCCCCGCAGTTCGCTCTACAACACCGACGGCCAAATCTTCTCTGACGCCGGAGTCCCGGTGGTCCTCTTCATGGAGAATTACGACATCAACCGCACCGGCTATCACGATACCCACGACACGATGGCGAACATCGATCTCGACTACGGCGCCGCCGTCGCCGCCATCGCCATCGAATCGGTCGCCCGAGTTGCAGCCCAAAACAATGGTTCCCCTGACACCTTTGCCGCGAAACTCCGCAGTGGCCGTCTGTTCGCCTGAAATGGATACACTCCGTGAAAAGAAAACACAAATCTCTGCTCGCAGCGTTTCTCGGCACAGTGCTACTGGTGATTGGTGGAGTGTATTTCTCTACGAGAGGGCGACCGTACCAACCGCCTTCTTTTGGCTTCCACGGTGAATCGAAGGACCTCCGCCAATCGGTTGTCGTACCGACGCTCGATACCCCTATGCCCAAGGGACGGAATGTCGTCTGGTGCGGCACGACTCAGTTGGGCTGGAAGCACTTGGAGAAGGATGTGCTTCATGCTCCCCCGGTAATTCCCGGTGCCGAACCCGTGATTTCCCGCCTCAACCGGGCATTGCTAAAAGAGAATGATCTGCCTGCCGGTTCTTTCATAGCGACCGCAGGGTACATCAAGGACGGAATTGCGGAAAAGGTGAAAACAGAAATGGCTCAACGATTCCAGAAGACTGTTGAGCTTGGCTCCATGCTCGAACCAGACGGAATTCTCGTATACTCCTATTTGCAGACGGCCTGTGCCTTCAGCATCCCCTTTTTCGATAACCGGGAGCCGTTTCGTTTTCGAGATTCGACGGGAGAAGAAACCGAAGTGACCGCCTTCGGCATCGAAGAGAAGCATGAATATGCCTATCAGCGATTGCGGGATCAGATTGACGTGCTTTATGCTCTTCGCAACCGAAGAAAAATGGAAGTTGAGGAATTTGCTCTTGATTTGTGCAAGGATTCGTCGCCAAACCAGTTTGTTGTTGCCAGTGTTCCGCCTAAAGAGGATTTGCTTGCCACGTTGAGGGACGTTGAGGAAAAGATCGACAAATATCCGAAACGTGTTGTTTCCGAAACCGGCAATCCAGAAGCTGTAAACTTCTGCAAAGAATTCGGCATCCGTGATGTCCTCTTAGTCCCGAATATGAACTGGGAGATTCAACATCGTTTTGCCGAATTGGAGGGAAGCGACAAGAAGTTCGCAAATCCTGGCTTCACCGGCTACTATATCGAGAGAGCCGAGCAGATGATTCGTTTCAAGCTGGATCGAAGTGGTGCCGAACTTGCATCGGAATCCAAGATATACTGCAAACCTATGGCTACGCACTATGTTCTTGACCGTCCCTTCCTGATTTACATCAAGAAGCGTGGTCAAAAGCATCCGTTCTTCGTCATGTGGGTGGACAATGCCGAACTGCTTTCAAAGCCATAGGGAAGCAAAATAACGGACTGATGAAACCAGTAGCTGTAGGTTATGCTTTAGCATAACGAACGCCACCAGCAACGGTGTTATGCTAGAGCATGACCTGCCAACTGGCATCATCTTCTCCAATTAGATGAGCACCAACCCATATAGATCTCCCGAGATGGCCGCCTCCAGTGCGTCCGATCATCATCGTGACGGCTTCTCGAAGAATTGCACCAGAGTATCCCCGTTCGCCTGGTGGGAGTCACGGCGATCGCACTATAACGCGGGGCTGGTCGTGGCCGGTATCCTTGCGTTCATTTGTTACGTCGTCGTCTGTTTCACTCTGCTTCCCCGAGTGCTTCCCTCCTCCGAGATCAAGGTCACGCCTTTCACCACTCTGTTTCAGGGCGTGGGATACCTGTTCATGATGGGCGCCGCCAACGTGTGTTATTTTCTTGGCCCAATCTCGGAGTGCTTGGTCGGTCCCGCAAACGCCGAACGGTATCGGCAGGTCTGCTACCGACTTGGCTTCTTGTTCTCCGTGTTGTTGCCGTTCAGTATCCCGGTGTTACTCACAATTCTGGTGTTGTTTTTCCCCGGCCACTGGAAGCATTGAGGGCGCGACAGTGCCGCAGCGGCCTCCTGATCACCCGCATGACGAAATGCGTGACGAAATGGGGACATCACTGGTTTTGGCAAAATAGTTGGCCTACAATCAGTAATGTTCCGTTTTCCCGCCCAGCGACCACCTCCCTCCTTTCGTGTTTTCGCCCTTTCGTCCTTTCGTGACAAAAACGGCAACGCCTTGCTTCCCGGAGACCTCCCACCATGCGAACGCTGCTACAACTCGGTTCATTGGCGGTTCTCTCGCTTGTCGCTCTTTGCGGCGCCTCGGCCGCGGAGCTTCGCGTCCTGCCGCCCGGTCAACTGCCGAAAGATGCGCGGCTGGCGCCGTTGAAAGATGAGAACGGCTACTTTCCGTTCACTCCGCCGAAAACTCGCGAGGCTTGGCAACAACGTGCCGAGCAAGTGCGGCGGCAAATCCTCGTGGCCGCCGGCTTGTGGCCGATGCCGGCGAAAACGTCCAGTCATGCGGTCATCCGCGGCCGCGTGGATCGCGAGGGCTACACCGTCGAAAAAGTCTATTTCCAGATCTATCCGGGCCATTTCGTCACGGGAAGTCTCTATCGGCCGAAGGGGCGAACCGGCCGCCTGCCCGCTGTCTTGGCCCCGCACGGGCATTGGGCCAACGGCCGTTTCTTCGACGCCGGCGCGAAGGAAATCCGCTGGCAACTCGTCCGCGGCGAAGAGCGATTCGAAGTCGCCGGCCGCTACATCCTCCAGGCCCTCTGCGTGCAGTTGGCCCGCATGGGCTGCGTTGTCTTTCAATACGACATGGTCGGCGTGGCCGACAGCCGGCAGTTGCCGCATTCGCCCGAGTGGCAGCCGAAGCGCGACACGCCCGATCGCTGGGGACTGGCCAGCCCACAGGCCGAAGCGTGGCTGGAGACGAACTTCGGACTGCAAACGTACAACTCGATCCGAGCGTTGGATTTCGTCTGCGGCCTGCCCGACGTCGATCCCAGCCGCATCGGCATCACCGGCGGCAGCGGCGGCGCAACGCAGACGTTCATTCTCTGCGCCATCGATCCCCGCCCGGCCGTCGCCTTTCCCGCCGTGATGGTCTCGACCGAAATGCAAGGCGGCTGCAACTGCGAAAACGCCCCCTACCTGCGGATCGACACCGGCAACGTCGAGTTCGCCGCGCTGTTCGCCCCCAAGCCGCTGGGCATGACCGCCGCCGACGATTGGACCCACAACATGGCGACAAAGGGCTTTCCCGAGCTCAAGCAGCGTTACAAACTCCTCGGTGCGGAAGAGAACGTCATGCTCAAAGCGATGCTGCAATTCGGCCACAATTACAATTACGTCAGCCGGGCCGTGATCTACTCGTGGTTCAACAAGCATCTCAAGCTGGGCCTGACCGATCCGATCGTGGAAGAGGATTTTCGGCCGCTTTCGATCGCCGAACTGAGCGTCTGGGATGACCAGCATCCCGCCCCGCCGGGCGATTACGCCCACCAACAGGCGTTCCTGCACGATCTGACCGAAGCGACGCGGCGGCAGATCGGATCGCTCGCGCCCAAGGACGAGCCGTCGTTGGCCGAGTACCGCCGCATCGTGGGAGGGGCGGTACAGGTGATGATCGGCCGCGGGTTGCCCGAGCCCGGCTCGTTGGAAGTCGCCGATTGCACCTCCGCGGATCTCGGCCCGCACAAGGTTATGAAGTTCCTGCTCCGCTACCCGGCAAAGCGGGAAGAGTTGCCCGTCGTGCGGCTGATTCCGAAACAGTGGAACCGCCGCGCAGTGATTTGGGTCGATCCCGAGGGCAAGCGGGCACTGCTGGCCGCAGACGGCCGACCTCGGCCGGGCGTGCAACGACTGCTCGACGCCGGTTATGACGTGCTCGGCGTCGATCTTTTCGGCCAAGGCGAGTTCACTCACGACGGCAAGCCGTTAGACAAGTCACGGCTAGTCGACGGCCACATCGAGTTCACCTTCGGTTACAATCCCTCGACATTCTCGCAGCGTGTGCGCGACTTGCTCACGCTGGTGGCCTTCGAGCGCGGCGGCCGTGCGCCGGCCGATCGGGTCTACATGATCGGCCTCGCTGGCGCGGGCCACTGGGTCGCCGCCGCCCGGGCGATTGCCGGCAGCGCCATCGACCGCGCGGCAATCGACACGGCCGGTTTCCGTTTCGCAAGAATCGCCGCCTTCGACAACCCCGACTTCCTTCCCGGCGGCGCCAAGTACAACGACCTTCCCGGCATGATCGCGTTGTCCGCCCCCAATCCGCTCTGGCTCGCCGGCGAAGGCGACACGCTGCCGCCAATCATCTCTGCCACTTACCGCGCCGCGGGTCAGCCCGAAAACATAACCCTTCATTCCGGCGATGCCGCAAGAGAATCGGCTGCCGTGGAGTGGTTGTTGAAGTGACCGTGTTGCGCGCTCTCAGGTAAGCCAAAGACGGCGGAATGTGTGGCGGGGGGTTGCAAATACCTACGCCCGTGTTAGGCTAGACGCTATCTCTCCGCGGCAGGGAAGAGGCACTTGGCCGGGGCGAGATGGCCCGCGGTAAGAGGCGGGCACTCTTCTTCGGCAGTCGAACGCATTGTCGGTCCGCCTTTCAAGCGAGGCGCTGCCGTGTTTCAACGTTGATCGGCGTCTGTCTGTCGTTTTCTCGTTTTCCTTTTTTCGTTCCTTTTTTGCACGGGAGGGAGTAGTCATGAGGCGCTTGCTGGCATTGTCGATTTGCGTGCTGTCTATGACCGGAGCATCGGCCAGGGCCGACCTGGCGGGAACGGTCACAACTGGAAACCTCGTTGTTGGCTCGACGGTCGATATGTCCAACCCGGACTATAACGTCGTCGATATTTGGCTGGAGGACCTTACCGGGCCTGCTGCGGGCTCCAGTGTCCTGGTTATCGGTGGCACCTGGACGGCTGTTGGCGGCACAATGAAGGTGTATGCTGACGATGCCAGCACCGTCGCTTTCAGGAGTAATACGCTGCTGGAGAACGGTGGCGGAACGTACTCCGGGATCGATTTTCCGAACTACGTAGGCGCGTTTTCGCGCGACGGCGGCACAACAAATTGGTCGAACACGCTTTACTGCGATGCCTGGTACTGCACCGGCGGCGACCGCAACACGGAAATCTATCCGATAAGCGCGATCGGCCGAGCGGACCTGGATGGTGACGGTTATGCGAACTCGCTGATCGGCGAGTTCCTCGTCTCGAAAAGCACGACGAACATTACCTTCAGCGGTCTTGGCGGCCCCATGGACAACGGGTTCTGCTACCGTTACGGCGGTGGTACGGATGAAATGACCTCGTTCTCCGTTCCGGCTCCCGAGCCGTCAACCATCGCGCTCTTGGGCTCCGGCGTGTCCACCATGCTCGCTTATGCTTGGCGGAGGCGGAAGGAGTTCCTAAGTTGCGAAAACCCAAGGAAATAGAGGAGAAAATGGCCCGTTGCGGAGGCTATAAGGAGCATCCTCCGGGCCGGCTGTGAAAGGGGAAATGGGAAACGGGGAAAAGGGAACACTCCCGCGTTGGGTTTTCCCCTTTTTCCGCTTTCCCCTTTTTCCTTCCGCACCGAAGCATCCGCCTACGATCACTGCCCCACTACGCCGCTCTTGCCGGAATCCGATTGCGCGTCACCCAGCAGCCCGCCGAGATCGTAGAGCCAATCGACCTTGGCCGAATTGGACCGATTCAAGAACGCAGAGAGGGCCGCGGCGGAAGCCAGGGCATTCTGGCGCCGGCCGAGCCCCACACAAACGAGCCGCTCAACGTGGAAACGTCGCCGGCCGCATCGGTTGCGGTGATTGTGTAGGTGTGGGTGCCGGTCGTCAGCGAGCCGAGCGGGGCGGAGAAGTTCACGCCCGAGGACGCGGCGTAGGGGCCGGCGACGTTGGCCACGGTCGTGCCGTCGATCTGGATTGTGGAGCTCGCCACCCCCTGGGTGTCGAAGGCGTTCCAACTGATTCGCCCTTTCGTCTGCGACACCGCCACCTGGCTGATCGTCGGGCCGGTCTGGTTCTGCAAGACGAAGTTGCCGTTCAACGTCGATACGTTGCCGGCCTTGTCGGTTGCCGTGATCGTGTACGAATGGTCGCCGGCTTGCAGCGAACCCAACGGCGCGGAGTAGTTCACGCCGGACGACGCGGTGTAGGGGCCGCTGATGCTCGATGCGGTCTTCCCATCGATCGCCACCGACGAACCGGCCACGCCGTCGGCATCGAAGACGTTCCAACTGATGCGGTCTTTCGTCTCCGACACCGCCACCTGGCTGATCGCCGGGCCGCTGCTGACCGGGGCGGTCCAGGCGAAGCTGCCGCTTAAGGTCGAGACGTTGCCCGCCTTGTCGGTCGCCGTGATCGTGTACGCATGATCGCCGGTCGTGAGCGTCGGGAGCGAGGCGGTGAAGTTTACGCCGGACGACGCCGTATACGGGCCGGAGACGCCCACCGACTTTCCGTCAATTGCGATCGTCGAGCTTGCCACGCCGTTGGCGGACAGGGCGTTCCAACTGATCTTGTTCTTCGTCGCCGACACCGCCACCTGGCTAATCGTCGGCCCCTGGTTGACGATGGCAAAACTGCCGGTGTCGCTCCCCTGGTTGCCCAGTTTGTCGGTCGCCGTGATCGTATAGGAATGGTTGCCGGCCGCCAGCGAGCCGAGCAAAGCGGAGTAGTTCACGCCGGACGACGCCGTATACGGGCCGGAGACGCCCACCGACTTTCCGTCGATCGTGATCGCCGAGCCCGCAACGCCGTCGGGATCGACCACGTTCCAACTAATCCTGCCTTTGGCTTGCGAGACCACGACCTGGCCGATCACCGGGTCCGGGTTGGGCGGAGCGACCACGGTGAACGTGCCCGCAACGGTGCCGTTGACCCCCTTCGAGTCGGTAGCTTGAATCGCGTAGCTGTGATCGCCGACCGCCCAGGTCCCAATCGTACACGAATAGTACACGCTGCTGTACGGGCCGTTAATCGGCGTAATCGTCCTTCCATCCACGGTTACCGTCTGCGAGGCGAGGCTGTAGGCGCTCGTTACCTGCCAGGTGATCACCAGGTTCTCATTCGATTCGAGAATGCCGTTGCTGGGCGTCGCCTCGGCGACAACCACGGATGAGATCAAGAGGTTGGCGTTCACGATCGTCCCCACGCCGGTATTATCGGCAAGCGTGGCGTTGGTCGGAGTGCTCAGGTTCACGTAGAACGTTTTGTCGGGTTCGACGGCCGTGCTGCCGTTGACCGTCACGCTGATGGTTTTGGCCGTATTATCGCCGGCGGCCCAGGTCAGCGTGCCGCTCGTGGCCACGTAGTCGCCGCTGGCGGCCGTGGCCGTGCCGTCGGCGGTGGCGAAGTTCACGCTGGCCGGCAGGGTGTTCGCCCCCGAAATGCTCACGGTGAAATCGAACGACTCCGTTCCACTCTTCGTCTCCGTCAGCGTCACGTTATCGATCGACAAAACCGGAATGCTGGCCTCGGCGATGGTGTACGCGTAATCGCTCCAACCGCTCTGCAAGCCGTTGCTGTTGTACGCCATGACCCGCCACTCGTACGTGTCGCCGGCGGTCAGCGGCGTGCTGGGCGTGTAAGAGGTGCCGCTCACCGGCGCACTGTCGAGCACCACTTGGCTTGTTGTTTGGTCCACCAGGTCGATGTAATAACCGCTGGCCCCGAGCACAGCCGACCAGGAGGCCGTGGGCGTGAGCGTGACGGTGATCGGGCTGGCGCTATTATCGACCGGCCAGGAGAGCGTGGGCGCGGCAAGCGAAGTCAGCACCGTGAACGTGGTGGAAGAAGCGACGGGCGACGATTCCAGATTCACGCCGCCCGTGCCGGGATTCGACAGGTTGGGGAACTGCGACCAGACGGAAAACGTGTAGCTATGCCCGGAAATCAGCCCGCTGGCGGAAGTTGATAGAAGGGAGGTAATGTTGCCCGTCGAAAGCGTCACGCTGCTGCCGGTGGTGTTGTCGGTGAGAACGACCTGATAGGAGATTGCGTCGTTGACGGCCGCCCAATTGAACGTGGCGCTCGTCGCGGTCAGCACGGAGGGGGGAGGCGAGGAAAGCGTCGGCGCAGGCACGTCCTGCCCCAGCCATTCCGCGATCGCATCGGCATGGGGCGTGCCCAGGCCGGTGGCAGCATCATAGCCGGTGGTAGCGTAGTAGTAGTTGTTGTTCCCGGCGACGATGTCGTGAAACGCCATCGCGTACCAATCGGCATTCTGGTAAGTCGCATAGAGCGCCGGGATGGCGGCATGGCCAAGGGCGGAATTGCCGCTGATGGATGCCCCTTGGTTGGCAATGCCGATCAGCGCCGCCCAAGACGGAGCGGCCACGCTGGTTCCCCCGTTCTCCGACCAGGGATCGGAAGGATAGTCGTAAGAATCGTAAACGTAGCAACTGCCGTAGCCGTGGAAGGAGACGTCGGGGGTGACGCGATACGGAGAGCCGGTGATGGCAGCCTGCCAGGAGGGCGCTGCAATAGCGCACTAGGCCCGCCGGCGCTTGCATTCTCCCGACCACTATTCCACACCTCTTCATGAACGTAATCGCCCGCCGGATCGACCACGGGAAGAGACGTCCCATAGAACGCCGTCGCGCCTACGGAGAGCGCCCATGTGCTGGTCGAGGGATAGTCGACCATTTCGCCGTTATGCTCGTCGCCGCTGGAGACAACAAACGTCACGCCGGGATGTTGCGAACCGATCGTCTCGAATGCCGGATACCAGCCGAGACTGGCAGATTGCGCATCGCTCTCCGGCGCGCCGAAACTCAGCGAGACCACCGACACGCCGGAGATATTCGCCGCGGCGCCCATCGCCGGCACGATCTGGGCGTCATTGGCAGCCTCGACCAAAACGATATTCGCGCCCGGCGCGAGGGCATGGACCCATTCGACGTCCATCGACGTCTCGATCGCATCTCCCGTGTTGCCCGAGGGGCCGGGAAGCGTGCTCGTCACGTTGCCAGTCGGGCTAACCCCCACTTTCGTGAAGAACCCTGAATGCTCGGCGATTCCGAACTGAAGATCGAAGGCGTGCAGGTCGCTGGCGATGTTCGGGTCATCGAGTTCATCGACGATTGCAATCGTCTGCCCGCTGCCATCGCCTTTGATGCCTCCGGCGAACTGAATCAGGTCGAAGCCATAGGCGTGCTCGATCTGCGCGGGAGTCAATCCGCCGCTAGGAAGAGTTGCCGAGAGAAGCGTGCGGTCTTCGAGCGATTCCAATCGCAGCGCACGACTGAAAGTCGCGCCCACCCTCTTGCCGCCGTGCCGCAACTGTTCCGACCGCCTTGTACGCCAAGCCAACAATCGGCCCATGACGACCTCCGCCTACCGTTCCTGATGCCTAATGACCCCCGGGATGGACTCCGATCGCGAAATCGAAGCGTCGTTCTTCCCGGAGATCCCTTTCGCCGCGCTCCACATCGACCGAAAACTGCTTCGTTGACGTCTCTCCGTCTCGCCCGACGTGAAGCTCAATCGATCTCCCGATCTCCCCCAAAAACGCCCCCGCCAACAGGGTATCGTCAATTTTGGGTGCTCGGTGTTTCGGGAAATCGCTCTTGGCCTCGAACTTCAGCAATCACCCCCCCCAAAAAGGTCAAAAGATGCGACCAGAAGCTCTTTCCTTCGTGCAAGCAGCAATGGTGACCGAGGCCGACAACCTCACCTATTATCCACCCGCCGCGCAGAAGAATCAAGCGCGCAACGCGCCTCCGGGCTGTTAGCGGTCAGGGATTCACCACGAATTTCCACATCGCCTCATTGTAGGGAGCCCCCGTAGAATAGGACGTTTCTGGTTGGAAGTTGCAACATCCTGTCTTGTATTCTTGGCCAAATCCCAGCCGGACAGTTTTTCGAGCCCGTAAAGCCAAAGGTCCTGAAGCTGAAGGAGTTAGGCGATAACCCGCGGGCTTTGGCGAGAAAAGGCAAAGGGGTGGCTGATGGGACTTGAACCCACGACATCCAGATCCACAATCTGGTACAGTGCTTGCCTTTCCTGACTAACGGACGCTATCTGTCCTTTACTACTCTTGCACTTACGGCTAAGCTGAGCTTATCGTGCTATGTCCATTCCTACCGATTCTGAACCGAAAACATAGCACCATCCTAGCACCGTGCATTACCAGACTTCGTTGGCGGGTGATGCCTCGATGCATTACCAGACCTGTTGCCGGTGCTATGCCGGCGCTACGGGCGGCGGGGCGCCGCATCAGCGTTCAGCCGGCGAACTCTTTCGCCGCGTTTGTGCCAGCGATTCGTCACGGAGATAAGTTCCCCGGAGGTCGGTCATGCGGTTCCTTCGCAGACACAAAATACTGTCGGCGGCAGCGTTGGTCGTTCTTATCGTCGTAATTGCGGTCGCAACACTCGCCATACGCTTCGTCGCGAGTTTCTCCCCCGTCCCCTTGGTGATTTCCAAGGAGACGACCTACATCACCGAGCCGCTACGCAGCGACGGCACTCCCGATTACGTCGCGGCGCTGAACCGGCGGCTCAGCGCAGGCGTAACGCTTGAAAACAACGCTGCCGTGCTCTTCTGGAAAGCGATTGGACCGCGCGCGATTCCGAGGGGCTGCCGCGCCCGCTACTTCAAGCTGTTGGGCGTCGCGCCGCTCCCCGAGAAGGGCGACTATTATGTCGCATTGGACACCGAGATCGATCGCCGTAAGCGAGAAAATGAACTGCGATCGGCGATGACGCGGCCCTGGTCGAAGCAGGAATTCCCCGCCTTGGCGAAATGGCTAGAGACGAACGAGAAGCCCTTGACACTAGTCGTTGAAGGAACGACGCGTCCACGGTGCTACAATCCGCTCGTCGTCGAAAGCGACGAAGAAATGGCAATGGCGGGCTGCCACACACGTGCCCGCGTTTTTTGCGATTTTGCTTCCTTGCTGGTGTGCCGGGCGATGCTCCGAGCCAACGACGGCAGAGCGGACCAAGCGTGGAACGATCTGCTGGCCTGCCACCGTTTGGCAAGGTTGGTCGGCCAAGGGCCGCACGTCATTGATGTCTTTGTCGCTCTCACTGCTGAACGACTGGCACAGACAGGCGAGCGTGCCCTGCTCCAGTGTGCCAAGGTCACTGCCACAGAGATCGCTAAAATGCGAGCGGACCTTGCCGCGTTGTGCCCGATGCCCAGGCTTGTCGACGCGGTGGATAGGGGTGAGCGACTCTTTTTCCTGGACTCGGTGATGTGGCTCCAGCGTCCCGCGACGACCGCTCGCGGCGCGCGCGGCAGGGCGGCCGGTCCGCCGGTTGCGTCCGGAATCGACTGGAACATGATTCTCCGGATGAGTAACTCCTACTACGACCGTTGGGTTGCCGCTGCCCGCAGACCGAGCCCAAAGGAGCGGTGCGCGGCGGCCGAGGAACTCAATCGCGATCTTCATGATCAGGCTGTCGCCGTACAGAGTTGGACATCGTGGGCTTCACTCGTCATCGAACGCCGCGAAGGCGCCTCGCGGCGTCTTGGTGTCCTGCTCCTTTCCCTCGGAGCACTGCCCGCGGGCACCGGGGGCAAAGAGGATCCGAGTAGAATGGAGTCCGAGTTGACAAGGCTGGCGTTTGCCTTGGCGCAATACCGTGTCGAGCGCGGCTCGTACCCGGGCACCTTGGCCGAGGTCGCGCCAAGGTACGTCAAGGAACTGCCCAAGGACATCTTCAACAACGACGCCGACCTTCACTATGTGCGCAAAGGCGACGGCTACCTGCTCTACAGCGTCGGCCCCAACGGCAAAGACGACGGCGGAAAGACACGGGACGATGCGAAGAATGGCGAGAACTGGGACGATCTGGTCGTCCGCATGTCGGCCGCGAAGCCGTAGGGGAGACGACTGGCAATCCGACCGCGGGCCGTTGGCCCCCGGCTATTTTTCTGAACGTTCAGCAAGAGGAAGATCACGACAACCATGCCGCAACCATCCGCAGCGACCATTCCTGAAGTGCAACTCTTCGCCGACGGGGCGTGCAGCGGCAAGGAAAGGGTCAGCATGGCAACCAAAGAGAACCGTTTCCCGTTCACCGAAGCTAAACTCCGGGCGCTGCCAACGCCCGCCACTGGCAGGGCATGGTGGTACGATACGAAGGCGAGCGGCCTTTGTATCTGCAAGACTCCCACGGGGGCCACGGCCTTCTACTTCTACAAGTGGATGGATGGCAAGCCGGCCCGGATGATGCTGGGGAAGTTCCCACAGATCACCGTAGAGCAAGCCCGCCAAGCAGCGGCGACCGCCATCGGCACCTACGCTTCCGGGGGCAATCCACAGGCGGAGCGGCGAAGCCGGCGGGAGGAGCCGACGGTCAAGGACTTGTGGGACCATTGGCTCCTCTATGCCAAAGCCCACAAGAAGCCCCGTAGCGTCGAAGAGGACGAACGCAATTACAAACTCCACCTGTCTGCCCTGGTCGGGCGTCGGCTATCGACGATCACCAAGCGCGAAGTCCAAGCCCTTCACGCCCGGCTTGGCACCGACAAGGGCATCTACGCCGCAAACCGCGTGCTAGCCCTTCTGCGGGCGATGTTCAACAAGGCCGACAACATCGGCTACCGTGGCGTGAATCCTGCCGCCGGCGTCAAGATGTTCAAGGAAGTCGCCAGGGATCGGTTCTTGCACCCCGAGGAGTTGGAGGCATTTTTCAAGGCACTATCCGCAGAGCCGCCTCTGTTCCGCGATTTCTTCGCCATGTGCTTATTGACCGGCGCCCGCAAGGGAAACGTCCTAAGCATGAAGTGGGCCGACATCGACTTGCAGGCTGGCTACTGGCGCATTCCCGAAACGAAGAACAACATGGTGGTTATCCTCCCGCTCGTTGCGCCTGCCGTGGCGATCCTACAGGAACGCCGCGAAGCCGCAAATGGTTCGCCGTGGGTGTTTCCAGGGCACAAGCATGGAACGCACCTACAGACACCACAGGGGGCGTGGGAGCGGATCGTCGAGCGCTCCGGCCTGGTGGACCTACGCACGCACGATCTACGGCGAAGCCTCGGTTCTTGGATGGCAGGGCAGAATACCAGCTTGACCATCGTCGGAAAGGTGCTTGGCCACAAGACACCGCAGGCGACCGCGATCTATGCACGCATCGGCCTAGACCCACAACGCACTGCGATGGACAAGGCCACGACGGCAATGCTCGCCGCCGGCGGCAAGACAAGTCTCCTCACCGTCGAACCGGAAAGGGACCGATGATGGCAAGACAAATTGAGAACCCCTACGGAATGTATCCCGTCGTAAAAATCCCAGTCTTCCAGGAGACCGAAGCAGAGCGAAAACAGCAGTCGCAAGCCCTCGCGGCAATGTTCGATCTGGACACTCAGCTTGATTATGTCGTCGGCTTGATCGAGCCGCTGGTGGAGAAGTCCAACCCCGAAGCCTGCCAAATTGCCGGAATGATAGACGACCTCCCGGCCTACTTAGCAACCGGCAACATACGCCGGGCCGTGCTTGAAGGGTTCAAGATCGGTTCGCTTACAGAACGCTTGTACGCGAGACAATTTGAGAAAAAGGTGGTGCAGGTGAATAGCACCACCCGCAAGTTACGCGAAGGGGCAGCCCAGCAGGCCCACTCCCCGGATGAAATCGAAAAGGCGATCCGCCTTTACAAGAAGATCCTCTCCCGTAGGCCGACACCCAAAAAGGCAACAGCCGAAAGTGAAGTCTTGAGAAGGACCGGCATCCCACCGCGCACTCTGCGCCGCCACTTGGCAAAGAAATGACGCTGCCAAAATCATTGGCCACCTTCTAAGCTGGCCAAAATGAACCCCTGTATATTTTGGTTGTTGGATCAAAACAACCAAGTACAGAGGTATTCCAATGGCAACCGCCACTCTACCCTCTCCGCTGCTTGACGAAAAGCAAGCGGCCGAGATTCTGAACGTCACCCCAGGCACGCTAAGCGTTTGGCGATGCACCCGACGCTATCCGATTCCCTACGTCAAGGTCGGTCGCGCCGTGAGGTATAGACTCGTGGACTTGGAAAAGTTTCTTGCCTCTCGCACCGTCGGCGCGGCCGCCGAGTAGGGGGCGGACCGATGAGCACGGACGTTGCGGTCCATACCATCGAGGTCGACTTCCTCCAAGCCCTCTTCGCACCCGGCGACCGGATTCTATTTCGTCCCATCGAAACGTGGACGGAGAACGGTCAGAAGAAAAGCCAGGTCGATTACAAGGGCATCGAGTACGTGCTGGTTGGCGGCAAGGACCAGACAGGGAAATGGCAACCGGACTCGCAGCGACTCGCCAATGCGATCAAACGTCAGAGCAAACTGTCGGAGCAGACCAAGTGCAATATCTTCTTCGGCGTGTGTCCTCGATTCGGAACGAGAGGTAAGTACGACCTAGCGTGGCAGATTCGCGTGGTCCGCGTGCTTTGGACCGACATCGACCACGTCGCGGTTGATGAGGTTCGCGAGCGCATCGCCGAGGCTGGCGTCCCCCTGCCATCGATCATCGTGAACTCCGGCAACGGTGTGCATCTCTACTGGCTGCTGGAATTGCCGTACTTGATCGACGATGTCGGTGATCCGCCAGCGGTAAGAACGGAATGGACAGAAATGGCCGGCGGGCGAAAGAAGCCACGGAAGTACATCGTCGAGAACGATGACAAGGTCTATCTGGACCAGCGGCGGCACACTTCCAGGCTTAGCCCCAAGGCGGAACATCTTCAGGATATTCTGGCGGGCATCGCCAAGGCTTTGGGCGGCGACCACACCATCGACTTATCCAGGTTGCTTCGCGTGCCAGGAACGCTGAACAGAAAGGACCAGCGTAACGGCCGCGAGCCAGTCCCAACCGCACTCGTTGAATGCGATCCAACGCGGCGTTATCCGCTCGCTGCCTTTGAACCGCTGAAATCTCCGTCGGCCGAGACGGAAAAGGCGAAGAAGATCGCGGCCATGCCGTTGCCCCGGCCTCGCAAGCAGCCTTCGGCTTCCAAGCTCGACAGACTCTCGGAACTCATTGCCGCCAGTACCATCGCACCGGCGGGCAGTCGTTCGGAGGCCGACTTCGCCGTCTGCTGCTATGCGATCCGCAGCGGCATCGCCAAGGATGAGGTTTGGACGCAGGTGGAGCAGATTGGCAAGTTCGCCGAGCAAGGGCGACGCTACTTCGATCTTACCTGGGAAAACGCTAAGTACGATGTTCGCGCAGCGACGTTCGACAAGCTGCACAAGTGGGGCATCGGCAAGGGCGGGAAGATCCTGAATCACGCAGAGGACGCGAGAGAGGACAATTCCGGCGAGCCATCAGCCGGCGCGGAAGACGGCGGTGCAGGTCGTCGCACCACGATTCTCGTCGATACGGAGATCATGCCGGTGGGCGACACGTTGCATCAGGTGACAGACCGGCTGCTCGCAACGGGCAACTGCTTCACTAGAGTTGAGCAACTCGTGGTGGTCAACGGCGAAACCATCTCGCCGATTCTGTCCTCACCAGAATTGGCTGGACTCCTCAATCAGCACGTCGAGTTCTTCTTCGTCGTCGATGACGAGACCGGGGAGTACAAGCCGCTCCCACCCGCGTACGGAAATACCTGGCTGAATAATCATGTCGAGCGGGGCCGCCTGCCCGTGATCAGACTTTTCACTCGGAACCCCGTCTACACCGATGAATGGCGGCTCATTGCACCCGGCTACGATGCGCACTCCGGCATCTACTATGCAGGCCCCGCCATCGAGGCCCGCCACGGCACCAAACACTGGGATGCGTTGCTCCAGGACTTCTGTTTCAGGCAGCCGGCTGACCGAACAAACTACCTTGGCATGCTGTTGACCGCGATCCTGGTTCCGCGTTTCATCGGCTCGAAGCCCGGAGTGCTTTTCAACGGCAACCAGCCGGAACTCGGGAAGTCCATCCTGGCGCAGATTATCGCGATCCTCCGTGACGGGCATCCTGCCGAAACAGCCACCTACAACCCCAACGACGAGGAGTTCGAGAAGCGACTCGGGGCCATTGTCCGCCGTGGCGTAACCACCATCATCATCGACAACGCCAAAGGGAGGGCCCGGAATCCGCGAATCGAATCGGCCTGCCTTGAACGATCGATCACCGATCCCATCCTCTCCTTCCGACTGCTGGGCTATTCCCAGGAAATCCGTGCCGAGAATTCCCACATTTTCTGTGTTACGGCCAACACGCCTGACGTGAGCCGCGACTTGGTAACCCGGAGTGCGGTCATCAACCTCTACTACGAAGGTAATCCGGAGCGACGGACGTTTTCCATCGCCGATCCTGAAGGCTACGCCCAGCAGCACCGCATTGAACTGCTGAGCGAGTTGATCGGGATGGTGGAGCGATGGAAGACCGTTGCTATGCCGCGGGCGACCACGGCCAACCGGTTCAATAAGCGAGGGTGGGGCGACATCGTGGGAGGAATCTTGATGGCCAACGGCGAACCGGACTTCTTGGCCAACGCCGACGAGGCGGCAGCGGTGCTGGACGAGACCCGCCGGGAGTTCTCAGAACTGGCCTGTGTGCTCGTGGAACATTCCCAGGGCACCTGGACCGCATCGGAACTGGTCGGCCTCTGCCAGCGCAACGGCCTGTTGACCATCGACCTTGGCGAAGGCACGCCACGCTCCCTGGCGACGAAGATGGGCACGTTGGCTGGCCGCTTCGTCGACGAGCATTTCCCGCTGAACGACGGACGCGAAGCGGTGTTCCACCGAACCGCCGAGCGCAAAGGGAACATCTATCGGGTGTCTGTGGAGGAGAAAGTGCCGAACTTTGACGTGTTTGCCGAACCTATGCCGAACCTTGAAATCGCCATAGGTTCGGCACCTTAACTGATTGGGAGAGAAGCAGATGCGACGACGTGCCGAACCTTGCCGTACCTTATTGGTAAACATACACGTGTACGCGCGCACGCGCATGCGCGCACGCGGGTTTGGATCGCAGGGAAATAGGTTCGGCAGGTACGGCAGGTTCGGCAGACGACCAGTCCACGGGATGTGCCGGATCGGGCACGCGTCGTTCGCCGTGCTGTCGCCCCATGTTTGCCCCGTGTTACGTCTCGTGCCCGCCTTTGGACAAGCACGCCGTTGGCGCACACCGCCCAACACGCGGCAAAGTAGCGTATCCGCCTACCATCCCCCAGCGAGTAGGTACTTCCAAGAATGGTCAAAAACGCTTGGGCCGCCGGAAAAGTCGCCAACCATCCTGCAGTTTGTTTCGTTTGTCCGACTTTGCCTAGACTGGGTGCAATGAGTCACGTTGGCAAACAGGGTAGACAAGGTGGAGTCGTGCAAAGGAAATCGTGACGAGATGAGCAATGCCGCGGAAGACGGAAATGCAGCTAAGCTAGGGCGCCAGCGGCTCCCGCCGTCTGTTTCCAAGTCTGTGGAATGGTATCACGAGGGCGAGGAGCGAATCGTCCAAGCCGGCGGCATTCAGATCACCGTTCGGTTCGTGGGCCGAAAGGGACGCCGTGGCCGGATTGCGATCACGGCACCGCCCGGAGCGGCGTTCCGGTCTCTTGATCTGAACGAAGCCGTCCGGTCGCCAAGCCGTTCGATATAGCGGTCGTTCAAGGGCTTATCTCACCCGACCGATGTAGCAGGGCTGAAGTCTGAGGGCGGCGCTTCCGCGAGCAATTGGCCCGCCATTCCCGGAACCCAACCGTTTTATGACGCCAGTAGAATACCACCCATTTTTCGGACCGAGTTCTCGGCTCTGGAGTGGGGACAGAACCTGCGTCGGTCGCCCCCACCGACGCATCGAAACGGTACAGCCGGAGTTGAGCAAGAAAGCGTTCGGTTCCGGTCCAAACCGGGTGGCAGCATCGCCCCGCGGGAGTCTCCGACCACGCCGCTCAGAGAAAGTCGTCTTAGAAAGCAAAAGGCTGCATTGTCATCTCAAGAGTAGAAATCAAAAAAACGCAACCGGACTGTAGGCAAATCCGCCTGACCTGCTATAATAAATTCACGCATATAGATTAGCGACAGGCGGCTTTCTGGTCCGCCTGCCCGCCGCCCCGGATTGCCGGGGCCGCACTCCGTCTCTCGGAGCCACCAGCACATTTTCCCGTGCTTGAGGTGCGCTCCGATGAGAAGCGAATTACGGAAACTCTTCGAGGTCAAACCCTACTCTGGCTATCCCCGCCAGAACGATGCGACCGTCGATGCCGCGGAGGCCGCGAAGCAGGCTAAGGCCGAACTTGAGCGCCTCACCGTCAAGGAGGCCGCACCGTGCAAGTGACCTCCCGCTATTCGACACCACCCGCGATTGCCGACCAATATCCGCCGGGCCCTGGCCCTGGCCGACCTTGCCGCACGCATCAGGAGCCGGAAACCATGAAAACCAAGATGCAAACCCGTCACGCCGAGCCGTGGCCGCCGCCCGAGCTATCGCTGCCCAATTTGGACGCGCTGGAAGCCTTGAGCCGCGGCGAGGAGCCCCAGCCCGAGCCGGCAAGCCCGAGCGATACGCGGATGGAGGCACGTTGCCTGCTGCCGTTGCTGGCCATCGAGCGGCGGGCCTTGTTCAACACGCGCGAGGTGAACCATGCCTTCTAACAACTGGTCGGGCGGAACGTCAACGGAACTGGGCAACACGGCCAATTGGTCCGGCAGCACCCTGCCTACCTACAACAATTCCGGCACGATGGGCAGTTGCAGCAATTATCCTGCCACCGGCGCGGCAAACGGTTCAATGTCATTGACCGGCGGCACGTCGGCGAAAATCAACGGCGGTTGTTGGTCGGGCGCGATTACCGTAGGCAGCGGGACGCAGATCGCCGGCGGATACTTCCTGGGGTCCGTCGCCGTCAACAGCGGCGGCACAATCACGGGCGGCACGTTTTACGGCACGGTCACGGTGAACGCCGGCGGTTCGATCAGCGGGGGCACGTTCTACGGGGCAGTGACGAACAGCGGGACAATCACCGGGGGTAACTTCAACATCGCAAACGGCACGCTTACTCCCGGGCAGGGCGTGAACAACGTGGTCTACTTCGTTGAGAACGCGAACAACGATGGCGTGATAACAGATATTGCAGGCGGCACTTACCCAACCACGGCCACCATCCAAGCCGCCGACGCCACAACGCTGACGGCCACAACGCTCAACGCCGACGGGACGGATACGACCGTGGCGTTCGGGGCGTCGAACGGTACGGCCAAGACAGGAGCGGTCTACGCAGCAGGGCAGGCGGCGGGTGCCACGGTCAATTACAACGAGGGCCTCGCGGCGGGGCACCGCGCCAACACATGGATCAAGTAGGGCGACGGGTCGCGGATCGTGGGTCCTTCCGGGCGATTGCGGCCGGCCGTTTCCCACCGGGGGCATTCGTTCCAGACATACATTCCTTCCAGCGAATAACTAACGCAACATGACTTGGGCTAACGCCTTACGAGCAGCGTTACAGCACGCCGGAAACAGATATGGGAATCAGCGACGAAGGCGCGACCCTTGGTATCGTTTCGCACAGCACTTCTGCAACAACCAGCACCGAAAACTCACAAAGCGAACGGGTTATAGAACGTGCCGGAAACCAGTGGTGACGGATACCTGGGAGCTTTTCGCAAGGAGACGGATGAATAATGCACTCCACAGCTTTCACTACACCCAGCGCAGTGCCTGGTGGAAATGGGCAGACGCCGTCCGAGCCAGGTTTAATTGTGAACGACACGAAAAGCGTCGTTACGATCGGACAACTCCTGGCGCTTCTGGAGCGGCAGAAATACAAGTGCGCGATGACGGGGAGGCCAATAACGCCTGAGACGGCGGCAATTGACCATGTTGTTCCCGCTTGCCATGGTGGGACGCACACAATCGAGAATCTTCAGGTCGTGCATAAAGACGTGAACCGCGCCAAGGGCACAATGGAAATCGAGGAGTTTGTCGCTCTGTGCCGGAAAGTCGTAGCTTGGGTGGACGGAAAGCGAGACGGTTGAAATGAACCACTTTCGAGACCGCATCAAGGAACTCCGTCGCGTCCGTGCTGGCGATCTGCGGCCCTGCCCGTGGAATTGGAGGGACCATCCACAGGAGCAACGGGAAGCCCTGGAGGCGGTGCTGACCGAGATCGGGTTTGCCGGGGCTGGGCTTGCCCGCGAGCTTGACGACGGCAGCCTGGAGCTTATCGACGGCCACATGCGGGCAGAATTGGACCTCGACCAGGAAATGCCGGTCCTGATCCTCGACGTTACCGAGGAAGAAGCGAAGAAGATTCTGGCGACCCACGATCCGCTCGGGGCAATGTCAACCGACAACGTCGAGGCGAGGCGCCGGCTGCTGGAGGAGATCGACGCGGAGGAGGCCAGTCTCCGCAAGATGATCGCGGACATGCTGGCGGCGACACCGGCCGACGATGAGGAGGGCGGGCGTGGCGGCAAGACGGACCTCGGCGGCCCGGTCGAGATGGAGCTTCGGCCGCACGAGCACTACGACTACGTGATCGTGTTGGCCCGCACCACGCAGGAGTGGAACCGGCTAGTCGAGTTACTCGACCTGCAAACGATTAGGCGTCGCGGTCGCATCGGCGCAGCTCGGGGTCTGCCGGCCGAGAAGCTGATCGAACTGCTTGAGGGCGCGGCGAAACGCCAACAGGAATCGAAACCGAAGGCGGAGTCCAATGGAAACGCGGCGAATCGTCGTGCCAAGTCGAAAGCGCGCACGTAACATCCCCCGCATCCTGTCGATGCTGCCGAACGCGACGATCACCGTTGCGGAGTCGGAGGCATCGGACTATGCCGGCGTGGTGCCGAAGAAGCAACTGCTGTTGCATCCCGAATTGAAGGGCCTGGCCGCGATCCGTAATTGGCTCGGTCGCACCTTGCAAGAGGATTGCCTGGTCGAGATCGACGACGACCTGCGCGGCGTCATTCCCCAACTCGGAAAGGCCAAGCGAATCACGGACCCGGCCGTGATTGCCGAGTTGATCGAGAACGGCCACCGGATGGCAGAAGACCTCGGCATCGGCGTGTTCTGCTGGAGCCGGACGGCAAACAACTTTCTGTCGGACCCGATCGTTTCTGCCGATCCGGTTTGTCCAGCCCGTGAGCTGTTCGTTCGGGATGCGTGGGTGCGGCTCGCAATCGGCTGTGGGATGAGACGATTCCCGGCCGGGCCGACCTGGACTTCACGATGAGGACGATGCTCGATGATCGGGTGCTGCTGGCCGACATGCGATTCTATTTCGACCACGGGCGGATATTCTCGGGCAAGGGCGGCGCCGTCGGCATCGTCAGCCGTGAAGGGTTCGAGGCTGGTACCAGGATTCTCTATGACCGCTGGGGCAAG
Organism: uncultured Planctomycetaceae bacterium; assembly: GCA_963823895.1. GTDB lineage: Bacteria > Planctomycetota > Planctomycetia > Pirellulales > Thermoguttaceae. The sequence goes on from CAWGNG010000019.1 coordinate 212,535, forward strand.
TACATCGGCCGCAAGCGGCCCGGGTTTATGAGGGGGCAGGGCAACGTGGCCCCGATGTCAATTCGCGTTCAACGACACAACCCCACCGCCAAGCAGGTAGACTGAGATGAAAACCGCTCTCGTTATCCCCAGTAACCGGCCGGCCCTGTTGACCGAGTTTCTCAAGGCTTGGGCGCCGGTCAAGGATTGGGACGAGACGATCATCGTGTTCGACGGGCCGGAGGCACCGCTGATCGAGGCCGCGGACGATTGCGACGTGTGCGACTGGTCGGACATCGACAACGGGCTGAGGGATGATGCGTGGATCGTCTCGCGCAAGAACGCCGGGCTCCGCATCTTCGGGTACCTCAAGGCGGCCGAGCACGGCGCCGAAGTTATTGCGACGATCGACGATGACTGTCGGCCGATCGCATGGTCAACAGGGGTTGATGGCCGGGCACACTTGCCAACTTCTTCACCACGCCGGCATGGATCAGCTCGGATCGAAACCTGATCGCTCGCGGCGTGCCGTATCGACACCAAGGCGCGATCAGCAAGGTGATGCTGAATGTCGGCCTGTGGCGATGCGTCGGCGACTACGATGCTCCGCGGTCGCTCGTGGAAGGGGCGGACCTAAATCATTTCGAGCCTGATCCGCTCACCCGGGTTGCACCCCGCGGCCAGTTCGTGCCGATTTCGACGATGAGCCTGGCCTTCCGCATCGAGGCGTTGCCGCTAATGTACTTGCCGTTGATGGGCGAAGGTCAGCCGTACGACCGCTTCGACGACATTTGGGGTGGGGTCATTGCCAAGCGGGTATGCGATCACCTCGGCTGGTCAATTACGATCGGCCGGCCAATCGTCAACCACCAGCGGGCGAGCGACCCCTTCCGCAATCTCGTGAAAGAGGCGGCCGGCATCCAGCGCAACGAAACATTCTGGCAAGAGGTTGACGGGATCGAGCTTCGGGAAACGTCGGCTGACGGGTGCATGTTGGAAATCGCCGCCGGCCTCGTGGACAACTCCGACCCGCACACCGCCAAACTTGGAAAGGCAATCCAGCGATGGGTTCACCACACCACCAGTACATGATGTTGTCCCTGCCGAACTCGGGCACGGACTGGCTCTGCCGGATTCTCGCCAAGCATGGCCGCGGCGATGGGTTGCGGTATTACGACAAGGAGTTTTTCAATCCGATCTGCAACCTCAAGTATGCAACGGTCCTCGAAGGCCCGTTCGGCTGCGAGTTGGCTTCATGCTTTGAGAACATCGGCGTTCGCTCGGAACTCCAGGCCCACGACCTCGAGGCCGCCTATCGGGCATCGTGGGAGATCGAGGGCAACAATTTCGACAAGGAGAACTTCTCGGCGTTGAAGGTGCCTTTCTTCGCCCAGCATTTCGACATCGTCTTTCTGTACCGGCCGGCGTACAACGTCTTTCCCCCGAGCCGGTTGCGGGTGTGGGCGTGGTACGACGCGATCTACACGGCGATGGTTGCCAATGGCGAGATCAAGGCCGACCAACTCGACCTTCAGGAGCGAGCCCTGGCCGCCCATGCCGAGTGCTGGCGGGTCATGCGGGCCGCAGCAGCGAAGATCGGCGCCCCGATCCTCGACTATGAAACCCTGTGCAAGGCGAGCACCGAATCGGCCGTCGCCTACCACTTGAATGTCGGGTGGATCGCCGAGGCGGTCGATGTGAAGGCCGCGGCCAGAGAAGTCTTCGCGTCGAGGTTCTACAAGAACAAGGTGCCGGCGGACCACTAAACAACGGGTTGCGACTCCCCAGCGGTCCGCCGGCGCCGGTCATTCTCGGCGCCGGCCGTCCCTCCCCCTTTTCCCCGCCCCTTGTCGGTCGGCCGGTCTCCCGACTTGCGATCTATTCCATAATACCTAGTCGGAACTAGTCGAAAATCCAGCCGATCGGATGCACCCCCCTTGGTTGCCGGCCAAATGAGGCCGTAACTGATTACGGTATAAAGACTTATGGCGACTAACTTTGCTTGACGGGATCGGGCAACATGTAAGAATAAGGGTAATGACACACCCCATGAGGGTGGAAACAAACCCCGAAACATGGAGCCCGACAATGGACCCCCAGAAACGAAAATGGAAGACCTTGGAAGAGTACCGAAACCAACTTGGCGCAAAACGCAGGGCACGCTACCAAGCCCAGCGAATTGGCGGCATTCACCCTCCCTCTTACTACCACCGCCAGCAGGGCTGGACCGAGGAGGATATTGTGGCCGCCAACCAAAACCGGAACAGCCAATCGCCAGCACTCCGCGAGCTCCGTAAGGCCGAAAACACCCTCGACACGCTCCTCGCGAGCGGCACCGCGTCCGAATCCGAATTGCTGGCCGCCTACAACGCGGAGGTTTCCGAGCGTGAGCGGGGCGAGCGTTCGTTTCACAACCAGGAACTCCGTCTCGGCCAACAATTCCGGCAACTTAACGGCGCCGAATATCGCCGGAATCACAAAGTAGTCACGGCGCGACAATCGGCATACGCCACATTCGACACCCCGATCGATGACTAACATGACTAACCACGACAAGAACCTCTTTGACGCCGCCCTTGCCTCCCTGATTCGTCAGGGCAGGGTGCGGTCCTTTTTCTGTCCCTCTCGTCGCCAAATCATGCTATTCCGCCCCGATGTCGGCCGCGGCGCCCACCGAACCGAAACCCCCGATTCCAAAGAGCCACCGAAGCCGCCGGCAAGCCCGGCGACGGCGGGTGGAAACATCGGGTGCAAAGCAGCTTCCGGCCTCGGCTCAGGCGGCCGAGGTGACGGTGGAGCGGCGGACATAGGCACACCCCGGCCGAGTGCGAAGGTAGCGCCCGAGACGGTCGTCGTCGCATAGAGTAGCGGCCCGGACTTGGAGTATCGCTTCCGCCCCCTCTGGGTCGTTCCAAAACATCTCCGTCCCCTTCACCCGGTAGTTCACCTCTTTGACCAGCGACTCCATCAAGGCCGACGTTACCGGCAACCCAAGGCGTCGATAATGCGGATAGTCCATGCGACCGCGGTTGTTCCGCAGATAACGTGCGGCATCGACGATCGGTTTACGCGGATCGTTCTCGTCCAGCTTGGCCGTGTCGTCAAGACCGTGCGGAGCCAACCAACGCTTCAGTTCGTCCATCGCCTCCATCGCCCGACCTTGCCAACATGCGCGGGCCATGCGCAGATAGCACGACCACGCAACGGAGAAATCCGGGTGCATCGCCAGTGCCGCAGCGTACAGATAACTCAGCGCGTGGATGAAATCAAGGATGGGCACAAAGTTTGGAAAGTAGTGCTTCCACACAGACCAATTCCAGGGAAGACCGTCTCCCACAAAGGCACGCGCAGCGCCTGCGGAAAACGACGACAGTTGGCCTCCCGCTTCATCTGTTGCCCGAAGACGCTGGCCTCTGCCATGCTCGAAAGACACGTGCGCACCAGACGCTGGGGACGCCAAGCCTTCTCGCCAGGCGGCGCGGCAGATACCGCCGAAATCGCTGGCGGAGCCTCTTTTTCCGCTAATTTCGCCACTCGCTTGGGATCGGTGAACGCACGCGGAAGTTCCGGTTCGGGGTCTTCCGCAAACGTCTGGTGCGTCATTCGCAGCAAATTGGCGTTCTTGGTCTCGCGCCAAGCCTCGCCATGAACGCCGCGACCTTGGCCCGGTTTCCGTGTGCGAATTCGTCCGCCGTCAGCTTCCACGACGGCCAACTCGGGTGGATTCTCGGGGGCTTGGACCAGTTCGGGCGCATCCCCTTCATCTCGCAACTCCGCCAGTTCCATCCCCACTTGGTGCGTTACACGCTGCACCGTGCTCGCTGAGACCTCGTTACCACCGACGTGCTTCAGCACCAGCGACGCGCGTTGGCTCGATCGCGTCTCGGCCGAGGCATACACGATCCTCTGCGTCATCGCCGGCGTTAGTTCCCGACTGTCCAATCCCATCGCTGCCCGCAGAGGGAAAAAAATCCCGCCGACAGCGGGTACAAGTCCCTTTCCATTCCAAGATGGGGACCGCACCGTCGGTCGAGAGAATCGTACGGGCCACCAACTCCAGCGAACAAACTTCGCCACAGGTCGGACAGGCGGCGCTGTCGGGACTTTCCGCCGTCATCTCCCGCGCGGCCCATTCCTGAAAGCAACAACTCCAACGGGTCGCCAACCGATGGGAAGCCGCCTCGATTTGACTGAAATGGAGCGGGGTCTTCCGGTCCCAGCCCGCCAAAATGGTCTCGATGATCGCATCCTTCGCCTCAAGCAAAACCCGCTCGAATTTCCGCTGTAAATGCTGCGAAATGCCGTCCATGACAGATCCTCCACGATCCAAAGTGACTTCCTATCCTGCGACAAATTGCCATCTTAACCGAAAAACGCCAGATTCTCCTATTGACGTTTGCTTGAGCCACGTTGGGACACCGGAAGCTGCTTTGCACCCGGAAACATCCCGCTTGCTCCTAAACCGCTTGCGTAAATCCGCCTGTCGGCTATAATCTCATGTGGGAGTCGCATCCTTTACCAATTACTGGGTGCGCTCCCGTTTTTTATTGGCCCATGCCCGCAAGCCCGACATTCTCCCAGCTACGCGACCGAGAGCGGAGCCTAAAGAGCCTCCTCGACCAAGCTCGCCGGCTTTCCGCCGGCCGAGGCGGCCCCCGCGGCGGGATCGAAGAGATTCGCGCACGCGACCGGATTCGCAAGCGGGAGGCCCTCGAAGTCGGCAAGGCCCTGCGGATACCCAAGCCCGAAGACCCTCTGCGGCGGCAGCAGTTGGAAGCCGACGCGCTCGAATGGCTCCGCTGGTACTTTGCGGACATCTTCACCGATCCATTCCAGGACCATCACATCGAGATGATCCGGGCTATCGAGAACGCCACCGTGTATGCCGGCGACCAAGCCATAGCGGCTCCACGGGGTGAAGCGAAGTCCACGATTGCCGAGTGCGTCACGATCCGAAACATCCTCAAGGGCGCCCTTCCCTTTGCGGTCCTGTTCGCCGCCACGGCCCACGATGCCACCAATTCGCTCGGGAGCATCAAAGAGTACATCGTGCGGAGCGATCGCCTGCTCGCCGACTATCCCGAAGTTTGTGTGCCGGCCCGCGACGTTGACGGCACGCCGAACCGGGCTCATTCATGCCTGGTTGTCGGCGACGAGTTCCCGATTACTAACGCCCGTTTCCAATGGAGTGGCGACGAGATTTCCATGCCGCGCGTTCCCGGTTCGGTTTGTGCGGGAAGCATCATTGCCACCCGCGGCCTTGACGCCGCCGTGCGTGGACTGAAAAAGGGGAAGTTGCGTCCGTCGCTGGCCGTGATCGACGATCCCGACACGGAGAACTCAGCCCTCAGCGAAGAACAGGCGACGAAACTCATCCGCCGTATCGACCGGGCAATTGCCGGCCTGGCGCCCAAGGGCAGACGGATGTCGCGCGTCATGCTCACCACGATTCAGAACCGAACGTGTGCCTCGGCACAATTTACCGATGCCAAGCTCAAGCCCTCATGGAAAGGGAAACGGTTTGCCTTTCTCCATCAGAAGCCGGAGCGGATGGACTTGTGGGACGAGTACGTGTCGCTTCGGCAGCAGGCGATGTCGGAAGGGGACGAGTTCGGTCGCAAGGCCCATCAGTTTTACCTGGAACACCGCGGAGCGATGGACGCGGGCGCCCAGGTGGCCAATCCATTTAGTTTTGATGGTCGCACGTTGCCGGACGGCAGTCAGCTTCAAGTTTCGGCCATCCAACGATACTACGATTTCGTCGCCGACAACGGTGAGCACGCCGCCTTGTCGGAACTGCAAAACGACCCGCCGGCCGAGTCCGGCCCTATCGAGTCAGGTATAACGGCCTATCGGATTCAGACGCAGGTTAGCGGATTCCCGCGGAAGGTTGTGCCGCCGGGTTGCTCCTGGATCACACAGGCAATTGACGTTCGCAAAGCCGGTCTGCATTTTGTTGTGCGGGCCTGGCTGCTCGATAACGAGAACTGCCTGAGCACGGCCTACACGATCGACTACGGCTTTCAGGATTCGCATGGCACAACACCCGGATCGGACGAAGGGGTCGATGTCGCCATCAAGCAAGCCATTCTCGCCAGAAAGGACATGATGGAACGCGAGCCGTACATCGACACCGGCGGAGTTGTCCGCAAGGTTGACCTGACGCTCGTGGATGCCGGCTGGCGAACGGAAGCGATTTACGAAGCCTGTCGGGAAATCGGGCTGGACTGGAAGCCGGCGATGGGGTTCGGAAAAAGCAACGGCTGCGCCAAGACGAGCTTTACCGGAGCGGTCCACAATACGGCCGACAAAAAGAAGGGCGACCGCTGGTTTCTATCGAGGCGGCCGGGTGGCACGTGGCTCGTCTGCATGGATACCGACTTTTGGAAATCATGGGAGCACGACCGCTGGATGTCGGACCCAAACAAAGCGGGAACCGTGCTGCTATGGGGCGAGCCAAGCGATCGAGCCGGCCGGCTGAGTCAAGACCAGAAAAGTCACTTCTCCTACAGTAAACACCTGACGGCGGAAATCGAAGTCGAGGAAGTCGTCAAGGGAATGCTCAAACGCGGCTGGAAGTCCAAGAGCGACAGCAACCATTACTTCGACGCCAGCTACATGAGCGACGTAGCGGCGTCGATGCTTGGAGTGCGTCTCGTTCGCACTGGCAGCGTCGCGCCTACACTGACGCTCAATGACTGGATGGCCGCTCGGGCGGCCGCGGCTCGTTCAAGGCGGTAACGGATGCGATGTGAGCGGTGGCAGAACTTCACCGGTAAGAAGGCAATCTGCGAGAAAGCCGTGGCCACAACTTAGCTGAAAAGACCCCACCGGAAGGTCGCCGTGGCGATGGTCGAGGTAGACGTGAACGATTGGTGCTCCGCTGGATGGCTGGCAACGTGAGCATCGAGACGGAGGTTATCAGGTTCTCATTGGGCTGGAGAGCCTCTCGCGCGACAATCTCGCCGTGATCGAGTCCACCGGATGGAAGGCCGGCCACCTCGACCGCTACGTCCGCGCTGTCCGCACGGTCCAGGACGCCGGAGTCACGGTCAGTGCCGGTGTGCCGATCGCGTGCGCCTTGTCCAGTTTCCGGCAGCTACCTGACCAGTCGGTACCGCATGAGCTTGCCGTGAGATGGAGTCTCCGGTAAAACTCATTGAGGCACTCGCGGACCCTCCTGGCACCTTGCCGGGGGCGTGAGACCGTCGAGTTGGAGGAGTTTATCATGGCGAAGATTCTGGTTGTTTATTGTTCCCTCTCCGGCAACACGGAAGTTGCCGCCCAGGCAGTGGCGGATGGCGCACGTTCGGCCGGGGCCGAGGTGGTGCTGAAAACCGCCAGCCAAGCGGAGCCTAAGGATCTGCAATCGTGTGATGCAGTTGCTCTCGGGTCCTACGATGCCTTCAGCTACATGGGCGGCGCGATTAAGGATTTTTTGGACCGCAGCTTCTATCCCACACAAGATGAAGTGACCGGTAAACCCTACGTCGCCTTCGTGACCCACGGAGGCGGAGGAAAGGCAATTGCCAGCATCGAATCGGTAGCGACGACATTCAAGTTCAAGAAAGTGGCCGAGCCAGTTCTGGTACAAGGCCGTCCTGACGGCGAAGGCACGGAGCAACTCAAGACCCTTGGTGTCAAACTTGCCAGGGCGATCAAGGGGTGACAGCGACGCCTACATGGCATGTCGTCACACTCCCCGGCGTCTTCGCCGCCAGCGACACCGTTCGCGGCGCGTCCTTGGTCGTTCACGCCATCAACCAGGGCCGCCTCTGCGCCGCCGCCTGCCACAAGTGGCTCGTGCAGGAGGCGTCCCCGTCGCCGATTGTTGTGGTGCAGGCGTCCCGCCTGCTTTGTTCGCGGTCTCGAATCCACCTTATCGACTACTGTTGCCCGAGCTTCTTCGCCTTGGCGAGATCGGCCTCGGCCTTAGCCAGGTCTCCCTTCTTTCTATAGGCAACGCTTCGAGAATAATACGCCTCGGCGTATCTTGGGTAGACCTGGATCAGCTTCGTGTAGTCTGTAATGGCTTCATCGTGGTAGCCGTCCATTCCCTGAAAACTGGCGCTGCCTGATTTTGGGAAATCGGCTATCAAGGTGGCATGGATGTTGAGCAACTCAGGAAAGATGTTCATGCGGGGCGGATCACACCCGATCGGCTGATCGATTTGATTGTGACCCTTCAGCGCCGGAACGAAGAGTTGGAGCGTCAACTGAAGGGCGGCTCGCCGCCGAAGATTTCGGAGCCGTTCTCGGTGGAGGCAGAAGAACGGCGGCAGGAGGCGCGAGGAAGGAAGCGGCGGAGGCGAAAGCAGCGGTCGGGCGGACGGATTAGCACGGCTGAGAAGATCGCTCAAGCCGTGCGAACCGAGAAAGTCTTCCCGGCTGGGGTGCGGAAGGCAGATTGCCGGCTGTCGCACACGCGGGTGGCATGGCGGCTGGAAGACGGCCAAGCGGTCCTGGTGGCCTATGACATTTATCGCGGCCCGAAGAACCAATACGGCAAGATTCCGGGCGTCTTCGGCCGCAGCGAGTTCGGGGCGGAGATCGTGCTGGCCATTGCCTACCAGGTGTACGTGGTCGGCCTTTCCTTCGACAAAGTATGCCTGCTGATGAACTTCTTCCAGCACTTGACGCTGCGGAAGTCGCAGGCCGACGCCCTGTTGAACCAGTTGGCGCGGCAATGGGAAGAGGAATTCGAGTTGCTGTGCTTGCTGCTGGCCAACTCGCTGGTAGTGCATACCGATGAGACGGGCTGGAGCATCAACAGCGTGTGGGCCTTTCTCTCGGAGAAGGTGCGGGTATTGTTCTTCGGCGTGCATAAGGATGCGGAGACACTACGGCAGATTCTCGACCCGGCGATATTCGCGGGACTGGTGATCAGCGACGATGCGGCGGTGTATGCGAACTTTACCCAATCACAGAAGTGCTGGGCGCATTTCTTGCGAAAGGCGATCAAGCTAACGCTGATGGAGCCTGCCAACGCCGAGTATCGCCAGTTTACCGACCGGCTGCTGGAGATTTACCGCGAAGCCTGTCGGGTGCAGCATGACCGGCGGCTGAGCGGGGAAGGACGAAAGGGGAAGGTCGCAGTGCTGGAGGATGAGGTTCTGGAGTTGTGCGCTCCGATGTGGGTAGCCGAACTGCCGCCCGGCGAAGGGCCAGAAGACGACTATCGGCTGCTGTGCAACGAACTGATGCGGGTGATGCTGGCGGAGCAGCTCTTCACGTTTGTCACGGCGGAGCCGGTGGAGAAGCCCAACGGGGAAGTGCTGATCGTGTCGGGAACGAACAACGAAGCCGAACGGACGCTACGCTCTCCGGCGCAGCGCGGGGCACGGGCCGCACCAACAAGACGGTGGCTGGCGCGCGGCGGCAAACGGTAATCGTCAGCGTGCTGGAATCGCTCCGCCAATATCTTTCCACCTTTACGCTATCGAGCGTCATCGAGGAAATCCGGCGTTGGTGCGAAACCGGCCGCAGTTGTTTCGCCCGCTGGGTGGAGAAGCTTGGGTTGATCGGTAACGGGCTTCCGAATGACGGCCGCCTCTCGTTGCTGGACCGCGTCATTCCGGTGCCGGACGGATGAGGGCACGAAAATGCCTTCCAGACCCCAACCCGAGAGTTAGTTATCAGATCGTCTTCACAAAGAATTTGGATTTTCTTGCGGGGGGGGGGCATATTGCTTTTCCGCAGGGGACGGGTAAAATCGCATTCATGTCTTTGACTTGGTTTCCCAGCGTTCGTTGGGAGTTGGACGGCTACCATGAAACAGGTTCTATTTGTAATTGTGGGTACCTTATTCACCGCCAGCCTACAGGCAGCGCAACCCTACACGATCGTAGGTACGGGACAATCGAACTGCTACGACAATCGCGGGGAGATCGCTCCTCCCAAGCCCGGCCAGCCATTTTATGGACAGGACGCCCAGTGTCGGAGTGTTCCTCCATCCTACACGCTTAGCTCCGACGGCTTGACCGTCCACGACAACGTCACCGGCCTGACCTGGCAGCACAGCCCGGACGTTAACGGCGACGGCGCGCTCACGAGCAGAGACAAGCTGACCTTGACCCAGGCCCAAAAGCTGCCGGATAGGCTTAACGCCGCGAAGTTCGGCGGTTTTGGCGACTGGCGGCTCCCGGCGATCAAGGAACTCTATTCGCTAATCGTGTTCAGCGGCGTCGATCCGAGCGGTCCCGCTGTGGAACGTGGCCGCCTGAAGCCATTTATCGACACACACTTTTTCCAGTTCGCGTATGGCGATGCGACCGGCGAACGCATCATCGACTCGCAATACGCGTCGAGTACCAAGTACGTCGGCAAGTCATTCCGAGGGTATGCCAAGCTTTTCGGCGTCAACTTTGCCGACGGCCGAATCAAAGGCTACGACTTGCTCATGCCGGGCGGTCGCATGGAGAAGACGTTCTTCGTGCAATGTGTCCGCGGCAACCCGCAGTATGGCAAGAACGATTTCCGTGAAAACGACGATGGCACCATCACTGATCGTGCCACGGGTCTGATGTGGTCGAAGAGCGACAGCGGTAAGGGAATGAACTGGCAAGCTGCACTGGCGTGGGTGCAGGCCAAAAACGCCGAAAAGTGCCTCGGCCACAGCGACTGGCGTCTCCCAAACGCCAAGGAGCTGCAGAGCATTGTGGACTACACGCGGTCTCCTGACACCACTGGCTCGCCGGCCATCGATCCGCTCTTTCAATGCACAGCGATTACCAATGAAATCGGCAAAGCCGACTACCCATTCTATTGGACCGGCACGACCCATGCGTCAATTGTTGCAGGTGGTAACGCGGTCTATGTCGCGTTCGGTCGCGCCGCCGGGTGGCCGACCGGGATGCCAGGACAAGGCGGCCGTCCGGGCCGCGGCGGCTTCGGTCCTGGTGGGCCACCGCCGGGTGGGCCTGGCGACATAGGGCCAGAGGGCCCGCGACCGGGAGCACCGCCGTTCGGTGGCCCTCCCGATTTTGGTCCACCGGATTCAAGATCCGCCGGTTATCGCTACGCTGATGTTCACGGTGCCGGCTCCCAGCGGAGCGACCCAAAGACCGGCGACCCGCGCAACTTCCCGCACGGCCGCGGTCCCCAAGGCGACGTCATCCGCATCTTCAACTTTGTTCGTCTTGTGCGCAATGTGCCAGATTGAACCCCTGAGAAGAACAACGCGCGTTTGCTATACTGGTTCCCGGAGAAGACTGCCGTGCGATTGCTGGTCGTCGAAGATGAACTCGATCTGTTGCGGGTATTGGAGCAAACCTTCCAAGAGGAAGGCTATGCCGTCGATACCGCCGCTGACGGCCAAGATGGTCTCTTCAAGGCGGTTCACAGAGACTATGACGCTATCGTCCTGGACCTGATGTTGCCTAAGCTCAATGGTGTGGAGTTGCTAAGGCGGCTACGGCAGAAGAAGAACACACCGGTGCTGATCTTGACGGCGCGAGATGCGTTGCCGGATCGAGTGCAAGGACTCGATACAGGGGCCGACGACTACCTAGTGAAGCCATTCGCACGACTTGAACTATTGGCGCGAATACGGGCGATCGTCCGTCGTTCGGCAGGTCAAGTGGCCTCAGTGCTGGAAATTGGCGACGTGAAGATCGACATGGCGACCCGCACAGTCACCAAGGAGGGTGAATCGGTCAATCTGACGCCACGCGAGTATGTGTTGATCGAATTCCTGGCCCTCCACCGAGGGAAGGTCGTTAGTCGCACGATGCTCTACGATCATCTCTTCGATGAGAACGAAGACTCACTCTCGAATCTGCTCGACGTTCACGTTTCCAACCTACGAAAGAAGCTGGGAGCCGATTTCATCGTTACCCGGCGAGGCCACGGGTATTTGATCGATGTTTAAGTCCATACGTTGGAACTTGCTGGTTTGGCAGGCTGCGATCCTCGTGGCCGTCGTTGTCGGATTCGGAACCACGCTCTTTCTTCAAGTTCGCTATGCAACGCTCGAACGGGTAGATGCCGATCTGTTGGGGGCTGCCCAGGTCGTTGCCGCACAACTACAACAGACAGGATTGACGAGGGCGAAGATTCCCGAAGCCTACCGTTATCGATTCGGCATGGCGTCCGCGGACGCACCCTATCTCGTCGTGTGGGATGCGGACAGCCGAGAGCAGATGGCTTCCCCCACTGCCCCTGCCGACATTGAACCCTGCCCAGAGGTTCCTCCGACCGAGGGAGACCGTCCATTCTATCAACGGAGTCGAGGACCGTTTCGCGAAGTGATCGTCCGCGGTCCTGACGGTTCGCAGATTCTCGTAGGCCGACAGATCGGCAGAGAGCAGAACGAGTTGGCGCGACTGTTCTGGTGGCTGCTGGGGACAGGATTTGGCATCATTGCTTTGGGAGTTACATGGGCGTGGTTTCTCTCTCGCCGTATTCTGGTGCCCATTGAACAGATTGGTGGCACGGCCGAGCGAATCTCGGCATCGAACCTTTCAGAGCGTATTGACGAATCGAGGATCAAGACGGAGCTTGGCCGATTGGCGCACGTGCTGAACCGCATGTTTGAGCGGCTGCGAGCATCTTTTGATAGGCAGGCCCGCTTCACCGCCGACGCCTCGCATGAGTTACGAACGCCAACCGCCGTGGTTCTGGCGCAGACGGAACTGGCCTTGGCCAAGCAGCGATCACCGGAGGAGTATCGTGAAGCCCTTGCAGCTTGCCAGCGAGCAGCAAAACGCATGGAGGCGCTTGTGGAGGGATTGTTGACATTGGCTCGTGTCGATGCAGGGCAATTGGAACTCCGCCGCGAACCGGTTGACCTGCGGCAAGTGGTTGAGAATGCCATGACCTTATTGAAGCCCCTCGCCGATCAGAAGCAAGTCGAGTTGAAAAGCGACTTGCAGAACGTACAAGTAGTCGGCGATGCAGAACGGCTCGGTCAGGTTCTCATCAACCTCCTAAACAACGCTATCACCTACAATCGCGAGGGAGGTAAAGTGCGGCTGTGTCTCGCCTCCGAGGACGGAAACGCCACTCTGACGATTTCCGACACTGGGCTCGGCATCGCAACAGATGATCTACCGAGGATCTTTGAACGATTCTATCGCGGGGACAAGGCGAGAACGAGCAACGGCGGCATCGGCCTAGGCTTGGCGATCTGCCAGGAAGTCGTTCATAGTCACGGCGGGAGAATTGACTTGACGAGCCTAGTCGGAGAAGGCACGACATTTACTGTGCGATTCCCGTTATCGTCGCCAAACACTACGTCGCTCGATAGTGCCGTAAGCCGGTAGTGACCTCTTGGCAAACCACCGAGCGCTCATTGCCCAAGAAACGACTACGTCCGCCGTCGTGGCCGTCTCGTAAGTCATTGTGCAACAAAGACTTGCATCGCAAGTCGGGGCGACTGGATTTGAACCTGTCGGCGATTTCGATGTAACCGCCGACAGGGATTGCCCTTGTGAATTCTGCCAGGGGTGGCGCGCTGCAAATGCGCTGCAAAACGACGGCTCCAAGTGTCCCGATCTGGCGTCATTTGACGCCGATCTGCAACGGGTAATTTCAGCCTGGGGCGGGCTGCCGGAGGCGATTCGACGGGCGATTTTGGCGCTGATTGGAACTTAGCAGCTTGCGGTCCCTGCCGTTTTTTACATCGGCAATGAGCACGGGACGTTTCTTGGCCAATCCCACTTGCAAATCCCAGTGTGTAAGGTCTACACGTTTGTTCGTGTGTGCAATTCTTGTCCAACATGGACAAGTTGCGGAACTGACAGGCTTTGCCGGAAGCGGATAAACGTCTCAGCCGATACAAAAGCTATTGTCTCGCAACAAATTCACCGCGTTTTGGCAGGCTGGGTAGTTTTGGCCCAATGACGGCACGGTGGCAAACTTTGCCGGCAGAGGTTTCTTGGTATGATACGATGCAGGCACTTCACGATCGCCGCAATACTGCTGGTGGCCGGCTGCGCCTACAACTCCCGAGAGCGAGTGGATCAATCGGTCGGTTCGCTCACCTGTCACCCCTACGATAAACAACCGCCCGCGCCGGTGACAAGTCCATCGGTTATTCCACCGGCCACAACCGCCGACCCCGCCACACCCGCTCCGAACGGCGAAGCGTCGGCGTCACCGCGTCAGGAAACCGATGTGCGAACGGTCGCTTGGCTTGAGTCTGGACAGTCGCTTAACCAGCCGCCGACTGGTGAAAAACGTCTCGACCTGAGCATTCCCCCGCAGATTCCCGGATCGGAAGCCCGGCGACTCGAATTGCCTAAGGAGCCCACGGCGAAGCAGCGGGAAATCGAACGGCTGTTTCCCGAGTTGCCGCCGCTGCCCGCTGCGCCGATTCCTCAGCCAGGGCCGAACGGTCAGCCTTATACCTTGGCGGACTTGCAGCAGTTCGCCACGGCCAACAGTCCTCAACTTCGGCAAGCTGCCAGCGATGTGGAAGCGGCCCGTGGCAATCTTCTCCAGGCCAACGCGTATCCGAATCCGACGGTCAGCTATCAGATGCAGCCGTCGAACAACGGCAGCACGCCGGGGTTCGATGGATTTGGCGTGGACCAGACGATCAAGACCGGTGGAAAACTTGGGCTGCAAAGAGCCGCGGCCGAGATGGACCTGCACAACGCCGAACTGGCCTTGCGCCGGGCTCGAAGCGATTTGGCCACCCAGGTGCGCAACGCCTACTTCGCCGTTCTAGTGGCCAAGGAAACGGTCCGGGTGAACGCGGCTTTGGCCCACTTCACGGAGGAAGTCTATCGGCTCCAAGCCCAAATGTTGGCAGGCGGGTTCGCCGCGCCTTACGAACCAGCGGCTCTGCGAGCGCAAGCCTACAACGCCCGACTCACTTACAGGCAGGCAGTTCAGACCTACATCTATTCTTGGAAGCAACTCGTCGCAGCGATCAACGTGCGGCAACTGCCGCTATCGGAAGTGGCCGGCCGCGTTGATTCCGCCATCCCTTACTATGATTTTGACGCTATCCAGGCTTATGTCCTTCGCAACCATACGGATGTGCTGACGGCCCGCAACGGGATCGACAAGGCCCGCTACAACTTGAAACTGGCCCAAGTCACACCGGTTCCCGACGTTGATGTGAACATCGGCGTGTACAAGGATTACAGCCTCGCTCCGAAACAGTATTGCCCCACCTTGACGCTCGGGATACCGATCCCTGTTTGGGACCACAACAAGGGAGCGGTCATGGCCGCCGAAAGTGCCTTGATCCGGGCCGCAGAAGAGCCGCATCGGGTCGAGCAGAATTTAGCCAACACGCTGGCCACCGCGTACATGGGTTACAAGACCAACCTGGAGGCACTGGAGTATTATCGCCGCTACATTTTGCCGGATCAGGTTCGAGCGTATCGCGGGGCCTACGATCGCCGGCAAATCGATCCCAATGCGTCGTTCGGCGACGTGGTCAGCGCCCAACAAACGCTCGCATCCAACGTGACGACCTACCTGCAAACCCTCAGCCAGGTCTGGACCTCGGTGACAAGCGTGGCAGACTTGATTCAGACCGACAACCTGTTTGAGTTCGCCAGGCCCGAGGCTGTGCCGCCGTTGCCCGACCTGGAACAGTTGCCGCCGTTGTTCTGTTGTCATCCCTGTGCGGCGCCGCTTGGCGCGGGAACAACCGCTCCTGTCGGCAGTGATGGTTCGGTCCCGGCAACCGAGC
Source organism: uncultured Planctomycetaceae bacterium (assembly GCA_963823895.1). GTDB lineage: Bacteria > Planctomycetota > Planctomycetia > Pirellulales > Thermoguttaceae. The sequence goes on from CAWGNG010000019.1 coordinate 228,163, forward strand.
GACTTCCGGCGCCGGAACCCGTCCAGCGTCCCGCTCCAATTGGTCCGGAAGCCGCAACCGGCAGCCCGTGAGGATGAGGAAACCGCTATGGTGCGTTCAACCCGTATTCTGGTCGCGTCGGCAACTCTGATCGCGTTGTGTTCGGTTCGTGCAATGGCGCAAACGCAGATTGCTATGCCGGATCGGCCTGCTGCGGACCTGGCCGGATCGACGGAGCCGAACCCGCTGCCCGGCTTGCCGCGACCGCCGGATCAGCCCGGCTCGCTGCTGCGGCCGGCCCCTGCGGAATCGGTGTACGGGTGCCCGCAGTTGGAAGGCCGTTACTTTGAGAAAGACCCACTGCTCGACCCCGCGGAGTTGCCTCATCCCGGCTGGCTCTTCGACGTGGAGTTGGGCATCGTGGGTAGCCACGTAGTCAACCATTTGGGAGAGAACGTTCCCGGCGTGGCGGCCGTGCCGATGGCGACGCTCAACTATGCAGTTTCGCCCTGCTTTGAACTGGGCTATCGGCTTCCGTCGGGATTCGGAGAAGTGGATGTTGCTTATCGGTTTCTGCGGACGGAGGGCAGCGGCTCGACTACAGACCCGATTGCGGCTCCCGACGCGACTGCCGCGTTGAACAGCCATCTCAGCATCAACGTGGGAGATCTGGACTACGCCAGCCACGAGACATCGCTCGGGACGAATTGGGGTATGAAATGGCGCATCGGACTGCGCTACGCGGATGTGCTTTTCGATTCGCAGGCCGACGAGCCGCTAGCTGCGGCGGCAGCCCACAGTGGCATCTTCTCGCGCAGTATTCGAAACAACTTTTGGGGCATCGGTCCGCACGCCACTTTGGAACTCAATAGGCGGCAGAACCCGTGGGGACTGGGATGGGTTGGTCGGTTAGACAGCGGACTGCTGTTTGGCAAGGTCCATCAGAGATCTGCCGAGGTATCGACGGCCGATGTCAGCACCGTGACCGACTTCGAAAACCCGCAACAAGTGCCGATGCTCAGCGGCTTCCTAGGACTGGACTGGCGTCCTCAGTGCCGCCCAAACCTGAACATTCTCCTCGGATACACAGCGGAGTATTGGTGGAACGTGGGCCGGTTGAGCGACCCGGACATCTACAATGGTCAGTCAGCCGGTGAAGTGGGCTCCCACGGCGCACTGCTGCGATTGGAATACAACTACTGATCACGGCGGTCGTAGTCACTGCAACGGCAGCGTCCTCCAAAAGCCGGACCGAATCTCTACCGTGAACCGCGAATCCGGCGGTTTCCCGACTATGCTACCATAGCGGGATTCGACGTTCTGACCAGAATGCGCTTGGTCAGGCTGGACAAAGACTGTACACCCGCCGGAGCAGCCGAGAATTAGGCATCGGCTATCTCTCCTCTGGCGAGATTTCTGCAAACGTCTGGCCGGGCGTCCCTTTTCGATTGCGCGGCAGCGCACGACGGGCATTCCTTGAACCGGAAACCCTGTTTGGCACAGGGTTTGCTTCAATAATCCCGTGTAACAAAACTTCACTGCGTCCCAACAAGGGGCAAATGGATCGAGAAGCCGCCCATGTTTACGCCAGTTCTTGATGTCCGTCCGAAGCGTGCGAAAAATGCCGGCTCGGTCTCTAGTCAGACTCCGTCGGCCGCTAATGAAAATGGAATGGTCCGGCAGGCCCCGCAATCGAATGAGGGAGAAAGCTGGATGCGTGTGCTTCGATCCCGATTGGGAAAAGCCGGCAAGGTCTTGCTGCCCATCTTCGCGATACTGATGGTGTTCGCGGTGGCATCTGGGGAGGTGAAACTGCCCTGGGTGAGTCCTGTCGTGGAGAACGTGGCCCCGCCCGCGAAGGAAGCGTTGGCCGTCGAACTGGTCGCCGGAAGCCCGAACAGCCTTCTCGTGCCGGAAGACGTGCGGAAGGCGCTGGGCATCCGCAAAGGCAACGTCGATCAAATCGCCGTCGCTGAAAGGCCGAGCCGGACGCGGCCCCTGGTGATGCCCGGTTCCACGGCCCTTGATCCCGCTCGCTTGATTCGCGTCCGGGTCCGGTTCGCGCCGGCCGACGTGGTGGAAATTGGCAAGATCGACGATCCACACAGTTCGCCGGGCAACATTCCGCCCTTGCGCCGCGACTTGCAGGCGGGAGACCCGGTGAAGAAGGGGAACCTGCTGGCGGTGCTCTATAGCGTTGACGTGGGCAACAAGAAGGAGGATCTGTTCGATGCACTCTGCCAGTTGCGGCTCGACGAAGAGGTGCTCAAGCGGGCCGAGGCCCATTCAGCGGCCGTGCCCGAGGTCTTCCTGCTTACGGCGCGGCGCAGCGTGCAAGCGGACGTCTGCAACGTCAACCGCGCCGAGAACATGCTAAAGACCTGGGCGATCCCAGAGGAAGACATTCGGGCTGTGCGCGAGGAGGTCAAGAACATTACCTCCACTGACGACAGACGGGCCAAAGAAAAGGAGAATCTGGCGCGGTGGGCGCGCGTGGAATTGAAGGCCCCCGACGACGGATTCATCATTGAACAGAACGTCGCCCTGCACGAAACCGTTGTAGACAACACGACCAATCTGTTCCAGATCGCCAAGGTCGATCCGCTCATCGTGCTGGCCGCCGTTCCCGAGGACGACTTGCCCGCTCTGCAGCAGTTGAAGAGCCAATCGCATGATTTCGTGGGCTGGACCGTGCGCACGGTGGGCGCCGACCCCATTGCAGGGCTGGTGGATGACGTTGGGTATGTCATCGACCCCAACCAGCACACCGCCGTGGTGCGCGGCCATATTCCGAATCCGGACGGGTTGCTGCGGGCCGGGCAGTTCGTCACCGCCACCGTGGAACTGCTGCCACCCAAGAATGTCGTGGAAGTGCCGATCGCCGCGGTGGTGGAAGACGGCAAGGAGTCGATCGTCTTCGTGCAAACCGACCCGAAAAGGCCCGTTTACACGATGCGCCGCGTACAAGTGACCAATCGCTTCGACCGAACTGCCTATGTGCGCAGCGTTCCCGTGAAGCAAGATGATGAGCGTGTTCTGCAAGGGGATGCACCGGCATCGTTGCCTACGGAGCCGTTGCGCGAGGGGGAGCGAGTGCTGACGGCCGGATCGCTGGAACTCAAGACCGCGCTGGCGAACAAACTTTCGGAAACCGACACGCCGGAAGGGCCACAGAATTAACCATGTATGGCGAACTAGTTCCGACAGGCGGCGGAGAGCCGGTTCCCCTGCTGAAGAAGACCCTTTTGGTTGGGCGGCGGGAGGAGTGTGACATTGTTCTGCGGTTTCCCAATGTCTCCGCCCGCCATTGTGAGTTGAGGTTGCTGGGCGGCTACTGGTACGTCGCAGACCTGCAAAGTCGCAACGGCGTAAAGGTCAATAGCATACGTGTGGGAGAAAAAAGGCTCGATCCGGGAGATGTCCTCTTCGTGGCCAAGCACAGCTACGAGGTGAAGTATTCGCCGGCCGAGAACGGCGCGGTCGGGCCTCCGCCTCCCGAGCCTTCCGAGGGAGACATCTCGAACATCTTTGGCAAGTCGCTTCTGGAACGGGCGGGCCTGTCGAGTGCCCGAGCTGCGGAGCAATTCCAGGAGGCTAGTTGCGAAGTCACTGAGGATGACCCTGCCCTGTCGCGAAAGGGCAAGCATCCAATCTGACGCCGGGGCTATCCGACTTTGGCGGGACGCAGGAATTGGTCCGCCCGCAGTGGCGATCGGACTGCTCCAAGCAACAGAGGTCTCGCTCCGGCGGGCAGTCGGTTTCCGGGATGCTGCTGAAGCACAAGGGCGACGAAAAACGGACAAATCTCGAAGTTGCAACGAATGAGGTGATAGGTGGTTCGCAAGCTCATTCAATGGTCGCTGAACAACCCGCTCATTGTCCTTTTGCTGGCGGTAGGACTGGCCATCATCGGGGTCTACTCCTTTCTGCACGTCAATGTTGAGGCATACCCCGATCCGGCTCCACCCACCGTGGAGATCGTCGCGCTATTCCCAGGCGCTTCGGCCGAGGAGGTGGAGCGGCAGGTCACGATACCGCTCGAAGTGGCCTTGGCTGGGATGCCCGGATTAGACTCTCTGCACAGCAAGACCGTTTTCGGACTCAGCGACATCAAGGTTCTTTTCGATTACGGCGTCGAGTACAAAGAAGCCCGCCAGGAAACCATCAATCGCCTGCAATCCACACAGTCACTGCCGTCGGGTGTAACTCCGCAGATTTCCCCGGAGTCGGCCACGGGGGAGATTTATCGGTACGTGCTTCATGCCCCAAGAGACGCCGCCGGCCGCAACGTCTACTCGCTCAACGACCTCAAAGCGTTGCAGGACTGGGTGCTGGAACGCGAGTTCCGCGCCGTTCCCCGCGTGGTGGACGTTACGAGTTGGGGCGGGACCGTTCGTCGCTACGAGGTGCAACCCGACCCAGACCGGATGCGGCGTTACGGAATCACACTTGCCCAATTACAGAACGCGCTCACCAATAGCAATGCCACGGTGGGCGGCGATTATGTCAATCAAGGCGACGTGGCCCTGACCGTACGCAGTGTGGGGTTGTTTGGCGGCGGCGAAGACCCGGTGCGCAAGGTGCTGGGGATGTCTGATCCCGTGAAGGCCGCCAGAATCCTGCGTAGCGAAGAAGAGCGGCGTATTCGAGATATTCGCGCACTGGTAATCACTTCCGTCAACAACCAGCCGGTGCGTGTCGAAGACGTGGTCGAGGGAGGGAGGCTGGCTCCCGGTGAGCGAGCCGGCGAGAAGGGAGTGGTTGTCGGCCATCAAACCCGTTTGGGGATGCTCGCACATTTCAAACTGGACGACGGCTACGAATCCCATTTTCTGGCGAATCATTCCGTCAGCCTCAGCCAGATCGGCCACGACGATCCCGACCAGGTGGGTTGCATTGTGTTGCTACGTAAGGGAGAGGCGACTCTGCCTGCCCTGAAGGACATCGAAGACAAGGTCAAGGAACTCAACGACCCGGCGTCGGGGCGAATGCTGCCGGGGGTCCAGATCGTTCCCTACTATGACCGGAAGGAGTTGACCAGCGCCACCACCGATACCGTCACCGAGAACTTGCTGATCGGCATGGGCTTGGTCACGATGATTTTGATCTTGTTCCTGAGCAACATACGGACCGCGTTGATCGTCGCCATCAATATACCGCTGGCGCTGCTGTTCGCCTTTTCGGCGCTTTTTCTGCGGGGCAAGTCGGCGAATCTCTTGTCCATCGGTGCCGTTGACTTCGGCATCATCGTCGATTCTTCGGTCATCATTACCGAAAACATCTACCGTCACTTGGCCACTGGTGAGAATGTCGATCTGCCGCTGAAAACCCGCATTCTTCGCGCCGCGGGAGAAATCGACCGCGCCCTGCTGTTTTCGACGCTCATCATGGTGTGCGCGTTTATTCCCTTGTTTACGTTACAGGGGCCGGCGGGAGCCTTGTTTGGTCCGATGGCACAAACCTACGCCTCGGCGTTGGCCGGAGCTTTGGCCCTAGCCTTGATGTTGTCTCCCGTACTGTGCATGTTGTTGTTCAAAAATCTCAAGCCGGTTCCCGACAACTTCTTTGTTCGCTTCATCAAGTACAGCTATCTGAAACCACTCGGCGTGTGCTTGAGGCACCGTTGGCTTACCGTACTGTTCTTTGCGACGTTATTCGCCTGTACGGCCACCCTGTTGCCGTCTCTCGGGCGCGAGTTCATGCCGGAATTGGAAGAGGGCAACCTCTGGATTCGCGACACCTGCCCGCTGAATATCACGCTCGCGCGGCAGGCCGCGATCTCGAAAGAGGCACGGGCAATACTCGCTTCCTACCCAGAGGTAGATGATGTCGTCAACCAAATCGGGCGCACCGATGATGGAACCGACACCGACGGCTACTATAACTCGGAGTTCTTTGTGCCACTGCGACCGCAAAAGGACTGGCCGGCCGTCGTCGAGCAAGAGGGTTGGCGGCGATCGCTTTACGGCCCGAAGCGGCCGCGCACCAAGGAGGAGTTGATTGCCGAGATGGATGCCGAGTTGGAGCGAAAGCTCCCCGGCGTTACTTGGAATTTCTCGCAAAACATCCGCGACAACGTGATGGAGGCCCTATCGGGAATCAAAGGAGACAACTCGCTGAAGATCATCGGCCCCGACTTCAACCAGCTTCAAGACCTCGGCACACAGGCCAAGAACATTCTGCAAACCGTGCCGGGCCTCGAAGACGTGGGATTACTCAGCATCCAAGGGCAGTCGCACTTGGAGTTTCGTCCCGACCCGGAAAAATGCCAGCGGTGGGGCGTTCAGGTGGCTGATGTGAACAACGTGGCCGCGAGCGCTCTGGGAGGCCAAGCTGTCACCCAGATGATCGAGGGCGAGAAGAGATTCGATGTGGCAATCCGCTGGCCGGCTTGGCACCGCAGCAGCGAAACGTCCATCCTCGATATTCCCGTGGACGTAGGCAACAACCAAGTGGTGCAGCCTCAGGGGCCAGGGTTTGTCCCATCCGCAACCGGCAGCGGACAAGCTCCCCCTGCGGTCGGCGGCAGCCTGGCGACGACCGCCAACCCACTCAGTAACACGCCGCGCCTGCGGTTGCGCGACTTGGTGAGTCCCGTCGGCAAAGACGGCTCGGTTGACCCGCACGGCCAGTTCGAGAAGCCCGGCGCTGCGGTGATCTACCGCGAACAGGCAAAACGTCTGATCGCGGTGAAGTTCAGCGTTCGTGGCCGCGATCTGGCCAGTGCGGTCGATGAGGCGAGGAAGAAGACTCAGCACCTTTTCAAGCCCCCTTATCGCGCCGTCTGGTCCGGCGAGTTCGAGGAAATGCAGGATGCCGAAACACGCCTGATGCTGATTATTCCGCTGTCGCTGGGCTTGATTTTCCTCCTGTTGTATTCGGCCTTGAAATCCTGGTTGGATGCCGTTGTCGTGCTCAGCAACGTACTGGCTATGGCAATGGGCGGCGTTTGGGCCTTGTTCCTGACCGGCACCAACTTCAGCATTTCGGCGGCCGTGGGCTTCATTTCGCTCTTCGGCGTCGCCATTATGGACGGACTGTTGTTGATCTCGTACTTCAATTCGCTGCGATCCCAGGGAAGGCCGTTAGAGCAAGCGATCATCGAGGGGGCCAGCAAGCGCGTCCGTCCTGTGATGATGACCGACCTGACGGCCTTGTGCGGACTCTTGCCGGCGGCATTTTCAACCCAAATTGGTTCGCAAACCCAACGGCCGCTGGCCATCGTCGTGGTCGGCGGGATGGCCACGATGTTATTGCTCACTCGCTATCTTACGCCGGTGTTGTACAGTTTCTACGGCTATCGTGAGCCCCCTGCGCAGACCGAGAGCATGGCACATTGACGTGTGACCCTGGATATTGGGGTTTCCCCCGTTCCGAGGTAGAATTGCGATATGAGTCTCCGCCTAACCCTTCGCGTGGCTGCTCCGAGTATTATCATCAGCCTGCTGCTGCTCATCCTGGGCGGCCTGGGAGGATGGTATGTCTTGAATCTCCAGAAGCGGACCGCGGCCCTGGTGGCGTTGGATATGGCGACGATGCGCTCCGTTCAGCAGTTGGTCCTCAGCATTACTGAAACGCGCGCGGAATTGGCCGAGTTTCTGGCGACTGGTGATCGGGCGCACCTCGAAGCCGTTCCTGGCAAATGCGAGCAGATAGAGCACTGGGTTAGTGAGACTGAAGCGTTGGTGGACGATGAAGAAGAAATTGCGTTGACCGCTCGCATCCGCGACGGATTTCGACGGTTCCTGGCGGAGTCTCGGAATCTACCCAAGGCCCCGCTCAATCACGATTCTCGCCAGACCATCGAGCGGCTCATCGGCAATTTGTCCGTGAGCGGAATGCTGGTGCCAGCGAAGGAGTTGCTCACTCGGGAAGAAGAACTAAACCACAAGAGCGGCGACTACAATCTAGGCATGGCAGGGCGGATCGCCATGATCCTCGTCTTGTTGGCAGTTTGCGGGTCGGCGGCGGGAGTGGTTGCCGGCGTCGGAATCGCCCGGAGCGTGACCCGTTCCATCGTGAAACTCTACGTGCCCGTCCGCGTTGCTAGTGGAAAACTCGAAGAAGTGATCGGCCCCGTCGATATCATTCCGTCCGCGGGGATCGAGAATCTGGATGTCCTTCTGCACAGGATGGCCGACGATGTTGGTACGGTCGTGGACCGTTTGCAGCAGAGCCAACTGGAGGTTCTACGCGCCGAGCAGATGGCCGCCTTGGGGCACTTGGCGGCCGGCCTCGCGCACGAGTTGCGCAATCCGCTCACGGCCATGAAAATCCTTGTCCAAAAAGCGGCAAGAGTGCGGCTTGCCAATGGACTGACCGACCGCAACATGGCTGTCCTGGAAGCCGAAACGACACGTTTGGAGCGTTCGATTCAGACCTTTCTCGATTTTGCCCGGCCGCCCACGTTAGAGAAACGGGTGGGGGATGTGCGAGGGGTCATTCAGCAGACCTTAGAACTGGTTCACGCCCGCGCTGAAGGACAGTGCGTGCATATCCGCTGCGACTTGGCTGACCAACCGCTGATGATCGAGGCCGACCGTGAAGAACTTCGGCAACTCTTGCTCAACCTATTGTGCAATGCCCTCGACACGATGCCCCAAGGCGGGAGAATTCACATTACCGCCGCGGAATCCGGTGCTGCACCTGAGCAGAGCGATGAGCTTGCGGGCCGACAAAGTGCAAACCTGCCCGTGTCGTGGATCACGATCACAATCGCAGATAATGGGCCGGGCGTTCCTAAAGACCTCGGCGACCGGATATTTGAACCCTATGTGAGTACGAAGGATACCGGGGTTGGACTTGGACTGGCAATTTGCCGGCGGATCGTCCAGTCGCACGGCGGCCAAATCTCCGCAAGCAACGCCCCTGAAGGTGGCGCGGTGTTTACCGTCCGCCTTCCAACCAGCGCGATTCCCGATCAACATTGCGCCGAGGCGACAAGTTAAGCTGCTTGTCTCGGTAGAGGAAATGTCATGTCTAGTTTGCTGATAATCGACAACGAGCCGAATGTGTGCTACTCGCTCGAAAGGGCGCTCGAATCCCCAACGCTCAAGATCAGCACCGCAGGTACCGCCCGCGATGGAATCCAGTGCGTCCGCCGCAGTACGCCGGACGCCGTGATTCTCGACGTGCGGCTGCCCGATATGTCGGGGCTGGAAGCGTATGCGACAATCCGCCAGATCGACGCCCGGCTTCCGGTCATCGTGATTACGGCGCACGGAACCACAGAGACCGCCATCGAAGCGATGAAACTGGGGGCATTCGAGTACCTGCTCAAACCGCTGGACCTCGACCAGCTTGGCAATGTCGTGGACCGCGCCATCCACCTTAGCCGGATCAGCCGCATTCCGGCAATGTACGACGAGAAACAGGAAACCCAGGCGGAAGGCGATCAATTGGTGGGCTCCTCTCCTCCGATGCAGGAACTCTACAAGTCGATCGGCCGCATTGCGCCGCAGGACGTAACCGTGTTGATTCTTGGGGAGAGCGGAACCGGAAAGGAGTTGGTGGCCCGAGCGATCTACCAGCACAGCCGCCGCAGCCAGGCTCCGTTCCTGGCGATCAACTGCGCAGCCATCCCCGAACCGCTGCTGGAAAGCGAACTATTCGGCCACGAACGCGGTGCTTTTACGGGCGCTGATCGGCGGCGCATCGGAAAGTTCGAGCAGGCCCACGGCGGCACGGTCTTCATGGATGAGGTGGGCGATATGTCGCCGGGCACCCAGGCGAAACTGCTGCGCCTGTTGCAGGAAAAGCAATTCGAGCGGGTAGGGGGCAACACGACCATTTCTAGCGATATCCGCATCATTGCCGCCACCAATCAAGACCTGGAGTCCCTAGCCGCCGCCGGCCGTTTTCGGCAAGACCTCTTCTACCGCCTGAACGTGCTGACGATTTGCATCCCGCCTTTGCGCGAGCGGATCGAGGACATCCCATCGCTGTTGGAATACTTCTTAGGCCACATGAACCGAGAACTGGACCGGCACGTCCAGAGTGTGTCGCCGGAGGCGATGCGACTTCTCAAGCAGCACTCGTGGCCGGGCAATGTGCGGGAATTGCAGAGTGCCGTCAAATACGCTTTGGTGCATACCGCGGGCGATTCGCTTACCCCCGACTGTCTCCCTCCCCATCTTCAGGAGATGTCCTCCCGAGTCGAAGTGTTGGCTGCCGAAGAGTCTGTTGATCTCGCCGTTGCGCGGTTAGTGCAGGAGACGCTAGCCCAAAAACGCGGAAACATCTATTACGAGGTTCAAACAGCCGTGGAGCGCGTCGTATTGCGCGAAGTGTTGGAACACGTCAAAGGGAACCAAGTCGAAGCGGCCGACCTCCTGGGCATTTCGCGAACAACTTTGCGGTCCAAACTTCGTTCCCTGGGTTTGGTCGTTGAGAAGCAGGTCAACGATGCGCTTGATTAGACCGTAGAGTTGTGTATATTGGGCTTTGCCTTCAGCACGTTTCGACATCGTGTTACTGCCTTATCCACTCGATTATTTCTTGCGACTCCGAGAATACGACCGATTTCTCGGAATAACGGCTGTTCGATCAGCTCGCGTCGGTTGTCATCGACCGGCGCCAATCGCGACCACGGCCAGTTGCCATAAACTCGGGGCTGCAAATGCGCTGCATTCGGGGCCGAATCGACAGCCCCCACCGCATGTGGACAATATGGTTCAGCGAGCCGTAAATGGTCTTATGACAATCACTTAGCGCAGTGCTTCGAAAAAAAGGCCGCTGGTTAGTCGCCAACGGCTCTGTATTTCGCAAGGCATTTTGTATCAAGCACTTACGACGTTGCAAGTCGGGGCGACTGGATTTGAAGCCGCGGACAAAATCGCCGTAACCGCTGACGAGGATTGGTCTTGCGAATTCTGCCAGGGCTGGCGCACTGCAAATGCGCTGCAAAGGGGTGGCTCCGAGTGTCTCGACGTGACACAACTTGACGCCGATTTGCGGCGGGTGATTTCGGTGTGGGCCGGGCTGCCAGAGACGATTCAGCGAGCAGTTGTTGTACTGATCGGAACGGTGTAGCTGCCGCAGCCGATGATGATTTTGAGTTTGCACCCGTTTGAGCCTTCAGCGGGTCTTCCGGGATGCTGTTCGACGGTGTCGGAAACCTCGTTTCGCACCGCTTCTCGATCCTTTGTTTTCGGAGATGGCGACCTCGGAATGTCACTCGCGCCAAGTGCCTCGGAAGCGGTGGCCCCCAGGAGCCGGCCCGACTCCCATCACCCAGGCAGGGCCTCGTCATTTCACGGATGCCTCTACCGCTTGGCGGCCGTATCTGCGGAATCCCTGCGGCGCGCGGCCCGGATCATCCGTTGAACAAGCCCATTCACTTTGGCGGGAGCGCCAAAATCGTGCCCGGCCAGCGCCGCCGGCAGCGACCAGAGCATCATGTCCTGATAGTAGTCGTTGCCGAAGGTGCGCTCGCCCGTATCGACATCGCCCCGCATGATATTGGGCATGTCCCACGTGTAGCCTTGAATGCAGACCAAGTTGTGCCACACCCGCCGGGCCAATTCCACGCCGAATTCCCTTTCGCCGCAGTAGATATAAGTCATGGCAAGCATCAGGGCTTCGGGGGGGAAGTAGGAGTAGGTTCCGTATCCGCCAACGCTGGCCGGTTTGCCGTCGGGCCCCACATAGTTGACCGCGCCGGACTTGGTCACCGCGATGTTCGCACGTTTGATCGTGGCCAGCGTGGTCTTCACGCGGTCGGCAGGCAGTGCGCTGGCCAAGCCATGCGACATCGTGATCCACTGACCGTCGAGTTGATAGCCGAAGATCAGGTCGGAGCGCAGCTTGGTTTCCGGTTCGAGGTAGTTGAGGTAATAGGCGCCGGTCCAGAGTTTTTCGTTCATGCTCTTGGCGCCGGCTTCGATCCACTCGCCGCATTGCTTGGCGAATGGCTCGTCACCGGCCAACTTGGCCATTCGCTCAGCGATGCGAAGTTGCGCCAAGTGCAAGCCGCCGATGTGGGCGGTCATGCCGCACCAGCCGGGCTTCGGGGCCTCGAACCACTCGGTCCCAAGGTTGCCGGTCGGCATGGCGATAATGCGGTCGCCGATTGGATAGGCCGGGCGAAGATTGACCGTGTAGATCATGTTCTGTTTGACGGTCGGAAAGAACTCCTTGACAAAGTCCTTTTCCGTGTCGCCATAGCAAAGGAAGTAGCGATCCACCATCGCCGCGAGCGAGACGCCATTGGTGGCGAATTGGTAGCCTCGGGTCGGATTGGCGAAGTCGATCGGCGGCGTCTGGCCCGTACAGCCGCCGAAGATCCACACGGCTGCCCCATCCGGGTACTGATAGCCCTTGTAACCGCGCAGCGTCGAGAGCGCGAGTTGCGGGAAGAAATAGACCAACGGTTGATTTCCATAGAAAGAACAAGGAATGCACTCGATTTGCGGGCATCCGCGAGGGCACTCGATCATGCCGAACAGCCCGTCGTCGGCACGCACCCAGGCCGGCAGCGGCGGCTTCGCCTGGGCCCACAAGCCCGTTTCGGTGATCAGGTGCAGCACGTTAACGAGCGATTCCCGCAGCCATACGGGCAAGGAGCCTTCGGCATAGACCACCTTCTGCCATGCGATGATCCGCCGCAACAGTTCGCCATGCTCCTTGGCGAGCATCTCCGCCGTTTGCAATGCGTTCGGGTAGTATCGGGCGTACATATGGGTAAACGTATGCGGCGCGCTGGCCCAGTTGTAACCGCCGGCATTCCAGGTGGGGGCATACCAAGTCAGCACGAATCGCAGCACCTGGCTTTCGCGCGGAGGCAAGGCAATGTCAACGGCCAGCGAGGTTCCCGCGTGATCGCTCCCGGCTTGGGGAAGCTGTTCGTGAATTCGTACCCAGGCCGAGGCGTCTGCGGCCAGATCGCCGCCGGTGCGGACGGTTTCTTTGCCAATCAGGCCGAGCGCATAGGAGGCCAAGGGAGCAGCCACTTCCACGCCCTGAACGTCGCCATCGATCCGTTTTCGCGAGAACCGCGCAGCGCCTGCCTCTTCTGGCAACGGGCCAGGGAACGTCAGTGCAACCGCGCCGGTTTGGGGAAGATCCGTGGCGTTCCGCAAGTGGACTTCGAAGACGGCCGCCGGCGTCAGCGAGCCGAGCACGTCGCCGGGAAGAAACGGCGACCACGCCCGCAACCCCACGCTCACCGGCGCATCGGTCCTGAATTCCAGGTCGGCGATCGGATAATGTCCCCAATAGTGGATTTGTTGGACGGTTTGCACGCCATCACGTGTCATGCCTGCCGGGATGGGAGTAAGCGGTTCGGTAGGATGATCCCATTTTCCGCCGCGCCAGAGCTCATAGGACCGATGTGACCTGGAGGACTGAAATTCTCCCCAGCCATCGCGTGGATTCGGATCGCAGAGCACCCACGTTTTTCCTCCCACGCTCAGTCCAAGCAGCGGAGCGTTCAACGGTCCGCGCCGCGGGATATGCGTATTGAAAATGGTGCAGTAGCCGAGCGTACCGTTCGTTTCGAGGTCGAGACATCCCGTGTCGATCCCGCCTAGCGGCATGCCGCAGGTTACCGAATCATCCTTGCGATAGATCACGCCACAGGCTGGCTCGTCGCCGAAACCTTCGGCCGAAAATCGCAGGAACTGCTTGTTCGGCAGTTGCAGCGGGAACAGCGTTCGCTGCCCGATCTCCGCGGTCGCGGCGACTGTGGAGAAACCAAATTGCAGGATCGACAACCCGACAATGATGGCAAGTCTGCTTGAGTTTCGCACACGCACTTCCTTTCGAACTCGTGGACGTTTCCAGTACCAGGTTTGTGCTTCCGCGTATGTGGACCGCTCTTGATCACGGGGGTTAATGTGAGCAATATCAGTCCCAGCAAGTGCCAGCCAATGGCTAGCCCATCGAGTATTGGTAGCACTCGGCTACTCATATATGTCATGGACAATGTCGTGGCTAGTGGCTGTGGAGCGATAATTCCACGTATTCGCGTTCGAGCGTCTGGCTGACCTTCTTATCTCCGCGAAACACCGCTGCCTTGACGACGGTGGTACGTTTCAGTTCGATGGGGGTGTTGTAGACCGGTGATTGTGCTGTCGGTTTGCTCCCGTCCAGCGTGTAATGGAGTCGCGATCCTTCGAGCATTGTGCCCACCTCGACCCTTGCGCTGCCGTAGAAATAAGTAGTGCTGGGTGACATCCAAGTGTGTGTCAGGAGAAGCATTGCACACCCGCGGTTCAACGGCACGCCGATCCGCAAGCAGTTGCCTTCGGAGACTGCTGCCAGTTCGACGGGCTGCTCGCGACCGGGTCGCAGGGCCTCAATGCGGAAACCGCGATGGCCAGGCAGAGTCGGCAGGCCCCGGAGTACAATTTCCGCCGACGTTGCTTTGCCGCCGAGCATGACCGGCACAACATAGCCGCCGGGCACCGCAAAGAGATTGGCGACCGCCCCGGCCCCCGGAACTGATACCACGTGCGGCAGAAGCACCCAGTGCTTGCCCCGCAACGTATCCATCATCGGCCCATAGTCGAAGAACAACCGATCGAGCTTCGCGTCCGGTAGAATGGTGTGATCGTTGTTCGGCACCGGCGCCGTCAAAAACGCGCCCAGGTATAGGTGACGTTGGATATACGCGTCCGGGTTCTTCTTGATGTCGTCGAGTTCCCATGTCCAGGCGATGTAGGGCTTCCTCAGCGCCAGAAGGCTGCACGTATTGATGCTATGTGGATGCTGGCCATGCTCGTCGTACAGACCATCGAGTTGCCGCATCAGATCGAGCCGCGCGTACATGGGATTGCCGAAGATCACCTTTCCCGCGTCGTGAAATACTGGGGCCATGCGATCCATCAGTTTATGCCATGAAATGACGAGCGATCGGGCAGGGCCGCCTTCGTACCAAGTAACGCCGTCGTCTCGCCGCCGATTGTAACACCAAAGCCAATCCATGCGATCAATGCAGATGCCGGCGCTCGCGGGGAACTTCTCGACGTGCTTGCGGGCCTGATCGATGAGGAAGTCCCGATGCACCGGCTCGCCACAGTCCATCGCCACACACCCTTCCCAAGATCCAATTGCCTTGCCGTCGCGACCGGGGAGAATCGCATCGCTCATCCTGCCATGCAGGAAGTCATTGGCGTCTTTCCAAAGGTCGGCATTGTTGGTGGCTCTTCGTGGCGGCGGGGGGAACTTCGCGTGGGCGCCGAATTCAGTGACATTGAAGTAGTTCAACAGGTAGAAACCCATCTGCCGCAATTCCTCGGCCGAGCGCCGCATTTGCGCGATCGACGTTTGTGCTCCTTTGAAACTGGTCCATGGCCGTGTATCGGAGGCGACCGGCGGAATGAACATGCCCATGTAGGGGAAGTCGAAGCTGGCCCTCCAATTGATGCGGAACGCCATCCGCATCAGCCGCTCGGCCTGATCGCGGGCGATGTCGCTGGTATATGCCCCACAGCCAGCTATCTGGTCTGCTTTTTGGTTCGGCGGAGCGAAGAACGCTGGATAGCGGCCGACCAACCAAGCCACCCCGCACCGCCAATCGGCTGGATGCGTCGTCAGGTCGTACGCACATCGAACCACGTTGCCCCGGACAAAACGATGATATTCGCGGGAGAATGCCAGTTCGCCTTGCCGCGTGGTTCGCATCTTCATCGTCAGGATCAAGTCCTCGGGCGAGGCGACAATGCTCACTCCGGTGTCGCGGCTGTTGTCGATAATCGTCGCGACAGGGAGCGAGAAGGCACCGGGCTCCTTGAAATAGCTATGACCACCGTAAAGAAATTCGCGGTCGGCCCATGCAGCCGGTTGGAGCGGATCAGTCCAATCGCTTCCGTTGGGACGCGGATCACCCCATGCAGTCCAAAAAAGGCTCGCTTTCGCATCCGGCCACGTAAGCCTCGTTTCGATCGGTGCGGTCCAGGGTTGGCCCGTCCCGCGGACTTCGATTTCCCAGCGAACACTGCTGTTGGTTGGGAGAAGGCGTTCGAACAAGGGTCGCATGATACCGGCCAGTTTCGTCAATGTAGTCCTTCTCGATCTCGACGCTCCCGCCTGCTAAGCCTCGCGATCGGATGCCTACCAGACGGCAACCCACCAAGACGGTTCCGCCCGTCACTGCACGCTCGCTTGTCTCCCCTCCCAACGTCATTCCCACGATGGTACCGTGTGCGGGGTCGATGTGAATTTGGAGATTAGGAGATGTGATAGCAGACGACGCCGCTTCGCTTGCGGCAGCGCCCGTCGTTGCGATAAAGAGGAGAAACAAGAAGAAACTGATCGGTGGAGCGACTTTCATGACGACTACTGCTAAAGATGACAGCATAGGATCGGTGGCAGGATGAAGGGGAACATAAGGAATCCGAAATCGTGCCGTTATGGTGACGGGCCGGTGGAACGGGTCGAAAAGGAATATCAGATACCCAGCAAAACAACCAATTAAGAGTATTATACGGCCAACGGTCAGTCAGAATTTGCCGGTTGCCGTCAGTGAATCGTCAGCCAAAGGGATGGAACTCGTGCCCTTCGGTTCCGGAGGTCGCAACTTCTTTCAGGAATCCTAATATCCAATCGACCGGGTCGACAGAGCGTGATCGATTAGTAGATGAACCCGGCATCCACCAGATCGACATTATCGCCGCTGATGCCGTCGCCGTTGTCGTCGATGACGATTCGCAGCAGCGATCTGTCCGTCGCGCCGTCAAGGCGAGCGTCGATGTTCCAAAGACCGTCTCTGCCGGTCAGCAGCGGTGTTTGGCACAAGAGCCTTTGGTCGAGATAGATCTTCATACGCGCGGTACCGCCGCCTTCCGCGGCATCGTCTATGCCCACACGGCAGACGAACCGCCCGGAGCGCGGCCTTAGGGGGAAGACCGCTTCGCCGTTGGCGTGCATGCCGACGCCGCGGCTAAACGTCTGGCCCAACACTTTTAGCGGCTGGCCGTGGCAGTTTACGTTCCGCCAGGTCTTGACGCCCTCGGCCTGCCAGCCGGTCTTGAAGCTCAGCGGTTCCAGGGCGTCGAGATAAACGTGCGGCTTGGGCGGCGGCGGCGGGTTCGCCTGGAACTCAGCCGACAGTGTCCTTCCCACGAGTTTGCCGCCGCGCACGCAACGGGCCGTAATGGCGGTCGTCTTGCCTGCCGGAAGCACGATCGGCCCGCTGTAGGCCGTGGAGTCTGCTCCAGGCCGGCTGCCGTCAAGGGTATAGACGACCCGCTCATAGGTTCCCACTGTTTCCAGCGCAACCGGCGCTGCGAAATTCTTGCGGACTATTGCCACTACCGTGGGCTGCATGGGAATCTTGAGCACCCAAGCGTGCTGGCAGGGCCTCTCCTTCTCATCTTGAAGAGCAGCGGGGAGTTGGACAATCAACCCCCGCTCGTCTTGTTTCCACGCGAGCGGTGCGCTGATGCCGATCAGGCGAATCGTGGCATCATCCTCGGCGCGCACCGCGCTGAGCGTCAGACTCGTGCCGGGCCATTGCTTGCAGATGGCATAAGCACACTTCGCGTCTTTGCTGCGGGTGTAGCTGACGTTGCCCTCCTGGCAAGGCGGCAAGATGCGGGTGGCGCAGATGGCCTCGCCGTTGACCTTTAACCACGCTCCCAAAGCCCTTAGGCGTTGCAGAATGTTGTCGGGATACACTCCCGACGCCCGGGGACCGCCAATGATGGCCAGATTGCCGTTGTGGCTGACAACGTCGATCAAGCGGTGGATCAAACGGGCCGGCGGTCCGAGCGACTCGTCGTTATCTTCGTAGTTGTACGCAAACGATTGGCTGATGCCTTGGCATTCTTCCCATGGACGACTCAAGGACTGCGCGGTGGCGACGTTGTATTCGCTGATACGATAATCGCCGTGATTTTCACGCACTCCCAGGCCAAGACGGTCATTCACCAGAACCTCTTTGCGTCCCGCAAACCTGTTGTAGAAGTAGGCCGTCAATTCCAGGCTGCGCAATGTTTCTGGCGGCGTGGTCCAATCGCCGTCCATCCATAGGCCATCGGGATCGAAACGGTCGATCATTTCCTTGACCAGGGGCGTCATATAATGGTCGTAGTAGTTCCGCACCGGAATGTTGCCGGACACCCTCCGGCGGCTCTCGGCTGTGAGTGGATGCGTGCCGGCGAAGGTCCCGAGGTTCCAAATGCGGTAGCAAGGCGCATCGTTCGCATCCAACAAGGCTGTAGCGTATTCCTCATAGCAGAAGTACATGATCGTCTTGAATCCCCGCTTCCTTGCCGCCGCCATCAGCGGGGAAAGAAGATCACGCTTCGGCCCTATCTGAACAAAGTTGCGCTTCGTCCATTGCGAATCCCACCAAGCTACGCCGTCATGGTGTTTCGACATCGTGATGAGATATCGGGCCCCGGACTCCTCGAAGAGCGACGCCAACGCCTCCGGGTCGTATTTCTCCGCCCGAAACAGCGTGAAAAAGTCATCGTATTGAAAATCGCTTCCCCAGCACTTGGCGTGGTGCGCGATGTGATCTGGCAGGGTATACATCCAGCAACCATAAGCGTCTGGATACCTCGCCGTTCCGCTCCGTGGTTGATCCCACGCGGGCACGGAGTGCAGTCCCCAATTCAACATGATGCCCAATTTCGCGTCGCGGAACCATTCCGGCGCCCGATGCCTGTCGAGCGATTTGCACGTCGGCTGCCAAGGACCTTTTTCATTGACGGATTGAATCTCCGCCAGTTCCTTCGCGGCCCTCTCCATCTGCTTGTTCGAGAACTCCTTCATCAACTTCTCTGTCGTATATTCGGACTCCAGCGGCTTGAAGTCCGCCGGCCGCCTCGGCGGCGCTTCATAAGGTCGCTCGTCGGCACGAATTGGCCTTGCGGTTGCGAGAATCAGCATCCATATTGCGAGGCTGACACTGACGACAGTTTTGCGATTCATTGACCACACTCCTTCATTGCGGCTCTGCAGTGTCGCATGGCACCTCTTCTCAGGACGGTGGTCCCGATTCTGCGATCACTTCAGCTAGACAGGGCGGGGGTTGCAGGAAGGCGGAACGCTTCTCGAACCGCTTCAGTATAACAGATTTGAAGTGGTCAATACTCGCCTAAGTCTTGCCATTTTGCAGAGTATTCCCGCAGGCTCCGGCCCGACAACGGCAGAATCACTGGGCCTGAGATCTGCATGGACTCTCGGAATATCAATTGCGGGAAGTCCTTCGGAAGCAGTGGAACACGGGTGCCTTGCCGGGAACGGAAGGGTTCTTGAGGCCGAGGTTTCTTGGACGTCTGGCCTTAGTTGCAACGCCCTGGATTGCGGGCGCTGCGGCACGATGGTAGAACGGACGGCTGAACGAGCTTGATCGACTCCAGGCTAACTGTAGATGGGAGATCTCGGCTTATGTTTCGCGAAAAGAACCATTCGATTCTGCAGCCGTCGAATCGCCGCGCGTTTCTGAAAAAGGCTGCGGCAGTCGTGGCCGGTGCGCCGGTCATGGAAGCGTTGCTGTTGGCCCGCAAGGTACGTGCGGCCGGCGACGCGGCAGTTAATGGAAGCGGCTGGGAAAAGATCATCGCCCCCGCCGATCCATTGATGGTCAACACCGTCCCGTCGCCTGCGCAGTTGCGGTATCAAACGAACCAGTACGGCGCATTTCTCCACTACGGGCCCGCCGTCTTCTTGGAGGGAAAGTGGGACGTCGTCGCGGATCCCAAGGTGTTCAATCCCACGGAGCTTAACGTCGAGCAGTGGGTGCGCGTGGCCAAGTCGTTCGACGCGAAGCACCTTGTCTTTAGCACGAAACATCACAACGGATTCTGTCTTTGGCCAACCCGCACGACCGACTACAGCGTTCGCAGTTCTCCCTGGAAAAACGGTCGGGGGATCTGATCCGAGACGTAGCCGACGCATGCAGGAAGCACGGCATCGGCCTCGGGCTGTACTATTCGGGACAAGACAGGCACTTTTCCTGTTTTACCGACAACCCGTCGGTGGCCAACCGGGCCGCTTATTGGCCCGTCTACAAACAGCAACTCGATGAACTGATGTCGAACTACGGCGAGCTTGTCTGCCTGTGGCTTGACAGCTACCTCGATCCCTTCGAGCCGGACGTGATCAATCCCGCTACCGGCAAGCCGTACGGTGGTGAGATTATCGCCATGGCCAAGGCCAAGCAACCGAACATGGTGATTTGGGGGGGCAGCCAGACTACTTTAGCCAGTTGCAGTCCCAAGGAAGACGGCATTGCTCCCTATCCCTTGTGGAACGTCGTCCGAAAAGGCCAAATCCCGCCAGGTTATGCGGCGCCTTGGACGGAAGGTTGGGTCGTTCCCGAGGCGTACAACTGCTGCGGCACGTTCGCCCAGACCGTGTTCTCACCCCAGGAGTTGATGGATCAGTACTACAAATCGGTCGGGCGGGGCGCCAATTTTCTCCAATCGCTGGTGCCTGACAAACGCGGCCTAATCCAGGAGACTGCGGTCAAGAGTCTGGCCCAGTTCGGCGCGGAGGTCCGTCGCCGCTTCGGGAGCCCCCTTGCCCGGACTGACAGCCGCCATGGGTGGCTCAAACCCGGAGTTCTCGAAATTGCCCTCGGCGGCGCAAAGAAGATCACTCACGTTGTCCTCGAAGAAGAAATTGCCAACGGGCAACACGTTCTCAAGTATTCCATCGACGTATCGGGCAGCGGCAACTGGCAGATGGTTGCCGAAGGTCAATCCATCGGACGGAAGCGAATCGAACGGTTCCAGCCAGCGATCGCCGCCGAAAAGGTCCGCTTCCGAGTCACACAGGCCAACGCCATTCCCAACATCAGTGCCATGATGGTCTGCGACAAGTAATACCGCAGCAACGCGGGGCGGATTGACAATTATTCCATTAAGCCTGGATTTCCCAGATGACCTCCGCATTTCTATGTAACGTCCAGTGGGTTCGACCTATGGAATAGAGCAAGTTCTCACATCGAATTTCTCGGATAAGGACGGGGCCCAATGGGTGAAGCAGGAAAACACGCGTTGCGGATCGGTTTTGATCGGGCAATCTAACTGGAGTTTCACGGGGCAAGGGTCAGTTCGGACGCCGGCCTGTTCTCGCACCGTGACCTTGACGAAGCAGCAGGACTGACCGAATCAGAAGCCATGGAATTGTTCGACTCCTGAGACGCATGCGTCTCGTGAAAGGCCACCACCTTCTTCGCCGACAAACCACCGCAATTCGGCACACGTTTTTTGATACGCCGAGATCGTGCGGAAGAACGGCCAAATCGGGCAATCTGAAACGGGTAGAGAATCGCACGCCCTCAACCGGGGCATCAACTCGTTCCGTTTGTCGAACGATTCCCGAGACACAACCCCTATGCGGCAAAGCAGATGCGTTGGCGATACTTGGTTAACTATAGAATCGTGAGTCAAGGACTGTTTTCACAGTTGCGGACGCTTTCGGATCGGCCCCCCTAAAGAATATGTAAACGCCGGCAAGTTTCGTGCAGCAACATCAAACAGAAGGCAATTGCCAGCCCTTACGTCGAGGCCGATCCAACATGGCATCGGCTTCGGCATCGCCGATGATTTGTTCGGCCACTGGATCCCACCGCAAGTTTCGTCCCACTTCGCGAGCGATGTTGATGAGATGCCCCACCGTCACGGTGCGGTGGCCAATTTCCACGTCGGCGTTTGGCTTGGCTCGGGACTTGATGCAATCGAACCAGTTTTCGATGTGGCCCCGAGCAACCGAGCCGTTGCCCTCCCATCTCTTTGCTAGTTTGGGGTCGGGCGGGTTCTTTACGAAGTCGCGCGGATTGGTCGAGAACTTATTGCGATTGATTTCGATCTTGCATTTTTCGCCCGTGAAGATCGCGCCCAAATAAGGACCGCGATGCGGATTATCCCATAGCGCCGGGAACTTGCACTGGACCTCCACGCCGTTGGCGTAGCGAAAGTCGACTCGGGCGTTCATGCCTTTGCCTGGGCCATCGACCAACCAAAACTCAACGGGGCCGGAATCATCGGCGCCCAGGGCGAATTGGACCATGTCCAACGAGTGCGCCATCATATCCGTGCCTCCGCCGGAATAGTCTCGCCAGTCGAGCCATCGCGATCCCCGACTGTCGCCTCCTCCGATCAGACCGCGATTGAACGGATGAACCGGGGCAGGGCCTTGGAACAAATCCCAATTGAATCCGGCGGGAATCGGCTCTTCCGGCAGCCCTTCTTTCGGATAGGGCCGTGGTCCGTAAAAGCAGACCGCCTCGACCAATTTCACTTTGCCGATGCCGCCGTCTCGGATCAACTCGCAGGCGAACCGGTCCATTTCCATCGTGCGTTGTTGGCTGCCGACTTGCACCACGCGATTGTATTTGCGGGCGGCTCGAACCAATGCGCGCCCTTCTTTTATGTAGAGGGACAACGGTTTTTCCACGTACACGTCAAGCCCGGCTTGGCAAGCCAGCATGGCAGGTAGAACATGCTGGTGATGCGGCACGCAGATCAGCACGCCATCAAGATCCTTTTGTTCGATCAGCTTGCGGTAATCCTCGAAGGTCTTCCAGTCCGCGGAATGTTCCTTGAGGGTTTCGGCGATCTTTCGGGCATCGCAGTCACAGATGGCGGCAACTCGTCCCTTGGTCGGCAGATTCTTGATGTTGCGGATGAGTTGTTGACCGCGCAAGCCCACGCCCACGACACCGACGGCAATCTGCTCGTTGGCACCGGGCGAGCCGGCGAAGCCCAGCACGCGGCGCGGCACAAAACTGGGTGCGACCACTGCGGCGGTCGAGACAAGCAGACTCTGCGTCAGAAACTCACGACGTCGGATCTTGTCGGAGCGATTCATGGCAATCCTCGTAACATTTAGGAATGGAACGTGAATCTCCGTGTACGAGTGATATGCAGCGAACATACGATTGCACGCTACGACAGCCGCAATAGCAATCATTGCGACTTTCCTGCCGGTCGAGCCGCAGGCTAACAATCAGAGTATATTCAGCGTACCGCAGTTCATTTCATCGGTCAAGAGCCGCGGGATTGCGATGCGAGTTGCCATCCTCTAAAATCACATAAAGTCGAGGCAACAAGATGCCAATATTCACTTTATGGGAGATTTTATCATGAGCATCCGCCGATTACTGGTGACCGTGCTGATGGGGATGTTTCCGGTGACCGTACAAACGTCAACAGCCGACGAACCGCCGTCAGAATCCAACGCCGCTCCCAGCTACCACGTCTTCGTGGTCTCGCACACCCATTCGGATTTGTGCTGGCCGAACAGCATTGAGGCGTGCCTCGATGCGAACGTCGCCGCCATTGCCAAGTCGGTGGAAATTGCCGAGCGGGAACCGAGCTATCGCTTCACGATGGAGCACGCCCTTTTTTTGCGGGAATATCTCCGTCGTTACCCCGACAAACAGGACGTGGTCAAGCGGTTGATGCAATCGGGGGCGATCGAGATCGGTGCCTTTTATACCGGCCCTTGGGAACTGACCTGTGGCGGCGAAGGACTTGTGCGTCAACTTTATCTCGGAAAACGCTGGATCAAGGAGCATTTGGGCGTCGATGCGTTGTACGTTTGGAATGTCGACGTGGCCGGGCATACCGCGCAGATGCCGCAAATCCTGCGCAAGGCCGGCATCCAAGGGCTGGTGATCTCCGCCGGCGCCACCGACAACACTTTCGAGCAGCCCTACGTACTCCATGAAACTCGCGGCCCCTTTCTGTTTCGCTGGCAGTCGCCCGACGGCTCGATCGTGCCGACTTGGAGCACGCCTTGGGGATACGGAGCGGGCGAGATCATGGGCCTGCGAAAGAATGATTTGAAAGAGTTTGCCCAGGCGCTGCCAACGTTCCTGGAGGATATCCGCAAGAACCACTCCGCCCACGGATTGCCCAAGATTGCGTTCCTTACCGATGGGACAGACATCCAGTCGCCAAGTTCTCAAGTCGATGCAAATATCCGGAAGTGGAATGAAACGAAGCATCTTCCTCCCATGATGCACGCGTCAACGGCGGAATTGTTCGCGGCGGTCGCCAAAGAATCGCTGCCGACAATTCCGGGCGAGATGCCGTCGCCTTGGGACGGCATTCAAGCCCAAGGGAACCAGTGCTTCATGCTCGACCGGCGGCTGGAAGGGCGGCTTTTGGCGGCGGAGAAAGCGGCCTCGCTGGCCAGTCTCCTGACGCCGGCGTTTGCTTATCCGCACGACACCTTCACGAAGATCTGGGAGAACCGGCTTTTCACCGTGGAACATAACTGGGGCGGCAACAAGGGAGAGATCAGCGACCGCCAGAAGACCGAAAAAATCGAGGAAGCCTGTCGATGGAACGACGGCAATTTGCAATCCGCCTTGGGTGCCGTTGCCGCCTCAATTCGGCCAGCCAGGCACGATGCCATGCCGGTGGTCGTGTTCAATCCGCTTTCCTGGGACCGCCGCGACATCGTTGTCTGCGACTTGCCGCTGTCCAAGGAGAAGGCTGGAAACTTGGCGATCGTCGATGGCGCGAATAAGCCGATCCTTTATCAGATTGTCGCCCACGCGGCCGGCGAACCGGCGGATGCGATCCGCGTTGCTTTTCTCGCCGATGTTCCGTCGCTGGGCTACGCAACGTACTACGCCATCGATGGGCAATCGGCGGCTCCGGCTGCCTCGCCTTTCGAGGTTGACACGGCCAACTACACGTTCCAGAACGGTTTCTATCGCATCCGACTCGATCCCTCCACCGGAGCGATCCAGAACATTCTCGACAAACATACGCAGAAGGAGTTGGTGCGGCAAGGCGGGAAGTACCAGTGCAATGAACTGGTCGCGCTCGAGGATGACGAGGTGGACATTCGGATGCACTTGACGGGCAAGCAGTGGCGAATGCGAGAGCACCCCGCGAAGATCCGCGTGGCCGAGAACGGCCCGGTGCGGCTGGTCGTCGAAGTGGAGGGCAAACTGCTGGAAGATTCGGCCTGCCGGCAGGAGATCGTTCTTTACCAAGGCTTGCCTCGCATCGATCTGACGACGACCGTCGATTGGGAAGGCAAACGGAACGTGCAACTCCACCAAATGTTTCCGTTGAACATGCCAAATCCGACGGTCCGGTACGCTGTTCCCTATGGCTGGCAGGAGTACGGCAAGGAGATGAAGTACGCTGCGCCCTGGCCCTTCGGTCCGATTGCCGGATATCCGTGCCGTGGCGTGCGGGGGTGGATTGAACTGGCGAACGAATCGACGAGCGTATCGCTGGCTTCGGAGTGCAATTTCGCTGCCTTCAAGGATCTGACCGCCGGCGGCGGAACGGAGTTTCTGATCCAACCGCTACTGCTCCGCACGGTGCGAAGTTGCGGAAACGAGAGTTTGTACTACGAACAGAAGGGGAAGCATCGGTTCCGTTTCTCGCTGCAATCTTCAGCGGACTCTGCCCGCTTGGGCGCGGAATTCGATTCACCACTGCTGAGCCAAGCCGTGAAACTGAGCCCCGCGTCGGGAAGTTTACCCGATCGGCTCTCTCTTGTTCGGATCAGGCCGGAAAATGTGCAGATTGCCGTTGTGAAGAAGGCCGAGGATGGTCAGGGACTCGTTCTTCGGCTGGTCGAGGTACAAGGTAGCAAGGAGCAGGCACGAGCCGAAATTCACTTCGCTCGACCCGTCAAGGAGGCTGTGAAGACGAACATCATTGAGGAGGATGAGACGCGGCTTTCGACGGACGGCGACAGTGTCAGTATTCCCATCGCTCCTTTTGGAATCGAGACGGTGCGAGTTTCGTTCTGAAAAGAGGATAATTGATGCCAACAACCTCCGTCTCGCACTCAGCACGATGACATCATTGAACCAATGGAGGATCGAGTTTCGGCAACATAGTTTCTCCGCGACCTTTTTGAATCGGACTTGCCGGCCGTTGGCTGAAACAACAGCGATTGCTTCGACGAAAAGGGGGAACGCAATGAGTGCCTTTCTTGGGAATCGCCCAGTGAGTACACACAGATTGAATCCTTTTGTTAGGTTCTCAAAAAACGACCCATTTCCTGGACCAGTTTTCGCCCGGAGGGCGGCTCAAGCTTGCGCCGCCCGCCCCAACGATGCAGGCAAGGGTAGTGGCTAAAGTGCCGTCAGCCACATCGACCGATACGAATCGCAACCGCAGTCAATCGCCACAAATTTGGCGCTGCAAATGCGCTGCATTCTGGGCGGACTCGTTGCTATCAACCACATGCCGACATTGTGGCTCAGAAAGCCGTAAATGGCTGTCTAACAATCACTTAACAGCCCGTTGAAAAAGGCCCACAGGTGGCAGATGCTAGCATCGAATTTCTCGGGAAAAACGCAGCTAGCAGTGCTGGCAAAACCGACTTTTTGTGTCCTTGCGGCAAGCGTGTATGAAATGTCTTGAAGCATTTGGTATCGTTGGCTGTCAGCAGAGACTTTTGCGGAGGACAGCCAATGAATGGCAGAGAGACTCGCGACATTCCGGCCCGGCTGGAGGCACTTCGGCGTCGATTTCTGCGTTGGCGGGCGACGCATCAGGCGCGCTCACGGATTCCGGACGGGCTGTGGACCGCAGCAGCAAGAGCGGCTGTCCGGTATGGGCTCCATCGCACTTCCAGGGTATTGCGTCTGGAGTACTACTCGCTGAAAAAGCGTGTCGAACAGCAATCCACGGTCGCCGTTGATCTGCCGAAGAATGCCTATCGACGCCGACCGCCTCTTCCTCTCGGTGCCGAGTCGGCGGCCACGTTTCTTGAACTGGCCCCTGCCAGCAACGGTTGCGAATGCACGGTGGAGTTAGAGGACGCTGCCGGGGCAAAGATGCGGGTCCATCTGAAAGGAGTCCCGACGCCCGATCTGGCGGCGCTGAGCCGGAGCTTCTGGAATCCCTCGCCATGATTCAGGTCACGCCTCAGATGCGGGTAACGCACGGGCAAAACGAATGCAGAGAAAGTCCCCTGCTCGAAAGCATAGCTCGCCGCCGATGGCATGGCGCCACGCTGGCCACGGTTCCAACTCTGCCTTGTAGAGAGCCCTTACAGCAAGTGGAACGCCGGTTGACCGCCGCGGGGCTCGTCAGCCGGGAACGGACGCCCAGGTCCAACAGAGCAACCGACCACCACGGTGATCGTGGTGACGCTCAGCCCTGCGACCTTTTAGGCCGGTTTCTGGCAAGGTGCTAGAAATTCTTCCAAACATAGCACCCGCATAGCCCCGGCGCGATACCCTACTTTCAAGCCATAAGAAAAGCCTTGCGTAACTCATTGTCTCGCAAGGCTTTGTGTGGGTGGCTGATGGGACTTGAACCCACGACATCCAGATCCACAATCTGGCACTCTAACCAACTGAGCTACAGCCACCAAGAATCAGCAAATAAGCCTACCCAGAAAACCGGCCGCTGACAAGCCCCCGCGGCACTCCCCTCCGCTGCCCCCCCTCGCCCGGTGCGTTCAGGCGGTGTTCTTGTCTTCCGACAGGGCGTGAGTGAATTCTGCACCGAGAAAGATCACGACGCTGGCGAAGTAGTACCAGAGCATCACGCCCATCAGGGCGCCGAGAATGCCGTAGGCGCTATATTCCTTGCCGACCAATAGCAACAGCAGCAACCAGCGGCCGACGGCCCAAATGACGGCGGCGAACAACCCTCCGCCAAACGCCGCTCGCCAGGGGACGCGGGCCTTGGGAATCACCCAATAGACCGCCGCCAGCAACGTCGAGTCGCAGCCGACCGTGACCAGCGTCTGCGCCGCCTTCCAGGCGAACCGGCCCGCGGGCAAATGTGTCAGATAGGACTGAAGGCCCACCAACACCACGTCCGTCACAAAGACCACGGCCAGCATCACCCCGATGACCAAAAGCGTGAGGAAAGCCGACAGCCGGCTCCAGAGCACCTCGCGGATGCCGGCCAGCCAGCCGCTGCCTGCCGGCGGCGGCGACCGCCAGATGCGGGCGAAGACGTTGTCGAGTTGCATAAAAATGCCGATGGTCGCCAGGATCAGCATCAGCAGTCCAACGCTTCCGCCGAGCGAGGCTTGCCTCTGGTTGCCGCTCAGGACGGTCTCCAGTTCGTCGGCCAGCCAAGGGCTGATGTTCTTGGCCACGTGGGCGATCAGGGCTTGCTGCTTGCTTTGCACGAACTCCGAATAGCGAGCGACAACGCCGACGCCGGCGATCAGGACCAGGCAGAGCGGGAAGAGCGAAAACACGCCGTAGTAGGCGATGGCGGCGCTAAGCGTGCCGCCGTCGTCCTTTCGCCAGCCGTTCCAAGTGGCCACAAGCAGCCGCCAGCCGCGCCGCCAGATCCGACCAAACATCGTGTGGTTCCTCAACGGCTAAGGAGTCGCGTCAAAATGACTTGACGAATTCTCCTGATGGGTTTTGACAAACAGATTCGGTAGTAATCACGTAAAATGCAGCGATTGGGCCAGTTGACCGTTGCCGAGCAACCCTACGTACCGCAGAAGCTGTTTCGAGCCGCGGGCGAATTGCTCCAGGAAGTCGGTGACGCGCTGGTGCAAGGCGGGCCAGTCGTTGGCCAAACGGTGCATTTTGAGGATTGTCTCCTTCAGCCATCGCCATAATTTTTCGATCGGGTTCAGCCAGGGGGCGTAAGTCGGCAACCAGATTGGCTTGATTTGAGGATATGCCCCCACGGCCGTGAGTACGTCGGGATGAGTATGGATCGACCAATTGTCTTGAACGACGTAGATCGTCTTGGCGCGAGAGTAAGTTTTCGCGATCCGTTCATACATCTCGATGACCTTGGCTCGACCGATAATGTAGTTGTCCACGTAGGTCACTTTTCCGCTGCAGGCGTTCAGGCCGCCGATCACGCGCCACAGCCCATTGTTGGACTGTTGCCGATCCGCTTGCGGTGGAGCCGCGGGCGGGGCGGCAGCCCAACTCGGCGCCGGCTCGGGCCAGACGGCGTACCCCATTTCGTCGATGAACAGCAATGTCGTTTCCTGGGGGTTGCGCCGCTGCTCGCAGGCATCGTTTCAGTTTGGCTACCTTGCTTCGATACTGCGGATCCGGGCTAAAATGCTGGACCCGACCCGAACGCAATTTCACTCCCAGTTTGCGACGGAGCCACCGCCACACGCCACTGAGCGTGTAATTCTGGATCGTCTTAATGCTGGCGCGAATGGTCCGCAACGTCCAGCGGCTGGGCGGCGGACCAGCGGCTGTCGGCATCGCCTCGCGGCGAGCTTCCTCGCCGGGGCCTTGCCGCAGCCGCTCCAACACCTGTTCCCGCTGCTCGAAAGGGACGGCGACGGCTGCCTCCCTGCCGCCGCCACAACAGTCCTTCGATCCCGTGTTGTTCATAGCAATCCAACCAATGGTACACGGTGTCAGGATCTCGCGGTCTCAGTAGTCCCTGAGTCGCTACCGCATGAGGCGATTGGCCGTCGGCGACCTTCAAGATCGCCGCACACCGTTCCCGCACGTCCGGACGCCGATCATGGTTCCGATACTCAACCAACGTCCTGCGCTGAGCCTGTGAAAGTTTCAAAGTTCGCTGGTACATGACGATTCATCCTCCTTTGCGAAGTTACTTCATGGACCCTCCTTTCAATTACTCTCAAGCAACGCCGCCAAAGGCAACCACAAAATGCGCCTGCTAGCAGTGGTGTGCTAGCACAATACCTTGAATTCACTACCGATTTTGGCTGTCAAAACCCATTAGGGAACGCCCTCCGCGGCGTTCCGTGCCTGCGAGGAAAACGCCGTTTTTCGCGGCTCCTGGAACGCCGCGGAGGGCGTTCCCAACAGGACCATTTTGCGGCAAATCAGTCAGGTTATTCTGACGCGGCGCCTAGCCACCGGCTGGTTTCGATTCCTCCGCCGCGCTCTTGCGGATGCAGTAGATGCGAGACACGGTGCGGATGAGCAGGCGGTCGCCGACCATCGCGGGCGAGGCCAGGCAGCCGTCGTCGTCGCCGAGCGGGTTCTTCGCCAGCATCTCGAACTTGTCGCCCGCGCGGACGACGAACGTCACGCCATCCTCGTCCAGGCAGAACACCCGGCCATTGTTGGCCCAGGGGGACGAGGTGAAGTGGCTGCCGCCCGCCAGTTTTTGCCGCTCAAACAACGCCGCGCCCGTCTGCGAATTGAAGGCGCTCATCGTGCCGGTGTCGTAGAGGACGTAAAATCGCCCCTGATAGACCAGCGTCGTGGGAATATACGGCGCACCGGTTGGCTTGCTCCACGCAATCGCCGAATTGCTCGACTCGCCGGACGGCAGCGAGATGTCGCCGGTCCCGCCGGGTCGAATCGCATAGGCCGGCCGTTCCTTGTCCCTTGAGAAGCCCGAAGTCACGTATACCAAGCCGCCGTCCGCGTAGGGCGTGGCCACGGTGATGTGCGACATCCCCTTGAACCACCAGAGCAGCTTGCCGTCGAGGTCATACGAGCGGGTCTTGCCGCTTCCCGGCGTGACGATCTCGGTGCGTTTTTCGTTCTTCCACACGAAAGGCGTCGACCAGTTGCTCTTCTCGTCCCGATCGACGCGCCACACCTTCTCGCCGGTCAATTTGTTCAACGCCAGCAGATAAGACTCTTCCTCGTTATCATTGACGATGTAGAGCCGCTCGCCGTACAAGATGGGCGACGCGGCCGTGCCCCAGTCATACCTCATGCGGTGCGGGTCGATCTTCTGCTGCCAAACCGGCTGGCCCTTGAAGTCGAAGCAGAACACGCCCACATTGCCGAAATACGCGTAAACGCGCTCGCCGTCGGTCGTGGGCGTCTCCGAGGCAAAGCTGTTCTTCGCGTGCGTCGGTCGGAACGGCGTGCCTTCATGCGCCGTCCGTTCCCAGAGTATCTTGCCGGAACTAAGATCGAGGCACAGGACCTTCCACTGGTACTTCGCGTTCGCCGAGAGCGGGCCGGCCATGAAGAATCCCTTCTGCGACGGCGCCGCTTTCTTCCCCTCTTCCACGACCGTCGTCAGAAAAACGCGGTCGCCCCAGACGACGGGCGACAACCAGCCGCGACCGGGAATGTCGCACTTCCAAGCCACGTTCTCCGTGGCCGACCAGCGGTCGGGCAAGTTGGCGTTGGCGCCGATCGCACGCGAGCCCGGGCCGAGAAACTGCGGCCAGTTCTCGTCCGCCGTCCGCGCAACAGTCACGTCCAGGCCGGCGAGCACGATCGTCGCGACGAGCACAATGGCATGGTTCGTTTTCATGTACGGCATCTCCAGCAGGGTTGGCGTTAAGGACTCCTAACGGAACGTACTCTTCACGCTCCGCGTGAAGCGATTCGGGCTCTGCTTCCCTCTCGCGGAGCGAGAGGAGTACAGGTTTTGCTAGGGATTCTAATCGATTTCCCGCAACACGGCATCCCCCGCAACGAAAGGGCGGTTGGCAAGCGTCCAACTCGGCTGTCAATTCTCGCGGATTCGCGCTCGGCGGACAAGTGGGGAAGCGGTGGAGGCGCAGCCAGATTGCCGGCCCCCCTTCGCTCGAAGCAGCGGCAAACCGCGGGAATGAAGGTGGGCCAAGCCGCACTTCTCACGGTGGGGCAGACATTCCTGTCTGCCGCGAAAAAGTGGCGGCATCTCTGGCAGACAAGAATGTCTGCCCCACCGGAAACAGTGCCGTTCGTTTTCCCCGTGCGGCGAAAAATGCGGGCTAGCGGGAGTTTGCCGGGGCGGCAAGGTCCATGTTTTCGCGGATGCCGCGGAGCGTGTTCGCCGCGAGTTCTCGCACGCGGTGGTCGGGAACGCGCAGCATCATGACAACGGCCGGTATCGCGTCCGCGCCCAGCTTCTCCAGCGTGTGCGACGCGGTGATGCGGAGATAACCGTCCGGGTCGGCGAGCATCTCCGCCAGCGCGGGAATTGCATACTTCGCGTCGGGCCCCATCTCCTGCAACGCCAATGCGGCCGCGTCACGAACCGAAGGGCTCGGGTCGCGCAGGCTCTCGGTCAGCGCGGGCACTGCCATTTTCGCATCGGGCCCAATCGATCGCAAGGTCTCGGCAACCAGTGCCCGCACGCGCGGGTCACAGTCCTGGAGCAGCGGCACGAGGCTCGCCACCGCGTCGGCGCCCATCCTCTCCAAGGTGTGCGCGGCGGTAATGCGGAGATAACCGTCCGCATCGCGCATCATCTGCGCCAGCGCCGGGATGGCGGGCTTTGCGTCCGGCCCCATCTCGCGCAAGGCCATCGCGGCGGCGTCGCGCACGCCCGGGCTCGGGTCGCGCAGCGCGTCGATCAATCCCGACACGGCCGTAGCGACGGCGAGGTTTGGATTCACCGCCGGAGGTTCTTGCCCGTAGTTGGTCGATACGACGAGGATGCTGATGCCGAGCGCCAAACCCAGCGCGAGTCCCAGGGAGTTCTTTGTTGTTCTCATGTCGTTAGTCAACATGCTGGTTGAACCTCTCCCTCTGCGAGTTTCTGGTCCGAGTTTCGCCGCTTCTTCATTCAGCGGGCCGCGTCATCGTCCGGGGGCGGAGAATCGTCATCCCCGCCAAAGCCGCGACGATTCCACCCTCAAACATAGGCCGCCAACCGGGAGAAGCAAGTGATTTTAGGCCCGTTCACAGGTTGCGATTGTCGCCTTTCGCTCGGGGAAAGCAGCGTTTCTTTCGCGGAGCGAAAGGCGACAATACTTTTGGAGGAGTGTCAAGGAAAATCCGGCTTTTAGAGCGAGTTATTTCAGTTTTTTTGAGGACGTAAAAGCTTTTCCGAGAAAGAATCAGGTGGTTCTTGGAGGGGTCGCTGGCGGCAAGTCGTTGTTTGGAGCGGAGATAGGAGCCGTCAGTTGTTTTTCTGGAAAACGCGGTCGAATTTGAGTAGTGGAAAAAGTCCTTGTTTGAAATTGCTGGGCGGCACGTTTTCCGCAACTTCGGGTGGCGTTGCACCGTGTTGAAAAAGTCTTTTGTTTGCGACTGGTTGATTGGCGTACATGT
Source organism: uncultured Planctomycetaceae bacterium (assembly GCA_963823895.1). Classification (GTDB taxonomy): domain Bacteria; phylum Planctomycetota; class Planctomycetia; order Pirellulales; family Thermoguttaceae. Next base: position 260,960 of record CAWGNG010000019.1, read on the forward strand.
GGTCAAGCGTATATATAGCAGAACGGGCGGCGGATTTCAAGCTCGTTCATGGGCCAGTCGGGGCGCACCTTGCACCTTGCGCACACCCGCCACCGATTTCCAGACGTGGGGTGGAACTCGTCGTAGCCTGCTTGCAAACCGTCAATTCAAGCGGATGGGACAAACTAGGCAACGAGATTGCGTCGTGCTCCCAGTGACAAACCCAATTGGACTGGCGGTCCATCGTCGGCGAAGAAACAGCGCAAGTCACCTCAGCTTCCCGAGTTAGTGTTCCCAACGCGCTAAATGACAAAGTGCATGGTGCGCCTGCCAGTCGCGCGTGGCGAGCGGCGAACTGCTCCCGTTGGGAATTGGGTTATGCCGTTCTCGCGTCGATTCGAGCATCAGTTGCGTCTCTTGCCGAGACTGGTATTGAGTCCCCCGATTTCTCCCTGAAGGAGACGGATGAGATACTTGGGACGGGGGCTTCCGGCACTCCCTGGCTATCTTGCCAAAACCGGTGTTGCGTCCCCGTCCCTGAAAGAGCCTTTTGTGTCAAGGGCCGCCTGGCGGATTTTTTCGCGCACGGTTCGCGCCGAAGCCCGGTAGGGCTTCTTTTCGATCACTTTCGTTTGGGACTCGTTGAGGAATCGGTTTTGGAACGTGGTTGTCGCGGTCATTTTGTTGCGAGGTTGTTCGCGCCGTTCTTTTCTCGTGCGGCGGCACCCCTATCCATCCCTTCGTGAATCCGTCTGCCGAAACCGGCAGCCGGTCAAGCCCGTAAGGGCCTGACACCGAGTATTCTTCTGCGACCGTCTCGCAAACGCCAGCCGTCTCAATCAGAATTACGCTCGGCAACCAAGGCCGAGTCCACGGGGACACTCAGACTGGCATCAGCGTCTGCGAGGGCCTCTTCCCGGAGGAAGGGCCGATGCAACCGTCGTTCTCTCTCCGTCCGTTCCTCTCTTGTTCTATAATGGTTTTGTCCGGTGAAGCGGAGTCGGGCTCTGCGGGGACGCAACCCGACAAGGAATAGCCGGGCTAGGGCGGGTGAATGACCCGTAAGGCCCTGGTGGCGTGCGCTGCCAGGGCTGTTCTTGTTTTCCGGTCTCATTCATTTGCCCTACCATGCCTCCGAAAATCCGATGTCGCAAGACACCCTCCGGTATTCCTCTTCGTACAAACTCACGCGGCCTGGGCCGACGGCTTTCGCTGCGGCGGACCGCCTACCGCGTAAGGCTCGTGGTGTTTCACCATGTGCCAAATGATCGTCGCCAGTCGGCGCATCACCGCCACCCGCGCGATCTTCGACCCGCGCCGTCGCTTGATCCGACCGTGCCATGCCTTCATCCGCGCATCACGCCGCAGCACGTGCAGGACCATGTGGCCAAGGACGAATCGCGCCATCGCGCTGCCTTGTTTGGTGATCGAGCCGAGTCGATCGGTTGCTTCGCCCGAGTTGCGGCAGCCGGGCGTCAGGCCCCAGTAGTTCGCCAAACTCGCCGGCCGCGGAAATCGCTCGATCGAACCGATCCGCGAGGCCAACGCCAAACTGCCATAGGCCGCGCAGCCGGGAATCGTCGCCAGCACTGCCGCCATCGCATTCTTCGCTTGCCGCTTTTCGATCTCCAACTCCAACCTTGCAAGCTGATCGTCCCACAACTTCCATTGCGCCAGCAGCAAGTCCTTTTCCAGGCGGTCGATTGGTTCCAGCGGCAACGTCGCCAGCCATTTCCGCGTCCGTTGCGTATCCAGCCCCTTGGCCGGCTGCTGTTGTTCGAGGTTGTGTTTCCGCAGCAGATGTTTGATCTTGTTGATCGTCCGCGTCCGCTGGCGGCCCATTCGTTGCCGCACCGCCGTCAGTTGCCTGTCTTCGGCCTCGCGGTCGGTCGGCAACTGGATGCGGCGAATCCCCTGGACCTTCTTGCCCGCCAACAGCCGCTGACGATTGACCCACAAGAGTTCGCCCAACGCATAGGCGTCTCGACGGTCCGTCTTCTTCTTCGATCGCTTCTCGGGCTGGATCAGAATCGTCTCTCGGCAGCCGTACTCGGCCAGGAGTTTCAGCAGCCAGTCATTGAAGCCGCAGACCTCCAGGATCGCTATAAATCCTCCTTCCGACACGCTCATTTCGCGCACTTCATCCAGAAAACTCCGTACTCGCGGCCATTCCGTGCTGACCTGACGTTTCACGAGCACGTCGCCCTGTTCATTGCGAAGATTCACGGTCAACTGCTTGCGATGTTGGTCGATTGCGAGGTATAACATCTCTCGGTCCTCCTGGCTGTGCTTTGGGTGAGTAAAAACGACTACTACACCGTGTATAGCACCAGGAGGGCCGCTCTTTCATAGAATCAGATTTGTCAGGGAAAAAGTTGAATGTCCCCTTTTTCTTCCTTTTTCTTCCCCCCTTTTTCCTCCTTTTTCCTTTTCTACCGGCGTCTCGTATCCTTGAGAGACGGCAAAACGATATCTGGCATCGTACCGCTCTGACACTTGTCTGGATGCACCTCGATCGCCCGGCGCCCGAACTCTCTTGCCCTGGGACCGGCATCCACACGAAAGGTGTATGGAAGCACGTAATGGTATACGTTATGCTCGGTCACTCCATCTTCCGTGAATGTCACCTCATTCGTGCGTTGGAAATGTTCGAGCCAAGTGCAAAAATGGCCATCTCGATCCGCTGTGAGACAGTACTCCATGCCATAACCCACATAGCCCATGCCATTGGCGTCAATATCGATTGTTGCCTTTGGAATCGGCCCTCCATTTTGGTCCACCACGCGTCCACGTGCCTGACTGATTTCAACAACCCCATAATCCCAATCTGCGACGTTCTCAGGGATTCTTGTCGCCCAGCCGGGAAGGTGATTCAATGTCGCTGCCGGACTTCCGATATGCATACTGTCAAGCCATTTTAGCGGGATATAACTGAGTCTCGGAAAGGTCTTCGTCCTGACGCTGAGCCATCCTTCGCCGGGAAGCGAGTAGAAACTGAACTCTCCCTTGTCGTTGACGTCAACGAGAAACGCCACATCATTATCGAACCATTCTGACTTGTGCGATTCGGCACACGCGATGCGAAACATTGACAGCGGTTGTTTCGTACCGTTTGCAATCAGCTTTCCATGCACACGCACCGCCTTGTGAAGACGAAATATCAGCTCGGACGAATCTCTTGGCGGAACTTTGGGCGACGTTCGCCTCGCCAGTCATCGGGATCAAGATATTGATATGGCCTATTCAGCCCATCAGAAACATCAAAGTTCACCCACCCATAAGGGGTGGCAGGAACCTCGAACCGCCCCCTCGGATCCGTCGTAGCAACTGCCTCGGCAGACATGAAGATCGGTGGTTCCTTGATGAACCGAGGCATCGCGTACGACCGATCATCGGGCGCAGACATCGCTTTGAGGCGGACCGTTAGCCCCGCTACCGGATGTGGTCCATCCGCGACTACACGACCGCGCAGCTTCCCTACCGGCATGAGCTTGATTGTCCAGTCGTTCGGACGCTCGCCGACAAACCGGCGGCTAAAGCAACTCTGCCGGCCGAACTTCGGTGTAATGACATCGACTCTCAGCACATCGGCGGGACACCATGCCGGTATTTCGGCAATTCCATACTCATCCGTCCTGGCTTTTCCGCGATCCACCAAGACATCTGGCGGGAAAACAATTTCCCCGGGGCCGATTTGGTGGTGTTCGGCCTTCATACCCAAGGCTGACACTAGGATCGTGGCACCCGCGACTGGTTTTCCATCCGGTTCCGTCACCTTCAGGTGAAACTTGCTCGGCGCCCCGAGCACAAGCTGCACGGACTCTCCCTCCCGGTGTGACGGCGATATAGCACAGATCGCCACGCAGCGGCCGGGCGAAAACGCCCAGAGGCGATCCGGATATACATCAAATTCGTCGGTGGATGGCACACAAATAACAAATGTTCCATCCGCTGCTGAGCGAACTTGTCGAACCTTGCGCTCGCCTCGTCGGCAAGCATACTCGACTTCCCATTTCTGGAAGGAACTAGACGGAGCACCGAAGGGCGACCAAAAGACTTCGGCGTTAGGCACGGGATTCCCTTCAGAGTCAACCGCCGTGCCGCGTATCAGCCGATCGCTTGCGACCCCCCTTTCCCTCGCGGTTGAGGCTACGAGAGGACTACACAGCAAGCCAAACAACACCGCAACACGACAGGTCAGCAGTCGGCTACACATAGCAATCCTTTCATGACTGCAAATCGCCCCTTTGTTTTATGTATCGGGGGGACAAACGGGACAAACGGGCGGGACAAAAAGGGGGCGGGACAAAAGGGGACAAAAGGGACATTCTACTTTTTCTCTCGGGGACGACCGCGTGGGTGAAGGCTTGCTTCCAGGCCCAGATGTTCTGCGGTGGCGTGTTGCCAGGACTCCTTTCCGTAGGGCGTGCCTCGCTCGACGCACTTCCGCAACGCCGCCAGCTCCGCCTCGCTTTGCGGTCGGTTGAGCCAATCCAACCAGTCGTCGCCGCGTGGAAGTGGACCAGGATGCAACATCCCCGCGCGTTTTCCGCCATGCAACGCGGCCGCCGAAGACCAGAGCCAATCCTCCGCACGCTTCACCAGGTTGGCCCGCAAAGCGTTTCGCTCCACGTAACGCAGGACTGTCCACAAATGCTCGTCCTCTTCGATGGGAAACGCCTTGAAACGCCCTTGCCAGACGTGCCCGCTGCCATGATAGTGCCGATGATAGCGTCGGACGTGTGAAGTCAACAACCATTGCATCCAGCGACTTAGGTCTCCGTCGCCGTGTGGCCACAGAACCAGATGAAAGTGGTTTGGCATCAGGCACCAAGCAAGCAACCGCATCGGCAGCCGCTCCCCGGCCTCCGCCATCAAATCGAGAAAGGCGATGTAGTCTTCTTTCTTGTGGAACACCTCCGCACGGCCATTGCCCCGATTGAGCACATGGTAGCAAACTCCGCCTACCGACGCCCTTGCCGTTCTTGCCATGCACCGATTCTATCGGCTCTTTCCTTCTCCCTCAAGGAAAAAAGTAGAATGTCCCCTTTTTCCTTTTTCCCTCCCTATCGGCTCTTTCCTTCTCCCTCAAGGGAAAAAATTAGAATGTCCCCTTTTTCCCTCCCTTTTTCCCTTTTTCATGCCCGCCACGGGCGTTTGCGGCTGGCGGCTTTTTGCAGGCTCTCGATGGCCACCTTCACATCAGCCTCGACCTGGAAGTCGAACATGCCGGCCAGCACGAAGTCGGCCCCGCCGCGGAAGGCGTGCGAAAAGGCGACCTGCGGCGGAATCGCCCCGGCCGCCATCACCTTGAACGCAATCCAGGGCTTTTCGATCTTCTCCATGTAGGCGATCGTCTCCTCGGGATTGTTGCACCACATACCGTCGTTGTTGGCGTCGTGGTCGTCGCCGTGCCAGCCCAACCAGTCGTATTCTTGCCGCCGCCCCTTGGGCGTGGCCGACCAGTAGCGGTCGATGTGCAGCGTTTTGACGTAGAAATCGGCGTTCAGCTTGGCGGCTTCGCACGCCTTGACCATGTTCAACGAATGCCCGCCGACGCCGCCCGCCACGCCCTGGGCCTTGATCAGATCGACCATCTGCCCGATCACCTCGATTCGCCCGCCGTTCATCATGTGCCCGTCGGTCTCGCCGCCGTGCGAATAGAAGATCGTGCCCCCCTGATCGATCCGCAGCTTGATCTCGTCGTTCATCTTCGTTTTGTCGGCGATGATCGACAGGCAGGCGATAATCTGGATTTTCGTGCTGCGGGACTTGTTGTACTTCAGTATGGTCCCCCACGCCCGCGGATCGATCTGGATCGTGTTGATGCCGCACTCCTGGGCCAATTCCAGCGTCTCGAAAACCTTCGCCTCGGTGTTGTAGGAGGTGAACAGCTTCGAGGCGTACATCAGATCGCGGCTATGGGCCCAGCCGCCGATCAAGTTGCCGCCGATAACCAGGCGGCTGATCGACACCTTGCCGATCTTGCCGCAGGGCAGACTACCGGGCGGGATGTCGGTCTTCGGCCGCTTGCCCGCCGCGGCCTGCGCCGCGTCACTCTGCGTCGCCGCGAGCAAGGTGCGTTCCTCGATGTTCCCCAACACCGCGCCCACGCCCGCCGCCCCGGCGATCCCTCGGGCCAAAAAACAACGCCGATCGGTTTTCTCGGTCATGGCAGGTTCTCTTTTATGAAGGGACGGGAAGGAGGGAACCGGGGAGTGCGAAGCGTTTGCGCCGCGACGGTCCGGCTTTGCCGCGTCAAACGTTGATTGTACACCCGCCGGGGAACAAATCAATCATCTTTTTTCGGTTTCGGCGTAAGAGAGAGCATCCATCCCTTATAATGACTGAAGTATCAGGCACACGCCGTGTGCCGTTGCCGTGTCGCATATTCAAAGCCACCGATGCCGCAAAACGGCACACGGCGTGTGCCTGATACGCAAACCGTCAATGAGGCGTTGCTCATGCCAGAACTCCCCGAAGTCGAAACAATGCGTCGCGGGATTGCATCCGTAGCGGGCTGCACGATCCGCGATTGCCGCAGGCCGCGCTCGCGATTGCAGTCGATCGAGATCACTCCCGACTTCCGCTCGCTGCGCCGGCGAGTTGTCGGGCGGAAGATCGCCGCCGTCGGGCGGGTCGGCAAACGGATTGTACTCGAACTCAATTCGGGCGACCGCATCGTCATCGAGCCGCGGATGTCGGGGTCGGTGATCCTGGCCGATCCCCGCGATCGCACGCATTTGCGGCTGATCCTCGAACTGCGCAACCCGGTCGGGCAGTTGTTGTTTTGGGATCAACGCGGATTGGGCGTGGTGCGGGTTGTTTCTCCCGCCGAGTTCGCTTCGCGCTATGGCGACGATAAGATCGGGCCCGATGCGCTGGAGATTTCCGCCGCCCAGTTGCGCGATCGTCTTCAAAAGAGCGGCCGCGCGATCAAGGTCGCTCTGCTCGATCAGAAGGCGCTGGCCGGCATCGGAAACATCTACGCATCAGAGACGCTGCACCTGGTCGGCATTCATCCCGCCACGCCCTGCAACAGAATAACGCCGCGGCAATGGACGAAACTGCACGTCGCGATGGGCAAAGTCCTGCGCGAGGCATTGCTCCGCCAAGGATCCACATTGGCCGACAAGGTCTACACCGCGCCCGACGGCAAGCCGGGCAAATACGCGTTCCGCGTCTATCAGCGTCACGGCCGCCCTTGCCCCCGCTGTGGCCAGGCCAATATCGAACGCATCGTACAAGCGCAGCGATCGACCTTCTTCTGCCCCGCCTGCCAGGCCGCTAACGTCGCGCGGTAGAAGAGCGGTTGGGTGAATGGTCAGCCGTCAGCAATCAGCTTTCAGCTATCAGCTATCAGCTTTCAGCGATCAGCTTTCGGCCATCAGCTTTTGGCCTGTTGGGAGGAGAACTGGTATCCGACCGTCGGCTTACGTGAAGATAACGCGACGATGCCAGTCATCGTGCGGCCGGCCGCTGAGAACTGATTGCTGATAGCTGAAAGCTGATAGCTGATCGCTCGGCGGCGATTTCAGAGCCTTCCAAACACGCTCTCATGGGTTTTGACAAACAGATTCGGTAGTAATCACGTAAAATGCAGCGATTGGGCCAGTTGACCGTTGCCGAGCAACCCTACGTACCGCAGAAGCTGTTTCGAGCCGCGGGCGAATTGCTCCAGGAAGTCGGTGACGCGCTGGTGCAAGGCGGGCCAGTCGTTGGCCAAACGGTGCATTTTGAGGATTGTCTCCTTCAGCCATCGCCATAATTTTTCGATCGGGTTCAGCCAGGGGGCGTAAGTCGGCAACCAGATTGGCTTGATTTGAGGATATGCCCCCACGGCCGTGAGTACGTCGGGATGAGTATGGATCGACCAATTGTCTTGAACGACGTAGATCGTCTTGGCGCGAGAGTAAGTTTTCGCGATCCGTTCATACATCTCGATGACCTTGGCTCGACCGATAATGTAGTTGTCCACGTAGGTCACTTTTCCGCTGCAGGCGTTCAGGCCGCCGATCACGCGCCACAGCCCATTGTTGGACTGTTGCCGATCCGCTTGCGGTGGAGCCGCGGGCGGGGCGGCAGCCCAACTCGGCGCCGGCTCGGGCCAGACGGCGTACCCCATTTCGTCGATGAACAGCAATGTCGTTTCCTGGGGGTTGCGCCGCTGCTCGCAGGCATCGTTTCAGTTTGGCTACCTTGCTTCGATACTGCGGATCCGGGCTAAAATGCTGGACCCGACCCGAACGCAATTTCACTCCCAGTTTGCGACGGAGCCACCGCCACACGCCACTGAGCGTGTAATTCTGGATCGTCTTAATGCTGGCGCGAATGGTCCGCAACGTCCAGCGGCTGGGCGGCGGACCAGCGGCTGTCGGCATCGCCTCGCGGCGAGCTTCCTCGCCGGGGCCTTGCCGCAGCCGCTCCAACACCTGTTCCCGCTGCTCGAAAGGGACGGCGACGGCTGCCTCCCTGCCGCCGCCGCAACAGTCCTTCGATCCCGTGTTGTTCATAGCAATCCAACCAATGCACGGTGTCAGGATCTCGCGGTCTCAGTAGTCCCTGAGTCGCTACCGCATGAGGTGATTGGCCGTCGGCGACCTTCAAGATCGCCGCACACCGTTCCCGCACGTCCGGACGCCGATCATGGTTCCGATACTCGACCAACGTCCTGCGCTGAGCCTGTGAAAGTTTCAAAGTTCGCTGGTACATGACGATTCATCCTCCCTTGCGAAGTTACTTCATGGACCCTCCTTTCAATTACTCTCAAGCAACGCCGCCAAAGGCAACCACAAAATGCGCCTGCTAGCAGTGGTGTGCTAGCACAATACCTTGAATTCACTACCGATTTTGGCTGTCAAAACCCATTAGAGCTTCGCCATCTTCGTGACAATCATGTTGTCGCGGTGGACGATCTCGTCGTAGGGGCAATAGCCGAGCGTGGCGGCGATCTTCTCGGTCTTCTGGCCGCGAATTAGCAGCACTTCTTCGGCGGTGTAGTTGCTAAGCCCGCGGGCGAACTCGACGCCGTCGGGGCCGCAGAGCGCCACGACGTCCCCCTTGACGAATTGCCCCTCGGCGCCGACGACGCCGGCGGCCAACAGGCTACGGCCCTTCCGTTCGACCGCCGCCTGAGCGCCGGCGTCCAACAGCAGGCGCCGCGCGGCTTCACCGTCAGCCCGATCCAGCGTTTTCGCGCGGCCACGGTTCGCCCTTGCGCGGCAAAAAGCGTGCCGACCACTTCGCCGGCAATGATCCGCGGCAGGACGTCGGCCGCAGCGCCGAGGCGATGATGACGTTCTCGCCCGCCGTGGTCACCAGCCGGGCCGCCTCCAGTTTGCTCGCCATTCCCCCCTTGCTCACCCCGCCGAGACGATCGCGGACCAGACCGGTGATCGAGGAATCGAGCCGCTCGACGGTCGCGATCACTTGGCTGCCGGGCTGGCGCGGATCGCCGTCGAACAGGCCGTCCACGTCGGACAGCAGCACCAGCAGCGGCGCACGGATCAAATTGGTCACGATGGCCGCCAGGCGGTCGTTGTCGCCGAAGGTGGTCTGCAACTCCTCGACCGCCACGGTGTCGTTTTCATTGATGATCGGCACTGCACCAAGTTCGAGCAACGTCAGCAGCGTGTTTCGGGCGTTGAGATAGCGGAGGCGATGTTCGAGATCGTCGGCGGTCAACAGGATTTGGGCGGCGTGATGGCCGAACTTGTGCAGCGCCCGCTCGTAAGCCTCGACGAGGCTGCTCTGTCCGATGGCGGCGACGGCCTGCAAATGGGCGAGGTCGGCGGGCCGGCTCGTCAGCCCCAGCCGCCCCATGCCCGCCCCGACCGCCCCGGAACTGACCAGCACGACCTTTCGACCCGTCGATAGCACGCGATGGACTTGATCGACGAGTTGTTCGATGCGCTCCTGGTCGAGTTGTCCGTCGCGGCGCGTCAGCACCCGCGTACCAACTTTAATCACGATCGTTGTCGCCAGGGCGGCGATTTCTTGTCGCAGCAGATCCACCATGGACGATCAGGATACCGCAATTCCGCCCGCCCCGGAAGGGCGGCGCGGCGTTTTCCCCCGCCCCTTAGAAATGGCAAGACAACGGCACACGGCGTGTGCCGGATACTTGTCGGAGCGGAAACGGTCACTTGCGTTCTTTTGTGGTAGCCCTGAGTGCCCGAACAACGTCGGCGCGTATGGGCTTGGCAGAGATCGGGCGGAGCTGTTTTCCTTGCTCGGCGAAGACCGGCTTGCCGTAGCGTGTTTTCAGCGTGCCGTAGAGTGCCGCCAACTCTTTGCTGCCGCCTTCCGCCAGGAAATACGCATCGTGGAGTTGCCCCCACGTGCCGTCGCCTTGCGCAGGGTGAGGCATTTCATCGTGTTCAGATCGTTCCCCAACCAAAGCCGGTAGAGTGCCAATTTGGCGACGTCGCGGTCCTTTCCCAAGAAGTTCTCCAGGAAGGATGCCAGTCCGCCGCCGCCGATGGTCGCCACGCTCGCCGCGGTCTTCTGGTCGCCGTTGGGACAGGTGATGGTCGCGCTGTGTCGCCACTTCTTCGCCTTGCGGTCGAAGATATAGTAAGCGGCGTCGGTGGCGCCCGACGCGGCGGCGGGCTGCTTGCGGACGAAGAACTGGAAGGTGTCGCCCACTTTCCAGTCCCAGAGCATGTGCGTGTGCGCCCCTTCCCCCTCGCCGCCGAAACGATTGAACACTGTCTGAGGATCGGCCTGGGTCACCTTCGGATGGAGCGTCGGCGAGGTGTCCCAAATCGAGAAGATCGTGCGGCGTTCTTCGCGGCTGTTGTCCTGGATGCCGCAGTAGCCGCCCGCCGCCTCGCCGGGATGCCAGTTGGCGCCGCAGTAATAGATGGCCGGATGGGTCGCCAAGACCGTGATGTCGCCGTAAAGGCAGACGGCCTTGTCCTGCTTCTCCAGGTTCCACCACAAGTGTTGCGCTTGTGCGTTTCCGCAAACGAGCAGAATGCTTCCAGCCACGATGCAAATGGTTCGTAAGTTCATTGGATAGGCCTCCGAAGTACAGACAAAGAACAAAGAACTGGTCGCCGCCAGCGGCGAGGCCGACTGCGAGAACGAAGACACAACCCATCAACAGGAGCAAAAGGCTCTTCATGGCGATCTCTCTGGGCGGGAAGTAGGTGGGAAGGGGGGTAATCGCCTGTCGCAATGATTATACCACCGTGATAGGGCAACGTGTAGAATGGGGATCGCCGTGTTCTTCCGCCAGCATCTCCCAAAACTGCGACCGGGGGTCGAAACTACTATGGATCGCCGCAACTTCCTGCTGGGTTCCGCCGCTGTTCTCGGATTGGGAACCGCTTCGGCCGAGGCGCAATCGCCTACCGCTGCCGCCGCCGATAAGCCCGTCTCGGGCCGCGGCAATCTGATCGGGGTCTCCACCTACTCTTTCTGGCATTTTGAAGAGAAGCTCGTCGAGGTCGAAGACTGCATCATCACGGCGGGCGAGATGGGTTTCGACGCCGTCGAAGTCCTCGAACAACAGATGCACAGCAAGCAGCCGAGCTACCTCCACCGGCTGAAGCGGCGGGCGTTTCTCAGCGGCTTGTCGCTGTGCAGCCTTTCGACCCATCAGAGCTTCATGTCGCCGTCGCCGGAGAAACGCAAGGCGGGCATCGACACCACCATCGCCAGCGCCGAGATCGCCTACGCCCTCGGCATTCCCAACGTGCGCATCAACACCGGACACTGGGGCACCGCCAAGGATTTCGACGAGCTGATGAAGAACCGCGGCATCGAAGCGCCCCTGCCGGGCTACACTGACGAGGACGCATTTCCCTGGGTGATCGAATGCATCGAAAAATGTCTGCCGACGGCCGAGAAGTGCGGCGTCGTCCTCAGCCTGGAAAACCACTGGGGCCTGGCCCGCACGCCCGCCGGCCTGCTGCGGATCGTCAACGCGATCAAATCGCCCTGGCTGGGAGTGACGCTGGACACCGGCAATTTTCTGGAAAACCCGTACGACAAACTCGCGGCGATCGCCCCGTACGCGACGCACGTTCACGCCAAGACCTACTTCGGCGGCGGCGTCTGGTACACGCTCGACCTGGATTACGACCGCATCGCCGCGATTCTCCGCAAGGTGAATTATCGCGGCTTTATCTCGCTCGAATACGAAGGCAAGGAACCCGCCAAGACGGCCGTGCCGAAGAGCCTGGTGATATTGCGCAGAGCTTTCGACCGCCGATAGCCGCGTCAGCAGAGATAGAACGCGGGTGCCATGCCCACGCTTGCCGTGGGCATGTGAATTCCCGCGAAAACATGCCCACGGCAAGCGTGGGCATGGCACCCAAAAAACCGGAATGCGTTTCTTTCAACGGGCTGTCAGCAGAGATAAAACGCTTCCTGTCGCCCGTGGATGAGCCGGCAACGGCCGGCGGAGAAGAGAACATCCTCCTCGACGCCCATGCGGAAGTTCTCTTTGCCCCATTCGTGTACGCTCTTTTCGACCGAAAGCTCCATCGTGAAGGCGGTATTGTCGCGCAGCGCCACGTCGCCGCGACCTTCGCAACGCTCCTGCTCCCATGGCAGCCCGATCAGCGGGCCGGGCTGGTGCAGGAACTGACCGAGCGAATGCGAATAGACCTTGGGGCCGGGGATGTTCTCCCGCCGAGCGCGGGCCAAAATGTTCGCCAGCAATTGGTTGCCCGTCAGACCGGCGCGAAACTCGCCCATGAAGACGTCTTGCAGCCGATGGGCCTCGGCCAGAAGCTCGTGGGCGAACGCCGGGGCGTCGCTCTCGCCCGGCCGCAGCAGATAGAGCCATTGCTGATGATCGCTGCACAGCCGCAGGTAGCGGATGCCCACGTCGCAACGCACAAAATCGCCGGGGCGGAGCACGGGATCGTCGGGCCCGAACCGGGCCGCGGCGGCGTCGCTGCGATAGCGATAGAAGAACGGCCGAAACGATACCGGCAGCCCCAGGTCGCTCGATCGCTGCCAATACTGCCAGACCAGATCTTCGAGGGTCGTCACGCCCGGCACGATCACCTCGCGGCTGTAACATTCGGCGATCAGGCCCTTCGCCACGTCGGCCACGTGCTCGTAAAGCTCGATTTCCTCGTCCGAAAGCACGCTCGCCCAGCGGACGACCATCGGCTCGGCCGAATCGAGCCGTTCGACGTACGGCGGCGGGAGCGTTTCCACGAGTTGGCAGTAGAGGTTGTGGGTCAATCCACCGGCGGCCCATTGGATGCGGCCGATGTTGATGCCGATCCGCTGCGGGTCGCGCTCGGCGACGATCTCGCGCAGCATGGCCCACTGCTCGGCATGATCCTTGCCCTGCCAGGGCGTGTCGTAGAGTCCCTGCATGTTGGTCATCGACAGGTTGATCCGCTCGACGCCGCTCTCTTGGCCGCGGTCGAAGAAGACGAGCATTTGCAGGATCGGCCGCCAGGGGTCCATCGGGCAAAACGTGTCGTGGATCGGATCCCAGTTGTCTTCCTGGCAGATCACCAGCCACATATCGAAGCCGCTCTCTCGCATCGCCGCCGGCAGCACGGTCTCCAGCCGCCGCTTCAGCACGCGATGGATCACCTCGCTCCGCCGCCGCAGCGGCAGCACGCGCGGCCGTGGAAACGCAGGATGAAGGGCGGAACGTGAAGCGTCGGGCATGGGAATGGCTCCATGAAAAGGCCACGCACGAGGTTGACATCGCTGATCACGGCCGCCGAGGCAACCCAAACTCAGCGATGTCACACGCTCGTGTCGATTTAGGACCGGTCAACTGCGTTCGTCCAGACGGGGGTTCGTCGCTGAGTGCAATAACACCGGACGCGTTGTCGTTGCGGAGCCATCGTACACACGCCCGCAAGACGTTGCCACTCGCGAAAAATCCAGCCGTTCCGCCCCCCACCGGGAAATTCGTCGATCCCCGACAGCCGAGGCCGTGCTGCCGTTCCCGTTATCGAGTTTACTTGGACCGACGTAGCAGGTAGAGGGCCACCTTGTCGTAACACTGCGAGTAGGCCGATGCCTTCTTCCCGATGTCCTCGGGTTTTTGTCCGTTCTCACGGTGTTCAACGACACAAACACGAACTAAGTCCCCAATGGTTGCCTCCAAAACTTCATCGAGCGGGGCGATCCATTCAAATACCGAGTCATCGAGATTCCATCGCACGTTGGCGCGAAACGCCGCCAGCATCGGAAGGAGCCAGCCATTTGGGACTCGGCACGACATGGTGTCATTGATGAAATAGAGAGGCGTATTCTTGTTCTTGTCGCTACCGGATCGCTCCTTCTTGTTGGGATGCGGTTTCATACGGCCCATCTCGAATCCGCAGCTCTTCTTAGCCGCCGCCGGGATACTCCTGCGGATACTGTCGGATAGAACCATGATTTCCGGCAGTCTTGGAATCAGCAGGTCCATCGGTGAAGGCCTCAATTCAACATCTTCTGAAAACATCTCCAGCATCCGCTTCTGCTGTCGATACAGACCGTTCGGATGTCTTGAGTCACTGAAACGGTCACGATTGAACAACTCCAAATAAAGCAACAACTCGGGGGCGTAATACTCACCCACCGCGCCTTGGTTATAGTAGATCTGGTCAGCGCCAGGCCTCCCCTGCATAACGTTCTTGACTCCGTCGAAAAGACCTTTTAGGTTCATCAGGCTGGGGTCATCGACCTGCTTCGATCGGTTCAGTCCCTCGGCCATTTCCGCGACCATTTCGACCGGAATTCCCTGATAAATATGCAGGCGCACGTACGCATCACGGAGATCGGCCAGAGCATCGTCTTGGGAGTCGACGCACTGGCGAATGGCGGCATACGTGTGCCCACCGTTCGCCAGTCCATGCCGGGCGGGATCGGAGAGAGTCATCTTCAGGACATGATTCCCACCCGACCGTCGCTCGTGTTCGGCTGTCTCCACAAGAAGATATAGCCCTAAATTCTTAAGCGCCATGTCTTCCGGCGCTTCTTTCAGGGTCTCGATGATCCCCTTTACAGGCTGGCCGACGAGCACATCCTTTGCGTTTCTCTTCGGAACGCGGGGATTGACGCGCAACCAGTCGTCAAGGTTCGGCACGTCGGTAACCCGGATGAAACAACTGCCGACCTTAGTGCGGCTTAACCCCGGAATGGGTTGGCTACGAAACTCATCGGCGGGGATCTCAAACGTCTTCGGAACAACAGGCGCAGCATGCGCAACAGAACGAATGGGTGCCATTATCAGGCTCCTTGTGTCTGCGGGCGACGAACGTTTGGCACGTGACCCGACTTTCCCAGAAGCGACAGCCTCGCCACAACGGGCGAATGTAGCTGCGACTCTCGGGACATTTTACCGCTGGATCATCACGTGTCAAGCGGTCGCGCCGAGAATTCTTCGACGAGCAGGAAACGACCGCAGAGACGGGACGAGCGCGAAAAGGGGTGCAAAAGGGCACAAGAACTGGTCGAAGCTACTTCTCCAGTAACCCATGGGCCGGTCAAAGCAACGCCTCCGACAGAACGCCGCAATCCATTATCGCACCCGTGTCGGAGCATCACTTGAATTTCTGCCGGCAAAGTGGAAACTACTGGGATAGCAGAAGCAAAGGGCGAATCGGCCATGCCGCGAATCAGTGCGGGACTGCTGATGTACCGAATCAAGGACGGGGCGATCGAAGTCCTCTTGGCCCATCCCGGCGGGCCGTATTTCGTCAACAAGGATGACGGGGCATGGACGATCCCCAAGGGCGAACCGAACGCCGGCGAGGATTTGCTCGCTACGGCCCAACGGGAGTTTGCAGAGGAGACGGGCCTCACGCCGATCGGCCCCTTCATTCCGCTAGAACCGATCGAGCAGAAAGGGGGCAAAATCGTGTACGCTTGGGCCTTCCGCGGCGATTGCGATCCGGCCGCGCTCGAAAGCAACACCTTTACGATGGAATGGCCGCCGAAATCGGGACGGCAGCAGGAATTTCCCGAAATCGACCGGGCGGACTTCTTCGGCTTGGCCGCGGCACGAAGGAAAATCAAGCCGGGGCAGGAGGCGTTTCTTGACGAACTCGAAGCGATCGACAACAATCGGTCGGCGTAGAAGTAACCGTCCGCGCCCTGTCGAGTATCCGGCACACGCCGTGTGCCGCGTCTGGGAGTCTTGCGTGAGGTAGCCGATTTACGCTCGGCACACGGCGTGTGCCGGATACACGTGGGAGAATAGCGCCATGACGTTGACACACGAGCAAGCACTGCAACAACTCCGCGCCTGGACCACGAATCCGTCGCTGCTGGGCCATGCCCGCGCGGTCGAGATCGTGATGCGGGCGGCGGCTGCCAAGTACGGCGAAAACGCCGACCCCGACGCCTGGGCCATCGCCGGACTGCTGCACGACGCCGATTACGACCGCTGGCCCGAGGAACATCCGCAACGCATCGTCGATTGGCTGCGGCAGCAAGGCGAGGAGGAGATCGCTTACGCGGTGTCGTTCCATCAGACCCGGTGGAACCTGCCGCCGAAGGGCCCGATCGACAAAGCCCTGCTGGCCTGCGACGAGTTGGCCGGCTTCATCATCGCGTGCTGCCTGGTTCGGCCCGACGGCATCGCCACGCTCGAACCGAAGAGCGTCAAGAAGAAACTCAAGGACAAGGCGTTTGCCGCCAAGGTGGACCGCGAAATCATCAAGAACAGCGTGGAATTGCTGGGCGTCGATTTCGACGAGCACGTTCGCTTCGTGATCGACGCCCTACGACCGCACGCCGAAGAATTGGGAATCGCCGGCAAGGGATAGCCGCGGCCGGCGGAACGCTTCCCTTCGGGCGCGGCTCAACGGCATTTTTTACCGCACGGGAAAAGCGGGCGACACTGTGTCAGGTGGGGCAGACATTCCTGTCTGCCAGATGTGTCGCCCTTTCTCGCGGCAGACAGGAATGTCTGCCCCACCGCGGTGAGAACTGCGGGCTAAACGGCTTATCGGGCCGCGATCAAGTTCTCCCGCAAACTGACGCCCGTTTCGGACACGGGGCGGACGGCGGCATAGAAATAGAGGATTTCGTGGGCGATCTCCTCCAACACGGCGCGGGAATTGTAGAGTCCCTTGCGGCCGAGCAATTCCCAAAGCAGGCTGCCATCGGTCCGCACTCCCGGCGGCGGCCGGATCGCCCAAGGGGCCGATTGCAACCGTTCGGCGTGATTGACGTACGAACCGTCGCGCTCCGCATAGGCCGGGCCGGGCAGCAGATACGTCGCACGCTCGCAAAGCGGCGAGGGGAACAAATCTTGCACCACCAGCAGCTTCAACCGCTCGAACCGCGCGGCCGTGGCATCGTCGATCCAATCCCGCTTGTATCCGCCCGCCACCCAAACGCCCTGCACCTCGCCGCGATCCAACTGCCGCAGAAAATCGTCGAACCCGGTCACGCGGCGGGCGAAATGGGCGACAACCGCCTCGACGCCGCGGCGGTCGGGGCATCTCTCGCCGCGGATTGTAAATCCCCCGGGAAACCGTTCGTCTTCGCCCGCCGTCGGGATCGGTCCCAGCACCAACGGCGCCTCGGAATCAATGCCGCGGACCAACTTGCAGAGCAGATACGCCTCCTCGACCGTAAGATGCGGCGAAATCACCGCGGCCAGGCGACCGGCACTGCGGAGGTCTTTGCCCAAGCGGTCCACTACGCCAGTCCAAGTAGCAGGCACACGCCGTGTGCCGACTTCCGCACACGGCGTGTGCGGAGTACTCAACCGCCGCGGATCGTGTACATGCGGATAATCGTAGCGGCCGAAGTTACAGATCCACCACTTGTTCACAAACGGGTTTTCCCGCGGCTGGATGCGGTAGATGCGTTCCTGGTTCTCTTCGATCCAGATCGAGCAGCCGGTCGAACACTCGGTGCAGACGCCGCGATGCCGCCGCATGTACCAGACGCGCTGCTTGTACAGAAAGTCCTTGTCGCCCAGCGCCCCGACCGGGCAGAGATCGACGACGTTGCCCGAGAGATTGTTGGCCAACGGGAAGCCGGGCACGACGCCGATTTCTTCATGAGCGCCGCGGTTGGCGACCATCAGTTCCTTCGTGCCGCTGATCTCGGCCGCGAACCGGACGCACTGGCTGCACATCACGCAGCGATCGACGAACAACGTCACGTCGCCCAAATCGCGCCGCCGGCTGGTGAACGGACGCAGGTCGGCCCGCCGCTCGGCCTGACCGTATTGGAAATGGTAATCCTGCAAGAGACACTCGCCGGCCTTGTCGCAGATGGGGCAATCGATCGGATGACGCAGCAGCAGCCCCTCCTCGACCATCGCCCGGGCGCGGGCGACCTTCTCGCTGTTCGTGACAATCACCATCTGATCGACCGCCGCGGTGTTGCAGGCCGGCACGAGCTTCGGCTGCATGGTGACCTTGCCGGTCTTCCGATCGCGCGTGCCGATCTCGACGAGGCACATGCGGCAACTGCCGACCACGGTCAGGCCCGGATGCCAGCAGTAGTGGGGAATTTCGATGCCCGCCAGCCGCGCCGCCTCGATGGCGTTGATCCGCCGCGCGGCCGGGATTTGCACTTCGTGGTTGTCGATCAGAACAGATGGCATAGTTTCGCGTCAACCCGTTTAGCCGCCGCGCCCACGCGGCAATTGTCGCCGACCTTCCGCGTTCGCCGCGGATCATCTGGTATACCGGTCTTGTGCGTAGAGCGCCATAAAGGCGCCAATTGACACAAGGAATAACCCACCAATTTTGATCAGAACCCAATAGCTATGAAGGAACTCGTATTGGATTAGAAAAGCCGTCGTCGCGATACCACCTCCGAATCCCGCAAGAACGCCGCCGACATATTCGCGGGTCAGTCTAACGCGGCGAAGGTGATACCACTTCAACTCGATTTTTTCTTTTTCGCTTGGCATAGAGAACCTTCCCCAACCCAGCGCCGCGTGGACGCGGCGGCTAAACGGAGTGCTTTGTATCCTGCGCCGCTTCAATGCGGCGGCTAAACTTCCCAACACGCCGGCACCGGGCGATTCTCCATATATCCATCCGGATTCGTCCGCTTGATAAACTCCTCGAACTCGTCGCGGAATTTGCGAATGGCGTTTTTCATCGGCCAGGCGGCGCCGTCGGCCAGGCCGCAGATCGTCGTGCCGGGAATGATACCGATCGAATCGCCGATCTCCAACAGCAGATCGAGATCTTTCAGCCGTCCGCGGCCGGCCTTGATGCGCTCCATCATGCCCAGCGCCCAGTGGGTGCCTTCGCGGCAGGGCGTGCATTGGCCGCAGCTTTCGTGGGCGAAGAAGCGGCAACTATTGTGCAGGAAACCGACGATCGAATATGTTTCGTCGAAGACCGTCACGCAGCCGGTGCCGAGCCCCAGGCAGCCGACCCGCATGGGACTGGCGAAATCCAACGGCGTGTCGAACTCGGCTTCGCGCATCAGGCCGGTGCTCAACCCGCCGGGCACTGCGGCCTTCGCCCGGCGGCCCTTCCACACGCCGCCGCCGAACTCGTCGATCAGCCGGCGGACGGTGAGGCCCAACGGAGCCTCGTAGCAGCCGGGGCGATTCACGTGGCCGCTGAGGCCGAACAGTTTCGGGCCGAAACTGCCGACGTCGTGCGGGTTGTCCTTGCCCGGCGGCACGCCCATCGAGCGGAACCAGGTGACGCCGCGATCGACGATGTGTTTCACACAGGCGAGCGTCTCGACGTTGTTGACGATGGTTGGCCGACGAAACAGCCCTTCGACGGCGGGAAACGGCGGCTTGATCCGCGGCCATGCCCGGCGGCCTTCGATGCTCTCGATCAGCCCGGTCTCTTCGCCGCAAACATAGGCCGCCGCGCCGCGATGGATGACCACGTCGAGCGAAAACGGGCTGCCGAGGATGTTCTTGCCCAGCAGCCCGGCGGCATAGCACTCGTCGATCGCCGCCTGCATCCGCCGGATGCACAACGGATACTCGAAGCGGATGTAGAGATACGCGGTGCTCGTTCGCGTGGCGTAGCAACTCAGTATGACGCCTTCGAGCACCTGATGCGGATCGATTTCCATCTGCACGCGGTTGACGAAAGTGCCCGGCTCGCTCTCGTCGGCATTGACACAAAGATAGACCGGGCCGGGACGATCCTCGGGCAGGAACGACCATTTCATGCCGGTCGGGTAGCCCGCCCCGCCGCGGCCGCGCAATCCGCTCTGCTTAACCAACTCGACGATATCCCCCGGCGACATCATCTTCACCGCCCGCCGCAATCCCTGATAGCCGCCGCCAGCCTGGTAGACCGCCAGCGTATGGCTGTCCAGCTTGTTGGCGTTCGCTAGTAGGACGGGGTCGTAGGACATGGGAGAGGGGCCAGGGGCTGGGGACTAGGGGCTAGGGATTGGGGATTAGGGATTGGTGGCAGTTGGCGGTCGGGTTCTAGCCCCAGTTGCCGCGAATGTAGACCACACCGTTTTCGTCATCGATATACCACACCTTCTCGTAGTGAGACCGCGGATCGTCTCCGCCTTCGCTCTCCTCAGTGAGGGTTCGCAGCTTCCGATCATACGGGAAATCGAACCACGACGGAATGCTGCCGCCAGAATGGGCTTCCCACTGATGTTGAATCCACATCCTGTCGCGTTCCTTCAGCTTGGCCGGATCGTGAATTCCCTCTTTGACCGTCCCTGCCTTAATCTTCGCGCCAAGCAATTCGCTCTTCAACCGGATCGGACCTTTGAACTTAACCCTTCCCGCCGTCATTGCCCCACCGATTGATCCTCTGTAAGTGTAATCAAGCTTCTCAATCTGCGTAGCATCGAAGTAGGCGAGATACTCCTCGGCATACTCGGCCTCGGACGGGCGTGGTCGCTCCAGCCCACCACACCCTGTAACTCCCAGGGCCACTACGATTCCGGCGACGAGGAAGCATGCTATCGTAAGGTGCAAAGCTCGTATTTCAATGATGATATATCGCTTTGGCATCTCTAGCCTCCGCATTCGGGCTCTATCCCATCATTTCCCCGACCAACTCATCGATTTTCTCTTTTGTCACGCCACCATACAGCGTTTCATTGACCATCACGACCGGGGCGGCGTCGCAAACGCCGAGGCACTCGGAGAATTCGAGCGTCACGCGGCCGTCGGGCGTGGTTTCGCCGGGTTTGATGCCCAACTTCTTGCTCACGTAGTTCAATATCTCTTCGCCGTTGCAGGCTCCGCAAACCACGGAGCGGCAGATCCAGACGCGGTAATGCCCCTGCGGCTTGTCTTGCTTGAAGAACCCGTAGAAGCTCAGCATATCTTGCACTTGGGCGGGCGACAATTCAAGCAACTCGGCAAGTTCGACCACCGCCCGCGGCGGCACGTAGCCGAGCCGATCGTTCACCAGGTGCAGGGCCGGGAGCGTGGCGGCCTGCTTGGTGGGATAGCGCGGCAGGCAATCCTGGATCGCCTTGCGCACATTCGCGTCAAGCAGACGCCCCGATCCTACATCACTCATCCGTCATTCCTCTCTGTCTGCGTCGCCAATACTTCCCGGCGTGGACGCCGGGGCTAAACGCATCATTCATCATTCATCATTCATCACTCATCATTCTCAACGGTCCAACTCCGCCGCAATGATATTCAAACTCCCCAAGACCGCCACGATGTCGCTTAGTGTATGGCCGCGAATCAAGTGGGGAAACAGGGCGAAGTTAATGAACGACGGCGGGCGGCAGCGGGCGCGATACGCTCGTTGGCTGCCATCGCCGACGATGTAAAAACCCAACTCGCCGTTCGGCGCCTCCGTGGCGAAGCAAACCTCTTCGCTCGGCGTGGGAAAGCCGCGATTGGTCATTACCAACTCGAAATGCGTGATCAGTCCCTCGATCGTCGAATAGACCGTGGCCTTCTCGGGCAGAATCGTGCGGTCAACGTCGCCCACGTTCACCGGGCCCGCGGGCAGGTTCTCGATCGCCTGCTGGATGATCTTGATGCTCTCGCGCATCTCGCCCATCCGCACCAGATAGCGGGCGAAGCAGTCGCCGGCCTCGGCACAGCAGACGTTGAAGTCAAAATCCTTGTAGGCCAAGTACGGCTCGTCCTTGCGAAGATCGCGGGTCACTCCGCTCGCCCGGGCGACCGGCCCCGAGCAACTCCGGTTGATCGCCTCCGCCCGGCCGAGCAGGCCGATGCCGCTGGTGCGATTGACGAAGATGCGGTTGCGGTTCATCAGCCGCTCCATGTCGGCGAGCGTCTTGGGGAGGGTCTTGAGAAAGTCGCGGATTATGGCGATCGCCTTGGGCGAGATATCGCACATCAGTCCGCCCACCCGCGTGTAGCTGTTCGTCAGCCGGGCGCCGCACAGCGCCTCGCAGATGTCATAGATCTGCTCGCGGGGATTGAAGGCGTAGATGAAATGCGTGAACGCCCCGGTGTCGAGGCCCATCGCCCCCAGGCAGAGCAGGTGATCGGTGATTCGCGACAACTCGCTGATGATCACGCGGATGTATTGGCAGCGCGGCGGCGTCTCAATTCCCAGCAGCTTCTCGACCGCCAAGTGCCAGCCGACGTTGTTCGACATCGGCGAGACGTAGTTCATGCGATCGGTAATCGTCACGTACTGGTTGTAGTTGAGGCTTTCGCCGAGTTTCTCGAAGCCCGAATGGAGGTATCCGATGTCGGGCATGGCGTCGAGCACCCGCTCGCCGTCGAGCTTCAAGACGATGCGAAACGTGGTGTGTGTGGCCGGATGTTGCGGGCCGAAGTTCAGCGTCCACACGTACGGCTGCGGCTCGTCGTGGACAAGATCGGCGGGAGAATGATGAGTGATGAATGATGAATGATGAATGTCGGTCATTGCACAATCTCCAACATCGTTCTCACTTTCCATTCATCATTCCGTCTCATCCTTCAACTCTCGTAATCACCGGGAAATTGTGCCGCTCGCCGCGGCCCTGCAAGGGATAATCCTTGCGGAGCGGATGGGCGGTAAACTCCTCGGGCAGGAGGATTCGCCGCAGGTCGGGATGGCCGGTGAAGCGGATGCCGAACATGTCCCACACCTCGCGCTCCAGCCAATTCGCCCCCTCCCAGAGTCCCACGACCGACGGCACGGTCGGCTCGGGGTCGTTCACGAAACACCGCACCGTAATCCGTTGGTTCGTCTCCGTATTGGCCAGCAGATAGACCAGCCCGAAGCGGTTTTTGGCATCGCGGTAGTTCAAGTAATCGACGCAGGTGATATCGACCAACAGATCGAAGCCGTGCGACTCTTTCAGCGTCTGCAAAATCTCATGGAGCGCCGCCGCCGGCGCAACCAGCCGCGTTTCGCCGCGGAACTCGCTGGCCGATGTCGACGGGAAAGCGGCACGCATTGTTGCAACGGTTTCAGAATGCGACATCAATATACTCCACAAACAAGACGAACTGGCATCATGGCGAGAAGCAAGAGCGTTATCATGCTGAGCACAATGTACCAATGGATCGTTCGGTGCTCCCAAACCTTGCCATACGAGAAGATCACCACGGCGGGCACACTTGCTGCGATAGAAAAAAGGCTCGTCAGTCCGACAAGGTCGAAGATGCGCGACTCGATCTCCAGCGCAGCACTTGCACCACCGCCGTGCGTCCCTGAGGAAACTCTGAAGGGAACCGCTATGAGAACCGCATAACCGATGATGCCAGCAACAGCGCCGGTGCGCGTGAGGCAACGGCTAACTCTGTCGATCCAGTAGACGGGCTTTTCGATGTTAAACACGCTGCTCATGTCCAGGCGTTGGAGCGTTCTCCATTATGTCCATTCCTCACTCTCGACTAAGACGGCCGGCGGTTCTCGTTCTGCCGCTCGACCATCCAGCCGGGATATTCCCGCGGAATCGCGCTGGCGGCGTCGAGTTCTTCGACGTGCTCGGCGGCGAGCGTCACGTCGCTGGCGCCGAGGTTGTCGGCCAATTGCTCGGGCGTCTTGGCGCCGATAATGACGCTGGTCACAAACGGTCGGGTCAAGAGCCACGCCAGGGCGATCCGCGGCACCGAAACTCCCGTCGCCTGCGACACCTCGCGCAGTGCGTCGATTACCCGCTGCACGCGCGGGCGATCAATCGGCGGAAAATCGAACGTGCTGCGACGCGCCCGGCAGGACCGGGCTTGTCCACATCGAACTTGCCCGAGACCAAACCGCCCGCCAGCGGGCTCCAAGGCAGAATCGCCAGTCCCTGATCGACGGCCAGCGGCACGACTTCGCGCTCGATCTCGCGGTTGGCCAGGGAGTAATACATCTGCGCGCTTTGGAATCGCACACGATCGTGGGCATCGGCGTAGGCCAGCCCCTTCATCGCCACCCAGGCGGGCAGATTGCAGAAACCGACGTAGCGAACCTTGCCGCTGTGTACCACGTCGTCCAGCGCGCGAACCGTCTCTTCGATCGGCGTATCGAGATCGTAGGCGTGAATCTGATAGAGATCGACGTAGTCGAGTTTCAGGCGGCGCAAGCTGGCATCGATGGCGGCGAAGATGTGCCCGCGCGACAGGCCGACCTGGTTCGCTCCCGGACCCATGCGGAGATGGACTTTCGTGGCGACGACGATCTGATCGCGCGGCCGCGCCAGCGAACTGAGGGCGGCGCCGACCAGCGTCTCCGATTCCCCCTCCGAATAGCCGTCGGCCGTGTCGATGAAGTTCACTCCGGCGTCGAGCGAAGCGCCGATCATCGCCTCGGCCTCGGCGGCGGAGAGTTTGCCGATGGCGGTCCAGAAGCCCTTTCCGCCGAAGGTCATCGTTCCCAGGCACAACTCGGAGACGAAGAGCCCCGTTCTGCCAAAAGCTCGGTAGCGCATCGATTTCTCCTTACGGTATCCGCAAATTGTACTCCTCACGCTCCGCGTGAGGAAGAAAACGAACCGACCTTCCCTCACGCGGGACTTCCCCCACCCGCAGCTTTCCTCACGCAGAGCGTGAGGGGTACATTCACATCCTTTTCTCGCTTCTCATTTTTCCTGTAACGCCCGCTTTGGCTCCTGTCGCGAACGGGCGGCGAACTCGCGGCCGTAAATCGTCCCTTCGCGCTGAATCTTCTCCTGAAGGTCGATCAACGACTGGAGTATCTGTTCGGGCCGCGGCGGACAGCCGGGTATGTACATATCGACCGGAATGAAGTGATCGATCCCCTGAACCACGCAGTACGTATCGAACACCCCGCCGGTCGAGGCGCAGGCACCCATCGAAATACACCACTTCGGCTCGGGCATTTGCTGCCAGATACGCTGCAAAACCGGGAGCATCTTCATCACGATCCGGCCCGCCACGATCATCAAGTCGCATTGCCGCGGGCTGAAGCGAAACACCTCGGCCCCGAATCGCGCGATGTCGTGTCGGCTGGCGCCGACCGCCATCAGTTCGATGCCGCAGCAGGCCGTGGCGAACGGCATCGGCCAGAGGCTGTTCTTGCGGCACCAACTGACCAACTCGTCGAGCCTCGTGACCGCCACGTTGTCGGGCAACTCGGTTACCGCCATTGAAAGACCCCTTTCCGCCAGTCGTACACGAAACCGAGGGTCAACAGGACTACGAAGATCATCACGGCGGCGAAGATCAGGTGGCGGTTCTCGCTCGTTGCGCTGGAATGAAGACGGGGAGAGGGGGAGACGGGGAGGCGGGGAGAGGCGAAATCCCGTACTCTCTCCTCGTCTCCATGCCTCCCCCTCTCCCCCTCCCTCTGGATGGGCGCTGAAGTGCCCATCCCTTGAGTTGAAGTGCCCATCCCCTTCTGCTCGCCGGCGACGACGGCCCAGGGATAGAGGAAGAGCAACTCGACGTCGAAGACCAGGAAGGCGATCGCCAGCAGATAAAAGCGCACGTCGAAGCGGCGGCGGGTGTCGTGGATCGGGTCCATGCCGCTCTCGTAGGGCATGCGCGTGACGCGACCCGGGCGGCCGGGACGGACAATTCGGGCGAAGATCAGCAATCCCAGGGCAAGCCCGATCACGCAAATCACGGTGAGAAAAATCGGTAAGATCGCTGGAACCAAGTGCTCCATTTGCCGCTGTCCCTTCGCCAGAAGAGGGCTGACGCCTGCGACATTGTAAGGAGGCCGGTCAATGCGGTCAACCGCCCAGCGTCGCGGGGATCGTCGCGCTGGTGACTGCAAGAGTCTGTTCGGCCAGGCGGGAGCCGTTGCAGGGCGATCAGCTTTCAGCGATCAGCGATCAGCGATCAGCGGGACGGTCGTTCCCAGCGGTGTGGTAGCGCGTCATAAACCGATAGCGCCACGGCGGGTATGCTCCCAACAAGCTGAAAGCCGATCCCTGACGGCTGAGCGCCGATTCGGCTTTCCGGGCATGCTCCTCGCCGCCAAGAACAAAAAAGCCCCTCACAGGTGGGGCAGGAACCTGTGAAGGGCAATTTGTATGGGGGGTGCCCCCCCCAACAGTCACATTATGTGATACGCCTGATGAAGTTTCAATACGACTTCACCGCCTCAACGTGGTTTCTACGGTGGGCAGCTTGCCCAGCCGCTCAGAACACGTCGGCGTTGAAATGGTGGCCTTGGTAGTATCTCTCCCCAGTGTGGCGCTCGCCGGTGAACATCGGGAAGAACTGGTGTTCCTTGATCCCCGGGTCCTGCCTGTGCGTGGGGTAGTAATTCATCCACTGCTTGTGATAGACCGGAATTCGCATCTCCGGCGGATAACGGTAGTACAAATCCTCGCTGCTGCGGTAGTAGTCTCTTCCCCAGAAATTCTGCGGATAGTAGACATACGGATAGTGGTACATCCGGTTCCAGTCTTGGGTGTTGTAGCTGTGCGCCCACTGCCGGCCGTAGGCCTCTTGAGCCTGGGCATCGGTCACACTGAACAGAAACGCAACCAGGACTGCAGAAAGCGCCAAGAAAATAGTCCGGCGGATCATCGTCGTCCCCCCTTAAGTCGTGTCAATTGAAGCAGGCACGCCGGTGCCCGCAGTTTGGGTCAGCTACCAAGAGCATCGGCACGCGGAACCACCGGCATTGAGCGAATATCCGATACAGAAGGCACAGCCCGCAAAATCGGCAAATTAGGGAAGGGGAAAGGCGAAAGGGCTGGGCACTTCAGTGGCCATTAGCGCCTGCTACCCACATCCCAGCCAATTCTTCACGCCCAGCGCGAACAGAATCCGTAGCGCCGCCAGCGCTTCGCCGGAGTGGATTTTCGACTGTCCGTGCTGGCGCTCGATGAAAATGATCGGCGTTTCGGCCAGCGGCGCGCCGACGCGCTTCAGCCGCCAGAGAATCTCCTCCTGGAACGAGTAGCCGCGGCTGCGCACCCCGTCCAGATCGACCTTGGCCAGTGTCGCCGTGCGATAGCAGCGAAAGGCGCCGCTGCAATCCTTCGGCCGTAAACCGAGCAGCAGCCGGGCGTAGAAATTCACCGCGCGGCTCATCAGTTGCCGTTTCAGCGGCCAGCCTTCCACGCCGCCGCCGCGAACGTACCGCGATCCGATCATCACGTCGACCGGCGGCCCCTCGGCCGGCTCCATGCCGGCCAACAGCGCGGGCAGGTACTTCGGCTGATGGCTGAAATCGGCGTCCATGTTCAACACGTAGCGATAGCCGCGTTCGATGGCGTACTTCATGCCGGCGATCGTGGCGGTGCCCAGCCCCAGCTTGCCCGCGCGGTGCAGACAAGCGAGCCGCGGCTCGTCAGCCCGCCGCCGGTCGCACCATGCCCCCGTGCCGTCGGGCGAATTGTCGTCGATCACCAGCAGGTCGGCCTGCGGCGCGTAGCGAAGAATCTCCTCGACCAGCCGCGGCAGATTCTCCATCTCGTTGTAGGTGGCCACGGTAACGAGCGTCTTATCGGTTGGCGTCATGATCGGCTCCCCGTCGCTGCAATGCCCTGCTGGGGAAAAGGGGGACAGGCCCCCTTTGCCGGAACGGCCCTTCGGGTGCTTTGCACAAAAGGTGCCTGTCCCCCTTTTCCCGCAGCTAGAATTCTCGGGATTTTAACACCAAACCACCTCTTTTGCATTGCCCAATTTCCCGGAATTCCATCTGGCAGCGGCGCGGGCCTTTGTGTAGAATGAAATGCTGGCTTCCCGGGGACAGGAAGCATTTGTTCTTTTGGCATTCTTGACAGTACGTACTCTTCACGCTCCGCGTGAAGCGCGTCGGGCCCCGCTTCCCTCTCGCGGAGCGAGAGGAGTACGTCTTCTTGTCAGGAACTGTAGGAGAGTGAAAGAATGAACGGCGTTTCGCAGGTTGCCGTGCAGCGCAAGACGGCTTGCACGATATTCGTTGCTTACATGGCCGGCGGTCACGAATTCGCGGGCAGATTCTCGCTGCCCCCAACCGACGGAGCCCGGGCGTCATCGCCCTAGCGCCTGCTCGGTTATCTGACTTGTGGTGGCAGTCACACTGCCACTTCCAGGTTGGAGTGGCAGTTGTACTGCCGCCCCAATGAAGCGGGGATGGCGCTCCGATTCTGAAGCAGTTCGCCCGGATCGGAACATCGCCGCACTTTCTCGATTCTCGCTTGCAAGACCGGCCAACACCGCGATCTATAGCTTTCATGACTCCCGTTGCCGCACCTACGCTTCATCCGCCGCAACCTCATCGCCGGACGCAATCCGACGTTCCGCCGCAACTGCGCCCGGCGCGGCAGCCCCGCCCGAGCGAGCAGGCTGCCGGCTACGATCGGCCGTTTTGGCTGGCGTACGCGGCGAACTTGTTGTTGGCCTCCGCCGCGTCGCTGCTGTTCCGCTACGCCGACTTCGTCACGCTCTTGGGCGGAACCGAATTTCACCTCGGCTGGATCGTCGGCGTCGGAATGGTCGGCAGCCTCGCGATGCGACTGTTCTTGGGTTCGTGGATCGACCGTTACGGCGCACGGCTGCTCTGGCTCGGCTCGCTGCTGCTGTTCGTCGCCACCTGTTTCGCCCATCTGGCCGTCGCCAGCCACACCGGCGCGGCCATCTACCTGCTCCGCATCGGCTACTGTTGCGCCGTGGCCGGCGTCGGCGGTTCGTCGATGACTTTTGTTCTCGATGCGGACCTGCAACGACCGCCTGGCCGAGATGGTCGGAATGCTGGGCACCGGGGGTTTTGTCGGCATCGTCGTCGGCACCGAGTTGGGCGATCTCCTCTTCGGCTCGGTCGGCATCGTCCCTGCCCAGGTCGCCCAGATGTTTATCGTCGCCGCCCTACTCGGCCTGTTGGCCGTACCTTTCGCCTGGGCAGCGGCCAGGGGTCAGGGGCCAGGGGTCAGGGGCCAGGGGTCGGGGATCAGGGGCCAGGGGGCAGGGGTCAGGGATCAGGGGACAGGGATCAGGGAACAGGGGTTAGAGATTAGAAATTCCAAATCTGCAAATCTGCAAATCTGCAAATCCTCAAATCTGCAAATCTCCAAATCTCTAAATCCCTCCGTTCCACGCGAACCCTCGCTGCTTTCGCTAGTGCGCCGCTACAGTCCGGGCGACATTCTGATAATCGGCGTCACGATGGGAATGGCCTTGGGGTTGCCGGGCACGTTCCTGCGAACGTTCGCCGCCGAACGGGGCATCCCCCGCATCGGCCTCTTCTTCCTCGTTTATTGCATCGCCGCTGTCGCCATCCGCGTGCCCACGCGGCGCTGGGCCGAGCGGTTCGGCCCGCAACGCATCATCCTGCTGGGCATGGCCGGCATGACCGCGAGCGTCGCCATCTTCCCCCTCGTTCGCACCGAATGGCACTTGGCCTTCCCGGCGATCGGCTTCGGCTGTTCGCACGCCATTCTCTGGCCCGCGGTCGTGGCGGCGGGCAGCGTCGCCTTCCCGCCGAAAAATCGCGGCCTGGCGACCGTCCTCTTGCTGGCGGCATGGGATCTCGGTCTGGTGGTCGCTTCCCCGGCGGTGGGGATCATCCTCAGTCACAGCGCCTCTCTCGGCCTTCCCCCATACCCAACGATGTTCCTCTCGATGGCGGCGCTGCTGACGCTGGTCACCCTCTGGTACGCCGCCCACCGCCCCGCCCCCGCCCCCGCAGCGGCCACCCAGCCGAAAAGCGAGCAGAAGGCCGCATAGCCGGGACAGTCCGCCGTCGAACAACGTCTCCCCGTCGTTTATTGAGTGTAGATGGATAATGTCGTTATGTTTAGCGGCCGCCGGCACGGCGGCCTGGCATTTGCCGTAAACCCGAGCCGCCGTGCCGGCGGCTGCTAAACGGAGCGCGACCTGACCATCTGCCCCGCAAGGGTGCAAAGCAGCTTCCGGCCTCGGCTCAGGCGGCCGAGGTGACGGTGGAGCGGCGGACATAGGCACACCCCGGCCGAGTGCGAAGGTAGCGCCCGAGACGGTCGTCGTCGCATAGAGTAGCGGCCCGGACTTGGAGTATCGCTTCCGCCCCCTCTGGGTCGTTCCAAAACATCTCCGTCCCCTTCACCCGGTAGTTCACCTCTTTGACCAGCGACTCCATCAAGGCCGACGTTACCGGCAACCCAAGGCGTCGATAATGCGGATAGTCCATGCGACCGCGGTTGTTCCGCAGATAACGTGCGGCATCGACGATCGGTTTACGCGGATCGTTCTCGTCCAGCTTGGCCGTGTCGTCAAGACCGTGCGGAGCCAACCAACGCTTCAGTTCGTCCATCGCCTCCATCGCCCGACCTTGCCAACATGCGCGGGCCATGCGCAGATAGCACGACCACGCAACGGAGAAATCCGGGTGCATCGCCAGTGCCGCAGCGTACAGATAACTCAGCGCGTGGATGAAATCAAGGATGGGCACAAAGTTTGGAAAGTAGTGCTTCCACACAGACCAATTCCAGGGAAGACCGTCTCCCACAAAGGCACGCGCAGGCGCCTGCGGAAAACGACGACAGTCGGCCTCCCGCTTCATCTGTTGCCCGAAGACGCTGGCCTCTGCCATGCTCGAAAGACACGTGCGCACCAGACGCTGGGGACGCCAAGCCTTCTCGCCAGGCGGCGCGGCAGATACCGCCGAAATCGCTGGCGGAGCCTCTTTTTCCGCTAATTTCGCCACTCGCTTGGGATCGGTGAACGCACGCGGAAGTTCCGGTTCGGGGTCTTCCGCAAACGTCTGGTGCGTCATTCGCAGCAAATTGGCGTTCTTGGTCTCGCGCCAAGCCTCGCCATGAACGCCGCGACCTTGGCCCGGTTTCCGTGTGCGAATTCGTCCGCCGTCAGCTTCCACGACGGCCAACTCGGGTGGATTCTCGGGGGCTTGGACCAGTTCGGGCGCATCCCCTTCATCTCGCAACTCCGCCAGTTCCATCCCCACTTGGTGCGTTACACGCTGCACCGTGCTCGCTGAGACCTCGTTACCACCGACGTGCTTCAGCACCAGCGACGCGCGTTGGCTCGATCGCGTCTCGGCCGAGGCATACACGATCCTCTGCGTCATCGCCGGCGTTAGTTCCCGACTGTCCAATCCCATCGCTGCCCGCAGAGGGAAAAAAATCCCGCCGACAGCGGGTACAAGTCCCTTTCCATTCCAAGATGGGGACCGCACCGTCGGTCGAGAGAATCGTACGGGCCACCAACTCCAGCGAACAAACTTCGCCACAGGTCGGACAGGCGGCGCTGTCGGGACTTTCCGCCGTCATCTCCCGCGCGGCCCATTCCTGAAAGCAACAACTCCAACGGGTCGCCAACCGATGGGAAGCCGCCTCGATTTGACTGAAATGGAGCGGGGTCTTCCGGTCCCAGCCCGCCAAAATGGTCTCGATGATCGCATCCTTCGCCTCAAGCAAAACCCGCTCGAATTTCCGCTGTAAATGCTGCGAAATGCCGTCCATGACAGATCCTCCACGATCCAAAGTGACTTCCTATCCTGCGACAAATTGCCATCTTAACCGAAAAACGCCAGATTCTCCTATTGACGTTTGCTTGAGCCACGTTGGGACACCGGAAGCTGCTTTGCACCCGTGAGGCCACGTTGCCGAAAATCTTGATTGCGTCGCGAAACGGCTTCAGGGTACAATCAGGGTTAGGAAGAGGCCAGTTTGTATCTTTTCAGGAACCGGAACAATGTTGCTGGCAATCATTCTAGTGCCTCAACCGACCTGAATTGACGGGTAGAGGCGTTTGAGTTTGATTCGGGCGTTGGCTGTAGTGAAACGCCAGTCGATGCGGCATCGAGCGGTGTTTCGTGTGGATTCCCAAGCGGCAACCTCGCGGACCAGTGTGGGTTTATCGGGAATCCGCCGCCGAAGGCACTGTTTGGTCATCACGCTTAACTCCGTCTCGGCCATGTCCAGCCAACTGCCGTGTTTCGGCGTGTAGTGAACCTCCAGCCGTTCGATCAGTCGGCGAGCCTCGTCGGGGGCAAACGCCTCGTAGAGCGAAGCCATCTTGTGCGTGTTCAAGTTGTCCATCACCAACACGATTTTCTCCGCCATCGGATAGCTGTCCACCAACTCCCGAATCACCTCGGCGAAATCCAACGCGGTACGTCGGTCGGTCACCTTCACGCGACGCTTGCCCGCCAGCGGCTCAAAGATCATAAACAGATTGGCCGTTCCGTTACGCTCATATTCGTAATCCACCCGCGCCGGACGCCCAGGCGCGGCGGGAATCGCCCGACGTGTTTCTTTGGTCAATTGCCTGCTTTGCTCGTCAAAACACACGACCGGTCGCTGCGGATCGTAGGGCCGTTGGTAGACTTCAAGCACGTCTTCCATCGCGAGAACAAAATCGGCGTTTTGCTCCGGCGGCAATACCCATTGCTCTTTGCGCAGGGCTGAAGAACGTTTTTTTCAGCGTGGTGCGAACGGCCTCGCGCCAATCGATTCGACGATCTCCAATTCCACCAATTTGTCGGCCAGCAGTTGCATCGTCCAACACACCCGGCCCGTTGGCGGTGACGAACAGGCCAAAGCCACCAAGTGGGCCTCTTGCACACCGTCCAGTTTGCGATATTGTCGATTTGTGGCCGGCTTACGGTACAACGATGCCTCCCAACCTTCTTCGACGAACTGTTGCCGAACTCGGTGGACCGTCGATAAGCTGACGCCCACCAAATCCGCAATCGCTTCGTCCACGGCGCAGGAACCTCCCTGCCCCTGATCGGCACGTAGCAACACCTGTGCCCGCTGACGAGTCGCCTTCGCCACCCGTCCTCGCGCCACAAGATCCTCCAATTGACCTCGTTCCTCGTTCGATAGCCGAACCACGTACTTGGCTTCCTTGCCCATGTTCGCTCTCCTGACAGGTTGTTGCCCCGGAAAGCGAAATACCATCTCCACCAAAACCTGTCAAGTCAGATCGGTTGAGGCACTAGTCCTGCTGATGCCGTTGATGGTCGTGGCGCTGTCGACCGGTACCTTTGTGGTGCTGCTCAGACGAGCGGTAGTGCAAGCGAAGCGTTACCCCGCCCTGAGAGCCCCGCGTCATCAGCCAAACTGAGCGGGCTACCCGCGTGGGTGGTATGGCGGCGGCGACGATTGGCCGCGGCGCCCACCGCATCTCTCTGGGTTGACGGCGTGCTGTGTCCGTGTCGGGCCAGCCTCGCGAACCAACATCGCCCCACCTCTTCTTTTCTCCCCGGCTCTTGCGGCTCGCTGCGCCGTGACGAATAATGGGGAGTATGGCTGACGCAACGGGGGGGCAGATCGACACGTGCGTTGAAATCGTTACGCCCGAGAATATCGCCTTCCAGTATCGCGTCGCCGGGCCGTTTCGGCGGCTGCCCGCGCTGCTGATCGACGTGCTGATTCGCGGCGCAATCGGGGTCGCTTGCACGATCGCCGCCATGTTGGCGTTCGGTTCCATCGGAGCGATCGGCGTCGGGTTTGGCGTGGCGGCGATCCTCTGGTTTGTGCTCTCCTGGTTCTACTTCGGTCTGTTCGAGGCGCTCTGGAACGGACAAACGCCAGGCAAGCGGCTGGTGGGCATTCGGGTGGTCGCGGTCGAAGGGCAGCCGATCACGCCGTTCCAGGCGATCCTGCGGAATATCCTCCGCGTCGTCGATGCTCAGCCGGGCGGATTCTATCTGGTCGGGCTGGTGGCGGCGACGCTCAACGACCGTTTCCAACGGCTCGGCGATCTGCCGGCGGGAACGATGGTCGTGGTCGAGGAGCGGCGCTTTCTCCGCGGGGTCGTGCGGATCAACGAGCCGGAGGCGATCCGCGCCGCTGCGGCGATTCCGCCGACGTTTCAAGCCAGCCGGTCGCTGGGGCGGGTGTTGGCGGCCTACGTGCAGCGGCGTCAGTTGTTCCCCTGGGGGCGGCGGATCGAGATCGCCCGGCACATCGGCGAGCCGTTGCGGCAGAAGTTTCAGCTTCCGCCCGGCACGGATCTCGACATGCTGCTTTGCGGGCTGTATCGCCGCACGTTCATCGCCGACCGCACCGCGGAGCCGCCGCAAGGCGACTCGCCCTTCAGGGCAGCGACAAGTCCGGTCGCCCAGTTCGCAAGAGCGACCGTGGCCGAGGGGTTCTCGCCGCCAAGCCGGTCGAACGAAGAGAAGACGAACCACGGAGACGCGGAGGGCACGGAGGCTGTAGTGGCTGGTGAGAGCGAGGAGCGGATGGTGAAGATGTCGCCCCCGTCGGTTTGGGAGAGAGGCAGCGGCTGAGAATTGGCGAGGATACAATTGTCGCCTTTCGCTCCGCGAAAGCCGCGTTCTTTCGCGGAGCGAAAGGCGACATTGCGGGCGGGGCGTGCGACGCCGCAAGCGGGCTTGTTGAAACTGGGATGTGAGTCATGAAGGTAGCCGATCTGCTGGAATCGCGGCGCACACAGTGGCGCGAGCTGGAACAACTCTGCGATCAGACGAACCACTGGTTGCGGAAACGGATGCCGGCGGCCGACGTGCTGCGATTTTCGGCGCTGTATCGGGCGGCCTGCGCCGATCTGGCCCTGGCCGACGCCTACCAACTCCCGCCGGCCACGATCGAATACTTGCACCAACTCGTCGGCCGGGCGCACAACCAGCTTTACCGCGGCGAGGCGCTCACCTTCCGCGGCTGGTTCCGCGAGCTGTTTGTGGCCGTGCCGCGGCGGCTGCGGGCCGACCGCTGCCTGTGGCTGGCGGCCGGCGTTTTCTGGGGGCTGTTCCTGCTGACGGCGGTGCTGGCCTTCGTCACTCCCGAGTTTGCCGAGCGAGTGCTCAGCAAGGACCTGATGATGAGACTGGAGGACATGTACTCGAAGCCGGTCGAGCGCAGTCTCGTCGAGGGGGGCACCGAGGGGAGCGCTATGGGCGGATTCTACATTTTCAACAATTGCAGCATCGGCCTGCAATGTTTCGCCTTCGGTCTGTTCCTGGGAATTGGCGGGCTTTATGAAACCATCCTCAACGCCATCATCCTCGGCACGGTGTTCGGCTTCATGGCGAAATCGCCGCACGCCGACAACTTCTTCCAGTTCGTCACCGCCCACGGGCCGTTCGAGTTGACGGCGGTGGTGCTCTGCGCGGCGGCGGGGATGCGGCTGGGGTTTTCGCTGGTCTGGACGCACGGCCGGACGCGGATCGCGTCGCTGCGCCTGGCGGGCAAGGAGTCGATGTCGACCGTTTGGACGGCGCTGGTGTTGTTCGTCCTGGCCGCCGGAATCGAGGGTTTCGTCTCGCCGTCGTCGCTGCCGTATGTCGTCAAGGCGGCCGTGGCGATTCTCTCCTGCGTGCTGCTGGCCGTCTACTTCTTTGTGCTCGGGCGGGAGAAACGCTAGCCATGCAGCTTGACCGCAATCGAATCGTGATCCGCGAGCGCGGCTGGCTTGACGTGCTCGACTTGGCGCTGCGGGTGACGCGCGTCTATGCCTGGCCGCTGCTGGTGACGCTGGCGGTCGGCGTCGTGCCCTTCATGCTGCTGAACGCCTGGTTGCTGGGCGGGATCGCCGAACCCGATTTCGACGAGCCGGCCCCGTTCGCGTATTTGTGGTGGATGTTGATTTTGGTGCTTTTCGAGATGCCGCTGGCCACTGCGCTGGCCACGTTGTACCTCGGCGAGGCGGTATTCCAGGAGCGGCCGAGGGTGCGAAGCCTCGTCGGTGGCCTCTTTCGCGGGCTGCCGCAGTTGTTCTGGTTCCAGGTGGTGCTGCGGGCGTTCTTGATTCCGCTGGTGATTACCTGGTTCGTGCCGTTTTCGGTTTGGCCGTACATGAACGAGGTGATCCTGCTGGAGCGCAATCCGCTGCGGCGTCGCCGTCGCGGGCAGATGACCACGTTCCGCCGCAGCATGGCGCTGCACGGCGGCAACATCGGCGACCTCTTCGCCCGCTGGTTGGGCTCGGTGGGGCTCGGCGGCTTGTTGTTCGGCTCGTTTTGGCTGACGATGCAAGGGCTGGCCGGGGTGCTGGTGAGCGAATGGAGGTTGGAGGGGCTGACTTACACGCTCTACTTTCCGCTGGCCCTGTGGATGACGATCGGCTACTTTACGGTGGCGCGGTTCTTGGGCTATGTTGATCTGCGGATTCGCAACGAGGGTTGGGAGGTCGAGTTGATGGTGCGCGCCGAGGCGGCCAGGATGTCGAGGCAACTGACATGAGCGATCCCGTCACCAGCGGCCGCGACGCACTCGACCATTGGTTCGGCTACCCGTGGTACGACGCGAAGACCGACGCCGTGCGCCGCGTCGACGCGCCGAAACCGTGGAACTGGCATTGGAACTGGGGCGAGGGCTTCTCTCTCGGTTCGCTCTTGCAGGTTCTCGGTTGGATGCTGGTGGCGGTGCTTGTGGCGGCGGCGATCTATTTCGTCGTCCGCGCCCTCTGGCAGCGCGAAGGCCGCAAGTCGGGTGGAGGCGAAGTGGAGCCGGTGGGAGCGGCCGACCGCGTCGAGTCGCTGCCGCTGCCCGTCGGCGCCCGGCGGCTCGATTTGCTGGCCGAGGCCCAACGTTGCCGCGAGCGGGGCGAATACGGCCGGGCAGTCATCTTCCTCTTCAGCCACGAGTTGCTGCAACTCGACAAGCACGGGCGGATTCACTTGTCCCGCGGCAAGACCAATCGCCAATATCTGCGGGAGATTCGCCCTTGGCCGGCGCTGGGAGGACTGATCGAGCAGACGACGCTGATGTTTGAGGACGTCTTTTTCGGTCATCACCCGCTCGAACAGCCCGCGTTCGAGGCGTGCTGGTCGCGGTTGGAGGAGTTCGACAGATTGGTGGGAAGCGGATAGTGGGAAGTGGGCAGTAGGCAGTGGGCAGTGGGTGAAACGTTTAGCCGCGCCCCGGAGGGAAGCGGATCGCGCCGTTTAGCCGCCGCGTCCACGCGGCGCGAGGAATCAGTGAGAACGGATAAGAACGAACTTGGCGAACGGTTATCGAACGCGCCGGCATTGCGTGGCGGTGATGCGTGCGCTTCCGCTCCGCGCCGCATGGACGCCGCGGTTAAACGAAGTGAATCGCTTCCCTTCGGGGCGCGGCTAAACCGTTCGCCCTCTCCCCTCTCCCCTCTCCTCTCTCCCCTCTCCCCTCTGCTTCTCCTCCTGCTTGCGGCCGGCTGTTCCCGCGGCGTCGACACGATCTACGGACAACGCGAGGGGCTGGGGGCGAAGCACAGCGTCAACGGCACCGCGGTGTTGGGCGAGATGTTCGAGCACGCCGGGCACCGCGTCTTTTCCTGGTCGGTGCTCTCGCCGCGGTTGCAGGCGAAGGCCGACTGCATCGTCTGGTTTCCCGACGACTTTAAGCCGCCGAGCAAGGAGGTCCGCCGCTGGTTGAACGGCTGGATGACGGCGAAACCGGGCCGCACGCTGATTTACGTGGGCCGCGATTTCGACGCCACGCCGTGGTACTGGAAGCACGTCCTGCCCGGCGCGCCCAAGGAGCAGCGGGAACTGGTGCAGGAGGAGTTATGGGCCGCCAAGACCAACTTCACCATCCGACGCGATGAGCTGCCAAAGTCGGAAGACTGCCGCTGGTTCACAGTCGATAGCTCGCCGCCGCTGCGGCAGGTGAAGAAGCTCGCAGGCGACGCGGCATGGCTCGACGGTATTAACGCCGCGAAGACGGATATCGAGTTGCGCAGCCGGATCACGCCGTCGAAAGCGGCCGAGGTGCTGCTGCGGTCGGGCAGCGATGCGATGGTCAGCCGCCGCCCGTACGACGAAAGCCAGTTGATCGTCGTCGCCAACGGTTCGTTCCTGTTGAATCTGCCGCTGGTGAATCACGAGCATCGAAAGCTGGCGGGCAAGCTGATCGACGCCGTCGGCCCGCCCCGCAAAACCGTGGTGTTTCTGGAGAGCTACGCCGGCGGGCCGCCCATCCGCGACAAGGACCCGACCGCCGAGGGCGTCAACGGCTGGGAGGTCTTCAACCGCTGGCCGACCAACTGGATCCTGTTGCAGTTGGCCGCCGTCGGCATCCTTTTCTGCTTCTCGCGCTGGCCGATCTTCGGCCGCGCGAAGAAGACCGAAACCGAGAGCAACGCCGATTTCGCCCGGCACGTCGACGCGTTGGCCGATATGCTGAAACGCTCCCGTGATCGGGCGTACGCGATGGAGCGAATTCTGAACTACCGACAGAGAACGGAACGCGAAAAATAACTTCAATCGAGGATCATTGCTTATGAACAAGGAACTCTTCGACCGCATCACCACCGAGATGCGCAAGATTTACGTCGGCCAGGACGAATTGGTGCTGGGCACGCTGGTGGCGCTCTTTTCCAACGGGCACGTGCTGATCGAGAGCGTGCCAGGACTGGGCAAAACGCTCTTCGTCCGCGCGCTCGGCCAGGTGTTGGGCTGCCGCTTCGGCCGAATCCAGTTCACCGCCGACCTGATGCCTTCCGACATCACCGGCTCGCCGATTTTCGACATGAAGACGCAGGAGTTTCGCTTCCGGCCCGGCCCGGTCTTCACCCAACTGCTGCTGGCCGACGAAATCAACCGCTCGCCGGCCAAGACGCACGCCGCCCTGTTGGAAGTGATGCAGGAGCATCGCGTGACAATCGAGGGAACGACGTACAAGGTCGATCGGCCGTTCCTGGTGATGGCCACGCAGAATCCGATCGAGTCGGAAGGGACCTACAACCTGCCCGAAGCCCAGTTGGACCGCTTCATGCTCAAGCTGGTGATCAACTATCCGAGCGTCGAGGAGGAGGCCAGCGTGCTGGAGATGCACAGCACGCAGGTCGAGTTGGACAGCCGCCTGGGCGAGTTGCAAACCGTGACCAACCCGGAGGAGATCGTGGCGACGGCGCAACGGAACGGCCAAGTGACGGTCGATCCGAAGCTGTTGGGCTACATCAATTCGCTGGTGCGGAGCACGCGCGACTGGCCGCAGTTTCATCTCGGGGCCTCGCCGCGGGCGGGCATCGCTCTGATGCAGGGGGCGCGGACGCTGGCGGCGTTTCGCGGCCGCGATTACGCTGTGCCCGACGACGTCGTCGAATTGGCCCTGCCCGTGCTCCGCCACCGCGTCATCCTCTCGGCCGAGGCCGAAGTGGAAGGGCACACGGTCGACGAACTGTTGAGCGACGTGATTCAATCCGTGGAGGTGCCGCGGCTGTGACCCTTGTTGGGGTGGCAGTTCAACTGCCACCCCAACGGTTTGTGGTGCAGGCGTCCCGCCTGCCCAAAAGAATGCAGGCGAGACGCCTGCCCAAGAGAATGCAGGCGAGACGCCTGCACCACAATTTTCCTGAGGAGTTTGACACTTGACCCCGTTGGCCCTGGTTTCGCTGAAACTCTTGGCGATTGCCTTGCCGTTGGTCGGGCTGGCTTGGGGGCTGCGCATCTATCCGCGGCTGCGGTTGGTCTATGCGGCCATCGCCCCGGCCGTGGCGGCGTGGGCGATTCTGGCCGCGGCAGAAATGACGTTGCTGGTGATGGCCATCGACGCCCTCTTGCTGTTGTTGGCCCTGGGCGATCTGCTGACCCTGCCGCGGCGAAAATGGCTCTCCGTCGAACGCCACGCCGGACGGATCGCCTCGCTGCGAAAGCACCATGCGGTGTCGTTGCTGCTGCTGAACCACTCGCGGCGCAGGCTGAACGTCGAGGTCCGCGACGACGTGCCGCAGCAGTTGGACCCTCGGCCCGCGGAATTCTCGCTGGCCCTGTTGCCCAACAGCCGCTCGACGTTGCACTACGTGCTGCAACCGAGCCGCCGCGGGGCGTTCGCCGTCGACAGCGTCCACGTGCGGGCGAGGAGCCGGCTGGGGTTTTGGCAGTATCTCATCGACTACCCTGTCGAAACGGCCATCCACGTCTTTCCCGACATGCAGCAGCTTTCGCAATACGCCCTGCTGGCCCGCACCAATCGGTTGAGCCTGTTGGGAGTGCGGCGCGCGCGAAAGATCGGCCAAGACCACGATTTCGAGCGGCTCCGCGATTACAACATCGACGACAACTACAAACACATTGATTGGCGTGCGACCGCGCGGCGGCGGAAACTCACCGTCAAGGATTACCAGGTCAGCCAGAGCCAGCGGATCGTCTTCCTGATCGACTGCGGGCGGATGATGACCAACCAGGCGGCCGGCCTGAGCCTGTTGGATCACTCGATCAATGCCGCGCTGATGCTCGGCTACGTGGCTTTGCGGCAGGGGGACAGCGTCGGCATGATTACCTTCTCCGACGAGATTCACGGTTACGTCCCGCCCTGCGGCGGCATGAACCAGATGAACCGCCTGCTGCACGCCACCTTCGATCGCTTTCCGCGGCTGACCGAATCGCGTTACGACGAGGCCTTCCGTTACCTGGCTTCGCACTGCCGCAAGCGGTCGCTGGTCGTGCTGGTCACGAACGTCATCGACCAGGTGAACACCGATCAGATCGACCGCTACCTGACGAATCTGGTCGGCCGGCACTTGCCGCTGGGCGTGCTGTTGCGCGACCGCCGCATGTTCGACGCCGCCGACACCGACGGCGGCGAGGACCAGTTCTGGCGCACGGCCGCCGCCGCCGACATTCTCGCCTGGCGGCATCAGGCGCTCGTCGATTTACGGCGAAAGGGCGTGCTGATGCTCGACGTCTTTCCCGAGGACATGACTGCGCCGTTGATCAACCGCTATCTGGAGATCAAGGCGAGGCACTTGTTGTAAATGACGAAGCTCGAATGACGAATGACGAAAGAAGCACGAATGTCGAGGCGTGAATGACGACGCGGCATTTCGTCATTCGTCATTCGAGCTTCGTCATTCCCTCGTCATTTCTTCGTCATTCGTCATTCGAGCTTCGTCATTCCCCCCTGGCCACCTTGTCCATCAGCGACTGCACGTAATACAGGGCCTGCGCCTGCATGTCGGCCTGGGGGACTTTCGCGGCGGCCGCTTCGGCCTGGTCGAGCACTTTGCGGGCCTTGCCGCGAAAGCCGGCCTTCGCCAGCAGCTTCGCCACGTCGGCCAGGGCATACGCCCGCGAGTCGGGCGATTTCACTTTCCCGGCCGATTCCACCGCCGACTCGAAGGTCTTCGTGGCGGCGTCGCGCTGCTTGCACGCGCTCTGGCTGGCCGCTACGTCGGCTTGGGCCAAGCTGCGTTTGCGGGCGTCGCCGATCGAATCGGCCAGTTTCAAGGCGATGCCGATCACGCGGTCGCGATCGGCCGATTTGTCGATCTTATGAAACGCCTCGGCGATGGCCGAGAGCGACGCCGTCTTATCCACCGGGTCTGCGATCTTGTCGGCGACCTGCTCGGCCGACTTGAGCGTGGCCGCCGCCGCGTCGGGGTCGTTCGCGGCGCCCTCTGCCTGCGCCGCCGAGGCCAAAGTCGTCGCCTTCGTTGCGGCCGATTCGATTTTCGCGGCGGCGTCGAGGGCCTCATCGGCCGCCCGTTTGGCGTCCGCGCGATTGCCCAGGGCCACGTCGGCTTTCGCCATCAAGACGAATGCGTTCGCCCTGGCCGCCGGGTCGGCGATCGCGTCGCAGTCTTTCCAGGCGAGCCGCAACGTCTCTTCCGCCCCGGCGATGTCCTGCGCCTTGCCCTGCTCGCGGCCGATGCGGATCAGCTCCTTCGCCCGCAACTCCGGGTCAGCTTCGTCCTTCGCCCGCGCGATCTGCTCGCGGAAGGAGAGTTCCTCCGGCCCGGAATTCGATGTATCGCCGCAGCCTGTCGATAGAAGTCCGAGCAGTCCGAGCCCGAACAGAATCACGCATCTTCGCAACATGACCGACGCCTCTTCCTGCACCGAACAGCCCATGACACTATTATACTTCGCGGCGTTGCTCGGCCTCAATTGTCATCTTCGGGATAGCCAATCGACATTTGACATCTCCGCCAGCGCAAGTTGCAACGCTTGCGTGCCGTCGCGGGCGTGGCCGTGGGCGACCAGCGAGAGGTAAAGCTGGTTGGCCAACGCCAGGCCGGGCAGGCAGAGACCCAGACGCCGGGCTTCGGCCAAGGCGATGCCCAGGTCTTTGACGAAATGCTCGACGAAGAAACCGGGGGCGAAATTGTTGGCGATGATCCGCGGGCCGAGGTTCGAAAGCGACCAACTTCCGGCCCCGCCGCTGGCGACCGATTGCATCACCGTTTCCAGATCGAGGCCCGCTTTGTAAGCGTAGAGCAGGCCCTCGCAGACGCCGACCATGTTGCTGGCGATCAGGATTTGGTTGGCCATTTTCGTGTGCTGGCCGGCGCCGGGCCCGCCTTGGCGAACGAAGGTCTTGCCCATCGCCGCCCAACAGGGCTGCAACGATTCAACGGCCTCGGCATCGCCGCCGATCATGATCGACAGCCGGCCCTCGCGCGCCCCGACGTCGCCGCCGGAGACGGGGGCATCGAGCGAACTGACGCCCAGTTTCGCTGCTGCCGCGGCGATCTCGATGGCCAGCGACGGCTCGCTGGTGGTCATGTCAACGATGATCTTGGGGACTGTCCCGATTTCGCGCCAGCGAAAATGGGACTGTCCCCTTTGCCTCCGCCACTCCGGCAGCCTCCCAGCACGCCCCCGGGGCCGAGAATCGTTTGCCGCACGTCGGCCGGATAGCCGACGATCATAAAGATCACGTCGGCGGCTTCGGCGACGGCCTTGGGGCTTTCGGCCCAGGCCGCGCCGGCCGCCAACAGCGGCTCGGCCTTCGACCGCGTACGGTTGAACACCGTGGCGGCGAAACCCGCTTTGAGCAGGTGGCCGCACATGCTCGCCCCCATCACGCCCGTGCCGATCCAGCCGATACGCGTCTTGCCGGGTTGCACTATCTCCATCGTTTACCTCCAGGGAACGGGCCGATCATTCCGATCGGCCTATCTTGGCAAGCGGGCAGCGCGGCGTCAAGAATGGCGCAGAACAGTAGATCCCGCTTGCCGAGCGGGACTTGTGCGCTCGATTTACAAGTCCCGCGTCCCGAGCTGGACTTCTGCGATTGAGATGCAAGTCCCGCTCGGCAAGCGGGACCTACGCGGCTTAGGCCGCCTTGTCGGCGGTCTTCACGTCCGACAGGTTGTTGCGGCTGTATTGCAGCGAGTCGAGCAATTCGGCGAGGCTGAGCGTGCGGTTCTCAAACTCCAGCGGGATTTCGGTGCCGGGGTCGCAGACCAGATCGACCGTGCCGTCTTCGCCCAACAGCGGGTCGAACTCGCGGAGCAGCCCGTCTTGCACCGCCTGACGGACCAGATGTCCCCGAGTTGCCGAGACGTCGTGAGCCCGGCTGCCGAGGCTGTCGGCCGCACGCTTCGCCAACGCGGGCAGGTACTCGCTGGGAATCTCGATGACCTTCGGAACGTAGACCTTGATTTGCATGTTGCCTGACTCCTGAAAGCCCGATGGCTCGCGCTGCAATCCCCTAAGTCGGGTTAAATCGGCCGGCAAGGCGCGCTTGCAGGCGCATGTTTCACGTATCGGCAGACCGATGAGGAAGATTGCACGGTTCTTGCGGGATTCATTTGCAGTGAAAATGGGTAATTTTTGCCGCCTCCCAGCCGTTCAACCGCGTCCCAAGGGGGAGGGGAATCGCCCGCCAGCGCCATGTAGATCCCGCTTGCCGAGCGGGACTTGAATGCGGAGCGCGGAAGTCCCGCTCGGCAAGCGGGATCTACTGGGCATCTTCGCCCTCGACTCGATTGAATCGACCTGTTAAAATGGGCGATCCTTGACGCGGCCTTCTTTCGGCAAGCAGGCCGCACGAATCCCCAGGTGGGCCGCCGGCAATCTGTAGCAACCGCTTCTGATCGCTGAGAACCGACCGCTGACCGCTGCATTGGTGAGTGCATGACGCAAGCCGCGCGACGAGTTGTTATCACGGGCGTTGCAGCCATTTGTCCGTTGGGAAGCAGCAAGGAAGCCCTTTGGGAAGGGCTTTCGCAGGGCCGCAGCGGCGTGGGGACTGTCCCAATTTTCGCCCCAGCGAAAATGGGACTGTCCCCTTCGATGCGGCCTGCTGACCCTGCCGCTGCTTCTGCCGGCGAAAATGCGACTGTCCCCTTCGCCCGGCCAACAGATGCCATGCCGGTCTCGGTCGGGGCCGCCGCCGGGCAGTTCAGCGGAGAGATCGACGACTTCGGCCCGCTCGAAAAGGAGACGAAGAAGGCGATCCGCAAGGGGCTGAAGGTGATGTGCCGCGAGTGTCAGATGGGGGTGGCCGTGGCCCAGTTGGCCCTGGCCGACGCCGCTTGGAAGCCCGGCGGCATCGACCCCGAACGCGTCGGCATCTCCTTCGGCGCCGACTACATGCTCTCGGCCCCCGAGGAGTTTTCCGAGGGGATCATGCAATGCCTGGATGAGCAGCGGCGGTTCCACTTCTCGCGTTGGGGACGCGAGGGGATGACGAAGATGTCGCCGCTGTGGCTGTTGAAATATCTGCCGAACATGCCGGCCAGCCACTTGGCGATCTACAACGACTTCCGCGGCCCGAACAACTCGCTCACGCTCCGCGAGGCGGCGGCCAACGCGGCCCTCGGCGA
Source organism: uncultured Planctomycetaceae bacterium (assembly GCA_963823895.1). GTDB lineage: Bacteria > Planctomycetota > Planctomycetia > Pirellulales > Thermoguttaceae. The sequence goes on from CAWGNG010000019.1 coordinate 305,595, forward strand.
GGCGTATCAGATTATCCTCCGCGGCAGCGCCGAGTTGATGCTGGTCGGCGCGACCGGCACGCGGTTGCACCCGATGAAGATGATTCACGCCGTGCAGCAGGAAGAGGTCTACCTGGGCGACGGCGATCCGGCGGCGGCCAGTCGCCCGTTCGACCGCGACCGTCGCGGCGTGGTCCTCGGCGAAGGGGCCGGCGCGGTGGTGCTCGAAGAGCTTTTGTCCGCCCAAGCCCGCGGCGCCACGATCTACGGCGAAGTCGTCGCCGCTGCCACTAGTTCTGTAGCCGGCCGCCGGCTGGTGGCCCAGCGCGATCGGGCGATGGCGAATGTTCTCCGCGCGGTTCTGCGCCGGCAGGCATCAGCCCGAATGATGTCGGCCATCTCCACGCCCACGGTTTGAGCACGCGCACGAGCGACGCCGACGAAGCCCGCGCGATCCAAGAAGTTTTCGCCTCCCGTTCGACGCCGCCGCCGGTGGTGGCCGCAAAGAGTCATTTCGGCAACTTAGGCGCCGGCAGCGGGCTAGTCGAACTGATCGCCAGCCTGTTGGCGGTGCAGCACGACCGCCTCTTCCCGATTCTCAACTACGCGACGCCCGACCCCGAATGTCCGGTCGCCGCCGTTCGCAACGGCAACGTTCGTCCCGGCCCCAGTTTCATCAACCTCAACGTCACCCCGCAAGGCCAAGCCGCGGCGGTAATGGTGCGGCGATTCGCCTGAGCCCGCCATAACATCGTCTTTCATTGGAAGGCAGGCAGCCGACCGGGGGTGGATGCATGCACAATTCTGCACGCTTTTCGGGTCATCGCGAGACGTTCGGTGCGACTATCTGATAGACGCCCTTGTGATGTTCGGAGGTGAGGCTGACTGCATGACCGACGTTGAATCGCCCGATTGGGACCGGATTGTCGAGGGCCACGCGCCGCGAGTGTTCCGAGTGGCGATGCGAATCTTGATATCCGTCCAGGATGCGGAGGACGTGTCGCAAGACGTGTTCATCGAGGCATTTCGGTTGCACCAGGCGGGCCCCGTGCGGAGCTGGACCGGTTTGCTCGTGCGGCTGGCGACGCTGCGGTCGCTGGATCGGCTGCGGCGCAATCGGCCTACGGTCGCGCTGCGCGATTGCGACCGTGTATCGACCGCGACGCCGTCGGACGAGTTGCAGGCGAGCGAGTTGGCCGACCGGCTGCGGCGGGCGATTGCCGGGCTACCGGACCAGCAGGCAACGGTGTTCGTGATGCACCACTTCGAGCAACTGTCGCGCGACGAGATCTCCGCGGCCTTGGGCGTCTCTCCCGAAGCCGTTTCGACGGCATTGTACAAGGCGCGTCAGCGTTTGCTTACGCAACTGGCCGTCCTCCAGCAAGGAGACCTAAGATGAACGATAACCATCGTCCTGCCGATTTCGAGAACCTCGAACCGCCTCTGCAAGCAGCCGTCGAGGCGGCATTAGCGGAACCGATCCCCGAAGACGCGATCGCGCGGGTCAAATCGCGGGCCAAGCAGTTGGCTGCGACTGGCGTTGCGCCGTCCCGCGATTTCAACGTCGGCAAGCGTGGTTGGACAACCGCTCGATCGCTCATCGCGGGTCTGACCGCCGCGGCAGCGCTGTTGGTCATGGCGACCGCGGGCGTTCTGTTGCTGAACTACTCCGGCGGTTCGGCCTTCGCCCAGGTGATCGAGAAGGTGAAGGCCGCCAAGTCGGTTCGTTTCACCACGAGCATACGATTGGGCAAGGGGCGGGAAGACAAGGGGGTGATCTACATCGAAGACAACCGAACGCGCTATGAGCAGTTCGCCGGGACGGTTTGTAGTTTGGCAGACATCGATCAAAAGCGAGGCTTGATCTTAGACATGGCGAACAAGCGGGCCCAGGTAATTACAATCGACGCGGACGTGGCCCGGATTTCCAGCAATCCAATCGAAAAACTCCGCCGTATGAAGCCGGATGACGCGGAGAAGATGGGCCAAGAAGTCCTCAGGGGCCGCCGAACGCAGGTATATCGCTGCCACAAAATCGATACCCTCTTCGGCATGGGCAGCGGCGAAATGCTGGTGTGGGTGGACGCGGAAAGCGGGCTTCCGGCGAAGATCGAGGCCCGCAGTACCGATCCGAAGTTCCCTATGGAACTCCGTCTCGACAAGTTCGTCTGGAATGGCCCGCTTGATGCGCGGCTGTTCTCGCTTGCCATCCCCGACGGCTTTCGAAGAGACGTCATCATGGAGACTCCGAAACGGCTGCCCCGGCAAGCCTATGCCGACAATCCGAACTATCTTACCGACGGCGTACTCTGCCACGATCAAGTTCCCGCAACAATCGTCTGGGATTCCCAAGGCAAGACGATCACCGCGTTGATGCGAGATCCGGAGTCGGTCCCACAGATGGAACGGCAGCAAGGCGCGCTTCGCCAATGGGATGTCGCAACTGGAAAGCTGCGGTGGTTCGATAATCGTCTCGTTCCCCGTGAATGGACCCAAACCGCCGATGGAAAGACTCTAGCAACCGTCTTCAACCTTGAGGTGGAATTGCGCGATGCGGCTACGGGCAAAATCACGCGCACATGGGGCACCGACGAGTTGATTTCGCGATTGGCCTTCTCGCCCGACGGAAAAACCCTGGCGGCAGGAATCGGCGAGTGGGGAAAATACGGCGGCCGCGGCGGAAAGATGTGGGGCGGCGTCCAGTTCTGGAATGTTAAGCGAGCCACCTTGCTGCGAACGATCAAATCCGACAACAAGCCGGTTCAGTTCGTCAGGTATTCGGTCGACGGCAAGTTCCTGGCGACCTCCGCGGGAACGGCCGTGAAACTGTGGGACGTATCAACCGGCAAGCTGGCTCACATCTTCCCCGGGATACACACCGCCGATTTCTCGCCCGACGGCCGCACGATCGCTTGCCAGGCGGCGAGTCCGCCCGGAGAGAAGAATGTCGGCAAGGTCGATCTCTACAAAATCGACGACGCATCGTTGATGAAGTCGTTTCTTACCGACAAGGGACCGTCGGCGAGTTGGGTGACGAGCATCACGTTTTCGCCCGACGGCCGCTTGCTGGCGGCAACCGACTGGAATGGAACCGTCACGCTCTGGAACGTTGCCAGCGGCGAGCGAAAACTGACGATTGCCGATCATCGAGGCGGCGTCTTGTCGGCGGCGTTCTCTCCCGACGGGAAGTCGCTTGCGACCGGCAGCGAAGACAAGATCCTCTGCGTGCGGAAGCTCCCGCCCGAGTTGACCGGTCTATCGGCAGGCAAAAACTAATCGCCGAATGCTGGTCGCGCCCCCGAACCCCGAGAGCAGCCAAGACCATCTCCGCCAGACGCCGGGGGCTTGAAAGGCTCCCGGCTTGCTGTATCATGTATGGTTCACAACTGCGCACCTGCACAGGTGGAGGAAAACTATGCCCGACAAAGCAATCCTGACCGTCGACAACAAGCAAATCGAACTGCCGATCCTCACCGGCAGCGAGGGGGAGCGGGCCATCGACATTACGAAGCTCCGCGAGCAGGCGGGACTGACGACCTACGACCCTTCGCTCGGAAATACCAGCGTCTGCCGCAGCGCCATCACCTTCATCGACGGCGAAAAGGGCGTGCTCCGCTATCGCGGAATCCCCATCGAGCAGTTCACCGGCAAGCCGAACTTCGTCGAGGCCGCCTGGATGCTGATCTTCGGCCGATTGCCGAAGTACGACGAGCTGAAGCGGTTCAGCGAGTTGCTCACAGCGCACGAACTGTTGCACGAAGGGGTGAAGCACCAGTTCAATCACATTCCGCCCGGCGCACCGCCGATGGCCATCCTCTCGGCCACGTTGAGCAACCTGGCCTGCTATCACCAGGAGTTCATCGCCTTGGAGGGCGAAGGCTCGCTGGAGGAGGTGGCGGCGCGGCTGATTAGCAAGGTGCGGACGATCGCGGCGTTTTCCTATCGCCGTTCGCTCGGGCTGCCGTTCATTTACCCGGACCCGCACCTGCGGTACTGCGCCAATTTCCTGCACATGATGTTCTCGCTCCCCTACAAACAGTACATCGTCACGCGGGAAGTGGAGGACGCCCTGAACCTGCTGTTCATCTTGCACGGCGACCACGAGCAGAATTGCAGTTCCTCGACGGTGCGGATCGTGGGCTCGGCGAAGGCGAATCTGTTCGCCTCGTGCGCCGCGGCGGTGTGCGCGTTGTGGGGGCCGCTGCACGGCGGGGCGAACGTCGAAGTCATGGACATGCTCGACCGCATACACCGCGGCGGAATGTCGCCCGAGGACTGCCTGCGGCACGCCAAGGACAAAACCAATCCGTTCCGGCTGTACGGCTTCGGCCATCGGGTCTATCGGAATTACGATCCGCGGGCGAAGATTCTCAAGGAGGCGTGCGACCGGGTTTTCGCCCAGATCAAGCGGCAAGACCCTTTGTTGAGCATCGCCCGCAAACTCGAAGAGATCGCGCTGGCCGATCCCTACTTCATCGATCGCCAGCTTTATCCGAACGTCGATTTCTACAGCGGCATTTTGCTCCGCGCGATGGGCATACCGACGAACATGTTCACCGTCTGCTTCGCCATCGGCCGGCTGCCGGGCTGGATTGCCCAATGGAAGGAGCAGCACGACGATCCGACCACGAAAATCCAGCGTCCGCGGCAAATCTACACCGGGCCGACCGAGACAAACTACCTTCCGATGGAAAAGCGATGAACCGCGGCTCGTCCGGCCGCCGAAGCATGAGGGAGGGGACTATCCCGATTTTCGTCCGACGAAAATGGGACTGTCCCCTTAGGTTGTCCCCGCTTCGTTGATAGGCGCACGATGTTCGTCGGATTCAATGCAACGAAGAAGGATAGCCGGGGGCTAACAGCCCCCGGCGGATTCGGTGGGGCAAAGGATCGGTCCGGTGGGGCAGACATTCCTGTCTGCCCTGATTGCCGCATCCCCCGAGGCAGACAGGAATGTCTGCCCCACCGTGATAAAGATCGCGGGCTGTTAGCCCCCGGCTGTTTCTTTTCGCACCGTATTGCTTCGTTGCATCACGTGATTTTGACGTGCTGCGTTGTCTTTGCGACTCTTGCCGCTTCGGCCGTCTGGGCTGACCCTTACGTCAACGCAGCCTCGACGTTCGTCGCGCCGCATCCGGCGGTGGTGCGGGTGGTGGCGCCCGACAGCGACGGCGTTTCCTACGGCTCCGGCTCGCTGGTGGCCGTCGATGAAACTTCCGGACTGATAGTGACGAACTGGCACGTTGTCCGCGACGCCGTCGGGCCGATCGTCATTTACTTTCCCGACGGCTTCCGCTCCCGCGGCGTGTTGTTGCGGGTCGATCGCGACTGGGACTTGGCGGCATTGGCCATTCGCCGGCCGAACGTGCAGCCGATCCCGCTGGCCAGCCAAACGCCGCGGCCGGGCGATCCGCTGACGATCATCGGCTACGGCAGCGGGTCGTATCGGGTGGCGACGGGCCGCTGCACCGAATACGTCTCGCCCGGCGGCAACAATCCGGCCGAGATGGTCGAACTCTCCGCCCCGGCGCAACGGCGACTCGGGCGGACCGATCCTCAACACTCGTGGCGAGTTGGCGGGCGTGCTGTTCGGCACCGCCTCGGGATGCACCACCGGCAGTTATTGCGGCCGGCTGCGCGGGTTCCTCGCCTCGGTCGAAGGCGATTTTCGCGCCCTGTCGAAGCGTGTGATGCTGGCCGACCAATCGCGTTCGGGCGGGCTGCCGGTGATTCCCGTCGGCTTGGCGAACGAGCGCCCGATCGGCAATCCTGCCGGCGACGTCCCGCCGCCGACCGCGGTGGCCGCGGCACCGCTCCTGCCGTTGCCGTCCCTTTCGACGTTGCCCACGTCGCCGACCGTTGACAAAGCCAAAGAAACTGCCGCCGACCGACGCCCAGCCGATCCAGGCCGAGCCTGTTCCCTCCCCGGTCCCGCCACGGCCTCGAATGCGGGCACGACTTCGACGGCCGACCAGATCAAGACGATTCTGGCGCTGATCGGCGTCGTCGCAGTGCTCTATCAAGGGATGCGATTGCTCGGCGCGGCGCTGGGATGAACAGGTCTCTTGACCGTCGTTCATCGATGAGATAGATTACCAGTGGAGTCGCGTACACTGGCTCGCTGCTCGCAAGCAACCGTCGCTGGAGGATGGGGAGATGGCTCTGCTCACAATTCGCAGTTGCGAAATCAAACTGTGGCGCGTCGTTGTACTATTCGTCTGCACCTCTGCGCTGATGATCTTCGGCCTGTGGCTCTGTGGAAGACTGGACGAGCCACGGTATTTGCAGCTTCGTACAGGAATGACGTTGCAGCAAGTCCGCGAAATCATGGGCGATCCGGACGCCGCAGTTCGCTACGACAACCGTGAAGATTGGTCCTAATGGGTTTTGACAAACAGATTCGGTAGTAATCACGTAAAATGCAGCGATTGGGCCAGTTGACCGTTGCCGAGCAACCCTACGTACCGCAGAAGCTGTTTCGAGCCGCGGGCGAATTGCTCCAGGAAGTCGGTGACGCGCTGGTGCAAGGCGGGCCAGTCGTTGGCCAAACGGTGCATTTTGAGGATTGTCTCCTTCAGCCATCGCCATAATTTTTCGATCGGGTTCAGCCAGGGGGCGTAAGTCGGCAACCAGATTGGCTTGATTTGAGGATATGCCCCCACGGCCGTGAGTACGTCGGGATGAGTATGGATCGACCAATTGTCTTGAACGACGTAGATCGTCTTGGCGCGAGCGTAAGTTTTCGCGATCCGTTCATACATCTCGATGACCTTGGCTCGACCGATAATGTAGTTGTCCACGTAGGTCACTTTTCCGCTGCAGGCGTTCAGGCCGCCGATCACACGCCACAGCCCATTGTTGGACTGTTGCCGATCCGCTTGCGGTGGAGCCGCGGGCGGGGCGGCAGCCCAACTCGGCGCCGGCTCGGGCCAGACGGCGTACCCCATTTCGTCGATGAACAGCAATGTCGTTTCCTGGGGGTTGCGCCGCTGCTCGCAGGCATCGTTTCAGTTTGGCTACCTTGCTTCGATACTGCGGATCCGGGCTAAAATGCTGGACCCGACCCGAACGCAATTTCACTCCCAGTTTGCGACGGAGCCACCGCCACACGCCACTGAGCGTGTAATTCTGGATCGTCTTAATGCTGGCGCGAATGGTCCGCAACGTCCAGCGGCTGGGCGGCGGACCAGCGGCTGTCGGCATCGCCTCGCGGCGAGCTTCCTCGCCGGGGCCTTGCCGCAGCCGCTCCAACACCTGTTCCCGCTGCTCGAAAGGGACGGCGACGGCTGCCTCCCTGCCGCCGCCACAACAGTCCTTCGATCCCGTGTTGTTCATAGCAATCCAACCAATGGTACACGGTGTCAGGATCTCGCGGTCTCAGTAGTCCCTGAGTCGCTACCGCATGAGGCGATTGGCCGTCGGCGACCTTCAAGATCGCCGCACACCGTTCCCGCACGTCCGGACGCCGATCATGGTTCCGATACTCAACCAACGTCCTGCGCTGAGCCTGTGAAAGTTTCAAAGTTCGCTGGTACATGACGATTCATCCTCCTTTGCGAAGTTACTTCATGGACCCTCCTTTCAATTACTCTCAAGCAACGCCGCCAAAGGCAACCACAAAATGCGCCTGCTAGCAGTGGTGTGCTAGCACAATACCTTGAATTCACTACCGATTTTGGCTGTCAAAACCCATCAGGCATCGCGAATCGATCGAATTGTATTTCCGCGGCGGTCGTCTCGTCGACGCGGATGCAGGAAAGGGATATGAGTTGGCGACCGATCCCTAGAACGGCCGCACGACGGTCCCCTCGCTTCACACGCTGAACCGGATCAGCAGGATATCGTCGTCCTTGACGACGTAGTCTTTTGGCTCTTGCCGCAACAGATGATGGGCCTTGATCTCGCGCTCGCTGCCGAGGCGGACCAGATCGGCGACGGTCATCACTTCGGCGCGGATGAAGCCGCGGGCGAGATCGGTGTGGATGCCGTCGGCGGCTTCCAGGGCGGTGCCCCCTTCGTGCAGCAGCCAGGTGCGGACCTCGGGCTCGCCGGCGGTGAAGAAGGTCGTCTGCCGCGAGGCCGTTAAGAGCGTGCGGATCAGGTGGTCGCGGTCGGTGGTGGTGATGCCCATCTCGGCGACGAAATCGGCCCGATCCGCCGGGCTCATCTTCGCCAGTTCCAACTCCAATCCGGCGGGCACCGCCAGCACCGGCACATCGGGCGTGGAGAGCGAGGTGAACCGCTCAGGCTGCGATTCGTCGTCGGCCGTGTTGACGATCAGCAGCCGCGGCTTTTCACTGAGCAGGCGGAAGGCGCGGGTTACCTTCTGCTGCTCGTCGGTCATGTGCGATTCGCGGAGCGGCCGGCCCGACTCCATCGCGGCCAGCACGATCTTCAGCGTGCCGTGCTCGTGCTCCAACGCCTGATGCTCGGGCCGGGGCAGCGGCTTTTTGAGTTGCTCTTCGACCCGCGCGATGCGGTTGGTGACGATCTCCATGTCGGCCAGCACGAGGTCTTCGTCGAACGAGCGGAGGTCGGCCAACGGATTGGTGTTGTCGAAGGCGGCGACGACGAAGACCAGGCAGCCGGCCTCGCGGATCATCGCCATGCGAGCGGCGTTGCCCTCGTGCGCGCGGCTCAGGCCCGGGGTATCGACCAGCTCGATGGCGGCGTGCGTGACTTTTTTGGGATGGTAGATTTTCACCAGCGGCTCGAAGCGGGCGTCGGGAATTGGCGCCATGGCGCTTTGGCCCGTATGGGCCAGCGCCGGATCGGGCGCCACGCCCGTCAGCCAGTGAAAGAGCGTGCTCTTGCCCGAACCCTGATAACCGACAAGTCCGATTTTCATGGCGTGCATCCTCGTTTAGCGGTCGACGGCACGTCGACCTTGGCACCGCCGCGAGCCGCCGTACCGGCGGCTGCTAAACGTGTTGCGTTGTTCTCTCGATGCCCACATCGGGCGGAATCACCGACTAGGGCGGCGATCCTTGCCGACTGCCGCGATTTCGTCCAATGCTTGTTCTACCGCCCGGCTCTGGAGATTGTCCAGGGGCATCTGGCCGAATCGGACACGGTAGAAGGCGTCGGCGATGGTGGCGGGAAGGGCTGCCAAGCGGCTTTCGCCGGTGAGCGAGGCGAGACGGGTGCCGGCGGCGGCCGCAAACTCGCGCTGCGTTTGCGCCGCGGCGCGGACCAACCCCCGCCGGGCCATCAGACTCTCGAAACGCCGGTAAAACGCGATCTCGACTCCGCGCCGACCGCGCCGCCGCGCGTGGTTGCCCGTCCAACGAGCCGCCAGGCGACGGCCGATGCGGAACAGCAACAAGCCGAGCCACACCGTCGCCGCGATGAAGCCAATCCCCATTACCGCCGACAGCGCCCAGCGGGCCTCGCGGTTGAGATGGTCGAGATAAAGCGCGACGCTGAAGGAGTCGAACAACTGCCAGACCGGCGAACTGACCACCTCGCTCCACAACCAGCGAGCCGCTTCGGCGATCGGTTGATAGATCGCCTCGCGTTGGGTTTGGCAGTCGAGTTCGGCGACGTACTTCGACCAGGCGCCATCGAGCCAGTCGAGCCCCTTGCGCAGCGGCGTGAGCCAATTCTCTCGTTCCGCGGCGAAGCCGGCCGGCGTGGGATCGAGCCGCATCCATCCGCCCGTCTCCCAACAGCATTCGGAACCGTAGTGTTCGTTCTGCGGCCGATACCAGTGCTTCCAGTAGCCTTTGCCGTGCTTCCCGTCGTCGGGAAGCTGGTTGCTCGGCAGAAACGCCTCGACCCAAGCGTGGGCGTGCCACTGGCGAACCTGGTAATAGCCGCCGGCCGAATTCCAGTCGTCGTGATCGCATTTGTAGCCGCAGACCAATCTCGCCCGAATCTTCTGACTGCGGAGCATCAGCGTCAGCGCCGTGGCGAAGTATTCGCAATGCCCTTGCTTGTGCTCGGTAACGAAATCCTCGATGGGATCGATGTTGGGGTCGCGCTCGGTGCCGGAGAGGCTGTATTGAAACTCACCCGATCTGGCCAGTTTTCCAGTGAGGAATTCGGCCCGGCCGCGAATGTCCTCCTTCGGAAGTTGCGACTGATCGGCCCATTTTTGTGCCAGTTTCACAAGCTGGGGCAGATCGCCGGCCGGCACGGCTGCCGCGTCCCAAGGCAAATCGTTCCACGAAGCCGGGGTCAACGGCGATTGGTCTCCACGGACGATCGCCGTGGTGGCCAGAGTATAAGTGAGCGGTTGCGAAGAATGGTGTACCGTGCGTTGCAGCCGCTGTAAGAGATGATCGACCGTAACATCGGTATTCGTTTTTTCCACGGAGATGTACGGCGAGACGTAGAACAACTCATCGCGATCGGTGCCCTCGATCGCGATCTTCTGCCGAACGACGCCGAACTTCGGCAGGGCGTGCTCTCGCGGCAACGGCTCGCTGCCTTCGCCCAGATTGCAGTTTGGGTGGCCCACGCTCCACTGTCCGTCTTTGTAGAGCATGAGGTAGGCCCCTTGTAGATAGAGATCGCCGTGGAGGGGCGGGAGGGGGTCGTTACCTTCGGTCCCCTTGAAGAACCACACGCGCATCACCGCTTCGCGGCTCTCGATGATCTTGCCCAGTTCGCCGAGCCTGACTTGATCGTTGAAACCGACCAGCGGTTGCGGCTTGGCCAACGAACCGCGCAGGGTAACCTGGCCGTAGCGGGGGACGGCAAAGAAGACAATAAACGTCAGGGCCATCGTATTGAGGCCCATGCGGGTCAGGCGGCCGACCAGATCGCGGCCCACGCCCGCGTGGCTGCTGCCGCCGGGCACGCTGCTGAACTCGGCCTGCTGGGCCGCCAGCGGCCAACGCGAGGCGGGCTTTTTCTCGTTCGCAACGTGGGCGTCTCGCCCGCCTGTGCTTGGAGTGGCCTCAGGGGACGGAGGAGATTGTCGGAAAAACGTCACCCAGCGGCGAGAAGTTCCTCCGGCAATTCCCTCCGTTCCCTTCCCGTGCCGCGCGCCCGTTGCAAACAAGCTCCATTGCCGATAGAGGATCAAGAGCGTCATCGCCGAAAAACCGACCAGCATGTAGACGACAATCAGGACACCGAACCAGATGCCCTGGCTAAACAACGTCGCCATGACGACTTCCAACAGGCTGATCATGATCAGCAGCCAGTACTTCCACTGATCTTTCTCTTGGAACAGAAGAATGACTTGTAGGTAGATCAGGAACCAGGACAGCCCGATGGTCTGCATCTCGCTTTCCGGCGGATACAGATCGTAAAGCGAGACGACGGCGCCGATGAGCATGAGGATATTGGCCGGCCAGCGGCCGATGCGGATTCGGGCGGTTATGTCGGTGAGCCAGACCGAGGCGGCTGCGGCCAAGATCACCAACAGCGGCGGCCCTTCGCTCTGCTGGCCCATGCCCAGCAACAGCGCCCCCAGCGCCGCCAGCGTCGCCATGTTGATCTGTAGCAGCCGTTCGAGGTACATGGGGAACAGGGGCTAGGGACTGGGGGCTAGAGGTCAGGGGTCAGGGGAAAAGTATTCGGCCAGGCGGTCGCTTGCTGTGTTGACGCAGAGGATACGGCGGGCGCGATCGCGCATCACCGGGTCGGACAATATCTCCATGAACTGCGCCGCATCGGTCAGGTCGACGGCGCGGGTGCTGACCAGCACGATTTCGGTGCCGGCATTGACTTGCCGCAACGTCGCCGCCAGCAACGCCGGAAGCGACGTGTCGGCCTGGGCCTCGATCAGAGCGAGCTGCTCGATCAGGCGTTGCAGCGTCGCCGAGGAAGCCGGCCCGCCCGTACACTGCGGCGCGCCGTTGGTGACTGCCAGCGAAATGTTGCTTCCGCCCTTGCGGCACAGGTTGGCCAACACGGTGGCGGCGAAACTGACGGCCAGTTCCACGTTTTCGGCATGTTCGGGCCGATGGGGCTCGGGCTGCCAGAGGTCGAGGACGACGGCGACGTCGCGGCTGCGCGGCCGCTCGAATTGGCGGACGACGAGCTTGCCCGCCCGCGCGGAGGTTCGCCAATGGATCAGCCGTTGGCCGTCGCCGCTGCGCCACTCGCGCACGCCGTAGAAATCACCTTCGGTACCCGGCTGCTGGCGGCGGCGGTCCGTTCCGGCCAGTGCCTCTCGCCGCCGCGCCGCCCAGCCTTGCGTCAGCCGGCCCAAACGGGGCAACACGACCAGCGTTTCCGGCTCGCCGAGGGTGATGGTGCGAGAGAAAAGCCCGAAGGGGAATCGCGTCGAGGCCCGCAACGGCCCCAAGTGGTAGCGGCCGCGTTCGACCAGCCGGCCGCGGTAGGCGCCCTTGCGCGATTGCCCGGCGGGGGCGTAGGGGAAGAGCACGCTCGGGCGCAGCGTCGGCTGGCCGCGATGATTGTTGCGTCCGTTGCTGACTTCCCGCTGGATTTGCTCCTCGACGACGACGGCCCAACTGCCCAGCTTCTTCCGCGTGTTCGTCAAGTTCAGATCGACCGAGAGCACGTCGCCGGCGCAAATCCGCAGTGGCAAGTTCCGCTCGACTTTCAGCCCGCACAGATTCGCTTTCACGGCCCGCCAGTTCAGCAGAAACGGGCCGAGCAGCATTCCAGCCAGAATCAGCAGCAGGTTGACCTCTTTAATCACCGCGCCGCCGAAGACCAGCGCGATAATCGCCAGAAAGTAGAGCCCCTCGCGGCAGATGGTCGTTTGGCGACGGAGACGCATTCAGGCACCGCTAAGGTTCACAGTTCTGAGGAGCGTCCTACCAGTAAGCGGTTGCGGATTTCTTGCCGATCGTATTTTGCCTCTAGTTCCCGGCGTAGGGCGTCGCCCTGACGGTTTCCTTCCTGCAGATACGCTTCGACATCGGAACGATGGCGAAGATAGAAGGCGATGGCGGCGTAAACGTCGGAGAGTGCCACCGAAGGATACTGTTCGGCGATTTCCTCGGCGGTAGCCCCTTGTTGGAAGGCAACCACGATCGTGTCCAGAGTCACCCGCGTTCCGCCGACGCGGACTACACCGTCGGTATCGGTTTGCAGTGGCGCCGGTTCTGCGTCAATCGTTAGCGACATGGTGAGTTATCCTCGCGGAGTAAGGCGCTCCCTTTACCGTCTCCCATTATACTCGTTGCCGCTCGCCGCCGCTAGGTTTTCGGCGTTGCGCCATGATCTCGCCGACGACTATCCCAAGCAGCCATGGTGCGCCGATATACCATAACTGTCCAGGAAATCGTTTGGGAAAGCACTGATGGAGGGCCAATTCCCGGAAGAATGCATCGGAGTTCTGGAATCCTAAGAGTTGAAATAGCGTTTCGTAGCCGCAGGAATAAACGATAGCCGCAGCGGTGAACCATTCACCCAGGATTAGTGACAACACCAATGACCAAAATGATATTAGACGATTCGCACGCAGGAACGCCGTGCAAAAGCATGCGGCGGGAGCGGTAACAAAAAACGGCCAGGGGTCGAGGACGTTGCAGGTGATTGTCGCGCAGGCGCAGAGATCCGCAGAAATGGACTGCACGGGAAGACTCCCGTCGATCCAATGAGGATAAGGAGTAAGGTTGCCGCAACCAGACATCGCCGTGCGGCACGTGAAAAAACGCCCGCCGAGAAAGCGATCGAGAGGTAAACCACGGCGTCGCTCTTGCCCCAACCGCCCCACGACGCCCAGCCGAGGAGAATTGCGACGCCGGTGATTGCGACGAACATCTGGCGGAGGCTGAATTGCCAACGGTGACCATTTGGCAATTCCCTGTTCGCGGGGGCCGTCGTTTCCATATCCCTTTTTCCACTCGGGACTTATGTCATCGTTGGCCAAAGTTCGTCGAACAACGAAATTTAGTCCGCGGACTAAGTTTAGTCCCATCTCGCACGAACTGTGCGTATCCGCCTTTGCGCCTGTCGTTTAGCCGGCGAACTTGTTCGCCGCGCCGGGGCCGCCGATGCTTTCTCCCCCGCGGCGAACAAGTTCGCCGGCTGAACGGTTCGTTCGACAATTCACCGACTACCCCGGCACGGGCACGGCGTCGACGAGGCGCTCGATCAACGATTCGATCGCCTCGCGATCACCGCCGTGGAGATAGCCCTTGGGAATGACGCGATGGGCCAGGACCGGGACCGTGAGCTGCTTGACGTCGTCGGGCACGGCGAAGCGCCGACCGGCGACCAACGCCGCCGCCTGGGCCGCGCGGTAGAGGGCCAACGCCCCGCGGGTGCTCACGCCGACGTGCAACTCGTCGCAACGCCGCGTGGCTTCGACAATGTCGAGCACGTACTGGTTGATCGAATCCTCGATCGTCACCTGCCGCACGGCCGCCTGCAACGCAGAGACTTGCTCGCAATCGAGCACCGGGGCCAGCGAATCGACCGGCTCGCCTTCGCGATGGCTGGTGAGCACCTGCAACTCGACGCCGCGCTCGGGATAGCCCAGCGGAATGCGAAGCAGGAAGCGGTCCAATTGGCTTTCGGGCAGCGGATAGGTCCCCTCGAACTCGACCGGGTTTTGCGTGGCGATCACCATGAACGGCCGGGGCAACGCGTGTGTCTGACCGTCGGCCGACACCTGCCGCTCGCTCATCGACTCCAACAGCGCACTCTGCGTGCGCGGCGTGGCGCGGTTGATTTCGTCGGCCAAGACCACGTTGGCGAAGATTGGGCCACGACTGAAGGTGAACTCGTGCGCCTGACTGTTGTAGAGGCTGCTGCCGGTGATGTCGGCCGGCAACAGGTCGGGGGTAAACTGGATGCGGTGGAAAACGCCGGCCAAGCTGCGGGCGATGGCCTTGCCGACCAGCGTCTTGCCCACGCCGGGAACGTCCTCCAACAAGACGTGTTCGCCCGCCAACAGGGCCACCACCACCAGCCGCACCGTGTCGGCCTTGCCGAGCACCACGCTCGAAATGTTCTGCTGTAATCGCGCAATCAGATCGGTCGGTTCGTCAGACATGTCGTTCCACCCGGTTGCCGGTTAATGCGGACTGCTGTTCCAGGAAGCCACGGTGACATCGTACTGTACGGCAGTGTCACCGGCAAGCCGCTATCCCGCATTCCTCACCACGCGGCGAAAACGAGCGACGCTGCGTCCGGTGGGGCAGACATTCCTGTCTGCCAGATACGCCGCGATTTCCTGAGGCAGACAGGAATGTCTACCCCACCGTCGTGAGAAATCCGGACTATTGCTTCTCGGCGTCGCCTTGGCGTTTTCCGAATAGGGCGACGCCAATGCGGTAGAGCACCAGCAGGACGAAGGCACCGACGGTGGCGGCCAAGAAGCCCAAGGGAGTGATGGGATCTAACTCGCGGTCGGGCACGAGCCAACTGAGCCCTAACAGACCGACAGTGCTGCCGACGATGCCCGCGGCCACGGCAAAGAACGGGCCCAGCGGGCGGCGGAAGGGGAAGATCACGGTGGCCAGCAGCCCGACAAGAGTACCGAAGCCGACCCAGACCAACACCAGATGAGTCCACTGGGAAGCGGCGGGGGAAAGGGCGAAGTCGAGCATAGCGATGGCCGCAAAAAGGGGACAGGCACCTTTTGTGCGAAGCACCCGAAGGGCCGTTCCGGCAAAAGGTGCCTGTCCCCTTTTCCCGCGAAGCGCTTTGGCACCTAGAACCAGAAGAGCCGAGAAAACTCCCTGCGCTGCTGACGTCCAAGGGGTGCCGCAACTGCGGCGTGCCGCGCCTGGGACGCCAGCAACGCAAGGCGCCGTCCCCCCCACAACGCGGTCAAATGCATCGTGTTTCAGCAGGCGAAGCTGCCTCAACACAGACCACCGGCCGGCGTTCGGCGTATGTTGGACAGACTCAATGCGTGGCCGCTTGCAGGGCCTGATCCTGGTTGTAGGCCTTCATGGCGGCAGCTTCCTTGCTGAGCTTGAACTCCGCGCCCGGCGGGAAGTACTGCACGTCGTCCGACATATAGTACGGACTGGGCAACGACTGGCCGCCGAAGTCGCTTTGGCACCCCGTCAGGCCGACGCCGGCGACCAGCGCGAGCGCGAGCAATAAGATTCGCAGAGGGTTCCGGTAGTTGAACGAGCCCTTCATGGGGCGACCTCCATCTAAAACATCCAAGTTACCTAGACCGCCAAGTTGGCCTTACACACAAAATCCTTGCGGTCGATACAATCGTTGCAGACGTTATCGTCAGCGGGATCGTGAAACTTTAAGGCGGATGCCGGAATGTGGGCAGAGGAGCGAAATCGTTTAGTCTTGTCGCTCGTTTGCCCGCCGCCAGGGGGAAGAAAGCACCCGGCCCACGTGCCGTCGGCCGCTAAACGGCCGGCTCCAGAATCCGTTACCGCCCCGTAAGTCTTCTTCTACTTCGCGCTGCCCGCCAAAGCAGGGAGCCACGTACACAGGTAGTATGCACGAGGCGTGGAGCTCTCCAAGACTGCCGCCAGGTCGAACGAGGGCTGAGCGCGAGTCTGGCCGAAAAGAATGTCTGACAGACGCGGCTCCGCTCGGTATCTGACCACTTTCACATCTGCTGGATTTAGCCCGGCCAACTGGATCGCCCGGTTGATCGCATCCTCGATGAAACCGATTCGGTCGACCAGTCCGTTCTTCAGCGCCTGGTCGGCGGTGTAAACCTGGCCGGTGGCCAAGCGGTCCAGAGCGGCGGGGTTTTGGCGAAATGCCGGACGCCCTTGCTGGACGATCTTCTTGAACCGCGTAAAGCCGTCGTCAACCAACTGCTGGAAGATTTTGCGTTCTTCGGGGGTCATCTTGCGGGTGAAGCTGCCCATGCCTTTGAGGTGATGGCTGGCGACGGCGTCTTCTTGGATCCCCCATTTTCCCATCAGATCGGCCAGATTGTAGTGCGGAATGATCACGCCGATCGAGCCGGTCCAGGTTGTCGGTTCGGCGAAGATCGTGTCGGGCGTGTCGCCGACGCACATCGAGACGTAGTAGCCCCCGCTGGCGGCGATCCCGCCCATGCTGACAACGATCGGGATTTTGGCCTTTTTGGAATCCTCGACCAACTTGCGGAGGTGGTGGAGCATATAATCGCTGCCCGAGATGGTGCCGCC
Organism: uncultured Planctomycetaceae bacterium; assembly: GCA_963823895.1. Taxonomy (GTDB): domain Bacteria; phylum Planctomycetota; class Planctomycetia; order Pirellulales; family Thermoguttaceae. The sequence continues at coordinate 322,589 of CAWGNG010000019.1, forward strand.
GGGCGAATTGACGCGGAGCACGATCGCCTTCAGGTTTCCGTCGCTGATGTCCTTGCGGGCATGATCGATCTGCTGTTTGAAGAATCCTTCGCCGCTGAGGATCGTGCCTTCGATCGAGAGGATGGCCACTTTGTCGCTGCCGTCGCGATTCATGGAGAAGTACTTCTCCTTCACTCGGCCTTCATCCTCGGCAGAAGCGAGGCCCGACACGCCGACCACGACAAGCAAAAGAAAGTTGAGCGCCAGCGAGCCGAGGAAGGCGAAGAACACCAGCGCCATGAACAGCCGAACAAAGAACCGCGATTTCCGCGGCGGTGGGACGGGCGCCGGCTGGGGGACGATCTGTGCGTGTACGGGAGGATGTGAAGAGCCTTCGGATGGAGGGGTCTGGTCCATTGCCAGAGTCCTTTCTTGTGAGTATGTGGATCGTGGAACCGCACCAGGCGGCGTTCTTATCCCAATCGGGAAACGGTGGGCCGCACGACGCTTGGCAAAGCGGCTTCTTCATTCTATCTCGCCTTCGCCGCAATGCAACGCGATGCGGATTGCCGAAAGCGGCAGGGGATCGCGGTTTCGTTTATTGACTGTCAGGTTGATAATGTCGCGTGACAATAGCCGGGAGCTAACAGCTCCCGGAGTATTCCCGCCAAATTGCCACAATCCGGGAGCCGTTGGCTCCGGTTTAAACCATCTTGGCCATGACAATTACCGCGGCTGGTGTTGCCAGGAGAGGGCGCGGCAAGGTAAGCTGTGAGGCTAGTCAAAGAGGTTCTTGGGGTTCAGAAAGGAGTCGTCGCGTGTTTGTCTCTGCCACTAGCCGCTGCTTTTCCCATTTGCCGCTGGACGCCGCCCTGGCGCAATTGGTCGATTTGGAATACACCAACGTTGAGATCATGATTCACGAGGCCGACGGGCATCTGAAGCCTTCGGAGGTCTTGGCCGATCCGGAGCGGGCCGTGGCCCTCTGCCGGCAGACCCACCGGCTGACAACCGTGGCGTTGAGCGTCGAGATCGAGGCGCCCGAGCCCGACTACTACCACCAATTCGCCGCCTGTTGCCGGTTGGCGAAGACAATCAAGGTGGTGACGATCACGGTGCGATCGGCCGAGTTGGGCACCCCCTTCAACGCCGAGGTGGAGCGGTTGCGGACGATGGTGGCGCTCGCCTCGCGCGAAGGGGTGCGGGTCGGCCTGTTGACCGAGGTCGGCCGCATGACCGAGAATCCCGATACCGCCGCCGTGCTCTGCGACAACGTCAAGGGCCTGGGCATTACGCTCGACCCGAGCCATTATGTCTATGGCCCGCACGCCGGAGTGAATTATCAGCCGGTGATGAAGCACGTCTATCACGTGCGGCTCCGCGACACCACCAAGGACCAGTTGCAGGTCTGCATCGGCCAGGGCGAGGTGGAATACGGCCGGCTGGTGAATCAATTGAACAAGGTCCGCTACGATCGGGCGCTCTGCGTCGACTTACAGGCCATGTCCGGGGTCGATCAGCTTACCGAGATGCGGAAAATGCGGCTGCTGCTGGAAAGTCTGCTCTAACCGCTTGCGGCTTCGCATGGTCGTGACTGCACTGCGAGAGTGGCAAGAGGATACTTGTCATAACTCTTGACATTCGAGTCAATGTCACGGATACTTGAGATATGGCGGCAGTCGTCCTGACATTCGATGCACGACAACAGGCAGAGAAACTGCCCATGCCCATCTTCGGCCGAGTCTCGAAAATGATCGAGCGGCTCCGTCATTGGCCCAAGGTGAGCGGCGCCAAGCCGTTATCGGGAAACTTGGTTGGGCGATTTCGCCTACGCACTGGCGATTATCGCCTCCGGTTTCGCGTTGAGGGCGAGAAAGTCATTGTCGAGAAAATCGGACATAGGGACGGATTCTACGAGGAGTGAAGCATGGCGACCTTACAGACTCTCACATTGGCCGGGCAGCGGTTTGTCGTATTGCCGGAAGTGGAATACAAACGACTGGCAGGAAAAACGTCTGAGCCGCTGCTGCCGCGGGGCGATGCCGACGGCAACTATCCGGCGGTGGAAACGATGCGAGCAATTCTAGCGCGAAAAATCATCCGTCGCCGGCGTGCGGCGGGGCTATCGCAAGCCGAATTGGCCCGCCGCGCCAACATTCGGCCCGAGACGCTCAATCGTTTAGAGCAGGGAAAACACTCGCCGAGCATTGCAACAGTCGACAAGCTCGACCGGGCGCTCACGAAGGCCGAATCCGAACAACCATAGAACGTTGAGTATTCTGGAGTCCGGTTCGGCCTATCGCGGTTAACCGGTCAATCAGCACGGCACTCTTTGATAGCAGGAGATCAGCATGTCAAGTCGTCTGTGGCTAGTTACAGCGGCGGTGATCCTTATCGCCGCTGCCGGTGCGTCCCGCGCAGAGGATCAGGACAAACCCGGCAGTGCGGCGAAGCCGATCCTCGGCGTTGATCGATCGTACATGGACCCGGCCGTTTCGCCCTGCAAGGATCTCTACGATTACGCGAACGGCGCCTTCGCCAAAGTGCCGATTCCCGGCGAATTCGCCGCCTATGGCGTCAACCAGGAAATCGACGAACGCAACTTCGCCATCCTGAAAACAATCCTGGAAGAGTCGGCGCAAGCCGGTGCGCCGAAGGGGAGCGTGGTGCAGCGCGTCGGCGACTTCTACGCATCGGGCATGGACGAGGCGGCGATCGACCGCGAAGGGGTGCAGCCGATCGCGCCCTTGTTGAAGATCATTCAGACGTTCACGACCCGCACGGAACTGGTTGCGACCATCGCCCTGTTGCAGACCAAGGGCCTGAACGTCGGTTTCCACTTCGACGTGCAGATCGACGACAAGAATGCCACGGCCATGATCGCCGGCTTCAGCCAGGGGGGACTCGGCCTGCCGGAGCGCGACTATTATTTTGCGCGGGCAAAGACTCTGAGGAAATCCGCACCGCTTATGTCGCGCACATCGCGCGAATGCTCGAATTGGCGGGCGACCCGCCGGCGAAGGCCAAGGCCGCCGCCGATTCGATCATGGCCTTCGAGACGAAGCTGGCGAAAGCTTCCCGCACGCTCGTGGATTTGCGCGATCCCGAGAAGAACTACAACAAGTTCAAGCGGAGCGCACTCGCCAAGGTCGCCCCCGGCGTCGACTGGGACGGCTATTTCGCTTTGATTGCGCTTCCCAGCGACGAAAAACAACTCCTGGTGCGTCAGCCGGAGTTTCTCACGGCCATAAGCGGTCTGCTCGCCTCCGAGCCGCTGAGCGTCTGGCGGGATTACCTGCGATGGCATCTCCTCTGCGAGACGGCCGACTATCTGAGCAAGCCCTTTGTGGACGAGCATTTCTCCTTTTACGGGAAGCGGCTTTCCGGGGCCACAGAATTGCGGCCGCGCTGGAAGCGGGTGCTGGCCGCCGAGGATGCCGCCATCGGTCAGGACTTGGGCCAACTCTACGTGAAGCGGGCGTTCAGCCCCGCCGCCAAGGCCCGCGCCCTGGCAATGGTCGAATTCTGTAAGCAGGCCATGCGCGAGCGCGTTCGCGCCGCCAACTGGATGAGCGAAACGACCAAGGCCGAGGCTTATAAGAAGCTCGACACCATGCAGAGCAAGATCGGCTATCCCGACAAATGGCGCGACTACAGCAAGCTCGACATCTCGCGGCAGCCGTACGTGCTCAACGCGCTGGCCGTCGACGCTTTCGAGTTCAAGCGGGAGATGGCCAAGCTCGGCAAGCCGGTGGACCGCAGCGACTGGGAAATGACGCCGCAGACGAACAACGCTTACTACGAGCCGACGCTCAACGAGATGTGTTTTCCCGCCGGCATCCTGCAACCGCCCTTCTTCGACGAGAAGGCCGACGACGCCACGAACTACGGCTCGATCGGCGCGACGATCGGGCATGAAATGACGCACGGTTTCGACGACCAGGGGCGGCAATACGACGCGAAGGGCAACCTGAACGACTGGTGGACCGCCGCCGACGCAAAGCGGTTTCAGGAGCGGGCGGAGTTCATCGTGCGGCAGTACGATGCCTACGAAGTGCTGCCCGGCAAGTGCCTTAAGGGCCAGCAGACGCTCGGCGAGAACATCGCCGACATCGGCGGCCTGCGCGTCGCATACACCGCGTTCAAGCTGGCGGCGAAGGGCAAAGAGCAGCCGACGATCGACGGTTTCACGCCGGACCAGCGGTTTTTCATCGCCTTTGGGCAAAGCTGGCGGACGAACGTGCGGCCCGAGTGGCTGCGTCTGCACTGGGCCGGCGACGTCCACAGCCCGCCGCGCTGGCGCGTGCTCGGTTCGGTTGCCGGTTTTCCCGAATTTCTGCGGGCGTTCGGCTGCTCTGACTCGGAAAAGAGCTGGCCGTCGATCTGGTAACGTACCTTCTTCCCGCAGTGAAAAGAGATCGCCCGGTGGGGCAGACATTCTTGTCTGCCGGAAGGAGAGCGGCACGTTTGGCAGACAGGAGTGTCTGCCCCACCGGCCTGGCGGACAGGAATGTCTGCCCCACCAGGGAAAACGCACCGAGGGACGGCGCCAATCGGGGGTCGGCGCCGTCCCTCGTGGATGCCGCAGTGGGGAACTGCGGAGGCAGGAACCGATTTAGTCCTTAGTTTCGCGTTTAGGCGGGTAGTTCAACGTTGGGGCGGCAGTTGAACCGCCGCCCCAACATCGGAGTTACCCCGACGTCAGCGGGTCGTTACTTCTTGTCGTGAGGCGGCGGGGCGGCGTGTTGCTCATGCCCCTCGGTCAACTCCTCCATCATCTTGAAAAGCTGGTCCATGCGGCGATTGATTTCGTCGAACCGCTTCTCCATCATTTGTTGATTCAGATTGCCGGGAAAGGGCGGGGGTTGCGACATTCCTGCGGGAGGCGGCGCGGAGAACTGGAACGCGCCTCCACCACCCGGACCGGAAGAAGACGTCCAGCCCCACGCCATCGGCGGAGCAGGCCCGCCGACAACGCCGGTCATGCCGTGGCCGAGCATCTGATCGACGAACGGGCGAACGTCGGCCGGAAGCTTATCGAGGTCTTTCTCGGTCAATTCCCATTTGTCATTGCCGCGCTGGACGGTGATTTTCGCCGGCTGGTTGCCCTCCTTGGTGACGCTGACGCTCATGTTCATCGGCAGCGGCTTCTGGCCGAGCACGCCGCTGGGCAGGATCGCGCCGGGATGAAAAATGCGGAACTGTACGGGCGGCTGAGGGCCGGCAGCCCCTTGGCCCGGGAACGTGTTCTTCAGCCAGTCTTCAATCGTGTTCCAATCCGCCGGCTCGGGCATGGGCGCGGCCGCGCCCGTGGCGGCGGGCCACTTGGCCGGCGTCACTTCGATCGATTGCGGTTTGCCGGCGTGAATCAGATCGATCTTCAGCTTCGTCTCCTTCGCCGCCTCGACCGCCGCCAGCAGGTCTGGCGCATCGGCAAGCGGCTTGCCGCCGGCACGGAGCAAAATGTCGTACTGCGCAATGCCGGCCTTCGCCGCGGGACTGTCCTTGGCGACCAACAGCACCAACAGCCCTTGCTTTTCCGGCAGGGTCATGTGCGCCCGCAACGCCGGCGGCACCGTCATGGTGTGAACTCCCAACCAGTACGTTCTCGGCACGAACTCGCGGCTCGCCGCGCTCGAATCAGGCTGCCCCACCTGACGAAACGTGACGTTCGGACCGGATTGCTGAATCTCAAATCTCGGTTGGGCCTCGATGCGGACCGTGCCGACGTTTGCTTGCGGCGGTTTCGCCGGCTGTTGCGACATCGCCGGCGCGGCAATGAACATCGCCAACGCCGCACCCAGCAGCCAACAATTTCTCGACATGCGCATACTCCTTATTTAGTACGGTCCATTTCCGACGTAATGTACCTTGACCCGATCGACGGGGACGACCAACTGACGGCCGTCCTTCAACGGCACCGGCACGAACTCCCGCTGCTGTTCGATTTGATGGCCCGTGCGGGCAAGCGCCTGCAAGACGTTGTCGGGAATGGCCGGCGGCACGCTCCGCCGCCATTGCTCGTCGATATTCTCGCGTTCGACGGCAGGCACCTCGATCGCGGACCGCGGCTGCTGTCCATCCGCCGGCGCGGAGACCGTCACCACTCGCCACGGGCTCGATGCGGAGCCGGCCCGCAGAGGCGCAGTCGCCAGTCTGCTTCCCGTATCGTCCGGCGTCACTGACGGATGAAAGCCGTTCAAGTCGGCAACCTCCGTTGTGCCACCGCCGCCGGCAATCCGCGAGTGGCCGACCCAGGCGTGTTGCGCCACTGTGCCGAGCCACATTGCCGCCAGAAAGCTGGCCGCCATCGCCGAGACGACCTTCGCTCGGCCGAGCCAAAGCGTTCGTCGCGTCGTCTTCTTCCCCGCAAGCGCGGACGTCTCGCCGGCATCCTGTGCGTTGGATTGCAGAGTCGCGCGGAGAGAATCGCGGACGTTCGGCACTTCGCCGAGCGCCTGTCTCCAACATTGAGCCTCAAGGAACGCCAAGGCGCAACGTCGCCAGCCCGCCGGCTCGTCGTCGAGTTGGCCGAGCAGTTGCCGCCGCTCTTCTTCACTCAGTTCGTCATCGACCAAGCGGTCGAAACGGGTGTCGCCGGTGTTCATGGCCGCGCTCCGTAACGCGGGACGAGCAACGCGCCGTCCCAGCGAATTTTGTCTTTCCCTTTCTTGCGAAGCCGCAAGCGGCGAAACCGCAAGCGGTTTCAGTCTCGAACTCCTTCACTAACCACGTCCATCGCGGCCAGCTCCGTCCGCAGGCGTTGCCGTGCCCGATGAAGCCTGGCTTCGACCGCGCTGTGGCTGATGCCGAGGTGTTCGACCAGGGCGTGGTAACTCCAGTTTTCGGTGTATTTCAACATCAGGATTTCCGCGTCTCGCGTGGGCAGACGCGACATTGCCAGTCGGACTTGCTTTCGCCGTTCTTCGGCCAACAGCCAACCCAGCGGGTCGGCCTGTCGGGTATCGGCCTCGGTGGGCTGGAAACGTCGGGCGTAGCTATCGATCATCTTCCGCCGCCGCCCTTGTTTGCGGCGATACAGCAGCGTCTGCCGCACCGCCAAACGATAGAGCCACGGGGCCACTTTTTCCGGATCGTTCAGCGGAGCCCGTTGACGAACCGCCGCCAGCGACACCTCCTGCATCACCTCCTCGACCGCTTGTGGTTCGCCCAGCCGGGCGCCAATCACCGTTCGCAACCAACGCCCGTGCTCGGCCAGAGCCCTGGACCAGTCGATACCGGCCCCAACCGCTACGGCCTCGGGCTCTTCGCGAGGATCAGGCGTTTTCATTGCCATCAGAACGTTTCCGCCGCGGGCGGAATCTTGCATAAGTGGTAGTCAACAGCTATCCTAACATTGGTTATACTATCAGTGTCGTCTACCCCGAAAAAGGGGCGAAAGCGGCATCCGCTAGCGGTTGTGCCGCTTGGTCTGTTGTTGCCGATACTATCAAGTCTCTTGACTGCTGCTGTTATGGACCCCTGGATTTGGGCCATCTTGCTGCTGGTGCTCGGAACCGGGCTAGCTCTGCTCGAGGTCTTTTTCCCCTCGGCGGGCGTGCTGGGGTTCCTGTCGGCCGCCGCTCTTATTGCGGCGATTGTGATGGGTTTCTGCCAAAGTCCCGCGGTCGGGGCCGTCATTCTTGTCGTAATCGCCGCCGGTTTGCCAACCATCATCGCGCTGGCGCTTCAGTATTGGCCGAAAACCGCGATGGGACAACGGGTTCTGTTGGTCGCGCCAAGGAGCGAGGACGTCTTGCCCGACAACCCCGACAAGGAGCTCCTCAAAGGGCTCATCGGCCGGACGGGCAAGGCGAAAAGCAAGTTGCTCCTAAGCGGAGTAATCACCCTTGACGGCCGAACGCTCGACGCAGTGAGCGAGAGCATGCCGGTCGAGGTGGGACAGACGGTGCGCGTGGTGCAGGTGCGGGGCCATTCGCTGGTCGTCCGGCCGGTTGCCGACGAGGAATCGCCCCCCCCGCCGGCCGACCCGTTGCAGCGGACGTACGAGGATCCCTTCGGCACCCCCCCGGCTTGACAGCGAGCGGCCGCGGGAGGATGTTAAGGTGCAGACGGGGATAGAACGTTCAATCCTTTGCCGCGGAGTCGTCCATGATGCTTCTTGCTCAAATCCCCAAAGAGACCTGGCAGGTTCTGGTCATTATCGGCATCGTGATCGGCCTGTTCCTGGCGCTGATCATGCTGATGGTCTTCATCGGATTCTTCCGCCTGTGGATTCAATCGGTCACCACCGGGGCGGGCATCGGTATCTGGGATCTGGTGGGCATGAAATTCCGCAAGGTCAGTCCGACCGTGATCGTTCGCAGCAAGATCATGGCGGTGCAGGCGGGCATCGGCCGCGAGCAGGGCGTCACCTCGAAGGCCCTCGAAGCCCATTACCTCGCCGGCGGCAATGTCCCGTTGGTGATCCGCGCCCTGATCGCCGCCGCCAAGGCCAAGTTGGTCGAGCTCGATTTCAAACTGGCCACGGCCATCGACCTGGCCGGCCGCAACGTCCTGGAGGCGGTGCAAACCAGCGTCAACCCAAAGGTGATCGATTGCCCCGGCCGCGGCATGGGCAAGGACTCGTTGGACGGCGTGGCCCAGAACGGCATACAATTGAAGGTCAGAGCGAGAGTCACTGTGCGTGCGAACCTGCGGCAGTTGATCGGCGGCGCCACGGAGGAGACGATCATCGCCCGGGTGGGCGAAGGGATCGTCAGCGCCATCGGCTCGGCGACGTCGCATTTACAAGTGCTGGAGAACCCTGACCGCATTTCGAAGACCGTGTTGGGCCGCCGCCTGGATGCCCAAACCGCGTTTGAAATCGTCTCGATCGACATTGCCGACGTCGACGTGGGCGAAAACATCGGCGCCCGCTTGCAGGCCGATCAGGCCGAGGCCGACATGCGGGTCGCGCGGGCCAACGCCGAGGGCCGCCGCGCCATGGCCGTCGCCGAGGAGCAGGAGATGATCGCGCAGATCGAGCAGAACCGAGCGAAGGTGCTGGAAGCCGAGGCCGAGGTGCCCAAGGCCATCGCCCACGCCTTCCAGTCGGGCAAGCTCGGGCTGATGGACTACTACAAACTTCGCAACATCCAGGCCGACACCGACATGCGTTCGTCGATCGCCAAGGCCGGCATGACTGCGACGGGCAGAAAAACGAGTAGCACGGGATGAGCCCCTTCGCCCCACTATTGGCCGCCAACGATGCCGAGCTAGTCAAGCTCGTCATCATTGTCGTCTTCGGCATTCTCGTCGGGATCGCGAAATTCATGGCGATGCTGAACAAGGCGAAGCCGCCCGCGGCGATGGGGCAACGTCCGGTGCCGCCGCCAATCGCAAATGTGAACGCGCCGAACGAAATCGAGGAGTTCATGCGGCGTGCGGCGGCCAAGCCCCGCCCCGCCGCGAACGCCGCGCCCATTCGCCGCTCTCCGCAACCGCAACTTCGCCCGCCGGTCGAGAAGCCGGTGCAGGCTCAAGTGATTCCCGACGAGCCGGTCGGCGCGAGAATTGGGAAGGAGGTCGAACGCGATCTCGACACGCAGGAGTTCAGCAAGCGCACGACGCAGCTTGGCAGCGAGGTGAGCCAGGCCGACCGCGAGATCGACCAGCGCTTGCACCAGGTGTTCGATCACCACGTCAGCAATCTGGAGTTGATGCCGGGCGAAGCGGCGACCGCGCCGATGGTCGCTGCGCCCTGGAACTCACCGAGCAATCGCTGCTCGACATTCCCGCCACCTTCGCCACCGGATTGACCGATCTGCTGGCCAATCCCGATTCCGTCCGCCAGGCGATCGTTCTGAACGAGATTATCCACCGGCCGGAAGAGCGGTGGTGAAGAGGAACACTGGGCGGTGGGGCAGACATTCCTGTCCGCCATACGTGGCGCATTTTCATCGGCAGGCAGGGCAGACAAGAATGTCTGCCCCACCGCGGCATCATCTTCTCATTCCAACCCCGGCGCGAAGCCGTGACGCATGGTGTTTTCGGCGCAGCGCGGGGCTCGACGAAATGCAGGAGGTAGTCGGCGCCGCCGGCTTTGCTGCCGACGCCGGAGAGACCAAAGCCGCCGAAGGGCTGACGACCGACCAACGCCCCCGTGCTGCCGCGATTGAGATACAAGTTGCCGACGCGGAATTCGCGGCGGGCCGCTTCCAAATGGGCCGGCTTGCGGCTGAAGACGCCGCCGGTCAGCTTGTAGGCGGTCGAATTGGCCACGTCGAGCGCCTCCTCGAAACGCTTCACCCGCATCACCGCCAACACCGGCCCGAAAACCTCCTCCTGGGCCAGGCGGTGCCGCCGCTCAATGCCGGAGAAGATGTGCGGCCCGACGTAGGGCTTGCTGACCTTTTCGGCCAGGCCGGCCGGCACTTGGCAAGCCAATTCGAGGCGGCCCTCGCCCTTGGCAATTTCGATATACTCGCGAATCTTCGCCGCCGCTTTCTCGTCAATCACCGGCCCGAAGTCGGTGCCGGGCAGGGCGGGATCGCCGATCGCCAGCGTGCGGGTCGATTCGACCAGCCGATGGAGGAACTGATCGTGGACGCCCTCCAGCACGATCGCGCGGCTGCACGCCGAGCACTTTTGGCCGCAATATCCGAAGGCCGACTGCCGCACGCCGAGCACCGCTTCGTCGAGGTCGGCCGACTCATCGACGATGATGGCGTTTTTGCCGCCCATCTCGCAGACGACCTTTTTGACGAACGGCTGCCCCTCGGGCGTTTCGCCGGCGGCGCGGAGGATGCCGAGGCCCACCTCTTTCGAGCCGGTGAAGGCGATCATCGCCACTCGCGGGTCGCGGACGAGGATGTCGCCGATGTCGCGTCCCTCGCCGGGCAGGAAATGCAGCACGTCCTTCGGCACGCCCGCCGCCCAGAGGATGTCGCACATCGCCTGGGCGACGCCGCGGGTCTGCGTCGAGGGCTTCACCAGCGCGGGATTGCCGACGACTAGGGCCGCGGTGGTCATGCCGCAGCAGATTGCCAGGGGGAAGTTCCACGGGCTAATGACCGAAGTCACGCCGCGTCCTTGATGCCACTGGTGGTTCAACTCGCCGACGAACTGCCCCAGCCGCTGCGGTTGGAACAGCCCGATGGCCGCGCGGGCGTAGAACTCGCAGAAGTCGATCGCCTCGCAGGTGTCGGCGTCGGCCTCGCGCCACGGCTTGCCGGCCTCGCGGATCATGATTGCCGACAGTTCGTCGCGGCGCTCGCGCATCAGGGCGGCCGCCTTGACGAGCATCTGCGCTCGTTGCATTGGATCGCGGTCGCGCCACGCCGGGGACGCGGCCGTCGCGGCGGCAATCGCCCGACGGGCTTCTTCCGCCCCGACTTTCCGCGCGATCGCCGGCACTTTCGTCTTGGCGACCGCCTCGGCGAAGTGCTCGCGGGCCGCCGTCAGTGAAAAATCGCGCATCGGCTCGTTGAGCATCGGCAGCCCGTCGCCGAGCCCTTCGATGGCCGGCGTTAGCGCGTGCCGCTTGGCGGAGGGATTGGGGATTAGGGATTGGGGATTAGAAGAAGGCAGAGGGCGGAGGGCGGAAGGCGGAAGCGGCCCTTCCCCCCCACGCTCCACTGCCGACTGCCGACTGCCGACTGCCGACTGCCGACTGCCGACTGCCGACTTCCCACTGCCCACTCCATGCGGCGACGCCAGCAGCACGTCATCCGACGCTTCGTCCGAGAAACCGGCGCGGAGCCAGGATTGGTTCGAGGTGTTTTCCAACAGGCGGCGGACGAAATAGGCCATGCCGGGGATCATTTCGCCGACCGGGGCGTACTCGCGGATGCGGAGGCCGCGCTTTTCGAGCGCGGCGCGAAGCTGGTCGCCCATGCCGGAGAGTTTTTGCGCTTCGTAGGCCGATTCCGGCAGGCCGTGCTTCTCCAACTGGGCGAGGATGAAGGCGATCGAGCGGATATTGTGCGAGCCGGTGGCCAATTTGACGCCGCCTTCGCCCGGTTTGCGCGGCATCTCCTCGACGATCCGTTGGGCCATCCGCTCGAAACAGGCGTCGGTCTCGCGTTTTTCGCTCCAGACGGGCACGGGCCAATCCATCCGCTCGGCGTTGATGGTTTCGTAATCCCAGTATGCCCCTTTGATCAGCCGCACGGTCACTTGCCGGCCGCTGCGTTTCGCCCAGCCGATCACCCGTTCGATATCCTCCATGCCGCTGCGCAAATACGCCTGCACGGCCAGCCCGGCGGGAAAGTCGATCGCCTGGCAGCAGCGCTCGAAGAGCGAGAGCGTCAGGTCCTTCAGCGTGAACTGCTCCATGTCGAAATTGACCAGCACATTATGCTTCTTCGCCGCTTCCAGGATCGGACGGAGCGATTCGGTAAGCGCGTCGAGCGAACCTTGGAAGTCGATCGGATCGGTCCGTGCGCAGAGCGAACTGATTTTGATCGAGACGTTGGTGCGCGGAATGGGGCCGAGATAGTCGGTCTCCAGCCGCGGATTGGCCGGCCACTTGGCCACGGCCGCCGGCAGGGTCTCGATCAGGTCGAGATAGCGTCGCTGGTAGGCGGCGACCTCTTCGCTGCTGACGCACGCCTCGCCCAACAGATCGACGCTGAAAGCGACCCCTTCGGTCCAGAGCTTTTGCAGATAGGCCAGGGCGCTGGCCGCATCCGTGCCCGCCATGAAATTGCTGGCCATGGCCGTGATGCGGTTGGAGATGAACTTGGCCTCGATCCCCTTGGCCAGCCCACCCATCTTCAGCCCCAAGTCCATGCCCGGCGGCAGCGTCACGCCCGGCTGGCTGAGGTAATCGGTCAGGTAATCATGCACCAGGGCCGACGTGCGGAGCATGGGGAAGACGTCGATGAAGCGGAACAACTGGATCTTGAAGGCCGGGTCCTTCATCGCCCAATTCATCAACTGATCGTTCCAGAAGCGGGCGGATAGGACGCTGGCGCTATACTCGCGGGCCGAGCGGAGCAGTTCCCGCCCGATTTCCCCCGTCCGCCGCTCAACGTCCGCCGAAATCACCACCGGCGCCGGAGCAGAAGTTGTATCACGATGCTTTTCCGATGGTTTTGTTTTTCTGCGTCCAAGCCACGCCATTATTTGGTCCTTTTGGTTGATGAAAATGAATGAAGTCCTGCAAAAAGGCCCCCTCTCTCGCTGCGGGAGGGTCAGGCTGAGGGTTATTGCCACGGTATCCTGTCAATTCCCGATTGCTATTCTCTATCGGCAACCCATCTTCTGTCCTTCTCCGGACAATTCGTCCGTTTTCTCGATTGACATTTTTTTGTAGTTGACCGATAATTGAAGTAATCCGGCGTACCGGAGGTGGATGGCCTCGGCCATCGGGCCCGCAAGGGCCTTTTTTATGCGCTCACAACAGCTTTTTCCCCCATATCCGTCCGCCGCGTTGGTCATATTTTTGCTGAAGGACGCGAATGACCTGTTGAGCGAATGTCGCCGGGGGGCGTTCGATGAGTTGGTTTTCCCATAGGATTTCGTGACGGCTGGGATGGGCCAGCAAATCGCAGAGTTGCAGGCCGGCAATGTTGTTGGTCTTGGTTTTCACCTTCAATTGCTTGCTGGTGAAGCGTTCTTGAAATTGATCGGGCTTCACGTACTGCGTCCCCTTTTCCCAAAGCCCCTCGAATGATCTCTTCAGCCGCATGTCTTCCTTGCCGCCGCGCGATTCGGCCATCACGTCGCCGTGTTCGTTCTCCCGCCCCAAGAAGAACGCAAATCGCTCCAGCAACACTGCCAAGCAATAGTGATAGGGATCGTAACGCCAAGTAGTGTACGCTTCCTTGTGCTTCTTCTTGTCGAGGCAGACGGTGATGACCGTATATTTCCACGCGGCCAGCAACCCGAGCAGTTCATTGTCGAACTCCTGCCGGCGTTCCTCGTCCTTGAGGACCTCGAAAGGAGGGCGGGTGTTGAGCATTTCTTTACGATGGAAGATGATCGGGTCGTCGGGATGCGAGCGGAAGAACTTGGCCTTGAGCGCCTCCATTTGCGGATGAACGCAAATCTCGATGTGGTCCAATTCAAGAATAACGCCGGTCAAACTGAGGAAGCGATGGTTTGGGTTATCCGAACTGTCCAGATCGGGGTTGCCCACTTCATCAATGTATATCCGATACTTCGTCATCGCACGTTGCAGTTGCGGTTATTCCCGAGATCGTGGTGAAGGCCGCTGCGGCATCGCGGGTTCCGAATCAAGCCACAAAGACTCCCCACCCCTTTCAACCCCCCCGTCCGTTTTCTCGGTTAACTCTTGTCCCCAAAAAGACTCCTGACCCCGTCTTAACCCGGCCGTCTTAGCCCGGAGTAGGAGTTGTATCACGATGCTTTTCCGAAGTTTTTGCTTTTCTGCGTCCGAGCCACGCCATTATCTATTCCTCTGTTGTTAAATGGTTGAAGTGTAGTGCTGCAATAAGTCCCCTCTCCCGCCGGGAGATGGCTGATGTTCAGCCCCCTTGGCTGCCCTGTTTCTTCTTATCGCCGGCTCTGCCCCTTTTTCCTCCCTAAAGAGCCAGCATCTTTCGTAGTTTCGCAGCGGTTAGCGGAGGGTCTTTCGTGTGTACAGCAGTATGACAATTGGGACAGAGCAGATCAATGTCGTCCAGTGTCGTCTTCGTTACCTTCTTCCGTTTCCCAATAGGCTTGACATGGTGGCCAACAAGACAATCGTTTGTCAGCCCGGTATATTGGTCGATGAAGCTGAAACCACAGACACTGCATTTCCCGTCCGATTTCAGCTTCTTTGCATCAATCAACGCCCGATTTCTTTTTCGGAACAATGCCTCGGCAGGATACGTATCTCCCTCGAGGGCAGCGAGAATCTGTTCCGGGGTTGTCGTTGAGTTCAGGGGCGGGACGCACGAAGACGTGGCACGCCTGTATAGATTGATCCCCGTGTCTGGACGAAGGTGAACAACTGTGCCTCGCACCGTAACGCCAATTCCTTCGGCGTGTTCGGAGATACTCTTGATCGCCTTTGCCGGGATCGGCGGATCGACAACCTTGAAATCCAGAAGGCTAATTGAATGCTGCTTGTTGCCTTTCCTAGGGTCGGTGTGTTTGCCGTGTATGCACGGCTCTTCCGCGATCTGGCCACTTGCCTTGCCCACCGCAATGATCCCCACCGTATTCTGGTACAGGAAAACGATGTCATCCTTCTTGATGACGTCGATCTTGTACATCCACGGTTTGTAGAACGCCGCTGCTCGGTGTTTTCCCAACATGTACTTTTGGGATTTTCCGTCATGGTGGTCCGTATTGACAATGTAGTATTGCCGGTCGGATGCGTTCGCCGCAACAGTTCTCGGACGTTTCGCCATGACGTTCCTCCCAACAGTTATTTGGTGAAGAATCACTGACCCTTGCCGACTACTTCTTTCGGTGCTTCACCACGATCTTTCGCAATGTATCAACGTCGAGAGCAGGAGTCTCTGTATGCAAAACGGCATGACAATTCGGACACACTGGCCGAAGGTCGGCAATCGGATCGACCTCGTACTTTTCGCCGATGGTCGCCAGGTCTTTCAAGTGGTGGACGTGTACGATGTCTTCGGCAACCCCGCCATACAAATCGGCCATGCTGTGTCCGCACACCACACATGTGTACCCGTAATGGTCAATGCACGCCTGCCGGGCGGCAGAGTTTCTTTCATAAGCGTTGATTGAGACTGTCTGTGTCGCACCTTCCGTGAAGCGGGCGGGCGCTACGACTTCTTCGGGCAAGAATCCACGTACTACTGACGACCTTCGACCGACGCCCGCCAAATGGTGTTGCCACAGCCCGCGTAATTTGGCGGCGGACGAAGTGGATACAGGTCTGCCCGAAGCCCGCAACGAGTCCCAAGCCACGTCCAAATTGGCGTTACGCACGACCTCGACAGGCAGCCGATCCTTAACGTTGAGCAAGACATCGCACTTCATGTCGATGTAAAGCGCCTTGTCGTTCCGAGACTTGTCCCAATGAGTGTCATAATAGGGATCGGAGTCCGCATAACCTGACGCTATGATGCCCCGGTCGGAGCCTTGCCTCAAAAGAAAAAGGCTATCGCCCCTTGTGATTCGCTTGGTTTTACCGCAACTCCAACGCATTGATACTATTTGGTCCTTCTTCGTAGCTAGCACAAGTTTGCCGTATTCCTTTGGATCCCAGGGCGTACGGCCAGGATTCCAAGTAAGAATGTAGGTGGCGATCTCCTTTTCGAATTCTACCCACCCTAGTTCCGCCAATGCCTGGGCAACTTGCGGACGCATTCGCCAACGATACCGGTCGCCTGGTCCGTCAGGATAAATTATCTGCGCAATTCCCGATACCAAGACCGGCTTGCCAGTTTTGTAGCGATCCGGCGGGTCGAAATCGAGCGCCTTGCAAACCATCTTGGCAAGCTTACCATAATGCAGGCTTGCGTAGTGTGCTCCCCGCTTAACCAGAGATGACAATTGCGCGTCGGTAACAGCCCCTGAGCCATAATGTGCAACCAATAGTGCTTTGTGACGAGGGAGAAGCTTTCCCTTCTCCTCAAGTTGCTGGAGAGCTGCCCTGTATTGATCTGCTGACGGAACATCCGAATGACGACTCATGTACAACTCCTAGTTAGGCAACGTGTGTCCGATCTTCGGTTGCTTTAGGTGTGGCCTTCGGGTTTGGCTTTGATGACGCCGATGGCCTTGGTAGCAGCCTCACGCGCAAAAATGCGCTGGCAAACAGGAGATCAGCCGAAACGGCCAAAAGCGGGCGTTGCCGTTAGACCGTCCGTACGGGACAGATTGGCGTTGGGTGTTCCTCCTGCCGGCGATGAATCGCCGGACTATTGTCAAACGACCCGCTGGGTCGAATTTTTGATACTTCCGGGTCGAAATCCTCACGCGCGATTCCTGCGGGATTGCACCCTAAACAACCTTCACCCTCCCAAAACACGTCAAACACATATCATCGCTCTGCGAGCGTGCTCCGACGAAGCGTTTTACGTCGTCGAGAATGCGGTGGCCCAACGCGCCGACGCGATTGATGTCGGAGCTTAATAGAGCCATTAGCCGAGAGAAACCGTAGAGCTCGCCGGCGGCGTTCATCGCCTCGGTGATGCCGTCGGTGTAAAGCACCAGCGAATCGCCGGGCGACAGCGGCAGGGCGCAGGCGGCGTAATCGACGTCGCGATCGACGCCCAGCGGCAGGCCGCTCTCGTCTTCCGCCACCGGCTCGACCCCGTTCGGCCCATAACGCCAAAGCGGCGGCAAATGGCCGGCATTGACGATGGTGACCTCGTGCGTGCGCGGATCGAGCACCGCCAGGACCATCGTCACGAAGCGGTCTTCCCAGGCGGCATCGCAAAAGACGCGGTTCAGCCGGCCGATGGCCTGGGCCGGCTCGGACTCGCTCGCCAGGCAATAGCGCGTCTCGGCCGAGAGCTTGGCCATCAGCAGCGAGGCCGAGACCCCCTTGCCCGACACGTCGGCCACGACGATCGCCAACCGCCCGCCGGGCAACTCGATGTAATCGTAGTAGTCGCCGCCCAACTGGCTGGCCGGCTCGTAGAACTCGAAGAAATCGTACTCGGGAATCTGTGGCTTGGACGACGGCAGGAAGCCGCGCTGCACCTCGTGAGCGACCGCCAACTCGCGTTTCATCGCCTGATCGAGCATCGCCGTCTCGTGCAATTGGGCATTCTCGACGGCGAACGCCGCCTGGCAGGCCACACTCACCAGCATTTCCAGGTCGTCCTGGCGGAAGCGATTCCGCTGATCGAGCGCGTCGAGTTGGATGACGCCCAGGGCCTCGCCGTCGCCGCCGACCAGCGGCGCGCAGATCATCGAGCGGATGTGAAAATCGACGATGCTCGCCGACATGTCGAAACGCATATCGTTGGCGGCATCGGCCGAGAGGATCGCCTCCTTGGTGGTCATCACGTTCGAGACGATGGTGCGGCTGATGCGCAGCGTTTGGGTATCGTCGTTGCGGCGCTGCTTGATCGCCTTGGGCACGAGCTTGCCCGACTGCGGATCGCGGAGGACGATAAACCCCCGATCGGCCTGCACGAAAATGGTAAAGAGACTGTCGAGCAGTTTCGGCAGCACCTCGGCCAAACCGAGGGCGCGGCCGAGATTCTGGCTGATCTCCATCAGCGCCTTCAGTTTCGCCTGGGCGTTGACCTCCAACCGCAAGCCGGTCGAGCCGGTCGAGACGGTCAACTTCGACATGATCGTCGAATTGACCGCGGGGCGGTCGTCGTCGAACATCACGGCGTCGACGGCCGACTCGCGGCGACTGGCCGGCGGCGCGAGGCTCAATTCGAAGGGCTCCTGATGGAACGTGAAGGAGAAATCGCAGATGCCCAGTTCGTCCTCCTCGGCCAACAACTGCCGCTGCACGACGGGCCGGCCGTTGAGCAGCGTGCCATTGCGGCTGTGCAGATCCTCGACGTAGAAGTCGCCATCGATGTTGAGGATTCGCGCGTGTTGACGGCTGACCGAGACCGATTCGAGCACGATATCGCAAGCCGGATGCCGGCCGAGAGTCACTGACACCCCCTCTAAGGGGAACTTCTTTCCGAGGGCGGATCCTTGCAACGCTTGGAGCACGGCCATGCAGACACCTGGCGGGAATGACTTAGCGAACCCATCGATTCTAAGGGCGTAGCGACCGAGCCGTCAACCACCGCGGCGACGCCCTTGACGCCGGCCGCGAACGCCCTTAACTTAATGAGGTAGATTTCATTGTATCGCAACCGGTGGGGAATAGTGTAACGGCAGCACAAGTGACTCTGGATCACTTAGTCAAGGTTCAAATCCTTGTTCCCCAGCTTTGTGTTTCAGTCCGATCTTCTTCGCAAGGCCTGTGCAAGCAATGGGTTGCGCAGCGTGCGCTCTCTCGGGGCTTGCAGCGCGAAGCTGTGCGGGCGACTCCGTTGCGGAAGAGTTCCCCCCTATTGGGCTGCCAACGGCGGGCGTGGCAGGCGCTCGCAGTTGAGAAAAGAAAATCGGTTGGCCGGCGGGCTTGCCCGTTGCGCTGGGCGGCGCTTTCGGGCGGCGATACGGCGGCTGAGGGCTGGACCTCCTTCGCACGGCTTGTCGATGCACGGCCGGTGGTTTTGGCGTGCTTTTTGGCGGCGGCGAGGGTATGATGGAGGGGTGAGTTTGCGAACCCCAAAGGACGCTTGAACATGCGACGGCATTCTCTTGTTGCCGCGGCGTTGATTGCCGCTTTATGCCCTTTGTCCCCCCTGTGCGCGATGCAGGGTGATCTGATTTCGGAAGAGACGGCCGCCCGCCACGGTTTGGCGCGTCCCTGGTTTGCGCAGGTGGAGCTGGATAACACGCGGGCAGGCATTCGCAGCGTGCTCTTGTACGAAGGCGTGCTCTACGTGCAGACCGACACGGGCATCATTCACGCCATCGACGCGGAGACGGGCAAGACGCTCTGGTCGAAGCCGATCGGTTCGCCGCAGTACCCGAGCATGACCCCCGATGCCAGGGCGGACATGCTGGCGGTGGTCAACGGCTCGCGGCTGTACGTCGTCAATCGTTTCAACGGCGATCTTCTGTACGAGAAGGCGTGCAAGTACCCGCCCGGCGCCGGAGCGGCCTTGAGTTCGAAGCACGTTTACGTGCCCAGCCTCGAGGGGTTGCTCGGCGCGTATCAGGTAGAGGCGGCCGACGCGACGACCAAGAAAGTGGACAAAGCCGAGAGCGAACTGAGCCTGCCGGAGAAGCCGAAAAGCGAGGAGGAGCGGCGGAAAAACGTGTCCGTCAAACAGAAGGCCCCTGCGCCGGTGTTCTGCCAGTCGTTTGGCCATGCGACGGTGCAGCCGCTGGTAACGCGCGACGATCTGGGCGGGGAATACGTGGTCTGGCCGACGGACCGCGGATACCTGAACCTCGGCCGCATCAACCGCGATGCCGAGAACACGCTGGGAGTCAAGTACCGACTGCAAACCGGCGCGACAATTGTGGCGCGGCCCGCCTATTTGCCGCCCGATCCGAAAACGCTCGGCGATAGCGGCATGGTCTTTGCCGTCTCCTGCGATGGATTCATCTACGCCGTGCAAGAAGAGAGCGGGGACACGTTGTGGCGGTTTTCGACCGGCGAGCCGATCGTGGAGTCGCCCGCGGCGATCGACGACAGCGTGTACGTCGCCACGCAGCTTGGCGGCATGTATTCGCTGGACATCAAGAACGGCAACAGCCGCTGGTTTGCCGAGAACGCGATGCGGTTCGTTGCCGCCAGCAAGACGCGGGTGTATGCGACCGACGGCAGCGGCCACCTGCTGGTGCTCAGCGCCGCCAGCGGCGCCAGGCTCGATAGCATCCCCACCGGCGGGATTTCGTCGATTCTGGCGAATCCCGACACCGATCGCATCTACATGGTCAGCAATAACGGCCTGATCCAGTGCTTCCGCGAAGCGGAGCAGACCGAACCGTTGCTTCACAACGCCGAGCGCAAGGCGGCGGCGAAGGCCGGGTTGACGCCGCCGCCGAAGAAAGAGGTGGAAAAGCCGAAGAAGGAACATGTCGCCCCGAAGACGCCCACCGTTCCGAAGGAGCACAAGCCGAAGAAAGAACCGAAGCCGAAGGCCCCGAGAGAGCCCAAGCAGCCGCGGCGCAACAAGAAAGGCGGCGGTCAAGACCTCGGCAATCCAGGCGATCAGCCCGGCGGTTTGCAAGGCCCTGGCAAGGGTAGGGTCCCCAGACTGCCCAGGAATGGGAATGGCGGCGACAACAATCCGTTCTAAGGACCAGCGAAGGAATAAGCGGGGGACTGTCCCAATTTTCGTTCGACGAAAATGGGACTGTCCCCTTCGGAAGCGCGCGTGATTTCGCGGAGCGATTGAATCATGCCAGAGCGTTCACGTCTCGGCGTGCTCTTGGGCTTGTTGTTGGCGACCGCTCTGTCGGCGGCGGTCTGGGGCGGCTCGGATGAAGCGGCCGCCAAGCTGCGGCCGACCAACTGGGCCGCCAAGCTCGATCGGCCCGGCCTGCCGAATCTGTTCAAGATCGATGCCGGCCTCTATCGCGGCGCCCAGCCGACGGCCGAGGGGATCAAGCAACTAAAGAAGCTCGGCGTGAAGACGATTATCGATCTGCGCGACAAGCACTCGGACAAAGACATTCTCGGCGATGCGAAGATCGCCTTCGAGCATATCCCGATGACGACCTGGAATCCGAAGGAGGCGGACGCGGTTCGCTTCCTGCAAATCGTCACCGACAAGGCCCGCCAGCCGGTGTTCGTTCACTGCCAACACGGCGCGGACCGCACCGGCATGATGTGCGCGATCTACCGCGTGACGGTCGACGGCTGGAGCAAGCAGCAGGCGATCGACGAGATGACCAAGGGGGGCTTCGGCTTTCACCCCATCTACACGAACCTGCCGAAGTTCATCGAGAAACTCGACATCAAGAAGATCAAGGCGAAGGCGGGGCTGAAGAAGTAACGTCGACCGGGCGGCCGTCAATAGATGCAGGCATCCAGCAGAGAGAGGACCTCTTCAAGCACGCCGTCAGACGCCTTCCCGATGCGAGCGGCCTTGCGTGTGACAAAGTCGACCGACTTGACCTGCTCGACCATCACGAAACCGGTGATCTTCGGATCGCCCACAATCGCAGCGTGGAAGGGGAAACCGCGATCGGTATTCGTCAACGGACAAACGATGGCGAGCCCCGTGCGTTGATTGAAGAGGGTGTTGCTTACGACCAGGGCCGGCCGGCAGCCTCTCTGTTTGTGGCCCGACTGCGGGTCGAAGTTGAGAGCGACGAAGTCGCCTTTTTCAGGGACGTACCGCTTCATTCACCAGACCTCTCGGCCGACGGGTTTTCCCCAGTCGATCTCCTTGCCGCGATAGTTCCTGGGGATGCGGGAAACCAGCTCTTTCAGGTTGCATTTTCCGCGCACGCGTTTCAGCGGGGCAATAACGATCACGCCATCACGCACGGCAACGTCAACGTCATCGCCGACCGCAATGCTCGCGTCCTCTAAAACCTGTTTGGCCAGGCGAAGCCCCTGACTGTTGCCCCATTTCTGGACTTTTGTCACCATGCGCGAATCTCCGATGGATATACGAAGTATATCCCTTAGGAGCGGCGGCGTCAATACGTCAGCGGCGGCGGCAAGGGCCGATCAGTTTTCGCTGTAGGAGGCGACTCCAGTCGCCGATTTGCGGCGCCTTGTTAGCTTTCGACGACAAATCGGCGTCAGGAGACGCCTCCTACAATTCGCATCCGTAGGCCGCGTCAGCGGTTGTCGAATTCCGACAGATTGGCGCCGAGCAGGCCGACGCGATGTCCGTTCTGGCGAAGAATGGTGGTTGCCTTGCCGTTGATGATCAGCAGTCGTTTCACGCGGAAACACTACTCGTACTGCAGCGCAATCAACAGGTTGAGGCGGGCGGCGCGCTCGGCGGGGAGCCAGGCGGCGGCGAGAATCACTACCAGTCCGACGCCGACGCATCCCAGCATGAGCGCTGGGTGCAGTGCGAACAGCGGGGCGTGACCGAGCAGTTGCGCCGAACAGACGTTCATCACGTAGGCGCCGATCATGCCGCCGACCGTGCCGGTCAACATGCCGATCGCGCCGATCGTCAACGCCTGAGCGAGGATCGTCTTGCGGACCTGCCAGCGGGTCATGGCCACGACGCGGAGCAGGGCCAACTCGCGGGTCTGTTCGAGCACGTTCATCGTCAAGGTGTTGGCCACGGCGAAGGCGCCGACGATCAAGGCCAGCACCAGCAGGCCCCACAGGCCGGCGATCACCCCGCGGGTCATGTCGTCGATGCGCTGCAGCAGTTCGGCGAACGATTGCAGCATCAAGCCCTTCTCGCTGCAGAAGGTTCTCAGCGCCGCGTGGACGGTGCCCGCCATTCCGGGCTTGGCGTTGACGACGTACCAATCGACCCCCTCGACGTTCAGCAGCCGCCGGCCGGTCTGGCCCTCCATGTAGACGACCATGCCGCCGACCATGTACGCCGTGGCGGTGGCGGCGACGCGAAGCTGCTTCGGACCTTCGCGCGTTTCGAGCGTAATGTTGTCGCCGACGTTCGCTCCCAGGCGGTGCGCCAGGTTGGTGCCGAGCACGACTTCGCCCGCGGAAAGACGCGCGCGGAGCGTGTCGTTGTCGCCGGCCTTGATATCCAGGGGCAACTCGCCGTTGGCGGTGAAATCGCGGACGAAGATCACGACCGGCTGCTTGCCGTCGGGCAGCTTTGGCGCCGCGACCGATCCGCTGATGTATCGCAACGTATCGACGTTGGCCGCGCCGTCGATTTTACGAAGCTGGTCGATGTAGGCTTCGGGCATTTTTGCCGACATGCCCGAACTGGTGTCCTGATTCATCGCGCGAACGATGAAATCCCCCTTGAGCGTCTTGTTCGTCCAGACGTGTATGTCGTTGACCGTATCGAGGATGTTGGTGCCAAGGCTGACGGCCGTGCTGACGGCGATGTAGAGAATTCCGACGGTCAACGAGGTGCGCCCCAACCGACGGAGGATCTGTCGGCTGGCGATGCGGCCTTCCGTGCGCAGCAGCGGATAGAGTACCTTCGAAACCAACGAGGCCAGCGGATTGAGGATCATCGGAATCAACAGCAAAAACGCCAGCGTGAAAAGGGCACCCACGGTCGTCATCATCTTCGGCGGGAGATAGCCGAGGATGCAGCCCGCCAGCGCCAAACCCGCGGCGAGAAATCCCGCCAATGCAAGGGCAGAGTACGACAGCGGAACTCGTCCGCGGCGGTCGGCAAGAGAGTCCGCCGCCGACAAACCCAGGACCCCAAATAGAGCCACCGCAAGCGAGGTAAACCATGACGGTGCGCGTCTGCGGCGCTCGGACACCACGAATCTCATGCCTTCCAACGGCGAGATGCGGCCGGCGATCCAGGCCGGGATGAACATCGCCAGCAGCGAAACGATCGGGCCGAGCAGTCCGGCGGTGATGAAGGGGACCGGGGTGATCCGCAAGGCCGGCATGGAGGCGTTGTAGACTTTGCCCATCGATTGTGTTAGCAAGTACGCGCCGCCGAGTCCCGCCACCGTGCCCAACAACGTGCCTACAAACCCCATCGCCAGCCCTTCGCTTAGCAGCATGGTGATAATCTGTCGGCGGGTGGTGCCGATCGTTCGCAGCACCGCCAGTTGCCGCCGCCGCTCGCCGACGTTCATCAGGAACGTGTTGAAAATCGTGACGAACGCCAAGGTGATAATTGTGACGTAGGCGAAATCGAGCCCCGCCCGCACCTTTTCAATCAGTTCCTTCGAGAGGCTGGTGCGCTCGATCGGCGAGCGGACCGTGAGGAAGGGGGCGTCGCTTCCCGCCGCGCCGTTTTCCGCCGGAGCCCCCTTGGGCAATCGCGCGGATCGCTTCGGCTACGACTTTTTCGTCGAAGCCATCCTGTAGCACGATGCTGATGATATTTACTTCGCCGGCATTGCCGAAGAGCAGTTGAGCGGTTCGCAACGGCAGAAAAATGACGTTGCCTTCTTTGAAGCCAGCCACTCCGTGAGGCGAGAGCAGGCCGCAAACCGTGAACAGCTTGACGAGCCCTCGCGAGGTGGTCAGTTTTACCTGGTCGCCGACCTTGACGCCGAGCCCCTGGGCAAAACCCGACTCCAACAGGGCGTCGTGTCTCTTCTCGAAGAAGCGGCCCTGCTCCAACTCATAGTCGCGGACGGCGCGGTCGCGCTGCGGGTCGATCCCCATGACGAACAGGCCGACCCTGCTTTTTTGATGGCGCAGCACGCTCAATCGTTGCACGGTGGGGACGGCGGTCTTGACGCCGGGGGTCTTCTCGATTTCCTCCAAAACGCGTTGGTCGAAGAATCCGTCGCCGGCGGCGACAACTTCCAGTCCGGCCCGGCCGGCCACGCTGGCGTACATCTCTTGGAACGCCCGGTTCGTGGTGGCCGTGCCCACGGTGACGGCGACAACGGCGGCCACGCCGATGACGATGCTCAACAGCGTAAGCGTCGCCCGCCCCGGCCGGCTGAGAACCTCGCGAACAGTGAACTTCCAGAGAATCATTGCGGAGGGCGGAGGGCGGAAGGCGGAGGGCGGAATGAGACGTTCGTCTTTTCCACGCTCCGCTCCCCGCCTTCCGCCCTTCCCCCTTCCTTTAGGATTGCTAACGCAACGTACTCTTCACGCTCCGCGTGAAGCGATTCGGGCTCTGCTTCCCTCTCGCGGAGCGAGAGGAGTACAGGTTTTGCTCGGGATTCTTAGACAATTCCCCGAAACAGGCACGATCGCGCGGACTGCGCGTGTTCGCGCGATGCGGCTGCTTCCATGTCTTCTTCGGTTTCTTCCAGGCCGTCGCGCAAGCGTATCAGGCGGTCGGCATGAGCAGCCACGTTGGCATCGTGCGTCACCATGACGATCGTTCTGATCCTCCTGGGTGGACAGCCGCCGCAGTAGCGCCGTCACCTGCCGGCCGTTGGCGCTGTCGAGATTGCCGGTCGGCTCGTCGGCCAGCAGCAGGGCGGGACGAATGACCAAGGCCCTGGCGATTGCCACCCGCTGCTGTTCGCCGCCGGACAACGTGCTGGGTACGTGGTCGCGGCGATGCGACATGCTCACCAGCCGCAGCGAATCAACCGCGCGCTTGCGGGCCTCGCACGACGACATGCCGCCGAGTTCCAGCGGCAAGGCGACGTTCTCTTCGGCGGTGAACGCCGGCAGTAGGTTGAACGATTGGAAGATGAAGCCCATCCGCTCGCGGCGGACGATCGTGCGCTGATCGTCGTTTAGCGTGGCCAGATCGACCCCTTCCAACAGCACCTGGCCGGAGGTCGGAGTTTCGACTCCCCCGAGGATGTGCAACAGCGTGCTCTTGCCCGAGCCTGAGGGGCCCATGATCGCCAGCAGTTCCCCCTTACGGACCTGAAGATTGATGCCGCACAAGGCATGAACGCATACCTCGTCCTGCGTCCCATAGGCTTTCTTCAAGCTACGGGTTTCGAGCACGTACATCGGCAATCTCTCGGGAGGAGTTGCTGGGGGATGCAGCCTTTGCGGCTTCATCGATGCCTTCTTTCGCGGCTTTGCCGTATATGCCGTACGCGTCTCCTCGACGAGATCTCTCGAACAAGGAGCTTCAGCGGGCCACGTCTGCAAACGTGGGCGGCGCAACACGCTCATATCAGAGAAACTATCCATCATACCGACATCTTGGACTGCGGGCAATTGGGCCCACAATAGGTGGGGTACGTCGCCCAAAGGCATAACTACATGGCATTTCCCGGCTAGGCCGGAAACCGGCCCTATGCTCTTAGTGTCGGTTCTGACGGCGGCGGAAGTCGAGACTCTCAATGCTGATTCTCGCGCCGCGATAAAGTCTGTGGGTCAGGCAGAAGTTGTGGCCGCAAAAAGGACTTCTCGACGGGTAGTCAATGGCATTCGGCCGGAGGGGGCCAGAGAGTGAGGGGCTCCGCGGCGAGGCTCCCTTGGGAAATTCCAAGAAAACGTACTCTTCACGCTCCGCGTGAAGCGATTCGGCCTCCGCCCGGGGCCGATCACTTTTCGATTGTAGGAGGCGACTCCTGTCGCCGATTGCCCGAAAATGGCCACAAAATCGGCGACTGTACGGATTTTTGTGTCAAGCAATGTGGCACGGCCATCTTGGCCGTGTTTCATCACGGGCTTGAAGCCCGTGCCACAAAATTTCGTAAAGGCCCACAAAATCGGCGACAGGAGTCGCCTCCTACAATCCCATTTTGAAGAACTGATTGGCCCTTGCGCTCCGCCTGCCTCTCGCGGAGCGAGAGGAGTACATCAAGAACCGTCCCCGCCGGCGGAACGGCGGTGCTGCTTCTTCTGCGAGAGCCGCCGCTTGTTTTCAATGCGCCGCCGCACCGACAACTTGGTAGGCCGCGTCGGCCTGCGGGGCCGCGGAGGCGTGGCCGCTTCGACGAGCAACACGCGCAATTTTTCCAGGCAGTCGGACACGTTGCGGCCGGCGTCGCGGAAGCGTTGGCTGACGATCAGCAAATCGCCTTCGGCCGTCACCTGACGCCGGCATTTCGCCAGCAGCCGCCGCCGTACCGGCTCGGGCAGACTCGGACTGTTGATCACCGGCCAGCGGAGCAGGGCCTTCGTGTTCACTTTGTTGACATTTTGTCCCCCCGGCCCGCTGCTGCGCGCGAAAGTGAACTCGAACTCCCGCAACGGGATCTGCAGTTGTGGAGTGATGATGAGCATGGGGGGAGGGATGAGGGATGAAGAATGAGGGATGAAGGGTTGGGGGCTTGAGAATTCGTACAAACATTGCAACGAGCAAACCGCTTGCGGTTTCGCACTGCCCACTGCCCACTGTCTGCTACTCACCGACCACCAACCGCTGAAACGCCTCTTTTGCGTGTTCGAGCAGCGAGCGATAGTCGTCGGCCTCGACCTCTTCGCCGAGCAATTCTACATCGTAGTAGCCGTCGTAGCCGCCGGCCTTCAAGGCGGCGACGATTTCGCCCAGCGGGACGATCCCCTCGCCCAGTCGGCAACGGTTTTGCTCGCCGTTGGGCGGCCGCCGGGCGTCGCCGAGTTGGACAATCGCCACCTGCGGCACGATCTCGGCGATTCGGCCGGGCAAGTCTCCCTGCTGACCGAGATGGTATGTGTCGAGCATGATCTTGACATGCGGGCTGGCCACCGTTTCGAGCAGATCGAGCGTTTCGTCGAGCGACGTGAGAAACGTCCACTCGGCGGCGCAGCCGGGGTGCATGGGCTCGAAGGCCAGCGTCACTTCCAAGTCCGCGGCCAGGGGGATTAGTTCTTTGAGCGCCGCCTGCACGAGCCGGCGGGCGTGGTTGTAGGTATGACCCCCGCGGGGACCGCTGTAGAGCACCAGCGTGCGGCAATCGAGGGCGGCGGCGGTGCGCACGGCCTCGGCGGCGTCCTCGACGCTCTCGCGATGGCTCCGCCCGTCGCTTCCGGTGAAGCCGCCGGCCCAAAACAGATGCGAGACCTTCAGCCCGCCGCCGCGCAGCAGATCGAGCGCCTTCGTTTGTCCGCAGTCAGAGAGTTTGTGCCGCCAGATGCCGACGGCGGGGATTCCCGCGGCCAGGTACTGTGCGATGTCCTCTTCAAAGGACCAACGAAAAGTGGTCGTCTCGCTGATCGACAGTTTCGCCATCCGTGTCCGCTCCGTCGCAAGTCGCTGCAAAAAAGGTTGGTTACGGCCGCTTCACCGCGGCGGCCGCCGGCTTCGTCTTGACGGCCGGCTTTGTCTCGGACTTCAAGTCCCACGCGGTCAGCCAGCGGGTATTCACCGGCTTCATCGCGAAATCGTCGTGCAAGCGTTTCTGGAAATCCACCATGTGGCCAGCGCCGTAGAAGATGGCGATCTTCTTCTTGCCGGCGGCGAGTTGCTTTCGCAGCACGTCTGCCGCGACTTTGTTGCGTCCGCTGATCAAGGTGGAGCCTTTTGGCCCCTCGAAGGCCGCCAGGGCATCCTCGCTCTGCTGGAACTGCTCGGCCAGCAGCCGCTTCAACGACAGTGCGCGGTCCTTGGCGAAGAACGCGGCCAACAATTCTCCGCCGCTCAGCTCGTTCGACTGATTCTCCTTGGCCATCGCGTAGGCCAGCATTCGTGCGAACATCGTCCACGGGCTCTCGCCGCGTTGCTGCATCGAGCGGGCGAACTCGTCGGGCGACATGTCGGCATGAACCATGTTCTTTTGAGTATAGTCAATCCCGTTCAGTTGGAACTGGAGGTGGAGCAGATCCTTCATGCCGTTTTGCAGGACCGAGATCGGGTTGTTGCTGGGACGATCGCCCGGCTTGGGCGTCTTCGCCTCCTCGGGCGCGACCAACTCGTAGAGGACGGCGTCGTAGGCTTGGAACTCGCGGTTCAGTTGGCGGTAGTAGGCCGCATCGGCGATGTGAACGGCGGCCACGAGATCGACCGTCGGCGTGCCAGCGGCGGCGGCGGGGGCGAATCGCACGATCGCCGCCTGCAACGCCAGTGGCACGTTGTTCTTGTCGCGCGTCAGCCGCAGAAACTGGGGCGTCGGCTTGCGCGGCGGGCGATGCGCCGGCGGCGGCGCGGCCGTTGCCATTTGCGACAACGATAATAGTACAAACACCGCCGCCAGCCGCGGCTTGAGGTTTCGCATCCGACACCCCCAAACGTTCCGAGAGACGCAACGAGCCTTTGCACAAGTATAGTTTGTCGGCCCTTTTGTGAGAACGGGAAGAGCGGCGGATGTGGCGACACGCGATTTGTGGGGCGGTTCTCCACATACTGGGTGGCACCGTGGTGTGGTTTCGCGCAGAAACAACCCGCTATGGCGGGGACAATGCGACGAATCTCTAAGGAAGCCTACTTGCATTTGTCGAAACATGAGGCATACTACACGCATTCCGCGGGCGCAAGCCCTTGCGGATCGGCTTCTGCAGGTTCCTGCCCCACCTGCGGAGGCCTTTTTTTTGCGCTCGACGCGAAACAACATTTTGTCTGGTGGGGTAGACATCACCTGCCAGATGTGCCGCGTCCTCTTGCGGTAGGCAGGAATCTTCGCCCCGCCGCCGTTCGACCGCTTTCAATCGGGGGGTGTGCGTGGGGGCGTCTCGCGGTACAACAATGGGGAATCAGCCCGCTAGGCCGAGAATCCCAGCGGCGATCGGTCTCTTTTCGAGTCAGACGCCCGTTGGGGTGGCAGTTGTACTGCCATCCCAACGCCGATAATTGAGAAACCGATCGGTCCTGCAAGAATCCAGCGCCGCTTCGGCGTCGTCTAATCTGGCAGAGTACAATGAATCGCCTTCCCACAGCCCGGCCCGACGGCGGCGACGACGAGTCCCGGCTGCTCGCGCGACGGCTCGAGGAGGTGTTTTCCCGCTACCAGGACGAACTGCTGGGGATGCTGTATTACGTGGTCGGCAATGCCGAGGACGCCCGCGATGCGCTGCAAGACGCCTTCATCAAATGCTGGAAGCACCGCGACGGGATCGCGGAGGTCGAGAACGTGCGTGCCTGGCTCTTCCGCATTGCCCTGAATGCCGGCCGCGATATGCGTGGGACGGCCTGGCATCGTCGCCGCCAGCCGCTGGAAGAAGGAGGGACTACGTTGGCTGCCGCTACTCTCAGGCCCGACGTCGAGGCCGTGCGCAACGAACGGCTGCTGATCGCCCGCCAGGCCATCAGCCAACTTCGCCCCGAAGAGCAGGAGGTGTTCCTGCTGCGGCAAGACGGCCAAATGACCTACGAGCAGATCGCCGAGGCGATCAGCATTCCGTTGGGAACCGTGAAGACGCGGATGCGCTTGTCGCTGATGAAGCTCCGCCAGGCGATGGAAGGAAAGTGATAGCGAACACAATTCACGTTTAGCGGCCGCCGGTACGGCGGCCCACGATCATGGACGCCGAAATACGCCAACGACTGCTCGAACTTGTTTACGATCTGCTTCCCGAGGCTGAAGCCGCCGAGCTCCGCGGCCGAATCGACGCGGATGCCGAAATGGCGGCAGCCTATCGCGAGGCCCAAGAGACCGCGCGGCTGTTGACCGAGGCTGCCCGGCTGCCGTCGGGGGGCATTCCGGCGATTCAATTCGCAAAGGCGATCGATCAGGAAAAAGCGGCGAGTCTGCCGGCTGCGGCTGTGCTGCCGCGGGCATTGGCGAAGGGGGCGAGTGCGGGAAAATCGTTCGCCCGCGCCGCCAACTGGACAGTGGGATTGGCCGCGGCGCTGCTGGTGTTGATTTCGGTCGGCGGCTACGTCTATCACCACCAGAAGTTGGCGGCGATCGCGGTCAAGCATCTGCGGTTGGTCGTGACGGGGCCGTCAACGATCGAGGCCGGCGTCCCCGCGGAATATCTCGTGACCACCACCGACGTCAACAACCAACCGCTGCCGGCCAAGGTGGAAGTGACCCTCAGCGGCGACAACGGCCAGCGGCTGAAGGCGTTCAAGGAGACGGTCGACGAGCGCGGCCGCTTGCGAGTCGCCATTCCCGGCGATCTGAAGCTGCCGCCGCGGACGCAGTTGCGTGTGGTGGCATGGCACGGCGAGAGCCACGACGACGCCGAGGCCGCGCTGGCGGTCGAGTCGGCCGGCTACGATGCCCAGCTCGCCTTGGATCGGCCGCTCTATCAGCCGGGCGATACGGTTCGCTACCGCTCGCTGGCGCTGTCGCGTTTCGGTTTGACGGCCGATCGCGACGTGCCGGTCCATTTCGAGATTCTCGATCCTGCCGGGGCGGTGGTGGCCGGCTCGCCGTGGGATGCGCGGAGCAAGCGGGGCGTGGCCGGCGGGGCGTTTACGGTCCCCGCTCAAGCGGCCGGCGGGCAATACACGTTGGTCGCTCGCGCCGCCGACGGCTCCTTTCTCACGCAGAAGCGAAAGTTCTTCGTCCGCCGTTATCGCCTGCCGAGGCTGAAGAAGGAATTGGAGTTCGCCCGCGACAGTTACGGCCCCGGTCAGACCGTGGCGGCCGATTTCAAGGCGCAGCGGGCGGAAGGGGCGCCGCCGGCGGCGCCAAGCTCCGCGTGTTGGCCACCGTCGATGGCCAACCCGTTTTCGACCGCAACACCCAGACCACCGACGCCGGCACGCTGCACGTTGAGTTCCCGTTGCCGAAGAACATCGAGCACGGCGACGGCCAATTGGCCGTCATCATCGACGACGGCGGCGCGCGGGAAACCGAGGCGAAAACGATCCCGATCAACTTGGGAAAAATCGATGTGACGTTTTATCCCGAAGGGGGCGAGTTGGCGGCAGGGCTGGAAAGCCGCGCCTACTTCGTCGCGCGAAATCCGCAGGGCAAAGCGGTCGATTTCTCCGGCACGCTGGTGGCCGAGCAGCCCGGCGATCGCGGCCCGGTCGATCAGTCGATCCCGGTGCAAACCGCCTACGAAGGGATGGGGGCGTTCAGTTTCACGCCGACGGCCGGCACGACTTACCGCCTGAAAATCAGCGAGCCCGCCGGAGTGAGCAACGAGCCGAAGCTGCCCGCGGTCTCCGCCGACAGCGAAGTGGTTCTCAACGGCGGCGCCGGCGTCTTTGCCGCCGGCAAACCCTTGGAGTTCAACATTCGCAGCGCGAAGGTCGGTCTGCCGCTGGTTGTGGCAGCGTATTGCCGCGGCGTGCAGGTCGGCCAACAGCCGCTAGTGACTAAGGGCGTCGGCGACGAGGCCAATCCCGTCGCCATCGCCTTGGATGACGCGGTGGGCGGCGTGATTCGGCTGACCGTCTACAACTACGGCGTGTCGCCGCCGAAGCCGGTGGCCGAGCGGCTGGTCTATCGCCGTCCCGCCGGCAAGTTGAACGTCCGCGCGTCGGGCCACGCCGAGCGATACGCGCCCGGCGAGAAGGTCGATATGTCGCTGCTGGTGACCGATGAGAACGACAAGCCCGTGCCCGCGGTGCTGGGCGTGGCGGTGGCCGACAACGCGCTGCTGAATCTGGCTGACGACCGCACGCCGTCGATGCCCACGCATTTTCTGCTGACCAGCGAAATCGAAAAGCCGGAGGACTTGGAGCACGCCGACTTCTATCTTTCCGACCAGACGAAGGGCAAGACGACGTCGGGCGAGGCGTTGGACCTGCTGCTGGGCACGCAGGGGTGGCGGCGGTTCGTCGAGAAATCGCTGTCGGCCGCCAACGGGCAGGGGACTGTTCCGATTTTCGCGTCAGCGAAAATGGGACTGTCCCCCTCGGGCCGCCACGATCCCGAGCAATTGGCCAAGTTGGCCGTCGTCGGCGCCGGCCAGCCGCCGCTGATGTGCGACAACATCGAGCAGATTCGCGCCAACTACAGGAAATGTGTCGCCGATTACCAAGCCGATCGCACCCGCGCGCTCAACACGCTCACCGCCGCCAGCTTCTTCGGCGGATTGGGGCTCGTGCTGCTGGTGGCGATGTTGGGAGTGATGCGGATCGTCTCGGGCATGCACCTCTGGGTCTCCGCCATCGGCGCGACCACCTGCTGTCTGATCGTCGGTGCGATCCTGATGGACCCCGGCCGCCTGACGCCCGGCCAGAACGCGTCGGTGGCGTTTCTCTCCTATCACGCGCCGATGCCGCAAGTCGCACGGACGCCTTTGAGCGTAAAGGCTCTCTACGTGCGGTCGCGGAGGATGTTGGAGATAGAAAACGCTGATCGCGTTCTGGTTCTCAACGAAGCTGGGTGGGCGGGTGGCGGCACGGACTACGGAGGAGCACCAGGGCGGCACTGGGGTTTCGCCTTGGCCGATTTGGGTGCGAAGCGATTGGCCGACGCCGACGGGCTAATGCTCGGTGGCTTATACACCGGATTCGGTGCCAGGGGGGAGTTAGCATTTGATCGCGTTCCAGCCGACGGCAAAAGAAAAGAATCACTGTTGGGCAACGCCGTCGTCGCCCGCGAGTACGCCCATTGCTACACTCCCGACAAATCCAGCGTGCGGAGCGACTTCACCGAGACGCTCTACTGGAACCCGCTGTTGATCGCCGACGCCGACGGCCGGGCGTCGCTCCACTTCGACCTCTCCGACGCCGTGACCGCCTTCCGCCTGACCGCCGACGCCCACGGCAACGGACGGCTCGGATCGGGCCGGGCGGAAATCGTCTCCCGCATCCCCTTCAACCTCGAACCCAAGCTGCCGCTGGAAGTCAACGCCGGCGACCGCATCGACCTGCCGCTGGCGGTGGTCAACGACACCAACGCTCCACTGCCCGTGACGCTGCGGATCGACTGCGGCAAACTGGTGACGCTGGAAGGCTGGGCGCGGCGAAAGCTCACGTTGCCCGCCAACTCCCGCAGCCGCGAGCATTTCACGCTCAACGTAACCGGCCAGAAGGGCCAATGCGATTTGACGTTCCACGGCGCTTGTGGTGCAGGCGTCCCGCCTGCAAAGGCAGCCGTAACAGCAGCCGGGACGGTTGCACCACAAAATCTTCGCGACGCGGTGACCCGCCCGCTGCACGTCGTCCCGCCGGGCTTCCCCAAGGTCTCGTCATACAGCGGCCAATTGAGCGGCCCGCAGGAGCTTACCGTCAAACTGCCGCAGCAATGGGTCCCCGGTTCGCTGGAAGTCTCGTTGAATGTTTTCCCCTCGTCGCTGGCCGACTTGCAGAAGGGGCTCGACGGCATTTTGCAGGAGCCGACCGGCTGTTTCGAGCAGGCCTCGACGTCGAACTACCCCAACGTGATGACGATGCAGTACATGCAGCAGCACGACGCCGCCGACCCGGCCGTCATCGCGCGGACGAAAGATCTGCTCAAGTCGGGCTACGCACGCCTGACCGGCTACGAGTGCAAGCAGCACGGCTACGAATGGTTCGGCGGCGATCCCGGCCACGAGGCCCTGACCGCCTACGGGCTGATGCAGTTCCGCGACATGGAGAAGGTCTTTGACGTCGATCCGGTCATGCTGGGGCGAACTGCCGAGTGGCTGCTGGCCCGCCGCGACGGCCACGGCGGCTTCCAACGCAATCCCCGCGCGCTCGACAGCTTCGGCCAGGCCCCCGCCGACGTGACCGACGCCTACATCACCTGGGCGCTCACGGAATCGGGCCAGTCGGGCATCGACGCCGAAGTGAAGCACACGCTGGAACTCGGAGGGAAGTCGGACGATGCGTACTTGGTCGCGCTGGCCGCCGCGGCCGCCCTGAACGCGAAACAGCCGGACGAGGGCCGTCGGCTGCTGGAAAAACTCGCCAAATCGCAAGCCGACAACGGGCACTTGGACAGCCGCCAGGGCTCGATCACCCGCAGCGGCGGGCAGTCGCTTCAGATCGAGACCACGGCACTGGCCGCGTTAGCCTGGCTGAAATCGCCGGACTTCGCCGTGCAGGCCGACAAGGCCGTCAAGTGGATCGTCGCCCACCGGCAAGGCGGCGGCGGATTCGGATCGACCCAGGCGACGATCCTCGCCTTGAAAGCCCTGGTCGAACACGCCAAGGCCAACAGCCGAACCGCCAACGCCGGCACGCTCAGCATCGAACGCGACGGACGCATGCTCGGACAGCACAGTTTCAGCGCCGGCATCCGCGAAACGATCGCCATCGACGGCCTGGAAGCCGCCTTGACCGCCGGCGACAACCGCCTGACGATCAATCTGACCGGCGACAACAAGATGCCCTACATGCTGAACGTCGGCTACCGCACGCTTCGGCCGGAGAGCAGCGAGGCCTGCCCGGTGCGATTGGCGACGAAGTTGGCCCGCACGAAAGTCAAGGCGGGCGAAACGGTCGCGCTCACCGCCGAATTGGCCAACGCCGGCGATGCCCAGCCGATGACCGTGGCGATTCTCGGCCTGCCCGCCGGGCTCGAACCGCGGGCCGACCAGCTTGAGGAACTCAAGCGGACGGGCACGATGGACTATTATGAAACCCGCCCGCGCGAGGTCATTTTCTACTGGCGCGGCTTGGCCCCGAAGCGGCACATCTCGATGAAGCTCGATCTCACCGCCGCCGTCCCCGGCCGTTACACCGGTCCCGCGTCCCGGGCGTATCTCTACTACACGCCCGAAAACAAGCAGTGGTGCGACCCGCTGGCGGTTGAAATCTCCCGCTGATCGGCGATACTGGTAGGGTGAGTCAAGCGCAGCGCAGCCCCACCGACGAACTGCCAAAGATGTTCTGGTGGGGCTGCGCTGCGCTTGACCCACCCTACAGTTCCATTGCGAAGCCGCAAGCGGTTTGCCATGAATGCCGAAGTTATCGCCATTGGCGACGAGATCACCAGCGGTCAGAATCTCGACACGAATTCCCAATGGCTCAGCCAACGGCTTGAGGAATTGGGCGTTCGCGTTCTCTACCATTCGACGGTTGGAGATGAACTGGCGGCCGGCGTCGAGGTGTTTCGCCACGCGATCGCCCGGGCCGACGTGGTGTTGGCCACCGGCGGGCTCGGGCCGACGGCCGACGATCTGACGCGGCAGGCGTTGGCGGAAGCCGCGGAGCGGCCGCTGCAACTCGACCGCGACGCGATGGAGCATATCCGCCGGCTGTTCGCCAGTCGCAATCGCCCGATGCCGGCGTCGAACGAGCAGCAGGCGATGTTTCCCGCCGGCAGCCGCGTGGTGCGAAATCCACACGGGACCGCGCCGGGTATCGACTTGGAAGTTGCCCGCGAGGGGACTGTCCCGATTTCGCGCCAGCGAAAATGGGACTGTCCCCCTCGACCGCCGCAACAAGGCCAACTCCCTGCCGCGTGATTTGCCTGCCGGGTGTGCCGGCGGAAATGATCGAGATGTGGCACGATTCGGTCGCCGCGGCGATCGCGGAGTTCGTCGGCGATAGCGGGCGGGTGATTCGCCGCCGCCTGATCCACTGTTTTGGCGCCGGCGAGAGCCAAATCGAGGCGATGCTGCCCGATTTGATCCGCCGCGGCCGCCGCCCGGCCGTCGGCATCACCGCCAGCCGGGCCACGATCACGCTCCGCATCACCGCCGAGGGCGGCAGCGAAGAGGAGTGTCTGGCGGCGATCGCGCCGGTCGAAGCCACGATTCGGCAGTCTCTCGGCACGCTGGTTTTCGGCGAAGGGGACGACGAGTTGCAGCACGTCGTCGTGCGGCTCTTGCGGCAACGCGGCAAGACGCTGGCCACGGCCGAATGCGGCACGGCCGGACTCGTCGCCGTGTGGCTGAGCGCCGCCGATGACGCCGGCGACGTATTTCGCGGCGGATGGGTCCTCGTTGAATCGTCCGAAACGGCCGAGGCGATGGCGAGACGTTGCCGAGAGCAATTCCACGCTGACTGCGGGCTGGCGATCCGATGCGAACCCCCGGGACTTTCCGTCGCGCTAGCCGGCGCTGACACCATCGGGTCAAAGCGTTTTCCCGATTTAGTCCATCCCGCGCTGACGCACATCTACCGCGCGAAGCAAGCGTTGAACTTCTTGCGGCTCGCGCTCTTGGCGTGAGGTTGCCGCGCAACAATCACCAAGCGAAGATCCAAACCAGGATCACGCACAGGCACAACACGACGCCGAGGATGATCCACCACGGCGCGCGACGCGGGGGAGCGTCTTCGTCCGAGATGTATTGGCCACAATGCGGGCAACGCGGCGAGTCCTCGTAGACTTCTTTGCCGCAGTACGGACAGGGAACGGTCGGATCGTCGTCGTCGCGGTCGCTCCAATCGTCGGAGTCGCCGTCATCGCCTCTCCAATCGGCCGAGCGGTCGCCGCCACAGCCGCAGCCGTGACAGCCGCAGCCTGCGTCCCAATCGTCGGAGTCTTCGAGGTGGCGGCGCATGACAAGTCCCTTTGCAAAGCCGCAAGCGGCTCATCCTTTGGGAAAACGCGCGCGGACGATGCGACGAACCTCTGCGAGCCACTCGGCACGCTGCTCGGGCGTGCTGAGGATGATCGGCTCGAAGTTGCGGCGGGTGAAATCCTCGATGCCGCACATGCCGAAGACGCACGCCTTCCAGAGGTTCTCCAGCGGGTCGCCATAGAGCCGCAGTTCGTCGTCGCGGGGCGTGTTCGAGGTGGTGAAGACGACGGCCCGGCGGCCGGTCAGCAACGTCTCGACGCCGGCAGCGCCGAAGCGGTAGACGACGCCCTGCCGCCAAACGCGGTCGAGCCAGCCCTTGAGGATCGCCGGCGGCATCGCCCACCAGTTGGGATGCACGACGATGTAGCCGTCGGCCGCCGCCAGTTCGCGGCAATGCTGGGCCACCACCGGGTCGAGTTCGGCGTCCTTGGGGATCTCGTCGTGCGGCAGGATCGGATCGAACTTCTCGGCGTACAGATCGTGATAGACGACCGCGTGCCCCGCCGCTTTCAGTTCCTCGACGGCCGCCGCGGCGATCGCGTGGCAGAAACTCCCCGGGTGTTGATGGCCGATGACGACGAAAATGTTCATGGGAGACGACTCGTGGTTGGGGGTTTGGCCACTGTGCCCACGTAGCGTGCTCTCATGGCACGTGAGAAGACGACGATCCGCTCTTCGGTTGGAACTCTTCTTGGTTCACCATGAAATACGCCTCAACCATCGACACATTGTAGGGTTCTAAACAATGGGACGAGGCGTCGGGAAAAAAACGAATTAACGGCCAATACATCTTGAGGATCATTCGCGGCACCGGCTTTGTTATATCCTCGCACTTGCCGTTCTCAAAACGCGCATAATGGCCGAAAACCGGCCCCATGCTCAGAACATACAAAGGCAAGATCGAAACGCAGACTACGAAGAACATCCTCATTCTCAGACTACCATGCGCGGGTCGTTTCATGTCACAACTCCACGTGTTGCGTAGTGCTTCGTTGCGAAACCGCAAGCGGTTTGGGGAAATGTCCGCGCCGCGAGGACGCGGCGGCTAAACGGTGTGCTATCTCACATCCATCTCGCAACTCAATCCGCCCGAGGCGGGCAAATAGCAGCGGCGAACGTAATCGGCCACCATGCGATCGGCGCTGAACCGCCAGGCCAGCGAGCTGATCGAGTTCATCATCCGCTTGATCCAGTGGCGCGGCAGGCCGTCGATGTCGTGGTCGTAATACAAGGGGATGACCTCTTCGTTGAGCACGCGATACAGGTCGGCGGAGTCGCGGGCGTCGGTTACGCGGTCGTCGACGTGGGTGGTGCCGTGGCCGATGGCGAAGCCGTTCGTGCCGTCGTAAGCCTCGGCCCACCAACCGTCGAGAATCGAGAGGTTCAACGCCCCGTTGAGCACCGCCTTCTGGCCGCTGGTGCCCGAGGCTTCCAGCGGGCGGCGGGGATTGTTCAGCCAGACGTCGACGCCCTGGATGAGGTGGCGGCAGA
This sequence comes from uncultured Planctomycetaceae bacterium, assembly GCA_963823895.1. Classification (GTDB taxonomy): domain Bacteria; phylum Planctomycetota; class Planctomycetia; order Pirellulales; family Thermoguttaceae. The sequence continues at coordinate 361,215 of CAWGNG010000019.1, forward strand.
CGTTGATGTCGTAATCCTCGACGAAGGCGATGCGGCCGGCGAAGCGGGGATCGCGGCGGAGGTTGGCGATCCGCTGGATCAACTGCTTGCCCGGCTCGTCGGCCGGATGGGCCTTGCCGGCGAATATGATCTGCATCGGCCGCTCGGCGTCGTTGACCATCGCCGCCAAGCGGTCGAGATCGCTAAGGACCATCGCCGCCCGCTTGTAGGTGGCGAAACGCCGGGCGAAACCGATGGTCAGAACGTTCGGATCGAGGATGTTCCGCGCGGCCTCGACGGCGTCGTCGCTCTCGCCGCGGCGGCGGCACTGGCGGCTCACCCGTCGGCGAACGAACGCCAGCAGCAGGTTCTTCAAGGCGTAGTGCGATTCCCACAACTCGCCGGGGTCGATGTCGTGGATTCCCTGCCAGACGTCGGGCTCGCCCATCCGCCGCATCCAATTGGCCGGGAAGTAGCGGTCGAAGAGCTGCTGCATCTGCCAGGCGAGCCAGCTCTGAATGTGAACGCCGTTGGTGATGTGGCCGATGGGGATTTCCTCTTCCACCCGCCACGGCCAGAGGTGGGCCCACATCCGCCGGGTAATGTGGCCGTGCAGATTGCTGACGGCGTTGGCGCGGCGGGAGAGTTTCAACCCCAGTACGGTCATGCAGAAGGTTTCGTACTCGTTCTGCGGTTCGACGCGCCCCAGGCCCATCAACTGCTCGGCCGAGATGCCCAATTCGTCGCGGAGCGGGCCAAGGTGCTCCTCGATCAGGCCGCGGTCGAAGCGATCGTGGCCGGCCGGCACGGGCGTGTGGGTCGTAAAGACGGTTCGCTGCGCCACCTCGCGCAGGGCGGTGTCGAAGTTCAGGCCGTCGTCCTTCATCAGCGTGCGGATGGCTTCGAGCGTGGCGAAGGCGCTGTGGCCTTCGTTGAGATGATAGACGCCCGGCATAATGCCCATCGCCCGCAGCGCCCTCATTCCGCCGACGCCGGCGACTAACTCCTGGCGAACGCGGGTGCGATTGTCGCCGCCGTAGAGCCGCGAGGTCAACTGCCGATCCTCGGGATTGTTGCTCGGCACGTCGCAATCCAATAGGTAGAGCCGGACTCGCCCGACGTGCATCAACCAGACTTTGGCCAGCAGTTTGCCGTTGCGAGTGTCAATCCGCACGGTGATCGGTTTGCCGTCCGACCCCAGCGCCGGCTCCATCGGCAGGTTCTCGACCTTCGTATCGAGATACTCTTCGTTCTGCCAGCCGTTGATATCGAGGTGCTGCTTGAAATAACCCTGATCGTAGAAAAGACCGACGGCGATCAGCGGCACGCCCAGCCCGCTGGCGCTCTTGATGTGGTCGCCCGATAGCACCCCGAGGCCGCCGGAGTAGACCGGGACCGACTCGTGAACGCCGAACTCGAGCGAGAAGTAGGCGACCGGCTTCGAGCCGAGCACGCCGGCGTGCGTTCGGCCCCACTGCGGCGTTTCGGCCAGATACTCCTTCAGCCGGCGATACGCCTGATTGATGCGGCTGTAGAGGACCAGTTCGGCCGCCCGCATTTCGAGCCGCTCGGGTGTGAATTCGGAGAGCAAAGCGATTGGATTGTGGTCGAGCTGGCGCCAGCGGATCGGATCGAGATCGCGGAAGAGGTTTACCACGTCGGCGTGCCAACTCCACCACAAATTGCGTGCCAAGGCGACGCACTTGTCGTACTGGGTTTCGGCCGTAAGTCCGAACGCGGCAGGCGGTTTCGACGGACGAGCGAAGGGGGTGTCAACCAGACTCATATCAGACCTTCCACTGCGGAAAGAGGACTTGCCTCGGACCAAAACACCGGATTATAGCGGGCCGCCGACGAAGTGGCGACCCCATTTCGCCGCCTGGGCGGCCGGTGTTCGCCGCTTGGTTATGGGGGGTGAATCGGGTATAACGGGGGTGCCTTCCCGGTTCAGCCCCATACGAACCAACTTAAGGGTTTTGGTCTTTCAACAAAACAGGGAAGTCCTTAAACCAGCGGGTGTTACATCCCAACAAGCTGGAAGAAGGAGCTTCCCCATGCGAATCGTAGCGGAAGTTGCGGCGGCCGTGCAAGCGGTGTTTGGAACATCCATCGACGATTTGGCGCGTGCCACCCGTTGTGTGCAACGGCAACGCAGGTTCTCCGGCGCGTCGCTGGCAAGAACCCTCGTGCTGACGGTCCTGATGCGGCCCGCCGCCAAGAACCGCGATTTTCAGGCAAGGCCGCCAAAGCGGGAGTTCACGTGACCGAGGAGGCCATTGACCATCGCTTCAGCGACGAACTGGTGTCGTTTCTCGAAGCAGTCCTTCAACAAGCCGTCTCTCAAGCATTGGCCGGACAAGCTTCGACTGCGGCTCTGCTGCAAAAGTTTTCGGACGTTCGCATCGGCGACAGCACCACCTTGACGCTGCCGGACGAATTCGCCGAGCGATTCCCAAGTTGCGGCGGCTCGGAAAACGCTGCCCTGGCGGCCATGAAAATCCAAGTCTTGTGGAGCCTGCTGAGGGGCCAACTCCTCGGATGGCAGATCACCTCCGGCCGCGCCAGCGACGCCAAGAGCGAAATCGCGGAAGCTCTGCCTCCCGCCGGCTCGTTGTCCGTATTCGACCTGGGCTATTTTTCGTTGGAACGGTTTCGTCGGGCGGGCGAAGCGGACGCCTATTGGATTTCGCGTTTGCAGCACGGCACAAAAGTTTTCGACGCGGCGGGAAAAAGCCTTGATTTGCCGGCCTTTTTGCGGGAGCACGGCGGAAACGGCTTGCTGGACATTGCGATCTTGTTGGGCGAGAAGGATCGGATTGCCTGCCGATTGATTGCGGTGCGCGTGCCGGAGGAAGTGGCCGCGCGGCGGCGTCAACGAGTCCGCGAGAATGCCCGCGACCACGGCCGAGAGCCGTCGCAAGAATACCTGGAACTTCAAGGATGGACGATCTTTGTCATGAACTGCGGCGAGGAGTTGCTGACGTGGAAGGAAGTGGTGGTATTGTATCGTGCCCGCTGGCAAATCGAACTGTTGTTCAAGCTGTGGAAGTCGCACAATCACGTGGCGGAGTTGGAAGCGGGCGCCTCGCCGCAACGTCAACTGGCAGTGCTGTATGCAAAACTGATTGGAGTGGTCGTACAACATTGGATTCTCTTGAGCGCGGCGTGGCATGATGTTCGGCGTAGCTTGCGCAAGGCCGCCGCCATCGTCCGCGATTGGATCGTTCTCTTGCTCGCCGTCTTGGACGATGACGAACGTCTGCGTGATCTTCTCGGTCAATTGGCAGCCGCCGTTGCCAAAACCGCCCGCATCACTCGCCGCAGAAAACGCCCCAGTTTGTTCCAACTCCTTGAAAATCCTGAACTTCTGGACTACACGGCCGCTTAAGTTGGTTCGTATGGGTGCCTTCCCGGTTCAGCCCACCCCATAGCCGCCGTTCTTGGCGATTCTTTCAGGAGAACAATCATGCGGAAGCGACTATTGTTGACGGCAGCGACCTTCGTGCTCATTATCGTCGCCGCGGCCCCGGCGGCTGAGAAGATGGAGAAAGCCGGGCGGCCCGTTCGTTGGAACGTGGTCGAAATGGGGGCGGTCGCCGACGGCGCGACCGACGATACCGCGGCTTTTCAGAAGGCCCTCGATGCGGCAGGTCGGGCGGGAGGGGGGATCGTCGAGGCACCGGCAGGCCGCTACCGCATCGCCGCAACGCTCACCGTTCCCGGCCGAGTGACATTGCAGGGCATCTATCGCGTCCCACCCACACCCCACGCCGCGACCGAGAAACCTGTTGGCACCGTTCTTCAGGCATACGCGGGCCGAGGCTCCGACAAAGGCCCCCCTTTCATCCGGCTGGCAGGCGACAACGCGGCGATTGCCGGGCTGGTGATCGTCTATCCCCAGTGGCGGCAGACCGACGTGCCGCCGGTTCCCTATCCGCCCTGCGTCGAGTCGCACGGGACCAACAATGTGGGCGTCACGGAATGCTGTTTCCTCAATCCCTACGAGGCGATCCGCCTGGTCCGCGCGGCCCGGCACCTGGTGCGAAACGTCACCGGCTACCCGAGCAAGCGCGGCTTCTACGTCGATGAGTGCTACGACATCGGGCGGATCGAGAACGTCCACTTCTGGCCGTTCGGCGTCAGCTACAACCCCGACGATCCCTACTGCAAATGGGTGAACACGCAAGGCGTCGCTTTCGAGTTTGCACGGACCGACTGGCATTACGTGTCGAATACATTCTGCTTCGGTTACGGCGTGGGATACAAGTTCTCCGAGTCGAAGGCGGGCAGCGCCAACGGCAACTTCCTCGGCTTGGGGGCCGATTCGTGCCGCCGCGCGGTGCTGGTCGAGCAAGCCCAGCCGCCGGGACTGCTGATTACCAACGGCGAGTTCGTCGGCCGCTGGGGGAGCGACGACTCGGTTTGTGTCGAGGTCGGCCGAAACGTGAGGGGCAAGGTGAGCCTGGTCAATTGCTCGTTCTGGGGGCCGATCGACCGCTGCGTCTGGATGCAGAGCCGCTTCAGCCAGTTCACGGCCAGCGCGTGCAACTTCGTCGAATGGGACAATCACGGGCGGGGCTCGCCCGCGATCGAGTTGGACGCCGGCAAGGCGATCGTGCAGGGCTGCACCTTCGACAAAAAAGGGACGCACGTCCAGGTCCGCGATAAGGTAAAATCGGCTATGCTGACGGGCAATCAGGCGGAAGGCGGTTTTATGACCGATAACAAAGCAGGGAACCGCATGCAGGCGCTCGCAAACGAGCCGCCTGACGCCGGGGAGAGGAAATGAAATGACCGAGCCGACGACGACAGAAGACCAACCGCGGCCGTCGCGCGCCGAGTTCCAGTTCGGTCTTGATGCGTTCCTCTGGATGTTCGTCATCGTCGCGGTGTTCTTGTCGTACATTCGCACGTTCAATTCGGACGATGTGGGAAAGTTCGTCGTCGTCGCCACGGTCGCCGTGCTGGTCGGCGGAGCGATCGGACTGGCGGCGGGCCGATTTTCCGCGGCGGTGTTCTGGGCGGGAATCGGGGTCGTCGGCGGCTATCTGGCCGCCGTACACACCTGCCTTGACCACTGGAGCCAGGAATATGCCTGGCCGCTGATGAGCGGAATTGTCGGCGCCGTGGCGGCCGCGTGCGGCGATGGGCATCTGCGGCGGCGGATGGGCGTTTCCGCGCTCGTCTGGCTCGCCCTGGTGATTGTCTACGACCTCTCCTTCTTCGGCGTGCGACGCGACCTGATCGACAACCCCATCTGCGCGTTCCTTTGCGGCCTGCTGTTCGGCCTGGGCATCGATCTGGCCAGTCGATTCGAGAAATGGACGTCGATTCCTCGCCACTTCTTCGCCCTCGGCCTGGTGCTGTTGGCAATCGGCGGCCACTGGCTGGCAATCCGGGTGATTCACGGGATTTGACCGCCGGGATCGTCTGTTGATGGCCAGGAGATTAATGCAACTATGTTTAGCGGCCGACGGCACGTCGGCCTATGGCAAAACAGGGCCGACGTGCCGTCGGCCGCTAAACAGACTACCCCGGCTAATGGCCCGAAGAGGGGGAATTGGCCGATTTCGTGCAGCGATCCGTCGCGCGCCAGCAGAAAAACGCGAAAACGCCAGCCGATTCGGCGGCCGGTGCTTTATCCGCCGCTGGTTCCTGGGTAAACTAAGAGCTTAGGAACAGTACTCCTCTGACTTACTCCTTTTCGAGCGGTCGTGCCGGTAAAATGGGCATCCCGGCTGAAATCTGCCGGTAACTCCGGTGGGAGATCCGTTTTGTTGAAATCGATGCGGCTGATTGCGGCGGCGGTATGCTTGCCGTTGGTCTGGTGCTGTACGGCCACAGGACTGCCGACGCCGAGCTCGGCTGCGCAGGAGGCCGCCAAGCCGCTGTCGGCGGCCGCGCGCCAGTCGCCCGCCCCCCGCGTCGAGGAATCGCAACCGTCGATCTACTACTTGCCCGACAAACAGGGCAATCTACAGCCGGTTCTCGATTTTAAGTACGAAGAGTTCGTGGACCTCTACAGGCTGAAGAACCAGCTTGGCCGCCGCGATCAACCGCCGCGTTATACTCTTCAGCGGCTGACAGCGACGGGAACGGCCGCCGGAACCCACGCCGAGGTCACGGTTCAACTCCAGGCGGTTGTCCGCGACAACGACTGGGTGCGAATCCCCTTGCGGCTCGATCAGGGATTGCTGCGGGGCACCGTGCAGTACAAGGGGGCGGGCAAGCAGATCGTGCAATATGAAGGGGACGGCGCCGGCTACGTCTGTTGGATTCGCGGCAAGCCCGATTCACAGCATGAAATCACGCTGACGATGCTCGTTCCGCTGGATTCGACCGGCGATGAAACGAGACTGCGACTGTGCGTTCCACGCGCCACGACGTCGGAGATGAAGCTGACCGCGCCGATCGGCGGCGCGGTGGCCGCCGTCTCGGAGGGGGCGACGCTGCTGTCGTCGGCCGTTAAAGGGGGAACGACCGAATTCGCGGTGGTCGGCCTGGGGGGCGACTTCCAGTTGGCATGGCGCAAGTCGAGTCCCGCTTCGCTCGATACGCCCGTCGTCTTGGAAGCAACCGGCACGGTGCTGGCCACGTTGGACGGCCGCCAAATCACCAGCGAGGCGACGCTCTCGGTGCGAAGCCAGGGCGCGGCGTTCGATCGGCTGACCGTGCGGCTGCCGCCCGAGGCGGAACTTTCGCCGGGCAAGCCCAATGGTTACACCGTGACGGCCTTGGACGCCAAGGACGCCGTTGGTGCGGCAGTTGCACTGCCGCACCCAGAAAGGGGTGGCAGTACAACTGCCACCCCAACGCCGAAGCCCGCGGCGCCTCGACTGGTCGAGGTGCGGTTGCCGAAGAAGACGGTCGGTCCCGTCGAGATTCACCTGAACTGCCGCCGCCCGTACGACCCGGCGAAGAGCCCCGGTTGGTGCGAACTGGCCGGGTTCGAGGTCGTCGGCGCGGTACGGCAGGCGGGCACGCTCACGCTGGCCGTCGGCGGCGATTGGCAGGTGCTTTGGGGGCCAAGCCGTGAAATTCAGCGGGTCGCTCCTCTGCCGAGCGCCGCGCACAAAGAGGACGTGTCGGCCGGCTTCGAGTATTCCTGCCAGCCTTATTCGTTGTCGTTGAAGCTGACGCCGCGAAAAACGCGGATCTGCATCGAGTCCGAATACGTGCTCTCGGTCGATCCCAGCCAGGTTCGGCTGGAAGGCAAGCTGACGTATACGATTCGTGGCGCCAAGGTATCGACGCTAGAGATTGCCATTCCCGGCTGGGAGATTGATGAGATTGGCCCCGATAGCCTCGTGGCGGCCGACGACGTGACGACCAACTCGGGCGTCGTCTCGATTCCGCTCGCTCGGCCGTCGTCGGGCTCGCTGGAATTGCAGTTGCGGGCGCACCGAGCCATCGAGACCCGGGCGACATTGTTGGCCGTCCCCCTGCCTCGTCCGCAAGGCGGCGCGATCACTCCGCCATGGGTGGCCGTGGTGGCGGCCGACAACGTGGAACTGACCCCGAACGCCCGGGCAACGACCGGCCTGGCGCGGCAGCAGGTCGCCCCGCCCATGAACCTGCCCGCGCGGCAGCAGGAGCCGCTCTATTATCGGGGCGGCGACGGCAACGCGGTCTTCGCGGCCGGCTTCCGCGTGCTCCCGCAGCGGATCACGGTCGAAGCGGCCGGCGAGGTGACGCTCGGCGAACGTACGGCGACCGTCGAGCAGAGATTTTCCTATTCGATCGCCCATGAGCCGGCCGACCAGTTGACCATCAGCGTGCCGAGCGCGTTGGCAGCCAGCCGAATTCGCGTGCGGATCGACGGCCGCAAACCGATCTCTCCGGTCCTGGCGGCCCAAGACCTTGGCGAGGCTACCGGTGGCGCAGCCTCCGTGAAAGTAACGCTGCCCGAGCCACGCATCGGCACTTGCGAACTGACGCTGAGTTACACGGTTCCTTTGAGCGAAGCCGAGTCGGTGAAGACCGACGGCGGGCCGGTTGCGGCACGTTCTACAAAGCCTGCACCGGGCAAGACTGCCGTTCCGATTCTCCCGCGACCGGTTGCCCTTCCCCTGCTCATGCCGGCCGATGGCGAACTCTTGGCGAACGCGCTTTCGGTAACGCCCGCCCGCGATACCCGGATTTCGGTCGGCGAAGGGGCGTGGAGCGCGTCGGATCAAGAGCCCGCCGATCCTGACGGCCGACCAGGCTTGCTGCTGACCGCGGCCCATCGGACCAACGCCGTCGCGTTGGAACTGCGCCGCGACGACAACGGCCGGTCGAAAGCGACCGTCGTCGATCGGGCGTGGATCCAGTCGCGGCTGACTTCGACCGCTCGCCAGGATCGGGCCGTATTCCAACTGACGACTGACCGCAGTGAAATCGAGGTGACTCTACCAGCCGACGCCGGGGAAGAGGCCGTCGCACTGGTCGATGGGCGTCAGGTCGAGCCCCGATCGCTCGGCGACAACCGTTTTTCCATCCCGCTTGGCGATCATCTCCGCCGGCAACGAGTCGTGGTGGAGTTGCGATACCACTTCGCCGGGCCGCGGCCGCCGCGGGGCGCGATCCGCTTGGAATTTCCGCGGCTGCGCCCGAGGCCTGGATGCGGCAAATCTACTGGCAACTGATCCTGCCGGCCAACGAGCATCTGCTCTCCAATCCGGATGGTTTTACGGGCGAGTTCGTCTGGCGTTGGTCGGGCTGGTTCTGGTTTTGGGGCCGCCATCCGCTGTTGGATCAGGCGGAGTTGGAAGCGTGGGCCGAGGCGGCGCCGCGCGAGGCTCTGCCCGATCGGGTGAACGTCTATCTGTTCAGTTCGCTGGGCAACGTCGAGCAGGCCGAGGTGCGGACCGCCGGGCGGACCTGGATCGTGTTTTGGGCCTCGGGGGCGGCGCTGGTGGTGGGCCTGCTGTTGATCTACGTGCCGGTCAGCCGCCATCCGGCGACGCTGCTGACCCTGGGCGTGGCGCTGCTGGCGGCGGGGCTGATCGCTCCCGAGCCGACCCTGTTGTTGGCCCAAGCCGCCTGTTTGGGATTGGCTCTGACGCTGCTGGCGGGCTTGCTCGAACGCGGCGCGGCCCGGCGACGACGCACGTTGGCCGGCCGAGAACCGTCGAGCGCGCTGATCGAAATCGGTTCGACCCACTCGCGCTTCAAGGCCGCCGCTGCCGACAATCCACCTTCGACCGCCGCCATCGGGGCGATTCCCCCGCAGCCTCTTGGGAATACCGAGCCATGATAGGTCGGCTTGCGTTGATCATCGGGCTGTTGCTGAGCCTTGCTCCAATTCGGGCGGCGGCCGGCGGCGAGGAGCGCTCGGCGGCGGACATCCGCTTTCTCCGCGTCCTGGCGCCCGAAGGCCGCATGAAGGACTGGCCGTTGGGCGGCGAGAAATATCTGCCGATCGCTGCCGACGAGTTCGAGCGGCTGCTGGCGGCGATGAAGCCGCAAGACGCGAAGGCTCCGCCGATTCCGCCCGCCGCAGTCGTCTCCGCGCAGTACGCGGCCAGATTGGTCGGCGATCGGTTGATCGGCTACGCGACCCTGGATGTGACCTTGGCTGGGCGATCGCCCAGGCTGATGCCGCTGGCGCCCTGCAATTTCGCGATCCGCAAGGCGGCGTGGGATCGAACGGTTTTGCCCCGTGGCGCGGAGGGGTCAGGGATCGGAGGTCAGGGGACCGGGGACAGTCGGCAGTCGGCAGTGGGCAGTCGGGAGCGGGCAGTAGGCAGTGGGCAGTCGGCAGTAGAGAGTCCGCCTTCCGCCCTCCGCCCTCCGCCTTCCGGGAATCCCGAAATCCCCAAATCCCTAAATCCCCAAATCCCCGACTCCGCCGACGAACCAGGCGCTGTCGCCGACTCCCGGCGCACGGAAGAGGTGGCGCTGTCGGACCACCGCGCGGCCCTGGGATCGGGCGGCGACGGCCGCTTGGGGGTCTTCGTCGAGCGGTCGGACCGGTTGAGCGTGGAGTGGTCGCTGGCCGGACAACGGGATTCGAGCGACGTGCTGGCCTTCTCGTTCGAGATTCCCGCCGCCGCGTCGAATCAGCTCTTCCTTGAAGTGCCCAACGCTCTGACGCCGAAGGTCGATCGGGGGCTCGTCTTGGGAAGCAAGGCGGTCGCCGAGCGGTCGCGTCGCTGGCAGATCGAGTTGGGGGGCAACGACCGCTTGCGATTGCAGTTGGTTCCGGCCGGCAACGCCCACCAGCGGCGGCAACTGGTCCTGCTGCGGGAATCGCGGACGTACGATTGCTCGCTGCGGGGATTGGAGGTTTCCGCCCAATGGAAGCTGCAAGTACACAACGAGCCGCTTGAGCGAGTCGGCGTGCTCTTGGATCCGGGGCTGCAATTGGTATCGGCCCGCTTGGGCGACGTCGCAATTCCCTGGTCGGCCGCACCGATGGCTGACGGCGGCACGCGGCTTACGTTGAGGCTGCCCGAGCCGATCCGCGACACGGACCGCGTCATACGGCTTAGCGCCACGGGGCGACCGGTGCTCGATCGGCCGTGGCGGCTGCCCCGCATCCGCGCCGAGCGGTTGCTCTGGCTGGAAGGGAGTATCTCGCTGCTCGCGTCCGAGCCGTTGGCAGCCGACCGCGTCGTGCCGTTGCACTGCGCAGACGGGCGTCGGCCCATTGTCGGCCCCGCGGGCCGGGCAGTCGATGCAGTTCCAGTCGTTCGATCGCGATGCGACGGTCGAAGTGTCGCTCTCCCGCCCCTCGGCGAAGGTGGACGCGCTGACCGGCGCGGCCATCGAGCTTGACGGCCAGCAGGCGACGGCCCGGGTCGCGGCGCGGTTCCACTGCAACAACGATACCCGCTTTGGGATCGAAGCCGACGTGGCGCCGGGTTGGATGATCGACTCGGTCGAGTCGGTTCCGCCGGGCGGCGTGGCCGACTGGTCGGTCGAGCCGCGGAGCAACGGCCGCCAGCGGTTGGCGATTCAGTTGGCGGCGGGGCTTTCGCCGCAACAGCCGCTGCAACTGGCGATCGCCGCCCGCCGCACGTTCACAGCATCGGGCGAGAGACTTGCCATCGGCGACTTGCCGCCGTTGCGTTTTCGCGGGTTGGCCCGCTGCAAGCAACTCGTAGCCGTGCGGCCGATCGGCGCTTTTGCGATGACAATCTACGGCGACGAACGTCTGAAGCGACTCGAACCGAATGATCTCATACCATCCGAATCGGCCCTGTTGGCCGCGAAGCCGCACGATCTGCTGTTCGAGCGAAACGAGCGGTCGGACTCGTTGTCGCTCTCTCTGGTGGCGAGAGAACCACGACGCGCCGGCTTGCCTTCAGGGGACGCCGCGGCGAGGAACGGCAAACAGCGCGAGAAGTCCTTGCCTCGTGTTCCCAAGTCGAATCGAGCGAGCACGTTGCGCGAGAGGGTTCCGCCAGCGGCGTGGATTGGCGACTGCCGGCTCGAATCGTGGCATCATAGCGACGGAACGGTGCGGCACTTGGCGTCGTACAATCTGGAGAACGCCGGCTGCAATCACCTTCGGCTGGCGATGCCGCCCGAGATCGCCGGCGACGAGGTGCGCGGCGTGCGAATCGACGGAGTTCCGGCCGCATGGCAGATGGAGAAGGCGGCACCAGGCACACGCCGTGTGCCTAAGGCGGACGGCACACGGCGTGTGCCGGATACTGTCATGTCGGTCGATCTGCCGGCCGCGCGAAAATCGCTTTGTTTGACGGTCGAATGGACGGCGTGTGGGCCGCCGCTGGGGATCGTCGGCTCGCTGGCGGCTGCGCTGCCGGAGCCCGACGTGCCCGTGCTCGCCCGGCATTGGATCGCGTGGCTTCCGGCGGGCTACGAGAGCGTCGGCTCCGAGGGCTACGCACCCTCGGCGGACGCGGCAACGTCGGCGGGAATGCAAGGTTGGATCGGGCGGTGCATCGACGTGTCGGCCGGTACGCCGGTTGCATTGCGATATGCGCGAGCGGCGTCGATGCAGTTGCTCGGGGCGGTCGTGTTCCTCCTGGCCGCCGGGCTGGGATGCTGGACGGCTCGCAAACGCGCCGCGGCTGTTCTCGCGTTGCTGCTCGCGGGCTTCGCCGCGGCAGCGATGGTTTTGCCGGATGCTTACGTTTCAGTCGCGTGGGGCGGCCTGCTCGGAGTCCTCTTCTGTCTGGCATTGCGGTGGGTCCATCGCGATCGGCCGCCGAGCGTTCCGTCGAGCGACGCGAACAATCCAACGGCCAATGCAAAATCCGGCCGCGCGACGGTGGCGCCTGTCGGAATGCTGCTTTCGTTGTTGCTTTGTGGTGCGGCCGTCTCGGCTGCCCTCGTTGGGGTGGCAGTTGCACTGCCGCCCCCGACCCAGGATGCGGCTGCTGTCGACCGAGCAGTTGCAGCCCCACAACCGCAACTTCGAGGTGGCAGTACAACTGCCACTCCAACGAGGGCAGGCGAGACGCCTGCACCACAATTGCCGCCGCCGCTGCCGAGCGTGGATGGCAAAGTGTCGGCCGTCGCCCGGCCGGCTTCGTCGCCGATCTACCGCGTGTTCGTTCCGGTGGATGCCCGGCAGAAAGCGGTCGGCGGAAAGGTCTACTTGCCCGAGGCGTTTTACCAAGAGTTGTATCGTCACGCGGCGCCGGTCGAGAAGCCGCCGGCATGGATGATCCTCGGGGCGGTCTACCGCGGCGATCTTGTGAAGAAGGCGGTTTCCGGGCGGCTCACCGTGGGCGGGCTGCGGGCGCAATACGATCTGCGGGTCTTCGATCGAGCGACGCGCGTACGCATTCCGCTGCGGACCGAAGGGGTGAACCTGCTGCCGGACAGTGTGCTGTTGGACGGCCGCCCCATCGAGCCCGAATGGGAACCCGACGGCAGGGCCTTGGCGTTCGATGTGGCCGAGCCGGGCGACTATCGGCTCGGGCTCTCGTTGCGTCCGGTGTTGCGGGCCACGGCCGGGTCGGGCGGATTCGACATGGCCATCCCGCGCCTGGCCGCTTCGCGCCTCGATTTGGCGTTGCCGGCCGATGCGCCGCCGGTGGAAGTGCCTTCGGCGTGCGGCGGCGTTTCGTTGGAGAAATCCCCGCCGCGGCTGCTGGCCGAATTGGGACCGACCGACCGCTTGACGGTGCGCTGGCAGCAGCCCGCGGCCAGCGGGCTGGGGCTTGCCGTCCATGCCGAGCAGTTGACCTGGCTGAAGATTCAGCCCGGCTCGGTGATGGTCAACGCCAAGTTCAAGTTTCATGTTGCGGAAGGGGAGATTCGGCAGGTGCAACTGGCCGTCGATCCGCGGCTGCGTCTGCTCCCCTTGTCGGGCAACGCGCAGCCGACGGTGCAAGTGGGAACGGAATCGGGCCAAACCCGGCTAATTACCTTCCGCTGGCCCCGCCCGATCGCGAATGACGCCGTACTGGCAGTCGCGTTGCTGTTCAACGGGGCGTCGGCCGTTGGCAATATCCCCTTGCCGCGGATCGAGCTGGTCGATATTCGCCCGACGCGGCGTTGGATGGCGGTCAGCGTCGATGCGGCCCTCGATTGCGAAGAGCTGGAGGGCGAGCGGCTCGAGCCCCTGCCCGTCGCCGACTTCTTGAAGGCTTGGGGCGAATCCGAATCGAGGCCGCGCGCCGCTTATCGCCTGCCGCGGGGCGAGTCGGCCTGGACGTTGGCGACCCGCCCGCACGAACCGCGGACGACGGCCGGTGAAACCCTCTCGCTCAGCTTCGACGAAGACCGCATCGATATCCTCTTCGACGCGCGGCTTTCGATTGCGTCGGGGTATATCTTCCAACAGCAGGTGACGGCGCCGAAGGACTTCACGATCGAGCGGGTCTCATGCGTCGCCGATCGGGCCGATCACGTGCAACGCTGGTCGCAGGACAAGGAGGGGACGATCACCGTCTTTCTCGATGGTCCTGCGTCGGGCGCCGCACGGCTTTCCATCCGCGGTCGGCTGCCGATTCGCATGGGCCAACGGCGCGAGCTGCCGCTGTTTGCCGTGCAGAACTGCCGGATTCAGACGGCGGTCATCCAGTTGTTGGAACGCCCCGCCGTGTCGCTAACGTTCCCGAGCGCGGGCGTCTCGTCCACCCCGCGAAGGCCGGCCGTGCCATCCGCTCCGGCAGCGGCGGGCGAGACGCCCGCGCTTCAGATGCCAAAAACGCCCAAGGCCGGCCGGCTGGTCGATACGATCGTCTGGGATGGAGTGCGGCGGCCGACGGTGACCGTCACCGCAAGACGCAGCCGCGGGGAACCCGATACGGCGCACAAGGTGACGGAATCACAAGGCGGCGCGAACTCTCCCAACATTTCCATGAGCGGCAAAGCAAAGCCGGCAGCCCGGACGCCGGGCTACGTTCACCTCGCCGACGTGGCCATCCTTTGGCAAAACGGCGACCGCTGGTGCGGCGTCGCAACGCTCGAAGTTTTCCCCGGCGGCGCCGAACACTTCGATCTCCGGTTGCCGCCGGGTTACGAACTGATCCAGGCATCGGTCGAAGACACGCCGATCGTGCCGAAGCGAGTCGGCGACGGTCTTTGGCGTTTCGCGTCGGCGTCTTCCGAAGCGCCGCAGCGGATTGGCGTAGTCTACAGCGGCACTTCAGCGGGCTACACCCCCGATTGCCTCTACTGCGAATTGCCCATGCTCAATGACTTGCCGGTGCGGCGGACCCTGTGGACGGCGTTTTTGCCGCCGTCGCTGACCGCCAAAAGCGTAGGCCGCCCCGCGTCCGTCGAACGGCGACCCTCGGGGCTTTCCTGCCCGAGCAACATTGCAGCCCTCCACCCGACATTTCCGCCGCGTTACTACCTCTGCGAAGGGGTTGGTGCGCCGTTGTTCCTGGAGTGCCGGCCGATCCAGTCGCACTGGCCTTTCCATCGTTGGGCCGCGGCAGTGCTGCTGTTCGGCACGGTTTTGGCGGGCTTTTGGGTGCAAAGCAGCTTCCGGCCTCGGCTCAGGCGGCCGAGGTGACGGTGGAGCGGCGGACATAGGCACACCCCGGCCGAGTGCGAAGGTAGCGCCCGAGACGGTCGTCGTCGCATAGAGTAGCGGCCCGGACTTGGAGTATCGCTTCCGCCCCCTCTGGGTCGTTCCAAAACATCTCCGTCCCCTTCACCCGGTAGTTCACCTCTTTGACCAGCGACTCCATCAAGGCCGACGTTACCGGCAACCCAAGGCGTCGATAATGCGGATAGTCCATGCGACCGCGGTTGTTCCGCAGATAACGTGCGGCATCGACGATCGGTTTACGCGGATCGTTCTCGTCCAGCTTGGCCGTGTCGTCAAGACCGTGCGGAGCCAACCAACGCTTCAGTTCGTCCATCGCCTCCATCGCCCGACCTTGCCAACATGCGCGGGCCATGCGCAGATAGCACGACCACGCAACGGAGAAATCCGGGTGCATCGCCAGTGCCGCAGCGTACAGATAACTCAGCGCGTGGATGAAATCAAGGATGGGCACAAAGTTTGGAAAGTAGTGCTTCCACACAGACCAATGCCAGGGAAGACCGTCTCCCACAAAGGCACGCGCAGGCGCCTGCGGAAAACGACGACAGTCGGCCTCCCGCTTCATCTGTTGCCCGAAGACGCTGGCCTCTGCCATGCTCGAAAGACACGTGCGCACCAGACGCTGGGGACGCCAAGCCTTCTCGCCAGGCGGCGCGGCAGATACCGCCGAAATCGCTGGCGGAGCCTCTTTTTCCGCTAATTTCGCCACTCGCTTGGGATCGGTGAACGCACGCGGAAGTTCCGGTTCGGGGTCTTCCGCAAACGTCTGGTGCGTCATTCGCAGCAAATTGGCGTTCTTGGTCTCGCGCCAAGCCTCGCCATGAACGCCGCGACCTTGGCCCGGTTTCCGTGTGCGAATTCGTCCGCCGTCAGCTTCCACGACGGCCAACTCGGGTGGATTCTCGGGGGCTTGGACCAGTTCGGGCGCATCCCCTTCATCTCGCAACTCCGCCAGTTCCATCCCCACTTGGTGCGTTACACGCTGCACCGTGCTCGCTGAGACCTCGTTACCACCGACGTGCTTCAGCACCAGCGACGCGCGTTGGCTCGATCGCGTCTCGGCCGAGGCATACACGATCCTCTGCGTCATCGCCGGCGTTAGTTCCCGACTGTCCAATCCCATCGCTGCCCGCAGAGGGAAAAAAATCCCGCCGACAGCGGGTACAAGTCCCTTTCCATTCCAAGATGGGGACCGCACCGTCGGTCGAGAGAATCGTACGGGCCACCAACTCCAGCGAACAAACTTCGCCACAGGTCGGACAGGCGGCGCTGTCGGGACTTTCCGCCGTCATCTCCCGCGCGGCCCATTCCTGAAAGCAACAACTCCAACGGGTCGCCAACCGATGGGAAGCCGCCTCGATTTGACTGAAATGGAGCGGGGTCTTCCGGTCCCAGCCCGCCAAAATGGTCTCGATGATCGCATCCTTCGCCTCAAGCAAAACCCGCTCGAATTTCCGCTGTAAATGCTGCGAAATGCCGTCCATGACAGATCCTCCACGATCCAAAGTGACTTCCTATCCTGCGACAAATTGCCATCTTAACCGAAAAACGCCAGATTCTCCTATTGACGTTTGCTTGAGCCACGTTGGGACACCGGAAGCTGCTTTGCACCCCGGGCTTTTTTGCGATCAGAGTTCGTCTTGGCAGACTCTGACGTTTTTGCTAATGTACAGACCCCGCTGGGGAACCGATTGGCGGAGTGGTGGGATTGCCGCTCCCAGCGATGGCCGACAAGGAAGGAGGCCGAGATGCAGATCGAGCAGAGAGAGGAAGTGCGGGTCCACATCCGCTGGATGATTCGCCGCGACATGCCCGAGGTGCTGGCGATCGAGGCGGCGAGCTTCGAGTTTCCTTGGCTGGAAGACGATTTCATTCACTCGCTGCGGCAGCGGAACTGCATCGGCATGGTCGCCGAATATGAAGACCGCGTAGTCGGCTTCATGATCTACGAGTTGCACAAGTGCCGCATCCACGTGCTGAACTTCGCCGTGCTGCCCGAGTATCGCCGCAGCGGAGTGGGCAGCCAGATGTTGGCGAAGTTGACGGCGAAACTCTCGACGCAGCGCCGCAGCCGCATCATTCTCGAAGTGCGCGAAACCAACCTGCCCGCGCAACTCTTCTTCCGCGAGAATGGTTTTCGCGCGGTCTCGGTGCTGCACGGCTATTATTCCGACACGCCCGAAGACGCCTACATCATGCAATACCGCTATCGCCCCGAGCGTCAGCCGGCGGTCGAGCCGGGCCGCGTGCAGCGGTTGGCAGGCTGATCCGTTTTGCACGGATATTTCTCGGGCAAAAACGTCGATCGCGCGTTAGTATAGGAACGTTGGGATAGCCGGGGGCCAACGGCCCGCGGAATAAGCTCTCTATACCCAACAATGCCGACGTTTTCGCCAACGCTCAATGGCCCGTAAGCCTATTGGCACAATCTCGCACGACGCAAACCATGTCTAGTCCAATCGACCTGCCGCAAGCCTGCCAATTGCCCACGATGATTGCCGCGTCGCAGCCAGATCTCAATTTCTTCTGGGCTCTGCTGATAGTTGTCGCGATGTTCGTGGCGATTTTATTCCTTCTCTCCGGGGTTGGAGGATGGCTCTCTCTGGCAGCGACCTATCGCAGTACCGCGCCGCGTTTGGGTAAGCCGCTTCGATGCTCCGCGGTACTGGGACAATGGCCCTGGTCGGTCTTCTACAGGGGAATCGTGCATGTCCGGCTAAACTCTGCTGGGATAACGCTGTCTCTCTTTCCCGTCTGCCGCCTCTTTCATCCGCCGTTGTTCATCCCCTGGCGCGATGTCTCCGAGTGCAAGCGAGTACCGTTTTGGTTTACAACCTGCACCAGTATTCGCGTGCGCGAGTCGAGCATGATACGGATGCGATTCCTAGGAGAAGCGGGAAAGGCAATCTTCGAGACGTATTCACAAATCGCTGATTCCCAGCGCAGTGGGACTCAATAAGTACCCTCCGGTTGCTCCCGGCCGTCCGTCTGCTTATATTGGGAGATATTCCCACCCCAAACTCCCACCTGGCAAGCTGAGGCGACCGATGGCTCGGATTCTCCCGGCGATTTTCGCGGGCATCTTTGTCATATTTCAATTGTCGGCGGCGATCGTTGCGGCGCCTGTGGTGGCGGTTGTACCCGAGCGATGGCAGCCGCCGGCGGATCAGGGGAGCACGATCGACTTCGCCTTGGGGCAACAGGCCGATGCCTGGCTGCGGCACGATGCGCTGGGCGATCCGAGTTTCGACAGCTTCGAGCGCCGGCCGGGCAATCCGATCGTCCGCGGCAAACCGCCGTTCACCTGGCCGGTCAATGGATTTCTGTTCGAGGATCCCAAGAGCGGCTATTGGTATGCCTATATCGGGAATTACTTGACAGGTTACAACGTCGGTCCTGGAAAGCCGATTACGCATTGCCGCGTACACCGCTCGAAGGACCACGGCAAGACGTGGGAGCACCTCGGGCCGATCTTCAACGATCCGAAGTTCCACTTCCAGGGAGGCACGCACACGGCGAACGGCGCCCCGGACGTGACAGTCGCCTTTGCCGACAACCGTTATCATCTGGCCTACGACTGGTTCTCCGACAATCTGGACTGGCCCCATATGCTTGAACCGCCGAAAGGCTTCGATAACGGTTGCGCCTACGCCTGGTCGGAGCGGCCGGAAGGGCCGTTCCATCGCGCCGCCAATCCGATCCTGCGCACGACCGACATGGCCCGGCGGTTCGACCCCGGCAAGAAATATCGCCGCGCCTACGGCACCGGAATCATCCATCGCAAAAAGGACTGGCTCGTGCTGGTGCTGGCCGATTCGAACGATTACTTCTCGTGGGGTCTGATGGCGATGACGGCCGCCGATCCGGCCGGCGCGTGGTCGAATCCGGTGATGGTTCTGAGCGATGAGAGCGATAGGTTCTTCCCGCACACCGCCGAGCCGTTCCCGATGATGGTCTACGACGGATACGTGTATGCACCCTACGCATCGGTGGCGCTGAATCGCAATTTTCAAGCGATCTATCGGGCCAAAGTCGAGGATGCCCATCGCCCCGAGGCCTGGCAGTTATTCCAGTATGGCACGGCCTGGCACTCCGAGCCCGTCGTGAATGAGGGAATGGGCATCTGGGGACAATCGTTCTCCGGCTTTGTCGATCGCGACGGCCAGTTTCAGGTGTTGTTCCCCTCGCGCGAGCGCGAGACGAATCTTGGGACGATCAGCCTGGCCGTGCGGCCCTGGGCCAAACCGCTTCGCGACCGGGGATTCGTGCTCAGCGGTCACGCGGGCCCGAGCCTTACGCTGCTGCGCTACACGTGGCGAGAGTTCCACTTGCAGGCCGATTTCACACTTCACGGCGGCCCAGCGCGAATCCTCTGGGAGTACGACGCCCCGCTCGGCCCCGACCGCCACGCCGCCGACGCGACGATTCACCCGCTTTCGCTGACTCGCCATCAGGGGCTGGAACTGTCGGCCAATGCGTGGCGCGTGGTGAACGTCGATGCCGCCGGCAAGCTCACGGTGACGGCCAGCGGGGCACTGGAGAACGGGGCGACGCGAGCAGTTGAGATTGACGCAGAGCAAAACGGACCGATGCGCGTCGCCATCGACCAGAAAATCCGCTGGACCGGCAACGTGTCGCTTGCCGAGGGCCAAATCGGCCTGCTGGTCGATCCGTTCACCAACCTGAGTGTGTCGCGATTCGAAATCAGCGGCCGCTTGCGACCGGCCATCGTGCCGTGGTTGTACATCGAGGCCCTGACCGGGGCGGGCGTGCGATTGAGCGATTGGGACGTCGTACGATCGCCGTTGTATCGTTTCGGCATCGGCGCGGTGGGAAAGACGCCGGGCGGACGAGTGAAATGGAACTTCCGCGGCCGCAGCTTCCTCCTCTGGTCGCCGAAGGGCCCGCAGTTCGGCCGGTGCGAGCTGCTGATCGACGGCCGCAAAGCGGCTGAGTTGGACTTTCACTCCGACCGCGAACAACGGTCATGGACCGTCTACGACTCCGCCGACGTCGGCGATGGTTACCACGCCGTAGTTCTCCACTCGATCGCCGGCCGGTTGCCGGTCGATGCGCTCGACGCGGTGAATTGAAGCTTACCGCCGATACGTCGCACAGCAGTGGGACGTTTCCCAGAGACGGACCTCGACCACCGGAAAGCCCTGTTGGGCCGCCGCCTCGAAAATCCGCTTGGCGATGTTCTCGGCGGTTGGGTTGACGTCCATCAGATAGAGCGGCTCGCCCATCGCCTGAAGCGCGGCCACGGCCGGGTCGCTGCGATCGAGAACCATGCGGTGGTCCAAATTCTCGTCGATCCAGCGGCCGACAACTCGTTTGACCTCGTTGAAGTCGATGACCATGCCGTGCGCGTCGAGCCCCGAGGCGTCAAACGACAACATCACCCGGCCGTTGTGCCCGTGCAAATGCCGGCACTTGCCTTCGTAGTTCAACAGCCGATGGCCGTAACAAAAATCGATTTCACGCGAGACGGTAAACATATCGGGGGAATGACGAAGCTCGAATGACGAATGACGAAGAGGGCACTTCGTCATTCGAGCTTCCTCATTCCTTCTCCTTTGATAGCACTTGTTGTCAACGCATATTCTGTCGGATCGTCAACGCCCGCTTCGGCGAAGGCCGCTTGGCGTTCGCCGCATTTGTTGCAGCGACCGCAGTGGATGCCGCCGTCGGGCGCGATGCAGGAAAACGTCAGTTCCAAGGGGAGCCCGTGTGCGAGCAGCAGCACGTCGGCCTTCCGCAGCGCGCCAAACGGATGCTGGACCGACACCCGCTTGCCCGTGGCCTGGGCCAGCGTCGCCTCGAAGCGGT
This sequence comes from uncultured Planctomycetaceae bacterium, assembly GCA_963823895.1. Taxonomy (GTDB): domain Bacteria; phylum Planctomycetota; class Planctomycetia; order Pirellulales; family Thermoguttaceae. The sequence continues at coordinate 381,985 of CAWGNG010000019.1, forward strand.
GGAAGAAATCGTTGGTGGCGTCGGCGAACGGATTGCCGGCCAGCGTGGCCAACGCCAACCGGCCGATGCCGTGCATCCCGCACCAGAGCACCGGCTTGATGCACAGCAGCGCATTGCGGCCCGGCAGGTAGACCGCGCCGTCGGGGCTCCCCGCGTCGGGCACGCCGTGGCCGGCAATGCTCCAGTGATCGCCGTACAGATCGACCAGCGGCAGATCGAAGACCTGCAACTCTTCTAGCTGCGACGTGGCCACCGCCCGCAGAAAGGCCCGCAGCGCCGCCAGTTCAGCCCGTTCCCAGGCCAATCCACAGCGGACGTAGAACGGAAAGACGCAATGCCCTTGCCGCAGGAGGTGTCCGACCAGCACGCAGCTATCCACTCCGCCACTGGCGAGCACTCCGATCGTCGCTGGAGGCGATGGCACAGGCATAGCAACGGAGTCCCCACGGGAGCATGTTTGTCCCAATTTTACGCGAAAGAGGCGTCGGTTCAATGCTCCCAAGCCCCATTTCTTGGAAGAACGCCTGGAAGAACGCAGCCGGAAAGCCCCGGGCGTAGGGCGGCGCTGTCGAAATCAGCTTGAAATGAGCTTCGGACGTGGTACAACAGGGGTATTCTGGCCGTCCGGCCGTTTCGCCCGCCGACGCACCCCGCCTTTACAGGAGTCTCAACGCATGTCGCGAACCGATCTGACCCGTCGTGATTTTTTACGTGCTTCCGCGGTCGCGGGCGCGGCGGCCCTTGCCGCGCCGGCGCTGGTGTACGCAAAATCGCCCAACGCCAAGCTCAACGTCGCGATCGTCGGTCCCTGCGGCCGAGGCGAGGCCCAACTCGAAGCGGCCGGCGCAATGGAGAACGTCGTCGGCGTCTGCGACATCGACGACAACAACCTCGCGGCCGTCGCCCGCCGGTATCCCAAGGCGAAAGCCTACGTCGATTTTCGCAAGATGCTCGACGAGATGCACAAGTCGATCGACGCGGTGATGGTCAGCACGCCGGACCACACCCACGCCCCCGCCGCGGCGATGGCCATACGGCTGGACAAGCACTGCTACTGCGAAAAGCCGCTAACGCACTCGGTCTACGAAACCCGCGTGCTGGCCGAAATCGCCAAGGAGAAAAAGTTGGTTACGCAGATGGGGACGCAGATTCACGCCGAGGACAACTATCGCCGCGTGGTCGAACTGATTCAGTCGGGCGCGATCGGCCCCGTCAGCGAGGTGTTGGCTTGGTGTGGCAGGTCGTGGGGCGATGGCCGGCGGCCCAAGGATACGCCCCCGGTGCCCAAGAACATCCACTGGGACGAGTGGATCGGCCCGGCGAAGTTCCGCCCTTACCATCCCTGCTATCTGCCGGCGAACTGGCGGTGCTGGTGGGATTTCGGCAACGGCACCTTGGGCGACATGGCCTGCCACATCATGGACGTCGCGTTCTGGGCGCTGAAGCTGCGGTATCCGACCACGATCGAGGCCGAAGGGCCGCCGGTCAGCGGCGAAGGCTGCCCAAACAAATTGACGGTCCGCTACCAGTATCCCGCGCGTGGCGAGATGCCGCCGGTGAAGCTGACGTGGTATGACGGCGACAATCCGCCCGCTTTCCCCGCCGGCTACGACATCCCCAACGGCGGCCTTGGCGTCCTGTTCATCGGCAAGGAGGGAATGCTGCGGGCGGATTATGGCTCGCGGACTCTCTATCCCCAGGAAAAGTTCAAGGGCTTTAAGCCGCCTGCCCCGACGATTCCCGCCTCGATCGGCCACCACAAGGAGTTCTTCGAGGCGTGCAAGACGGGCGGGCCGACCACCTGCAACTTCGATTATTCCGGCGCCCTGACCGAAGCCGTGCTGTTGGGCACCGTGGCCTACCGGGTCGGCAAGAGGCTCGAATGGGACGCGGTCAACCTCAAGGCGACGAACTGCCCCGAGGCCGATCGCTATCTTCGTCCCCACTATCGCCAAGGTTGGACTCTCTAGCCTGCGGTTGTCGCGGCTGGGTGCCATGCCCACGCTTGCCGTGGGCATGTTGCTTTGGTCCTCCGCTTACATGCCCACGGCAAGCGTGGGCATGGCACCCAGCATTTCGTGCCGGCGAGGAAAACGGCGTTTTTCGCGGCTCCCGGAACGCCGCGGAGGGCGTTCCCTACAGCACCATTGTGCGGCAAATCAGTCGGCAAGGTGGGGCAGACATTCCTGTCTGCCGCGAGAACGTGGACCACAGCCGAGATGTTGTTGCGGCTATCGTGAGAACTTCACGCGGCCGCCGACGATCACGACATCCGCCCGGCCGGTCAATTCTCGGCCGGCGAACGGGGTGTTCGTGCTTTTCGAGCGGAACTGCGACGGATCGACTGTCCAGCGGGCCTTGGGGTCGATGATCGTCACGTCGGCGTCGGCGCCAATCTGGAGCGTCCCCTTGTTGATGCCCAGAATCTTCGCCGGATTGAGCGACATTTTGCAAATCGCGGCGGGCCAGTCGAGATGGCCGGGCTCGATCAACTGGGTGATGACCAGCCCGAGCGACGTTTCCAGCCCGACGATGCCGAAGGGGGCCTGGTCGAGCTCCTGCATCTTCTTTTCGCGGGCGTGGGGGGCGTGATCGCTGGCGATGGCGTCGATCGTGCCGTCGGCCAGCGCAGCGATCACCGCCTCGACGTGCTCGCGGCCGCGCAGGGGCGGATTCATCTTGCAGTTCGCGTCGAAAGTGCGGAGGCACTCGTCGGTGAGCGTGAAGTGGTGCGGCGTGGCTTCGGCGGTCACGCGCACGCCGCGGCTCTTCGACCGCCGCAGGGCGTCGACGCTGTTGCTGGTCGAGACGTGCATGATGTGCAGCCGCCCTCCGGTGGCTTCGGCCAACGCGATGTCGCGGGCGGTCATCACGTCCTCGGCAGCGGCGGGCATTCCGGCCAGACCGAGAACCATCGACACCAACCCCTCGTGCATCACGCCGTGTTGGGTCAGCTCGCGGACTTCGGTGTGATTGAGCACCGCCTTGTCGAACATCAGGCAATACTCGAAGGCCCGCCGCATCAGCTCGGCGTCGGCGACGGGGTTGCCGTCGTCGGTGAAGGCGACCGCGCCGGCCTCGACCAACTGGCCGATCTCGGCCAATTCCTTGCCCTCGCGGTTCTTGCTGACGCAGGCCACCACGAAGACGTTGCAGTTGCCGGCGCGTTCGGCCCTTTCGCGGGCGAAATCGACGGCCCCCTGCGTGTCGATCGGCGGATCGGTATTCGGCATGCAGGCGATCGAGGTGAACCCGCCGGCCAACGCGGCGGCGGTGCCGGTCTGGATGGTTTCGTCCTCCTCGAAGCCCGGCTCGCGGAGATGGACGTGCATGTCGATCAGGCCGGGCGAAACGATCTTGCCCGTCGCGTCGATCACGGTCTCCTGCCCGGTCGGCGTGGCGTCGTAAGCGGCGATGCGGCCGTCGGCGATCAATAGGTTGGTAACGCGATCCATCGCTTGCGACGGATCGATCACGCGGCCGTTTTGGATCAGTAGGTTTGGCACGGGGGGCTGGGATCAGGGGCCAGGGATCAGGGGCCAGGATTTTGGATTGCCGACGTTTAGCCGCGCGTCCACGCGGCGATGGTGCTCCTTTTCGCTCAAAAAGCCGCTTGCGGCTTCGCAACGAAGTCCTCTCATTGTATGGAATTCCGACGCGTTTCCAAGAGAGCCCGGCGGTGGGCGTTGCCGCGGTTTCGTGCGATGGACGCCGCGAGGGTTTTGCACCACGCGAGTTTTCGCACCACCTCTTTCATTTCGCTATTCCGACTCCGGTGTCCGCCCGTTGCGAAGCCCTTTTCGTTGCAAGACGTTGCGGCAAGAACGTCCGCGTCGAAGTCTTCCCACCCATTATAAGGCCCTGGTGCAAAACCCCTGCCTGCTGAGGGAGGCGCGGCGCTGTTTCCGTTGTCTGTTGTGTTCTCCGCCTTCCGTTCTTCGCCTTCCGCCCTCCTGTCATACCAGATTCGCTGGCCCAAATTCAAGTCCGGACTAGGTACAAAACGTGCTCACGCCGGTCTAGGGACCAACGATCTGTGCATCGACGCTGGCTTGCCAATCCACCAGCAGACATTCACAATGAGAGCGTGCGACCGCAAACACCAGGGGCGACGGCCGCGCGTAACGTGGCAAACGATGATGCTCGGCACCTGACACCGGTGTCAGAACTACCTTTTCGGAGGCTACTATGAGGTCACATTCACCCATATCCTGCCGCGCGGCTGTCAAGCTTGTTGAACGCGCAATCGTGTGCGCAGTGTTCGCATCTTGGGGCCTTAGCGGTTTCTCGATGCAACCGGGGCATGATGAACAGTCAGCGCCCAAGCCGCCAGCGAGGGAGACGATCCCATTGGATGCGCCGCCCAAGACCCAGAAGCTGATGGAGAAGCTCCTCTCCGGTGCTCCGACATATCGCGTCGAGGCGATCATTGACGCAAAGCGGATGGGCCGCCGCGCAGCCCCGATTGTGCCCTATTTGATCGAGAATCTCGGTGATGAGGACACCGTTTCTATTGGCCAGTTAGCGTATGGCGCCCTGGACGATTTAGGGGAGTCGGCTGTAGAGCCACTGATCGCGGCCCTCAACGTTAGAGAATACAAAGGTGAGAAACGGCGCTACATTCTCTTCCTGTTGGGGGAGATTGGCGACCATCGCGCCGTCCCTGCGCTGAGCGACGCTTTGGGAGATTCCGACGAGAAGATCCGTTACTCCGCTGCGCAAGCACTCCTGGACATGCCCGATCATCGGGCATTTGAACCGTTGATGCGGCACTTACAGGATTCGGATAATATGGTCGTTAGCAGAGCCATCGCGGCGTTGGGGGAGATCGGGGACCGGCGGGCGGTCGAGCCAATTATCCCGTTCCTGGTCAAGAAACGCACCTGGGATCAAGCCGGCATCCGCAACGCAGCAGCCGTGGCGCTGGGGAAGTTTGGCGACCGCCGTGCGTTCGAGCCGCTGCTTGCGGCATATGAAGACAAGGAATACCCCAGTAAGGAATACTCTGATCGGGCACTGCGCGAATACGCTCTGCAATCGCTGGGGCGCATCAAAGACCCGCGTGCATTTGATGTGTTACGGAGGGCCTTGAAAGACAAGGATGCGGACCAGCGCGTTGCGGCCGTTTGGGGCTTGGCTGGTCTCGGCGACGCTCGCTCCATCGCCCTGCTGAAACCGATGCTCAAGGCCGAGCGATCGACTGAAGTATGGACGAAAACACCGTATTGGGTTATTCGTGTCGTCCGACCGGCTGTTGCTCGTGCACTAGTTAGCACGGGCGGTGACGATGCAATCGACGCGGTGTTCGAAGAGTACAGGGCGAGCCCTCCGACGATCGAGTCAGAGATCGCGGCGGGAAAAATGGACAGTCTCAAGGACGTTCACTTCCGAACCGCGGCCGTCGATGCGCTGGCGATGTCGCCAAATCCGCGCGCCTATCTGAAAGTGATTGATACTCTGGATGGAGCAGATGCTCGGATGCGTTACGAGGCTGCCAGGGTGTTGTATTGCAGCACAATCTCGCAAGCCTTGTCCCAAATAGACGTTCCTGGGTACGATAGACGTAAGCTCCCGGCTCTGGCCGACAATCGCGTACTACGAGCGCTTATGAAGGTGGCCGAAAGTCGTCCGTCGCCGAAACAGGTTAGCAGAAGCACCTTCAAGATGCTCAGGGAAACACGCGAGTACGCCATATCAGCCCTGCGGAAGAGCGGGAACCCCGATGCGTTGAAGCTTGTGGAAAAGGTGGAAAAGGAGTGAGCATCCTGCATCGGCGACTACCATTATCGACAGGAGCCGCATTGCATGACAGCACAGAAGATGGCCCCCGTTCATCCCGGCGAAGTCTTGCAGGAAGAGTTCCTGAAGCCGCTGGGGCTCAGTCAGCATCGGTTGGCGCTGGATATTGGCGTCGATCCGCGGCGGATTAACGAGATCGTTTTGGGGCGGCGGAGCATGACGGCGAATACGGCCTTGTGGCTGGCCCGCTACTTCAAGACGTCGCCGGAGTTCTGGCTTGGGCTGCAATCGCAGTACGACCTCGATCGCGAGGAAGATGCCGTCGGCGTCCGGCTGCAACGGGAAGTCAAGGTCTACGCCGAGGTTCACTGCGGCTGACCCGCGTGGCGTGCCACTGCACCGATCTACACCCGCTCGCGGGGCGTGTACCTCGTGTGCAGCAGGCGGTGCGACTTTTCGCCCAGCGGCTTGCCGAGGAACTCGGCGTAGAGGCGGGCGACGTCGGGATTGTCGTGCGATTTGCGAAGCTTTTTGCCCTCGTCTTCGCGGTAGATGGCGTCGATGCGGGCCTGGCGGACCTTGTTGTCGGTGTAGCGCGGCTGGCCGCCGCCGCCGATGCAACCGCCGGGGCAGGTCATCACTTCGACGAAGTGATACTGCTTCTGGCCGGAGCGGACCGCCGCAATCACCCGCTGGGCGTTGCCCAGCCCGTGGGCGACGGCCACGTTGAGTGTGACGCCCTCCAGGAAACTCCATTCCGGCTTGACGCCCTCGATCGTCAGCGCGGCCTCCTTCACGCCCTTGAGCCCTTCGATGGGAGCGACGTGCAGGCGGTCGAAGGGCAACTCGCGGCCGGTGACGATTTCATAGGCGGTGCGCAGCGCGGCTTCCATCACGCCGCCGGTGTTGGCAAAAATGTCGGCTGCGCCGGTGGAGAGGCCCAGCGGGGCGTCCATCTCTTCGTCGGGCAGATTGGCGAAGTCGATGCCGGCGGCGCGGATCATCTTGCCCAGTTCGCGAGTGGTCAACACGAAGTCGACGTCACGGGCGCCGCTGGCGTCCATTTCCGGCCGCTGGCACTCGAACTTCTTGGCCGTGCAGGGCATGATCGAGACGACGACGATCTGCTCGGGCCGTTTGCCGAGCTTGGCGGCGTAGTAGGTCTTGGCGATCGCACCGAACATCTGCTGCGGCGACTTGCAGGTGGAGAGGTTCGCCAGCATGTCGGGATGGAAATACTCCATGAAGTTGATCCAGCCGGGGGAGCAACTGGTGAACATGGGCAGGGGGGCGGGGGATGGGGGATGGGGGACGGGGGACGGGGCAGAGTGGGCAGTGGGCAGTGGGCAGTGGGCAGTGGGAGTTGGGAGGCCGGCTTCACTGCCGACTGCCGACTGCCGACTGCCGACTGCACTGCCGACTGCCGACTGCCCACTGCCCACTTTCTCCCCTGCCAGGGCCTTCTTCAACCGCATGAGCAGTTCACTTCCCTCTTCGATGATGGTCAGGTCGGCGGCGAAGTTGGTGTCGAAGACGGCGCGGAAACCGAGGCGGCGCAGGGCGGCGGTCATTTTGCTGGTGACCAGCGTGCCCGGCGGCAGGCCGAAGCACTCGCCCAGCGCGGCGCGGATGGCCGGCGCGGTTTGCACGATGACGTGGTTGTCGGGCTTGTCGAGCGCGTTCCAGACCTCGTCGATCTGGTCGCGTTCGGTGATGGCGCCGACGGGACAGACGGCCGCGCACTGGCCGCATTGGACACAGGCGACCGTTTTCAGGTCGTGGTGGAAGGCGGGGCCGATCACGGTCTCGAAGCCGCGGTTTTGCGGGAACAGGGCGCCGACGTCCTGGGTTTCGGCGCAGACGCTGACGCAGCGGCGGCACTTGATGCACTTGCCGCTGTCGCGGATCAGGGCGGGGGTCGAAGAGTCGATCCGCCGGCGGGTTTTTTCGCCGCTGTACTTGATTTCGCGGATTCCCAACTCCGCCGCCAACGCCTGCAACTCGCAGTCGTCGCTGCGGTCGCACGTCTGACACTCGCCGTTGTGCTCGGACAAGAGCAGTTCGACGACCGCGTGGCGGGCCTCGCGGACTCTGCGGCTGTTGGTGAAGACCTTCATCCCCTCGGCCGCCGGCATCGAGCAGGAGGCGACAAGGTTGCGTGCGCCTTCGACTTCGACAACGCAGACGCGGCAGGCGCCGATCGCCTTGAGGCCCTCGACGAAACAGAGTGTTGGGATGTGCAGGCCCACCTGCTTCGAGGCGGCCAGAATCGTGGTTCCCTCGGGGACTTCGACGGAGATGTTGTTGATCGAGAGCTTCGGCATGAAAGGGGTCAGGGGTCAGGAGCCAGGGGTTGGGGGTCAGGCGATGTACTTCCCCCGCGACATGTAATGGGTGTGGAGGAGGTGGTGGCTCTGGGCGCCGCCGGGGCCATCGGACAGGAAGCGTTGGTAGAGCTGGACGATGGCCGGGTTTTCGTGCGACTTGCGGATTTGGTAGGCGCTGTCCTCGGCGTAGATGGCTTTGGCGCGGGCGGCGCGAATCGCGGGGCTGGTGGGGACGGGCTGACCGCCGCCGCCGAGGCAGCCGCCGGGACAGGCCATGAACTCGATGAAGTGGCACTGGCTGAAACGCCCGCCGCCGCGGATGTCCTCCATTACGCGCTTGGCGTTGGCCGAGCCGTGGGCGACGCCCACCTTGAGCGTGGCGCCGCGGAGCCAGTCGAAGTCGGTGAACAGGTGTTTCAACAGGTCGGGCACGGGTCCGATCGTCGTGATTGGAACCTCGGCATAGCGAACGCCCTCGAAGCCGCGCAAGGGAATGATGTTGGCGTGGTCGAAGAAGCGTTCGACCTTCTGGCCGGTGACGATTTCCAGCACGGTGCGGAGGGCGGCCTCCATCACGCCGCCGGTGGCGGCGAAGATCACGCCGGAACCGGTGGCGGTGCCGAAGGGGTCGTCGAAATCGGAGGGGGACATCTTTGGCAGCTCGATGCCCGCCTCACGGATCATTTTGGCCAGTTCGCGGGTCGTCAGGCCGTAGTCGATGTCCTTGTAGCCGCTCTGGCACATTTCCGGGCGGTTGCACTCGAACTTCTTTGCCGAGCAGGGCATCAGCGCCACGGTGACGATCTTCTCCGGGTCGAGCGCGTTCAGTTCGGCGTAGTAGGTTTTCAACAGGGTGCCGAACATCTGCTGCGGGCTCTTGGCCGTGGAGAGGTTGGGGATGTATTCGGGATAGAAGTGTTCGAGGTACTTGACCCAGCCGGGCGAGCAACTGGTGAACTGCGGGAGCACGGCCGTCGCATCGCCCTTGACCAGCGCGATGCAGGCGGAGGAGCAGTTCGGTTCCCTCCTCGATGATCGTCAGATCGGCGGTGAAGTTGGTGTCGAAGACCTTGTCGAAACCGCAGCCGCGCAGGGCGGTGTTGAGCTGGAAGGTGAGGGCTTGGCCGGGGGGCAGGCCGAAACACTCGCCGATGGCCGCCCGCGGGCTGGGGGCGGTCTGGATGACGACGTGACGCTGGGGGTCGTCGATGGCGGCCCAGACGTCGTCGGTGACGTCCTTGGCCTGCAACGCCCCGGTCGGGCAGCGATTGCTGCACTGCCCGCAGTTGATGCAGATCACGTCGGCCAGCGGCTTCTCGACGAAGGTGGAGACGCGGGTGCGATTGCCGCGGTCGATGGCCTCCAGCACGCCGACCTCTTGCAGGTCGATACAGGTGCGGATGCAGCGGCGGCAGAGGATGCACTTGTTGATGTCGCGCTGGACGGAGTAGCTCGAGGTGTCGATCTCGTAGCGCGGGGCCTGCAAGTGGCCGAGGCGGTAGAAATCGACGCCGTATTCCGCCGCCAACGCCTGTAGCTCGCAATTGTTGTTTCGCACGCAGGTGCAGCAGTTGCCGTAGTGGCTTGCCAGCATCAGATCAAGGATGTGGCGGCGGGCCCGGCGGACCTTCGCCGTGTGGGTGTGTACGTTGATCGGGGTGGTGACGGGGTAACTGCACGCGGCCTGCAAGGTCCGCTGGCCTTCGATCTCGACGACGCAAATGCGGCACACGCCCGCCAGGCACAAGTCCTCGTGATAGCAGAGCGTGGGGATGCGGATTTTCAAGGCGGTGGCCGCTTCGAGCAAGGTCGTGGCCAGCGGGACGGTGATCGACTTGCCGTCGATGGTCAGCTCGACTTGCTTGCCGATGGCCTTGGCGTAGGCGATAGCCTCGACGGTGCGGAGCATCTGGCTTTTTGGGGCCCGCGTCGCTCCCGATTCCATCTGCCGGTCGTCGCTCATGTCAGGCTCCTTGTTGCGTGCTTCGTCTTGCGTGCGTGGGTGCGGCCGAGGATTTCGTCCTGGAAATTGGCCACGACCGAGAGTAGGGCGTTGGGGGCGGATTGGCCCAGGCCGCACTTGCTGGCCAGTTGCAGGGTTTCGCCCAGGCTGCAAAGCTCGCGGAGATAGGTCATCGAGCATTTTCCCTGCTTGAGCATCTCGACGCCTTCGAGCAGTTTGGGGACGCCTTCGCGGCAAGGGGTACACTGGCCACAGGATTCGTCGATGAAGAATTCGAGGAAATTTTCGACCACGTCGAGCATGTCGCGGTGCGGCCCGAAGACGATGACCGAGCCACCAGTCGATACGTCCTCGAAGGCCAGGGTCCGCTCGAACTGGGAAGCGGGCACGCACTGGCCGGAAGCGCCGCCGACCTGGACCGCTTTGGCCCCTTCGCCCTTCACCTCCTTCAGCAGCTTGGCGATGGTGATGCCCATGGGAAACTCATAGACGCCGGGGAGTTTGCAGTCGCCGGAGACGCTGAACAGTTTGTAGCCGGAGGATTTGTCGGTGCCGTGGCTCTTGAACCACTCGGCGCCGCGGGCGAGGATGCAGACGACCCAAGCGAAGGTCTCGACGTTGTTGACGATGGTGGGGCGGCCGAGGTAGCCGGTGTCGATGGGGAAGGGGGGGCGATTGCGGGGCTCGCCGCGATGCCCCTCCAGCGACTCGATCATCGCCGTCTCTTCGCCGCAGACGTAGGCGCCCGAGCCCATGAAGATGTCAATGTTGAAATCGAATCCTTCGCAGCCGGCGATGTTCTTGCCCAACAGGTTCGCCTCGCGGCGGCGGGCGAGCACGGATTCCAGATGCGGCCGCAGATAGGTGTACTCCGAGCGCAAGTACATGATGCCGTACTGAGCGCCGATGATTCGCGCGCCGACGGTCATTCCCTCGAAGACCAGATCGGCGAAGTCGGTGAGGATGACGCGGTCTTTGAAGGTGCCGGGCTCGCCCTCGTCCGCATTGCAGACGACGTATTTCTTTTCGCCGGGGGTTTCGGCGGCCATTTTCCATTTTAGGCTGGTGGGAAAGCCGGCGCCGCCGCGGCCGCGCAGGCCGGAGCGGCCCACCTCGGCCAGCACCTCGGCCGGCTCCTTCGCCAAGGCGGCCCGCAAGCCGCTGCCGGGCATGATCGAAGAGAACGTCAACGGGCCGGTTCGCGTCGGACAGGTCATGGGTGGGGCTCCTTCAACGGCGAGGGGGAGATGCCGACAAACGCCCGCCGGCACTGTTCCAAAATGCCGTGGACCTTCTCCAAGGTCACTTGGGTAAAGACCTGGTCGTTGACCAGCATCGCCGGTCCCTGATCGCACATTCCCAGGCAGTTGGCCCAGCAGAGCGAGAACCTGCCGTCGGGCGTAGTTTGGCCGAAGTGAATTCCGAGGTCGTTTTCGAGTTGGCGGGCGATTTGCGATTTGCCGGCCATGTCGCAGGTGATGGTGCGGCACAAACGGATGACGAACCGCCCTTGCTGCTGGTCGCCGAGAAAGCTGTAGAAAGAGACGACGCTGTAGACTTCGACCGGGTGGATGTCCAACAGGTCGGCGATCACTTGCATGGCGTATTCCGAGATCCGCGATTGCCGCCGCTGCGTCTCTTGCAGGATCGCCATCAACGAGCTTCGCTGCCGGCCGTATTTGTCGGCCAGCGCGACCAACTCTTCCCGCAACCTCTCGCGTTCAGTCACAAGCATGCGTGGCTCCCTGTTGTTGGCCGCCAGCCGTCTGGCGATACAGAACCCGCTCTTTAAGAGTAGACCAGGAAAACTGCCCCCCGCCCTGGCGCGGAGCGTTTATTGTACCACATCGGCCGAAGCGGCTTCAAGGCAGCGGCCCGGCGGGGGTGCAGTAACGGATTATGTCAGTCGCCTCCGAACCGTTTAGCCGCCGCGTCCACGCGGCGCTGCAACTGCGAGCGATTCTGCGCCGCGTGGACGCGGCGGCTAAACAGTATTCCCATTTTGACCACAAACAATCACTGCGCCCGGCAGTTGCGAAGCCGCGAGCGGCTTCGAGTTATCCATTGTCGATTTGCTCGGCCTGGCAGCGTTTCCCATAATCGCAGCGGAGGCAGCGGCCGGCTTGACGGACGGCCACCGACTCGGGCCACGGTTGCTCGACCTCGGCAAAATTGTAGCGCCGCCTTTCGACGGCGATTAGTTTCAGTTTCTCGCGGGCGGCATCGGAGGGCTCGGCGTCGGGATCGAACGCGGTATCGACCTCATGGACTTCGCGCCAGAAGGCATGGTTGGCGCCGGTCAGATAACGGTCGATGCCGACGGCGGCGCGCTCGCCGGCCGCCACCGCTTCGACGACCGAGGAGGGGCCGGTCACGGCGTCGCCGCCGGAGAAGATCCACTTTTCCGATGTCTGGCCGCTGACGGGATTGACGGCGATGAACGCCTGATTCCGCGATTCCAACGGCACGCTATTGGTGAGATTTTGCAGTTCGAGCGTCTGGCCGACGGCCACGAGGACTTGATCGGCGGGCAGCACGAAGGCGTCGCCCCCTTCGACGGGACGGCGGCGGCCGGAGCGGTCGAACTCGCCCAGCCGCATGGAGAGGCACTTGATGCCGCTCACGCGGCGGCCATCGAGCGCCACTTCGATCGGGGCGGTCAACAGCCGCAGTTTCACGCCTTCGTGCTCGGCCTCCTCGATCTCCTCTTCGTAAGCGGGCATGGACTCGCGGCTGCGGCGGTAGACGACAGTGACGTTGTCGGCCCCGAGCCGCAGGGCGGTCCGCGCGGCGTCGATGGCCGAGTTGCCGCCGCCGATGACCACCACGTTCTTGCCGACCGGCGCCGAGCCGCGGAGGTTGAAGGTGCGGAGGAAGGAGAGGGCGTCGGTAATGCCTTCGGCGTCGGCGCCGGGCATTCCCAGGCCCACGCCGCTCGGCGCGCCGACGCCGAGGAAGACGGCGTCATAGCCCTCGGCGCGGAGGCCCTTGAGCGTTAGGTCTTCGCCTAGCACCATATTTGTGAAAATTTCCACGCCCATCTGCTCGATCATGCGGACTTCGCGGGCGACGATTTCGCGGGGGAGGCGGTAGGCGGGAATGGCCTGCACGAGCATTCCGCCGGCCAGCGGCTGGCCCTCGAACACCTTGGGCCGATAGCCCAAGCGGGCCAGGAAGTAGGCGCAGGAGAGCCCCGCCGGGCCCGCGCCCACGATGGCGATTTCTCGCTTCGCGTTCTGCGCGTTCTCGCGGACCTCGGGCAGTTGGATCGTGATCTCCTGATCGACCATGAACCGCTTGATGCCGCGGATCGACACGGGGGCGTCGACCGTCGAGCGGCGGCATTTGTCCTCGCAGGTGTGGAAGCAGACGCGCGAGCAGACGGCCGCAAAGGGGTTGCGCTCGCGGTGCAGCCGCAGGGCTTCGGCGTAACGCTTTTCGGCCACCAGCGAGACGTAGCCGGGAATATCGACGTTGGCCGGGCAAGCGCTCGAGCAAGGGGCATTGACCAGCGCCGGGCAAACCCCCGCCCGACAACGCTTGTCGCGGATGTGCTCGACGTATTCCTGGCCGAAATGACGGATCGTGGAGAGCACCGGGTTCGAGGCGGTTTGGCCCAGGCCGCACAGCGACGTATCCTTGACCATTTCGCCCAGGTCGATCAGGCGATCGACGTCGGCCTCTTCGCCGCGGCCCTCGCAGATGCGATTGAGGATTTCCAGCATTCGCTTGGTGCCGACGCGGCAGGGAACGCACTTGCCGCACGATTCTTCCTGAACGAATTCGAGGAAGTAGCGGGCGACGTCGACCATGCAGCTATCCTCGTCCATGACGATCAGGCCGCCGGAGCCCATGATGGCGCCGAGCTCGGAGAGGCATTCGTAATCCAGCGCGACATTGAGGTGCTGCTTGGGGATGCAGCCGCCGGAGGGGCCGCCGATCTGCGCCGCCTTGAACTCCTTGCCGCCCGGGATGCCGCCGCCGATGTCGTAGATCAGGTCGCCCAGCGGCGTTCCGACGGGGACTTCGACCAAGCCGGAGTTTTGGATGGTTCCGGCCAAGGCGAAGACTTTGGTCCCCCGGCTTTTTTCGGTCCCCTGGGCGGCGAACCAGGGGCCGCCGTTGAGGATGATCGCCGGCACGTTGGCGTAGGTTTCGACGTTGTTCAGCACCGTCGGTTTGCCCCAGAGTCCTTGCACGGCGGGGAAAGGGGGGCGGGGGCGAGGCTCGCCGCGGTTCCCCTCGATCGAGGTCAACAACGCCGTCTCTTCGCCGCAAACGAACGCCCCGGAGCCCATGCGGATTTCCAGGTCGAAGTCGAAGCCCGAACCGAGAATGTTCTGGCCCAACAGGCCGCGCTCGCGGGCTTGGGCCAGGGCGATTTTCAGCCGCGCGACGGCCAGCGGGTACTCGGCCCGCACGTAGATGTAGCCGCGCCGCGCCGACGGTATGGGCGGCGATGGCCATGCCCTCAATGACGCAGTGCGGATCGCCCTCCAACACACTGCGGTCCATAAAGGCGCCGGGATCGCCCTCGTCGGCGTTGCAGACGACGAATTTCTTGTCGCCGAGGGCCTCGCGGGTGAATTTCCACTTCCGCCAGGTGGGAAAGCCGGCGCCGCCGCGGCCGCGCAATCCCGAACAGTGCATCGTTTCGATCAACGCCTCGGGATCGTTCTGCGTGACGGTTTTGGCGATGGCCTGGTAGCCGTCGCGGGCGATGTAGTCGTCGATCTGCTGCGGGTCGATCACGCCGCAGTTGCGCAGCAGGATTTTCTTTTGCCGCTTGTAGAAATCCCAGTCGGCGGCGTTGGCCACCGAGCGGCCGTCGGGACGCTTGTGCGTGAGCCGTTCGACGATGCGGTCGCGGCCGACGTGATCGACAACGATGTCGCGGGCGTCTTGCGGCTTGAGGTGTTCGTAGAAGACGCTGTCGATCATCATCGCCGGGCCGCCGGAGCAGGGGCCGAGGCAGCCGGTGCCGACGATCGTGACCTTGTCTTCCATGTTGCGGTAGGCCAACTCTTTTTCGATGGCGGCCTTGACTTTCAGGGCGCCCGAGGCGATGCAACTGGCGCCCAAGCAGACGCGAACCTGCTTGCAGCCCTTGGCGGCGGCGGCGGCGAGTTTGGCTTGCAGGGCGCCGCGGAGAGCGTTCAATTCGTTGGGGTTGGCGATCGTCTGGGTCATTCTTCGCTCTCTCCGCTGCCGTTGCCGCCGTCGGTCGTTGCGTTGGGTTCGCGATACTGGTCGAGGATTTTGGCCAGCCGGGCCGGTTTGACCCGCTGGTGGACGTCGTCGTCGATCATGATGACGGGGGCCAATCCGCAGGCGCCAAAGCAGCGGCCGACGTCGAGGGAAAAGAGCCGATCAGAGCTGGTTTCGCCGACCTCGATCCGCAGCAGGTCTTTCAAGGCCGCCAACACCTGCTTGCCGCCGCGGACGTAGCAAGCGGTGCCGAGGCAGACGCGGACCAGGTGCTTGCCGCGCGGGACGGTGGTGAAAAACGAATAGAACCCGACGACGCCGGCCACTTCGCTGTACGGTTTGTCCAGCGCCAGGGCGATCTTCTTCAGCGCCCGCTCCGGCAAATAGCCGAACATGGCCTGCGCGATCTGCAACACGGGAATCAACGCGCCGGGCACGTTGAAGAAGTCTTTCAGCACTTCGTCAAGCTGTTCGAGCAGTTGCTCTTCGCTGGCCTCGTGGCAGCCCGAGCACTTGGCGTCTGCGGCAGATGCTTGCATTTCTGGCGTCCCCAACGGTCGGCTCCACCTCGTAGGTGCTTAAACCTATTTATGGTAACACACGGACCGGGGGGGCTTCAAGGACGGTGGGCACATTGGCCGCGGCGACGGATTCCGGGGCCCTCATCGTTTAGCGGCCGACGGAACGTCGGCCCATGCGCGCGGCCGTGCCGGCGACGGCTAAGCGGGGGCGAGGCGTGAAAATCCCGTTGCGACGGCGGTTGACCTGCCGCCCTGTTGCGGGGAAGCCGGCGGCGGCGGAGCTTCTTGACAGCGGCGTTGGCATCTGCCAAGCTGGTTTTGTGGGATTTGTTCCCCCGCTGTCGTGATGCCCCACCCTTGGCCGGTGCTCCGGCCGTTATAGGAGAAACCCGATGATGTTGAACAGCCGTTCTCTAGCCGTTGCCGCGGTGCTCGCAGTGTTGGCCGCGTTCGTGGTGCAAGTGCCGTCGCGTGCGGCGGACGGGCCGAAAGTCTCGACGTTCGCCCCGGCCGAAGACCTGGCGCGGCAGGCCGACAAATACCTCGACTCGCTGAAAAACACGGTGGCCAGCAAGGAGGAATACGAGGATTCGGAAGGCAAGGTCGGCCGCGAGGCGAACACGCTGGCCATCATCGATCTGGCCCTGGGGCTGCACGATAAGGACAACAAGTATAAGGACAAGGCCCCGGCCCTGATCAGGGCCGCCCAGGACGTGGCCGCGACGGACCTGATCGAGGCCGCCCAGGACGTGGCCAAGGCGAAGAAGTACGCCGCGGCGAAGAAGGCCGTCGCCGCGCTGGACAAAGTGGCGTCCGCCGACGGCAAGCCGGGCGGAAACCTGAAGTGGGAGAAAGTCGCTTCGCTGCCCGACCTGATGAAACAGGTGCCGATGGTCAATACGAAGTTGAAGTTCGCGCTGAGCAAGACGAACTTCAAGAAGAAGGCCAAGGATAGTGCGGGCTACACGGCGGTGATTGCGGCGATCGCCCAGGGCGTCATCGCCGACACCTCGGCCACGAAAAACGCCGAACAGGTGAAGCTGTGGCAGAAGTTCTCGAAGGCGATGCGCGACCACGCCGGCGCGGCAAATGCTGCCATTCACCAAGGCGACCCGGCCGCCACCGACAAGGCGATGACGAAGCTCAACCAGAGCTGCGAAGACTGTCACGCCGTCTTCAAGCCCGGAGTTGCCGCAAACGGCAAAGAGAAATAGTCGGGCGATGCGCTTTCTGTCCCGCCGCAACGTCCCCCTCGTTCCCACGCAGAGCGCTGACAATTATACACATCTATTAGAACGACCGCGGAGGACGCAGAGGAACGCAGAGGTCGCTTTGCACTCGCTCCAAACTGTCCGCAATGCCGTTGTGACTCTGCGTTCTATGTCCGACCACCAGTCGAAGAAGACACGACAAAGATTCCTGCGCGGAATGGGTAATCTACGACCTGGCTTCTCTGCGTTCCTCTGCGTCCTCTGCGGTCGATCTTTGGACTTCTGGAGATGTGTATAATTGTCAGTGCAGAGCGCGAGAACCAGGCATTCCGTTTAGCAACCGTCGGCCGCTATACGGTGAGCGCCCCAAAACTCGTTATCGCGTCCGTCTCCTGGAAGAACTGGACAAATCCCCGTTTTCGATACTACACTTGCGGTATCGGGAAGAGTCGAATTCACCGCTAAGAACGAGGGTGATTCCGTGGAGAGCAAACGCATCTTTCTGAGCGAAAAAGAACTACCCACCGCGTGGTACAATCTTCAGGCCGATCTGCCGACGAGCGTGCCGCCGCCGCTGCACCCGGGAACGAGGCAGCCGCTGTCGGCGGCCGATCTGGAGCCGATCTTCGCGAAGGCGTTAATCGCGCAGGAGATGAGCCGCGAGCGCTGGATCGAGATTCCCGAGCCGGTGCGGGAGGTGTACAAGATCTGGCGGCCGACGCCGTTGGTGCGCGCGACCAACTTGGAGAAGGCGCTGAAGACGCCCGCCCGCATCTATTACAAGGACGAGAGCGTCAGTCCGCCCGGCAGCCACAAGCCGAACTCCGCGGTGCCGCAGGCGTACTTCAACAAGATCGAGGGGATCGAGCACCTGGCCACGGAGACCGGGGCCGGCCAGTGGGGCTCTTCGCTGGCCTTCGCCTGCGCGTTTTTCAACATGCACTGCAAAGTGTTCATGGTGAAAGTGAGCTATCATCAGAAGCCTTACCGGCGTTCGATGATGCACCTCTGGGGCGCCACGGTGATTCCCAGCCCGTCGGAAGAGACCAACGCCGGCCGGCAACTGCTGGCGGCCGATCCGGAAAGCCCCGGCAGCTTGGGCATGGCCATCAGCGAAGCGGTCGAGGCGGCCGCCACCCGCGACGACACGAAATACACGCTCGGCAGCGTGCTGAACCACGTGCTGCTGCACCAGTCGGTGATCGGCCTTGAGGCCGAGAAGCAGTTCGAGCTGGTCGGCGACTATCCCGACGTGGTGATCGGCTGCGTCGGCGGCGGCAGCAACTTCGCCGGCATCTCCTTCCCCTTCGTCCGCCACAAATTGGCGGGCAAGAAGGACATCCGCTTTATCGCTTGCGAGCCGCATTCCTGCCCCTCGATGAGCCGCGGGCAGTACCGCTACGATTTCGGCGACACCACGAAACTGACGCCGCTGATCAAGATGTACACGCTGGGGCACAGCTTCGTTCCGCCGGGCATCCACGCCGGCGGGCTGCGCTATCACGGCATGGCCCCGCTGGTCAGTTTGTGCGCCTCGCTGGGGCTTGTCGAGGCGGCGGCCTTCCATCAGGTCGAGTGTTTCGAGGCGGCCACGCTGTTCGCCTCGACCGAGGGGACGATACCCGCCCCCGAAAGTTCGCACGCCATCCGCGGCGCGATCGTCGAGGCGCTCCGCTGCCGCGAAACCGGCCAGCAGAAGTGCATCCTCTTCAATTTCAGCGGCCACGGACTGTGCGACATGAGTTCCTACGACCGGTTTTTGAGCAACAAGCTGGTCGATTACGCCTATCCGCAAGAGAAGATCGAGGAAGCGATCGCCGAGCTGCCGGTGATCGAGTGACGCCAGGTGCAATAATCGTGCTGCTCGGGCGTTTATAATAGGTAGCATGGCCGATCGCGGGCGGAACAGCGACGACGAGCATCGGTTTGCGGACTGGGTTCGCGAGCACGGTCGGGCCGTGCGCGGCTTCCTCTTGGCGTCAGTTCGCCGCACTGACGTGGCCGACGAATTGAGCCAGGAGGTGTTTTGCCGCGCCTGGCAGGCCCGCGGGGATTATCGCGAACAGGGTGCCGCCCGGGCGTACTTGCTGCGGATCGCCGATCGGTTGGTCTGCGACCGCGGCCGCCGGAACGGGACGCCGGTCAACCTCGATCACGACGGCTGGCAACGGCACGAACCGGTTTGCGCGGCCGCGGATCCGTCGGCAGCGGCGATGCGGGCGGAGGAGAACGGGCAGCTTGCGGCGGCGCTGGACCGCCTCTCGCCGCCGCAACGCCGCGTGCTCCTGCTGCGATACTACGGGCAGTTCACCTTCGCCGAGATCGCCGAAATGATCGACTGCCCCTTGGGCACGACCTTGAGTCACGGCCGCCGCGGACTGGAGGCGTTGCGGGCATTGTTGGTGGAGAAGCAGTCATGAAAGACGACCTGGAAACAGCGCGGCGAGTGCTCGAAGAAGCAACCGCCGCCGATGATCGGCCAGCCGAGCGACTCGATGCGGAGACCGCATCGTTGCGGGAAGCGTGGCTCGCTTTCGGGGCGATGCTCGAAGCGGCACAACCGCCGGCCTTCGTCTCTCCTCTCCCTTTGGGAGAGGAGCCGGGGGTGAGGGCAGCGCCTTTGCGCATTCGGTCGCGACGGCGGCGCTTGCTGGCGGCCGGCTTGCTGGCGGCGTCGTTGTTGGTTGCCGCCGCGACAATTTGGACGTTGCGCACTGCAAACCGGCAGGACAATCCCGCCGATGTGCCGAAGCAGATGGCCAAAACGAATCAGCAAGGCGTGCCATTGCCAAGAGTCAACGCGAAGGGCGGATCAACGGCCGACGAGCCGAAATGGGACGATTCGCTCGACGAGCAGTTCGAACAGCTAGGCTGGCAGATGCTCTGCATTCAGGAAAACCAGGCGTTCCGGACCGACGCTTTCGGACAGGCTCAATATCGATTGGAACAATTGCGGGAGACAATTCAAGCGGATTCACTGTGAAACTGTAGACCGATCAACCAAAAGGAGACGACACGATGACTCGTATGAAAAAGTACACTGTGGTTCTTGTAGTAATTGCGGCGATAGGGCTGCTCTGGGCCTACGCTGCCTGGCGCAGCAACCGGCTGGCGGCGACCGGCCTCGCGATGAGGCTGCGGCGCCGGCCCGTCCGAACGCTCCTCCCGACGATGCTGGGTTGGACGATCCGCCCCTTGGTCCTCCCGACGGCGGTCCCGCCGACAGACCGGAGCCGCCTGATAGGCCGCGCGGCGGTAATGTTGGCCCCGGTCGCGGGCCGGGGATGGGTGGCGAACCTTTTCAGCCCCAGCCGCCAGGCGACCGTCCCAACGGTCGCGGCATGCCCGGTGGAATGATGCCGCCCGGCGGAATGATGCCCGGTGGGGGCGGCGGCCCGCAGATGCCGGGAAGGCCCGACTACGTGCCGATGGGGCCTGGCGGAATGATGCCCGGCGGCAGGCCGGGGATCGAGATGCGCGATCCCGAGATGTTCAAGCTCCTGCGGGCAGACATGGAATTGGAGCAGCAATCTCAGGAATTGGCCAGGCAGTACCGGCAGGACGTGAAGGAGCGGCGCGAAGAATCGAAGGAGCGGACAGAGCGGCGCGAGGAATTGAAAAAACAGATCGTCGAAGTGGTCAACAAGCAATTCGACGTTCGCCAGCAACGCCACGAGCTCGAACTAAAGCGGCTGGAGCAGCAGTTGAAGCAGTTGCGCGAGATCGTCAAGCGACGCATCGAGGCCCGCAAGACTCTCGTCGAGAAACGAATTACGGATTTGGTAGGGCCCGAGGAACCGGGGTTGGAGTTCTAACACCGAAGCGCTGACTTGCGGTAGCGATAGCGGATCAAAACGGAGGTACGGAGAACACGGAGAACAGCAGAAACATGGCAGAATGCGGCATGAACGCCCGATGGCAACCCTCGATGATCGGCAACGCTTCTTCATCGTATTGCCGCATAGTATCGACGGAAGGCGCACAGCCGCGACCTGTTGGTGTTTCTGTCGTCCTCCGTGAACTCCGTGTCTCCGTGTTTCACTTGGCGCTGTAGTGGCAGCGCAACCATCGCCGCCCCAGTCCTCCCATTCTTCCTCGCCTAACAGAGAATCGCATTATTCTGCCATTGACCCGCCTGGGAAGGTATCTATAATCCGCCCGAGTTTTTCCCGGATTTGCCGTGGGGCGAAAGCTGACTGCTCGTCCGCAGCCGGAATTTTTTGCGTAACCGGCAAAGTTTGTGGAAAAGGAATAATCAAACGCAAGGAAGCGTTCGATCTTAATCTGAGACTATTCGATCTTCTCTTGGCTTCGAAGGACCGAAACCATGCGAACCAATACGACGTGCTGGGCGCTAGTTGTTCTTGCACTGGTTGCTCTGACGGGATGTTCCAACGGCAGCGGGAGTAGCTGGGCATTCTGGCGAACCAGCCCCTTCCAATCGACTCAGGGCGCCACGCCGAGCGCCGTCGGTGCGCCGGAAAAACCGGCCGGCATCGCCGCCGGTGGCGCCGCCGCGCCGTCCGGCACCTATGCCGGAGCCACTCCTGGCGCTCAGCCACCGTATGGGCAGCCGGGCAGCGCGGGAACCTACGGCACGCCAACTACCGGCTATAATCCGCCGACTTCCAACTACGGCACGCCGCCCAGCTACCCGACCACACAGTATCCGGCAACTGCCGCCGGCAGCGCTCCGGGAAGCACTCCCGGCTACGGCTACGGCAATACTCCTTATACGGCGAGCACCGCAGGCGTGCCGGGCGCTAACGCCTACGGCACTCCGACTCCACCGGCGAGCACGACCGGCGGACGAGGATACTATAACGATGGCGCGGCCTCGGGCGGTTACTCGTCGCCAAGCGGCGGAACCTCGAACAGTTATGCGCCGAGAGACTACACTCCAGGCGGCAGCAGCTACTCGCCGAGCGGTTATTCACCGAGCAGCTATCCGCCGCGCGGCGGGTCGGCCAACGATTTGCCGCCGAACCCGGTCCGCAGCAGTCCTTCGTATCCGAGTACCGATTCGAATCGATATGACAGCGGGACGGCCGGTTCCGCCGTGGGCACACCGAGCTACGGCGGCGGATACGGCTCGACTGGGGCCAGCAGCTACGGCGGCGGCGCTGCACGGAGCGACGGCTCGCATTACGGAACCACTTCGCCGAGCGCCTCCGGTCCGTCGGGGACCGGTTCGCCGTCGGCGGGCGGTTACTCGCCGTCAGCGGGCGGTTACTCGCCTTCCGCCGGCAGTTACACGCCGTCGACAGGCAACACTTACACGCCATCAACCGGCAGCAGCTATCCGCCGTCGGGCAGCAGTTACACGCCGGCGCCGGGAAGTCGCTATGGTTCGCCAAGCAGCACATTGCCCTCGGCCGGCAGCAGCGGCTACACGCCGTCCGGTTCCGGTTATACGCCGTCAAGCACGGGCGCAGGCGGATCGAGCTATTCGCCTTCGACAGGCACGGGCCTTTCGCCATCGGGCAGCAGCGGCTATTCGCCGGCGAGCAGCGGAACGTCTGACGTGCCGGCCTATCGGCCTGGCAGCACCAGCGAGTACCGTCCGGAGAGCAGCACGGTGGGAACGGTTTCGACCGCGCCGAGGACAACTTCCCCCGTCACTCCGGCCAGCTATGTGCCTTCGGCCGGCAGCAGTTATCCGTCTTCGACCAGCAACAGCTATCCGCCATCCACCGGCAGCAGTTACACGCCTTCTAGCGGCAGCAGTTATGCGCCATCGGCCGGCAACAGTTACACACCATCGGCTAACAATTACGCACCGGCCGCTAACAGTTCGACGTCGTCGGCCGGCAGCGGCTTCACACCCCCGAGCAGCGGCTATACTCCGCCGGTTGGCGGCTCTGGAATGTAAGGGCGTGCAAGTGGGTGGGTTGCAGGCGGGATGGATGTCCAAATCCGTCCTATTCAGTCTCAGAAACGTGCTGTGCCGTTCCGTTTAGCAGCCGCCGGCACGGCGGCTCGGAATCGCGAGAAAAGCAAGGCCGCCGTACCGGCGGCCGCTAAACGCCGCGACATTACTTATCTGACTGCCAATCGACAGCGGCAGTCCCCGCCAAAGGACGTCGGCGCCAGGGCTCCTGTTCTCGCCCCAGCCGTGTTATCATGAGTGGCTGGCGCTATTGGATGCTTCCTTTGCTGGAGAGCTGCGTTGTTTGTCGGTCCGGTTTTCTCGCGTGAAGTGGCGATTGCTCCACGGCGAATCAAACTCTATCTCGCCCGGACGGCCTATGCGCTGGGGCTGTTGGTGCTGATGTGTACGGCGTGGCTGGTGCTGACGGGCACGCAGTTGGTTCGCGATCTGGGCGATCTGGCCCGCTTCGCCACGGCCTTGTTTCAGATTCTCGCGCCTTTGCAGTTGGCGTTGGCGGCTTTTTTCTCGGCGCTGCTGGCGGCGAGTGAAGTGGCTCACGAGAAGGACCGCAAGACGCTCGTGCTGCTGCTGCTGACGAATCTCTCGAATTGCGAACTGGTTTTGGGCAAACTGCTGGCCAGCCTGCTGACGGTGTTGGTGCTGCTGGCGGCCGCGCTGCCGGTCTTCCTGCTCACGGCGCTTCTCGGGGGCGTCTCCTACGGGCAAATCGCCCGGGTGTTCGCGGTCACGCTGGCGACGGCCCTGATTTGCGGCAGCCTCGGCTCGACGCTGGCCCTCTGGCGGGAAAAGACGTTCCAGGCGCTGGCCATGACCGTGCTGGTGCTGGTGTTGTGGCTGGCCGTGGGTGAGATCATCGCCGCCGGCGTGCTGGGGCAGAGTTTCGGCGGGCTGTCGTGCCGCGGGCTGGCCGCCGGAGTCAGCCCTTGGCAGGCGATCCTCGAAGCGACGCGGCCCTACGTACACGATCAGCCGGCGCTCGGCTGGCTGGGCACGCCAGTCCATCTGTTTCTGGCCACGTCGGTGGCGATCGCGCTGCTGCTCGACGGCGTGGCCGTGGCAATGGTGCGAGTGTGGAATCCGTCGAGGAATGATGAAGGCAGAATGATGAATGATGAATATCCGACGCTTGCGCGACGGCGACGCAGAGGAGTCGGTCCGCCATTCATCATTCATCACTCATCATTCATCATTGTCCACTCGCCGCGTGTGGGACAATCCGGTGATCTGGCGGGAAATGCGAACCTGGGCCTACGGCCGCAGAATTCTCGTCGTGCGGCTGGCGTACTTGGTGCTTTTCGCTTTGGCGGCGGCGGGATTGTACTTCCAAGTCGGCGGCGGCGAGAACGAGCTGATTCTCGTCGGCCTGACGCTGTTGAGTCTGGTGCTGGTCAACGCCCAGGCGGTCACGTCGTTGACCAGCGAGCGCGACGCCCGGGCGCTCGACCTGCTGCTGGTGACCGATTTGACGCCGAAGGAGTTTGTCTTCGGCAAACTGGGCGGCGTGCTCTACAATACCAAGGAGATGGTGCTGCTGCCGATGCTGCTGTGCGTCGCTCTTTGGGCCCGCGGCGGGCTGGGTTTCGAGAATCTGTTGTTTCTGTTGGGCGGCCTGGCGGTGTTGTACGCCTTCGCCGCCGTGCTCGGCCTGCACGCCGGCATGAGCTACGCCAACTCGGGCGCGGCGATCGCCACCAGCCTGGGCACTCTCTTTTTTCTCTTCCTCGGCGTGGGCGTGTGCATGAGGATCATGATGGCCTTCGGCGGCTCGTTCACCGCGCAGTTTCTCCCCTTCTTCACCTTCATGGTCTTCGGCGGCGTGGGTCTGTACGCGGTGCTCGGGCTGCGCAATCCGTCGTCGGCCATCGGCGTGGCGTCGTTCATGTGTCCGATCGCCACGTTTTATGCGATCACCAGTTATCTGATCGAGCCGCCGTCGCCGCTTGCGATCTTCCTGGTGACCACGGCCGCCTACGGCTTCACCGTCGCCGCCATGCTCGTGCCGGCTATCTACGAGTTCGACGTGGCCACGGGGCGGACGACGCTGGATGAATAACTTGGCGGGCCGAAGGCCCGTGGTTCTCCCAGGCCAGGGCAACGCCCTGGTGAAAGGGAGGCCCCGCGAATCCTTGCGGCCCAACGGGCCAACCACTCGCCGGAAAGGACGGTTGGCCCGCTGGGCCGAAATTGCGCAATGCTGGGCTCCGTCCACCAGGGCGTTGCCCTGGCCTGGGCGAACTGCTGCCCCTTGGGGCCGCGCCGAGGCCCCGGCCGCAATGCACTGCCGCGTTCAATTGTCGCCAGGTCGATGGAACCGAAGCAGAGTCATAGTTGACTTGTCAGGCGTACATAGCTACACCTATGGATTGCGTGTGTAGCCGCCCTTTTTCATCGGGTCAAAACCGTGGAATCTATCCGGAGTGATGATCCATGACGCCAGAAGATCATGAAGACTACGCTGCGGATCTGTTGTCCTCAATACGAACCGATAGTCCTGAGACCGACGCCCTCGACTTCATCCCAAATCCAAGACAAACACGAAATGCCGCAAAAGCAATGGCGGTAATCCTCTGTCGCAGGGTCACGATGAACTCAAAACATCGTCCGCTGCTCAGGAAGAACACAACGTACGAATGGAAACAAGGCGTTTTCAATTGCAGAAACATTGCGGACCGGGGTTACTTTTGGACAAACTTCAGGCAGAGGTTTGCGGGCGAAATACATGATGCCGCCGGGAGCCAGCCAGTCGCCTTTCTCTTGGCATGTTGTGAACCCGCAGACACCCGGATGAATATCTGGGCCATTCCCGAGCCGCTTCTCCATGGCGCTTTGGCGAACCTGCCTGTCAAGGAATCAGATGGAGATTACACAGTCCAGATATCGACCGACAGGCAGCGTATCGAAGGCTATGCGGGATCTCCTGATCTTGCCCCGTATTACTCACGGTTTGAACTCAAGGGAGACGAGATGTTGTTGCTCGAAGCGGCGCGGGATGCGGATGTCTTGGCCAAATTGGAACGTAAGACTAGAAGCAAGACTAGAAGGCTGCTGACCGCCGCAGAGCACGAACTGGACGAAGCGGGTGAATTTGACCCGAAAGGAGTTGTCGACGCGCGCGAGCGGGTTCTATCATCCATCGTGAAACGAAGGGGACAACCCGCGTTTCGCCAGCACCTGTTGGCGGCCTACAACGGGCGGTGTGCTATCACCGGGTGCGGTGTGGCGGACGTTCTGGATGCAGCCCATATCGTCTCGTACAGGGGGCCGGACACAAATCATCCTGCCAACGGTTTACTGCTCAGGACCGACCTCCATACGCTCTTCGACCTAAAACTGGTCGCTGTGGACGTGGAAACAATGACTGTGCTCGTTTCTCCCGATCTCTCAGCCACCTCCTACGAGAAGTATCGCGGAAAGCCAATTAGTGTTCCCGACAACCGGGAAAGTCGCCCTAGTTCGGAAGCACTAAGGCGACACCGGCAGGAAAGCGGCTTATAGGCCGGCGGGAAACGGGAATCAAAACAGGAACGCACCTAATTTTCTAAAAGTGGACTCGTGATTGCTCCGCGTCCGTCGCGCCGAAAGTCTTTGGGCGGGGTTATTATTCCGCCGAGGTTTGCGCTTATGTCCATCGGCATTTCCGTTGATCGCGGGGTCATTGCCGAGTTCTGCCAGCGGTGGCGGATAGCCGAGTTGGCTCTTTTCGGTTCGGTGCTGCGAGACGATTTTCGGGCGGATAGCGACGTAGACATGCTCGTGACTTTTGCCGACGGCGCGAACTGGAGCCTCTTCGATCATGTTGCGATGGAGGAGGAGTTGTCTCGGCTCGTCGGCCGCAAGGTAGATTTGGTCAGCCGTCGGGCTATCGAGCGCAGCAAGAATTGGATTCGGAAAGAGGCGATCCTCTCCGGGGCAGAGCCGATTTATCCGTGCCGATAGGGGCGACGTGCCGCGGGTGATCGCGGCGCTGCAAGACGTGGAGCCCCGCCCTCGGTGCGGCTCGAACGCTAAGCCCGCATTTCACGAGGCAGACAGGAATGTCTGCCCCACCGTGGCGGATAGGGATCTGCGGGGAATTCTCAGAACTTGCTGGCGTCGATGGGCTGGTTGTCGTGGCGGTTGCCGAGGCGACGGTGCGTCTCGAGGTCAATGCCGTAGTTGATCGTGTGGACCGATCCATCGCACATGGCGACGTTGAATCCGCCGCTGTGCGCGCTGCCGAAGACTAAGACGCCGTCGGCCGGTTCGTCCTGACGCGGCGCGTAGGCGGGATCGTTGCCTGGGCCCGTCCAGCGGATAATGTCGTCCTGGTATCCGGTGAACATGTTCTGATCGTCGCCGGCGTCGGTGTTGGTGGTGTAGCTGTTGGAATTGAGGTACTTTTCGCCGAGCAGATAGGTGTTGCTCGTGCCATCGCTGACGTCGGCGACGGTGGTTTGGCTGGTGCCGTAGAAGACGCCGTTTGATCTTCCCATCGCATCGAACCAGCCGGCCCTGCCGGGGTCGACGGTTCCCGCGGCGTAGTCGATCGGGCCGGTCATGCTGCTGTTGTTGCTGCCGCCGCCGCTGGCGACGAAGCCCCAGAACAACTCGCCGCCGTTGCCGGCGTAGTCGGTTTGGGCCTGCCGCTCGCCGGTGTTGGCGTTGGTCAGCGGGGCCGCCGTGCGCCGGGTGGGGCAGTTGACGAAGCCTACGGTGGTGGCGACCAACTGGTCGGCGGCATGGATTCGGTCCTGGCCGGTCTTGCCCAACTCGACGTCGTGCAGCCCTTGCGCCTCGATGAAGGGGAGCAAATTGTACATCCATCCGCTCGGCTGATGCCAATCGACGCCGTAGTCCGGGTTGCCGATCAGGTCGTAATTTTTGGGCAAGTTCGAGCCCCAACCGCCGGCCGGGTAGTAGCCGAGGCCCGTTTCATGGTGGCAGGCGGCCAGGGCCAACTGTTTGAGATTGTTGCCGCACTGCATTTTTCGGGCCGCCTCGCGCACCGCTTGCACCGCTGGGAGCAACAGGGCGATGAGGATTCCGATAATCGTGATCACGACCAACAGTTCCACCAGGGTGAAGCCGCTGACGTTTCGAGGTTTGGAAAGATCGCTCATCCGCCACCTTCCTTTCGTTCTCGCCGCCTTCACCGAAAATCGCCGGGCCACACCACGGACGGACCGGATCGATGGCCGACGCCGATTCGGAAAGCACACAGACCTGCAATGCCGCTGGGGAGGGCGCGTAGGGAGGGAACTTCACTTCGATCACCCCGTTTTGGGCAACCGTCGGTCTTGCGTCACGATATCCGATCAGCGGACGTTCGAGACAGACACTATTGTAGCAGGCGTGGCAGGGGAATCAAGGATGCGTCGCGGCCCGAGCAGCAGGGCTGCAAAGCTCTTCGTAGCACGGCCATCTTGGCCGTGAGGCACGGGCAGGATGCCCGTGCTACGACCGGCCCGAGTTGAAAGAACTCAACACTGATCTTCGTCAAAACTCCCAGGATTGACGAGCCCCGCCGGCGCCCGCCGGATGCGGAGTCCGATCAAGCCGACCAGTCCACAGGCCAGCACCGCGGCAACGGCATAGGCGCCGGCGTTCGGGGAGCTGGGCGTGAGGCAGAGACTCAGCGCCCCGACCGCGGGCCCCAGACACGAGCCCGCGCCGATCATCGCTTCGTGCAATCCGCCGTGCTCGCCCTTGGTTTCGCCGACGTCCATCGAGTAGAACAGCGACGAGTAGTAGATCAGGCCGACCGAGACGCCGAAGCCCACTTGCGCGGCGATCATCAGCCAGAGATCGTACGAAAGGAGGAGCAGGCTGAAACTGGCCGTCAATCCGACGAATCCCCCCAGCAGCCAGCGGAAGCGATAATGCCAGCCGGTCCATTGCCAGAGCGCGACGAAGGTTCCGAGGCGGACGAACATCCAGATCGAGCCGAACAGTCCGGCCTGCGCCGTGGAGAGCTTCAGCGTCTCGGCCAGAGCGGGAATAACGGCGACGACCGTGCTGATGCCGATGTAGGAGAAGGGAATCGCGAGCCACGCCATGCGCAAAAGCTGCGCGAGCGACTGGTTCGGGCCACGACGGCCGCTTCCACAGGATGCGGCGTCAGCGGCTGCGAGGCGGCGGGCGGCGAGCCGATCGGGTGTCTTCCCAGGCTGAGGACCATCAGGCATTGGCCGACGTGAATCAGCGGCGGCAGCCAGAAGATGCTGTCGTGGCCGAGCTTTTCGTAGAGCATGCCGCCGAAGAAATACGTCGCCGCCATTCCGCTGGACCAGACGACGTTGTAGATGCCGATGTTCTTCTGAAGGTCGCCATCCGCGGCGCGGTCGCTCACCAGGGCTTCGAGCGCTGGCCATGTGAAGCACATCGCCGCCATCCAACCGGCATACGCCAGCAGGACCATTGGCAGCGAGGGAAGGAGCATTCCCATCAGCAGACAGGCGACCATGCCGGCTAAGCCGGTGTGGAGTGAGGTGAAGTAGCCGAAGCGTTGGGCAAAACGCCCTCCCTGCCAGGAGGCGAACATGTAAACAAAGCCGCCCAGCGCCGCGGTGGAGAGATCGCCGAGGCTGCCGAAGCCGAAGCGGTCGTGCAGCAGAAAGAAGATATAGCCGCCAAAGTAGGAGGTGGCAAGCGCGTTGAGACCTTCGAGCACAAAGAAGGCGGTTCTTGACGTGCGAATATACACGGGCGGCCGTTCAGGTGGGCGGAGGGGGACAGTCCCATTTTCGCTGCGCGAAGATTGGGACAGTCCGCAACTTGTTTGTTGCAAATCCTTGACTTCTTTGATCTTAGCTTGCAGGGCCATTGTCGCCAAGTCCCGTCGCCATCCAGCCAGCGGGGCGCAGAAAACGTTGCGTCGGGCGATTATAATGACGCGACGATTCGATCTGCCGGCCCTCGGCAGGCGCGAATCGCCCTGCCGCAATTGTTCCCCCCGGAGTTGCGGCGGGACTTCAAGCCGCCGACTCCCACGTTGCCGCGGCCGTGCGGCGACATCTTCCGCGCCTGCAAAGAGGGCGGCCACCCGGCCTTCTCAAACTTCGCCGATTTCTCCGGTCCTTTCGTCGAAGGACTGTTGGCCGGTCACCTGGCGCTCCACGCCGGACTGCACCAGCGCGTCGAGTGGGACGGCGAGAAGATGCTCTCTCCCACTCACCCCGAGTTGAGCCGCTGGGTCAAGCAGGAGCGCAGAAAGGACTGGGAATTATAGAAGAAAGGCGCATTCCACTTTGGCGGGGCGGAGAAATAGCCGCCTATGGCAGGCAAATCCCGATTGCCTCAGCCGGCCAGACGGCATAGAATCTGCTAGTGGAGATGGGTTGATTTGTACGTCTTCCGTGGGAGCCCAAGATCGATGCTGCTCGTCGGCGTGGTTTTCGTGTTGACGCTCTCGGTCGCTCTGGCGCTGCTTGTGTGCGTCCCGTTAGCGGTGCTCCGGCTCTCGGTGGCAAGAGCGAACTGTGCGGGCACTCGCACGATGCAGCGGCTGCTGAAGCCGCTACCGTGCGGCGGACAAACGCACCGCCGTCTGATGGGTTTTGACAAACAGATTCGGTAGTAATCACGTAAAATGCAGCGATTGGGCCAGTTGACCGTTGCCGAGCAACCCTACGTACCGCAGAAGCTGTTTCGAGCCGCGGGCGAATTGCTCCAGGAAGTCGGTGACGCGCTGGTGCAAGGCGGGCCAGTCGTTGGCCAAACGGTGCATTTTGAGGATTGTCTCCTTCAGCCATCGCCATAATTTTTCGATCGGGTTCAGCCAGGGGGCGTAAGTCGGCAACCAGATTGGCTTGATTTGAGGATATGCCCCCACGGCCGTGAGTACGTCGGGATGAGTATGGATCGACCAATTGTCTTGAACGACGTAGATCGTCTTGGCGCGAGCGTAAGTTTTCGCGATCCGTTCATACATCTCGATGACCTTGGCTCGACCGATAATGTAGTTGTCCACGTAGGTCACTTTTCCGCTGCAGGCGTTCAGGCCGCCGATCACGCGCCACAGCCCATTGTTGGACTGTTGCCGATCCGCTTGCGGTGGAGCCGCGGGCGGGGCGGCAGCCCAACTCGGCGCCGGCTCGGGCCAGACGGCGTACCCCATTTCGTCGATGAACAGCAATGTCGTTTCCTGGGGGTTGGCGCCGCTGCTCGCAGGCATCGTTTCAGTTTGGCTACCTTGCTTCGATACTGCGGATCCGGGCTAAAATGCTGGACCCGACCCGAACGCAATTTCACTCCCAGTTTGCGACGGAGCCACCGCCACACGCCACTGAGCGTGTAATTCTGGATCGTCTTAATGCTGGCGCGAATGGTCCGCAACGTCCAGCGGCTGGGCGGCGGACCAGCGGCTGTCGGCATCGCCTCGCGGCGAGCTTCCTCGCCGGGGCCTTGCCGCAGCCGCTCCAACACCTGTTCCCGCTGCTCGAAAGGGACGGCGACGGCTGCCTCCCTGCCGCCGCCGCAACAGTCCTTCGATCCCGTGTTGTTCATAGCAATCCAACCAATGGTACACGGTGTCAGGATCTCGCGGTCTCAGTAGTCCCTGAGTCGCTACCGCATGAGGCGATTGGCCGTCGGCGACCTTCAAGATCGCCGCACACCGTTCCCGCACGTCCGGACGCCGATCATGGTTCCGATACTCAACCAACGTCCTGCGCTGAGCCTGTGAAAGTTTCAAAGTTCGCTGGTACATGACGATTCATCCTCCTTTGCGAAGTTACTTCATGGACCCTCCTTTCAATTACTCTCAAGCAACGCCGCCAAAGGCAACCACAAAATGCGCCTGCTAGCAGTGGTGTGCTAGCACAATACCTTGAATTCACTACCGATTTTGGCTGTCAAAACCCATTAGAACGGCTCGTTTTCCGCTCATAGGGCCATCTCTGTCTTGCAGTGGCGCCAAACCTCGCCACTCGCCCAACGCCTGGGAAAAAGGGGACAGGTCCAATTTGCCGGAACGGCCCGCAGCGTGCTTCGCACAAATTGGACCTGTCCCCTTTTTCCCTCCCCGGCGGCATCCGACACGAGGTTGGCAAACAGGGGCGCGAACCGGCCTTCTTCGGCGTCAGCTCCGCACCCTTCGAGGCCGCGTCGTGCTATTCTTTGCTCGTCCCGGACTCGTCGGGATGCTTGCGTGCCTTTCTGCGCTCGATGAAGGCTTTGGCTGCCGCTTCAACGTCCTCGCTTGACACGGTGAACGCAGCCGTAAACGAGTCCCCATCGGCGCTGCACGTGAGACCGTCCAGCAACTTTTTGACGCCCGAGACGTCGCCGTAACGGAGTTCGGCCATCGCCTTGAGTCCCTCAAGACTGGCCTTGAAGTTCTTGGCTGCTTCCGCCGATACGGTCGTGAACTCGTACTTGCCCGTAATCTGGCCGTCTTTCTCGGACCAAACAGCAGAGGCCGACCGGCAATTGTGCAGAATCGGGCATCGGCTGGTCTTGCGAAAGTCTTCGGGAACGTCGATGCCCCGGGCGGCGCACAGTGCATTCTCAGGAACGTCTTTGAGCAGCGAGGCGTCCTTGGCCAAGCCGGGCTTCTTCCCATCCAGAACATCCAGAGCCGCTTTCACTTGCTCGATGCCGGTGCCGATGACGATGAGCGTGTCGCTGGCAAAGGCGCCGCTCAGGTCCATCGTCTTCCCATGGTGTTTGGCCGTCCAGCCATATAGCTTGCGGCTTCCATAGTCGCTGGTGGTGTGATTCGGGTGCTTCTCCTCAAAAAAGCCCAACATCTTCTCTCTGTCAAGATTCTTCACGTAAATCAACACCACCCCGCAGTGTCCGCCGTAGCGGTCGCCGTAAAGCGTGGCCCCGAGCACGTCTTTCAGCGGGTTCATCCCCAGTTTCTTTGCCAATTCCTCCATCTTGGCCTGACATCGATGGTAGACAGGACACTTGTCCTGCAAGTCCTGGACGAGTTTCAAGGAGTGGATGGCCTCGCAATTGAGATGGCCAAACCACTTGGCGTTGGCATCGATATCCTTGGGTACGATTGGCCCCGCCGAAACGAAGCCTGCCGACAGCAACAAGCCGATAGTGACCGCAGCAAACCACTTCATCATCATCCCCTTTCGTTGAAGAGTTTCCGACGTTCACAGTATTCAATAGCGGCGAGAGCCGCTTGTCAATGGCGGCGTAACCGTTCACATGCCGGGATAGTCGCCTTTCGCTCCGCGAAAGTAGCGCTGCTTTCGCGGAGCGAAAGGCGACAATCTCGGCCAAATCGCCGGTAATCCCACGGCGGCCCGTGAACGCTTACATGGCGGCGCAGAAATGGCCGATTGCCCTCTTCTCCCGGAGTCAGAAGCGGGCTTAGCCGCTTCTCAGGGATTTGCTGATGACGGTTCCGGGGCCATCGTCAGCGGCTCATCAATGCAGAGCTACCGGGACTCGGTCCGCGCTTGAGGAAACTTGGCTCGCAGTTCGCGGCAGGCCAGCATCAGCTTGGGAGATAATTGCGGCA
The DNA here is from genome assembly GCA_963823895.1 of uncultured Planctomycetaceae bacterium. Classification (GTDB taxonomy): domain Bacteria; phylum Planctomycetota; class Planctomycetia; order Pirellulales; family Thermoguttaceae. The sequence continues at coordinate 415,306 of CAWGNG010000019.1, forward strand.
GCCGCTCGACGATGTACGACATGTGAGCCTCCATTGCCCTGCGAAACGGCTTGAGCTTCCTTACAAAGGCCGCATCGCTGGCGGCAAGGGCGGCATCGAAGACTCGATTGACCTCCGACAACTCAATCTGAAGCACCAGTTGCAAGGCGGCATCGATCGAGTCGATGTCGCGTATGGCCTTCTCGGCGGTCTCCATCTGCTGCTCAAGGCGGGGCAGATAGTCTTGCCAGGGGTTAAACAGATTCGCGCGCCAACCCTTGCGGATTGCAGCCGCCTTAGCGACTCCCAACAAGTCGGCGTGGTATTGTTCCTGCTCGGCCAAGCCGGCAAAGAACGGTCCCACCAATCCCTGGTCGTCCAGCGCTTTGGCCAGGATGCTATAGATTCGCTTGGCCCGCACTTCCAAGGCGATACAGCGTTCCAGTATTGTCGGCACGCTCGATGGGGGCGGTTTCAGCGAAGCGGCGTCCTCCACCAGCGACAGAAACGGCATGTCGCGCCAGGGAACCGCCGCTTTGAAGAACACCAGCCATCCAAAGCAGCGAATCGTGGCGATTGGGTTGACAAGAATATCCCAAGTAGTGATGACGCCGACCATTTTTGCCCTCCCCGCGGGAACCAACCGATGAAGATTCCCGCTCACTTCAGGATATCATTCCTGGCAAATGCGTCAAGCAGTTTCAGATTTGTGCTCCGTGAACTCCGCGTCTCCGTGGTTTCCTTAGCGCTGTAGTGCTAACCTTCCTTGATATGGAGAATATGGTCCAGCTTCGTGGCCGCCAGCACTTCCCGAATCTCCGCACTGACGTGGCAGAGTGTGAGCTGCCGCCTTTCCTGTTCCATCTTCTTTTGCAGCATGACGAGTCTTCCCAGCATCAAACTCGACAGGCTGAAAACCTTGGAGAGACTCAACACGAGGTTACGGCTTCCTTCTCGGTTGGCCACGTCAAGTAGCTCTTCGGAGACCTCCTTGGCGGTGCGTTCGTCGAGAATCTGGTGCGTGTTCAACTGGACAACGATCACCTCTCCCTCCTGCTGCACCGCCAAATGACGATAGTTCGACATCGGCGTGCCGCACCAGTTGCATTTCCCACTCGCATGGGAAACAATCTTGCCGCACCAAATGCAGCGTTTGTCGTGCCCCAAGAACATCGAGGAATCAGACGTTTTGCCGGGGTGACCGTCCTCAGGCTCCTCGTGGACGAGTTTCTCTGCCGGAGATTGGTGTATCGAGTGGGCCTCAGGCGTGTCGTCTCGGTACGCCTCTCCGGCAAGCGGCACCCTAACCGGTGCAGAACAATGAGGGCAGGTCCCCATCTTGCCCGCATGTTTCTCTTTGACATGCAGCACGTGCCCGTTCGGGCATCGGACTTCGATGAGCATGGCCGACTCCTAGAAAACGGAGCCATCCGATGACGATCCTCGTCCAGACAGGTATATTGTAGCGTGTGGCCCTCAATTCCACAAACCGTAATAACCGTTTGTATCCCTCTTGCGGGAAATGCCCAGTCGCCCGCAGAACGCCGAGAACTTCGCCCCCGTCCATACGCCAACCTATCGGAGCCGCCCGCGGTCGCGGGTGAAGCCGTACAATTGGAGGGTCGAGCCGTGGAGCACGCCGGCACAGATTTTGTGATTGTGCTATGCACCGGACAACTCATGAAGTTCGACATGGCCGTAAGCGCGCTGAAAGAGGCGGGAATCGCTTGTCAAGTGCGGGCGGAGACGGCCACAGGCCTCAAACTGGCCATGCCTGTTATGCCCGCGCTCGGGCCGGGGAATTTTTTCACCGTACTCGTGCCTGCAAGTGCTGAGTCGGAGGCCAAGCGGGTGCTGTCCGAACTCCCCTTCCAGATAGCGACGAATCCCGGCTCGTGGGACTGTGGACCTCAGCCGACCGTGAATCGCTGGTGGAAGATAGTCATCGTCGGCGCGTTGGCGTTACTGCTTGGGTACTGGATTGTGTACATCGTCGGCAGTCTGATTGCTAACTGACCCACCGGCCCCGTGCCCGCGGGCGGTACGATCGACCGCTATCGCCTTGTGACGCCCAACCGCTCGCTCCACCGACGCTGAGTCAGTGGGGGCAGCGTTCCCGGCTTGTTGCCGTCGTAATCGTCAACTGCTTACGGATTCACCAGTCGCAGCCGCATCGGCAGGCTGCCGGCGTTGAGAATGTCGGCCAGATCGGCCACGTCCTGCTTGGAAAAGATGCCACTGATCTGGCCGTGGTCGGAGATCACGCTTTGGATCGCGGGGGCCGATTGTAATTGGCCGTCGAGGATGACGCCCAGCTTCCAGGTGTACTTGCCGGATTTGTCCGGCAGGTGCTCACCGGTCAGTTTGGCGAGACGCTTGCCGCCGGCGGCGTTGAGGGAGAACGCCACGCACGGCTTTCCGGCTGGATCGACGCCGGCCTTCGCCTGCGCGAGATATTTGCCGGTGACGTTGTACGGATCGGCAAGCACGAGGACTTCCGTAATCTCCTCGTCGTCCTTTTCTCGGGTTCGCCGGGCGATGTCGCTGTAGCTGGCAAAGACGCGTTCCTCGCCGGCTTTGACCGGTGCCCACCAGGCCAATCGCTTGCCCGCGGGATCGAGCACTTCGGCCTTCTTCGGCTCCTTCATGGCCCGCTCAATCAGGTCTTTGTTGTCGTGGGTGTTGGCCAGCACGCGGAATTCCAACTTGCCGGGGTGCAACAACAGCCGCTCGACCCGCTGCCGGACGGCATCGTCGCGGTTGAACAACTCAACAACGATCTGCACACCCAATGGCGTCGAATTTCCGTACACCCGGGCGGTCTTCTCCGGGCCCGAGTTGACGCGGCGATCGACCGCACGGATCAGGTCGGTCAATTCCTGTCTGGACGCTCTGAACGACTCGGCCAACTGCTGTTTGCCTGCCCCGGGTCGCGCCGCGCCCGGCTCGGCCTCGTAGGTCAGCACGATCCCTTGCCATTTCCGCGGCTTCTGTGGCTCCTCTTTCGCGGCGGGCTCACTCGGCGCGGCCTTCTTCGCGGCGGCTTTGCCCGCTTCGGATTGTGCCTGGGCCGACAGCAAGAGCTTCATCGGCTCCGCCCCGGCCAGGTGTCTCAAGTCCATTTCCGCGAGGTCTCGATCGAGCTTCGCTTGTGTGACCACTTCGGCCGACACCGTACCTTGGCGGTATTGCGTTTGCAGGACGTCGAAAATCTTCTTTGTGTACTGGGCTTTTGCGTTGGCTGCTTCGAGCAGACTGCCGTGCAGCTCGGCCTTCGCCAGTTCGCGGACGAGTCCCGCCTTCAATACTTCCAAGACGGTCGTTTGGCCATCGTTAAATCTGATTTCGGCCAATTGAAACTGCCGCTCTGCCGCTTCCAGCTTCCGCCGGGCGATTTCCGCGACACTTTCCGCGGCGGCGTTGCCGGGCTCGGCCTTCGTGGCCGTGGCCGCTTCGAGCTTCTGCAATTCAGCCAGCGCCGAGTCGCGGGCGAGTTTCGCCTGTTCCAGCTCTAATTGCGATGCGCCGTATCCCACCTTGACTCGAACCCCGTAGAACTCCAATCGTTGCTCCGCATTGTGGAGTCTGGCCCGCGCCGCCTCGACGGCGTTAGCGTGGAGTTCGGCCGCCGCCAGATCGCGATCGAGTTCCGCCTTGAAGAACTCTTTAGAGGTCGCGGCGCCGACCTTGTACTTCGCCTCGATAATCTTGAGCACCCCCTCGGCGGCTTCGACCTTGCGGCGGGCGTCCTTCGCGTCGCTTTCGGCCACGGCGGGCTTAGCCGGCTCGCTTCCTGTCGATGGCGTCGTCGCATAATCCGGCTGCTGCCAGCTTTCGATTGTTCTCTGCCTTGTGGCCTTCAATTCCATGAGCTTCTTCAGTTCCAAGGGGGCCAGGTCGCGGGCGAGTCTCGCCTTTTCGACCTCCTCCGCCGGCACTTGACCGTTCTTGTATTGCGCCTCGATGAGGTCGAAGGCCGCCCGCGTGTACTCGGCTTTCACGTGCGCGGTTTTCAGGGGATCGCCTCGCAATTCGGCCTTCGCCAGATCGCGGGCAAGCCCCGCCCTCAGCACATGGTCGCGTGTTGTTTGACCGTTGAGATACTTGGAACAGACCAGTTCATACGCCCGTTGGGCCGATTCGAGCTTCAGCCGGGCGGCGGTGTTCTCGGCGGCCGTTGTGGTGGTGGCCGACGTTTGCACCAGCTTGTAGCGAATCTTCACGCCGATGGGCTTCTCGCTGGAACCCGTGAAGCCGAGAATTTGCAGAATGCCCATGCCGCCTTCTCGGGTTCGGAACACTTTCGTGGCTGGAAAGTCTACGGCGATGGACGGCGCTCTGCCGTGGGGCGCTCGCGCGATTGCCGCTGGTGCTTAGCCCATTCCGCCTGAACTTCCGCCGCCGTGAGGCGGTCCCATTCGCTGTTGTCCGCAACCGCGGTTGCCATTTCCTCTGCGACCAGGCCGGCGACAACCGTTTTGACGGGCTTCGCGTCGTTGCGCGTGATCGTCGCCACCATACCGACGTAACCGACAGCATCGATGCCGCGAGCCCTGGCCCATGCGATCCTGAGGTCCTCGTTCGACTCGAGGTCGTGCCCGCGCTTGGGCAGGATGTCGTTGGGCATGGAAAAGAGTTCGCCGGAATCGAGGTCGATGCCGGAGTCGGTGGGATTCTTGCGCCAGTCGTTGACGCTTCGCTCGATCACGGGCCCGAAAACGGCTTTCTTCTCGACGTTGTCCGCCGCCTTGTTCCCGTTAGGTTGCGGCGCCGCGTCGCGGAATGTGACGCGGCGCTCGGCCGCGGTTCCGCCTCTCGGATGCGGCATGTCGAGCCACTCGCCGCGATAGGCCCCGGCCAAGTGGAGATTCACGCGGGCCTCGATCAGCGCCTCCCTGCAAACGTCGCGGGCTTCGGCAGCGCTCACTCCCGCGGCCGGATCGGCGGTGAATTCCACCATCGGATACATGTCGTAGCGGTCGAGGACGCCAGAATGTGCGCGCAGGTTCGTCAACTTCTTGCTCTCCCGAAGTCGATCGCTGAACTTCTCGGCCAGTTCCCTGACTTTGTCTGGTTCGTCGCCACAGAACGGCGTAGTCGATGGCGGGGCCGCCCGCCGCGCGTGTCCCAATCTCCCAGCCGGGCTCCTTCCTGACCTTGATGCCGGAGCGATTGATCGCGTCGGGCAACATCGGCAGAGCGAGGTTCACACGGCTCTGTACCAGCGAGCGGACCACGTCGAGATCGACGCCGGGCCTGAACGTGATTTGCAGCAAATACGTCCCTTTATTCGTGGAGCGGGACCATAGGTGCAGCATGCCCTCCACGCCGTTGACTTGCTGTTCGATCGGGGCGGCAATCGTATCCCGGACGACTTCGGCCGAAGCGCCGGATAGGTTGCCTCGACGGAAATGGTTGGGAGAAAGACCGGCGACGCCGGCTGCCGGGCCACGAACAGCGCATAGCTCAGCAGCGGCAGCAGCACGACCACCACGACCGCGGCTTTGGCAAAATGTGACCTCCAGGCGAGGATGCCGAGGATCAAGGCGGCCGCTTCGACGCCGAGGGAAGCAACCATTGCCAACGTGACGTTCGCTCCAGCCAGCGCCATACCGAGGAGCGGCCCGGCCAGGGTCAACGCCAGGGCGACGATGCCCAGCGGCGCGCCTGGCGGTTTTTGCGACTCGCCGGGCGTGCCCGATGGTCCATGAACGCCGGATTCGGCGAGCCTCTTCCGCCGAAACGCCTCTCGCACGTCGCGCTGGCTCAGCACGACCAGCGCCCACAGCCCGATCGGCAAACCGACCAGGCAGCAGGGCGACACGATCATGGCCAGAATGCTTGCGGCGACCGCCAAGCCAAAGGCTTGCAGTCGCTTCATTTTCAACGCGGCGACGATCACTAGACTGCTGAGGACAAAAGGCGCCAGGATGAGGATCACCAATAACAAAGCATCGGTTCGCGCCGCGTCGTTCTTTGGAATTTGGTTGGCAATTGCCGAGTCGTGCCTGGCGGCGGCTATAGTCGGAAGGAAGACTGCCAGCAAAGGAATGGCAAGAATCCAGTTGAGAATGCCTGTGACCAGCAGGCCGATGGCCGGGCCTTGCACTTGCCGGCGCGCCTGTTCGATGGCGTCGTCGTTCGCAGCGGGCGACGGGGGTGAAATCGTGGAAGTCGGGCGATGAGCCGCTCCGTCGAACTCCGGGAGTTGGTCCAACGGCATGGCGAATCCTCGCAGGACCCGTATCGTCATTACGAAGCAGATCGCGACCAGCCCAACCAGGGGCGGCAAAGCCGCGATGAGAAGACTCAAATGCACGCCCTGCGTTCTATTCGCCACATTGACGGCCATCCCCGTACACAGGCCCGCAATTCCAACGGCGAACAGCCCTCTCGCACTCCGCATCGCCAGCGCGGGCCAATTGACGACCCGTTGGCCGTTGCGACGGACAACCAGTGGCGGCCAAAACCGGTATTTCAACCACCGCCATCGATCTTGAGGCGGTTGAGCGACAACTGGCGGACTAGATGCAATCGTCTCAACCTCGGTCTTGATCTGGCTGGCATGCTGGTAGCGAAGTCTCGGCTCCTTTTCCAACGCCCGCAGCACGACCTCGTCGAGCCGCACGTCGATCTGCACCTTTTTCGAGGGCGGGGCGAAGCGGCCGATCGGCAATTCGCCGGTGAGCATCTGGTAGAAGACGACGCCCAACGAATAGATGTCGGCGCGGTGATCGACGTCCTGCGGATGCTCGATCTGCTCCGGGGCCATGTAATTCGGAGTACCCATCACCTGCCCCGCGGCCGTGAGGGGAGCGGAAAAGGACGCCTCTTGCGAAGCCGCAAGCGGCTGTTGCGGCTCACGCCGCGTGGACGCGGCGGCTAAACGGCTGTCTTCCCCTCTCCCCTCTCCCCTCTCCTCTCTCCCCTCCCTCCCCATCAGTTTCGCCAGGCCGAAATCGGCGATCTTCACCTGGCCGTTCTTGTCCAAGAGGATGTTTTCCGGCTTGATGTCACGATGGACGACGCCGCGCTCATGGGCGAATTGCAGGGCGTCGCAGATTTGCGGCACGATGGCCAAGGCCCGCTCGGGCGAGAGTTTCTGCGTGTCCAACAGCCGCCGCAAGTTGACGCCGTCGACAAACTCCATGATGAAGTAGTAGAGGCCGTCATCGTCGGCGGAAAAGGGGACAGTCCCCATTTGCCGGAACGGCCCTTCGGGTGCTTCGCACAAATGGGGACTGTCCCCTTTTCCGCCTTGCGAAGCCGCAAGCGGCTTCCCCTTCTCCTCTCTCCACTCTCCACTCCCCGCTGTTCGGCCGAAATCGTGTACCGTGATGATGTGCGGATGGTTGAGCATCGCCAGGGCGCGGGCTTCGCGGTTGAAGCGCTCGGCAAAGGCGGGGTCGCGGCCGATCTTGGGCGGCAGGATTTTCAGCGCCACCAGCCGATCGAGCCGCTTCTGCCGGGCCTTGTAGACCATGCCCATGCCGCCGCGGCCGATCAGTTCCAGAATTTCCAGATCGGGGAAATAGGCCGCCAATTCGGCGGGAGTAGGGGGCGGGCAGTCGGCCGCCGCCGCCGTTTCCCCCCCGCTGGCGAACGTGTTCGTCTCCAGCCCGCGCTTCATCAGGCAGCCCGGGCAGAGCCCCAGCGGGGCGTCGGCCGCTAGTTCGCCGCCGCACTCGGCACATCGGTTTGCTTCGCTCATAACTGGTCTCCCTCTAACTGTTACAGAAGCAAACCGCGAAAAAGGTTACAGGCACGACAGGAGATACTCGATTTCCTCGTCGATCTCCCCCGGGCCGGCGACGGTCTGGGCGATTTCGTCGCGGAGCAGTTGGCGATAGCGACGCCGCAAGCGGTGGACGGCCGTTTTCACGGCCCCTTCGCTCATTTCCAAGTCGGCCGCCACTGCGGCATAACCGCTCGACTCGCGGCCGCCGGTGAGAAATGGTTTCAGCCGGTCGAAAACCGCTTGCTTGCCCTCGAAGGCAAGCGCCATTTGCAGCCGGGCCAGGACGTGGTCCAAGACCGTCAAGGCCCAACGCCGCTCGAACAGTTTTTCCGGCGTCAAGTCGTGCCACGGTTCCAGGCGATAGCGATTCTCCGCGTCGGCCGTGCTGATGGGCAAGACGGTTTGCCCGCCGCCCCGTTTTTGCGCCTGCGAGCGGTCCCACTCGTTGGCGAGAAAGTGTTTCAACGAGGCCAGCAGAAACGCCCGGAATTTGCCCTTCTCGCGGTCGATGCCGATCAAATAGTTCTTCGCCAGCAAACGCAGGAAGAACTCCTGCGTGAGGTCTTCGGCCTCGTGGGTCTCGTGCCCGCAGCGGCGGACGTAGGCGTAGAGCGGATACCAGTAGAGCCCGCAGAGCTCGGCCATCGCCTCGGCGGCGCGGGGCGTGACGTTGCCGCGGGCCGCCGCCAGCACCAACGTCCACCGCGTGGCGGCAAAACCCGCCGCATCGGACAGCCGGGACTTGGGCGCTTGCTTTGACATTGGATGGCGCTCGGAAGAACACGCAACACGTTTAGCAGCCGTCGGCACGGCGGCTTTCGGTGTCGACGCAGGCCGACGTGCCATCGGCCCTAGGCCGGAATCGCTGGTTCGCGGCGGCGGTGGACGTGCTCGCCGCGCCTGGGCGGCTTGGCCGCGCCGTCGTCGTAGCGGACCAGAAAGCGATTCTTGCCGAAGGAGAGCTCATCGCCCGATCGCAGCGGGGCATTTTGACAAACGCGGACGCCGTTGATCAGTGTGCCCGATCGCGTGCCCAAGTCCCATACCATCAGTCCGGCGTCGCCGAAGTCGATCATGCACTGATAATGGCCCACCGCGGAATCGTCCAGACAGATGTCCGCGCTGGGATCGAGGCCCACGATCACCGGGAATTCATGCAGTACAATCGGCGGCTTCTGACGGTCCACGTTGATCAGTTCGAGCTTCATGCCGAAACCCCCTTGACGTGGAGGGCGAAGGAACGATGACCACCGCTCTGAACGGAAACGAGACTACTAGCATACCAATTATGCGCTAGAATCGTCAATCGGCCAGGCGATGAAGAGCAGGGCCGATCAGTTTTCGATTGTAGGAGGCGACTCCTGTCGCCGACCGGCCGAAAACGGGCAGAGAATCGGCGACAGGAGTCGCCTCCTACAATCCCATCTTGAAAAACTGCTTGGTCCTGGGGTGAAGAGGAAGTAGGCTCGGTCGGGCGGAGCGAGCCCCACCATTGGCATCCAGGGATTGGAACTCGCTCCGCACCCCCCTACAGTTTGCTCATTCTACCGCAACAGCTTGGCCAAGCCAGAAACGGCGAAGTATGACAGGGCCCCGATGCAGCCGGCGACGGGGATGGTGAGCACCCAGGCCCAGACGATATCGACTGTCACCCCCCACCGCACGGCACTGAGCCGCCGTGTGCTGCCGTATCCGACGATCGAGCCGGCGATGGTGTGGGTCGTGCTGACGGGGATGCCCGCCGCCGCGGTGGCGAAGAGCGTCACGGCAGCGGCCGATTCGGCGCAGAAGCCGCCGAAGGGATCGAGCCTGGTGATTTTCGTGCCCATGGTTCTGACGATCCGCCAGCCGCCCAGCAACGTGCCCAGGCCCATGGCGGCGTGGCAAACCAGCACGATCCAAAATGGGATGTGCGCGAAGTTCTGGTCTTTCCAAATCACCGTGGGGATACTCGTATAGAACAGGAGGGCGAGGATGCCCATCGTCTTTTGGGCGTCGTTCGTTCCATGTCCCAGGCTGTAGAGGGCGGCGGAGAGGAGTTGTCCCTTGCGGAACAAGAAATCGACGCGGCGAGGCGTCGAGCGGTGGAATAGCCAGGTCATGCCCACGCCGATCACGAAACCGAGCAGCAGCCCAAGCAGCGGGGAGAGGACGATGAAGGCGGCGATCTTCAGCAGCCCGCTGAGAATCACCGCCCCGAGGCCCGCCTTGGCGATTGCGGCCCCCGCCATGCCGCCGACCAGGGCGTGCGACGAACTGGTGGGCAGGCCGAGATACCACGTGGTCAGATTCCACAAGATCGCCCCCAAAAGCCCGCTGAGAATCATGGGCGTATTCACCACGCCCTGCTGCACGACGTCCTTATAGATCGTCATCGCCACGTTTGTGCCGAAGACGTAAGCGGCCACAAAATTGAAGAACGCGGCCCAGACCACCGCTTGCAACGGCGTCAATACCCGCGTGGAAACCACGGTGGCGATCGAATTGGCCGCGTCGTGAATCCCGTTGGTGAAGTCGAATCCCAGGGCGAGCACCGCCACAACCGTCACCAGTAGCGGCGCGCTGAGGGCAATCGCGCCGACGTGGTAGCCCATGTAGCCGACGCCCCACACGGCAAACGCGATCGCCAGAAATCCCCAGACCGATTCGCGATTCATACGTCAGGCGTTCTCCAACACGATCCCTTCGATCACGTGCGCGACCTCCTCCGAGGCGTCCATCGCCAATTCGATCAGATCGACGATCTCCTTCCACTTGATGACCAGCAGCGGATTCATGCCGTCCTTGAAGATCGACGCCAAGGCGATGTGGTGCAGGTGGTCGCCGAGGTTCTCCAACCGCTGGATCTCGATGCAGTGTTCCAGCACGTGATTCTTCTTGCGGAGATTGCGGAGGTCGTGGACCGCCGCCGCCACGGCATTGGCCAGATCGACGATCACCTTTCCCATCGCGCAAACCTCGGGCAGGATCGTGCCCACGTCGTACAGGGCGATGCGGCGGGCAGCGTCGTCCAGATAATCGACGATGTCGTCCAAGGCCAGAATCAACCGCCGCAAGTCGCCCCGCTCCAAGGGCGTGATGAAGGTGCGGTGCAGCAACTCCATCGCCTCGTGCGTAACCCGGTCGGCCTCGTGTTCCAGTTCCTTCAGCCGGCTGGAGTATTCCTTGGCATCGCCCGAAGATTCGAGAAACTGGCGAAAGCACTCGGCCGCGCGGATCTGGATCTCGGTGTCGCGGTCGAAATAGTCGAAGAACTTGGTGTTGCGCGGCAGGAAATTGAACATGCGGGGCCTCGTTGGCGACGATGGAATCGCCAATGTACACGAGAGGGGGGAATGCCGCAAGGTTTCATTAGGGTTTCGTTGCGGTTTCGTTAGTCCACGTTTCTCGCGGCGGTGTGCCACTGCTTGGAACAAGCAGTGCCGGGGCAACGGGTCGCGCCCCGCACTGCTTCTGCGAAGCAGTGGCACACTGAGGGCCAATCTCTCCGCATGGTGAGAGGTGCAGGCTGGGCAGGCTCTCGATGGCTTCCTCCGTCCCTTCGCCCATCGTTGCGGCAGAGAAGCGTTGCAAGAAACGCCGCGTGCCGCCGGCTGACGGGCAACCGGCGGCACGCGGATCATGCTCAACTCTGGCCATTGGCCACTGACCACTGGCCACTGACCACTTAATCCATGCCGTGCTTCGACTCGCGTTTCGACTGCCAGACGGCCCACAATAGGCCGACCAGGCCGATCGCGATCACGACCCAGTATTGGGTGTCGTACGGCTTTTGCACGATGCCCTTCACGCCGCCGGCCGTCAGCTTATGGCAGACCAGCGCGTCGTAAGGCAGAATCAGGCCGATGATCAACAGGCTGACCATGTTCATCACCTTGATCAGCGGATTGATGGCCGGGCCGGCGGTGTCCTTCAGCGGGTCGCCGACGGTGTCGCCGGTGACGGCCGCCTTGTGCTTCTCGCTCCCCTTGCCGGTGGTCTCGGTCTTCGGCTCGTCCTCGATCGTCTTCTTGGCGTTGTCCCAAGCGCCGCCGGCGTTGGCCATGAAGACCGCCAGCAACTGGCCGACGACGATCATGCCGCCCAAGAAGCCGGCCAGGGCGACGACGCCCAGACCGTAGCCGACCAGGATCGGCACGAGCATTGCCAGCAGACCGGGACCGATCAATTCCTTCTGCGCCTCGCCGGTGCAGATGTTGACCACCCGGCCGTAGTCGGGCTTCTTCGTGCCGGCCCAAATCTCCTTGTCGCGGAACTGGATGCGGCACTCCTTCACGATCAAGAACGCGGCCCGACCCACCGCCCGAATCGTCATCGAACTGAACAGGAACGGCACCGCCCCGCCGATCAACATGCCAATGAACAGTCTCGGATCGGAGATCGTGAGCATCGAGGCGACCATCCCATACACGTCCTGGGTAAGATGCGAGTTTTCGCCGCCGCCGCCGGTGCCGACCGAGACGATGAAGCTGTTGAACAACGAGACGGCCGCGATCACGGCCGAGCCGATGGCGATGCCCTTGGTGATTGCCTTGGTGGTGTTGCCCACGGCGTCGAGATCGGCCAGGATTTGCCGGGCTTCCTTGTAGTTGGCCTCGCCCATCTCCTTCTTGTCGTAGCCCATTTCGCCGATGCCGTTGGCGTTGTCGGCCACCGGCCCGAACACGTCCATCGAAATCGTGTTGCCGGTGAGGGTCAACATGCCGATGCCGCACATGGCCACCCCGAAGGCGATGAACGTCGGGGTCGTGCCCGCATAAATCAGGGCACTACACATGATCGCGGCGGCGATAATCAGCACGGCGGCCACCGTGCTTTCATATCCCACCGCGAGCCCCTGAATGATGTTTGTCGCATGGCCGGTTTCGCACGCTTTCGCCAGCCCCTTCACCGGCTTGAACTCCGTGCCCGTGTAATACTCGGTGCATTTGTTCAGCGCGACGGCCAGGAGGATGCCGATCAGGCAGGTCCAAGCCGGACGCATGTCAAGCCCTTTGATGCCCAAGAAGCTGAGATTGGCCCAGACCGGCAAGCCGGCGGTTACGTTGTCCGCCGTGGCGGTTGGCTTTCCGGCCTCGGCTGGCGGATAGCTCAAGACTACCTTTCCGTCGATCTTCTCCGCTTTAACGCCCGGGAATCCTGCAGCGGCATCGGGATAGGCTTCGAGGTACGGCACTTCCTGCCCGTTTTGCGTCACCTTGGCGTTGAAGTTCAGGTACACCAGCCCAAGCAAAATGAAGCCGACGATGCTCAAGGTCGAGCCGATGATGAAGCCGCGGTTGACGCTCTTCATCGCGCCGGCCACCGAGCCCTTGTCGCCCGCCCGCACGCTATAGGTGCTGATGATGCTGGCGATCACGCCGATAGCGCGGACCAACAAGGGGAAAATGACGCCCTTGTGCCCGAAACTGGCGATGCCCAAGATCATGGCCGCCACGATCGTCACTTCGTAGCTCTCGAAGATGTCGGCGGCCATTCCGGCGCAGTCGCCGACGTTGTCGCCGACGTTGTCGGCGATCGTGGCGGCGTTACGCGGGTCGTCCTCGGGAATTCCGGCCTCGACTTTGCCGACCAGGTCGGCGCCGACGTCGGCCGCCTTCGTATAGATGCCGCCGCCGACGCGCATGAACAACGCCAGCAGCGTGCCGCCGAAGCCGAAGCCCAACAGGGCCTCATAGGCCTGCTCGCCGAAGGTCAAGAAGATGATCGAACCGCCCAACAGCCCCAGGCCGTCGGTCAACATGCCGGTGATCGTGCCGGTGCGGTAGCCGAGTTGCAGGGCTCGGCCGAAGCTGGTCTTGGCGGCCGCGGCCACGCGGAGGTTGCCCACCGTGGCCAATCTCATGCCGACAAAACCGACCGTGGCCGAGAAGATCGCTCCGACGAAGAAGGCAATGGCTCGACCATAGCAGAAGGCCTGGGGCAACTTCGAGGCCGTGGCGCCAACGAATAGAAGGATCGTGATGATCACGATCAATACCCCGACCACGCTAAACTGGCGATAGAGATAGGCGTTGGCGCCCTCGCGCACGGCTTGGGCGATCTCCTGCATCTTCTTGGTGCCCTTGTCGGCCTTCATCACCTGACTGACGAGCGTCAGCGCATACACCAACCCGCAGCAGGCGATAACCACGTTGAGGCAGAGGGCCAGTTTCTCCCAGGTGTTGAATTTCTCGCCCTTCAACGGCTCGAAGAGCAAGACGCCGCCGACGAACCATCCGTTCGAATGCACGGCCGGCGCGCTACCCCCTCCGCCGGAAGCGGCAGGCTCCGCCGGGGCCATAAACGCCATGGCCGACACAATGCCCACGCACACCAACAATAGCCAGACCACGTACAGGCGGCTTTTCAGCCGGCTGTGAGGCTTCTGGCCCGCTTTCTCACGCCCTGCAACTCGTTTCATGGGGACTCCTCGTTAAAGATTCGCTTATGCTGCGGCAGGTAAAGCCAAAAAACAATAAAAGATCATTATCATTCCCGCGCGGGCAGGGGATGTCAATAGGAGGGAGGCGCGCGCCGAGCAATGCGCGAAAATGCGTGGCCGTAGCACCTGATGAGGGGGCGACCTTTCACAGTCACTCTGGGCCCAAGATGCGGCGGTTCACAGAAGCCCGAGGAAACGCCCACGGGAAGCTGCGCCCACTAGCTTTTCTTCGGAGGCGGAGGAGGGGGAGGCGCCGAAGGCTTCTGACGGTTTACCGGAGGCCCATTATGGCCCAACTGCCCTTCAGGTTGATCGGTAGGGGCGGCCGTGGATTTGCCGGGGACGGGTGGCCGTGGAATCTTTCTGTCCATGAAGAACCTCATCTTCTTCTTCGGTGGCAATCGCAGGCGTCTTGCCCCCAATGCCGGGATGCGAATTGCGAAATGGCAAAACACGTCAAACGTGCAGCGCGAAATGCGCAACGACCGAAGCCCGCCTCAACTTTTCTTGGGGGGCGGAGGGGGCGGCGGAGCAGGCCGCTGTTGAATCTTGGATGGCCCCCGATAACCTGCTTCAAGGTCAACCGGGGGTACTGCCCTTAGTACTTCGCGCTTTCGGGGCGGTGGTTGTGGAAACTTGCTGCCCATGCTCTCATCCTCCGGACAAGGTGAAACCTGTCGTCAGAACCTAACAGTACCATTGTATCTGTCCTGCTGGCCAGAATCCATACCAAGTCGTAGCCACTTAACTGCGGATTTTTCCGTAATTGACTGGCCATCACGACGGCGTCTCATTTGCCAAGCCCTGTAGCGTCTCCTCGTACTCCAATTCAGATTTGATGAACTCGACAATCTCCACATCCTTTGCCGGAATTAATATCTTTTCGACGGTTGTGAGACGAATGGGCTTTCCTTCTCCGTCACTCGGGAGCCATTCGGCGTCGATCAGCACAAAGTGTCCTGAATCGGGATGATCGGGCCATTCGTACGGCCACCCATACAGTCGTCGGCTGCCTTTGAGATGCAGCACAATATATCGTTGTTCGCGGCTGAATGAACTGAACCACTCGGATGGATAAGAGGTTCGCTGGGTCATGCCGCCACATTTCCACAACAACCGATGGAACCAATTCTTGTTGGCGAAAACGGAAAAGCATAGTCCCACAAGGATCGCCCATATTACCGATGCGGAAAAGGCCGAATTTTCTGTCCATGTCCCGAGAACCGAGAAATGCCCAAACGCGAACAGAATTTCGCGGGATGCCAATACTATGACCTGGATGATACCCGTGAAGATCAACGCTTGAACTGTCCGCTCAAATGGCGATAATCTGCGATGGGCCGTCAGTCCATAAAAGACCCACGCCGCAATAAAGCCGGGCAGAAGAGCGTAAACCACCTTGATTACTTCCGAGCTTGGAATTTCCATGCGACCCTCGCGCTTCAAGGACACGCTTAAGCAGTAGGACGACCGCCAACAGCCACGTTGCGGACAAAACGAGAACCATTGTAGCAACCGCTGTACATGCGTCAATACATGCACGTTGCCTTTTGATGACCTTGTAGGGAGAAATCATGGCCGCAGTACACGAAATTGCCGCGTTCCTCGAACAACTCGCCCCCTTCCGCTTGGCCGAAGAGTGGGACAACGTCGGGCTGCTGGTCGGCGATCGCCAGTGGAGCGTCACGAAGCTGATGACCTGCCTGACGGTCACGCCGGCCAGCGCGGCCGAAGCGGTCGAGGCTGGCGCCGAACTGATCGTCGCGCATCATCCGATGCCATTTTCCGCGACGAGGCGGCTGACCGCCGACACGACCGTCGGGCGAATCCTGCTGGACCTGATCGCCGCCCGCGTCGCCGTCTTCAGCGCCCATACGGCCTTCGACTCGGCCGGCGAGGGGATCAACCAGCGATTGGCCACCGGCCTGCAACTGCGTGACATCGCGCCGCTGGTGCCGCACGCGGAAGGCCAGGGGACTGGCCGCTGGGGATGGCTCGCCGATCCGCTCCCGCTCGGAAACCTTGCCCAGCGGCTCAAGCAGTTCCTGGCGATCGAGCGGCTGCAATTGGTCGGCGACCCGCAGCAAACCGTTCGCACCGTGGCGGTGGCGTGCGGCGCGGCGGGCGAATTGCTCGACGCCGCCCGGCAAAACGATTGCGACGCGATGGTCGTAGGCGAGGCCCGCTTTCACACCTGCCTGGAGGCCGAAGCCCTCGGTATCGCGCTGCTGTTGCCCGGCCACTTCGCCAGCGAGCGCTTCGCCGTCGAATCCCTCGCCGAGGTCTTGGCCCGCCAGTTCCCCGACATCCAGGTCTGGGCCAGCCGACAAGAGAGAGATCCGGTTAAGGAATACTGAATGATGAATGATGAATGCTGAATGAAGACCAGGAACTACGTCCGGCCGGCATTCATCATTCATCACTCATCATTCATCATTTCCCCTTTGTCCCTCCCCGCGTACAATTCCCCCATGACTTGCCGGGCACTTACCGCACTGCCGGTCTACAACGAGGTACACCACGTGGCCGCGGCCATCGCGGGGCGCTCTCCTATTGCCGTGACGTGCTGGTGGTCGATGACGGCTCGACCGACGGGACTTCCGAACTGTTGGCAGCCCGCGGCGACATTCGGCTGATTCATCACCCGGCGAACCGCGGTTACGGCATTGCGCTGCGCTCCGCGTTCAATTTCGCCGTGGGCGAGGGTTACGACGTGCTGGCGACAATCGATTGCGACGGGCAGCACCAGCCGCAACTGATCCCGAAGTTCGTCGAGCGCTGTTGGAGCAGCGAGGCGGACATCGTTTCCGGCAGCCGCTATCTACGACAGTTTCCCGGCGACAGCGATCCGCCCGAGGCCCGCCGCCGCATCAACCGGCTGATTACCGACGAGGTGAATCGCCGCTTCGGCCTGAGCTTGACCGACGCCTTTTGCGGTTTCAAGGCGTATCGCGTGTCGGCGCTGGCGCAGATCGAAGTGACCGAGCCCGGCTACGCGATGCCGCTGGAGTTATGGGCGCAGGCGGCGCGGTTGCGGCTGCGGATTGTCGAACTGCCCGTGCCGTTGATCTATCTCGACGAGAAGCGATCGTTCGGCGGCTCGCTCGACAACGCCGAGACCCGCCTGGCCGTGTACCGCCGGGTGTTGGAGCGAGCCCTTGAACGAACCCCCTGCGGATGGTAGAATTCGAGCGGGTGAAGATGATGAAACCGCGGCTCTATTTGGAAACCACGAGGAAGGAAGATGGATAGCGTTGTTCAAGAAGTTGTGAAATTCGGGACGCGTACGCCAGGCAATTCAATTATGATCTCGATGCGATTCACCGCAACCTAAAGGCCCAAGAACAAGCAAGCGGCCGGCAGATAGTTTCCTTCCCGCCGCGCCGTCCAACGCCACGCGGTCGCGCCGGCCCGCGCCGCCCATGAGTCGTTGCGGAACAAGTCGCGTGGGCGGTGAACCAGTTTGGCCAGCTAGTGCGCCCGGCCCCTCCACAGACCCGACCCCTGCCGGCTCGTCCGGCAGGTGAGACAGTTTGACCGGCGAACAGGCGCCGAACTCCACCGCGGACGACCCCTGCCGGCTTGTCCGGCAGGTGAAGGAGTTTCGGAAGCTAACGTCGGGCGATCGCTCCTGTAGCCCGCCAAACTTCTTCACCCGTGGGATAAACCCACGGGGGTCGGCTGGAAGGTGGAACGACCCGTCGTGGCTTTCCAAACTGATCCACCTGCCGGACAAGCCGGCAGGGGTTTTATCCAAGCAACCTAGACAACGGGCCATCCTTGCCGACGGCCCGTTCACATTGTCGCTTTACTGGCCTCAACGCCTTACGCTGCCCGCTTCCGCCGCCAGCCGATGACAATACCGATGCCGCCGAGCAGGGACCGGACAATAACCGTGGAGGGTTCGGGAACGGCTGGTGTGTACTCGACGCTTTCAAACCAGGTCGTAGATGATCCCGGCCACACCGAAGTACCCAACATTATGACGGTTCCGGGGTCATAAACTCGATCTGCCGTCCACGTGAGGGACTCAGAGCCTTCCGCGGCCAATTCGTGTTCCAACACCTTGGTGCCATTGACGAGTACATACCAATTGCTGAAGTTCCCCAGATTCGTGTGAAACACGTCGACCGTTAGCTGGTCGCCCGGCATGATCGCACACTGCGTCGCTTGCGCGATGTTGGTCGCAGCGGGTGCCCCACTTGCGTAAATCTCGGCGGACCCGCCGTAGTCGCTGCTCCACTGCACGTTCCAGGTTCCACAGGGGTCACGATCAATCGGGACTCCGACGGTCCAACCCGAAAGATCGTGGTCGAATCCCATATTCTGCAGAAGAACCGCTGCCCGAGACTGATCCACGCTCAAGAATGCTGAGAATGCCACCGTCGTCACACACATGAGAACAAAGACGAGCCGCTTCATCTCACATCTCCCTCAAGGTTGCGGGCGACTTCGCGCCCGGGAATGGAAAGAAGCGACACCGAAGGGAACGCCTTTCGTAAAAAGCCTTGGAAAAATGGCCCGCAGCGCGTGAGCCAAATCAAGAATGAGAGCCGTGCGAATCTGAAATCATCAGACTCCGCGTGTTCGGCTGCTATCTTGCTCTTCGGTTGCAGCAACAAAAAAGGATCGCCGAACCACGGCCGCTCCAGAAGCCCCGACCAAGGGGCACCAACGAACAGCACCTGGCCGGCACCCAGTCACGGGGCGCTCGTCCAAGCACTGCTTCGTTGGTCGAGAGCCTTGCGGCCCAGGTTGGTCGTTTTTCTGGAAGCAGAAACTTATAGCTCGCGCCGCCACCCTAAAAACCGCAAGCACGGTCGCGTGCTACGTTTCACGGCGAAAGACCTGGCAAAAGCGGGGTAAACTGCCGGCCACGCCAGGACGCGGTTATTGACAATTGCCGGCATGACTGTACCCGTCCCCAGGGTGCCAGGGCCGCCGCTGCTGCCCCGGCTGCCGGCGGCTAAGTAGCGGGGCGGGCACTGGCGGCAAAACACCCAGCGTAATGCCCTACGGCGTCGCTAGGCGTGTTCCTTGGGCTGGGCCACCATTCTACCCGACACGCTACGGCCCCCGTTTCCCGCCCCTAGTGGCGTTCGCCTTGTCGCGCTGCTAAGCTGGGGGTTACTACCGGCCCGCGTGTGCCGGGCTCCCCCGCTCTTTTCTTTCGGAGGGTTCAGGCATGGCTTCGCAATGGTTCTATCAGGCAAAGGGAGAGCGAGTCGGGCCGATTTCCGGTGCCGAACTGCGAAACCTCGCCCAACGTGGCGCAATTTCGGCGCAAACGCCGATTGCCAACACACCCGGCGGTCCTTGGGTGCCTGCCTCCCAGGTAAGAGGACTCTTCGCCGCGCCAAGTGGGACACCATCGTCAACACCAGCTACGGAAACCGCTCAAGTCGCATCCCACGATGCTGCCGCCCAAGATGAACCATCTGGGCTGAGTACGGCAACGAAAGTCGTTATGGGCGTATGCGGCGGCGTTTGCGTGCTGATTATCGGCTTCCTTGTCTGGTTCGTCGCCACCCGCGACACCTGGGAAGTGGATAACACACCTCGCATATTGGCCAAGTTGGAGGAAGCGGATCGGCTCCAGCGGTCTGATCCTGCCGCCGCCTATAAGACATACGACGAAGTGCTCAGGGAGGCCAAGCAACACAAGATCAAGGAGGAACTATTTGTCAGGAAGCTCGCCGACGCCGAGAAGTCCAGGGTGGCCGCGAATCAGAAAGTGCAAGAACAGATTCGAGCCGAGGAAGCCGAAAAACAACGCCTAGCCGTCCAAAAGCAACGTCTTGCCGAAGAAGCGGGCCGTCGTGCAGCGGCGGAAAAGCAGCGAGTTGCCGAAGAAGAGAAGCAAAAACTTGCAGCAGCAGCGGCTCAGAGAATCGCCGAAGAGAGACAGCGAGTCGCAAAAAAGCGTCAGGAGGAAGAGGCAACTCACAGGAAGGTCGCTTTACCATCCCAGGCCAAGCCTTCTGATCCCGTTGCGTTGTTCGAGGAGTTGTTGCATAGGGTTAAGCGTGATGGCACAAAGGCACGGGCAACGGACTTCACAGCGCCTGGCCGCTGGGCAAAGAAGAAGGGCCTGGCCGAAGACGTAAAGTACGATGTCAGGAAAACTGACTCGCTTGTTTCGCCCATAGTTGCGTCTGTCACGTGGAAGAGCCATGTATACATGTCGGACGACTTTTCTACGCGCGAGGCTGCCGAAGCCGCACCGCTGCAAGACAGGGGTATAATGCCGGGTAGTGACTGGGCGACGTTCACATTTCAGGAGGGACGATGGGTCATTCAGGACACTGGTTGGGATGATGAACCAGAAGCAGGGCCAATTAACTTTCACAACAAACACTCGGAAGAGAACAATACGCGCGATTGGGTGTACGATTGGTGGTGGGCATTCGGTGGAAAATAGGAATGGATCATGCCAGCTATTCCATCCCAACAAAGGGCGGCTATCATCACTGCCCTGCAGGAACTTCGGCGCATTCTTATCCGAGGCCCCGAACAAGACTTCCCCGAAGGCGTCTTCGCGGTCGCCAACGATCCGAAGTTTGCGAAGGACAAACGATGGCAGCGGGCGGTTGAGTTTCGGCTAGCGGCTAAGGCTGTCCAAGATGCACTGAACTTGGTTGGACCAGTGCAATATGCACCTGTTGAATTGCAGGGCCCTTGGAGAATCTTAAACGCGGACCTTTATCACCTCGACCACCTTCCGGCATCAGGGGTAACGCTACGCGCATTGCAGCAGTCGATTGAAGACTCGGGGGGACGGAAGCAGGTAACAACCAGAGTACCCCTCACTATCGAAGACATGACGATCTTGGAGGCTCTGGCCGAAGAATATCCGATGGCTGTTACTCAGCCCGACTTGGAATGCGCGACCAAAATACGCCGTCAGAAGATCAGCGAACGGTTGAAATGGCTGGAAGCCAAACCCCGGCGATTCGTGGAACGCCCCAAGGGGACGCAACGGAAGGGACACGCCATAACACAACGCGGGCTTCTCGCCATTGGCCGGCTCGTCGAACACCGGCGTTAGCCGTGCCTTATTCGGCCTTACCGTTTTGATTGCCCCTGTTAGAACGGGGGTATGCTTACGCAATCAAAACTTCTGCCCATTGGACCGATGGCCCGACGCCTTCGTGTGCCCGTTCGGTGGTTACGTACGGAGGCCGAATCGGGCCGCATACCACACGTAAAGGCCGAGCGGGTCTACTTGTTCGACCCCGATACGGTAGAGCACGTTCTATTAGAGTGCGCTCGGATAACGCTACAACAAGGGGTCCGGGCATGATCTTTCGCGCCGATCCCAGCGCTGACTTAGTTGTCGAGTACGGCGTGGATGCCAACGCCGCACCCGGCAACACGCTCCCCAGTTTGGCCCGGTTGCTGATTGACCTGGCACAACGACAAAACGAAACGAGCGGCCCGGCAATGGCCGCCCGTCTCGAAGATTTGGTTCCCCCTGACCTTCCAGTCCACGAGGATACAACGTGCCTATTATAACACACCACGTTTGGCGTTTGCGCTGTCGCGTTGACCTGGCGCGGCCGTGGCCTTTTCCAATTCCCGAACGTTGCGAACGCTGCGGCCGTAGGCTGCGCTACGTTGACGTTCTTGAGTCTGACGGCGAGCGAATACACGTCGGAAAGCAATGCTCCCGGCGGCTGCAACGGAGGGAATCATGCCGCTAGTCGGCCAGAACGACGTGAAGGCCCTCAAACAGCAGGCGGTGGGACGCTGGCGGGAAATCCTCTCAACATTGGGACGTTGCCCGGCAGAAGCCTTAGACGGTAAGAAACATCCCTGCCCAAAATGCGGCGGCAAGGATCGGTTCCGTTTCACCAATGTGGACGGCAACGGGTCTTGCTACTGCAACCAATGCGCCAAGAGCATTGGCGACGGCATCGCGGCGCTCGTGTGGTTGCGGGGCTGGGACTTCAAGATGGCCCTGGCAGAACTGGCGAAGCACCTTCGTGGGCCAGCGGCGGTAGCTCATGCCAAGGGCACCATCGAACCGCAAATCATCGCCAGCTATGATTACTGCAACGAAGCCGGCGACGTGATTTTCCAAGTGGTACGTTACGAGCCGAAGGATTTTCGCCAGCGGCAGCCCAAGCCGAGCGGCGGTTGGGAATGGTCCGTCAAGGGGCTGCCCACCATTCCCTATCGCTTGCCGGAACTGTTGGCCGATCCGGTGCAGCCGGTGGTCATTGTCGAAGGCGAAAAGGATGTAGACAACTTGGCCCACATCGGTGTGTTGGCCACCTGCAACGCCGGCGGCGCGAAGAAGTGGCGCAAAGAGCATTCGCAGTACCTTGCCGGCCGCAAGGTTGCAATCCTACCCGACAACGATGATGCAGGGCAAAAGCACGCCGACCGGGTCGCCCAATCGCTCCAAGGCATCGCTGAAACGATTCGGATTGTCGAACTGCCCGACTTGCCCCCTAAAGGCGACGTGAGTGATTGGCTTGCAGCCGGCGGCACGAAAGCGGAGTTAGAACGACTGATTGACGCAACGCCTATTTGGACGCCGACGGCCGACAGCACCACCAAGGTGCCGCGATACACTCCGTTTCCTACGGACGTGTTGCCGAACGTTGTGGCCAGTTTCATCCGCGAAGGCGCGGCGGCCCTTGGCTGTGATGAGTCCTACGTCGCCTTGCCACTGTCGGCCATGTTGGCGTCGGCGGTGGGCAATTCACGGCGCATCCGGTTGAAACGTACCTGGTCCGAGCCGGGCACGATTTGGGCAGTGACCGTGGGCGAGAGCGGCACGCTCAAGAGCCCTGCCCACGACTTGGCGATGAAGCCCCTCCGCAGCGTCCAGGAGGCGGCGTTGAAAGAGCACGGCGACCGGATGAGAGAATACGCCCGTGGGAAGGCGTTGTATGCCTCAAAGCTGGATGAGTGGCGGAAGTCCGGCCAGAAGAAAGGCGAGCCACAACCCGATCCACCAACGGAGCCGGTGGCAGTGCGGTACGTCGTCAGCGATTGCACGGTCGAAGCGCTCGCCGTCTTGCTGGAACGACAACCGCGCGGTTTGCTCGTCGCACGCGATGAGCTATCCGGCTGGCTCAACGGCTTCGACGCTTACAAGAGTTCCCACGGGGCCGACGTGGCCCATTGGCTCTCGATGCACCGCGCCGGCCCGCTGACGGTCGATCGAAAGGGCAACCCGCACCCAATTCACGTTCCCAGAGCCGCCGTGTGCATCGCGGGTGGTGCCCAGCCTAGAGCACTAATGGCGGCCTTGGGCGGCAGGGGCGAGAGGGAGCATTTTGACAATGGGCTGGCGGCGCGTCTGCTGGTCGCTATGCCGCCACCGCGTCCCAGACGATGGACGGAAAACGAACTGTCCGAAGACACGGAAATAGCCTTGGAAACGATTGTTGGTCGGCTGCTGATTCTCGATATGCCCGAAGATGAGAACGGCCAGCCTCAGGCCCGAGACATTCCCCTGAGTCCCCAGGGCAAACAGGCGTGGATCGACTTCTACAACGCCCATGGGCGCGAACAGTCGGCAATGACCGGGGATCTGGCCGCGGTATGGTCCAAGCTGGAGGGCTATGCGGCGCGGCTCGCCCTATTGATCCACTTGATTCGGGCGGAGTCCAACGATCCGACCTTGGCCAACGCCGGCGCTGTCGATGAGCGGAGTATCGCGGCGGGTGTGGCGTTATCACGGTGGTTTGGTGACGAGGCGGCCCGTGTGTACGCCGTCACCGGCGGTGACGCAGAGAGCCCCGAGGCCCGAGAACAGCGGGAGTTGCTGCGGATCATCCGGGACCGTGGCGGCGAGATAACCGTGCGGGACTTGATGCACGCCAGCCGGCGCTACCGTGGCAGCGCGGAGCAAGCGGAGAAATTGCTTCACCAATTGGTGACGACGGGAATCGCCGAAGCGCGGGAGAAGAGGCACGAAGCCGGCGGCCGTCCCGCAGTCGTTTACGCCCTGACAGAGGGCGGTAACGGTAACGGAACCTGCAAAATCCCCGAGAAAAAGAGGGTTGCGTTACCGTTACCGCATGTGGAGAAGGACAAAGCCAAGCCTGCGGTGCAGACAAGTTTGGGCGCTAAAATTAAGGAAGCTGGGCTCAGGATTGTAGGTGGGCGCGTAATTAGGGGGTAGACGTATGAACAAGTTACCGTCACCAAACGGTACACAAACGGGGCGGGATGCGCGAGGGCGATTCGGCAAAGGCAACCCCGGCGGCCCCGGCAATCCCTTCGCGTCCGAAGTCGGTAAGCGACGCGCCCGGCTGATGAAAGCGATCAAGGACCGGGACATCGACCGGGCCGTCAAGGTCATGCGCGAGGTGATGAGCACCGGCAAAGCATCCGATCGGCTGGCGGCGGCCAAGCTGCTACTCGATCGTGCTCTTGGCCCTGCAATCGAGGTGGATTTGATCGAACGTCTGGAACAACTGGAGGCGGCC
>CAWGNG010000020.1:0-709326 GCA_963823895.1 uncultured Planctomycetaceae bacterium
TTGGCCAAGGTCGGATCGTTGGACTCCGCCCGAATCAAGTGGATCAATAGGGCGAGCCGCGCCGCATAGCCCTCCAGCTTGGACCATACCGCGGCCAGATCCCCGGTCATTGCCGACTGTTCGCGCACATGGGCGTTGTAGAAGTCGATCCACGCCTGTTTGCCCTGGGGACTCAGGGGAATGTCTCGGGCCTGAGGCTGGCCGTTCTCATCTTCGGGCATATCGAGAATCAGCAGCCGACCAACAATCGTTTCCAAGGCTATTTCCGTGTCTTCGGACAGTTCGTTTTCCGTCCATCGTCTGGGACGCGGTGGCGGCATAGCGACCAGCAGACGCGCCGCCAGCCCATTGTCAAAATGCTCCCTCTCGCCCCTGCCGCCCAAGGCCGCCATTAGTGCTCTAGGCTGGGCACCACCCGCGATGCACACGGCGGCTCTGGGAACGTGAATTGGGTGCGGGTTGCCCTTTCGATCGACCGTCAGCGGGCCGGCGCGGTGCATCGAGAGCCAATGGGCCACGTCGGCCCCGTGGGAACTCTTGTAAGCGTCGAAGCCGTTGAGCCAGCCGGATAGCTCATCGCGTGCGACGAGCAAACCGCGCGGTTGTCGTTCCAGCAAGACGGCGAGCGCTTCGACCGTGCAATCGCTGACGACGTACCGCACTGCCACCGGCTCCGTTGGTGGATCGGGTTGTGGCTCGCCTTTCTTCTGGCCGGACTTCCGCCACTCATCCAGCTTTGAGGCATACAACGCCTTCCCACGGGCGTATTCTCTCATCCGGTCGCCGTGCTCTTTCAACGCCGCCTCCTGGACGCTGCGGAGGGGCTTCATCGCCAAGTCGTGGGCAGGGCTCTTGAGCGTGCCGCTCTCGCCCACGGTCACTGCCCAAATCGTGCCCGGCTCGGACCAGGTACGTTTCAACCGGATGCGCCGTGAATTGCCCACCGCCGACGCCAACATGGCCGACAGTGGCAAGGCGACGTAGGACTCATCACAGCCAAGGGCCACCGCGCCTTCGCGGATGAAACTGGCCACAACGTTCGGCAACACGTCCGTAGGAAACGGAGTGTATCGCGGCACCTTGGTGGTGCTGTCGGCCGTCGGCGTCCAAATAGGCGTTGCGTCAATCAGTCGTTCTAACTCCGCTTTCGTGCCGCCGGCTGCAAGCCAATCACTCACGTCGCCTTTAGGGGGCAAGTCGGGCAGTTCGACAATCCGAATCGTTTCAGCGATGCCTTGGAGCGATTGGGCGACCCGGTCGGCGTGCTTTTGCCCTGCATCATCGTTGTCGGGTAGGATTGCAACCTTGCGGCCGGCAAGGTACTGCGAATGCTCTTTGCGCCACTTCTTCGCGCCGCCGGCGTTGCAGGTGGCCAACACACCGATGTGGGCCAAGTTGTCTACATCCTTTTCGCCTTCGACAATGACCACCGGCTGCACCGGATCGGCCAACAGTTCCGGCAAGCGATAGGGAATGGTGGGCAGCCCCTTGACGGACCATTCCCAACCGCCGCTCGGCTTGGGCTGCCGCTGGCGAAAATCCTTCGGCTCGTAACGTACCACTTGGAAAATCACGTCGCCGGCTTCGTTGCAGTAATCATAGCTGGCGATGATTTGCGGTTCGATGGTGCCCTTGGCATGAGCTACCGCCGCTGGCCCACGAAGGTGCTTCGCCAGTTCTGCCAGGGCCATCTTGAAGTCCCAGCCCCGCAACCACACGAGCGCCGCGATGCCGTCGCCAATGCTCTTGGCGCATTGGTTGCAGTAGCAAGACCCGTTGCCGTCCACATTGGTGAAACGGAACCGATCCTTGCCGCCGCATTTTGGGCAGGGATGTTTCTTACCGTCTAAGGCTTCTGCCGGGCAACGTCCCAATGTTGAGAGGATTTCCCGCCAGCGTCCCACCGCCTGCTGTTTGAGGGCCTTCACGTCGTTCTGGCCGACTAGCGGCATGATTCCCTCCGTTGCAGCCGCCGGGAGCATTGCTTTCCGACGTGTATTCGCTCGCCGTCAGACTCAAGAACGTCAACGTAGCGCAGCCTACGGCCGCAGCGTTCGCAACGTTCGGGAATTGGAAAAGGCCACGGCCGCGCCAGGTCAACGCGACAGCGCAGACGCCAAACGTGGTGTGTTATAATAGGCACGTTGTATCCTCGTGGACTGGAAGGTCAGGGGGAACCAAATCTTCGAGACGGGCGGCCATTGCCGGGCCGCTCGTTTCGTTTTGTCGTTGTGCCAGGTCAATCAGCAACCGGGCCAAACTGGGGAGCGTGTTGCCGGGTGCGGCGTTGGCATCCACGCCGTACTCGACAACTAAGTCAGCGCTGGGATCGGCGCGAAAGATCATGCCCGGACCCCTTGTTGTAGCGTTATCCGAGCGCGCTCTAATAGAACGTGCTCTACCGTATCGGGGTCGAACAAGTAGACCCGCTCGGCCTTTACGTGTGGTATGCGGCCCGATTCGGCCTCCGTACGTAACCACCGAACGGGCACACGAAGGCGTCGGGCCATCGGTCCAATGGGCAGAAGTTTTGATTGCGTAAGCATACCCCCGTTCTAACAGGGGCAATCAAAACGGTAAGGCCGAATAAGGCACGGCTAACGCCGGTGTTCGACGAGCCGGCCAATGGCGAGAAGCCCGCGTTGTGTTATGGCGTGTCCCTTCCGTTGCGTCCCCTTGGGGCGTTCCACGAATCGCCGGGGTTTGGCTTCCAGCCATTTCAACCGTTCGCTGATCTTCTGACGGCGTATTTTGGTCGCGCATTCCAAGTCGGGCTGAGTAACAGCCATCGGATATTCTTCGGCCAGAGCCTCCAAGATCGTCATGTCTTCGATAGTGAGGGGTACTCTGGTTGTTACCTGCTTCCGTCCCCCCGAGTCTTCAATCGACTGCTGCAATGCGCGTAGCGTTACCCCTGATGCCGGAAGGTGGTCGAGGTGATAAAGGTCCGCGTTTAAGATTCTCCAAGGGCCCTGCAATTCAACAGGTGCATATTGCACTGGTCCAACCAAGTTCAGTGCATCTTGGACAGCCTTAGCCGCTAGCCGAAACTCAACCGCCCGCTGCCATCGTTTGTCCTTCGCAAACTTCGGATCGTTGGCGACCGCGAAGACGCCTTCGGGGAAGTCTTGTTCGGGGCCTCGGATAAGAATGCGCCGAAGTTCCTGCAGGGCAGTGATGATAGCCGCCCTTTGTTGGGATGGAATAGCTGGCATGATCCATTCCTATTTTCCACCGAATGCCCACCACCAATCGTACACCCAATCGCGCGTATTGTTCTCTTCCGAGTGTTTGTTGTGAAAGTTAATTGGCCCTGCTTCTGGTTCATCATCCCAACCAGTGTCCTGAATGACCCATCGTCCCTCCTGAAATGTGAACGTCGCCCAGTCACTACCCGGCATTATACCCCTGTCTTGCAGCGGTGCGGCTTCGGCAGCCTCGCGCGTAGAAAAGTCGTCCGACATGTATACATGGCTCTTCCACGTGACAGACGCAACTATGGGCGAAACAAGCGAGTCAGTTTTCCTGACATCGTACTTTACGTCTTCGGCCAGGCCCTTCTTCTTTGCCCAGCGGCCAGGCGCTGTGAAGTCCGTTGCCCGTGCCTTTGTGCCATCACGCTTAACCCTATGCAACAACTCCTCGAACAACGCAACGGGATCAGAAGGCTTGGCCTGGGATGGTAAAGCGACCTTCCTGTGAGTTGCCTCTTCCTCCTGACGCTTTTTTGCGACTCGCTGTCTCTCTTCGGCGATTCTCTGAGCCGCTGCTGCTGCAAGTTTTTGCTTCTCTTCTTCGGCAACTCGCTGCTTTTCCGCCGCTGCACGACGGCCCGCTTCTTCGGCAAGACGTTGCTTTTGGACGGCTAGGCGTTGTTTTTCGGCTTCCTCGGCTCGAATCTGTTCTTGCACTTTCTGATTCGCGGCCACCCTGGACTTCTCGGCGTCGGCGAGCTTCCTGACAAATAGTTCCTCCTTGATCTTGTGTTGCTTGGCCTCCCTGAGCACTTCGTCGTATGTCTTATAGGCGGCGGCAGGATCAGACCGCTGGAGCCGATCCGCTTCCTCCAACTTGGCCAATATGCGAGGTGTGTTATCCACTTCCCAGGTGTCGCGGGTGGCGACGAACCAGACAAGGAAGCCGATAATCAGCACGCAAACGCCGCCGCATACGCCCATAACGACTTTCGTTGCCGTACTCAGCCCAGATGGTTCATCTTGGGCGGCAGCATCGTGGGATGCGACTTGAGCGGTTTCCGTAGCTGGTGTTGACGATGGTGTCCCACTTGGCGCGGCGAAGAGTCCTCTTACCTGGGAGGCAGGCACCCAAGGACCGCCGGGTGTGTTGGCAATCGGCGTTTGCGCCGAAATTGCGCCACGTTGGGCGAGGTTTCGCAGTTCGGCACCGGAAATCGGCCCGACTCGCTCTCCCTTTGCCTGATAGAACCATTGCGAAGCCATGCCTGAACCCTCCGAAAGAAAAGAGCGGGGGAGCCCGGCACACGCGGGCCGGTAGTAACCCCCAGCTTAGCAGCGCGACAAGGCGAACGCCACTAGGGGCGGGAAACGGGGGCCGTAGCGTGTCGGGTAGAATGGTGGCCCAGCCCAAGGAACACGCCTAGCGACGCCGTAGGGCATTACGCTGGGTGTTTTGCCGCCAGTGCCCGCCCCGCTACTTAGCCGCCGGCAGCCGGGGCAGCAGCGGCGGCCCTGGCACCCTGGGGACGGGTACAGTCATGCCGGCAATTGTCAATAACCGCGTCCTGGCGTGGCCGGCAGTTTACCCCGCTTTTGCCAGGTCTTTCGCCGTGAAACGTAGCACGCGACCGTGCTTGCGGTTTTTAGGGTGGCGGCGCGAGCTATAAGTACCTGCTTCCAGGAAAATTACCAACCTGAGCGAACATTCGCTCTTGCACAGAAGCAGCAACTTGTGCCGCGCCCCGCAAGGGGCGTCGGCCAAGTGCTGTTCTGTGCGCCCCTTGGTAAGGGTTCCTGGAGCGGCCTTGGTTCGGCGCTCCTTTTTTCATTGGGGTTCTCTTCGTGAAAATGGTCTGTTCTCTTTTTCGATTCCAGGGCGCGATGTCGCCCGCAACATGATGGGAGGTGTTTGATGAGAAAGTCGATTCTAGGTCTCGTTGTCCTGCTTATCGGCGTACGTGAGACCGACGCCGAAATGTGGCAGTACTCAAACAACCTGCCTGCGAACGTGAGCGCGGGCGCGGCGGTCACCCTCGATGGTTACATATATAACATTGGGGGCGTGAACGATGACAACGGCTGGGAACAGGTGAACTGGGTAAACAAGTATAACCCCACGAGCGGGCAATGGACGGCTGTAGCGCCCTTGCCCACTGCTACGCACTACCTCGGTGCTTGTGCCATAAACGGGAGCATATACACGGTCGGTGGATTGGGCAACAGTGAAACAAGCCGTTACGATCCAGCCACAAACGCTTGGACGCAACTCGCGCCCACTCCGCTTTCGCAAGACGCCGCGGGGGTAGCTTCATTTAATGGAAAGATCTACACATTCGGTGGAAACAATGGTTACGAATCTACATACTCGGCGGTCATGTGCTACGACCCGTCAATCAACGTTTGGAGTCAAGTCGGCGACATGCCTGACGTAGGGGAGCCGTATGCCGCTGTGACCCTAAATGGCAAGATTTACCTTGCGGCTGGTGCGGTCGCGCCAACGGGGAATTCGACCGATCATCTATGGTCTTATGATCCATCAACCAGTGGTTGGGACACCTCGTTGCCAGACATGCAAACACCAAGGATGTTTCAAGCCCTCGTGGTCGCCGCGGGGCGAATCTATGCCATCGGCGGTTGGGATAGTGACCTGGGAGAATGGCCGGATCCGGCGGCGCATCTCTCAACCGTCGAATCGTGGGCACCCGGCGAGACCCAGTGGCGATCGGAGCCGTCAACGAACGTTCCCCGGTATCTTCTCACTGCGGCTGTCGTAGGGGACAACATATACGCCATTGGGGGACGAACCGACTCTTACGATGACATTTCGACCGTCGAGGAACTTAGCGTTCCCGAGCCTTCCGCCTTCGTCCTTTTCGGCATCGGTGCCATCGGCGCCCTGGGCTACGCGTGGCGGTGGCGAGGGCGGCATAGGGCGTTGAAGTCAAACAAACGGCAATGCGAACGGGCCGTCCACGCGGATGGCCCGTTCTGTTTTGGGTTGCCCGGTAAAACCCCTGCCGGCTCGTCCGGCAGGTGGATGAGTTTGGAAAGCTACGACGGGACGCCCCATCTTGCAGCCGACCCCCGTGGGTTTATCCCACGGGTGAAGAAGTTTGCGGGGCTATCCGGCGGAGTCGCCACGCTAGCCTCCCAAACTGGTTCACCTGCCGGACAAGCCGGCAGGGGTCGCTGTTGGTGCGAACGGCGGTAGTAGCGTCTCATACTGGTTCACCTGCCAGACGAGCCGGCAGGGGTCGCTGTTGGTGCGAACGGCGGTAGTAGCGTCTCATACTGGTTCACCTGCCAGACGAGCCGGCAGGGGTCGCTGTTGGTGCGAACGGCGGTGGTAGCTTCTCATACTGGTTCACCTGCCGGGCAAGCCGGCAGGGGTCGCCGTTGGCGCGAACGGCGGTGGTAGCTTCTCATACTGGTTCACCTGCCAGACGAGCCGGCAGGGGTCGCTGTTGGTGCGAACGGCGGTAGTAGCGTCTCATACTGGTTCACCTGCCGGGCAAGCCGGCAGGGGTCGCCGTTGGCGCGAACGGCGGTGGTAGCTTCTCATACTGGTTCACCTGCCGGACAAGCCGGCAGGGGTCGTCGTTGGCGCGAACGGCGGTGGTAACTTCTCAAACTGATTCACCTGCCGGACAAGCCGGCAGGGGTCATTTTTTGTGGGAATCGGCGACGGGAGTCACCGGCTACAGCCCCTGATAATGCTCGCTCGGTGTTGCACCCAACACCGGCTGTCGGGTAGAATCTTGACACGCCCGATGAACGAGTTGTGATTCGCTTGCGTAAGAAACGGGCAGAGACGCTCTCGGCATGATGGGGGATAACGCGATGAAACGATTTGCGCTGGCAATTCTGCTGCTGGTCGGTGTTTTGGCGCTGCCTGGCTGCTGACCGGGGAAGAAGAGCGGGCCCGCGTCGGGTCTGTCACCGGAAAAGTCGCTGCAAATCGGTCGCGGCGGATTGGGAAGTTTTCCATTGGCGCTCCATCGTTTCCGTCCGGGGAGTCGATAGTGATTCCGAGCAGGCTTTCTGTCTTTAAGTCAGGAGCTCACCGTGACGCATCGAACACAACGTTGGGGTGGCAGTTGTACTGCCACCCCGGGGCCGGCAGTACAACTGCCGTCCCAACGGAGGTTCGGAGCAGGCTTTCCGTCTTGGATCAGAGGCCAATCATGACGCATCGGATACTGGCATCTTGCATCGTATTGCTTGCCCTCTGCTGCGCGGCGAGCGGCGCGGAGAAGCCCCCGCAGAGCGAGGCCAAGAAACCGGTAGTGGCCGCGGCGAAATCGACGGAACACGTCGATAAGAAGTCGAAGGCAGCCGAGAAGCCCTTCAAGGACGATCCCGCTGCACGCGCGATCTACAAGCAGATGATCAAGGCGATGCGGAAGGCCGACACCCTCTCGTACGTCAGCCACTATGGGATTGAAGGAAAAGGCGACTATAAGAGCGAGTGTGTCTATCGGGCGTGGCTGAAAAAGCCGAATTACTTCCGCGTGGAGTCGGAATACACCACGGCCGCGAAGAGACCGCTCCCCATCGAGGCCGGCGGCGGCGGTGTGCTCATCGGCGACGGCAACCTGCTTTGGATCTACTGGCCCAAGGGCCGTTACAAGCACGAATGGGAAGAGGCCGAGGATTTCGCAAAAGTCCGTCTGACCAGCTATATCAAGAAGGGCGCCCCGCCCGGCGGTCACTCTATCGGCCACGAAGTCGGCTACCTTGGCTCGGGCATGAGCATGCCGGTGATCGATCCGAGCACCTTCCACGGCTACACCGATTACTTGCAGGCGTATCTCGACGGCGTGATGGGCCTCGGCAGCGAGAAGGTCGGAGACGAAGATTGCGACAAGATCGAAGTCAGCATGATGAAGCACCAGCGAAGCTGGTACCTCTGGCTGTCGCGGCGCGACCACCTGCCGCGGAAGATGCGGGAGATCGTGCGGGTCAGTTTCGATCTGATTATCACCGAGGATTGGTCGTCGGTAATCATCAACGGCGAGATTCCCGACAAAATGTTCGTCTGGCGGCCGCCGAAGGGCTGGACGCAATATAAAGAGCCGCCGCTGGAAATCGGCCTGCTGAAAGTGGGCACAAAAGCCCCCGATTTCGACCTGGCCGCCGACAACGGCACGCGGATTCGCCTCTCCGACTATCGCGGCAAAGTCGTCTGGTTCTACGTCTGGAGGGCCGGCTGACCGGCCTGCCGCGAGGAGATGTGTCATCTCCAAGAACTCTACGCGAAGTATAGCGACAAGGGCCTGGTGGTCCTCGGTTTCGACGCCTCGGACGACAAGCAGATCGCGTTGGAGATGCTCCGCGACAACAAGGTGACGTTCCCCAACATCATCGACTCCTCCGACGCTGCGATGAAAGTCTGCTTCCAACAGTACCAGCGCTTCGGCCGCAGTGCCGTGCCGATGAGCTACGTCATCGGCCGCGACGGCAAGATCGTCGATGCCTGGTACGGCTACGAGAAGGGTGAGGCAAGGACGGTTGCCGCCATGCAAAAAGTCGGCGGCGAACTGGCGGAGAGCATCGTTCGCGAAGAACAGAAGGAAGCGGCGAAATCGTCCAAGCCGGTGATCGACGACGCCGTCAAGGCAATGAAATCGGGAGAAGAGGCAACGAAGAAGAAGCCCTGAGCTTCGTCTTCTTCCCCCCGTCACGTCGGCGTCGATTCACCGTGCAACCGGCCCCAGGCGAGCGTGGCGGCACCCAGCGCGCAGGTCAGTTGAGGTTGCGGCGCGACCGAGAGCGGTTGGCCGATCGCGGTGCTCAGCGCGGCCTCCATGCCGGGCACCATCGCCACGCCGCCGGTGAAAACGACCGGGGCGGTGACGTTCGAGCCGGTCATCGCCGCCACCCGCGTGGCCAGCGAGGCCTGCACGCCGGCCACAATGTCTTCCGGCAGGACGCCCGAGGCCAGCAGGCCGATGATCTCCGTCTCGGCGAAGACGACGCACATGCTGCTGATGACTGCCGCGTCTCGGCTGCGGCCGGCTAGTTCGCCCAGCCGCGCCAATCGCACGCCCAGCCGGGTGGCCAAGAGTTCGAGGAATCGGCCCGTGCCCGCGGCGCAGCGGTCGTTCATCACGAAATCGCCGACGGTCCCGTTGGCATGAAGCCGCAGCAGCTTGCTGTCTTGGCCGCCGATGTCGATGATGGTCCGCGCCTGCGGCACGCTGCGGCGCACGCCCCACGCTTGGCAGGTGATCTCGGTGATCGTCGCGTCGGCCGCGCTGATCAGTTTGCGGCCGTAGCCGGTGGCCACGACCATGCCGAGTTGCCTGCGGCCGATGCGGTGCTCGCGGAGCAGCCGATCCAAGAGCGATTCGGCCAGCGCGTCCTGCTCGATCCCCTGATCGACCACGCCCGCGGCTACCACCTCGCAGCCGTCGCCGTCCAAGAGCACGACCTTGGTGGTTCGCGATCCGGCGTCGATTCCTGCACAAATCATGGGGGAGGTACTAGGGGCTAGGGACTAGGGGCCAGGAAGCAGACGCGGTGAGTGTACACGGGGGGCAATGCAAAATGAAAAATGCAAAATGCAAAGTGCAAAATGGGAGGCACAGTACTCTGCTTGTTCTTCATTTTTCATTTTTCATTTTTCATTTTGCATTCCGTCCGTTACCGTTGCACGTCTGCCGCGCACGGTCTCGACCAGCGCTTCCAGCCGTGTCCGCAATGTCGGCTCCATCGCATCGGTTAGCGACGGCACTTCGATCTCGATCACCGGACTGTCCAGCGTGCCGCGGATGACATCGCCGATAATCGTCGCTTCCATCGCGCAGTGGCTGGCGCCGGGAATGCGCGAAATGACAACGCCGCGAGTGCCGAAGCGGCGAACCTCCGCGCAAATCCGATTGGCCCTCTCCACGGCCGAGCCGACCATCGGATCGGCCAGCGCCATCCGCGCCAGCGCCTCCAACGGCGGCAGATCCGTGGGGATCGGATCGAGCGCGTGGCAAAACATGTTGTCGGCGCCGCACACCCGGCCGCCGACGTCTTCCAGCAAGTTCATCACCCGCAAGTCCGCCACCGGATTGACCCAGAAGATCCGCACGGCATCGGCCGGCAGCACGCCTACGCGGGCGTCCGCCCGGCGGCGAGCCTCTTCCAGCAACTCCGTCAACACGCCGACCGTCTCATTATGGTCCGAGCAAAAGTGGATTGCAAGCATCTCGGCAATCAGCATTTCCAGCGCCGGCAGCGGGCACGGGTCGGTGGTGAAACACAACTGCCGCAGATCGGCCAGCAGCCGCCGCACGCGGTTGGCCCGCGCAATCCCCTCGGCAAGCCGCCGGTCGTCGAGCGGTTGCCCAGCGTACGCCGCCAACGCTTCTCGCACACGTTCAAGCTCGCAGCGCACGAATGCCACCTGCCCGGCCGGCGCGGAAGCCGCCGGGAAGCTCGACCGCCTCCTCCTCCGCGTCGGGCGGGCGGCGATGCGGGATTTCCCACCAGACGATCGGAAATCCGAGCGATTCTAACCGCTGGGCAATCGCCGAAAAGTCGTCGCAGGTCGCGCCGACGCTGCACGTCAGCAGCCCCGGGATCGGAAAGCGGCTCTGGGCGACGAACGCGCCCAGCAACGCGCGGACGGGGCAAAACGAATCGTCGATGCCGAGCGAGTCGGCGATCTCCAACAGCCCGGCCCCGCCCCCGAGCAAGCACGGCAACCACCAGGCGCCATCGGGATAAAAGGCGACGAGATTGTCCAATGAATACGCCATGACCGGCACGGTGCCGAGATCTTTCATTGTGCCGACGAGCTTCTTGCCCTCGGCCGCCGAACGGTGCAGGCGGTCTTCTTCTGAGAGCAAAAAGTTCCAAAGCCGCAGTGCGGCCGGCGAATTGTCCATCCGCAGCTTTAGCAACCGCACGTCGCCGTCGGCCACGTGACGCCCGAGCGGCCCGCCGTAGTCGGGCTCGGCCAATCCGCCCGCGCGCAACTGGGCGTAGCGAGAGTCCCACTCGGCCAAGGTGATTCTCTGCGGCTGATCGTTCATTTCAGGATTTCAAGAAAGGCCTCGATTCGCCCCTGGATGCGGTTCGGAGCGGCGGTGTCGTCCGGCCCCACGTCGAGTTCGAGCACCGGCGTCGGGCTCCATTGCTTCAATCGCTGCGACTCGGCGTGCCAGAGGTCGCACCAAAGATAACGATGGAGAATGATGCCGCGGACTTGCCGCGCGGCCAACTCGCGGCCGAGCCACTCGTAAAGCGTGGTGTCGGGCCGCTGAAAGGCGTCAGGAATCGCGTCGAAATACGCGTCGGCCAGCTCTGCCAGCGGGTCGGCGGCGAGTCGGCTCAGATCGAACGGGCGGGGCAACGTCCGTTGGCCGTGTTCGGTGGCGTCGAGAACGATGCGGCCGCCGGCGCGTTCCACCAGGGCGAAGAACTCGCAGTCGGTTTCCAACAAGGGACCGCCCAGAATCGCCAGCGGGATGCCACCACCGCCCCCGTCGCGGGCCGTTGGCCCCCGGCTGTTCGCCCTGTCTTCTTCTCGCACGCGATCGAAGGCGAGCATCACCTGCGTCAACTCTTCACCGCTAGGCGTCTTTCCGCCCAGGCGCACGAGAAACCGGCCCAGCCGGCGAAGCTCGTCGAGATAAAGCTGCCGTGCCGCGGGCGTCTGCCAGGTGGAGGGGACGTTCAACAGGAAGACCGGACGATTGCCCCGCTGCCCCAGCATCGCGGCGACGTATCGCATCTGATCGCACGTGGTCGCCAGCGCCAAGCCCGCGATGTCGGACCATCCCCCAGAGCCTTGGGCCGCATCCAGCAGCGCTCCAGCGTAAGGACAAATGCCGCGAGTGAGCCTTTCGCTGGGATGCAGTCGAAGCCGCTCCGGCCGCAAGCCGTGGGCAGCAATCCATTCGGCGGGAACGAAGGGGCTGCTGTAGCCGACAGCGTTCATCGGCCACCTCGGGGCGACCGCCGCCCTTTGCCCGGCGTTGACCGCCTTGCCGCGGTCCTTGCCGCCGGCTTTTCGTCGGCTTTCTCCGAAGCAGGAAAAGGGGACAGGCTCCTTTTGCCGGAACGGCCCTTCGGGGGCTTCGCACAAAAGGTGCCTGTCCCCTTTTCCTGCCCGGGTTTGTCCGAGCGGCGGCCGCGCACCATCTCCAAGAGGGCTTCGACGCGCAGGGCGATCCGCGTCGAGTCGGAAGGGGCGTAGTCGGTCTCAATGTGCAGGTACGGCAGGCCGAGTTGCTCCTCGACCTTGCGCCGCACTCGCTGCGATTCGATGTCGTAGGTGAGGCACGCCTGCCACACCAACTCGATGACGCATTGGGCCCGATATTCGCCGGCCAACTGCCCGAGGATGTCGAGCCGGCGATCGTTGGGGGTCATCACCGAACAGGGCAGGTGGAAATACTTCTCGGCCAGGGCGCGGAGCGGATTGGGGGCCGCCTCGTCCACGTCTTCCAGGATCGGCTTCAGGCCGGTGCAGCTTTCCATGGCGACCACCAACCCGCCGCTCTGCTCGACGATGTCCAACACGCGCTCGGCGCCGTGGACCATCGGCACTCCGGTCATCAGCACGCGGACGCGGTCGCCGTTGCCGCAAGCGTCGCGCTTCGAGCGTGCGGGGCGCGGGGCTTTTAGAATGTTCTCATACTGTTTGATCGCCTCGGGCATGGCCCAAATGCTGCTCTTGCAGTCGAGCAGTTGCCGGCCCGACAGCGGCGGCCGCTCGGCCTTCATCAGCGCCGCCAACTGCCGCCGCAATTGCCGCTCGCGGTTCAGCAGGCGCGTAGCCGCGCGGATCTTCTCGTCGGAAACGTCCGTGGCAAAACGCTTCGAGAGAAAGACGCGGAATTGCTCCAATTCCCGCACCCAGTACTTAAAGGCGTCGCGGTCGGCCGATTTGTGCGGCAGGTTCAGCACGTACATCGGCCGGCTCTCCGCCATCAACTCGTACATCTTCTTCTTGCCGTCGCAGGTGGTTTCGCCCACCACCAGGTCGGCCATCTCCAGGAAGGGATTGCCGTGCGTGACGTGGTAGCCGAACGTCGATTTGATCAGCGGGCAGAGATTGGCGGGCAATTGCTGCTCGGCGGCGGGAATCGTCTTGGCCGATCCGCCGCACAAGCAGACGGGCACGCCGCCGGCGGCCATGATCAACTCGCGCGGCGTGTACTCACAGAGAATGCCGACCACCGGCCGGCCCGATTTTTTCGCGGCCGTTGCGTAGTCGTAGCAGTGTTCGATCATTTCGTCGAACCACGCAAAGCGGCCGTCGCCGCTGCTCTTCGTTCCGCAGCATTTTGCCATAAGGCCGCCTTTCGCGATTTCTTGCGGCTCGATGCGGCCCAGGCGGGTTATGTAGGTTATGCTTCAACATAACATTCCTGGTACCGCGGTCTCGTTATGCTAAAGCATAACCTACCGCCACGCCTTGCATTTTACGCCTTCTTGCGGGCGACAAACAAGCCCTGCGCGATCTTGCCGGCATGGGCCATGTCGCGCAGGAAGTTCATCTCACCCCCCAGCGACTCCATCAACGGCATATCGAAGCCGATAATCCGCAAGGCGTCGTACGTCAACTGCATGTTCAGCATGTTGAGGTAAAGGTCGATGTGGGGCGCGTAACGGCCGGTATCTTCCGCCGTGAGCACTTCGCAGCCGTTGGCCGCCAGCAGCGCAGCGTAGCCGTCGAGCGTGAGCGTGTTGGGGAACTTCATGAACGTGCGGTAGCGGGCGGCCTCGCCGTCGGCCCACGGAGTTCGCCCGTCGACCCAGTCGGTGAAGGCGATCGCCCCGCCGGGCTTCACCAGCCGGGCTGCCTCGGCAATTAGCCGCTTCTTGTCGACCACGTAGCACCAGGCGTCTTCGCCCCAGACGAAATCGGCGCTCGCCGCGGGCAGTTTGGTATCGCAGGCGTCGCCCAGCGTGAACTTGATGCGATCGGCGAGCCCTTCGGCTTCGCAACGGCGGCGGCCGAGCTCGACAACGGTCTCGGTGGCGTCGACGCCGTGCATTTTCGCCACGTTGCGAAATCGCGTGAGGAACCGCATTCCCGCGCCGTTGCAGCAGCAGAGATCGACGCCAGCCATGCCCGGCCCGACGCCCGCCTTCTCGGCCAAATCCATCGACGAGCGGAACCCGCCGATGTGGATCTGCTGCCCCATCACAAGTTCCCACAACCGGCCTTCGGGTCCGCTGTAGACCGCCTGCACGTCTTTCAAGCCGGCAACCGTCGCGCTCTTCATGTGTACGCTCCTAAAAGGGGGGAAATCATCTCGCCAGCCATGATGATGCCTTAGCGGCTCGACAATGTCAACAGGTGGACCGCTTGTTCGGTGGGTGCAAAGCAGCTTCCGGTGTCCCAACGTGGCTCAAGCAAACGTCAATAGGAGAATCTGGCGTTTTTCGGTTAAGATGGCAATTTGTCGCAGGATAGGAAGTCACTTTGGATCGTGGAGGATCTGTCATGGACGGCATTTCGCAGCATTTACAGCGGAAATTCGAGCGGGTTTTGCTTGAGGCGAAGGATGCGATCATCGAGACCATTTTGGCGGGCTGGGACCGGAAGACCCCGCTCCATTTCAGTCAAATCGAGGCGGCTTCCCATCGGTTGGCGACCCGTTGGAGTTGTTGCTTTCAGGAATGGGCCGCGCGGGAGATGACGGCGGAAAGTCCCGACAGCGCCGCCTGTCCGACCTGTGGCGAAGTTTGTTCGCTGGAGTTGGTGGCCCGTACGATTCTCTCGACCGACGGTGCGGTCCCCATCTTGGAATGGAAAGGGACTTGTACCCGCTGTCGGCGGGATTTTTTTCCCTCTGCGGGCAGCGATGGGATTGGACAGTCGGGAACTAACGCCGGCGATGACGCAGAGGATCGTGTATGCCTCGGCCGAGACGCGATCGAGCCAACGCGCGTCGCTGGTGCTGAAGCACGTCGGTGGTAACGAGGTCTCAGCGAGCACGGTGCAGCGTGTAACGCACCAAGTGGGGATGGAACTGGCGGAGTTGCGAGATGAAGGGGATGCGCCCGAACTGGTCCAAGCCCCCGAGAATCCACCCGAGTTGGCCGTCGTGGAAGCTGACGGCGGACGAATTCGCACACGGAAACCGGGCCAAGGTCGCGGCGTTCATGGCGAGGCTTGGCGCGAGACCAAGAACGCCAATTTGCTGCGAATGACGCACCAGACGTTTGCGGAAGACCCCGAACCGGAACTTCCGCGTGCGTTCACCGATCCCAAGCGAGTGGCGAAATTAGCGGAAAAAGAGGCTCCGCCAGCGATTTCGGCGGTATCTGCCGCGCCGCCTGGCGAGAAGGCTTGGCGTCCCCAGCGTCTGGTGCGCACGTGTCTTTCGAGCATGGCAGAGGCCAGCGTCTTCGGGCAACAGATGAAGCGGGAGGCCGACTGTCGTCGTTTTCCGCAGGCGCCTGCGCGTGCCTTTGTGGGAGACGGTCTTCCCTGGCATTGGTTTGTGTGGAAGCACTACTTTCCAAACTTTGTGCCCATCCTTGATTTCATCCACGCGCTGAGTTATCTGTACGCTGCGGCACTGGCGATGCACCCGGATTTCTCCGTTGCGTGGTCGTGCTATCTGCGCATGGCCCGCGCATGTTGGCAAGGTCGGGCGATGGAGGCGATGGACGAACTGAAGCGTTGGTTGGCTCCGCACGGTCTTGACGACACGGCCAAGCTGGACGAGAACGATCCGCGTAAACCGATCGTCGATGCCGCACGTTATCTGCGGAACAACCGCGGTCGCATGGACTATCCGCATTATCGACGCCTTGGGTTGCCGGTAACGTCGGCCTTGATGGAGTCGCTGGTCAAAGAGGTGAACTACCGGGTGAAGGGGACGGAGATGTTTTGGAACGACCCAGAGGGGGCGGAAGCGATACTCCAAGTCCGGGCCGCTACTCTATGCGACGACGACCGTCTCGGGCGCTACCTTCGCACTCGGCCGGGGTGTGCCTATGTCCGCCGCTCCACCGTCACCTCGGCCGCCTGAGCCGAGGCCGGAAGCTGCTTTGCACCCTTGTTCGGTCAACCCTGGCCGTCAAACTCGCCCAGCGGGCCGCACGCTTTGCCCAGGCGTCAGCACGCGAACCGTCTCGTCGCAGCAGAACAGTTTTCGGGGGTGGAACGGAATGACGGAATGAACTGCTTTGCCCTGACATTCCGATAGCAGCGCGGGGTTGTGATGAGAATTCCCGCCCTATGATGAAGGAATCTGATTGATCAAGGAGGAGGAGTCATGTCGAGATTAGCGGCTATAAGGATTGTTCTGGGCGTCGCCATTGCGGCGATGTGGTTGGTTCCAGCGGCCAAGGCGGCGGACGAAGACAAGGGGCCGCCGCTGCCGTTCCACTCGATTGAAGGATACGGCGGAGGCGCGATCACGCCCATGGCCTATTTGGTCAACCCCGGCCCACAAGACTGCGTGTTCGGAAAACCCGCCTTTGCCCTTACCGTCGGCAACCTCGGAGACAAGCAACTTCAAGCGATCACCCTTACCGAAACGGTCTACGATAGAATCGAGTTCGGCTACGCCGCCGATCGGGCCAGCCTGGGAGACTTGACCGCCGACATCGAAGAACAAACCGACATGGATGCGGAAACCGGCAGCATCTGGCTGCACAACTTCAACGTGCGCGTCCTGCTGGTGAAAGAAGACACCTGTCTGGCCGGCCTTCCGCTGCCCGCCATTACCGCGGGCATTCACTTCA
Source organism: uncultured Planctomycetaceae bacterium (assembly GCA_963823895.1). GTDB lineage: Bacteria > Planctomycetota > Planctomycetia > Pirellulales > Thermoguttaceae. The sequence continues at coordinate 16,905 of CAWGNG010000020.1, forward strand.
AGTACAACGACGGCATCGCGCAGATCAACAACAACCTCGGCAACGTGCTGAGCACGATCGGATATCGCGCCAACAACGGCGTTGATTTCACGCTGACGATGACGAAGAAGTTCGCCAAGGTCTTCGGCCGCCCGTTGTTCGTCACCGCGGGCCTCCGCGAAAGCGAGGCCGCTGACATCGGTCTGCTCGGCTTCGGCGACACCTACCACCTGACCTTCGAAGGCAACCTCGTCTACATGCTCACCGACCATATTGCCGTCGGCTACGAGTTCCGTCAGAAGACCGACCCCTACGGCACGATTGCCAGCAACGAACCCGGCGAATGGCTCGTCGGCCCCGAGGACAATTGGCACGCCGTTGAAGTGGGCTACATCATCAACAAGCGCACGACGTTGTGCGCCGGCTGGGGCCACTTCGGCAACCTGGTCAACTCCGAAGCAAACGACTCGTGGTTGATGCAACTGAAGTACGAGTTCTAGACTTGGAGTCTCTGTAGCTGCGTCGGCGTTGGTGCGGCAGTTGAACTGCCGCACCAACAACGATAGGCGTTCGATCCAAACCGGCCCACGCCGCGAGCCACGACCAGGCCGCGGCGTGGGCCGGCGGCGTTTCTTGTCATCGTCTACCCGTTGATCCGCTGCAAGACGGCAGAGTAGAATAGAGGGGCGTGTAAAAGAACCGCCTTCCTTGGATTTCGAAGCAGGTGATTATGGCCGCGTCGAAACAGAATCTCCTCAGCCGCATCCCCGCCGTCGAAATCCTGCTGCAAGAGGCGGAATCGCAGGGCTGGACCGCGGGCATTCCCCGCCGCGTGCTGGTCGACTCGGTGCGGGTGGCCGTCGATCAGGCGCGAGAGCGGTTGCTCGAATCGGCCGCCGTCCGAAAAGGGGACAGTCCCCATTTGCCGGAACGGCCCGAAGGGTGCTTGGCACAAATGGGGACTGTCCCCTTTTCGGACGGCACGGAGCTAGAGACTTTGCGTACGGCTGTCCTCGCCGACGCTCGACAGCGAGCCCTCTCGGCCGTCGGCCCCCATTACCGCAAGGTGATCAACGCCACCGGCATCATCCTGCACACGGCGCTGGGCCGCGCCCCACTTGCCGCAAACGTCCTGCGGCAAATCGCCACCGAGCTCTCGGGCTACTCGCTGCTCCAGGCCGACATCGCCAGCGGGGAGCGATCGAAACGCGACGGACGGATCGAAAACCTCTTGCAACAACTCACCGGCGCCGAGGCCGCCACGGTGGTCAACAACAACGCCGCCGCCACCGCGATCGTCCTGAACACCGTCGCCTGCGGCCGCGAGGTCATCGTCTCGCGCGGGCAACTCGTGGAGATCGGCGGCTCGTTCCGCCTGCCCGACGTCATGGCAGCCAGCGGTGTGAAGCTCGTCGAGGTCGGAACGACCAACAAGACGCACGCCCGCGATTACGAAAAGGCGATTACGCCCAATACCGCTGCTCTGCTGCGCGTGCATCCCAGCAACTACAAGATTTCCGGCTTTACCGCCGAAGTGCCGTTGCCCGAGTTGGTGCAAATCGGCCACGCGCACGGGCTGGCGGTGATCGACGACGTCGGCGCCGGCCCGTTGGTCGATTTCTCGCAATTCGGTTTCGAGAAGGAGCCGACGCTGCACGAATCGGTGCAAGCCGGGGCCGACCTGACGACCTCCAGCGCCGACAAGCTGATCGGCGCCAGCCAAGGGGGCATCATCCTCGGCCGCGGCGACTTGGTCCAGGCGATCCGCAAGAACCCACTGGCCCGCATTCTCCGCGTCGGCAAGCTCACGCTGGCCGCGTTGGAGGCCACCTTGTCGCTGTTTCTCGATGAAGCCCGGGCGTTGCGCGAAGTTCCCACGCTGCGGATGTTGCGCCGTGACCTGGCCGACATCGCCGATCAGGCCAATCGAATCGCCGCGGCGATCGGCGAAAGAACTTCCGCGGCTGTTGCGACGACAACCGACGGCTTTTCACAAATGGGCTCCGGTTCGCTGCCAACGCAGAATCTGACAACCAAGCTTGTGGCCATCCGATCGAATAGCATCGAGGCGGGCGAGTTGGCGGCACGCCTCCGCGCCGGCACGCCGCCGGTCTTCGCCCGCGTCCACAAAGGCGACCTGCTGCTCGACCCCCGCACGCTCTTGGACGGCGAAGAAGACCCGCTGATTCGCGCGGTCGTCGAAGCATTGGCGCAGGTCAAGAACCGTTAGAGCGTGGGCCATCGCCATGGGCTTGCCGAACATCGGCAGTTTGATTCGCGTGCTGGTCCTGGGGACGATTGTTGCGATATGGCTGTTCTGGATTTGGCGGGCAAGGCTGCTGCGAAGCCAATTCGTTGCCAAAGTGAAGATAATGGCCAAAGGCGGGCAAAGCAAGATCGACGGCCACCCCGTCGAACACTGGCTCGAGATCGTGAATCACCAGACCACCCGGCCCATAGTCGTAAGAGAATCGGTAGTCCTGACCTTCAAGGGGCGAGAATTCTTTTTTGCGGATGGTGGAATCGGATTTATGGCCCAGGGCAAAGGCGGCCCGTACTATCGACTGGCGCCGGCGTTCCTCCTGGTTGCCGTCGGCCAACCCGCGGTGGAGCTTCTGTCCAACGAGGCTCACGTGTTCCGCCTGATTACCGGCACGAATGAATTGGCGGTGTTTTCCATCTTCCGCTGGGCGGACTTTGCGAAGATACTCATGGCCGAGAAAACTTGAGTGGCACCGAAACCGTCAAATCAGGTCAGATGGGCCACTTTAGGTTTGCTTGGCGCGGCACTTCGCGCAGACCAATTGCACGTTCTGTACCGCGGGCGTATTGCCGCGCAGCGACGGGCTGACGATGCCGAAGTCGATGCCGTCGCGGCCGCCGCAGCGGGCGCACTTGCCGCCGTCGCGCCGCCAGACCGCCGCCCGCACCGCCTCGGAGATGAACTGCTCGTCCGCCGGGCCGCTTGACCTGACGCCGACGAGATCATGCCGCAGCCGGTCGCGCTGCAGCCGGTCCTTTTCCGTCGTCGTTTCGAACAGCAGCGTCAGCCCTCTGTCGCTGGCGTTCAGTTCGGTCGGCTTCAACTCCCAAATCCAGTCGCCGAAGAGATAGCAGGGGTGATTCGACGGCCCATCTTGCCACCAGCGCAGCGGCGTCGCCTTGCCTAGGGCCGCGTTGGCGGCGGCCAGGTCGGCGGCGTTCTCGAAGGCGTAGACCGTGTGCAGCGGCAGGTCGAGATTGCAGTGCAGAATTGAGAATGGCCGGCGGATCGGGCAACAGCGGGCAAAGAACTTCGCCACCGGCAGAAACGTCGGATCGCGCTCGACCTGTTTGATCGTGTACTTGTCCTGGTAGGCCGCCGCGAAGTCGTCGAACGCCCGTTGCGACTCCTTCTTGCGTTGCAGCAACTCGGCCGAGAACTGCGACCGATTCCATTGCTCGGTCGCGGCTTGCCGGGCAGCCACCAGCAGATCGATCTGACGAAGATACTCGGCGAAATCCGCCGAGGGGGGCGTCTCGGGCGAATGCACGAAACCGCCATAGTCCAGCATCTTCGTCTTGTTCGGCATGACGCGCACCTCGCGACGGCGGCCTCAGCGTCTTCCCACTTCGGGCACATTTAAAGTCTAGCTCATCCCCAAGCTGCCAGTCCGCTTTTCCCCGTTTTCCATTTTCCCTTCCACAGAGCGGTGGTTGCTAGAACCTAAGGCGATCTCTTACAATGACGGTTGGCAATTCTCACGCTTCGCAACATCGCTGCAACAAGCAAGTTGCACTGCAAGGATACCAAGGAATCACCTCAATGAGTACGAGAAAGAGCAAGTGCTGGCGCTGCGGACGGATGATCGCGTGTATTATTGCCTTGGCATGGTGGTGCGGCGGCACTTCGTTCGGGGCTGAGCAAAAGATGGAAACCAGAGACCTCGGCGGCACGTGGCAGGTGCGGCCGCAGCCGCTGGCTTGCATCGGCGAAGCGGGCTTGGCCGAAGCGCTGCGGGCCAACGACGACTGGATTCCCGCCCAGGTGCCAGGCGAAATCCATCTCGACTTGATCAAGGCCGGACAAATGCCCGAGCCGACCGTCGGCGGCAATATGCCCAAGTGCCGCTGGCCGGAGACGAAGTCCTGGTGGTATCGCACCACGTTCAAGGTGTCAAAGGACTTTCTCGCTTACGAGCGGCAGCAACTCGTGTTCGACGGACTGGACCTCTACGCCCAGGTGTTCGTCAACGGCAAGCCGGTGGGCGAGGCGACCGATGCTTTCGTGCCGGCCGTGTTCGATGTGAACCGCTTCCTTCGCGAAGGGAAAAATGAATTGGTCGTCAGACTCACCGCCGGTTCGGAGCTTTCGCGCGACGATTCTCCGCCCGCGCAAGTGCCGCCGCACAATCCAGACTACAAAGAGATCCCCAATCCGATCCGCGACGGCGATTTCTACGGCCATCGCAATTGGTACGGCCGCCGCTGGCTGCGGAAACCGCAGGCCGAGTATGGCTGGGACTGGCAAGACTCGCTGCCGAACATCGGCATCTGGCGCGGCGTTCGCCTGGAAGGCCGCTCCTACGCGGTGCTCAATGATCTGCGGCTCGACACGCTTCTTAAAGACGGCCGGGCGTCGTTGGAAATGGAGGCGGTCGTCGAAAATCTGCACCCCTGGAGCGAGCGGGCCTGCGTGCTCGCGCTTTCGATCCGTCCGCCCGATGGCAGTCCCCCCATCGAACGCCGCTACCCCATTGACGCCGTGCCGGGGCGAATTCCGGTCCGCGACGCGATCGAAATCCCGCACGCCAAGCTCTGGTGGCCCAACGGCATGGGCGACCAGCCGCTCTACCGCGTCACTGCGACCGTCGCCGACGCCGCGGGAGCAATCCACGACACAAAACAGTTCAATATCGGCCTACGGACGATCGACATCGATCGAACGCACTTGAAGGAGGGGAGCCGCTTCTGCATCCGCGTGAACGGTCGCGACGTCTTCTGCCGCGGCGCCAATCTCGGCCCGCACGACGTGATTTTCGCGCGGATCAGCGACGCCAAGTACGAGAAATTGGTGTCGGAAGCGAAGAACGCCCACATGACGATGTTCCGCATCAACGGCGTCTCGATTTTCGAGGCCCCGGCGTTCTACGACGCCTGCGATCGGGCCGGCATCCTCGTCTTTCACGACTTCCCCTTCACGTGCAGCACCTATCCGGACGACAACGCCGGTTTCCGCAACGTAGTGCGGGCCGAGACCGAGACGGCCGTTCGCATGTTGCGGCATCATCCGAGCATTGCCCTTTGGAGCGGCAGCAACGAGTGCATCTTGGGCCTGTGCGATTGGTGGAACGGCGACCGCAGCAAGCCGCTGAACCTCGGCGGCTCGAAACTCTACAACCAGGTGCTGCCCGACGCCTGCCGGCTTTTCGACCCGCGACGGCCGTACTGGCCCGGCAGTCCCTGCGGCGGTGCGAATCCGAACTGGGATTGTTCGGGCGACTGTCACTGGTGGGGAGGATATTTGGGCGACGTGAATCGCCGCCTCCGCCACCAGTTCTTCGACCAGTGCCGCGGCCGCTTCGTCAGCGAATGGGGTTTCCCCGCCCCGCCGCATCTCGACTCGATGCGCGAGTATCTCTCGCCCGAAGAATTGAAGCCCGACACCTGGGCGATGAAGTTCCACACGAATCAGATGGTATGGGACACGCTCGACGTGGGCATCCAAACCCATTACGCCGACCGGAAAGGTCTGTCGTTTCCCGAGTATGTGCTCTATGGGCAGATGTGCCAGGCGTTCATCCACGGCCATGCGATGGAGGCCATGCGTTTCCGCAAGCTCGATCCAGCCGACGATTGCGCGGGGCGCTGATCTGGTCGTACTCCGAACCGTGGGGCGAAGTCGGCTGGTCGCTGTTGGACTATTATCTCCGCCGCAAGCCGAGCTACTACGCGGTCGGCCGCGCGTGCCGACCGGTGAAGGTAATCGTGCGGCAACGCGGCGATCAACTCGTCACGCGGATGGTCAACGATACGCTGCAACCGGTCGAAGGAATCGTGGAATACGGCTGGTGGCGGCTCGACGGCGCGGGGCGATCCGTGCAGTCGCGAGCAGTTACCATTCCCGCCGACGGCATGGTGCAGATCGCGTCGGAAAAAGCGGCCTCGTCCACGGATCGGAATCCCAAGCAGTGGCTCTATGCGGCCGTATTCCGAACCGGCGACGTGGCAGTGGACCAGTCCGTTTGGTTGCTCGAACCGTATCGAAAGCTGGCCGTTGCAAAGCCGCAGATCAAGGTGACCCCGTGTGCCGATGGCTGGCTGGAGGTTTCCAGTCCGGTTTACGCCCACGGCGTTCATGCCGAGGATCACGGCCATGAACTGATCTCCGACAACTGGTTCGACCTGTTGCCCGGCGTGCCGGTACGGGTGCATCTCGCGCGGAAATGGGCCGGAATCGATCCATCTCGAAGCCACGATGGCCCGCTGACCCGACGCCAAAACTTCCGTTTAGCCGCGCCCCGAAGGGAAGCGGCCAGCGTGTGCTGAACTCCCGACGAACAGTATTCCACTCTCGTCGGTGCGCCCGTACAAGTACCGCGATCCCAGTAGGTCCCGCTTGCCGAGCGGGACTTCCGGCCTGCCTGCGCAAGTCCCGCTCGGCAAGCGGGACCTACTTCGCATCCGCACACATGTTTTTCTTGACGCGGCCCCCCCGTTCAGCTATCTTTGAGGAAGATCGGCATAGCCCGCCCACCTTCCCTCCTGCAACGAGAGAGCCACCATGCAACGCCTTCATTCTCCATCGCCGTCGTTCTGCGCCCGTAGATTTCCGCGAGTGCTGCTGCCGCTCTTCGCCTTGGCGGCTGCGATCCTTAGCGCCATGCCGGCTGCCGCCTGCACGAGCATCCTGGTCACTCGCGGCGCCTCGGCCGACGGCTCGGTGATGATTACCGCCGCCGGCGACTCGGCCGGCGGTTTCGCCACCATGGGCGTTCTGCCCGCCGCCGACCACAAGCCGAGCGAGATGATTACGGTTGAAGCGGGCTGCGAAGATGAAGTGAAAAACATCGGCGGCAAAATCCCGCAAGTTCCGCATACCTGCCAAGTGCTCGCCGGCCTGATCAACGAGCATCAACTCGCCCTGTCCGAAACCACCTTCGGCGGCCGAAAGGAACTGCTCAACCCGCAAGGAATGCTGCGATACGGTTTCCTGATGCAACTCGCGTTGCAACGCGCACGCACCGCCCGCGAGGCGATCACGGTGATGACCAAGTTGGTCGCGGAGTTCGGCTACGCCGACGAGGGCGAGTCGATTTCGATCGCCGATACCAAGGAGGCGTGGATTCTGGAGATCGTCGGCACGGGCGCCGGCGGCAAGGGGGCGGTTTGGGCCGCCTGCCGCGTGCCCGACGGACACGTCTCCTGCCACGCCAACCAATCGCGCATCGCCGAAATCCCCCGCGACGATCCGACCAACTGGCTCTTCTCGGAGAACGTCGAGAGCTTCGCCGTGAAGCACGGCTGGTACGATCCGAAGTCGGGCCAGCCCTTCCGCTTCTTCGAGGCCTACTGCCCGCCCTTGCCCATGCAGCGGCGGATTTGCGACTCGCGGGTATGGAGCATCCTGCGTCGTGCGGCCCCGTCGCAGCATCTTGCACCCGACTACTACCGCGGCAAGCCCGGCTCGTCGCCCTATCCGCTCTCGCTGCGGCCCGATCACAAGCTCTCGGTCGCCGACGTGATGACCCTGATGCGCGACCATTATGAAGGGACCGATTTTGACATGACCAAGGGGGTCGACGCCGGCCCGTTCGGCGCCGACCCGCTGGCGGCCGCTGGCCTGGAAGGTTGACGGCGTCGACTACGCCTGGGAGCGGCCGATCTCCACGCAGCAGACCGCCTTTTCTAGCATCACGCAATCCCGCGCCTGGCTGCCGGACGCGATCGGCGGCCTGGTCTGGTACGGCATGGACGACAGTTACACCAGTTGCTACCTGCCCTTCTACTGCTGCATCGACGCCGTGCCCAAGAGTTTCGCCGCCGGCACGATCCAGCGGTTCTCCTGGGATTCGGCCTGGTGGGTCTTCAACGTCGCTACCAACCTCGCCTACACGAAATACTGCTACATCACGCCCGAGATTCAAGCGGTGCAGCGTGAGATCGAATCGACGATGTTGGCATTGCAGGGACCGGTCGAAAAAACCGCCCTCGAACTCTCCAAAACCAGCCCGAACCTGATGGTCCGCTTCCTGACCGACTATTGCGTCAGCCACGGCGACCTGACAATGGCCCGCTGGCAGGCGTTAGTCGAGCACCTCTTGACCAAGTACAACGACGGCTACATCCGCGACCCGCAAGGCAAGTATCCCGACGTCGGCTACCCCGAAGCCTGGCTCCGCCGCGTCCTAAAAGAACGCCCCGAGCAATTCAAATTGCCGGTAGAAAAGCCAAAGGATAAGCCGCACTAAGCCGGAGCGCGGGGGTCCCGCCCGCCAAACCAAACTCGACAACCGCGTTACGTATCGTCTTCTGGACGCTTCTTGCGTCGTCGCTTTGGCTTGGCGGCTGGCGGCGGCTGCTCGATCAACTTCTGAACGGTGCGATCGAAGTCGCTTGTGGGCTGTTCGGCCTCCAATTGCCGGCGCTGCTCCTCATGCAGTGCGAATTGGGAGTGCGCGTGTTCCTCGGCCAGTTCGCGCGAGATGCGGCCGGCGTGCGTGAGGATTTCGCGATCGCTCAATCGCAGAAAATCGTCTAGCTTCCCAATCCACTCGGCCATGTGCATCGGTCGGTGACTGCGGGCCTGGAGTTCCGCGAAGTCGAGGTAGGCCGACACGACCAAGTTCAGCGTTTCGATTTCCGCTTGCGTCAGATAGTTCTTCGCGATCGTGACATCCGTTTTGCGAACGGGCCCGGCGGGGGCGTTCTTCCACGACGTCAAACCCATGTGCGGCATCGTCGCATCCGCACGCTGGCGGACGATCTCCGCGGCGGTATGGCCGTGAGCGGCCCAGTGCATCTTGTTTTGCACGACCTGAAAAAACTGCCGCGTCATTTCGGCGTCCGCGTCATAGTCTATACTCGTGGCATAGATGTCGGTGATCTTCTGGTAGAAGAGCCTTTCGCTGGAACGGATGTCGCGAATGCGGGCAAGCAATTCGTCGAAATAGGCGTCGCCGAGAGTCCGACCCGCCTTGATGCGTTCGTCGTCGAGCGTGAAACCCTTGACCAGCAACTCCGAAAGCCGCGCCGTCGCCCATTGCCGAAAGGCCGTGCCGCGGGCCGAACGCACCCTATAGCCGACGGCTAGAATCATGTCGAGGCTGTAGTGCAGCGTTCGGTATTGCTTGCCATCGGCGGCACTTGTCAAGTATTCCTTGACAACTGACTTGGGTTGTAACTCCTTCTCTTGCAGGATGTTCTGGATGTGCAAGCTGATGTTTTGCTTGCTGGTCTGGTACAGTTCGGCCATTGCGGCTTGGGGCAGCCAGACCGTCCTCCCGTCCAGGCGCACCTGTAGATTCGTGGCTCCGTCGCGGTAGATCAGGATTTGTCCACCGGGAGGAAGGGAGGCCGGAAGGTGCTCTTCGTTCATAACGTTTCCTCTGGAGCGGTGCCTTTTAGCGGCCCGAACGACTCACTCCACTACCTGTTTGGGCGTGCTTTGGAGATTCCGAGAAACATCTTCGAGTCGAATAGTGTACCTGCGGTCGAACCTCCCCACAACCGGGGTGCTGATGGAGGGATCTAGCCCTTCAATGTTGACAGCAGTGAGCCAGCTCACGAAAATGCGCGATGGCGATGCTCAACCCGGCGGCCGCACAGAAGTTAGGAGCCGCGAAAGGGTAAACGCTTACCAAGGGGGTCCGCCTATGTCCAACCTGTCTGACCTGAAGCCGAAAGAACAGCATCGGATTATCGACTTGGTACGAGATGCAGGGATTGACGTTAGCGACTGGGGAAACTTCAAAGGAAGCCAGAAGAACGCAGGATCGAATCCGAAGTACTGCTATGAGTGGGCGTTCGAAGCCGCGAACTTTGTTGTGCTGAACCTGTGGTTCGCACAAATGGTTGAGGAGGGCGACTCCATTTCCCGGACTATCAACTATCGCGAAATCGCCCACCAATATGAGCAATACCCTGGTAAGGCCGCACGCGAGAAGCGCGCTAGAAGGGCGGATGCAGCAATTCAAAGGGCGTGGAAGGAAATGTCGCCAGTTCGGGTGGTGATTTGCGACGGCAAGATGCGGAGTAACGACGATCCGGAGGGCAAGCCTTCCATCGTCAAGAAACGCCTACTAGACGAAAGGTCGTGGGCGGTGACCGCATACGACATGGATACCGGCGAGTGCGTCCTGACACGGGGTGCCTCCCCGGCCCCATTTGTTGACCAGTTCACTGTCGACGAGGAACTCCATCCGCTGCCGAAACGTCAGCACGTCTCGGCAGACGCCTTCGTGCGAGACCCTAGAATCCGCAAGGGCGCGCTTAGTCGGGCCAACGGGAAGTGCGAATGGTGCGAACAACCCGGGTTTATAACGGCGGCTGGGAAGGTATTCCTCGAAACCCACCACATCACATCCCTTGCGGAAGGCGGTTCGGACAGCAGCGATAATGTCGTCGCTCTATGCCCTAACCACCATCGCGAGGCGCACCACGGGGCGAACCGCTACAAGATCAAGACCGAATTGCTCGCGCGGCTTCTGCCCCGTAGCCCTGAGAAGTCCGCTACGTTTGGCTAATCATAGGCAGTGCTGAGCGCCCTGACCCCCGGCCCCTCTCCCAAAAAACGAGGGGAGAGTTTTGCTGGAGATTCCGCTTTGCAGCAGGTCAACATTTCCCTTGGCACCGCCACCCAAATCGATCACGGCAAGACCGCCCTGCTGAAACGCCTCACCGTGCTTTCCCTGGATTCACATCCCCACGCAAGCGTGGAACATGGCACCCAGACTTTTTCAACATGCTGCTAACCCCGCTGGCCCAAAAACAGATCTTGATCGAACGCATCTTCTATACTATACATAACATCACTGTAACCGGTGAAGGAGCCCAGATGAAGCGAAGGGGGCGTTTCAGCCCGTCCCCCTTCCCCCCTCGAACTTCACAGCAAACAACTACAGAACCGTCTTAACGGACTGCCGCCGCCCTCCCATCCGCACAGCGGCCCGCGGGTGTGTCGGCGACGCAGGGCGGGGACCAATGCGGCCTCAGTCGCGACGTACCCAAGGCTGATAACCAAGAAGTCTCATTCGCGCAGTCCTCCGAATTGTCGCCTTTCGCTCCGAGGTTGTGAAAAAATGGGGACTGGCTCCGCGCCAGGTCAGGCAAACCCCGTGAAAATGGCATCCAGCGAGGTGCCTGTCCCCATTTTTTCACAACCTCTTCCGCGAAAGCAGCAACGGAGCGGAAAAAAGGAACATCATTCCTCAATCCGAAACGCGCAAACGAAGGACACAGGCCGACGAAAGGAATGAACGCCCACAAGCGATAACCTCGCGTCAGAGCCCCGCCAAAAGGCCAACAGACCTTCCGCCGCCCTACCGTCTCGGGTAACGCCGAGCGAGCGAAGCTTTGCCCCTTCGCCGTCGGCAGCGCGGGAACTGTCCCAATTCTCATGCACCGAAAATGGGACTGCCCCCTTCACGCTGCGTCACGGATAGGGTAAATGGCTGGCAACCACGTGGAAGATCACCTGTCCCTCCCGGCGGCAAGCGCTATTGGCAGACGCAAGTACCCACTACCAGCCAAGCACCCTCTCCGCCGTCAACGCGGGGACTGTCCCAGTTTTCGTCGCAATGAAAAGGGACTGTTCCCCGCGTCCCAAAACCCGCGCCTTTCAGTCGCGAGGCGCTGCCGCTCCGCGCCGCAGCCGACTTTTTCCGTTCTTTTTTCTCGATCGCAAAGGGGTGTGAAAAACACGAAAAACCCCTGCAGCAAGCAAAACACCCAGAACCGCTGATAGGAACTCCCTTCGACAGAACACCACATTCCAGCACTGTCCCCGGCCGAAATCCCCGCCTTGAAGTCGGCGATTGCCGGGGGTGCGATGGGCGATGCCCGCCGCGCGATCGGCAAGGGCGAGATGGCAGGGTGAGCGGTGGCTCGATTTGGAAACTCGCGGAATCGCTGACCAACAGAGACGCGGCCTTGCAGCAAGTCAACATCACCATCGGCGCCGCCGGACACATCGATCACGGCAAGACGGCGCTGGTGAAATGCCTCATCGGCCGAGCTGACCGGTCAACCGACAAACCGGCCCGCGCCATGAGACGCCGCGGCGATGATTTGCAGGACGGCAAAACGAAAACGTTGCAAAACTCGTGCCCTATTTCGGCGGCGGCGGCAACGGCAACGACGGCGAGGCGGGAGCGGAGACGATCGCCGAGTATTGCCGGAGGAGAGAAGCGGTCGAGCGGAACTCGGGACGCTCTGTCAAAGCCCGGTAGCGGGAATCGCCGGCGACGGTCGCGAAACGATCGAGCGACTGGCGGAGTTTCTCGGCCGAGGGCGCGCGGTCGCCGGAATAAACTTCGGCCGGCAGGGCGAGGTACGTTCGCCACGATGCGTCAACGATCGCAGCGAGCTGCCGCGACGAAGCGGCAAGTTGGCCGCGGAGGATTTGTGGATCAACCGCAACGGGCATCGTCGCGGCAACGGCCTGAATGGCCGGAACAGTGTTGGACGCCGCCGCGCACTTGGCGAGTTGTTCCAACAATCGGCCCGCCGATGGAGGCACGACTGTCGGTTGGCCAGGCTGAAGCGGCCTGCCGCCGATGGTTTGGTAGTAAGCGTCGGTTGCCGCCGGATCGACGGTCGATGCCGCGCCGTCGAGCGCCACGCCGGCAAACAATCCCCGGCTACGCGAATAGGAGAGAAGCTCCGCCTTGAGGGTGATGTCGGTGGCGGCCTGGGCGTCACGGCCCACCGGACCAGCCGCGGCGGAAGCATTTACGCCGATGGTGAACTTGCCGCGCATCAGGTTCTGCAAACTGTTCTTCGTGCGAAAGACCAGAATCAGGTCGGTGCCCTGAATCCCAATTTGCCAACCGAAGCTGATGCCGGTGATTTCCACAAACAGCGGCGGCTTCCACTGCCCCGCTTCATCGCGGGTGACGATCACGCCGCGGCCGTGGCGAACGCCGACAATGAACCCGCCCTTGAGCATGCCGGGAAAAATGGCGATGCCTTCCGCCTTGCCCAGCAGGCTTTCGGGAATACTCCGAGCCGGGATCGACATGATCTGCCCGAGCACGTCCCGGGAGGCGTCCACCACCTCGGCTTCACGACTCGGCATCGACACAACTACAGTTTGCCCGGATGTGGTGCTGACCGACAACAGCCGCAAGACCAGAACCGAGAGAAGCGCGAGCAGAAAACGGGGTGGCATGACTGTGGCTCCAAGTCGAATGACCTCAAATGGCTGTCGCGGCTCTCTCGTACGCTACCACGGGCAAGGCATAATTACACGGGGCAGAAGATACGCCTTTGCGCCCCTTAGAGCAAGGTCAACCGAATGGTTGCCGGACCACACTCCAGCAAATTCTGAAGCCGCCCCACGGCCGGAACCCTTCAATACCGGCTATGTCTGTCAAAACGCATCAAGGGCGTGGCAGCCGGCTACAAGGATTACGCCGCTCGGGGCCGCTGGCGGTTGGTGCCGGGCATGTGGTAATCTGTAGTCTCCTTTCTTAACAGGAGACTCCGACTTGCAGCAAGTCAACATTACCCTCGGCACCGCCGGGCACATCGATCACGGCAAGACGGCGCTGGTGAAATGCCTCACCGGCTGCGAAACCGATCGGCTCAAGGAAGAGAAAGAGCGGGGGATGTCGATCGAACTGGGCTTCGCGCCCTGCAAAATCGGCGACACCCAGGTCGGCATCGTCGACGTGCCGGGGCATGAGAACTTCATCAAGACGATGGTCGCCGGGGCCAGCGGCATGGACGGCGTCATCCTCGTGGTGGCCGCCGACGACGGCGTCATGCCGCAAACCCGCGAACACCTCGATATCCTCACCCTGCTGGGCGTGCGGCACGGCATCGTCGCCCTGACGAAGATCGACCGCATCGCCGCGGAAGATCGCCCGGGCGTCCAAGCCGCGGTCGCCGCGTTCCTGCGTGGGACTTTCCTGGAAGGGGCGCCGATCTGCCCGTTGTCGAACGTCAGCGGCGAAGGATTCGATCCGTTTCTCGAAGCCCTTTGGGCCCTGGTCGCCGCGATCGAGCCGCGGCGGACCGACGGCGTCTTCCGCCTGCCGTTGGAAAGGGCTTTTTCGGTCCAGGGCTACGGAACCGTCGCCGCCGGCATCCCCGTGGCCGGGGCCGCCCACGCCGGCGATGAAATCGTCCTGCTGCCCGAGGGACTCGCCGGGCGAATCCGGCGGATCGAAGTTTACGGCCAAACCAGCGAGACCGTGATGGCCGGCCAATGCGCGGCCCTGAACGTCGGCCATTGGGACCACCGCGAAATCCGCCGCGGCGACGTGCTGACCATCCCCGGTTTTTTTTCGCCCAAGCAGTGGTATCTCTGCTCGCTGCGGCTGTTGCCGCGGGAAAAGCTGCTGCTGAAAAGCGGGGCCGAAGTCCGCTTCCACACCGGCACCTCTGACGTGGCCGCCAGTTTCTATCCGCTCTCCGGCACTTCCATGGAAGGCGGGCAGTCGGGGCTGATCCAGGTGAAGACCAAGACGCCCGTGGTGGCCGGGCCGGGCGATCATTTCCTCCTCCGCACCGCGTCGCCGGTTCGCACCATAGGCGGCGGGCGGATCGTCGAGGCGATCGAGCGGCGACTGAAGGCCAATCGCCCGGAGTTGCGCGAAGACCTGCAACAACGGGCCGAAGCGATCCTCGATCCGCGGCGGTTTGTTGAATACTGCGTCCGCCGGGCGGAAGGGCTGGCCACCAGCGAGGCGTCGGTCGCCGTGCGCACGAAGATCCCGCACGCCCGCGTGCAGGAAATCCTCGCCGATCTGGCCGGCCAGAAAGTCATCTTTGCCTTGACCGCGAAAGACTACGTCCATCGCGACACCGCCGCCGCGGCGGGCGAGAAGATTCTGGGACTGGTCGCCGATTTCCACCGCCAATCGCCGGAGAGCCCCGGATTGCCGCCCGAGCAACTGCGGCGCGACTTTTGTGGTGCAGCCGTCCCGGCTGCCCCGGCAGGCGAGACGCCTGCACCACAAGCCAATTACCGACCGCTGCGGCAAGCGATGCCGATCGACAAAGCGGTGCTCGACGCGTTGGTGGCCCGGCTGAAAGACGAGAAGCGGCTGGTCGAGAAGAACGGGCGGCTGGCGCTGCCGGAGCATCGCAGCACCTTTGGCGGCGAAGAGGCCAAGCTGCTGGAGACGATTGAAACGCTCTTCCGCGAGAAATTGTTCTCTCCGCCCGACGCCGCCGAGGTTGCCACTCGAACCAACGTGCCCGCTGCCAAGGTGGCAAAACTGCTCGGCCTGCTGCGCGAGCATGGCCGTTTGCTGCAGGTGGACGCCGCCGGGATGCTGTTCCACAGCGATGCCATCGCCCGCGCCCGCGAAATCCTGGCCGAACATTTTCGCAAGGAAGCCCGGCTGGAGAGCGTGCAGTTCAAGTATCTCTTGGACACGACGCGGAAGTTCGCCCTGCCGATGCTCGACTACATGGATCGGGTGGGAGTCACCCGCCGCGTCGGCAACACGCGATTTCCCAAGAATCCGCCGCCGTCCTCTTGACCTTTGGGAGAGGGTTAGGGTGAGGGCGGTTTCACCGGCTTGGTGACCGCGGTAATTACCACGGAGGCACGGAGGACACGGAGAGAAGAAAGCAGTGAACCGCAGAGGACGCAGAGAGCGCCGAGGGAAGAAGTTCAGAGGAAGGAATCTGTTCATTGGGCTGTGCCATCTGGCTTCTCAGAGAATTCCCTTCCGACTTCACTCCTCTGCGTTCTCTGCGTCCTCTGCGGTTGTTTGTCTGTTCTTCCGCTTTCTGTTTTACGCTCATTCTCCGTGTCCTCCGTGTCCTCCGTGCCTCCGTGCTAAAATAACGATCGACTGTCAAGACGCCAACCGTTGTTCCATCTCTTCCAGCGCGGCGCCTTTGGTCTCCGGCATGACGTACCAGGCGAAGAGAAATTGCAGCACCATCATGGCGCCGAAGAATCCGAAGGCGCCGACGACGAAGTGCTTGGCCACCAACGGGAAACATTGCGTCACCGCCGCCGCCATCACCCAATGCACCAATGTGCCCAGCGATTGCCCCTTGGCGCGAACGGCGTTGGGGAAGACTTCGGAGATGAAGACGAACATGACCGCGCCTTGCGACATGGCGAAGAAGGCGATGAAGCCGATCAGCCCGCCGAGAACCAGACGCCCATTGACGTTCTGACCGTTCCAGAAGGCGGCGGCGAGCAAGAACATGCACGCCGCCATGCCCACCGATCCGATTCGCAAGAGAATGCGGCGCCCAAAGCGGTCGATGATGAACATGGCGACAACGGTAAACAGCAGCAGCGTTCCGCCCATGGCGATCGATTGCAGCAGCGATGAATCGCGCAGCGCCGGCGATGCGGAAGATGGTCGGCCCATAATAGAGCACGGCGTTGATGCCGGTGAGTTGGTTGAAGGCGGCCATCGCACAGGCCAAGAACACGAATCGCCAATAGGGCGGCCCGAACAGCCGCTCCTGCAAGTGGCCCGGCCGATCGGCCAGCGACGCTTGGATCGCCGCCAACTCGCCCTCCACGTTCTCGTCGCCGAGCCGTTCGAGCACGTTGCGGGCGTCGGCCGGCCTCCCTTTCTTGACCAGGTGCCGCGGGCTTTCCGGAACGAGGAAGATCAGGCAGAAAAACACGGCCGAGGGCAATGCCAGCATCGCGAACATCCACCGCCATGCCACATCGAACTCAAAACACTGCGCGATCGCGTAATTCGAGACGTAAGCCAACAGGACTCCGACCACGATATTCAGTTGGTTGACCATGACCAACCGACCGCGCACGCGGGGGGGCGAAATCTCGGCGATATACATCGGCGTGACCATCGATGCGCCGCCAATCGCGATTCCGGCGATAAAGCGGGAAAGCAAAAACTCCGGCCAGTTCCGCGCCAGTCCGCAGCCGAGCGACAACACGAAAAAACACGCCGCCAAAGCGAAGAGCACGTTCTTGCGGCCGAATCGGTCGGACGCTCTGCCGATAACAAGAACGCCGGCGATCGTGCCGATGATGGCGATCGCCACCGTGAAGCCCTGGCGCATCTCGTCCAACTTGAAGAGCGTCTCCAACGGCTCGTTGGCCCCGGAGATCGCCACCGTGTCGAAGCCAAAAATCAGTCCGCCAAGCGCTGCCACCAACGTTCCGCCGATCATGACGCGGCGCGAGCGACGAACCTGGGCAACCGGCTTGGAGGAAGGGATGACGTTCATGCGTTGGTCCTGACGTTTGCTTTCGTTTCGTACCCGCGTGCCTTACCCGACGCGGGTGGCGCGTTGAATCTGCGGATCGGTGAAAACGTCGCATTCGTCGCGGCTGCGGGTGGAGAACTCGGAGACGACCGCCCCCTCGTCGCCCGCCTGGAACCAATGCTTCGTGTCGGGCGTCAACGTGTACTGGTCGCCCGGATCGAGCACGATTTCGTGCCAGACGGAATAGGTGTTCTCGCGGCCGGCCGGGGTCTTGCAGCGCGGCGATTTTGCCGGCTCCCCCTCGACGTAGAGAAAGACGCGGCCATAGCGGCAGCGAAACGTCTCTTCCTTGCCCGGCTCGCCGTCGATGTTCGGGTGGCGGTGCTCCGGACAGGTTTGCCGTGGCCACATCGCCAACTCCTTCGCGCAGCAGCGTTGCGTGTTGACGTAGACCAACACGCCCAGGCCGGTCTGCTCGAATTGGCCCAGGCCAAAATCGGCGATTTCAACCCGGCCGGCCTCCTGCGGCGTCACCACGATATGGGCACGTTGAAAAAGCCCGCAGGCTTCCCGCTGATAACGCTCGAGTTCTTTTCGACTGATCATGATCGTTTACCTCAGAACTTGGTTGGGGCGGCAGTTGAACTGCCGCCCCGCTTCCCGGGTGTGGCAGTTCAACTGCCACACCAACGTTGTTCAGAACTGCATCAGATCGCGCGCCGCGGCGATGATTCTCTCGGCGTCGGGACGATAGGCGTTTTCCAGCACCGGCGTGAAGGGCACCGGCACGTCGGCCGAGGCCACGCGAACCACCGGGCAGCGTAACGATTCGCCGCAATGCTCCATGATTCCCGCGGCAATCTCCGCGCTGACGCCGCCGGTCTTCGGACCCTCTTCCACGATCACCACGCGGCCAGTCTTCCGCACCGACGCGCCGATCGTCTCATAATCGAGCGGCGAGAGGCTGCGGACGTCGATCACCTCGGCGGCGATGCCCTCATCGGCGAGCCGCGTCGCGGCATGGAGCGAGTGGTGCAGCATCAGCAGCCAGCCGAGGATCGTCACGTCGGTCCCTTCGCGGCGGACGGCGGCCTTGTCCAAGGGGAGAGTGTAGTCCTGCTCGGGAATGTCACTGGTGGCATCGACCGCACCGCTTTCCGCTCGGGCGCCCTTCGAGCCGTAAAGCAGCTTGTGCTCGAAGATCATGACAGGATTGTCGTCGCGGACGGCCGCTTTGAGGATGCCCTTGGCGTCGTAGGCGTTCGAGACGGCGACCACTTTGATACCCGGCACACCGGTGAAATAGCGTTCCAGGCTTTGTGCGTGCTGGCTGCCGCGGCCGGTGGCCCCCAGCGGCGCCCGCATCACAAGCGGCATGGTGAGTTGCCCGCCCGACATGTAGCGCATCTTGGCGATGTTGTTGATGATCTGGTCGGCGGCCAGCAGGAGGAAGTCGCCGTACTGCACGTCGGCGATCGGCCGCATGCCCATCATCGCCGCCCCGCAAGCGACGCCGAAAAAGCCCAACTCGGCGATCGGCGTGTTGATCATGCGATCGGGAAACTTGTTCTCCAAGCCGAGGGTGACGGTGAAGGCCCCGCCCCATCCACCCGGCACGGCGATGTCCTCGCCGATGCAGAAAACGCGCTCGTCCCGCTCCATCTCCTCGGCGATGGCCTCGCGCAAAGCCTCGGCGATACCCATTCGTTTCGTCATGGCAGTCTTTTCGGCGAAGGTGTACTGGGTTGGGGTGGCAGTTGCACTGCCGCCCCTGCATTTCCGGCTCC
This sequence comes from uncultured Planctomycetaceae bacterium, assembly GCA_963823895.1. Lineage (GTDB taxonomy): Bacteria > Planctomycetota > Planctomycetia > Pirellulales > Thermoguttaceae. Next base: position 36,032 of record CAWGNG010000020.1, read on the forward strand.
AGGGGTGGCAGTGCAACTGCCACTCCAACGATGTTCGACCTCACGCGGAGCGTGAGGAGTACGTTGTTGTCAAATCTTAAACGTATACGTCGGTAGTCAGGTCCGCTAGTGTCGGGTGGGGCTCGCGTTTGGCGATCTCCACCGCCTCGTTGAACTGGCAAAGGATATCGGTCTTGATCGCTTCCAGGCCGGCGTCGTCGATGATGCCCTGTCGCTTCAGCACTTCGGCGAATCGATCGATCGGGTCTTTGGCGAACCACGCCTCGCGCTCGTCTTTCGGCTGATAGTGGGCGGGATCGCGGCGCGAGTGGCCGGTGCGGCGGTAGGTGAGCAGTTCCAGCAGCACCGGTCCTTCGCCCGCGCGGCATTCGTCGACCGCTGTTTTGGCGGCTTCATAAACGGCCAGCACGTCGTTTCCGTCGACCTGCTGGCCGCGGATGCCGTAATTCGTTGCGCGGCGGGCGATATTGGTGTCGCGCATGACTTTGCTGACGTGCGTGCTGGCCCCGTAGAGGTTGTTTTCGCAGACGAAGACGACTGGCAGGTTCCAGATGGCGGCCATGTTGACGCCCTCGTGGAACGCCCCCTCGGCCACGGCGCCGTCGCCGAAAAACGAGGCCGCCACCCGATCGGTCTTCTGCATTTTGAACGCCAGGGCCATGCCGGCGGCCACCGGGATGCCGCCGCCGACGATGGCGATGGCCGGAATCATCCCTTTCGACATATTGCCGACGTGCATGCTCCCCCCTTTGCCCTTGCAGCAGCCGGTCTTCGCGCCGAACAACTCGTTGAGGAGTTCCTGCATCGTCAGGCCCTTGGCCAGGGCGTGGCCGTGGCTGCGGAAGGTCGAGGTGATGAAATCGTCCTGCCGCAGGGCGAAGCAGACACCGACCGCGGTGGCCTCCTGCCCCTGGCACTGGTGGATCGTGCCGGGCATGATCCCTTCGAGAAAGAGGAACTTGATCCCCTCTTCGAACTGGCGGATGAGCATCATCCGCTCGTAGAGCCGCAGGAGGAAATCGGGCTGGTGCGAAATTGATCTCTTCGTTGTCGTATCCATGCGTTCTTGCGCTATGCTCACCTTTTCGTCCTTCAGATCGAAATTGTACTCCTCACGCTCCGCGTGAGGGACTGTGCGGGCCGAATTTGCCTCACGCGGAGCGTGAGGAGTACGTTTTGTTGCAGGCTCCTATTCTCATTGCGGCAAGCTTCCGCCACCCAGGCCGAACTCTTCGGCCGTGTCCATGATCGCCTGAAAACTCTCCAGCGGCGTGCCGGGGCAGACGTTGGCGCCGTCGCCCAGCAGCAAGCCGCCGCAGGGGCCCAATTCTTCGAGGCACTCTCGCGCCGCCTGTTTGACCTGCGCGTGCGCCGTCCTTCATCAGCATCGGGCTAATGTTGCCCCACAGCAGCGTCGTGCCGCCGAGGTTGGCCGCAGCGACTTTCGGTGGAACCAGATAGCCGAACAGCCAGAAACTGTTCATCTTCAAATCCGCTTTGAGCACCTTGTGCAGATGCGTGCTCTTGCCACACATGTGGATTGTCCGCCCGAAGGGGATGCTGTCGCCGTACCGCTCGAAGAGCGTGTTGGTGTAGGGGACGCAGAACTTGCGGAACAAGTCCGGCGACATGATCTGCGCGGAATCCTCGGCGACGGCGAAAAACGTCCGCGGCCGCGGATCGATTCGCCGCGTGTGCTCTTCGGAAACGATCTCGGCCTGCGTGATTTTTTGCAGGAACCGGTGGCAAGCCTCGGGATACTCCAACAGCCACCAATAGAAGTTGTCGCCGACCAGATCGATGGCGATCATATGAGCGCTCAGGAAGCCCAGCGCGAGCGGTTCGACGTCGACGCGGCCCTCCCGGCCGGCGAACGTCACTTTCGTCTCCGCGGCGAGTTCTTTCATCTCGCGCCACCATTGGATCGCCTTCCCCCGCAGGCCGGCCTCGGGCGCGGCCGGCTGGTAGCGTTCCATCTGCTCGACGGTGTGGATGACGGGCACGGCCCGCGGCGGACCGTTTTCGACCCAGCCCACCTCGCCGCCGTGGGCGCTGGGCGGGATGACGTTGTCGAAAAACGGATGCACCCAAATGACCGGCTCCAGGCAAAAGTCCTCGGGGATGTTTTCGATGCGGTACTTGGCGAACTGCAATTGCCAGTAGTAATGGGTCTCGACGTCCTTGAAGAAGTCGATGTAACGCAGGTTGAACAGGGGGGTGAAATAGCGCGCGAACAGGCCGTAGAGGATCGGCACTCGATCGACGTAGCGGAAGCGGTTCCGCGCTTCCAGCCGCTGCCGGCTCTTTTCCATTTTTTCCAAGGGATAGTCGATGTTCAACTCGAACCTGGCCACTGGAATCCCCTCTTCCTACGATCTGTGGTAGAAGTCGCCGCCGTAGTCGCGGCCAACCTGGAACAACGCGCGGATATTCTCGACCGGAATGCCGTCGTGCAGCGAATGGTCGGAGGCCAGCACGTATCCGCCGCCGGGGGCCGCGATGTCGATCGCCTCGCGGGCCTCGGCCTCGACCTGCTCGGGCGTGCCGAAGGGCAGCGTCCGCGACGAATCGACGTTGCCGATGATGCAAAACCGCCGGCCGTAACGTTGCTTGACCCAACGCAGGTCCATTCCCGCCGTGCGCTGCACGGGATGAATGGCGGCGATCTTCGTTTCCGCCAGGTCGGGCAAATAATCGCTGAAACGCCCGCAGCAGTGCAGCAGCACGGGCACGCCCAGCCCATCGACGTACTCGGCCAACTCCGTGAGATACGGCAGATAATACCGGTGAAAATGGTCGAGTTTGAGAAACCCGCGCGAGCTGTCGCCCAAATCGTCGGCCAACCACAGCGCATGGCAGCCGGCCGCGACGCACCGCCGCGCCGCCTCCTTGTTGTAATCGTTCGAGAGTCGAAAGACGTCGGTCAGCAAGGCGGGATCGTCGTAGAGCGCGTAGCAAATCTGCTCGTACCCCATCAGCAGCCAGCAGGTGGTGAACGGGCCGGTGATCCCGCCGGTCAGCGCCATCTCGTTGTGCGACGTCTGCCAGAACGTCTCGAGTTCCGAACTGCGGCCCGGTAGCGTCGGATCGGGCGGCCGGTAACGGGCGAAGTCCTTCCGCGTCTTGATCGGGTAATCAATGGGCGAATCGATCGGCCAGGAAGTGCCGTTGTGGCGATAGGTCGTCCCCCATTCATCCACGTAGGTATTGGCGTCGAGAAACTCCGGCTGAAAACCGTTGTAGCCGCCGAACGGCATCCAGATCGCGTCGTGGCCGAGGGCCCGCGCCAATCGACGGCGTCGCGGGCGTTGTAGTGCTCCGGCCGGCGGCCGATCAACGCCTCATAGAGCGGCTGTTGGAAGAGAAAATCGAACAGCGGCACCCGATCGGGCTGCTCCCGGCGAACCGCGGTCAGAAAGCGATCTTTGCCGGTCATCATGGATTTGCCGCTCATAACGATTCGAGTTCCTTGACGATTGCCCCGAGGAATTCGCCCGCGTATTTTCCGCTGCTGATGCGATGATCGACGCATAACGTGATCGTGCAGCGATGCTCGACGCCGATTTGCCCATCGGCACGCACCACGGGAGTCGCGGCAACGCGGCCGACGCCGAGGATCGCCGGCTCGGGCGGGCTGATGATCGGGATGAAGCCCTCGACGTTGCAACCGCCGAGGTTCGTCACCGTCATCAGTGCCGGGCGTGTTCGCCGCGCCTCGGGATCGCTCCGCAGCCGCGCGACGCCCTGGCGAATCTCTTCGGAAATCCGCGCGACGGTCTTCGTCGTCGGCGAGTCGATCGGGATTACATACAATTCGCCGTCAATGTCGACTGCCACGCCGATGGCGTCGCTCTGGATCGGCACGAGTCGCTCGCCGTCGAGCCGGCAGCGAAAGCGATCAAACTTCGCAATCGTCTTGGCGACCGCCGAGACGAAGAAGGCGTCCCAGGCGAGTTTCGCCGCCGCGGCGTCCTTGCGCCGCGCGATCATCGCCGCGGCATTCACGCTGGTTTGCAGGTAGAAATGCGGAATCGTCTGCTTGCTTTCCTGCAAACGCTTCCCCGCGGTCCGCTCGGCGACGCTCAGCGCGATGATCTTCGAGTCTTGCGGTGCAGCCGTCCCGGCTGCCCTGGCAGGCGGGACGCCTGCACCACAAGTCCCAGCGGCAGCGGCGGCCCGATTGCGCCAAACATTCCGCCGCTGGTACGGCCGGGTGTTGCAGCGGCGTGTGCGACTGCTCGCTCGCAAGCAGTGCTCGCCGATGGACCGGTTCCGGCACTGCTTTTGTGAAGCGGTGGCACACCTTCCGCCGCTTCTCGTGTATCGGGAGCGATAGCGGCCGGGGCAGCGGCGGCAGGCGAAGCCCCCTCGACTTCCATCACCGCGATGACCTGGCCCACCGATACCGCCTCGTTAGCCGCCGCACGCACCTCGGCCAGCACGCCGCTGGCGACCGATTCGACTTCCATCGTGGCCTTGTCGGTCTCGACCTCCAGCAACGGCTGGCCGCGCTCGACCTTTTGCCCCGTCTCGATCAGCCAGCGGGCGATGCGGATCTCCGAATCGGTCGTGGCTAAGTCGGGCATCTTCATCTCGAACTGCATGTTCTTCTCCCTACGACTCGATCTCGAACGTCCGAATCTTCCAGGGATCGACGCTGAGTCGAAGCTGGTTGTCCTCATGGGCGGCGTCGGCGATCTTGTCGCCAACGAGATTCGTTTCGCACGCGCCGGCGACGGGGAAACCGAGGGTCACGTCGGCCTTGGCGCCGCGGCCCTCGACCTCGACCACGCGAACCTCCAGGCGGTTGTTCGGTTTCCTTCGCAACGCCGAGAGCTGCACGCCCGCCGGCGTCACCGCGGCAAAGCTCTTGGCCGTGGGCTGATTGCCTTGCTGCGGCGGAGCAACGTGCGTCAGCAGCGGGCGGATAAACGCCTTGGCCGCGCGCAGACGATCTGAGTTGTCGAACTTGCCGTCGTGCGGCTGCAACGCGTGATGGTACTCGACGTAGAGCGGCCAGCCGTACTCGCGGGTGAAGTGCGATTCCCATTCCCGCATCAGCAAGTTCCCCACCGCCCCCTTCTCCTCGCGGCGGAAGTATTGCGTGCCGGGGTGTACGACCAGCAAGCCCGTGTCCTTGCCCAGCAGATCGACGAACGTGAGGGCATGGAAATTCGAGTGCTTCGTCGGTTCGATGCCGAAGGGGAAATCGCGCAGCACTGAGGTGACGTGGAAGGCCGGCAGGAACGACATCCAGTATCCCTCCTTGATATTGGCCGGCCATGCGTCGGAATGCGGCGGCAGCGAGGCGAACATGCGGGTGTAGAGTTCGACGTAGGGCGAGCCGGCGTCGAGCCGGATGCGGGTCTCGAACCGCAAGTAGGGCAGCGCGTGCTGCGCCCGCACTTCGCCGTAGAGCGGTCCCTTGGCCAGCCAGTCAATGGCGGCCTTCGATTTGGCGGTGTCGTAGAAAGCGGGTGGATTGGGGCGCAGCGACAAGTTCGGGTTCGGTTTGCCGGTCAGCCGAGGGCACGCGCCCTGGCCGGCGTCGAGCATCTCGCTGCCCGCGGCCTTGTACACAAGGCTGGCGATCCCACCCGTGGTTGGATCCAAACGCACGCGGAGGTGTTCGTTTTCGAGCGTCAGCTTCGTTTCGTCAATTTGCAGATCGGTTTTGGCCGATGCCGCCGGTTGTTGCGCGAAGTCGACGTAATAGGTGTCGTAGCCCGCCGAGGGCGCCTCTTTCGCCGGGAATGCGACGTTGGCGACGATGAGATTGCCCTGGGCGTCCTTCTCGCTCTTGACGATCTGCGAGGGCAGCGTGTTGCCGGAACTGTCCTTGACGACGACGTCCTTCGTGTCGCCCGGCAGCGGATAGATGCGGCCGGTCGTGGCCAGGCCGGTGCGCGTCCAGCCGTGCGGATTGAAGACCGTGGCCGCCAGAGGTCCGTGGGCCTGCGATGCGCTGCCAACCTGCTTGGCGACGTGTGCCAGCGAAGCGTCGAGCACCTGCTGCCCCTGTTTCTGGGCGGCGTCGAGATGGTTGTAGCCGATCGCACCCCAGGTGAAGTTGTGATGGTCCTCGATTCGATCGGCGGGGGCCATCAGGTCGCCTTGCCAACGCGAGGATTCGCACAGTCCCACGTCGTGGCTTTGCGAGCTCAACTCGTTTCGCCAAGCTTTGTCCAGCAAATCGCATTGCGAGGCGGCCCCCAGCGAGGAGGCCGCTGCGTCGAAGATTTCCGCGGCCAACAACAGCGACTCCACTTTGCGATCGAAGATGCGGACCTGATCGCCGCCGAGTCCCCAGGTGAGTGACTTGTCCCAGGCGTCCATCGGCAGGTAGATCGTCTCCTTGCCTTGGCCGCCGTATTTCTGAAGGTATTCGCGAATCGTGACGAATTCGACGTTCGCCTTCGAGGCCAACGCCTGAAATCTGGCGGGGGCGGTAAGGTAGGCCGGCTGCTCGGGGTTGTCCCAGCCGAACTCTTCCCAGGTGAAGACCAGCGGCTTGCCCAGGGCTTTCAGCTTCTTGAACTCGGGCGAGGCGGCCAATTGGTTCACGTCGGCCGAAACGCCGAACAGCGCGTTCTTCGGCACGCAGGGGATCGCCGTCCCGTCCATCCCTTGCCAGTGGAAGGCGTTGAGGTTTTGCACCGGGCAGCCCGCTCGGCCCCAGGTGTCCAATTGGGCCAGGCTGGCGTAACGGTAGCCGGCCAGCGTGGCCAACTGCGGAACCTGCGGATGGGTGAACTCCTCTTCTTCGAGAAACGTCAACACGTCGTAGCCGAGCGCCTTGCGCACCGTCGCGCGGCCGACGACCATTTGGCGGATGTTCGATTCGCTGCCGATGGTCGTGCCCATCGGCTGGGCGTAGGTTCCGGCGATCAGTTCGACCTTGCCGGCCGCCAGGTATTTCTTGAGTTTGGCCGCCACCTCAGGGAACTTTTCGGCCATGAACTCGTAGGCCCGGGCGTCCAAATTGATGCAGGTTTTCACATGCGCGCGGTCGAACAGTTCCATGGCATCGGTCACCGAAAGGACGCAGGACTCGATGCCCAACTGCCAGCCGATGCCGATGTAGCTCCAGTGATTGCACAGCGCCACGCAGAAACTCTCCGGCGCATCGCCGGCAAAGGCCACGCCGCTCAACAAGCCCGGTCCCAACAGGGCCGCTCCAGCGCCGCCGATCAAGCCAGTCTGCAAGAAGTTACGACGTGAGAAGGAAGACTTGGGATTCATGCTGAGTCTCCAATACTAGGTGGGTCTTACAATAGAGGTAGGGTAACGTTGGTGGGCGCTTTGAAATCTGAAATTGTGAGATTTGAGATTTGACAACCAGAAAGCCGCTTGCGGCTTCGCATCCTCCATCAACCGCTTGCGGTTTCGCAAACTACTTCAACTCGGCGATGCTCTCCGGTTTGGCGCATTGTTTCCCCTTGTCGAGCCAGCTACGGCCGATGCGGCGGACGTCGTCCCAACTCTGGGCCGCGCCGAGCAACACGTAGGAGACGCGGCTGGCCGTCCAGCGGTTGAATTCCATGTCCTTGCACAATTCCGAATAGTCCTTCATAAACGATTTGATCCGTTTTCCTTCCGGCACGAAGAACTGGCCGACCGAGCCAAAACTATAGGAATACGGAGAGCCGGGTTTCCAGAGCGAGGTCTGCGAGTTCAGCCAGCCGATCGGCCAGTGGTCCCAGAGTCCTTGCTGCCAGCCGCAGCCCCCTTCGGCCCCGGGTGTGCAATGATCGACCAATTGGTTCTTTTGCGAAGGGAATCCGCTGGCTTCGCCTAGCACGGCGAACAACAGCTTGTCGCGGAAGGGCAAGACCAACGCACATCCCGGCGAGGCCGTGATGGCCGCCATCGTGGTGTCGTCGCCGCGGCGTCGGACCTTCCCCTTGCCGTCCCAGTAAATGTCGTAACGCTTGGTGCTGTACAAGTCGAGGACAGTATGGGTCAGATAGTCGCCGTGTTCCGCGTCGCGGGGAAAGAGGTCCTTGATCGTCGAGCCGACCGGCGCCACGCCGAATAGTTCGACCGGGTCGGTCGCGTAACCGACCATTTCGTTCGGCATAAGACTCTCATACGTCGCCCGCCGCCAGACCAGTCCGTTGGGATAGGCAATGTAATCCTCCGTGCCGCGCAAGCGGGGCTGCGAGTCGTCGGTCATGTTGACCGCGGAGTAGTTCCACCGCACCCAAACGCGACGGGGCCCGCTCTGGACGATGTCCACAAAACTGTTCTTCTCCTTCCGCCCCATGCTGTTGAACAGTTCGGCGTTGCCCATGTTGCCCTCGAAGAACTGGTTGCACATCGCGGCGCCGCTGGGCAACTCCAGGATCGGGCAATAGCTCGCCTCGTGGCTGAAGACGAATCGCTCGGCACGGTCTTTCCAGAAGACAACCACCGCCTTCCGCGGGTTCATGTCGGCGTGCGGCGGACTGGGGCTCAACTTGCCCGTGTAGTGGCCGGGAGCGTAATCGCTGACCTCCAACGCGGAAACCCCGTCGGTGCTCCGTTTGGCCAACTCGGCCATGCTGATGGCAGCGGGCTTCTCAAAGATCGGATCGGGGCCGTCGTCCGCTCTTGCGGCGGTCGTCACGATTAGAGCCCATCCCACAACCGCCGACAGCGCGAAGACGGCGATGGATGTCGCCATATTCCGCCCACCGCGCGGCGAACAAGTTCGCCGGCTAAACGGTTGGCACAATGGCAGCGTTTCGGCGTTCAATACACGCATTTCTTCGCCTCGTCGGCAAATGCCTTGATTAGTTTGGGCTCGGCGTCGAAGAAGTTGTCGGAGGGGCAGAGGACGTATGCCCCGTTGCGGCCGGCGGCCTGGAAGCAACGCCGCACCTCGGCCCGCGTCTGCTCGGCGGTGCAGCCCTTGAAGAAATGGAACTGGTCGAACCCGCCGATCATGCAAATGTTCTGCGGAATCCGCCGCCGCGCCTCGGCCAGGTTCATGTCGCCGCCCATGGCCGGCGGGGTCAGGGTCTCCATCGCGTTCGGCTTCATCGCGGCGATGTTCTCCAGGATCGGCATCATGCCGCCGCAGGTGTGGTAGGCGATCCGCTGTCCGGCGCGATGCGCCGCCTCGATCAGTTGGCTGTCGTAGGGGGCGACGAATTCGTCGAATATCTGCGGCGAAATCACCGTCGACGAGGCGCTGCCGCCGCCAAGCTCCAGAATGTCGTACCGTGCCCCCGCCAACGATTCGACAAAGACCTTCTTCCGCCGAAACAAAATGCCGAGCAGTTCGTGAACCCAGGCCGGATCGTCGTAGGTCTCCATGATCAGCCGCTCGACGCCCACCAGGCAGGTCGCGTCCTGCCACGTGCCGGGCTGGCCGAAAACGTCGAAGCAGCAGATGTACGCCCGCACCAGCCCCCGCTGGCCGAACGCCTCGACCACGCGGTTGACCTCGTCCACGTCGCATTTCGGGGCCGTCACGTATTGGCCGATTAGATCGATGTCGCGCTTCTCCTTGATCAGCGGCTCGACGACCCAGGTGGTGAAGGGATCGGATTCGAGCACCATGCTCAACGTGCCCTTGGGGGTGACGAAGCGGAATCGCGTCGCCGGATGCTTCCGGCCCGAAACCGGCTCGAAATGGACGCGCCAGTTGTCGCTGGCGATTCGCCGACTCTCCAGGAAGCCCGGCTCGGCCTGTTCCGGGTCGTAGTATTCGCCGGAATTCAGGGCCGGGCGGTGCGGCGTCGTGTAAGTGATCGGATCCCAACCGGAGACGTCGAAGAACTCTTGCTCCGAAATTCCGCCCATGCAATCTTCTAAGAACCGCGGCATGATGAAATGCGTCGTCACCGGCAGACGGTCGGGTACGCCGCCGTCGAGCGCGGTCAGCATTCGCTGTTTGCAGGTCATGTTCATGGCAGTTGCGTTTGCAGTTTAATGGTCTTGATCTCGAACGGATGGAAGTCGAGTTGCAGGGCGTTGTCGGCCACGGGCAGCTTGCGGCCGGGGTCTTCCATCAGATTCACCTCCTCGGCCGCAGTGGTTTGCCTGGGCAGCCGAATCTTCGCGGTCGTCGCTTGGCCGGTCGCTTCGTAAACTCGCAGCACTGCAACGCCGTCAGCGCCCGGCTTCATCGCCGAAACGACGATATTGTGCGGCGTGATCTCCAGGAATCCCCATCGCTTGGGCAAACTGCCGCGATGCACGGACATCGGCCAAGCCACCAGCGGTTGATTGAATTCCATGCCGTCGCGATAGATGCCAGCGTCGCGCCAGTCGCTGGCATGGGGAATCAGAGCGTAATCGAACGTGCGCTCGGTGTTCAACTCCAGGCTGGCATCGGAGCCGGCGCCATAGCCGCCGCTGGCGTCGCCGTAGCTGACAATTCGCGTGCTCCGCAACAGGGAGAGCATCATCGTGCCGTCGGCCACGTTGTTGCCGGGCAGCCCGCGGTTCAACAGGGCCACGCCCTTTCGGCCGTTGCCGTAGTCGATCCAATTTTGAGCGGGAAATTCGATGCCGTCCGGCCGGCGAATCGCCCCGAACGGAATTTCCTGGACGTCCTGGCCGTCGTGAATCGACGTGGGGAACAGCGCGCGGTAACGGACAAACGTCTCGTCGTTGACGATTCGCGTATTAACGTCGATTCGCCGCAGGCCGTTGTAGAGCCGCACCGTCGTGGTGAAGTTGCCCTTTTTTCCGAACGGATGGGCGACGTGGAATTCGGAGAAGACGGGGCCGCGGCTGATCGTAGCGCGCGTGCCGCTTTGATCGGAGCTAAAGACGGCCTTGCCCGGCGGGGGAGCAGGGTGGCGAACCTTCATGGCGATGCGGCTGCCGCCGTCGAGCGTGTGGTACGGCTCCCAGAGATCGCCGCGGTCCTGTTCGCGTGCCACGACGTTGCCCGGCGCTCGCAGTGCGTCCCAGTTGCCCTTTTTCACCAGCAAATGGAGTATAGCGCCGCCGGCCGGATCGAATTCGATGCGATAATCGGCGTTTTCAAGCACCGGTCCAACATCCGGCTTCTCAGCGACAGCCTCGGCCGCCGCAATAGATGGCAGCACGCGATAGACGCTGTAGCCGATGGCCGGCACGTCGCGGGCGATAAAGGCGATACGGACACGCAGCAAACCGCCATCGCCGCCGCGATCGACATCGAGAATCTGCACCGGCACGTTCGCCCCGTCGGGCCCGAGCACTTTCACTCCCATGATCTTGCTGTCGGAAAAGCCAACGTTGGCGATCGCGAGATCCGTCCGCGGCCAGCCGAGCATATTGAACACCGCGACCGGAACGCCCTCGCCCCGAGTGTCGATCGCCGCCGAAACGCTCCGCAACCTGCCTTCGACTTCATCCTGGGCGATTCGTTTTGAGAAATCGTAGCCGCGAACGACGTCCTGGTAGACGTGCTCGGTCATTACGCCCGACATCAGATCGTGCGTCTGGTTGAAGAGCATCGGCTCCCACGCCCGCCAGAGAATTTCGTCGTCGGTCGGCGGGGACTGTCCCAATTTTCGCGTCGGCGAAAATGGGACTGTCCCCTTTGCCGTGGCAAGATAATGTTGCAGCACGCCCAGCTTTTCGGCCGTGGTCAGCAGCCCTTCGAGTTCGCGCGTGCGCTGCTTCAGTTCGATCCGGCTGCTGTACGCGCCCTGAAAAATGGGGTTCAGCTCACCGCCAATGACCGGCCGGTCGGGCCGCTTGGCCACGAGGGCCTCGAAATCTTCCGGCACGGCCAGCCGCAACTCGAACGGCTGGTTCGGCTGACGATTGAACTGCTCGACCAGCGCCGCCTGATATTCCTCGGGCTCGGTAACGTCGCCCCCAGCCGGTCCCACCCGGCCGCGTCCGCGGGCAAACGGGGCCAGCCAGTCAAATCGCTCCTTGAAGAACTTCGTAAACTCCGGGAGCGTAGTCGGCGAGCCATAAGCCATGCCGTAACCGTGCGGCAGCCAAAAGGCGGGAATCCGCGAGCCGTCGATCCCCTCCCAGAGAAACTCCGAGGGCGTCTTCCAGTCGGCCACGCCGCGGAAGAACCAATACGACTTGTACCCGCCCAGCTTCAACAATTGCGGCATCTGTGCGTGGTGCCCAAAAGTATCGAGCGCCCAACCGGTGGTCACATCGACCCCGAGCTTCTTGCGAAAGTACCCCTTGCCATAAAGAACCTGCCGCACGTACGACTCGCCCCCGGGCATGTTCACGTCGAGCATCACGTCATTGCCGCAGACGATCGCCAGTCGCCCCTCCTTGATAAATTGGCGAAACGCCGCTACCTCTTCGGGGTATCGCTCCAAGAACGGCCTGACGTAGCACGCCTGATCGAGTGTGAAGCGGTAGTTCGGATGGGCCTTCAACAGCCGCAGCGCCCGCAGGATGTTGGGCAGCCCGATGTCGAGATATTCTTCGCGGGTCAGAAAAACGGCCCCTTCCCAATGCGTATGCGGGATCACATAGAAAATGTCCTTGTTGCCCGGTGTAGAAGCAGTTTCCTCAACAGAACGTGCCGACGAACAACATACCACCATCGCCGCCGCGAGGATCAGTAGAAACCTGGCAGGACGCCCGTAAACGGGCGTGACAACGTTGAATCGAGAGGACCGTGAACCCGTGCTGAAGCACGGGCCGAATACCGCCTGCGGCGCAAATGCCCGTAAACGGGCGTAGGTCGTGTCGTCTTGATTAGGATGCATTTGCTTCAAGCCTTTCCGCAACAACCCAGCAGGCCGATGCGTTCGAGCACGGCGTCGCGCACCGCCTGGCGAACGGTCACCAGCAGGTCGGCGCCACCGCCGCCGCCAAGAACGCGGTGTGGATTGGCGTTGCCGTCGGCCTCGGCCAGCGCACGGCGAACGGCCGCCAAGCAGCGTTGCTTGAGGTACGTGCCGTAATTGACTTTCGCCACCCCCAGTGCAATGGCGTCGGCGAGCGACTGGCCCACGATGCCGCTGCCACCGTGGAGCGCCAGCGGCACGTGTACCTTCTTGTGAATCGCCGCGAGGTGGGCCAAGTCGAGGCTCTGTTGGCCATCGACCTTTATGTGTACGTTGCCCGTGCTGACCGCCAGGACGTCGATGCGCGTCGCTCGAACGAACGCCGCCGCCTGGTCGGGATCGGTCAGCGCGGCGGCAGTTCCGTTGTGACTGGCCACGCCGCAGGGCAACACCCCCAGTTCCGCCTCGACGGCAACGCCGCGGCCGTGCGCCACGCGCACCAATTCCGCCACGCGACGGGTGAGCGCCGCATGATCGGCTTTTTCGTCGGCGAACATCACTAGGTTGAAACCGAGCCCGGTGGCCCGCTCCACCCAATCGACCGCCGCACACTCGTTGAACATGACGGCGCAAGGGACCCGCGCCGACTCGGCTGCCGCGCGGCCCAAGGCCCCGTACCATTCGAGCCGGGCCGGCGGATCACGTTCGGGCCGCGCCAGGAATTCCCCGTTGAAGCCGACGATCACCGGCGCTCGGCTCTGCTCGGCAGCGTCGATCACGCCCTCCAGCGACGCGATATCCCACGACTCGAAATAGCCTACGGCATAGCGGCCGCGGCTGGCGTGCGACAGCAATTCGTCGGCCGCTTCAAGAGGCATGGGGCGAAATCTCCTCGGGCTGGAACTCGCCCAGCGGCAGCCGGACGGCCACGCCGCGCTGCTCCAAAGTGGCCAGGTGGTCGGGCGTCGCGTCCCGGTCGGTGATGATCTCGTGGATCTGCTTGATGTCGAGCACCTTGCACAGCGCCCGCTGCCCAAACTTCGAGTGGTCGACCAACAACACAACCCGCGCCGCCTGCTCGGCGATAATCTGCTTGATGCGGATCGTGGCGATCGACGACTCGAACGTCCCCTCTTCCGGCAAGAAGCCCTTGGTGGAAAGAAAGGCGATATCGACGAAGAAGCGCCGCGCGGCCTCTTCGGTCGTCGGACCGACGAAACACATGCTGCCCGGATCGAATTGCCCCCCCAGGCTGAAGACGGTGTTCTCGCTGCCCCGCCCGAACTCCATGCAGACCAACGCCGAATTGGATACCACCGTTAGCCCTCGCTGCTTCGCGGCCAGCCGCCGGGCAAGAACCAGGCAGGTGGTGCTGCCGTCCAGGAAGACCGTCTGCTGCGGCTTGATCTGCCGCATGGCCTCGCGGGCGATCTTCTCTTTTTCCGGCCGGTGGACGGGCAATCGCTGCTGGATCGGCGATTCGTACAAGTGTTGCGGGGCATGGGCCGTCTGCGCCCCCCGAGCGTCTTGATCAACTGCCCCCGCCGCGACAACTTGTCCACGTCGCGGCGGATGGTCATGTCCGAGACGCCCAGCAACCCGGCCAAGTCCTGGTACGAACAGCTCCCAGCGGCGTCGAGATGCTCCAGAATCGCATGTTGACGTTCTGAAGGATTCATGATCTTGGGCGCTAGCAAGTTCTGCGGGTAAGACGGTTTTCCGCGGAAACAAACTCCAAGATACCAGAAGGGACTGTGAAAAGTCAACACGCTTTGTGAAAATGTGTCAAGATGGTTCACTTTCTCAATGACCGGCAGAAGCGCCGCCCTATATTCCCCCCGGGAATGTCCTGCGGCAGACTGAAGCACGTCCTTTGCCTGCAAGAACGACGCCGTATCAACCTCGTTTGGCCGACGGACTTGTTCGCCGCGAGTGCGACGGCTTGCCGAAGACGGCAAATGGTTCATGACGCCGTGGGCGTAGATAGGATTCCGCTCAGCCTTCGCCTATCCAGTTCCAGGCCGCGTCGACTTCGGACGCATCGAAGTACCTCACCTTCGCCTTGATGAAGGGCTTGCACAGTGTGGCCATCCACTTCTCCCACTTGCGGTCGCCCACCATCGCGATGCGATCAAAACTCCTATAGTGTCTGATGAAGGTCCGGAAATCGTCCCAAGCGGCGTGCAAGTCACAGCCGTGGAAATCCTCGAACTTGGCGAAGAGACGGATTTTGCCTTCGGCAGCCACGGCCGCGTCCAGAACGGGCACGAATGACTTGTAGTCCTCATCGTGCAGTTTCCCGCTCAACCTGAGAGCGATGACCTTCGGCAAACTCGTTTGAAGTGTCTCGATCATGACATCTACTCTCCTCGGGGGAATGCTCTCTATTAGAATCCTAGGTCTGGGCGAGGCATGGGCAATGCCCTAGTGCCTCAACCGATCTGACTTGACAGGTTTTGGTGGAGATGGTATTTCGCTTTCCGGGGCAACAACCTGTCAGGAGAGCGAACATGGGCAAGGAAGCCAAGTACGTGGTTCGGCTATCGAACGAGGAACGAGGTCAATTGGAGGATCTTGTGGCGCGAGGACGGGTGGCGAAGGCGACTCGTCAGCGGGCACAGGTGTTGCTACGTGCCGATCAGGGGCAGGGAGGTTCCTGCGCCGTGGACGAAGCGATTGCGGATTTGGTGGGCGTCAGCTTATCGACGGTCCACCGAGTTCGGCAACAGTTCGTCGAAGAAGGTTGGGAGGCATCGTTGTACCGTAAGCCGGCCACAAATCGACAATATCGCAAACTGGACGGTGTGCAAGAGGCCCACTTGGTGGCTTTGGCCTGTTCGTCACCGCCAACGGGCCGGGTGTGTTGGACGATGCAACTGCTGGCCGACAAATTGGTGGAATTGGAGATCGTCGAATCGATTGGGCGCGAGGCCGTTCGCACCACGCTGAAAAAAACGTTCTTCAGCCCTGGCGCAAAGAGCAATGGGTATTGCCGCCGGAGCAAAACGCCGATTTTGTCTGCGCGATGGAAGACGTGCTTGAAGTCTACCAACGGCCCTACGATCCGCAGCGACCGGTCGTGTGTTTTGACGAGCAAAGCAGGCAATTGACCAAAGAAACACGTCGGGCGATTCCCGCCGCGCCTGGGCGTCCGGCGCGGGTGGATTACGAATATGAGCGTAACGGAACGGCCAATCTGTTTATGATCTTTGAGCCGCTGGCGGGCAAGCGTCGCGTGAAGGTGACCGACCGACGTACCGCGTTGGATTTCGCCGAGGTGATTCGGGAGTTGGTGGACAGCTATCCGATGGCGGAGAAAATCGTGTTGGTGATGGACAACTTGAACACGCACAAGATGGCTTCGCTCTACGAGGCGTTTGCCCCCGACGAGGCTCGCCGACTGATCGAACGGCTGGAGGTTCACTACACGCCGAAACACGGCAGTTGGCTGGACATGGCCGAGACGGAGTTAAGCGTGATGACCAAACAGTGCCTTCGGCGGCGGATTCCCGATAAACCCACACTGGTCCGCGAGGTTGCCGCTTGGGAATCCACACGAAACACCGCTCGATGCCGCATCGACTGGCGTTTCACTACAGCCAACGCCCGAATCAAACTCAAACGCCTCTACCCGTCAATTCAGGTCGGTTGAGGCACTAGCCGGGGTTCGTTTGCTGCCGCTGCGTGTCAGAACCTGGCTGTTTGCCGATACCTCTTGTCAGCATTGGGCTTGGGGCGATAATGGATCGTCACCTATGATGGATGCGAAGGCAGGAGTCAGACTGAATTATGAACCATCGCTTCGTGCGTTTCTTTTCTCCGGGGAGCTTTTTCGCTTGGATTCCCGAAGTTTTTGGCTTGGGTCGAGAGCGATTTCGTTCCCAAGTCCGGCTCTTGGGCCTGGCGGCCTTGGTGGGCATCGTGGCGGGGCTCGGCGCCATCGTGTTCTACATTTCAACGCGCGTCGTGGAGCGCTGTGCACTCGGCGTTGTCGCAGGCTACTACCCTGAGCCTCATCCGGGCGGCGAACCTTCGATGTCATGGCTGCCCGTGACGGCACATCCCATTTATCCGTGGCTCCTGCTGATCGTACCGACCGTGGGAGGACTGCTAAGCGGCGTGATCGTCTACAGGTTCGCACCCGAGGCGGAAGGGCACGGCACGGATTCGGTCATTGCCGCTTACCATTATCGCCAGGGGCAAATCCGCCCCCGCGTGCCGCTGGTAAAGATCGTTGCCAGTGCGTTGACCCTCGGCAGCGGCGGATCGGGAGGAAGAGAGGGCCCCATCGCTCAAATTGGAGCGGGCTTTGGCTCGTTGCTCGGCAACCTGCTGCACCTCCGCCCTGCCGAACGCCGCGTGCTGATGGCCGCTGGAATGGGAGCGGGCATCGGCGCGATTTTTCGGGCGCCGCTGGCCGGAACGATCTTCGCCGCCGAAGTGATGTACAGTTCCCCGGAGTTTGAATCGGAAGTCATCATTCCCGCCGGCATCGCCAGCGTCATTTCCTACTGCGTCTACGGTCTCTACGCCGGTTGGGAGCCCTTGTTCACTATCCCCAGCCTCAGCTTCAACAATCCGTTGCGGTTGGGACCATACCTGCTCTTGGCCTTGTTCATGGCTTTGCTGGCCATGCTCTACACACATTCCTTTTACGGCGTCAAGCGGCTGTTTGACCGGTTGCCCATCCACCGTCATTTTCGACCGGCGTTGGGTGCATTTCTGACGGGACTGGTCGCCTTTATTCTGTATTTCAGTCTGGGCCGGAATCCGCAGGTGTTGGCCGTGCTCGCCTTCGGCTACTCCTCGATCCAAAACGCCCTGACGCAAGACGGCAACGTCACGGCGATGATTCTGTTGACGATCGCCCTCGGCAAGATCCTCACGACGAGCCTGACCATCGGCAGCGGCGGCTCGGGCGGCGTCTTTGGACCGTCGATGGTGATTGGAGGATGCGGTGGCGGTGCATTGGGAATCGTGTTGCACAACCTTTCCCCGTGGCTGGTCCCGCATCCCGCGAGTTTTGTGATCGTCGGCATGGCCGGATTCTTTGCCGCCGCAGCGAAGACCCCGTTTTCCACACTCATTATCGTGAGCGAAATGACGGGCGGATATTCCTTGTTGCTCCCCTCGCTGTGGGTCTGCACGCTTTCCTATATTCTCTCCGACAGGCAATCGATCTATTCCTCCCAGGTGGAGAGCCGTTCGCTTTCGCCGGCCCACCAAGGCACTTATGTTCGGCAAGTCTTGGCGGGAGTACAAGTGAGCCAGTTCGTTTCGTCCCAGCAGACCGTCACAGTGCTCCATCCGGTCGATTCGCTGGCAACGGTCATCGAACAACTGAGCGAAGTGCCTTACCACGTCTTGCCCGTAGTGGATGAAAAAAACCGGCTCTTGGGCGTGGTCGATATCGAGGAGGTTTACGTTGCCTCGCAGGCCCCTTCTCTGTCGCCTTTGGTTCTTGCCGAAGACCTGATGCGAAGCGATGTCCAGCCGTTGACTCCCGAGGACACCCTGGATCGCGCCCAGGAACTCTTCGTGGAGAATGACCTGCTGACGCTGCCGATTGTCAACGATCTAGAGCGACAACAAGTAATCGGGATGGTACGGCGTTTCGACATTGCCAGCGCATACTTGCAGCGTCTTCATGGATCGGCAGGATCGTAGCCGGAGCACAACCAACGGACCTCAAGACCGTCCGCAAACTGGAAGAAGCACTCGAAAGGCCATTTGGCTGACGCCCTCCAGCCAACCTAATGCGGGTTCTCTGAGCATGGCCTAGCCTCCTCTGCGACGGTATAATTGCCCTGCTAACGTATTCCCGCTATGCTTTGTGCCATCCCGCTGCCTGACCGCATCGAGGAACTTCTTGGCCCTGGCTGGCGTCCAACAAGTATCAGACCGTCTATCGCTGAACTATCCCTGAATCTAAAGGAAGGGTCTTATGTCTACAAAGATCATCTCGGTAATCGTGCTGGCGGTCGCTGCCGCCGTCGTCTCCATCGTGCCCGCCGCCACCGCTTCCGACGCGGCTGAGCCAGCCGTGCAAACCGAGGCGGTTGTCCAGGGCAACAACGCCTTTGCACTGGGGCTCTATGCCAAGCTGCGGACAGAGAACAAGGGGAGCCTCTTCTGCTCGCCTTACAGCGTCTCGACGGCCCTGGCCATGGCCTATGCCGGCGCCAAGGGCAAGACGGCCGCCGAAATGGCCGACGTGCTCCACTTCACCGTGCCCCAGGAAGAACTCCCCCGCGCGTTTGCCGCTCTGGCAGCCAGGCTTCACGGCGACGTCAAGAAGGTGGGCTACCAGCTTAGCGTCGCCAACCGGCTTTGGGGACAGACAGGTTACCATTTCTTGCCGGCCTTCCTGCAAGTGACCCGCGACGACTTCGCTGCCGAACTCGCCCAACTCGACTTCGAGCAGAACGCCGACGCGGCTCGACGCACCATCAATGCCTGGGTGGAAGAGAAGACCGAGCGGAAGATCAAGGATTTGATTGCACCGGGAGTGCTCGGGCCGGCCACAACGCTGGTCTTGACCAACGCCATCTATTTCAAGGGGGACTGGCAGATGAAATTCGAGGTCCGCGCGACGCGGGACGCCCCCTTCTCGCTCGCGCCGCAAGAGAAGGTGACCGTGCCGATGATGCAGCAACAGGCGATGTTCGCCTACGGGGCTGCCGACGATCTGCGCATCCTCGAACTGCCCTACGTCGGCAGGAACCTGTCGATGTTCGTGCTGCTGCCCACCGAATTGGACGGGCTTGCCGGCATCGAGCAGAAACTGTCGGTTGAAACCCTGAAAACGTGGACTTCAGGGCTGACGATGCAGACGGTCGAAGTCTTTCTGCCGAAGTTCAGAATCTCCTCGGGCTTTCGGCTCGACAAGACTCTGGAAACGATGGGCATCTCGCAAGCGTTCTCGCGCAGCGCCGATTTCTCCGGCATGACCGGCAAGCGAGACATCTTCTTTTCGGCGGTCATTCACAAGGCATTCGTCGACGTGAAGGAACGGGGCACCGAGGCCGCGGCCGCTACTGGAATCATGATGGCCAGGGCGGCGCCCAGGCCGCAGCAGCCGATTCCGGTCTTCCGCGCCGATCATCCGTTTCTCTTCCTGATCCGCGACAACCGCACCGGCAGCATCCTGTTCCTGGGGCGAATCGTGAATCCGAAAGGTTGACCAAGAGGATCGGGAAAAGGGGACAGGCACCTTTTGCCGGAACGGCCCTTCGGGTGCTTCGCACAAAAGGTGCCTGTCCCCTTTTCCCGCCGGGCGACAACAAGCGGAAACGTCGCAGCGGCTGGCGGACCAATGGGGCTCATACCGCCGTCGCCGTGGCCTCCACGATCGTGATTTGGACGTCCGGAAATCGCCGCTCATACTGGGCCAACAGTTCTTCCAGAATCTCGCCGACGGGCTGAGGCTCCTCGTTCCCGCCGTCACGTCCCCGCATTTCGGTAGTGGCCGTAATTCGGTTTTGCATAACATCCCCTTCTCCGTTTGTATACGAGCGCCAAGCGGTTCCGGTTTCGGCGAAGCGGGAAATGGGGCAAGCGACGTGCGCCCGCGTCTTTCCAACAAATTGGGCAATCTGCGACAGCGAAAAAGCCTGCACGTCGGGATTGTGTCGGCGGAGATCGATCCTCCCGACACAGCCACTTGCCTTTTCCTCTGATCGAGCTAACAATAAATCCGCAGGGGGGCGATGCTTCAAAAGCTTGGAGGTCGCCCATGAGCTTTGAACCGTCTGGAAGCGGCCGGGCGAGGTGCCATGCAACTCCCACCGGCAACGGATTGTCAATCTTGGTGACGTTGGTTTCCCCGTTGTTCGCCGTATTGCTGGCGCAATACCTGAGCACGCGCCCGCAGTATCAAACCACTTTCGCGCTGCCGGCGGCGAACGTCGGCGTCAGTCTGCCCGCAGCCGCGCATTTCGATGCCCGGCCAGAACTCCCGACGAGCGAGGAGTCGCCAGCGAGTCCCTCCGATCCTTGGCAGGCTTTTGCCGTGCAACCGAAGAAGCAAGCCCTGGCCAAGAGACTGATCGCTACTGCCAGTGTAACAAAGAACGATCCGGCCAGCCGTTTCGTCATGCTGCGGCGTGCGAAAGACGTTGCTACCGAGGCGAACGATGGAGCGACCGCCTTTCAGGCGATTGACGCAATGGCCGAGACGTTCCATTCCGATGCCGACATACTCAAAATGTCGGTGCTGACGAAGCTGGCTTCCGCCGCCAAGAAGCCGGCACAGCACAAATCCATTGCCGAGCATGCTCTGAAGCTCGGCAGCGAAGCCGCCGGGCAAGAACGTCTCATGGTGGCCAATCAGTTCAACAGGCTGGCCCTTGCCGAAGCCGAGCGAGCGCTTGATAACGGGCTGCTTGCCAAGTCTCAAGGGCGGATCGCTGAAGTGGCCGACCGGCTTCGGGTAATACAGCGACGTTCCATGCCGTCAAGAGACCGGCGACAACAAACCGATGCCCGCTTCGTAGAGAAACTTCAGCCCGAAACCAAACAGGACAACGGCGCAGACAACGGAAATCAGCTTTTCGCTGCGGAGCCCAAACGCTTGTGAGCCTTGGAAACCCGCCACGGACAGCACTTCCAACCAGACCAGATCGCAGAGCCAGTGGATAACGCCGAATGCCAGCAACACCGCGGCGCCGTACTCCACGGCCTGGGTGGCCAGCGCCAATCCCACCGTCGCCCACCAAAACAGGAAATACGGATTGGCGCCGGTCAGTACGATGCCGGTGATGAAGGGCCGCCGCTGAACCGCGGCTTGCGATTCGGTCTTCGGTTGTCGTAGGCTGAAAAGAAGTTGTATGCCCATCAACACCAGGACGCCGCCGCCGGCCAAGCCAATGCCGGATTTGACCGT
The DNA here is from genome assembly GCA_963823895.1 of uncultured Planctomycetaceae bacterium. GTDB lineage: Bacteria > Planctomycetota > Planctomycetia > Pirellulales > Thermoguttaceae. Next base: position 57,611 of record CAWGNG010000020.1, read on the forward strand.
CGGCGACCTGAAAAACGTGCCGATGCCTGCGGCCAGCAGCAGGATCAAGGGCATCTCGACCACCGCGTGCCCCAGCGCAATCAGGGCGCCGGCATGACGCGACCGCGCCCCTGCCGCCAACGTCGCGGCGGTAATCGGCCCCGGTGCCATCACGCCGGAAAGAGAAATCGCCACAGCGGAAAGAAGGAAGTCGACCATTCTCCAACAGTCATCGCCCGAGGTGCGCAAGACCAACAAAAACAACTCACCGCGGAAGACGCCGCAGATGCCGAAGAGACTGGGTAGCGTCTCTCAGCGTCCTCAGCGTCCGCCGCGGTGAGCCTCTTTTTCGTTCGCTCGTCAGGCGCTTACCCGCGAATCTGTTGTCCCGCGCGCCGGCCCGGACTCGCTTCTGCACGTCGGTCTCCAGCACGCCGAAGGTGGCTTCGTGCCGCTGGATCGTCAAACTCAGCGCGTGCAGCATACGTTTCGCGGTGTAGAAGTTCGTGATGATCCGCTGCGTAACCGGAATCGGATGCGTCGGCATTCCGAAGGGTTGCGGGTTCAGACCGAAATCGATAATCAATTCCTCGGGCGTGCCGGTGACGCGGCAGAAGTTGGCATACAGAGCCATTACCTTGGAATCGTCGATTTCTACCTGCACCCGTTGCGGGGCTGGCGGGGCAGCCTGTCCGGCAGGCTCGCCGCTCGTTTCCAACGCGGGGGGGGGTTCGTCTTCGGGCCGATCAGATGTCTTAGTCACGGAATACTCCTCTCAACTCTCGGAAAAAAAATTGCCTTTTCTCAAAAAACACACCCAAATTATAGCACGCAATCGGCATTGGGCCACGATCTGCGCCGTTCCATCTCAGGAAAGCTGCAAAAGTCCTTCGTAGCACCGCCGTCTTGGCCGTGACACATGGGCATCCTGCCCGTGCTACCACAGAATTCTCGACTTTGCAGCCCTCCGGCGTCCCATGTCCAATCAGTCTCCTCATTTCATTCGCGTATTGCCGGGCACGAGAATTACCGAAGTCTGGACTTGACTTTGCCGATTACTCTGACGGCGCTAACTAAATAGAGTTTGCGGGCGAGCTGCGCAAACAACGAAAACCACCTAAATTAACAAGCAAACACCGATCATGCCCCTGCGATCTCCGCTCCCACGGCTGCTACTGCTGCTGGCGATTGCCGGGCTGACGGGCTGCCATGCCGTCGACTTCTACGAGGCGGCGGCCTTGCAGCGGCCCGTGCCACCCGAGTTGCAGCCGGCACGCGAATTGAGCATGGTCTCGCTGCCCGACTACAGGGTCGAGCCGCCCGACATCCTCATGGTGGACATGTTAAAGATGGTCCCCTTGCCCCCCTACCGCATCGACATCTACGACGTGCTGCAAATCCGCGCCATCAATACGCTGCTGGATCAGTCCATCGACGGCTTCTTCCTGGTGGAAGGGGAGGGCATCGTCACGCTCGGGCCGGCGTACGGGCGGGTACACGTGGCGGGCATGACCGTCGAGGAGGCCGCCGCGGCGATTACCGCCCGGCTGCGGGTGATGCTGAGCAAACCGGAGGTCTCGGTGCAGTTGGCCCGCACGGCCGGCACCGCCCCGGTCACCGGCGAATACCAGGTCGGTCCCGATGGCACGATCAACCTGCGGCAGTACGGCACGCTGCACGTGGCCGGCAAGACGATCACCGAGATTCGGGTGGAGTTGAACAAGTACCTTTCGCAGTATTTCGATTCGCCCGACGCGGCGGTCGAGGTGCGGCAATTCAACAGCAAGGTGTTTTACGTGATTACCGAGGGTGGCGGCATCGGCGACAACATCCGCCGCGTGCCGATCACCGGCAACGACACGGTGATGGACGCCTTAAGCTCGGTCAACGGTCTGTCGCAGGTCTCCAGCACGACGATCTGGGTAGCGCGACCGGCGCCGGGCGGTTTCGGCTGCGAGCAGATCCTGCCGGTCGATTACGCGGCGATCACCAAGGGGGCCTCGTCGGCGACGAACTACCAGATCATGCCGGGCGATCGGGTGTTTGTGGAGAGCGACGGCATGATTGCGGCGAACACCTGGTTGGAGAAGATGACGGCTCCGATCGAGCGGCTGCTGGGGATCGCCTCGTTGGGCACCTCCAGCGCCCGTAGTTGGGAGACCCTCGGCCGCGACTACAACCGAACTCGGTTCTAGTGTAGTGATTCACAATTGAGTGACTTTACGGAAGGGCAACAGGTGGGGCAGACATTCCTGTCTGCCAGGGAAATCGGGCAAGCCTGGCAGACAGGAATGTCTGCCCCACCTGTCAATCCCATGATTTATAAAACCCCAATAGCGTGACGCACTACACTAGCGAGTCTTGAGCACAACGCGGCATGGGGGCGAAGCCGGCCTGAGATAACCCGGAAGAAGGAGAATTGCCTGGGCACAAGAGGACTAGCCTATTGCTGCGGAGGTCGAGAAAACGTATAATTCTATTGGAAAAGTCTCGGGCTTTTGGCGGTGGCTTCGTGTTCGATTGCAGAGTTCGGCGAAGTTAAGGAGTTGAAATCATGAACATTGCGATTGGCATTGGCACGTTATTGCTGGGCGGCTGGGTATTGAACACGCCCGTCGAGGATCTGCCGCCCGATCAAGCGGATCAGATACCCGACATCGAAATACCGTTCTCGCACCCGGCGACGCACGCCGCGCCGAGCGATGCGAGGTCCGTGCGGCGGAACCCAATTCCGGAGCGGGGAGTGCCGCGGGACGTGGTGCAAGGACAATTGCGCACGCTGAAGGAGCCGGCGGCGCGGACAGGTCTTCTTAGCGAGAATGCGAGGAGAGATGCCTTGGCAAAAGGTCAGGCGACTCCCCAACTGAATCCGCAGGCGGGCGCGCCAAAGCAGGCCGCATGGATACTGCCGCCCTCGCCGACCGATGCGCTTCACCCGAACCTTCCCGGGTCGATGCAGTTTCCCCTGCCACCGACGGTGCGCGAGTCAGATCTGATGCCCGGTCCCGGTCCGGTCGATCCGTACGCCTCTCCGAACGCGCCGAAGCCTATCAATATTCCGCCGGGCAGGCAAGCATGGTCGCCGCGAACCGCCGATTCCCCTTCGGTGTATAATGACGCCAACGACATTCGTGACCGAATCGCCGCGGCCACGCATCCGGCGTATTCGCCCCAGCCGACGCCACCCAAGGCATTTGCAGAGGCCCAGCCATTTTCTGGCGGGGTCAGTCCCTACATGAATCTGTTCCGCAACGATACCAACGGCGGCACGATCGACAACTACACCACGTTCGTTCGGCCGCAACTCAACCAACGGAGTCTGAACCAGCAGTTCAACATGGACATCTACGGGCTGGACCGGATACAGAAAATCCAGAATGCCGCCCTGCAACAGTTCGGCCGCAATTACTCGCCAGCCCCGCAGTACATCGGCACGCCCCAGTTCTACCAGAACTACGGCAATTACTATCAGGGCGGTTACGGGCAAGGCGGTTACGGGCAAGGCGGTTACGGGCAAGGTGGCTATGGGCAGGGCGGCTACGGGCAGGGCGGTTACGGGCAAGGTGGCTACGGGCAGGGCGGCTATGGGCCGTAGAATCCACCCCGGATGACGACCTCTGCTTGGGCGACGTCCTTCCGCCGAGCGGACGCATAGCGGCTCGCGCCGTACTGTGGCAACGCCGATTGACCTTGGCAGTTCCTCACTGCGGCAATATCACGTCGGAGAGTATGTATTTCCGCAGCGATTTGACCGTGTTGACGAAGTGCCCGCGGTCGACCGGTTTCACCAGATAGCTCTCCACGTGCAGACCCTCGGCCTGCAAAACACTCTGCTGCGTGGGCGAACTCGTCAACACGACCACGGGCACAGCGGCCAGCCGCTGATCCGCTTTCACCTCGGCCAGCACTTCTCGTCCGCTCTTCTTCGGCAAGTTGAGGTCCAAGAGGATCAGATCGGGCTGAGGGGCACGGGCGAATCGCTGCCGCCGCAGGAGAAACTCCATCGCTTCTTCGCCGTCGCGCACCAGGCTGATGCGGCAGGGAACGTCTCCTTGCCGCAGCGCCTCAAAGGTCATGCCCGCATCCTCGAAATCGTCTTCGATCAAGAGGATTTCCATGGGCCGTCCGACGGCGTCGCGTTTCGTGTCGGTGTTGCGGATCATGGCTTTTGGCTTGGCGTCGCTGCCGGCCGGAACTCATCGCGTCCGCCTTCAATCCGGCGCCCATCGACGTAGACCCGCCCGCCCTGATCGACCAGGCCGGGAGCGGAGTTGGACAAGAGATGGGTGTTTTGCACGTGCGCCTCGCAGTAAGGCAGCGTCAGCAGTTGCGCCTGCCCGTTGTTGCCCAGCAGCGAGGCGTCGATGGTTACCGACGAGGCCCCTCCCACGGCGACGCCGCTGCGGCCGTTGCCGCGGCAGGTGACGTTCGACAGCGTCACGTATCGATCACTGTTGCACAAGCTGATGCCGTCCACCTGGAATCCCTGCACGGTCAGGTCGGCGATGCGGACGTGCTCGACGTGGAACAAGGTGATGCCGGTCGGATCGTGGGCGCAGTTGAGTTTGTAGTCGCCGGGCAACTTCGTCTTATCGACGCAGAAATAGATTCGCCCTGCGACCGCGCACCATTGCCGGGGTTGCAGTTCGGGCGGGCTGGTGGCCGATTGGGCGGCAAACACCCGCACCGCCGGCCGGCCGTCGAGGAACAACTGCGAATAGCCCGTCGGCCGCCCGCGGAGGCGGAAGATCGCCCCGCCGTACGATTCCCATTTCTCGGCGGGCGCCGCGGCGGAACCGTCGAGGATCGCGCCGTTGCCGCGGATGGTAAATGGCTGCTCGGGAGTGCCGCTATGGCGACTGCCGGTCAGGCTGAAGCCCTCGCGGTAAGGGGCGTCGTTTCTGACGAGAATGATCGTGTCGCCCCGCCCGGCCAAACGCAGTGCTTTCGCCAGGGTCCGCACCGGTCCGGCCATTCCGCCCGGGTCGTGTGCCGTCTGGCCGGTGAAGCGGTCGTCGCCAGCGACGTTATCGACAATGATTTCCCGCCCCACGGCGGGGGAGCAGAGTAGCAACAGCGTAAGAAGGCAGTAAATTGTCCGCACAGGATGACTCCCGAAGGGTTCTCTGATGGCTCCTACAATTGTAGCACAGGCGAAGTCAGTTATTCAGGGGGCGGATCGTAGCTGCCGTGTCAACGTCGTCAATAGCCGGGAGCTGGGCTGCGTAGAATTAGCGGCGCAGCAAGCGACTGCCTTATCCGCTTCTTGTTCCGCTCCTCGGCCCCCACCGACCATGCGTCGGTGGAGCCAGTGACTGGCCGCTACCAGCGAGAGCCCCCACACACCGCTCCACCGGCCCTGTGCCGGTGGGCGGAACGATTGACCGCCACCGCCCTGCGACGCCCATCATTCGCTCCACCGACACAGGGTCGGTGGGGGCGGCTGTTGTAGCATGTTGCGGTGGTAGCGACCAATCACCGACTCCACCGACACAGGGTCGGTGGGGCAGTGAGCCATTCCGGACCGCGGGATGGAAACGATGTAGAATAGCGCCACCGTGGCTCGAAGAGCACCACGGTTTTGCACAGTCCAGCCGGCGGCCAACGGCCCGCGGAAATATGGCAAGCCATTCCGCAGACCGTTTCCCCTCTGCTCCCGTCGCGCAGTCTTGGGGTTGCAACGTGCTGCGCACCGGATATTCTATTGGCAGTTCCATGACGACGATAAAAACCACCTGACAGAGAACCCGGCGCCTGAAATGTGCCTGCTGCAACAGAACCCATGAAAATCGGCATAACCTACAACTTGCGTCAAGATTATTTGGCCGAAGGCTATTCCCTGGAAGAGACCGCGGAGTTCGACCGGCCCGATACCGTCGAGGCCATCGAGGCGGCCTTGCTGGAATTGGGCTACCAGACCGATCGGATCGGCAACGCGAAGCGGTTGATCGCGCGGCTGGCCGCGGGCGACCGCTGGAACCTCGTGTTCAACATCGCCGAGGGTTTTTATGGCATCGCCCGCGAGGCCCAGGTGCCGGCGATTCTCGATGTCTTCAATATCCCCTACACCTTCTCCGATCCGCTCGTGCTTTCGCTGGCATTGCACAAGGGGATGACCAAGAGCGTCGTGCGGCAAGGTGGCGTGGCGACGCCGGATTTCGCCGTCGTCCAGTGCGAGGCCGAAATCGATGCGATCGATCTCCCCTTTCCACTGTTTGCCAAGCCGGTGGCCGAGGGGACGAGCAAGGGCATCTCGCGGGCGTCGAAAATCGGCGATCGCCGCGCCCTGCGCGAAACATGCGTCGATCTGCTGCGGAAGTTTCGCCAGCCGGTGCTGGTCGAGACGTTCCTTCCCGGCCGCGAGTTCACGGTCGGCGTGACCGGCACCGGCGACGCGGCCGTGGCCGTGGGCACGATGGAGATTCTGCTGCTGCCCGAGGCGGAGGCCGAAATCTACTCCTACGAGAACAAAGCGAAGTACGAGGACCGGGTGCGTTATCGGCTGGTCCGTGCGACGGAAGACCCGCTGATCGCCGAGGTCGAGCGGCTGACGCTTGCCGCGTGGCGGGTGTTGAATTGCCGCGATGGCGGGCGGGTCGATGTTCGTTGCGATGCCGCCGGAGCCCCCAACTTCATCGAAGTTAATCCTCTGCCCGGCCTGCACCCTCGACATTCCGACCTGCCGATGGTCTGCGGCTTTGCCGGCGTCTCGTACGTCGATTTGATCGACCGCATCGTCCGCTCGGCCTGCCGCAGGATCGAAAAGCACGCGGCGGCCAAGCGGCTTGCGAGCGGTATATCTGGTGGGGCAGACATTCCTGTCTGCCGGTAAGAATGTGACACACGTGGCAGACAAGAATGTCTGCCCCACCGTGACGAGAAGCTCCCATGCGTGTCGTCGTCCTTCACAACTTTGTCGCCCCCGATGCCCCGGCGGAAGATCGGGATACGCTGGTGCAAGTCGACGCCGTTGCCGAGGCATTGGCTCGCCTGGGACACGAACCGATGACGCTGTCCTGCACGCTCGATTTGACGGGCATGTATGACGAGTTGCCGCGGGTTCGGCCCGACGTGGTTTTCAGCCTGGTCGAATCGCTGGCCGGGGCCGACTCGCTGGTCTATCTGCCCGCGGCGGTCCTGGACGTGCTGGGCGTTCCCTATTGCGGCTGCCGCACCGAATCGCTCTTCCTGACCACGCACAAGACACTGGCAAAGGAGCGCATGCGCCGCTTCGGCCTGCCGACGCCAGCATGGATTGAACATGAGACAACCGCCCCTACGCCCGACAAGCCGCTTGCGGCTTCGCACGGACCGTCCGCGTGGATTCTCAAAGGCGTCTGGGATCAGGGCTCTCGCGGCCTCGACGACGACGCCGTGTTGCGCAACGTAGAGCCGGCCGAGGTGCAAAGCCGACTGGCGGAGCGAGCGACCCGCTCGGGCCGTCCCTGTTTCGCCGAGCAATTCATCGAGGGCCGGGAGTTCAACCTGGGGCTGCTGGCCGGTCCGGACGGTCCTGAATCGCTTCCGCCGGCGGAGATCGATTTTTCCGCGTTTCCGCCCGAGAAACCGCGGATCGTCGGCTATCGCGCGAAATGGGAGGACGATTCGTTCGAGTCCCGCAATACGCCGCGGCATTTCGATTTTCCCCCGTCCGATGCCCCGCTCTTGCAGCGTCTGCGCGATCTGGCGCGGCAGTGTTGGGCGGTATTTCGGCTTCGCGGCTGGGCGCGGGTCGATTTTCGCGTCGATGCGGCGGGGGAGCCGTGGATCCTGGAGATCAACGGCAACCCCTGCCTCTCGCCCGACGCCGGTTTCGCCGCCGCGATGCAACAAGCCTCGATTCTGTACGACCAGGGGATCCAGCGTATTTTGGAGGACGCACTGACATGACCGATCAATCTATCGTTTTTCGTTGCGACGTTCGCCCCGACGACCGCGAAGCCTTGCGGCGGATGGTCGGCTCGACCGGCGTCTTTTCGCCCGTGGAAATCGACGTGGCAGTCGAGTTAGTGGACGACCGGCTCGAGTGCGGTCCCGAGAGCGATTACCATTTTGTCTTTGCCGAACACGAAGGGCGCCCTGTCGGCTACACCTGCTACGGCAAGATCGCGTTGACCGCCGCCAGTTTCGATCTCTATTGGATTGCCGTCGATAAATCATTCCACGGCAAAAAAATCGGCCGGCTGCTGCTGGAAAAGACCGAGGAACTGATCCGTCAGATGGGCGGGCGGCAAGTCTACATCGAGACCTCGAACCGTCACCATTATGCTCCCACCCGCGGCTTTTACCTCCGCTGCGGCTATCACCAAGCGGCGCTCTTAACGGACTTCTACGCCCCCGGCGACGATAAAGTGATCTACGCCAAAGGGCTGTGACGGCGGGGGACTGAGACCTGTCCGTTTAGCCGCCGCCGGCAGGGCGGCGAGCGCGTGGGCCGACGCACCTTTGTAAGCATTTACAGAGGTGACTTTATAGCCAACTTACGAATGCGGTACGGCGTGAGTCAGTATTGCACCCCAAATGTGGCCCCATTGCGCGTTGGGCCATGGTCGATGTCTGTAAAATGCTCGGGCGAAGCACAACCGGATAAGACCGCCAAACAGAGGCACAATAAGACCCACTTCCACATTTTGACACCTATAGCAAGGGTCAGGGACGGGACGACCTTTTACCCACTTATTATTTATCGGACAAGATATGTAGTTCCCACGATACCGGGTTCGTTCCAATAGAAACTACCTTCTTTGCCAAGTCAACCCAATTTGGGAACCCACAATGCGAAAGACTCTCTAACCCGGCAATTCCTTGTGCCCGTACGAGCGTTCTATTAGCGACCGTCGGGAATTAAGTTGAATGCCGTCACGCTTAACGGCCGCCGGGCACAGCAGGGCGCAGTAGCGGATTATGGCGGTCGCCTCCGAGCCGTTTAGCCGCCGAGTCCACGCGGCGCTGCAACTGCGGGCGATTCTGCGCCGCGTGGACGCGGCGGCTAAACAGTCTACTGGCGCCTGGTAAACGGTGAGGCAAGAAATCGTCAGTTATCCCTTGTGCAACCGGTTGCATTCGCGACGCGGCAGTGGTATAAACAACTTACGAACAGCGTGCTCGGCGCGGGCGGCCTTGCGTCGCCTTTTGTCGCCGAGCGAACACCCACCCTGCCAAGAGGCCCGAGGTGCGGCAGTTGCCCCCCTCCGGCGGTTACATGTCCCGCCCTCCACAATTCCCTTACCAAGGAACCTCACGATGCTAAAGGCTCCCCGCTATCTCCCGGCGATTGGCGTTCTCCTGGCGACCGCCTGCGTGGCTTTCGCCGACGAGCCGCAGGCCCCTCCTACGCTGAAAATCACCAACGAACGAATCTGCCCGGGAACGATCAGCCCGTATCAATACGGTCAGTTCATCGAGTACCTTTGCGCCCTGACGCCGTCGATGTACTCGGAGAAGCTCTGCGACAACAGTTTCGAGGGGGTGCCGCCGTACCGGTTTGTTTTCCGCAAGGAGACCGACCGCTTCGAGCGGCCCTGGTATCCCGACGGCGCTACGAACCGCGGCGAATACCAGCTCGACAACGTTCATCCCTTCAACGGCAAAGTCTCGCAACGCATCCGGCAGAAGCCCGGCGATCCCGCCACGCTCGGCATCTCGCAAAGCGGCATCTACGTCAAAGCGGGCGAACCGCTGCGGCTGTCGCTCCACTTGCGAGCCAGCGACGTGCAAGGCCCGGTGAAAGCCACGATTTGGGGCGAGGGCAAAGTCTATGCGACCGCCGAACTATCGCCGCTCGGCAGACAGTGGCAGCGGTTCGAGGCGACGCTCACCCCCACCGATACCGACACCCACGCCACGCTGACGATCTCCTTCCGCGGGCCGGGCACGCTCTGGATCGACCAGGTTTCGCTGATGCCCATCAAGAACGTTTGCGGCTGGCGCACCGACGTGGCCGAGGCGCTAAAGGCCCTCAAGCCCGGCATCATTCGCTTCGGCGGCAGCACGATCGAAGGCTTCGATTGGAAGGCCACCATCGGCGACCCCGACAAGCGCGTCCCGTTTACGACCTGCTGGGGCGGCTTCGAACCGGCCAACGCCGGGCTGGAGGAGTTCGTAGGGCTGTGCGAGTGGGTCGGGGCCGAGCCGCTGATCTGCATCCGCTTCACCGGCCGAACGCCCAAGGATGGCGCCGACCAGGTGGAGTATTTCAACGGACCAGCCACCTCGCCGATGGGCAAACTCAGGGCCGCCAACGGACACGCGGGGCCGTACAAAGTCAAGTATTGGCAGATCGGCAACGAGTTGGGCAATGAAAACTACCAGAAGGGCGTGGCCGCGTTCTGCAGGGCGATGAAAGCGGTCGATCCGGGCATCAAACTCATGGCGGCGTTTCCGTCGCCCGGCCTGCTGAAGAACGCCGGCCAATACCTCAACTACATCTGTCCCCACCATTACGATTGCACCGACATTGCCGGCACGGAAGCGAACATCGTCGAGTTGCAGAAGATGATCGCCGAGAACGCCCCGGGACGCGACATCCGGCTGGGAGTCACCGAGTGGAACACCACCGCCGGCGACATGGGACTCGACCGGGCCAGGCTCTGGACGTTGGACAACGCCCTGCGTTGCAGCCGCTACCAGAATCTGATCCATCGCCACTGCGACCTGGTCGAGATTGCCAATCGCAGCAATCTCGCCGACAGTTTTTGCAGCGGCATCATCCAACCCAACAACCACACCTTCTTTAAAACGCCGACGTACCACGCTCAGCAGCTTTACGCCAGCCACGCCGGACATTATCCGTTGAAGGTCCAGTTCCAGGGAACCGCCGTGGCGGATGCGGCGTTGGATGTGAGTGCGACGCTGGCGGAAGATCAAAACCGCCTGGCGATCTTTGTGGTCAATACGTCGCTCAAGCCTTACAAGCGGACCATCGATCTGACCGCTTTCTCGCCGCTGGCGGCGGAGGCCGAATGCTGGACGCTGGCCGACAGCGCGAAGGCGGGCGAGCGCGACGCCTTCAACTCCTGGCGCGAACCGAACCGCGTCCGCCCGCAGTCGTCGCAGGCGAGCGTGACCGACGGCAGCTTCGTCTACGAGTTTCCCCCGCTGTCGCTGACGGTGCTCGAAATCCGTCGCGGAAAAGGGCAATAGCGCGTTCAGCAGGCAGCACGTTCAGTCGCCAACACGGCAACTCGCAAGAGAATCCGGGCCGACGTGCCGTCGGCCGCTAAACACACGTCGCCTTGCTTTCCCGCGGGGCAAAGGCACAACGAAACGGTAGGCGGACCGGGCGTTTGTACGTCACTTCGGCGTCTCTCCCCGTCTCCCCCTCTCCCCCTCTCCCCCTCTGTTCCTGCCGATCGCGACGCCCGTGCCGATTAGCGCAATTCCGATAAGGGCCAGGGTGCCGGCAAACCCCTGCCCGATATGGTAGAGGCTCAATTTCTCCGCATAAATCTGATCGACGCGGCGATCCAGCCCCTGCTTCATCAATTCCCAGTAGTGCCACGTTCGCAACGGCGACAACTCATGGGCGCTCTGCCGCACGGTCTCCGGATCGATGGCGTCGATGCGAGCAACCGGCCGCAGCCATCGAAACACGCCCGCCAAAACGACAGCCAACACAACAATCGCAACGCCGCAGAGGAACAATCCGTGTTGCCACCCCCAGGCGCGTTTCGTGGGCTGACTTGTTTCGTCCGGCGCCGGCTCCAAGCGGGTTATCTCCAGCATGGTCGGGATCAGCACCGGCTGTCCACACGGGCAGGCCGACGTGCGGCCCGCCTCACGCGGTTCAACGATCATCTGCCGTCCGCACCGGCAGGGCAGTAGGTACTTGGTGCTCACAGAGCAAACTCCGCTTAGGAACTGAAGACCGCCGCTTTGTGGCCGTGGACTTCAGGTTATAGCTTGTAGTTGTAGGTCATGCTCCAGCATACCACAAGCCGATGAACGGCCGCGTATGTATGCCTAAAGCATAGCCTACGAAGACCATCGGGCCTCGCCGACGGATGGAACGCGGCGACCCGACTATTTCCTATGTTACGTATTTTATCTATCTTAACACGATTTGAGTGCCCGGTTCGGTCTTCCGCGGCTCGATTAGAAAATTGCGAAGATTTTTGGCTCGCAAACCCTAGACTAACAAAATCGCACGAGTATAATGAATGCCGTGGTCGTAGTAGGGTGACAGTGCGCGCATCATATTTGCCTGCGGCGCAAAGGTGCATCCCCGGTTTTCCGCACGACGGAAATGCAGCAGCGGGATTGGCCATCTGACACAATGATGCCCTGTCGTCGGGTTCGGTTGTTCGTTGGTGTTGGACTTTGGTGGAGTTGACGCGGACGGCAGCCGACTGGCGGATTCTGAAACGTTGGGGCTTCTTACAGTGCGCGAGCGAATTCTCACCGCAGGCTGAATCCCTTGCCAAATGGCGAGGAAAGCCCGCGGCGCGGAAATTCGGTGGTAGAATTTTTTGCCTGAGCCGCCGTTGGTTGGAGAGCGTACATTGCATATCGTGGAACCGGGACCGCGCTCGACGTGGTCCTCCATCGACTTAGCAGAGGAGCGGTATTTTGTACGACGCACTGTTGGACAGTTTGGAAGAAGAGCCGATTTCTCGGGCGGACGAGACGCTGGATCTGGGGGAAGATCCGGTCGGGGTAATCGACGTTGAAGAGGACGACTTGGATCGCGCCGTCTTGGACGACGACGAAGAGCACGATCCCGAGTTGGACCTGGCCGCCGAGGATATGCTGGCCGGCGTCGAGGACGAGTCTTGGTCCGACGATCCGGTTCGCATGTATCTGACGCAGATGGGCGAAATCCCGCTGTTGACTCGCCAGCAGGAGGTCGCCCTGGCCAAACAGATCGAGATGACCCGCACGCGGTTTCGCCACAAGGTCCTGGAATGCGACTACGTGATGCAGACCGCGGTGAAGGTGTTGCGGCGGGTCCACGACGGCGACTTGCCGTTCGATCGCACCGTGCAGGTGTCGGTGACCGACCAGCTCGAGAAGCACCAGATTCTCGGCCGGCTGCCGCACAATCTGCACACGCTGGAGACGTTGTTGAAGCGGAACCAGCGCGACTACAACATCGCCACGAGCAGTTCGCGCACCTTGGCTCAGCGGCGGGCGGCGTGGCGCAAACTTGGCCGCCGCCGCCGCCGCACCGTGCGGCTGGTCGAAGAACTCGGCCTGCGCACGCAACGCATCGAGCCAATGATCAAGACCCTGGAGGAGTTCAGCCGCCGGGTCGACGAGTTGCACGTGCGGATTCGCCAGTACAACGCCGACAACGCGGCCCGGGGACGTTCCAGACAGCGCGAGCCCTGGGTCATCGAGTATCGCAACATCCTCCGCGCCACGCAGGAGTCGCCCACCAGTTTGCGCAAGCGGGTGGAGTACCTCAAGCAGATTTACGCCCAGTATCAGAGCGCCAAGCGCGGACTGTCCGAAGGCAACCTGCGACTGGTCGTCTCCATCGCCAAGAAGTACCGCAACCGCGGGCTAAGCTTCCTCGACTTGATCCAGGAGGGCAACGCCGGGCTGATGCGAGCGGTCGATAAGTTCGAGTACCGCCGCGGCTTCAAGTTCTGCACCTACGCCACCTGGTGGATTCGCCAGGCCATCACCCGCGCGGTCGCCGACCAGAGCCGCACCATCCGCATCCCGGTCCACATGGTGGAAACGATGTCGCGGGTGCGGAACGTCTCGCGCAAATTATTGCAGCGGCTCGGCCGCGAGCCGACGATCGAGGAGACCGCCCGGGCGAGCGAGACCTGCATCGACGAGGCGCGGCGGGTATTGGCGATGAGTCGTTACCCGATCAGCCTCGACCGGCCGGTCGGCAACAGCGAGGACAGCCATTTCGGCGATCTGCTGCCCGACGGCGGCGCGCGGAGCCCCGCCATCGGCGCCACGCACGGCATGTTGCGCAACCGCATCGCCAAGGTGTTGAAGACGCTCAGCTACCGCGAGCGCGAGATCATCAAGCTCCGCTACGGCTTGGGCGACGGCTACAGCTACACGCTGGAAGAGGTCGGTCACATTTTCAAGGTGACCCGCGAGCGCATCCGCCAGATCGAGGCCAAGGCCGTGCGCAAACTCCAACAGCCCTCGCGCAGCCAGGAATTGGTCGGATTCCTCGACTGAGTAGATCGGTGAAAGAGCAGACACGCCGCTTGCGGCTTCGCAAATCGCTGCGAAGCCGCAAGCGGTTCTTCATTTCCAGTTTTTTTCCCAAGCCCCCTTTGACACATCGAGCGGTTCCTGATAGATTTGATCGGAGTTACGACGTGCGTTGGTGGTCGGCTACTTCCGTGAAGAGCCGACAAACAGGGAATTCCGGTGCGAATCCGGAGCGGCCCCGCCGCTGTAACCGAGCGAAATGAGATTGGCCCCTTTCTGTTTGGCCATTGCCGCAACACGACGGCGAGAAGGCCGGGTCAGCCCAAGCTCGGGAGCCAGAAGACCTACCAACGCGTGACCTGCGGCCCGTTGCGAGGGACAGTGGCCGTGAAGCAATCGGTTGTTTAGGGAGCGCGCTCGATTGACCATTGCCCCTGCGCTTTGCGCTGCCGCCGCTTGCGCGTCGGCCGGGCGGGGGTAATCTGTCGATGACGTGACGTCCGCCATGCGACTTCGCCCAGGAAACACGCGGCCTTCGGGCCTTACGCTCATCGAACTGCTGGTGGTCATCACGATCATCGGCGTCTTGACGGCGCTGCTGTTGCCGGCGGTCCAGGCCGCCCGCGAGGCCGCCCGAAACTCCGACTGCCGCAATCATCTGAAGCAGATCGGGCTGGCGTTTCATGGTTTTCACCTGGCGAAGAACTGCTTTCCGGTCGGGACCGCCTTGAAGGGTTATCCCGATGGGACGAGTGCCGCTACTATTCCGGCCAGTCTCCTTAACAGCGGGCCCTATCGCCCCGGGGCGTTCGCGATGATCCTACCGTACCTCGAGCAGGACCCTCTCTACTGCAAACTGCGGATGGATTTGGCGATGGACGAGAACGTAAACGTCGCGCTGGGCCAAACGATGATCCCCACTTACCTTTGCTCATCGTCCGAGCATACGTACGGACTCGAAAAAGCCCCGCACTCCCTGCCCTTGGCCAATCCGGGCATGCAGTTCGCCGTGATCGACTACAACGGCCTGAACGGGGTGAATCGGCTTTTTACGGCCGCCCCCAGTTCCGGCCAGTTGCAGGACCACGGCGGCTTTGCCGAACGCAAGCAGTTGCGGATGGCCAATTTCACCGACGGAGCGTCGCAAACCATTCACGTTGTGGAGACGGTCAATTTCGGCCGCGGCGTCTGGATTCACGGCCGGCCCCATTACAATCAGGCCGCTTACGCGATCAACTCCCTAAACGGCTACAACAACGTCCCGAATGCCGTCTGTCCCGATGGCTCGAATCTGCCCGCAACCAATCGGGGACCAGGGAAGGGCATCGGCGGGACGTGGGGGATTTCGAGCTGCCACCCCGGCGGAGCCAACGTCCTGTTCGTCGACGGCGCCGTTCATTTTCTCAGCAATTCCGTCTCGGCCCAGACGCTCACCGGCTTGGCTACGCGCGACGGGCATGAAGTGATCGATGAATCGTCGTACTAACCGGCCGTGCCTGCATTTTCTTCAATTATCCAATAACCATCAGCCTTGCGGAGACTTCATTCTATGAGAACTTTCGATAGAGTTTGCCGGATCGTGCTCGCCTCGTCGATCTTCAGCTTCGCTTACGCCGGCGGAACCGCTTGCGGCCAATCGCCGATCGGAATTGTCGCGAACATTCCCCAACCGGCGCCCAGCGCCGATGCCTTCTCCACCTCGCTCTGCTACGATTCCTATGGCGATCTCTACGCCTGGGACGGGCTTAACGTTTGGATGGAAAGAACCGGCTCGAGCGTTTTCAGCAGCATCGGATCGGTGGCCTCCGGCAATCAAGCCGACGCCGGCCCGATCACCTTCTCACAGAACGGACATAGCTTGCTGCTGAGCAACGGCGCCGGCGGCTACGACATGAGCGACGCCTGCAACGGCGCCTTCTGGACCATGCCGGTGTCGGGAGGATCGGCCGCGCATGTTGCCGGCGGCGGCGTGCCCTACAGCTACGACGCCCTCGCCCTGCCCGCCGCCTCGACGATTCCCAGATCGGCCAGCAAGTACATTGTCAATGCGGGAAGCAGCGACTATATGAGCAGTTCGCTCTCGATTTTCGACGCCTCCACCGGCACGGACAAGGTCGTCATCGCCAACGGTCCTGGCGCCACGACTTCGATCGCCATCAACCCGAAGAACAACAGCCTCTACGTCGGCGTCGGCTATGGGGCGGACGTCGGCAAGATTTACAGCTTCAGTCTCAGCCAGATCGACTCCGCCTACGAATCCGGAACGCCGATCGACTTCCTCAGCGGAGGCGTCCTCTTCGATTCCAAAGGAACCGGCAGCCAGATCGGGGCCGGAATGTTCTTTGACAAGGACGGCTATCTCTTCGCCGGGGGCTTCGGGTTTACCGTCTTTCGGCCTGACGGCACAGTCTGCTATAATCAAGCGGGCGGTTACGATGATCTGACTTTCGACCCGGCCGATGACGACGTGCTCGTGATGCCCTACGGTGAGTCGGAAGGCCTCTTGTATAATGCCGCCACGTTTGAACCTGCTTCGGAGACCTTAGGCGCCACGTTTGGACCCGCCCCGCAGCCCGTGGGCGGCAAGTTTCACTCCGCCCCCGAGCCCTGCACCATGATTCTCCTGCTGGCCGGCGGGCTGGCCGTGGCGGCCTGCCGTTGGCGACGCAGAACGAAGTAGGCGACGGCGGCAGCCGTGGGTTATACTTCGTATTATGTTCATCGACGAAGCGGAAATCCGAGTGGAAGCGGGCAAAGGAGGGGACGGGGCGGTCAGTTTCCGCCGCGAGAAATTCGTGCCTCGCGGCGGGCCCGACGGCGGCGACGGGGGTGATGGGGGGAGCGTGATTCTCGTCGCCCAGGAGGGGGTCGATAGCCTCGCCCCGCTGACCCATCGCACCCAATGGAAGGCCGAGAGCGGCCAGCCCGGCGGCAGCGCCGGCTGCCACGGCCGGTCGTCCGACGACCTGCTGATTCCCGTCCCGCCCGGCACCATGATTTTCGACGCCAAGCACGGCCACCTGCTGAAAGACCTTTCGGCGGCTGGCGAGCGGGTGGTCGTGGCCAAAGGGGGCAAGGGGGGCAAGGGAAATATCCGTTTCAAGTCGGCCACCAACCGCGCCCCGCGCGAATCGACCCCCGGCGAACCCGGCGAAGCCCGCACGCTGCGGCTGGAACTGAAAGTAATCGCCGACGTCGGCCTCGTGGGCAAACCGAATGCCGGCAAGAGCACGCTGCTAAGCCGGCTGTCGCGTGCCCGGCCCGAAATCGCCCCCTATCCATTCACAACCAAACATCCGAACCTCGGCCGCGTGCAGATCGACTTCGACCGCTCGTTCATCATGGCCGACATCCCCGGCCTGATCGAGGGCGCCCACGAGGGCGTCGGCCTGGGGCACGAGTTCCTGCGTCACATCGAGCGGGCGGGCATTTTCGTGCATCTCGTCGAGCCCGAGCCGACCGACGGCAGCGAACCGCTGGCGAATTACCGCGCGATCCGCTCGGAACTGGAGATGTACGACGCCGAATTGGTCCGGCGGCCCGAGATCGTCGTGGTGACGAAGGCCGATTTGCCCTCCGCCCGCGACGTGCAAGAGCGGCTGTCGCAGGCCCTCGGCGGCGACGTGCTATTGATCTCCGCCGTCACCGGCCAGGGGCTCAACGACCTGGTCGGCCGCATCGCCCGAACGCTGCAAGGCGAGCCGGCGTGGTGAAGCCGATCGCGATCCGGTGGGGTAGACATTCCTGTCTGCCGCGATCCGGTGGGGTAGACATTCCTGTCTGCCGCGATCCGGTGGGGTAGACATTCCTGTCTGCCGCGATCCGGTGGGGTAGACATTCCTGTCTGCCGCGATCCGGTGGGGTAGACATTCCTGTCTGCCAACTGTGCCGCGTCCTTCCGGGCAGACAGGAATGTCTGCCCCACCTTGGCGACGAGTGCGGAACATCTGTTTTTCCACCTTGCACTCCCCCCCTTCGCTACATACAATCTCCTAAACGCTCCAACGTTTCGCGCCATCTCAGGATACGAACACACCATGGCCCGAAAAGTAATCCTCGACGTTGATCCGGGCATTGACGACGCGATGGCACTATGTCTGGCGCTGTCCGATCCGGAATTGGAGGTCGTCGCCGTGACGGCGGTGGGGGGCAACGTTTCGCCCGCCCAGGCCACGCGGAACGTCCAGGCGATCATCGAGCGGCTCGATCCGCCGCGTTGGCCGCGGTTGGGCGCCGCTTCCGAGCCGGACCTTCGCCTGGCGGTCGATCGCCGCAATCTCTACGGCAGCGACGGCTTGGGCGGAACCGCTTTCGCCGTGGCCGAGCGGCAACATCTGCTGCCCTCCGAGAAGGTGATCTGCGATCAGGTTCGCGATGCCCCCCATTCCGTGACGATCATCGCCCTCGGCCCATTGACGAACATCGCCCGGGCGTTCATCCGCGATCCGGAACTACCCACGCTGGTCGGCCGCATCGTCATCATGGGCGGAACGGTCGCGGGCCCGGGCAACATCACCCCGGCCGCCGAGTTCAACATGTTCTGCGATCCGGCCGCGGCCCAGGCGGTCTTTCGTTCCCCCTCCACCAAAACCCTCATCCCGCTGGACGTGACCAATCAGATCGAGCTGAGCTACGATCTGTTCAACACGCTGCCCGACGAATCGGGCAAGATCGGCCGGCTGTTGCGTCTGCTGTTGCCGGCGGCCTTCCGCGGCTATCGCCGACAGTTCGGGCTGGAGGGAATCCACGTCCACGACACGGTAACGCTGATGGCCGTTCTCTGCCCCGACCTGTTCACCATGAAGTCGATGGCCGGCGACGTGGAGACTCAGGGGGAATTGACGCTGGGCGCCACCGTCTTCGACCGCCGCCGCGCCCCCGGCTGGCGTCACAACATGGAAGTGGCCGTCGACATGCAGAAGGACGCCGTGATCGAAGCGATCATCCACGGTCTGAACCGCGACGTCGATCGCCCGGTGTGACGGTTCGTGGTGCCGGCTTCAGCCGGCTTCACCGTCCCCAATATGCACCCACACCGGTTCGCCGTCACTCCGACACAGCGCAACCTGAACGTCCTTGCCATCTTCACCGATGATAAGCAACGCCGGCGTCCTGTTGTTGCGGCTCAACCCTAGAATCGTCGATCCGTCGTCGAGTTGTTTGAAGGAGAGCAGTGGATTCCCGTCCTGCCGCATAACCCCGATGCACGGCTTGTCGTTCTGCAGTTCTATGGAGATCCGCGGGACACCTTTTCGGTCGCATAATTGGAGAGCGGGCCCCACTGATGAGAGACCGAGCCACGCGCGGACGACACCATGCTCGTCGCGGAGAACGAACTGCTCGGCTTCAACGACCTTCGGCACGTCCGGCTTTTCCATAGGGGCGCGCTTCCCTTCGGGGCGCGGCTAAACTGGCTTGTTCCACGGGACGACGAAATAATACTCGCCGGCGCCGATCTCCAGCCGCGTCTCCCCGCTTGAACTGCCGAGAACCTTCACTCCTTCGGCCTGTTCGATGGGTTTGCCGCTCTCGGTCACGGCGGCCGGATTCGGGGTCGGAAGAACGACCGTGGCCGTGGTGTTAGCGGGAATCGTCACAATCACGGCCAGCTTGCCGTTGGCGGTCTTCCATTGCGTGGCGATGCGGCCATGGATCGAACCGTAGCTGGCTTTTACCCACGTGAGCCCTTCGGCGGGCTGCGGATGGATCAGCAGCCGCTGGAAGCCGGGCTGGGCCATGTCGATGCCGGCAACCGATTGGAACATCCACCGCGCCACCGCCCCGAACGAATAGTGGGCGAACGAGTTCATGCCCGGGTCTTGGAAGCTGTGTTCCGCCGTCCAGCCGTCCCAGCGTTCCCAAATCGTCGTCGCCCCGTGCTTGATCGAATAGCCCCACGAGGGGAACGTGTCATTCAGCAGCAGTTTGTAGGCGATCGGCGTGTTGCCGGTAGCCGAAAGGGTCGGCATCAGCCAGCTCGTGCCGACGAAGCCGGTCGATAGGTGCATGCCGCGCGACTTGATGTCGTCGATCAGGTATCGCGTGGCGGCGGGGCGAAGCTCTTTCGGCAGCAGATCGAACCATAAGCCGAGCACGTAACAGGTTTGCGTGTTCCCCTTGATCCGCCCGTCGGCCGCGACATACGCCTTGTTGAACGCCGCCTTGATCTGCTGGAACAGCTCCTCGTATTTGCGGGTGTCGTCCTGCTTGCCGAGCACGCGGGCCGCATCAGCCGTCAGCTTCGTGCTATAAGCAAAGTAAGCCGTGGCGAGCACGTCGGTCGGCGTGTTGGCGTTGATCGAGAGCCAATCGCCGTAGCCCGCCGCCGGACGCAGCAGGCCGTTGCTGTTGTGGCGGCAGAACTCGACCCAACGCACCATCGCGTCGTAATGCTTCGCCAGGAGCCGCTCGTCGTTGTAGACCTGGTAGACCGTCCAAGGGCAGATCGTGCCGGCGTCGGCCCACGCGGCGCAGCCGCCGCCCATTCCCGGCAGCGTTGGGGCAACGTCGGGGAATGCGCCGTGAAGCGTCTCCTGGGCATCGTCGAGATCGACCAGCCACTTGGTGAAGAAGGCCGCCACGTCGGCGTTGTACGTGGCCGCACGGACAAACGTCTCGGCGTCGCCCGTCCAGCCCAGCCGCTCATCGCGCTGCGGGCAGTCGGTCGGCACCGAGATGTAATTGGCCCGCTGCGTCCACACGATATTCTTGTAGAGCCGATTGATCATTGGGCTGGAACACTCGAATTGGCCTTCCAGCGGCACCTTCGAGTTCACGGCGATGCCGGTGATGGCGTCCTTGTCCGGGCGGCCGGGGTAGCCGGTCACCTCGACGTAGCGGAAGCCGTGGAAAGTGAACCGCGGCTGCCAAACTTCCTCGCCCTCGCCTTTGAGAATATAGGTATCGATCGCCCGGGCGCCGCGGAGGTTGGTCGTGTAGATCGTGCCGTCGGGATTGAGCATTTCCGCGAAACGGAGCACGACCTTCGTGCCCGCCGGCCCCTGGGCTTTCAGCCGCGCGAAGCCAGCGAAGTTCTGGCCCAGATCGAATACGTAAACGTCCGGCTTCGGTTCGGTGATCTTCACCGGGTGAAAATGGCCAGTGTCCTGCACCGTAACGCCAGGGAAGGCCAGGAGTTTCGCCGGAATCGACTCGGTAACCGCAACCGGCTGCCAGCCGACGGTCATCGGCCCGGGCGACGCCCAGCCGGAAATCTCTTTTCGTGCGTCGTAGGTCTCTCCCGCTAGGAATTCGCCTTCAATATACGGCCCGAAGGCGGTCTTCCACGTGCCGTCGGTCGACACGGTCTGGATCGTGCCGTCGGCCAGTTCAATCTCAAGCTGCGCGAACAGCCGCGGCCTGTCGCCGTAGATGTTTTGGCCGGCCCAGCAGATTTGTCCCGAGTACCATCCCGCCCCCAACACGCCACCGATGGCGTTCGCCACATTCGCCTTGACCAACTCGGTCACGTCGTAGGTGTTGTAGTAGACTCGCTTGTGATAGTCGGTCCAGTCGGGCGTGAAGTAATCGTTGCCGACGGGCTGGCCGTTGATGTAGAAGCGGTAGACGCCCAGGGCGCTGCCGTAGAGCGTCGCGCGGCGAATCTCGCCTTTGACCTCGAAATCGGTGCGGAACAGCGGGCAGGCGTAATACTTGGCCTTCTCGTCGGCAACAGGGATGGCGCCCCAAGGCGCCTCGCCCATCTTCGCCACTTCCACGGCCGGCTGCCACTTCGAATCGTCGAACTTGGCCGAAGTCCAGTCGGGCAATTCTTGCACGCCGCTCTTCCACGACGTATCGATCTTCTCGACAATCGGCTCGCCTGCGTCGAACTCGACGACAAGCTTGCCGACCAATCCGGCGGGCCCCGCCGAAGTGTTCGTCGCCGCGATGGCTAGGCAGTTCTTGCCCGGGACGAGCTTGCCGGTGATATCGACGATTTGCGACGATCTCCAGTTGTTGCCGATCAACACGCGCTGACCGTTGACCCACAATTCGAATTCATCGTCGGCGGTCAGCAGGAACCGTGTCCGTTCGATCGTCTTGCCCTCGGGGATGGTCAATTCCTTGCGGAAGAAGCGCGTTCCTGCGGGGGCGTTCTCGCGGGCGTTGACGCCCTGCTCGGCGGCCCAAACCCACGAGCAGCCATCGAAATTGAGCGGAACTGCCGGGCGGCCCTTCGGTACGGGATACGTCATGGGGCCATCCAGGCCGATCCACTTTGCCCGCACGTCTTCCGGCTTCAGAAGACCCATCGTCCACAAGGCCGGCTTGCTGTAGACCGTCGGCTCTCCGCCGGCGTCCCACAGCCGTACCTTCCAGCAGCAATGCACGCGCGACTGGAGCGGCTTGCCGGCGTAAACGATCTGCGTCGATTGCTCGGTATCAACCCGGCCACTATCCCACAGGTCGGCTTCGTCGGCCGCCAGCTTCTCGGGCGTGCTGGTCACGAGAATCTGGTAGGCGGTCTGTTTCGCGCCCCGCCGCGTGTCGCGCATCTCCCACGACAAACGGGGCTGCACCACGTCGATACCTAGCGGATCGAGACGGTATTCGCAACGCAAATGTTCGACCGTCGCGGGAATCTCCGCGGCCGAGGCCGGTGAAAACACGCTTAGACCGAGAGCCGCAAAGAGAATCCACCGCATGGGAAACGTCTCCATTCTACGTACCGGGCGGCTTGAGATAGCCGCTATAGCCGGAAATGACCGACAACGCCACGAGAAACAGCAAGCCTAGCGTCAGAAGCAACCGGGTTCGGGCACTGGTGTTGCGCCATTCGCCCAGCCAGATGCCAAAAACCGCGCTAAACAAGATCGCGCCAGAAAACATCACCGACCAACCGACATACGACATCGGGCCCATCACCGGTTCGCCGGTCTTCAGGGAGATCATTTGCATGCACCAGATGAAGCCGGCCAGTGCGGCGAAGAGGAAATTTGTCGCCAACGGCAGGCTCGCTTTCACATAGTCGCCCGTCGTTTTGTTCTTCACGTTTAGAATCAGGCACCAAACGGCATTGACGACGAAGCCGCCGAACAGCACGACCACCAGCACGGGCGTCCATTTCCAGATGTCGCTTGTGATCGGCTCGACGGTTGTGGCAAGTTCCTCGATCTTTCCCCCGCCTTGCAGGCCAAAATTCATCGCTGCGCTCGTCAGGCCGGAAAAAGCTGCCAGAAACAACCCCAATTTGAAGTTGTATTCAGCCACGGCAGCCTTCTTCACCTTCTCGGAGAGTTCCTTCTCCTTGCTCATTCCAGCACCACCAACAAAAATGATACCGACAACGGAAACCAATACCGCCCCGAGCGATACCAGGCCGGCAACGTTGAGGTCTCCGGCAGTGTTGTGAATGAGTGCGCCGAAGTTTCCTTTGATCACAGGCGGGATCAACGTGCCCGCGGCGGAACAGATGCCGCAACCGATGGCCAACCCTAGACCGACGCCAAGGTAACGGATCATCAACCCCCAAGTGAGCCCGCCGACGCCCCACATCGCCCCGCACAGGAAGCAGTATCCAAGCTGCTGCCGCGGCAAGTCCTGAAGCGCCGCTGCGTGAAGAACCTTGATTACATTGGGCGAAGTGCAGAACGCCAACACCCAGGGCACGACAACCAGGGCAGACACGGCGAAGATGAGCCAATAGCTCTCCCATGCCCAGTTCTTTACTTTTTTGAACGGCAGATAGAACAGTGCGCCCGCCAGTCCGCCCAAAATAAAGATCAGCACACCTAGAAGCGGACTCGCGGCTGGAGAAACGCTTTCGGCGAATAGTGGCATGTCCATGCTTTTGGGTTAGTGGTTTGTGGTCCGTGCGAAAGTGCAACGACTCGTCTGTGCTCCTCGCCGCGTGGACGCGGCGGCTAAACGGCGCACCGTCAATCGGCGAAGCGTTTAACGTTTTCCCGTTACGTCAGCTTCGTACTTCTTGACGGCATCGAGCCAAGCCGCGCCGACCGGAACGCCGCTCTTTTGGCAATGGTAATCCCAGACGGCGGCGAACGGAAGGGTCTTTGCCTCCTCCAACAACGCCAGCCGCGAAGTGAAATCCCCCTTGATCTCCAGATCGCGGAGTTTCGCCGTCGGCTCCAGCATGACCAGCAGCAGCGCCTTCAGCAGCGAGCGGGCGCCGATCACCCAGGCCGCCACGCGATGGATGCTGGCGTCGAAATAGTCGAGGCCGAGATGCACGCGGCTCAAGAATTCGCCACGAACGATCTCTTCGGCGATCGCCCGCAACTCGTCGCTGAGAATCACGACATGGTCGCTGTCCCAGCGGACGCCGCGGCTGACGTGCAGCAGGATTTCGTCGAGAAACAGCAGCGATGAAGAGATTTTGTCGGCGATCGTCTCCGTCGGGTGGAAGTGGCCCGAGTCGAGGGTCAACAGCTTCTTGTTCGCCACGGCATAGCCGAGATAGAACTCGTGCGAGCCGACGACGTACGTCTCCGAGCCAATGCCGAACAACTTGCTCTCGACCGCGTCGAGATTGTACTTCGCATCGATTTTCGGGGCAAAAACTTCGTCCAGCGACTTCTTCAAGATTTCGCGCGGCCCCTTGCGGTCGATCGTGAGATCCTTGTAGCCGTCGGGAATCCGAGACGTTGGTCACGCAGGGCGTCCCCTGCCGCCGGCCGAACGCCTCGCCGATCTTGCGGCAGGCGATGCCGTGCTGAACCCAAAACCGCCGGATGCCCTCGTCGCGATGGCTCAACGTGAAGCCGTCGCCCGCCTTCGGATGGGAAAAGAACGTGGGATTGAAGTCCAGCCCGATCCCCTTAGCGGCCGCCCAGTCCATCCAGCCCTTGAAATGCTCGGGCGTGATGTCGGTCCGCTCGACCTTCTTCCCGCCGTGTTCCAGGTAAATCGCGTGGATGCTGAAGCGGTGCTTGCCGGGGATGAGGCTCATCGCCTTGTCGGCGTCGGCGCGAAGCTCATCGGCGTTCCGCGCCCTGCCGGGATAGTTGCCGGTGGCCATGATGCCGCCGGTCAACGGGCCGACGCTCTCGAAGCCGGCCACGTCGTCTCCTTGCCAGCACTGCATCGAAACGGCCACTCCGGCCAGCCGCTTCAAGGCCGCGTCGGCATCGACGCCCCACTGCGCGTAACGTTCTTTCGCCAACGCATACGATTTTTCAATGGTATCGGCCGTCACGATAAGATTCCTCCTACTGGGAAAGGGAGAGCGAGAATTTTCTGGGTTTCATGACCCGCGCCCGCATAGCCCCGCGAACGCCGAGCCGCTAGTTTTATCGAGTCTAACGCCGTCGCCGCGCGGCGACAATGGGCCGCCGCAAAGGAGCAGCGTTCGCGGTGAAAGCGCGTTGGCTGTAGCGATTGTGCAGGAGCAATATCGGGGCATACGTTCGTATCCCGCACTCGCCACCACCCACTGGACGGGGTGGCAATGTCCAACCGACTTCTCTTGACCGGGTAGCGAAAATCCGGTATGCTTGAATGGCGGACGGACGAGTCCGTCCGAACCCCGACTCTCTCAGGTAAACCCATGAAAAGAAGCGACCCCCCCTCCGAAGACCCGGGCAAGCGGCAGACGATCCTCGACGAGGCCATCCGCACCTTCGCTGAAGTCGGCTTCCGCAGGGCCGACGTCCAAGTGATCGCCGACTGCGCCGGCGTCGGCAAGGGGACGGTCTATCGCTACTTCCGCAGCAAGGAAGACCTCTTCTGGGCGACGACGTTTGACGTTCTGGAGCAACTCGATCGGCACATTTTCGCCGCGATGGAAGGGGTCGAAGGCGCGTGCGCGAAGCTGCGCGCGGCTGCCATCGCCCACGCCGCTTTTTTCGAGGCCAATCCGCAGTACCTCAATCTCATCATGCAAGAGCGAGCGGAGTTCTGCGGATCGATTCCCGAATCTCACCGCGCCCATCACGAGAAAATGCTGCAGCGGATGGGCGCGGTCCTCGGGCAAGGAATCGAGTCGGGGGAGCTTCGTCCCTTGGACACGCGACAGACGACCCTCGCGATCGGCTGCTTGCTGTTCGGCACCGCTTTGCTCTCCGGCCACGTCGAATCGGTGAATCTGATGAAAATGACCGGATACGCGATCGACATGTTTCTGCGGGGAATGCGCAACGACAAGGGGGACAGTCCGGTTTTCGCTGCGGTGAAAATCGAGAGCGTTCCCGATGATGCTTCAGACGAAACGGAACCCTCCTG
This sequence comes from uncultured Planctomycetaceae bacterium, assembly GCA_963823895.1. Lineage (GTDB taxonomy): Bacteria > Planctomycetota > Planctomycetia > Pirellulales > Thermoguttaceae. The sequence goes on from CAWGNG010000020.1 coordinate 83,897, forward strand.
TTTGACCGAGAGCCAACGATCATGAACGCCGCATTGGCCGAACGTTCGAAAGTGACCGCGGATTTACCCGTTGCCGATCCCGCGCCGGACGCGGCGCCCGAGGTAGTTGTCCTGCCCGCCGGCAAAGCCCGGCCGCGCCGCGGCCGACGGTGGCTCTTGGCGCTTGCGGTGGTTGCCGTCGGCGGCGGCGCCGCTTGGCACTGGTATCCGCAGATTGTTGCCCAGATCAAGGCCGTGCAGGGCGAAGCCGCGAGCGGTGAAGCTGGAAAATCGAGCGGCAAGGCCACGCTGGGATTTGCTGCGGCGGCGGACAACGGCGGCGAAAAGAAGGACGCGCTTTCGCCCATCGCCACCGTGCCGTTGGAAGTCGTCCCCTGCTGCGACGTGCTGAAATTGACCGGCACGCTGACGGCCGACGAACGATCGTCGGTGGCCAGCAACACCAGCGGCATCGCCGCCGAGGTCCGCGTCGATCGCGGCGACCTGGTGAAGAAGGGGGACGTGCTCGTGCAGATCGACGCCAGCGACGCGAAGAACAAATTGGCCGAGGGCCAGGCGACGCTCGACGAGTTGAAGGCGCGCCTGGGGCTCGACGGCGACATGGCGAAGTTCAATCCCTACGACGAGCCGGAAGTGCGACTCGCCAAGGCATCGGCCGACCTGGCTGCCTCCAACTTCCGCCGCTCGAAGGATCTCTTCGACAAGAAAGTGATCTCGACCGAGGAGTTCGAGCGATCGCAAACCGAGTACGAGTCGGCGATGCAGCGCTATCGGCAAGCGCTGTTCCAGATTAAGCAGGCATTTCAGGTCTGCAAGACGGCCCAGATCAAGCTGGCGATATTGACCAAGGCGGTGGACGACACGACGATTCGCGCCCCGTTCTCCGGCTTCGTGGCCGAGAAGTTGGTGGCCGTCGGCGAGCAGATTTCCTCGGGAATGCAGGCCACGAAAGTTCTGACGTTAGTGCGGATCGACCCCTTGCGGCTGTCGCTGACGGTGCCGCAGCAGGACGTCGGCCGAATTCGGCCGGGGCAAACGGTGCGATTCCACGTGGATAGTTTTCCCGATCGCGTTTTCACCGCCCGCGTGCGGTTCATCGCTCCGATCGTGGCCAACGATACGCGATCGATGGTGGCCGAGGCGGTGGCCGACAACCCCGACGCTGCTCTGCGTCCCGGCACGTTCGCCACAGCGGAACTTGAGCTTCCCAATCACCGCCCGAGCGTTCTGGCGCCGCTGGCGGCGGTGCAATGGACTGGCGAAGTCGGCAAGGTTTTCGTCGCTCGCGAGGGCGTCGCCCGCGAGCAGGTCGTCGCCCTGGGCGACATCCTCGGCAACAAGATCCAAATCCGCTCCGGCCTGACCGGCCAGGAGATGCTGGTGGCCAATCCGGCACGCGTTCACGACGGAGACGCATTGCGTCAGGGGCCAGGGGTTAGGGACTAGGGACGAGGGGCTAGCGGTTAGGGCAATACTCCCCTCTCCCTTTGGGAGAGGGGCCGGGGGTGAGGGCAGCTTTGTTCCCGACCGCTCGCCCTCACCCTATCCCTCTCCCAAGGGGAGAGGGGACTGTGGAGCATTCATGAATCAGTTAGCCGCCCTTTGCGTTCGGCGTCCCGTCTTCGCCACCGTGCTGATTTTGGTGCTGGTGGTGTTCGGCGTTTTCGGATACACGAAGCTCGGGCTCGATCGTTTTCCCAAGGTCGATTTCCCGATTATTACGGTCACGACCCGCGAGCCGGGTTCGGCCCCGGAAGACATCGAAACGCAGATCACCGACAAAATCGAAGAGGCCGTCAACACGATCAACGGCATCGAGGAGTTGCGATCGGTCTCGTCGGAGGGCATCTCGCAGGTCTTCATCCAGTTCAAGTTGGAGAAGGACGGCGACGTAGCGGCGCAGGACGTCCGCGACAAAGTGAACGGCGTCTTGCCCGACCTGCCCAAGGACATCCAGCAGCCGACCGTCGAAAAGCTCGATCCCGACGCAACGCCGATCTTGTCAATCGCGGTGTCGGCCCCGCCGCCGACCACGATTCGCGACATCACCGAGTATTGCGACAAGGTCTTGCGCCGCCAGTTGGAGACGGTCAGCGGCGTGGGCCAGGCGATGTTGGTCGGCGGCCAGGCCCGGCAAATCAACGTGCAACTCGATCCGATGAAGCTGCGGGCGTACAAGCTCACCGTGGCCGACGTGGCCCACGCGCTCGAGTCGCAAAACGTTCAGATGCCCAGCGGCGCGATGAAGATCGGCTCGACCGAATACACGCTCCGCACGCTCGGCCGCGTCCACAGCATGAAGGAGATGGACGCCATCACCGTGGCCAACCGCGACGGGCGAACCATCACCATCGGCGATCTGGGCCACTGCGAGGACTCGACCAAGGAGCTGGAAAGCGCCTCGCTCTACAACGACACCACCTGCGTGCTGCTGAACGTCCGCAAGCAATCGGGCACGAATACCGTCGAGGTCGCCAATCAACTGAAAGAGCGGCTCGAATCGCTGCGGAGCACGATGCCGAAGGGCTACGAGGTCAAGGTCGTCCGCGACCAGTCGATCTTCATCCAGGCCGCGGTCGATACCGTCGAACATCACCTGCTGATCGGCGGGGCGTTGGCCGCGGTTATCGTCTTTTTCTTCCTGGCCAACGTGCGGGCGACGCTAATCGCCGCCCTGGCGATTCCCACCTCGATCATCGCCGCCTTCGCTATCGTCCAGTACATGGGCTTCACGCTGAACAGCCTCACCTTGCTGGCGCTGACCCTCTCGGTGGGCATCGTGATCGACAACGCCATCGTGGTGATGGAGAACATCTTCCGCTATATCGAGGAGAAGAAATACTCGCCCTATGAAGCTGCGATTGCGGCAACCGGCGAAATCGGTTTGGCGGTCATGGCGATCACCATCTCGCTGATTGCGGTGTTTCTGCCAATCGCCATGATGGAAGGGATTGTCGGGCGGTTCCTCAAGTCGTTCGGCGTGACAATGGCGGCGACGATCCTAGTGAGCATGTTGGTCAGTTTCACCCTGACGCCGATGTTGGCGGCCCGCTGGTTCAAGAAGTCGGAAGACGACGACGACTCCCCTCGCCCGCTTGCGGGAGAGGGGCGGGGGGTGAGGGCCGGCGGCGACGGCGGCGAACGCAGCCAGCACGATGCCCTCACCCTAGCCCTCTCCCAAAGGGAGAGGGAACAAATCGACTCCCCTCGCCTTTTGGGAGAGGGGCCGGAGGTGAAAGCCGGCGGCTCGAAAGGGCAAGTCTTCTATCGGGCAATCGAAAGCGTCTACCTTGTGCTGTTGCGGTTTTCGCTGCGGCATCGTTGGCTGATCGTGCTGGCCACGATCGGCTGCATGGCGACGCTGCCCATGCTCTTCCGCATTCTCCCGAAGAACTTCGTGCCGGACGAAGATTCCTCCGAATTCCAACTGAGCGTGCAGGCGCCGGAAGGGACGACGCTGGAGGAGACGCAGGTGGTGATCGCTCGCATCGCCCGCGACATCCACACCCTCAACGGCGTGCGGTACACGATTTCCAGCGTGGCCGACACCGACCAACGGAATCCTTACCAGGGCACGATCTACGTCCGCTTGGTCAACATCGCCGATCGGGAATACGGCCAATTGGAGATGATGGACTTCGTGCGGAAGAAGATCCTGCCGAAGCCGGAATACGTCAAGGAGAATCTGCGGATCAGCGTGACGCCGGTGTCGTTCATCTCGGGCGGAGGAATGAGCGCGGCGAACGTGCAGTACATGATCGGCGGCCCCGACATGAACAAGTTGGAACAGTACGCCACGGCCGTGATGAAGGACCTCCGCGAGGTGCCCGGCGCGGTCGACGTCGATTCGTCGCTGTCGGCCGGCAAGCCGCAATACGGCATGCAAATCGATCGACCCAAGGCCGCAGAGTTGCACGTGAACGTAGCCGACATTTCCAACACCTTGCGGCTGCTGGTGGCCGGCGACAAGGTCTCCGACTACACCGATCGCGGCGAGCAGTACGAAGTCCACGTCCGCGCGATCGCCGACGCCCGCAACCGACTCGACAATCTCAAGATGATTACCGTTCCTTCGGACAAGTTCGGCACGGTGCCGTTGGACGACGTGGTGCGGATCGTGCCCGGAACCGGCCCCGCTCAGATCGACCGGCTGGGACGCACGCGGCAAGTCACGATCAGCGCCAACACCACGCCGGGCACGTCGGAGCAGGGCATCCTCGACGCCATCGATCAGGCCACGAAGAACTTGAACATGGGGCCAGAGTACAAGACCGGTTTCCTCGGCAAGTCGAAGGAGATGGCCAAGGCGTTCCGGGCCTTCTTCCTGGCCTTCATCTTGGCGTTCATCTTCGTCTATCTCTGCATCGCCGCACAGTTCGAGTCCTGGCTCCACCCGATTACGATTCTACTCTCGTTGCCGCTGACGCTGCCGTTCGCGCTGCTTTCGCTCTTCCTTTTCCGCCAGTCGATCAACATCTTTTCGCTGCTGGGCATCCTCGTGTTGTTCGCGGTGGTGAAGAAGAACTCGATTTTGCAGATCGACCACGCGAACCAACTCCGCGCCGGCGGAATGCCCAAGTTCGAGGCGATCGTGCAGGCCAATCGCGACCGGCTCCGCCCGATCTTGATGACCACCGTGGCCTTCGTGGCCGGCATGATTCCCACGTTGGTCTCTAACGCCGAAGGGGCGGCGGTCAACAAAGCCATCAGCGGCGTGATCGTCGGCGGGCAAACCCTCTCGCTGCTGCTGACGTTGTTGGCGGTCCCCGTGGCCTACTCGCTTTTCGACGATTTGAGCGTCCTGGCGGCCCGCTTGTTCGGCCGCCGGCAGGCAGAACCCGATTCCCAGCCTCCCGACGGTCAGGCCCGCACGCGGTCGGACGGCGAGGGGGGCAACGGCCACACCGTGAACCTCAATCTCGATCGGGAGACGATCCTCGTTCGCCGCGAGCCGTCTCGCCATTCTTAGCCCGCATGTTTCGCCAGACGGGGAAGGCGGGCGGCACTGTGTGCGGTGGGGCAGACATTCCTGTCTGCCAGGTGTGCCACCCTTTCTTGCGGCAGACAGGAATGTCTGCCCCACCTTGCTTTAGCCGCCCGGGGACGGTCAGTCTCTCCTCGTTCCCGAGTTTCACCGCCGGCAACCTACGCCTCCATACCTGCCCGTCTTGTTCATTGTCCAGAAACGGCAGTGTCCGGCAGCGGTGGAAGAATAGGCAGCCGCGCCCAGGCGTTTTGATCGAAAGATGATGTGTATCATAGGTTTACGTAAACAATATCGATATTGACAGGGGAGTGAAGATAGCTATAATTAGGCCGATTGGTAAGGTCGGCAAGGTCGGAAGAACCGGATGAGCTTGCCGTTTGCATATACCCTAGGGATGTGAAGGATTTGCGGTGTGCGCAAATTTGGGGCGATTCCAAGCCAGTTTGACAAGGATGGTGAAACGAACATGAAAACTGTGTTTACAACCGGCGAAGCGGCCAAAATCTGTAAGGTCTCGCAGCAGACGATTATTCGTTGTTTCGACTCGGGGCAGCTCAAAGGATTCCGCGTGCCGGGCAGCCGGTTTCGCCGCATTCCCCGAGACCAACTTTTTGCTTTCATGCGCGACAACGGCATCCCCACCGATCAGTTGGAAAGCGGCAAGCGGAAGGTGCTGATCGTCGACGACGACGCGGAGTTGGTGGAGTTGATCACCGACGCGCTCGAACGCGACGTGCGATTCGAGTTCCGTACCGTCAACAACGGCTTCGACGCCGGAATGATGGTCAAGGAGTACCGGCCCGACCTGATTGTGCTCGATGTGATGCTGCCGGACATCAACGGCAAGGAGGTCTGCCAGCGGGTCCGCGCCGACAAGACCATGAATGACGTGCGAGTCATCTGCATTTCCGGCATGGTCGAAGAAGACAAGGTGTCGGAGTTGCGGGAAGCCGGCGCCAACGATTTCATGCACAAGCCCTTTGAGGTCGAGCGCCTCGTGGAGCGGATGTGCCAGCAACTCGACATGGAAGTGGCCGTTACCGCCTAGAGGTTCCTAACATGTACTCCTCTCGCTCCGCGAGAGGAGGGTGGGGCCTCAGTCACTTCACGCGGAGCGTGAAGAGTACGTCTTGTTAAGATTCTTCATGGAAGGCTTGCCCTCCACCGCCGACAAGCTCGCCAGACTGGCACAACTGGAATCCGATTTTCATCGAGCGCTCGAGGTGGAGAAGCTCGAAGCCCTGGCGGAGTTCGCCGCGGGGGCGGGCCATGAAATCAACAATCCCTTGACGGTCATTTCCGGCCGAGCGCAGCTCCTCTTGCGCGACGAAGCCGATCCCGAACGCCGCCACGCGCTGGCGTTGATCAGCACCCAAGCGATGCGGGTGCATGAGATGATCGCCGACATGATGCTCTTTGCCCGGCCGCCGCGGCCCGAGCTTCAGCGGGTTGAGCTGGTCGAGTTGATCGACGCCGTGTTGGCCTCGCTGTCCTCGCGCTCGGCCGCCCAGGAAACGGCAATCAGCCGCGGCGGTGATCCTGGTCCGATCTTCCTCGAAGCTGATCCCGTGCAACTCCAGGTTGCCCTGCGAGCGATCTGCCAAAATTCGCTCGACGCCCTGCAAAGCGGCGGCCACGTCGAGATCATCGTCGAAACGAGCGCGAGCGGCTTAGATGGCGCCTGCCAACCGACGGTGCACAAACCGGAGGGTGATTCCGGTGGGGCAGACACACCTGTCTGCCCGGCTTCCGCCATTTCAACCGGCAGACAGGAATGTCTGCCCCACCGTGCGGCTAGCGATTCCTCGCTCGCCGACGCCCGGCCGGTCGCCCAGAATGAAGTGCGGATTCACGTTCGCGACGACGGGCCGGGCTTGAGGCCGGAGGAGCGGCGGCACGCCTTCGACCCCTTCTTTTCCGCCCGGCAAGCCGGCCGCGGCTTGGGGCTCGGCCTCTCGAAGGCGTGGCGGATCGTCGCCAATCACGGCGGCCGCATCGAAGTCGAAAGCCAGCCCGGCTGCGGCGCGACGTTCACGATTGTGCTGAACGCGGACCGCACTCAATAGGTGGCCTTGCGGGGATCGACCGATTGGCCGTCCTCGCGGTTGCCGAGGTAATCCCATGTCTGCGGATCGATCGAATAGTTTATCGACTGCACCGAGCCGTCGCAAAAGGCCATATTAAGGCTGTTGGCATGGGCGCTGCCGAAATTCAGATCGAGTCCTCCACCATAGCCGGGCGTATCCTGCATCGGCATTTCCATAGTGCTGCCACACGCCACCCAGCGATCCACGTCGTAATCGTAGCCCGACGCCCATCCTGCGTCGTCGGCGCCATCGGTGCCCGTGAAGTACCAATCGGGGCCCAGATACTTTTCACCGATCAGGAAGGTGTTACTGGCGCCGTCAGTAATGTCAGCGATCTTGCGCTGGCTGTAGGCATTGATGACCCCTGATGGGTTTTGACAAACAGATTCGGTAGTAATCACGTAAAATGCAGCGATTGGGCCAGTTGACCGTTGCCGAGCAACCCTACGTACCGCAGAAGCTGTTTCGAGCCGCGGGCGAATTGCTCCAGGAAGTCGGTGACGCGCTGGTGCAAGGCGGGCCAGTCGTTGGCCAAACGGTGCATTTTGAGGATTGTCTCCTTCAGCCATCGCCATAATTTTTCGATCGGGTTCAGCCAGGGGGCGTAAGTCGGCAACCAGATTGGCTTGATTTGAGGATATGCCCCCACGGCCGTGAGTACGTCGGGATGAGTATGGATCGACCAATTGTCTTGAACGACGTAGATCGTCTTGGCGCGAGCGTAAGTTTTCGCGATCCGTTCATACATCTCGATGACCTTGGCTCGACCGATAATGTAGTTGTCCACGTAGGTCACTTTTCCGCTGCAGGCGTTCAGGCCGCCGATCACACGCCACAGCCCATTGTTGGACTGTTGCCGATCCGCTTGCGGTGGAGCCGCGGGCGGGGCGGCAGCCCAACTCGGCGCCGGCTCGGGCCAGACGGCGTACCCCATTTCGTCGATGAACAGCAATGTCGTTTCCTGGGGGTTGCGCCGCTGCTCGCAGGCATCGTTTCAGTTTGGCTACCTTGCTTCGATACTGCGGATCCGGGCTAAAATGCTGGACCCGACCCGAACGCAATTTCACTCCCAGTTTGCGACGGAGCCACCGCCACACGCCACTGAGCGTGTAATTCTGGATCGTCTTAATGCTGGCGCGAATGGTCCGCAACGTCCAGCGGCTGGGCGGCGGACCAGCGGCTGTCGGCATCGCCTCGCGGCGAGCTTCCTCGCCGGGGCCTTGCCGCAGCCGCTCCAACACCTGTTCCCGCTGCTCGAAAGGGACGGCGACGGCTGCCTCCCTGCCGCCGCCGCAACAGTCCTTCGATCCCGTGTTGTTCATAGCAATCCAACCAATGGTACACGGTGTCAGGATCTCGCGGTCTCAGTAGTCCCTGAGTCGCTACCGCATGAGGCGATTGGCCGTCGGCGACCTTCAAGATCGCCGCACACCGTTCCCGCACGTCCGGACGCCGATCATGGTTCCGATACTCAACCAACGTCCTGCGCTGAGCCTGTGAAAGTTTCAAAGTTCGCTGGTACATGACGATTCATCCTCCTTTGCGAAGTTACTTCATGGACCCTCCTTTCAATTACTCTCAAGCAACGCCGCCAAAGGCAACCACAAAATGCGCCTGCTAGCAGTGGTGTGCTAGCACAATACCTTGAATTCACTACCGATTTTGGCTGTCAAAACCCATTAGGATGGCTTGAGCCCCACAACACGGCGCTGATTTGGGCGTCGCTCATCGTGCCGGAGGCGACATAGCAGCCGGGGGCCGAGCCCGATCCAGGGACGTTCGGATTGCTTCCCGCACAGGGGCCGTCTCCGCCGTTGGCAGCGTAATCGTTATGCCCGCTGGCGGGTGGCCTTGCAACAAGCTGCATGTAGCCGGGGTTGCAATTGTAAGGATAAGCGATGGCTTGGCGGCGGCTGGGACAAATGAACGTGCCCACCGGCGTGGCGACCATGTCCGTCAAGGCTTTGTAGTTTTGGCCCAGCGACATGTCGTGCAAGTTATCCAATCCCATGTAGGAGAGGATGCTGAAATGCCAGCCGCCGGGCTGTCTCTTGCCGAAGCCGCGATCGGAATCGGGCCCCCACAGCCAACCCCAGCCGCCGCTGGGCAAGTAGCCGTTGGCTTGCTCATGCGAGAGGCAGGCCAGCGCCATCTGCTTGAGGTTGTTCGAGCACTGCGCCCGCCGGGCCGCTTCGCGGGCCGCCTGCACCGCCGGCAGCAGCAGTGCGATCAAAATGCCGATGATCGTGATTACGACCAGCAACTCCACCAAAGTGAAGCCGAGTTCTTTCGACGTGCGTTTCATATGGCCCCCGAGAATTGCCGCAATCTGACGTGGCGGAAGCCCTTCGGCGGCGCGGCTCCTCGGCTACGCTCAGAACGACGGAAACGACGTTGCCACGGACAGTCGCCAAACCAGCCGCCAGATTACAGAATGCCACGGAAGGCGGTTTTCGTCTATGTGACGGTGCGCAGACGACTTATGATTTTGCGCAAACCGAACTGCACGTCCTACTGAATCTTCTGCGGATCAGCAGTCAAGCCGTCCTCGCGGTTGCCAAGCCGACGGAAGGTCTCGGCGTCGATGGTGTAGTTTAGGCGTTGCACCGACCCATCGCAGAACGCCATCCCAAAACCGCTGGCGTGGGCGCTTCCGAAAGCGTCCCAGTCATCGACGCCGGGCGTATCCTGCTTCGGCAGTACATAGCTATTGGGATCCGACAGACTGCCAAGCTGCACCCAGCGGGTGGTGTCGTTATCGTAGCCCTCCATCCAGCCCTGATCGTCGGCCCAGCAAAGTCCGTCGTCGTAGTGATCCGGCCAGCAATATCGTTCGCCGATCAAGAAGGTATTGCTGGTCCCGTCGGTAATCTCTGCCACCCTGCATTGGCTGTGGCGAAAGATGACGCCGGTGCAATGCGCCCCGACCGGGTAACACGGCGGCGTCGCCTGCCACCACTGGGAGCCTGCACCGTGTATCCAGTCGTCGTCGGTCATGCCATCACCGACCGAGTACCAGTTGCTAGACGACCCCGGCTTGACCTCCGGTCCCATACCGTCGTAAACATCTCCGGCGTTAGCAGCGTAATCGCTCCGCCCGATGGCTGTCGGTTTCGAGGGAAGCTGGTTAAAGCCCGTGCCGAGGCCGCCGGGAAAAGGGTAGGCGATGGCGGTGCGGCGGGTGGGACAAATGAAGGTGCTGACCGGCTGTTCGGTCGCGACCACCGTGGCGGCATAGTTTCGCCCCAGGCCCATGTCGTGGAGGTTATCCAGTCCCATGTAAGAAAGAATACTGTATTGCCAGCCGCCGGGCTGTTTCTTGCCGAAGCCGCGGTCGGGGTCTCCCGCCCACGTCCAGCCCCAGCCGCTGCTGGGCAGGAAACCGTTGGATTGTTCGTGCTGCAAGCAGGCCAGCGCCATCTGCTTGAGGTTGTTGGAACACTGCACCTGCCTGGCCGCCTCGCGGGCCGCCTGCACCGCCGGCAGCAGCAGCGCGATCAAGATGCCGATGATCGTGATCACTACCAGCAACTCAACCAGTGTAAAACCGACTCGTCTTGATGTGCATTTCATGCCGTTGTCCATAGAATGCGAAAAAAGAAAAAAACAACCCTTAGCAATATGACGATCTCGACTCCGCGCTATTCATGCATCCGTCTTGCAAACAAATCGACGCTCGAAAAATGCGATTACCGACGATATCTGTTGGTTGCCCCGGTCAACTCCCTCCTGCTCGCGCTTCTCTCTTGGAATCCGTTGCCGGCGTCTCGGCATCCCGGCCGCGGACGCGCGGTGTTTCCACCGGAATTGCGTCGGCCGCCGATGCGGGATCGCGAAAGACCTCGCCTTCCATCTCGATGCGGCAGCACATGCGGCTCTTGGCCGTGCGACGTTGACTTGGAGACGTGAGGGGATTGGCGTTCAATACGTCGATCTCCAAGACGTTTGTTCCCTTCACAAACCCGGTAGCGGCGTGGAACTTGGTCCAATAGCGGAAAGGCTCGCCATCGTGCTGCAAGGGAACACTGAGATTCCGGCCGTTGAGGCGGATCGCCACAACGCGGTCGTCGGCGATGAACTTGCCCCGCAACGCCGCCCCGGCGAACGACGCCTCCTTCAGGTCGAACGTGGTGCGAAACACATAGACTACGTCCTCCGGCAGCACAACGTCGCCAAAGGGGGAAAGCCATTGCGATCGGGTCGGATCGTTTTGCAGGTCCTCAGGACCGCCAGCCCGCACCACCACGGCCGGCTGCGGCTTGAACTTCGCATCGTCGCTGCGGGCGACAACTTGCCAATGCGGGTCCGCTTCCCCATTCTTCAAGCCGATCCCCGTGTTGAACAGTGCGATCGGGACCGACCTGGGCATTTTCCGCACGAACGGGCGTTGCCGGCTCGATTCGTGAATCACCGCCACGACCTGATTCTTGCCAGATTCGACGCGGGCCGATTCGTTCGCCCCCAACGACACCGATTTGGCGCTGCCGCTGCCGGCCGCTCGAACCTCGACCGTGCCGAGAAAAACGTGCGTCCGGCTTACCCCCGATTTCTCGACTTCAACCGCGAACTCCGTGCCAAGATCGGTCACGATGGCCGTGGGAGTACGCACAGAAAACAGGGGAGAGGGGAGAGGGGAGAGGGGGGAGGGGGATTTGTGATTGCTGATTGCTGATTGCTGATTTGCCGCATTTTCTACCATGGCATCTTTTCTCTTTCCCCTCTCCCCTCTCCCCACTCCCCTCCCCCCTACCCGTGCCGTCAGCTTCCCAATCGCGAGGTAGCCACCGGCTGCCGAATCGACCTGGTAGACACACGGGCCTTGCAGGATGACTTTGGCCCCGCTGTCGTAGCTGATTTCCATTAGACCGGAGCCAAGGGCGTAGCGGCGGCCCAAGGGAACATTGGCGCGGTCGATCGCGACGGTCGAGGCATCCGACCATTGGCAATCGAACGTCCCCGTGATCCGGCCGACGAATTGCGTCTCGGGCGCTCTCTCGATGGGCGTCGGCGCGGGCCTCGGGCTGCTCTGTTGCGCGATCGGTTGCCGCGAAACCGAGACCTGGTACATCCAGCCGACAAGCAGCCCGATCGCCACCGTTGCGGCCGCCACCGCGTAGGAGAACAGAAAGCCGCCCAACGGAGAATACGGCGCCGGCAAGTCGGGCGACGTCTGAATGATGATGGGAAGCGAGGCCGACGAGGCCGACGGATCGTCCTCCGTTTCTCGTGCGCCGAGGTGTTGGCATGGCAGCTCATGTTGGCGCGGCAGTTCAACTGCCGTACCAACGGAATCGTACGGCAGTTCAACTGCGGCACCAACGGCCTCCCCCCACGCCAAGCGACCGTGCAATTCCACATACTGGACGTAGCGATGACAGGCCTCAACGTCGGCCCGCAGGAGTTCGTTCAGTCGCCGCAAATCCTCGTCGCCGTAGATGCCGTCGAGCACGCGATCCAGCACGGAGTCCAGTTCTCGCCAGCGACCAGAGCCGTCGCTCATGACGCGCCTCCCTGCTGCTTCTGGATGTTGGCGTCGCTGTTGATGCAATCCAACAACAGCCGGCGGATGCGCCCAACGACTTCGAGACCGCATTGGGCGAGCGATTCATCGCGGCGGCGATCGCGCGGACCTCCATCGCCTCGGCATATCGTTGCCCCATCAGACTCCGATCGGCGGCGCTCAGTCGGTCCATGCAATCGACCAGCGCGCGGCGGTGAAACTCGTCGAGGTGCTCGACCTGGCTGACCGCCACCTCGGCCAACTGGTCGAAGACGTCGGGATCGAGCAATTTGGCCGCCCGCGCGCGGCGTTCGCGATATTTCAAGACCTCGTACCGCGTGATTTGGCAGGCCCAGGCGAAGAAGTTCGTTCCCGGTTGATACTGGTCGAACTTGCGCCACAAGACGAGATTTGTCTCTTGCAACACGTCCTCGGCATCGACGGAGGCGGGCAGCAGCGTCATCGTGTAGAGATAGAGCCGCCGCTGATGGCCCGAATAAAGGGTCATGAACTGCTCGCCCCGCAGGACCTCAGGTGCATCCGATCGACGCCCGTCATCCATCGCCAACGCCCTCGGAAGATAACTACTATTGTTGGGGCGACAGTTGCTCCATCGCCCTCAGGATGGCGGCACAACCGCCCCCCAACAAGTTGCTTGGAAAATGTTGCTCACCGGCGGTGCGTGCGAAGCCGCAAGCGGCTTTAGCGGAGTCGCGCCATATTCATCCTACCTACATACCCATACCCGCCTCGATGGGAAATGTGAGGGCGTGAATCGATCGAACCGCGATTCTAGGCACTGCTATTTTGTCTAGGAAGATAGTCACAAATGGGGGTCATCACTCACGCGGATGGCAAACTGTCTATCCGCCGCCCGCGGGGCAGCGGGGGCCGGCCGACGAACCCGGCATGGCCGGGCTCCGTATAATTTCATGGAGGCGGGGGCGCTGAGGCCGCCGGGACACAGGAACAGCAGAATGAGTGAGAATCCGACCGATCCGGTGCAACTCTACTTGACGCAGATGGGCGATAGTCACCTCCTGAGTCGGCGGGAGGAGTATGAAGCCGCCCGCCAAATTGAGCGCGCACGCAAAACATTCCGCCGCGCCATCCTCAGCGCCGATTACGTCCTCCAGGCGGCCGCGGGCATGTTGGAGAAGGTCTTGCGCGGGCGGATGCGGCTGGAGACCGTCTGCGAAGGCCCGTTCTCGAGCGAGCAACGCAAACGCCGGCTGGAAGCGCTGTTGCACCCGAACATGCAAACGCTGCAAGTGCTGCTGAAGCAGAACCGCGAGGATTTTCCGCCGGCCATCTCGAAGCGAACGTCGGCCGAGCAGCGCCGCCGCCTCCGCCGCCGCATGTTGCTCCGCCGCTCGAAGGCCATTCGCCTGGCAGAGGAATTGCCGGTTCGCCGGCAGCATCTGCAAGTCGTGTTGCAGCGGCTCCGCGAGATCAGCCACCGCATGGACGTTGCCCGTCAAGAATTAGGGCAATTGCACAATGGAGCCGATGCCGCCCGACGCGCGGAACTGCGCAAGGAGTTGCACGGGCTGATGCGGGTCACGCACGAGACGCCGGCCTCGCTCCGCCGCCGGCTCGCACGGATTGCGGAGTTGAAGTATACGCACGAAATCACCCGCCAGAAGCTCTCGGCCGCCAACCTGCGGCTTGTCGTCTCGATCGCCAAGCGCTACCGCAACCGCGGCATCAGTTTTCTCGACTTGATCCAAGAGGGAAACACCGGCCTGTTGCGGGCGGTCGATAAGTTCGAGCCGGCCCGCGGCTTCAAGTTCTCGACCTACGCCACCTGGTGGATTCGCCAGGCGATCAGCCGTTCGATCGCCGACCATAGCCGCACGATCCGTGTCCCCGTCCACATGCTGACCACGGTCAACAGGGTGCTGGACGCCGGCACGCGGGCCACGCAAACTCGCCGCGGCCGTCCGACGATCGAAGAGACGGCGAGCGAAGCGGGCATGTCGGTCGAAGCCGCCCGACGCGCCGTCAAGGCCAATCGCCGCATGCTCTCGCTCGACGTGCCGCTCGGTGACGCAGGCGAGAACTACCTCGGCGAATTGCTGCCCGACCAACGCCACAATGATCCGCTGCAAGGCATCAACCAAGATGCACTCAGGTCGGGAATCAACGAGGCCCTCGAGGCGCTCAGCTACCGCGAGCGCGAGATCATTCGCCTGCGGTACGGGCTTTCCGACGGCTACGCGTACACGCTCTCGGAAGTGGGAAGGGTTTTCTCGGTGACGCGCGAGCGGATTCGCCAGATCGAATCGGAAGCGATTCGCAAGCTGCAACAGCCCTCTTCGGCGCACAAACTCGCCAGTTTTCTCGATCACCCCGTGCCGGCCCCGTCACGCCGCACGTATCTGCAATCGGCGCCGTAAGATCGGCTGACTTGCCCCTCCGTCGGCCGGTTCGTGCCGTAGTGGCTCGGTCGTTTTTTCCGGCCGTCTTTCTCAATTCCTCTCCGTTCGATACCATGTGACGGCAAGAAGCCGCCCGGCACGGAAACATTCGATAGGGCAGCCAAAGCAGTGTATCTGGAGAGACCATGATGCAGATCGACGTTCACCAAATCAAGGACCGCGTGGCCCAACAGTCCGAGGCGATTCACCGTTTGCAGGCCGAGCTGAGCAAGACGATCGTCGGCCAACAGGAGATGATCTCCCGCCTGCTGGTCGGGCTGCTGACCAACGGGCACATCCTCTTGGAGGGCGTGCCCGGCTTGGCCAAGACGACGGCCATCAAGTCGTTGGCCCAGGCGTTGGCGACCGATTTCCGCCGCATCCAATTCACCCCCGATCTGCTCCCCGCCGATCTGCTGGGCACGATGATCTACGTGCCGGGCGAAGCGGCCTTCCGCACCCGCAAAGGCCCGATCTTCGCCAACTTCATCCTTGCCGACGAAATCAACCGCGCCCCGTCCAAGGTGCAATCGGCCTTGCTGGAAGCCATGCAGGAGCGGCAGGTCACCATCGGCGACAGCACCTATCCGCTCGAAGGGCTCTTTCTCGTCATGGCCACACAGAACCCGATCGAGCAGGAGGGAACGTACCCGCTGCCCGAGGCCCAGGTCGATCGTTTCATGCTCAAGGTGAAGATCACTTACCCCGAGGCCGCCGAGGAGCAGAAGATCCTCGACATGGCCCTGGACGACACCGCCGGCACGATCAAGCCCGTGCTTGCCCCGGCCGACGTCTTCGCCATGCAGCAGGTCGTCAAGATAATCTACATCGACCAGCAGGTGAAGCAGTACATCCTGAACCTGGTCCGCGCAACGCGCAATCCGACAGCGATGGGCATGAAACAGCTCGCCCCGCTGATCGAGTACGGCGCCTCGCCCCGCGCCACGATCTACCTGGGCGTCGGCGCCCGGGCGGTGGCCTTCCTGCAAGGCCGCGGATACGTCACACCGCAGGACGTCAAAGACATTGCCTACGACGTCCTCCGTCACCGCATCATCCTCAGCTACGAAGCCGAAGCCGAACAGAAAACGAGCGAAGACATCATCAGGACGCTATTGAACACGGTTCCCGTGCCGTAGGAGAGTGGCCAGTGGCCAGTGGCCAGTGGCCAGCCACCAGCTCCGTCACTATCCCCTCACCCCTAGCCCCCAGCCCCTTCCCCATGCCCGAACAAGCCGTACTCGACATCCTGAAGAAAGTCCGCCACATCCAGATCGTGGCGAACCGCACGGTCAACGATCTGCTGGCCGGTCAGTACAAGAGCGTCTTCCGCGGCCGCGGCATGGAGTTCGACGAGGTCCGTGAGTACCAGCCGGGCGACGACATCCGCACCATCGACTGGAACGTCACCGCGCGAACCGGCTCCCCTTTCATCAAGCGATTCTGCGAAGAGCGCGAACTGACGGTGCTGCTGCTGGTCGATGTCTCCGCCTCGGGCGTGTTCGGCTCGGCCTCACAGTCGAAGCTCGACCTGGCCGTCGAAATGTCGGCCCTCCTGATGTTCTCGGCGCTGAAAAATAACGACAAAGTCGGCCTGCTGACCTTTTGCGACGCCGTTATCGATTACTTCCCGCCGCGCAAAGGCAAGACGAACGTGCTCCGGCTGATTCGCCAGTTGGTCACGGCCGAGCCGGTTTCGCGGGAGACGAATCTCGCGGCGGCGTTGGAGTATCTCAATCGCGTACAGAAGCGGCGCGCCGTCGTGTTCCTGATCAGCGATTTCCTCGCCCCCGCCGCTCGCCACGCGATGGCCGTGGCCAACAAGCATCACGATCTGGTGGCGGTCACCGTGAGCGATCCGCGCGAGCGGGCGATGCCCGACGTCGGCTTCCTCACGCTCCGCGACGCCGAAACCGGCGAGATCGTCGAGGTCGATACCCGCCATCCCCGCGTCCGCGAACTGTTCAAGAGCCGCACGAACGTTCGGGCCGTCGAGTTGGCCGATCGGCTCAAAAAGGCCGGCGTCGATCAGTTGGACATCCGCACCGACGAAGACTACCAGAAGAGTCTCCATCGCTTTTTCCGCATGAGGGAGAGACGCTTCCGATGAGACAGAGTAGGTCACTTTTTTGTCGCTGTGTGCCACTGCTTCGCAGAAGCAGTGCCGGGTGCAACCTGCCACTCGAGCACTGCTTCTGCGAAGCAGTGGCACACAGCTATTGGCTTCGGAGCGCTGCCGTTCTTGCCGCCTGTTTCCTTGCCGCCTCACTCGTTCTCCCGGGCTGCAGGACGAGTTCTTCCTCTAACAATGTTCTGGCCAAACCCGCCCGCAGCGAAGTGCAGCGTGGGCCGGTGCGCGTCACCGCCGAGGTGCAACCGTCGAAGGCGAGCATCTCCGACGAGCCCATGTTGACGCTGACGATCGATGCGGAAGAAGGCGTCGCGGTCGAGAAGCCGCCGTTTGGCGCGACGCTGGGCGGCTTCAAGATTCGCGGCCTTCGCGAGCCGCTGCCGAAAATCAACAACGGCCGTGAAGTGATTCAACAGATCTACACGCTGGAGCCGACCCAAACCGGGCGGCTGCGGATCGACCCGATCAGCGTGGCCTTCACCGACCGCCGCCGCAACGGCGACGGCCGCAAGCAGACCGTCGAAACCGAGCCGCTTGCCGTCGAAATCACGTCGCTCTTGGGCGACAAGCCGCCGTCGCTCGGCGATCTGCGGCCGCCGGCCGAGCCAATTGGGCTGCCGTCGCACATGCCGCTTTGGCTCGGCAGTCTCGCGGCCGTCGCAGTTGCCGCCGCGGCCGGCGGATGGTGGCTCGCCCGCCACCGTCGCCGGGAAAAGGCCGCCGATGCTGTGATCCTCTCGCCCGAGCAGCTTGCCAACATGGAATTGGACAAACTGGTCGCCTCGGGACTGGCCGATCGCGACGTCAAGCAGTTCTACGTCGAACTGACGAGCATCGTGCGGCGATACATCGAGCGAACCACCGGCATCCGCGCCCCGGAGCAAACCACCGAGGAGTTTTTGCGAGAAATCAGCCGGGCGCAGACGTTTGGCGGCGAGGAATGCTCGCGGCTGCGTGATTTTCTGGAGTCGGCCGACCTGGTGAAGTTCGCCGCCCACCGGCCGCGCGCGGACGACATTGCCGAGAGCATTCGCCACGCACGGCTGTTTATCGGAGCCAACAGGATAACGCCATGATGGGATTCCGTTTTCAAGACCCGCTCTGGTTGCTGCTATTGGCGCCGCTGCTGGCGATCGGCTGGTGGATCGGCCGGCGGCGGCCCGCGGCGGTGGTCTATTCCAACGTCGACGTTCTGAAGACGCTCCCGCGCACCGTCGCCCAGCGAGTGCGGCGGCTGCTCCCCTGGCTCATGCTTTTCGGCCTGGCGCTGCTGACGGTCGCCTTGGCCCGGCCGCAGCGCGGCCGCGAGGAGTTCCTCGTCCGCGCCGAGGGGATCGCCATTGAAATGTGCATCGACCGCTCGGGCTCGATGCAGGCGATGGACTTCGAGATCAAGGGGGAGCCGGTCACGCGGTTGCAGATCGTCAAGAAGATGTTCCGCGAGTTCGTCGAGGGGGGAAGCGGCCTGGCCGGCCGGCCCGACAACCTGATCGGATTGGTCGATTTCGGCGGTTTTGCCGAGGCGAAATGCCCCTTGACGCTGGACCACGCTGCGCTCGAACAACTGTTGGACACCGTGCAAGTCGCCCGGCCGATGATCGACGCAAACGGCAACATGGTCAACCGCAACCTGCTGCAAGAGGATCAATCCACCGCCATCGGCGACGCCTTGGCCCTGTCCGTCGATCGTCTGAAAGAGTCGAAGGCGAAGAGCAAGATCATCATTCTGCTCTCCGATGGGGCGAGCAATTCCGGCGTGATGTCGCCCGAGGAGGCGGCCGGCATCGCCAAGACCTTCGGCATCAAGGTCTATACGATCGGCATCGGAACCACCAGCGGCACCGCGCCGATGCAGACCGTCGATGGCTTCGGCAACACCGTGACGATGCAGATCCAGGCCGACCTCGACGAAGACACGCTGCGAATGATCGCCGACACGACCGGCGGGCAGTACTTCAACGCGCAGAGTTCGCAGTCGCTCAAGGAGATTTACGCCACGATCGACAAGCTGGAGAAGTCGGCCTCGGAGGGCCGCCGCTACACGCAATACGGCGAATCGTACGAATTCCTGCTCTGGCCGGGCCTGGCGTTGCTGCTCGCTCAAGTCCTTTTGGTCTCCACCCGTTTTCGCACGCTGCCATAAGGAGCCTTATGTACTCCTCACGCTCCGCGTGAGGTAAATTCCATCGACGCTTTCCTCACGCGGAGCGTGAGGAGTACATGCTACGCACCAACCATGAACCTCGAGCATCCCACAGTCCTGCAACTTCTCTGGCTTCTGCCCGGCGTGACGGTGCTGCTGGTCTATGCGCAACGAAAGCGCGCGGCGGCGGCGCGGCGGTTCGTGGAGGATACGATGGTCGCCCGGCTGATGCCCCGCTTCGGCGGGCCTCGTCCGTGGATACGCGGAACGCTGATTGTGCTAGCCCTGACGCTGCTGATCGTGGCGGCGGCGCGGCCGCAGTTTCGCGTCTACTATGAGAAGGTCGAGCAACGCGGCGTCGATTGCTTCGTGCTTTTGGATGTCTCCCGCTCGATGCTGGCCGAGGACGTGGCCCCCAACCGGCTCGAACGAGCGAAGTCCGACATCCGCGACCTGCTCAAAACACTCGCCGGCGACCGCGTCGGGCTGATCGTCTTCGCCGGCAAGCCGGTGCTGAAGGTTCCGCTGACGACCGACGAGGGCTTTTTCAACGAAGTGCTCGACGAGGTTGACCCCCACAGCGCCCTGCGCGGCGGCACGCTGATCGGCGACGCCATCCGCAAGGCCCTCGATTCCCTGCCCGAGCGCGGCGACCGCGACCAGGTGCTCGTGCTCTTGACCGACGGCGAGGACCAGGAATCGTTTCCGATCGAAGCGGCCAAGCGGGCCGCCGACCGCGGCGTGAAGATTTTCACGGTCGGGCTGGGCGATTCCGCCGAGGGCGCCCGCATCCCCGTCCGCGACTCTTCCGGCAACGTCCAGTATATTAAGGAGGAGGGCAAGGAGCACTGGTCGAAGGCCGATCAGGGCGTCTTGCGGCAGATCGCGCTAACGACCGGCGGCGCCCATATTCCCGCCGGCACGCTCGCCTACGATCTCGGCCAGATTTACGAAGAGCACCTGGCCGGCCTCGCCCGCGGCGCCAACGGCCCGGACGCGAAACGCAAACTCTACTACGAGCAATATCAGATATTCCTGGCCCTGGGCATGATTCTGCTGATGGCGGAGGTGTTGATTCCCGCCTATCCGTCCGCCCGGCGGCCGCGCACTTTCGCCGCCGTGGTCCCGTTATTGGCGTTCGCCCTCACGTTCGCCGCGCCGACGGCGTACACTTCGCCCGCCCTGGCATCCTCGGGCAGCGCGGCCGGCAAGGTCCGCGAGGGGATCGAGGCGTTTCGCGGCGGTGATTTCAAGACCGCCAGCAAAGCCTTTTCCGAAGCCGACAAGACGCTCCCCAAGGAGTTGCGGATCGCCTTCGACCGCGGCTGCGCCTACGCCGCCCAGGGAGAAAACGACAAGGCGGCCGAGCAATTCCTCGCCGCCGCTACGGCCAGCGATCGCCGTTTGGCCGCTGCCGCTCACTACAACCTCGGGTGTGTGACCATCGCCAAGGCGAAGGCCCGCTTCGGCAAACATCCCGAAGAGGCGACTGAGGAGGTCCGCAAAGAAGGCGGTGAAACGTTGCTGCAAGCGGCCGACCACCTCCGCGACTGCCTGGCCATCGCCCCTCAACACGCCGACGCCCGCTACAATCTCGAATCGATCCGGCTCTGGCTCAAGCATATCGACGAAGTATGGCGGCAGCGCGATCGGGAAAAGGCCCGCCGCGAGATGGACATGCTCCAATTCCTGCAAATGCTGGAAGCAAAGCAGCGCGAGTTGCGGGCCGACAGCCGGGCGATGAGCGGCGAGCCCGATTCGCCCCGCCAGCGCGAAGCCCTCCGCGGCGACGAGGCCCTGCAACATTCGCTGGCCGAGGAGCTCGAGCCCTTGAAGCAAAAGCTGCACGCGGCCTTGAGCGGCGCCGCCCAGCAGCCGGCTGTCGGTGGCGCCCCGCCTCCGCCGCCTAATCCGGATGTGCAAAAGGCCCTGCCGCTGCTCGACGGCCTGCTGGATGAACTCCACGGCGAGATGACCGCCGCGGCCGATTCGCTCGCTGCCCGCAGGCCGGCCGAAGCCGTCAGGCCGCAAACCGCCGCCGTCGAAAAGCTCGACAGCCCGTTCGTCGCCCTCGCGCCGTTTGTCAGTCTCGTCCAGAAAGGCATCGCGGCCGAAGAAGGATTGATCGAGCAGTCGAAGCAGGCGACAATGTCCACGAAGGACACCAAGGAAACGAAGAAGATAGCAGGAAAGGGGGAGAAGAAGCAGAAAGGCAAGGGGGAGGCCGATTGGGCGGAAGCGGCCTGGAACCAGCGATTCATCAGCGGCTACGGCCGCGTGCTGGCGGTGAAGGCGAAACACGAATTGGAGCAGATGGCCAAGGTCCCGGCAGGCCCGACCGCCTCGTCCGCTCCACAACCCGGAACGCCGCCAAACGCCCAACCGACGGCCGAACAACAGAAGGAGTTGAAGCGAGCCCTGCAAGCCGGCGTGGACTTGGGGCCCAAGGTCGAGGCCCTCAGCGACCGCGCGGCCGCCGCCCTCGACGCCGCCAAGCCCGCCGACGCCCTGCCGCCGCAAGAGGAGGCCCTCAAGCTGCTCCAGGAGATGCTGCCCAAGGACAAGAAGAAGGATCAAGAGAAGAAGGATCAAGAGAAGAAAGACCAGGAGAAAAAGGACAAAGACAAGAAGGATCAAGAGAAGAAGAATCAGGACAAAGACAAGAAGGACAAGCAGAAGCAGGATCAGAAGAAGGACCGGCAGAAAGACCAGAAGCAGGCGGGCCAACCGCAGAAGCAAGACGTCTCGAAGGAGAAGGCCGAGGCCGCCTTGCGGCGGGTCCGACAGCGACAGCAGGAGCGACGCGAAATGGAAAAAGCCCTGCTGGAAAAACTCTACCGGCCCGATAAAGTCGACAAGGATTGGTGACGGAGATGCAACGCAACGGCTGGAAGATCATTCTCGGCGTATTCATATTCGCGGCGGCGACGGCGCGGTTGCCCTCGGCCCGGGCTGACGACGCGCCCGAGCTGATCGCCGAACTCGAACGCACGGCAATCTACGAGGGCGAGTCGGTCATATATCGCGTGACGCTCAACCACGTCGAACACCCGCGCCAGCCCGACCTGAAGCCGCTTGCCGCCGATTTCCAAGTCGTTCCGGCGGGCGAACAGTCGCTCGATTCCCACATGGTCACGATCATCAACGGGCAAAGGTCGGAAACGGTGCGCAGGGGTCGGCAGTACAACTATCGGCTGACGCCCAAGCGAACCGGCACGCTGACGATCCCCGCCCCCACGGTCGAGATCGACGGCCGGCAACTTCGCGGCCAGGAATTGACGTTGCTCGTCCGCTCGCCCAACGACCAGGACATCGTGCGAATGGAGATTCGCGCCGACCGCCGCTCCATCTATCCCATGCAGCCGTTTACCGTAACTCTCTCGATCGCCGTGAAGTCGCTGCCGCGTCCGTTTGAAGAGAAAGATCCCGTCGCGGTGCAGTCGTCGCCGCCGCTGCTGCAAATCCCCTGGGCGATCGACGAGCAACTGCCCCACGGCTTGCAGCCGAAGCTCGAATGGCGGCGCTGGCTCGGCGCGATGGAGAACCAACGCGGGGCGGGCTTCAATGTCAACAACCTCGGCCGCGAGTCGATCTTCTCGCTGTTGAACCAACAGCGATCCGCCTTCCTGCCCGAGTGCGAAAAGGTCAGCCTGCCCGACAAAGCGGGCAAACAGACGACATACTGGCGTTACGAGTTCCGCCGCACCTTCCTCGCCAAGTCGATCGGCCCCTACAGCTTCGGGCCGGTGAGCCTCAAGGGCCTGTTCGCCACCGGTGGGCTAAACGAAACCGGGCAGCCGATTGCCGAAGACATCTACGCCACGGCGAAGCCGCTTACGCTCGACGTGCGGGATGTACCCCTGCAGGGCCGCCCCGATTGCTACATCGGCGCCGTCGGCGTCTTTCATCTTGCGGCCGATCTGGAACCGAAAAGGGCGAAGACCGGCGATCCCATGACCCTGACCCTCACGCTCGACGGCGAAGGGACGTTGGACAGCGCCACGCCGCCCAATCTTAGCGCGATTCCTGCCATTTCCGAACACTTCAAGGTCTACGCCCCGACCGACCAGACCAAGAAAGACCAGCGGCAATTCACCTACAGCCTCCGCCCGCTCGATGCCAACGTGAGGGAGTTTCCCCCCGTGCCGGCCGCCTACTTTGACGTCGACGCCGGGCGATACGTAACGCTCCGCTCTGAGCCGATTCCTATCGAGGTGAGCAAAGCGATGCGCCTGGCCAGCCGCAACATCATCGCCTCCGGTGGCCCAGCGGCGGGCAGCGCGAAAGAGATCGAGGCTAGGCAGGGGGGCATTTTCGCCAACGTCACCGACCCCGGCCAGTTGTGCGACGATTCGATCCGGCCCGAGCGGTGGCTGGCCGGCGTGGGCGGATTGGCCGCCGCATACATTGCGTTGGCGTTTGTCGTCGGCCGCTGGCGGCGTCTGACCGGCGACACGGCGATGCTGCGGCGGCGTGCGGCCGTCGGCGTCGCCCGGCGAAGGTTGCACGAGGCGTCGGCCGATTTCGCCGCCGGACGAACGCGAGAGGGGGCCGACCACGTGCTGGCCACCGCGCTCGGATTGGTGGCCGACATGCTCGGTCTGCCCGCCGCCGGCATGACCTCGGCCGAGGCGTGTCGGCAACTCGAATCGGCCGGCGTCGCCGCGGAATTGATCGGCCGGCTGCGGTCGCTGTTGGACACTTGCGAGGGTGTGCGCTACGGCGGGGACTGTCCCGATTTTCGTGTCAACGAAAATGGGACTGTCCCCTTTGTCCGCGCCAATCGTTTGGCCGCGACGCCGACAAGCTGCTCCGCGCTGGCCGGCGTGCTCCGCAAGAAAAGGAGACTCCCGCCGGTCCAGGCTGCGATTCTCCTGGCGGTAGCGCTCTTTGGCGGCTGCGGCCGATCGACCGACTTCGCGTTGGTGCAGAAGTTCCAGGCGGCCCAGCAGGCGTTCGACGACGCCCGCAAGCCCGAGGAGTTCGCCAAGGCGGCCATGCTCGACCAGGAGATTCTCGATCGCTGGGGACTGTCGGGGCCGGTGCTCTACAATCAGGGGAATGCGTGGATGCAAGCGGGCCAACCGGGCCGGGCCGTCGCCTCGTACCGCCTGGCGCAGCGCTATCTCCCCCGCGATCCGCGCCTCGACGCCAATCTCCTCTCTGCTCTCGGCGACGCTTCCCCCGCACGTCGGCCGGTGATCGAAACGATCTTCTTCTGGCAAGATTGGCTGAGTTATCCCGAGAAGTTCTATCTTGGCGGAATCATCGCGCTGGCCACGTTCGCCGCTGCCGCAGCGTCGCTGTTCACTGCCCGCCGCTGGCTCCGCCGCCTCGCCTGGGTCGGATTGGCGATTACGGCCGTGATGGCGTTTTCGGCGGCCTACGATTGGCAGCGTTTCGACAGCACGCGGCACGGCGTGGTGATTCAGCGCGAGACGATCGCCCGAAAAGGGAACGGCCCCAATTACGAGCCGGCCTTCAAGGAACCGCTCGGCGAGGCCACGGAATTTCGGCTGCTCGAACAGCGCGGCGATTGGCTGCTGATCCGTCTGCCCGGCGGCGAAGGCTGGATCGAACAAAAAGCGGCCGTTACGTATTGACCGCACGGCCGCGACGCCCCCGCTCACGTCTCTGCTTGCGACCCGTTCCTGCCGGGGTTATGCTGTCGTTCTGACGACTGAAAGGAACGCTCATGACTTCATTCCGTTGGTTCGCAATACTTTTCTGCTGGTTGCTCCTCGTTCCGCTTCAGGCGCAGTCGATCTGTCTGGCGGACGACTCTCCGTCGGCGGCGGATGCGGGCGGCGGCGAGGCCGACGTTCCCTACGGCGTGGGTGATTGGCCGGAGTCGTTGGGCAATCATCGTGCTGTCGTCCAGGTGGAGAAGAAGGCCGATGCCGTTTGGGTTCATCTCCCCTGGCGGCGCCGCGATGAAAGTCCCGAGAAGAAAGAGATTGTGATTATCGACGGGGCCAGCAACCAGCGGGTGAAGAACTGCCTACGCGTGCGGATCGACGCCGAATCGGGCGACCTGCTCTTCCAGCCGCCTTCGGCCACGGGGGTCTATTACGTCTATTACATGCCGTTTCGCACGGAGGGCGAGTGGTATTTCCCCCGGACCGTCTACCTTCCGCCGACCGACACGGCAGACGCCGTCTGGAAGACTGCTTGCGAGCCGTTGGTTCGCCAGATCAAGAGCGGCAAGACCGGCGGCCTGCCCAGGGCGAAAGTGGTGCAATTCCAAGCGATCAACGAGTTTCATCGCTTCGATCCGATGGAGGTGCCGGCCACCGCCGCTGAAATGCAAAAACTGCTGGCCGAGCATCGTGGCAAGCCCTATCTGGTCTTTCCCGAGGACCGCCGCCGGCCGATCCGCATGAACGACGCGCTGCCGCTCGGCTGGATCCGGTCGGGGCCGCGAGATTCGTTCCACGGCGAAGCGTACCGCGGAGAATACTACGTTTTTCAACTGGGCGTTTATGCGGTGACGCAGGACGTAATCGACATTCGCTGCGGCATGAAGCCGTTTCAAAATGCAACGGCCGGCGGCGGACTTGGAGAGCTCACCTGCTTCAATACCGGAGGGAAGGATTGGCTGGGACGCCCGTTTGTGAAACGGGTCTCGGTCGGCCGGGGACGGGTCCAGCCGCTCTGGTTCGGCGTGCAAGTTCCCTGCGACGCCACGGCGGGCGAATATCGGACGATGATCGCGCTCCAGCCGCAGGGGCTCGCCCCGGCGGAAATCGCGGTTGCACTAACCGTCAACGATCGAGTTCTCGACAACGCCGGCGACCGCGATCTCTGGCGATATTCGCGGCTGCGGTGGCTCAATTCGACGATCGGGCTGGATGACGAGGCATATCCGCCTTATGTGCCCATCACGATTTCGGACCGAACGCTGCACCTGCTGGGGCGGAGCCTGCGTTTCGACGCGACCGGCTTGCCCGCGAGCATCCAGAGCACCTTCGGCCGATCGCTCGATCGCGTCGATGCCGCGCCGCAGGAGATTCTCGCCGGCCCGATTCGCTTTGTCGTTGAAACGCCCGACGGCACGAAGGAATTCGCCGGCGGCGATCCGAGGATCATCGATCAAAAGAGCGGCGCTGTAACCTGGGAATCTACCAGCCGCGCGGGACCATTCGCGCTTCACTGTCGGGCGAAGCTCGAATGCGACGGTTACGTCAACTTCCGGCTGACCCTCAGCGGGAAGAACCTCCAAGAGGCAGCGGCGTTGAAAGACATTCGGCTGGAAATCCCGCTCCGCCGCGAAATCGCCACGTACATGATGGGCCTGGGGCGCAAGGGTGGATATCGCCCGGCGAAATGGGATTGGAAATGGGACGTGCGTTACGCCAACAACCACTTCTGGATCGGCGACGTCAATGCCGGCTTGGGCGGCAAGTTCAAGCACGTCGAAGATCGCTGGGACTATTTCAACCTGCGGGCCTCGGGCGTCTACGAGGACTGGGGCAACGCCGGGCTCGGCGGCTGCCGGCTCCGCGAGGTTTCGCCCGATTTGGTCGTTTTGTCGCCTTTCACCGGTCCGAAGAAGCTCAAGGCCGGGGCGGAATTGCACTTCAACTTTGGATTGGCTGTTACGCCGTTCCATCGCATCGATCCGGCGCATTGGAATTGGCGCTACCAACATCCGCTGCCGTGGAATCCGTTCCCCACGATCGACGAAGTCGTCCGCAACGGCGCCCGCATCCTGACCGTCCACCAGGGAGCGAACGGCAAGAATCCCTACATCAATTATCCGTTCGTCGTCGTCGAGCCGATGAAACAACTCGCCAAGGAAGCCCATGCGCACAATATAAAGCTGAAGATTTATTACACCATCCGCGAACTATCGAACTACACCGCCGAAATCTGGGCCCTGCGGAGCCTCGGCGATGAAGTCTACGTGAACGGGCCGGGCTTCCACCTGGCCGACCAGTTCGACAGTGCGAAAGGCGAAAACAAGCCCGTCGATCCCAACAAACCGACCGGCTCCTCCTGGTTGATCGAACATCTCCGCAGCGACTACGTCCCCGCCTGGCACCAACCGTTGGGCAACGGCCATTGCGACGCCGCCATCGCCACACAGGGGCTGAGCCGCTGGCACAATTACTATCTCGAAGGCCTGGCGTGGCTGATCCGCGAAGTCGGCGTTGACGGGCTCTACCTCGACGGCGCCGGCTTCGACCGCGAGATCATGAAACGCATTCGCAAGGTCATGGATCGGACCAAGCCCGGCTGCCTGATCGATTTCCACGAAGGGAACAGCTTCGCCGCCGAATACGGCATGAACAATCCGGCCAGTTGCCACCTGGAATTGCTGCCGTACATCAACAGCCTCTGGTTCGGCGAGGGTTTTAACTACAACGAGTCGCCCGATTATTGGCTGGTGGAGATGTCGGGCATTCCGTACGGACTGACGGGCGAAATGCTGCAAGACGGCGGCAACCGCTGGCGCGGCATGATCTACGGCATGACCACGCGGCTCGGCTGGTCGGGCGACCCGCGGCCAATCTGGAAATGCTGGGACGACTTCGGCATCGACAAAGCACGAATGATCGGCTATTGGGATCCAAGCTGCCCGGTGAAGACCGGCCGCCACGACGTTCTCGCCACCGCGTACGTTCGCCAGGGGAAGACGCTGGTCTCGGTGGCGAGTTGGGCCCCGAAGCGAGAATCGATCAAGCTCAAGATCGATTGGAAGGCATTGGGGCTCGATCCGACGAAGGCAACATGCACGGCTCCCGAGATCAAGGATTTCCAGCCGGCGGCGAAGTTCTCAGCGTCCGCCGAAATCCGCGTCGAGCCGGGCCGCGGCTGGCTGCTGATCTTGCGGGAAGAAGCCAGAGATCACTGATTTTTCGAGCGGCTCGCCGGCGGCAGTCGATCTGCATTGCGGCGGCCGAAAGCCGCTGCGCCCAGCCAGATTACGCCCCCCAAGTACAGGAAGTTGCGCGCCGCCAGCACGGCGTAGCCCAAGGATGACGGCGCCAACGGCTCCTCGGGACTTGCCGGAATCAGCCCGCAGGATATGGGCGTTCCTCTTGGGCCAAGCGGTGCGCAGAAATAGTGATAGGGAAATATCCACGTCGTCAATCCCGCCGCCAGGATCAACAAGCCCGCCAGGGTCCAGGCCGACTTGGGCTTCTCGGGCAATGCTTCGACTCCGGCGAGCAGCAGCAGCGGAATCGACCAGACGAAATACTGCGGCGAAAAGACCTTCGAGAATACGGCGCATCCCCCGAGTGCGTAACACGCCAGGCCGAACGCCTCCGCCCGTCCGAGACGCGAGCGGCGGAGGATGGCGCAAATGCCCGCCGCCCCCAGAAAGCCACAGAGCAAGAGGATCGAGAGCACCTTCATTGTCATTACCGCTAGCCAACTGCCGAAAACGCAATACGCCCCGTCGGCTGTGCTCAGGGAAATCGAAATCGGCTGGCCAAACAGCGAGCCGATCCACATTAACGTCGAGTAGAGCGATTCGACTTGAATTCCGCGGCCGGCGTGATGCGAGAATAGATCGAACACGCCCGGCCCCGAAACCATGCACTGAATTGCAAACGGCCCTCCCATTCCCAAGGCCAAGCCCGCAAGACCTGCCGCCAACCGCTTCCCGCGATCCGCATTGCGCCATTCCGCCAGCAACAGGAACGGAACCGCAATCACCGGGATGATCTTGAAGGAAAACCCCAATCCGAAAAAGAAGAACGCCGCCGCCGACCATGCCGAGCCCGATCGCCGCGGTTCCAGCGTTTGCGTCCAGGCGTACATTCCGAGCATCGAAAACAGCAGCGTCCCCTCGTCCAAATGGTCGTAGAGCACGTGGCAGAGGATCGTGCTCGTCACCACGTAAGTCATCGCCGCCCAGCCCGCCGATTGCGGCCTACGCTTGCGAACGATCGCCAGGAACAGCCCGAACGCCGCCACGTCGCAAAGGGCCATTTCCAGCCGATAGGCCTGATGGTAATCGCGGAAGATCGCGGCATTCACCGGCGAATGGGGGCTAGTGGTCAACCGCCGCTCGTCAACAAGCCGCGGAATGCACATGCTCCACCAGGCCACCGGCGGATACTCGACGGCAAAGTCGCGATACGGCTCTTTCTGTCGATCGATCGCCCGCGACGAGTACTCGAAGTAGAGCGTGATGTCGGTGATTGCCGGGTTCATTACGAAGGCAACGTAGCAGCGCGTAGCAACAAAGAGCACAATCGCAGCGACGAATAACCTCGCGGACGTCTTGCCCATCGACACCGCCGCTGGGCGTTTCGCCGCGTCAAGTCTAGCTTTCACTCTGTTAGGTTTGCTCATTCTTGCTCGGTTTGCCTTTCGCACGTCCATCATAACGCGCCGGCGGGAAACGCGCAAGAGCGGAGGCCTTGCTCGACCGCGGCAAGGGGGACAGTCCCATTTTTGCTGATGCGAAAATTGGGACAGTCCCCTACTCGAACATCCCGTGCAGAAACCATTTTCCGTCGCGCAATCGGCGGAAGAGCCAGAAATGGCCGCCGGCGGCGGTTTCGACGCGGAAATAGTCGCGGCCCACCGCACGGCCGCGCCACCAACCGGTCTCGATTCGCTCCGGCCCCCAACTCCGCGCGATCTCGTGTTCGCAACCGTCAAACTGGAAGCGCAGCGGCGGCCCGCCGGGCGCGATCCACGTCACCGCCGCCGCCAGCGGACGCGGCAACAACCGCAACGGACGCGGCGGCAATTCCGGCAAGCAATTGGAACTGTAGCAGGCGACTCCTGTCGCCGATTTGCGGTCCTTGCACCGCTGCATCGGCATCGGGAGACGCCTCCTACAGTCTGTTGGCATACGCCGCCGCTGCCTGCCGACCAGCGGGTCGTAGTGCCAGGAAAGTTCCGGTTGCGCCTCGGGCCGAAGCCGCACGCCGACCACCGCCCGGCTCCCCAAGCGACTGCAAAGCCGCTCGACCAGCGCGGCCAGGCGACGCGGCCGGCACAGGTCGCCGTCGAGATCGAAGAGCATCGCCTGTTTCCGCGGCTCAAGCGGCGCGCTCAGCGATGCCGCCGCCTCGACCGCCGTCACCGGCGAACCAATTCGCAGCCGCTCCAACTGGAGCTGAAGCAGAGCGAACAGACGTTTTGCATCGGCCGTCGGCTGAAATAAACCGACCGATAAGGATAGATGGGGGACTGTCCCAATTTTCGCGCCAGCGAAAATGGGACTGTCCCCTTCTGCAAACGGAAGATTGTTGATGGTTGATTGCTGATTGTTGTTTTCCAGGAACACTCGGCAGTCGAGCCGCAAGGCGCCGCGGCCGCAGCGGGCCAACATCGTCGCCACGCGGGCAATCAGCCACTCGACGGCCGCGGCAATCGTCTCCCGCCGCACGGTCGGATGCTCGGCCGACCAGCCGGCCTCGAACCGCGGCGGCAGCGGACACGCCGGCACGGGCTCGTCCAATCGCCCAAAGGCCTGATCCAGCCGCTGCAACAGCACCGGTCCGAACCGCGACAAGAACTCTTCCCGCGGCAGCGCCTCCAATTGGCCGATGCGAACAAGCCCCAGTTCGTGCAGCAGTCGCACGGTTTCCGGCGGCAGACGCAGGGTCTCGATGGGGAGGGGGTGGAGGATGGCGAAAGATTGCAAAATGCAAAATGAAAAATGAAAAGTGCAAATTGGCTCGGGTTCCGGTTCACACACTCTATGTGCGAACCCCGCTGTTTCGGCGATCTGTATCGAGCCGGCCAACGCCGAGCACTGTTCGCAACGCGTTCCCACGTGGAGCGTGGGAACGAGGGAACGTTCATTTTGCATTTTGCATTTTGCATTTTTCATTTTGCAATAATGCACCGCGGCCCAGGCGGCGCCGAGCGTATCGGCCACCGCCAAGCGAACCGTATAACCGAACTGTGTGAGATCACCGACGATCGCCTCGGCCAGCGCCGCTTCGCCGCCGAAGAGATGGGCCAGGCCGCTGATGTCGAGAAAGACACTGCGGCGGTCGGCCGGATCGAAACCGACGATCGGGCTGAACTGGCCGCAACGCTCGACGATCTGCAATTCGCCGCGTTCAGTTGGCGACTTGCCAGCGGCGGCGGTCCAGTGAATGCAAGCGATACGTCTCATCGTCGAGCTCCACGTCCACGCCGCGCTCGGCGTTTCCGCCGCGGCACCGCAGCAACACAATCCTCAACAGCCGCTTGCGGCTTTGCAACGCGGTGGCGATCGATAGTGTATCGACCCACAGCCGCACGTCCGCCCAGGAGGGTTCGCCGCGGGCGGTTTCCGGGCGGAGCAGCATCGCCAGGCAGCCCCCTTCTTCGGCGGCCAATTGCCAACGGCGAAAGGTTCGATCATCGAGCCGGCCCGGCCAGGCGAGCACCGCGGCCACGGCCTGCGATCGCAATGCCTGGTCGATGGCCCAATGGTTGTCGGCCGCGGCGTCGGCGTGGATCACCAGGAGTTGCTCCGGCTCGATCCCCAACCGCACGGCAGCCGGAGGACAAAACTCGCGGCGATGGTCGAAGACGGCCAGCATTCCACCGCCGCGACATGCGTGCTCGGCCGCCAACAGGGCCAGCGTACATGCCCCGCCGCCTGCGGCCGAGAGCCACTCGACCAGCGTGCCGCGGCAAAAGCCCCCCTCGGGAAGCAGGCCATCGAGCGCCGCGCAACCGCTGGAGACCGTCTCGCCGCCGCGGCGACGCCCGCCGCTTTCCAGCCGGGCGATCTGCCGCCGCAGTTTCTCCAGGCAAATCGTGCTTCCCCGCTCTCCTTCCACGTTCACACCTCCATAATTACTGTACAAACGTACCGTATTTTTGTCAATAAGAGTATCGGCGGAAAAGAGCGGCGAAAAACAACCAAAAACTCCGCCCGACCGCCACGCCAGGGGGGCACGCCGGAAACGGCCGCCATCTCCTGAGCGTCACACCGACAAGGTCGCGTCCCGCTTCGTGATGTTGGAACTTTTCCTCCACTGAGATCGTCGCAATCATAGCGAGCCTCTTAGAATGGCAATCCTCGCTCGGGCGGGCTACAATTGACCGTCCACCGAGGAGAACAAATATGACCCGAAGCAGAATTGCCAGCAGAATCGTCCCCATGCTCATCGCTGCTGCCGTCTGCGCTCTACAGGCGGCGCAAGCAGAGACTCCGATTGCCCTGGTGCCGAAACCGCTGCACGTCGAGCGCACGCCGGGCGAGTTTGTCCTTAGCGGCGACACCGTCATTCTTGTCGACAAGGACTCGTCCGACGCGGCAACCGTCGGCAAGCTGCTGGCCGAACGCCTGCGTCGCTCCACCGGCTTCCCGATGGCGGTGAAGCAGTACGACGGCACTGCGGCGACTCGCGGCGCGATTGTGCTGACAAATAAGATGGAGAAAGACGCTTCCGCGCTCGGTCCCGAAGGCTATATGCTCGTCGCAACGCCCGAGCGGGTAATAATTGCCGCCGCCGGCGGGCCGGGATTGTTCTACGGCACGCAAACGCTGCTGCAACTCCTGCCGCCGCAAGTCTTCTCGCCGGCCAAGATCGAAGCGAACGTCGCGTGGACGCTGCCGGCCGTGCAGATCGAAGACAAACCGCGTTTTCGTTGGCGCGGCCTGTTGTTGGACGTGGCACGCCACTTCTTCAACAAGCGCGAAATCGAGAACTTCATCGACCTGATGGCCGAGCACAAGCTGAACACGCTCCAGTTGCACCTGACCGACAACGAAGGCTGGCGGATCGAGATCAAACGCTATTCCAAGCTAACGGGCCTCAGCGCATGGCGTACCGACAACCCGTTCTTGGGGACCAAGTACCCGGCGAACAAGCCCTATGGCGGCTTCTTTACGCACGACGAGATGCGCGAGATCGTCGCCTACGCGCAGGCCCGCTACGTCAACGTGGTGCCGGAGATCGAAATGCCCGCCCATGCCGGCGGCGCGCTGGCGGCCTATCCCGAGCTGAGTTGCACGGGCAAGCCGGCCGGCGAGTTCTGTCCGGGCAACGATGCCACCTACCAGTTTCTCGAAGGCGTGCTCGCCGAAGTCTTGCAGGTTTTCCCCAGCAAGTACATCCACGTCGGCGGCGACGAAGCGTCCAGGGGCGATTGGAAGACGTGTGCGAAGTGCCAGGCACGGATGAAGCGGGAAGGGCTCAAGAACGACAGCGAATTGCAGAGCTATTTCATCCGCCGCATCGAGTGGTTTCTCAACGCCCACGGCCGCACGCTGATCGGCTGGGACGAGATTCTCGAAGGCGGCGTGGCCCCCAACGCAACCGTGATGAGTTGGCGGAGCATGGAAGGCGGCGTGACGGCCGCCAACGCCGGCCACGACGTCGTCATGACCCCGACGACGAATTGCTACTTCGATTATCCGCAGGCAAAAACCGGCGAGCCGCGCGGATGGGGCAACGTCCTACCGCTGAAGACCGTCTATGCCCTGGAACCGGTCCCTGCCGTCCTTCCCGCCGACAAGGTCATCCATATTCTCGGCGCGGGTGGGAACATGTGGACCGAGGTCGTTCCCGATTACGCCCAGGCGCAGTACATGGTCTATCCCCGCGCCTGCGCGCTGGCCGAAGTGACGTGGAGCGACGCGAAGCAGAAGAATTGGCGGGATTTTCGCAATCGGCTCGACGTGCAGCTTCAACGATTAAAAGCACAACGTGTGAATTATCGGCGACCTCGTGCGGAGGACGCCGCGGAGATGTAGCGTCCGTCGGCGATTGACTTCCGGGTGGATAATGTCATGTGAAAATAGGCGAGAGGTAACACTACAGCGCTAAGTAAACCACGGAGGCACGGAGTTCACGGAGTAGGAAGACAAACATACCAACGGTTAGGGCTATGCCGTGCTGTCGATGTTATGGGAGGGGAAAGCGTTACGGACGGTCTACGGTTGCAATTGGTGGCCATGCCGTGTTCTGCCATTTTGTCTGCCTGCTCTCCGTGTTCTCCGTGCCTCCGTGGTAAGCTCCCATCGGCACCGCAAGCTCTGACTCTCAATAAACAGCGGTAACCTGCTGGAGGAATTGCGATGAAAGCGACTTTCTACTTCTACCTATCGTCCCTGGCTGGTATCATGGCGGCAACGTTGTTGTCGTTTGCCGTCGGCGCGGAGGAATCCTCCGGCACCGCAGAAACGAGGGAGCAAATGAGCGAAGCGGTCCAACAGGGCAACTTCAAGGACGCCTACGAGGGCCTCCACAAGCTGATTCTCGATCCAAACAACGACGGCCGCGAGGTCGGCGGCGACCTGAACGTGGCGGTCAATTGCCTGCAACGGCTCAATCGCGTCGCCGAGATCGACGCCCTGTTGGAAGAGGCCGTCAAGGTGCATAAAACGAATTGGCGGCTCTTGGCCACCGCCGCCGATCAATACATGAGCGTTCCCCATTTCGGCTTCATCGTGGCCGGCAAGTTCGAGCGCGGCCAGCACCGCGGCGGGGCCAATCTGGTCAACTCGGCCGAGCGCGACCGCGTCCGCGCCCTGCAATTGATGCTCGAGGCGATGCCCTTGGCGATGAAGGACGACGACCACGCCGCCGTCGGCGACTTCCTGCAATCGCTGGCCCGCATGTTGCTGAACAACCGCGGTTACGACGAGGCGTGG
This sequence comes from uncultured Planctomycetaceae bacterium, assembly GCA_963823895.1. Lineage (GTDB taxonomy): Bacteria > Planctomycetota > Planctomycetia > Pirellulales > Thermoguttaceae. The sequence continues at coordinate 118,736 of CAWGNG010000020.1, forward strand.
CGGCTGCAATACCTCACCGACTTGAACATGCTGCCCGATTACGAGTCCGGCTGGGGATGGGAATATGGGTTCCGTCGCCAAGCGGCCGGCGCCCCGGTCGACGCCGACGGCCATCCGGTCTTCTACCACGTGCCGAAGAGTTTCGCGGCCGCCGCGAACGACGGGCAGCGCTGGCGGTGGTGCCTCCAGCAGACGGTCGAAATGAATCCGCAGTTGCTCAACTCGGTGCGGACGCAACTCGCCGATTTCCTCAGGAACCAGTTCGGCGTGCAGACGCTGGCCCAATGGGGCTGGCACTTCGGCCGCATGGCCACCGACGACACGAAAGAGGACCAAAGCGGCACCTACGCCCTGCACACGCTGAAGGAAAACGAGACGATCACCCGGCTGGCTACGGGCATCAAACGCTTCGATCTGCCTGACGAGTTTAATTACATCAAGATTTACCAGCAGATCGCCGCCCAGCCCGACCCAGACCATGTGGTTGACGCGTTGTACAAATTGGCACAGATTTTCGAGAACCGGCGGCAATATCCCCGCGCGGCCGAGTACTGGCGGCGCCTGGCGAAGGATTTTTCCAGCCTCAAATACGTAGACCGCATCGACGGTTGGCAGCGGCAACTGGATCAGATCGTCGGCAATTGGGGCCGCTTCGAGTCGACGCAGGCGCAGCCCGCCGGCCGGGCTCCCGCGCTGAATTACCGTTTCCGCAACGGCGATTACGTCGAGTTCACCGCCCGCGAAATCGATGTGAAGAAACTGCTGGACGACGTGAAGGATTTCCTCAAGTCCAATCCCCGGCAGCTCGACTGGCAAAAGGTCAACATCGGCAATATCGGTTATCGGCTCGTGCAGGAGAAGCAAGAAAAGTACCTCGGCCAGCAGGTCGCTCAGTGGCAGATGCCGCTTCGGCCGCGGGAGAAGCACTTCGACAAGCTGGCAACGGTCCATCCGCCGCTTTCCACGCCGGGCGCGTATCTGGTGACCGCCACGATGAAGGGCGGAAACACCTCGATGGTCATCGTTTGGATCGACAACACGGCGATTGTGAAGAAATCGCTCTCCGGCAAGATGTACTATTTCGTCGCCGACGCCGCCAGCGGCAAACCGATCACCAAGGCCAACGTCGAGTTCTTCGGCTGGCAGCAGGTCTATCACGACAACCCGCCGAAGTATGACATCTACACGAAGCAGTTTGCCGAGTTCACCGACGCCGACGGCCAGATCATCACCGATCCGCAGCGCCAGCCGCCGAATTACCAATGGCTCCTCACCGCCACGACCGGCGAAGGCCGCTTCGCCTATCTCGGCTTCACCGGCGTCTGGTATCCCGCCCCGTACGACGCCGAGTATAACGCCATGAAGGTCTATACGATCACCGACCGGCCCGTCTATCGGCCGGGCCAGAAGGTGAAGTACAAGTTCTGGATTCGGCACGCCAAGTACGACATGGAGGACGGGACGCAGTTCGTCAATCGGCAGTTCAACATCTGGGTGCATAATCCCAGGGGAGAGAAGGTCGCCTCGATCGTGAAGATGACCGATGCCTACTGCGGAATCGAGGGAGAATACGCTATCCCGGCCGACGCCACGCTGGGCGTCTATCAACTCTACGTCCTCGGATACGGCGGCGGCAGCTTTCGCGTCGAGGAGTATAAGAAACCGGAGTTCGAGGTGACGGTAGATGCCCCGACGAAGCCGGTCATGCTCGGCGAGAAGATCACCGCCACCATCAAGGCGAAGTACTACTTCGGCTCGCCGGTCACCAAGGCCAAGGTGAAGTACAAGGTCAATCGCAGCAGCTACGACGAGCGCTGGTATCCCGTCGGCCCGTGGGACTGGCTCTACGGCCCCGGCTACTGGTGGTTCGCTTGCGATTACGATTGGTATCCCGGCTGGCACAATTGGGGCTGTCCCCGGCCAATGCCGTTCTGGTGGCCGCATCGGCAGGAACCGCCCGAGTTGGTCGCCGATCAGGAAGTGGAGATCGGCCCGGACGGCACGGTAAAGGTCGAGATCGATACCGGCGTGGCCAAGGCCATCCATCCCGACGAAGACCATAGTTACACGATCACCGCCGAAGTGGTCGATGCCTCGCGGCGAACGATCGTCGGCACGGGCACGGTCCTCGTCGCCCGCAAGCCGTTTTCGGTTTACGCCTGGCTCGATCGCGGCTACTACAACGTCGGCGACACGATCCACGCCCACTTCTCCGCCCGCACGCTCGACGGCAAGCCGGTCGAGGGCAAGGGGGAGGTCACGCTGTTGAAGATCAGCTACAAGGACGGCAAGCCCGTCGAAACGCCGGTGCAAACCTGGCCGCTCAGCACCAATGCCGAAGGCACGTCGCAGCAGCAGATGACCGCCTCGCAAGCGGGGCAGTACCGCATTTCGTACAAAGTGGCCGACAAATCCTCCTCCCCTCTCCCTTTGGGAGAGGGGCCGGGGGTGAGGGCGACGGTCAGTGGGCAGTCGGCGGTCGGCAATCCTCCGCCTTCCTCCAATCCCCAATCCCCAATCCCTAATCCCTCCGCCGCCGGCCCTCACCCTAACCCTCTCCCAAAGGGAGAGGGAACCGGCGGCCATACCATCGAAGGCGGCTACCTCTTCACCACGATCGGCGAGCGTTTTGACGGCTCGCAATTCCGCTTCAACCACGTCGAATTGATTCCCGACCGCGAGACCTACGTCCCCGGCGACACGGTGAAACTGCAAATCAACACCGACCGCGCCGGCGGCACGGTGCTGCTGTTCGTTCGGCCGACCAACGGCGTCTACCTGCCGCCGACGGTGCTGCGGCTCGACGGCAAGAGCACGGTCGTCGACGTCGGCGTGGTGAAGAAGGACATGCCGAACTTTTTCATCGAGGCCGACACCGTGGCCGACGGCCGGCTCTACACCGAAGCGAAGGAGATCGTCGTCCCGCCGGAAAAACGAATCCTCAACGTCGAAATCCAACCCAGCAAGGCGGCCTACAAGCCCGGCGAAAAGGCCAAGGTCAACGTGAAGCTGACCGACTTGGCGGGGCGTCCGTTCGTCGGCTCGACGGTCGTGGCGATCTACGACAAATCGGTCGAGTACATTTCCGGCGGCAGCAACGTGCCCGATATCAAGGAGTTCTTCTGGAAGTGGCGCCGCTACCATAACCCGCAGAGCGAAACCAGCCTGGGACGCTGGTTCTACAACCTGGTTCCGCCGGGAAAGATCGCAATGAGCAATCTCGGCATCTTCGGCGGTGCGGTGGCCGAGGAGCTCACCGGGGAGGGCGGCGGCGCGCCGGCATTTGCAGAAGAGCCTGGAGAGGATACGGCGCTGCCGGCGCCCGCGAGCGCTGTCGGCGGCGGCGGCGGCGGCTTCGGTGCACGAGGGATGATTGCGCACTCTGCGCCGGGGGCGGCCGGACGGCCTATGTTGGAAAAGAGCGCAGCGTTGCCGACCGGCGCAGCGGGCCCGCCCGGCGGCAAAGCAGCGCCGCTGGTCCAGCCGACCATCCGCACTAAGTTCGCCGACACCGCCCTCTGGGTCGGCAATCTCACGACCGCCGACGATGGCACCGCCGAGGTCTCGCTCGACATGCCCGAGAACCTGACGACCTGGCGGATCAAAGTCTGGGGCATGGGCCAAGGCACCCGCGTCGGCCAAGGACAAACCGACGTGGTGACCCGCAAGGACCTCATCATCCGCATGGAGGCCCCGCGGTTCTTCGTCCAAACCGATGAAGTCGTGCTGTCGGCCGTCGTACATAACTACTTGAAGACGAAGAAGAGCGTCGAAGTGGCATTGGATTTCGGCGGCAATCCGACCGCGGGCGCGGACAGCGATTCATCCCGTTTAGCCGCCGCCCGCAGGGCGGCGCGGGCGCCGCTAGCAATGCTCGACGAAGCTAAATCGACCCAAACCGTCGAGATCGCCCCCAACGGCGAAGCCCGCGTCGATTGGACCGTCAAAGTCCTCGACGAAGGCGAAGCCGTCATCCGCGTGAAGGCCCTCACGGACGAGGAATCGGACGCGATGGAGCAGCGGTTCCCCTGTTACATCCACGGCATGTCGAAGATGGACTCGTACTGCGGCGAGATTCGCCCCGACGACCAAAGCGGCAAAGTCACGATCGACGTGCCCGACAAGCGGCGGCCCAAGGATTCGCGGCTCGAAGTCCGCTTCTCGCCGACGCTGGCCGGGGCGATGGTCGATGCCCTGCCGTACATGGTCGATTATCCCTACGGCTGCACCGAGCAGACGTTGAACCGCTTCCTGCCGACGGTGATCACGCAGAAAGTCCTGCTCGACATGCACCTCGACCTCCGCGCGATCGAGAAGAAGCAAACCAACCTCAACGCCCAGGAGATCGGCAACGACGCCGACCGGGCGAAGCAGTGGAAACAGTTGAAGGCGAACGGCCCTCACCCTAACCCTCTCCCAAAGGGAGAGGGGACCGGACTGAATCCCGTGTTCGATGTGGATGAAGTGCAGCGGATGGTCAAGGAGGGCGTCGAGCGGCTCACCGAGATGCAGTGCTCCGACGGCGGCTGGGGCTGGTTCTCCGGCTGGGGCGAGCACTCGATGCCGCACACCACCGCGGTCGTCGTCCACGGGCTGCAAATTGCCAAGCAGAACGACGTGGCCCTGGTGCCCGGCGTTTTGGACCGCGGCGTCGCCTGGCTGAAAAACTACCAGGACGAGCAAATCCAATTGCTCAAGAATGCCGCGATCGAGAAAAAGCCCGAAGGCTTGCGGTGGAAAGCGTCGGCCGATAGCCTCGACGCCTTCGTCTACATGGTGCTTATCGACGCCGGCGTGAAAAATGCCGACATGCTCGATTTCCTCTACCGCGACCGCACGAAGCTGGGCGTCTACGGCATGGCCATGTTCGGCATCGCGCTCGACAAGCAGGGCGAGCGCGACAAACTGGCGATGCTGCTGCGGAACATCGGCCAGTACGTGCAGCAGGACGACGAGAACCAGACGGCCTGGCTCAACATGCCCGAGGGCTGCTGGTGGTTCTGGTACGGCAGCGAATTCGAGGCCGAGGCCTATTACTTGAAGCTGCTGGCCCGCACCGATCCGCACGGCGAGCTTGCCCGGCGACTGGTGAAGTATCTGTTGAACAACCGCAAGAACGCCAGCTATTGGAATTCGACCCGCGACACCGCCTTGTGCATCGAGGCGATGGCCGATTTCATCCGCGCCAGCGGCGAGAATCAGCCGAACATGACCGTCGAAATCTACTACGACGGCAAGCTGCAAAAGGCGGTCGAGATCACGCCGAAGGTCCTGTTCCAGTTCGACAATAAGTTCGTGCTGGAAGGCGACGGCATCGCCGTGGGCAAACACACCGTCGACCTCCACAAGAAAGGCTCGGGGCCGCTCTACTACAACGCCTACCTGACCACCTTCACCCTGGAAGACTTCATCCCGAAGTCGAAATCGGTCGAGATCAAAGTCGCCCGCAAGTATTACAAGCTGCTGAAGGCCGACAAGTCGATCCACGTCGAAGGCTCGCGCGGGCAGGCGGTCGAGGAGAAGGTCGAGAAGTACCAACGGCAGGAGTTGCCCAATCTCTCGGTCGTCCACAGCGGCGACCTCGTGGAGATCGAGTTGGAGATCGACAGCAAGAACGACTACGAGTACCTGGTCTTCGAGGACATGAAGCCGGCCGGTTTCGAGCCGGTCGATCTGCGCAGCGGCTACACCGGCAACGACCTGGGGGCCTACGTCGAGTTCCGCGACAACCGCGTGGTCTTCTTCGCCCGCACGCTCGCTCGCGGCAAGCACAGCGTATCATACCGGATGCGGGCCGAGATTCCCGGCCGATTCAGCGCATTGCCGACTCGCGCCGCCGCGATGTACGCCCCGGAACTAAAGGCCAACTCCGATGAACTGAAAATCGGCGTGAAAGATTAGCAACAGCCGCTTGCGGCTTTGCACCGACACGTGCCGTGGTTGGGGGTGGCAGTTGCGCTGCCGCCCGCGGCGAGCGAGGAATGGCACACCGCGGCGGGAATGGAGTTAAATTTCCATGAAATGTGGACCAATTCATCAGTTCCGCGGCTTGAAACCTTGACAATCTGGAGTCCGAATGCGTAGCATAGGACATATTGGAATGTTCTGGTCGGACCGCCGATGCGCATTTGCACGAAGAATCGCTGGCTTTCGATTGCGGTGGCCGTCGGCTACGCGCTGACGATCACAACGGCGTCGCTCTTCCACAATCATGCCGACCCCGGCGGGCGATGTTGTCATGGGCAATCGCTCGCCCACGCGGCATCAGAGGCTTGCCATCACGGTGAGTCGGGGGGAGAGGCGCCGCGGCAGAATTCTTCCCAAACTCCGACGCCGTGCCCTTCGGACGGCGGTCATTGCTCTGTTTGTCATTTCCTCGGCCATAAGCCCGCCCCAGTGGCCGAGGTGGTTCCCGTAGTCGCCGGCGCTGGTGCAAGAGGTTGCCGCGCCGGCGCCGGTGCGCATCGTCGCCGCCGCCTTCTCGGCCTGGCAGAGCCGCGCGCCGCCGATCTCCGCGTAATCTCCTCCCGTTCGCTCTGGTTCTTTCCCGGCTGCTCGTGTGCGCCTTGTGCGTCAAACGCCTTTGGCACTGCGCGAGCGGGCCGCCACCTCTGTTTGGAGACTACGCGATGTTGGCAAAGCACAGTGGTTCGTTCCCGCGACTCGAACGGCAAGCAGCAAGTGTGCCACTGCTTGCCCGCGAGCAGTGCCGAATGTCTACTCACCGACGGCACTGCTTCTGCGAAGCAGTGGCACATGGTCAGCGAATTGGCGGGTATGAAGCAGCAAATCGGCCCAGCGCACCGCCTCGCCGCGTGGACGCGGCGGCTAAACGGCGACTTCCAATCCCTAATCCCCAATCCTTAATCCCTCGCGGTTTTACGTTGGTCGAATTGCTCGTGGTCATCACGATCATCGGCGTCTTGATCGCGTTGCTGCTTCCGGCGGTGCAGATGGCGCGGGAAGCGGCGCGGCGGACGCAGTGCGGCAACAACCTGAAACAGATCGGGTTGGCCCTGCACAACTATCACGAAGCGATCGGTACGTTTCCGGCGGGCTACATCTCGGCGGTGGGCAGCGGCGGCCCCGCCAACGATCTGGGACCGGGATGGGGCTGGGCGGCAATGCTGCTGCCGTATATCGAACAGCCCGGCCTCCACGACCAGATCCAGTTCGACAAGGACATCGGCGACCCGGCCAATGCCGTGCCCCGAGCGACCATTCTATCCGGGTTCCTCTGCCCTTCGGACGGCGGTGACAAGACCTTCACCACCGCCAGCAATCCGGTGCTAGTGGCCCACAGCAACTACGTGGGCGTCTTCGGCAATCCGGAGATCACCGTCGATCCCGGCTTCCTTCTGCCGGCATCAACGAATCCCGAGCGCAGCATCTTGCACCAGGACATGTTCTATCGCAACAGCGGCGTGCGGATGGCCGACGTGACCGACGGCAGCAGCCATACGCTCTTCGTCGGCGAGCGGAGCAGCGCCCTGGCCTACGCGACCTGGACGGGGTCGGTAACCGGCGCCATCGTGCCGCCGCAACAGGGAAGCCCATACGGTCCGGAAGGGGCACCGGTCCTGGTTCTAGGTCATACCGGCGACAGCAGCGACAACCCGCCGCACACCCCCAATAGCCCCGTCGTCCACGTCGATGATTTTTGGAGCTATCACCCCTACGGCGCCAATTTCCTCTTCGTTGACGGCTCGGTACACCAGATCAACGACACCATCGATCCACCGACATATTGGTGCTCGGCACGAAGGCGGGCAACGAGGTTATCGACGGCAGCAAGGTCCCAGATTGAAACGGCAGACTGCGGCGGCGCTACTTTAGCGGCGGCGGGCCGTGGTCGGCCATGCGAGTGCCCGTCTCGACAACCGGCGGCGCCGGCGCGTCAGGCGCGCCCGTGTCCCCGGAGCCGTTGGACGGCGGCGGGCTGACCTCTCTCTGCAAGGCGCTGATTCGAGAAGCCACGTACGGCTGCCGGCTGTCGTGGCTGAGCGACCGCTGGTAATTCACCAACGCCTGGGCCTTGTCGCCGGCGTCGTCGCGCATCTTCGCCAAGGCGGTCAGCGCCCGGGCGTTGTCGGGCTGGGCCTCGATCGCTTCGTACAGGCAGCTTTGAGCCGCTTGCCGATTGCCGAACTCGTCGTACAATCGGGCCAACTCGACCTTGGCATCGGCCGACTTGGGCTCGCGATCGGCCCAGCCCTGCACCAGCCGGAAGGCGGCGTCCTTGTCGCCCCGCTCGGCCAGCAGCACCGCCAGCCCGCGATAGCACTCGGTGTGGTTAGGATTTCGGTCGAGGCAATCGTTGTAGTACTTTTCGGCCAACTTCAGATCGGAATCGCAGTGATTCTGCCGGCCCATGCGATGATACGTGGCGGCCTGATTGTAGTAGCCGTCGCCGTCGCGGGGATTGCTGTAGGTCGCCTCCTGAAACTCCCGCAACGCGTCGGCGTATTGGGCTTGCTCGTAGAGACGAACGCCCGAGGCGTTTTGCTGCTGCGACATGAACTCGCCGCAGCCGCTCAACGCCAGCAGCGAAACGGCCAGCGCGAACCAGCCCGCGCAGGACAGCGTGCCGGCAAACCGCAAACGGGTTGGACAAATCGATGCACCCACGGCCTTCTCGCCTCGCCTAGTAGGAGGAGGCGGGAGGATAGTCAAGGGCGGGTTGTGCTGCAAGAGAGGTTTCTTGGGATATTCGATCGCTCCGAAGCGGTCAGGTGTCAGCTTTCAGCTATCAGCGTTCCGCTTTCGGCGATCAGGCGGATGGTCAGGATTTGCTGTGGCGTCCGTCGTAAGACACTGGAAAGACGGCAGTTACGCTCTCGGAATGCTGGAAGCTGATTGCTGACCGCTGACAGCCAAGCACAGCCTACCGGGACACCCTAAGCAGCCCCAATTCCCTTCCTAAATTCCGCCCGATACACCGTCTCGCTGGCCAAGCGGACGCGCCGCTCGAAGTGGGTGCGGTAGGCCATGTCGTGTTCGGCCGGGGTCTCGGGCACCGGCAGCGGGCCGAGCAGCGTCGTTTGCGATGCCAGCAGTGCCAGCGAGGTCTGAAAGTACTCCTCAACGTCGGTCCAGAAGTGGAGCGACCCGCCGGGCCGCAGCGTTCGTTCGATGTCGCGGAGGAACGATTCCCGCATTACTCGCCGCCGCCGATGCCGCTTCTTCCACCACGGATCGGGAAAGTAGACGTGTACGGCCGCCAGCGAACCGTCTGGAATCAACTCCTGAAAGACCCGCAGGCCATCGCCGTTGACCATCATCGCATTGGTCAGGCCGGCCTTGGCCAGCCCCGCGGCCGCGAATTCAGCGTATTTCTTGGTCACTTCGATGCCGAGAAAACTGGCTTCCGGCCTGGCGCCTGCGGCATTCCGCAAGAAAAGCCCCTTGCCCGATCCAACCTCGACCTCCAGCGCCGCCGCGCGGCCGAACAGCGTCTCGGCGGTGCAAGGTCGCGGCAATTGTTCGACCGTTTTCAGATGGCCGGTCAGGTCGATCGCAGGATCGATTTTGCGTAAAGCGCGGCGTCCCATAGGCGGTGATCCGGTGGTGATCGTTATGCTAAGGCATAACCCGACGGATGCCGCTTAGGGAAGCGGATGGACCGGCTGGCCGCCGACGCCCTCGGGTGCGGGAATTGGCTCGGGGCCCGGGATTGGCGTGGCCGTGGGGCCCAGGACCGTTGGGCCGCGGATGCCGCCGGGCGATAGTTGCGGCGCGGTGCCGGTGGTGGTGTGGACTCCCCGCCGTAGCCCTTCGCCCCGTGCGAGCAACTGTTCGGTGGGCACGACGACCTGCGGTCGTAGCTGGAAGTCGCGCGTTCGCTGATCGTGGATTTGGCCGGGAACGAAATTCTCGCTGATGAAATCGAACGGAGTGTATTCGTACCAGGGTGCCGGTATCGACTCCATCGTCGTCAGCGTCTCGTAGCCGTCCTTCACCAGTCGGATCTTTCGCGTTCCGTAGTAGGTGAAACTTACCGAACAGGGGGTGGTGCCGATCGGATAATCGTCGACGTACAGCAGGGCGCCCGGCGGATTGGTCCGCACGGTCAGCCGCCGCTGCACGCACCCGCTCTGGCTGGTGCAAAGCAGCAGCGCAAGCAAGGCCCAGCCGATCAGACTTCGGCCGACAGTACAAATGCCGCGACGGGTTTCCGCCATGTGGGGGAGAACGCTTTCGAGACGAGTCCCGGAAAAAGTGGCGGCGAAGTGTAGCCGGCCGAGGGCAACACGGCTAGAGCGGTTTTTCGATAACTTAGGAAAGGGCGGGGCAATGGAAGATGCAGAAAAGATGGCGGGATGGGATGGCGTGGTTTCGTGTCGGTTGTCAGCGGCTAGCAATCGGCTTTCAGCTATCAGTCTTCAGCGATCAGCTTCCTCCGGCGTAACCGCAGGTCGCGGAGGGCGTTGCGATGGCGTACTACGCCGCAACCTCTGCTCCTGGCTGACCGCTGATAGCTGATCGCTGACAGCCAATCTTGGCCCGGTCCAATCCGCCCTCACAGCCCCCGCAAAAACTCGAACGTGCGGTCGTGGTACTCGGGCAGGTTTTCGTGGCCGAAGTCGGGATAAATGTTCATCGACTTCCGCAACCTGATCTTGTTGTACGCGGCAAACTGGCTGGAAGGAGGGCAGATCATATCCATCAGGCTGATGCTCCAGAGCACCTCCGCCTTGATGCGTCCGGCAAGAAACTGGATATCGACATAGCCGAGCTTTTCGAAGATCTCGTCTTCGCGGCGATGGAGCGGATCGAAGTTGCGGAAATACTCGGTCAGTTCGGCGTAGGCGTCCTTGGCGTAGTCCATTTCCCAGACGCGCTTGTAGTCGGACAAGAAGGGAAAGGCGGGCGAGGCACGCTTGATCCGCGGCTCCAGCGCGGCGCAAGCGACCGTCAGCGCCCCGCCCTGGCTGCCTCCGGCCGCGCCGACCCGCGCCGGGTCGACCTCGGGCATGTCCATCACGATCTGCGCCAGTTGCGCGGTGTCGAGAAATATCTGCCGAAAGAGCAACTTCTGCGGCCGGCCGCCCAGGGCGTCGTCCAATCCGCGGATGATGTGTCCGCGATGGGTGTTGCCCAAGGTGCCGCCGCGATCCTCCGATTGCCCGCCTTGACCGCGGCAGTCGAGCGCGGCCACGGTAAAGCCCTCGGCAACGTACTTGAGTTTCTCCGACCAATCGCCCGAGTTGCCGGTGTAGCCGTGGAACAAGAGTACAGCCGGATGCGGGGCCGGCGCCGTCTTCGGCCGCAGCAGTTTTGCATGAATCCGCGCCCCGCCGCAGCCGGAAAAATAGAGGTGAAAGCACTCGGCCCCGCGGGCCTGGAACTCCGCCGGCCGCAACTCTACCTGCGGATCGATCGCCCGCATTTCGGCGAGGCTGTTGTCCCAAAAGGCATCGAAATCCGCCGGCCGCGGATTGATGCCATTGTAGGTCAGGAGCTCGTCAAACGTCAGGTCGAACGTCAACGGCATGGCGGAGTCTTCTCGTAAGCGGCCGGGCGCGATTGGATTTTGTGCAGCCGTTCGACGTCGAATTTCGGCTTGCGGTTGTAGTAGTACAAACCGTTGTTCTCCTGCTCGACGTCGGTCAGTTGCGTGTAGGAGTAACCGAAGATGTTGGGATTGTCCAACAGGGCGTCGGCGACTCCCTTGAAGCGGGCGTAGAACGCCTCGACATCTTTCGGCGTCGCGCCGTAGCCGAAGCCGCCGCTGCCGATGTTCCAGCCGATGCCGCCGAACTCGCTCAAGAAGAACGGAACCGGGCCCTTCATCCGCGACGCCCCGCGATACTGCGGCGCCAGCACTCCCGACTTGAAGGCGTCGGCCCAAGTCGCGCGGAACTTGGCCGGATTCTCTTCGTAATCGTGGACGTCCAAAACATCGGGATTCGGCAGGCCGTGATACCAGCCGCTCGAATCGATCATCGGCCGCGAGGGATCGATCGCGCGGGTAACGTTGACGATCGTATTCTGGAGCGGCCCGGCCGCCTCGCCCGTCTCATTGAAAGGGCACAAGCCGATAATCGCCGGATGATTGCGGTCGCGGCGGACGATCTCGGTCCATTCATCGATCACCGGCAGATTCATGACCGCTTCGCCGTAGCGGTGCAGGCCCCAGTTGGGAAACTCGCCCCAAACCAGGTAGCCGAGCTTGTCGGCCCAGTAGAGATAGCGCGGCTCGAAGACCTTCTGGTGCAGCCGCGCCCCGTTGAAGCCCGCGGCCTGCGATATCTTGATGTCGCCGCGCAGCGCTTCGTCGCTCGGCGCCGTCCAAATTCCCTCGGGATAGAAGCCCTGATCGAGCACGGTTCGCAAGAAGACCGGCTTGCCGTTGATGAGAACCGCGCTGCCGCGGATCGTTACCTCGCGCAGCCCGAAATACGAATCGACCTGATCAACCGGTTGGCCATCGCGGAGCAGGCTGACCTTCAGGTCATAGAGAAACGGATCTTCGACCGACCACAATCGCTTTTTGCTGAGATTCAACACCAGCCGGTTGTTGCGCCAGTCGGCGGGGCACTCGGCCGAAGCCACTTCCTTGCCGTCGGCCAAGGCAACGGCTTTCAGCGTCAGGCCGTCGCACGGGCCATCGACCTCGGCCTGCAAAATGACGCGCGACTGCTTGATGTCGGGCTCGATCCGCACGTCGCTTACAAACGCCGACCCGACGCCTTCGAGCCAAACCGTCTGCCAAATGCCGGTGGTGCGGGTATAGACGCAGCCCTCGCTATGTTCGCTTTGCGCCTGCTTGCCGCAAGCCTGGAGCCCGCTGCGGGTGTCGTCGAAGGCGTGGATGACGACCGTGTTCTCCCCCGCCTTCAACAGGTCGGTCACGTCGAAGCAGAACGGGGCGCTGCCGCCGGTGTGCCCTCCGGCTCGTTGGCCGTTGATCCACACCGTCGTCTTCCAATCGCAAGCGCCGACGTGCAGCCGCACGCGCTCCGACTTCCAATCGGCCGGCCTCTGGAAGGTCCGCCGATACCAGACGTTCTTGATGAAGCCGGTGCGAGCCAAGCCGGACAATTTGCTCTCGCGGCAGAAGGGGACGACGATCTTATCCGGATACGCTTTTTCGGAAAGCCAGGAGGCGTCCTTGGCGTCGTCCGTTTCGGCAAACTCCCACGTGCCATTCAGGTTGAGCCATTCGGCCCGCTGCATCTGCGGCAGCGGATGTTCCGGCCGCGGCAGGGCCCCCGCTGTCGCGCTGCTAACGAAAATCGACGTGACCAGCAGAGCGAAAACGCAAGTAGCGCCCGTTTGATAAACCGGTTTCATGTTATGGCTCCGGGGAAAGGAGAAGGCGGGAATGATGGGAAGGAAGGGCGAATTCTCCGGTCACCCAATGTACCCAATTCCGACCCCTTGTGCAATCGCCTTGGCCGCCGCCTCCGCGGCCTTGACAGTTCGTATTTTGCGAACTAGAATAGCCGTAAACGCCGATAGAAGGAGAGCGGATGCGGGTCATCTCCAAGGCACGGCTGAAACGCTTTTGGGAATCTCGCAGCCACCGCGATGCCGAAGGCCCGCTGCGGGCATGGCACACCCACGTCAGCAGCAAGAGCGTTTGTTGGCGATCCTGGGCTGACGTGAAACAACAGTTCCGCAACGCCAGCAGCGTCGGCAACTGCGTCGTTTTTAATATCGGAGGCAACAAGTACCGGCTGGTCGTCCGTATCCTCTACGTCAGCCAGAAGGTCTTTATCCTCAAGGTGATGACCCATCGGGAATACGACGACGACAAATGGAAAGCGGAATGCGGATGTTTCGCTCCACCCCCAAAGCGCGAGAAATCGCCGCACAAGGCCGCTGATCGGCCGCGGAAGCCACGGTGAATCATGACTGCGAGAACCAAGTTCGGCCTGAAGGGCAAGGGCCGCGATTCCTATCTCGACCTCGTGTTGGCCTTCCCCTTGGCCGTCATCAAGTCGGAGGACCACCTGGAAGCCGCGCAGGCGGTTTTGGACCGGCTGTTGGCCAAAGGCGACTTGGACGACGGCGAGCAGATGTACCTCGACGCCCTAAGCGATCTGGTCGCCTGCTACGAGGACGAACACCACCCCATCGCGCCGGCCTCCGATGCCGACATGCTCCGCCACCTGATGGAAGCGAAGGGCGTCAGCCAAACCGAGGTGAGCCGGGAGACGGGCATCGCCAAGTCGACAATCTCCGAAGTGCTCGCCGGCAGAAGGCCGTTCAGCCGCCAGATGATTCGCAAACTCGCCGCGTTTTTCAAGGTGGACGTCACAGTTTTGGCAGCCAATCTCTGACCCCTGATCCGAGGACGACTCATGAACGTCGATTTCAAGCTCCCACCGCTCGGTGAAAACGTGGCTGGCGGCGACGTGGTCAGCGTATTGGTCCGCGAGGGGGACGTCATCGCCGCCAACGACGGCGTCATGGAGATCGAAACCGACAAGGCGGTGGTGGAAATCCCCTGCCCGCAGGCGGGAAAAATCAGCAAGGTCCTGGTCGCGAAAGGACAGGCCGTCAAGGTTGGCCAGCCGCTGCTGACGCTGGAGACTGAATCCGTCGAGACGCAATCCGCGCCGGTAGCTCCATCGGCGAGACCGCAAGCAGTTGTTGCCGAGACAGAAGCCGTAGCGGCCGCTGCTCAAGAAATTCCCGCCGGGCCAGAAGCCCGCCGCCTGGCCCGCGAACTTGGCGTCGATCTCGCGCGCGTCCAAGGCACCGGCCGCGGCGGTCGCATCAGCGTTGAGGACGTCCGCGCCGCGGCATCCCACGCGGCTTCTCCCGCTAAGCCGCCGCAGCAACCCGAACAGTCCGCGGCGACGGTCGCGGGCATTCCCGCCCAACGCGGCTCGCGCGAGCCCGCCGTGCCGCCCGGCATCTTGGGCGAAGACACCTACGGCCACGTCCGTCGCGAGCCGATGTCGAGAATCCGCCGCACCATCGCCGCGCAGATGACCAAGTCGGCCAGCACGATCCCCCACGTCACCAATTTCGACGATGCCGACGTGACCGAACTGGAACGCCTTCGCAAGACGATCCCGCCGGCATATCTTGGCCCCACCGTTAAACTGACCGCCATGCCGTTTGCCCTGAAGGCCGTCGCGCTGGCATTGCGGCAACATCCCCTGCTCAATGCGAGTTTGGATGAGGAGAAGGGGGAGATTGTCTACAAGCAATACGTCAGCCTCGGCGTGGCGGTCGATACGCCGCGGGGGCTCGTCGTGCCGGTCATTCGCAACGCCGATCGCCTGGGCATTCTCGACATCGCCCGCGAACTGACGTTGCTGGCCGCCCGCGCCCGCGCGGCCGAGTTCGCCGTCGATGAGCTTCGCGGCGGCACGTTCACCATCAGCAACCTTGGTGCCGTCGGCGGCGTTTACAGCACCCCGATCATCAACCATCCCGAGGTGGCCATCCTGCTCTTGGGTCGGTCGCGCTGGCTGTTGGGAATCCACGAAGGCAAGATCGAGGGCCGGCTGAAAATGCCGCTAAGTCTCTCCTTCGACCATCGCGTCGTCGATGGCGCCGCCGCCGCCCGATTCCTCAACGACGTGATTGACTATCTGCAATCGCCTGGTAAACTTCTGCTGGTAAAGTAGGGATTAGAGATTGGGGATTAGGGATTAGCAGCACACCTATCCACACTTCCAATCCCTAATCCCCAATCTCTAATCCCTTGCAATCCCCATGAACACCCAACTCTGCGTCCTCGGCGCCGGTCCCGGCGGATACGCGGCGGCCTTCCTTGCCGCCGATCTCGGTCTGCAAGTGACATTGGTCGATTTCGAATCGCGGCTGGGCGGTGTCTGCCTGCTGCGCGGCTGCATCCCGTCGAAGGCCCTGCTCCACGTGGCAAAGGCCAAGGCGGAGGCCAAACAGCTTGCCGAGTGGGGCGTCGCCTTCGCCGACCCGACCATCGATCTGGCCGCCATGCGTGCCCGCAAGGAGAAGGTCATTGCCACGCTGACCGGCGGGCTGAAGCAATTGGCCGCCAAGCGAAACGTCACCGTCGTTCGCGCCCGGGCGGTCTTTGAGGATTCCCGCACGCTCCGGCTGGCCGCGGTCGATGGCACGCCGTTGGCCGACGACCGGATCGTGTTCGATAATTGCATCGTTGCCACCGGTTCGAGCCCGACGCGAATCCCGGCGTTCGATCTGCCGACGCCCCGCGTGATGGATTCCAACGGCGCCCTGGAATTGCCTGACGTGCCCGAGTCGCTGTTGGTCGTCGGCGGCGGCTACATTGGGCTGGAGATGGGCACCGTCTATTCCGCCCTCGGAAGCCGCGTCTCGCTGGTCGAAATGACCGACGGATTGCTGCCCGGGGCCGACCGCGACCTGGTCCGCCCGCTGCACAAGCGGCTGCAAGGCATTTTCGAGGCGATCTATCTCAACGCCAAGGTCGCGTCGTTGGCCGATCGGCAGGATTCGATCGAGGTGACCTTCGAGGGGGACGTGCCGGAGCGGGTGCGGCGGTTCAGCCGCGTGCTGTTGTGCGTCGGCCGTCGCCCGAACACCGCCGGCCTAGGGCTGGAGAAGATCGGCGTGCAACTCGATCCGCGCGGGTTCATCTCGGTCGATCGCCAACGTCGCACGGGCAACCCGCGGGTGTTGGCCATCGGCGACGCGGCCGGCGAGCCGATGTTGGCCCACAAAGCCGCCCACGAGGGCAAAATCGCCGTCGAAGTGATCCTCGGCAAGTCGGTCAGCTTCGAGCCGAAGGCGATTCCCGCCGTCGTCTTCACCGATCCCGAAATCGCCTGGGCCGGCCTGACCGAGACCGAGGCCAAGCGTCAGGGCCGCACGATCGAGGTCGCGCAGTTCCCCTGGATGGCCAGCGGTCGGGCCCAAGCCATCGGCCGCACCGAAGGGCTGACCAAGTGGATCATCGACCCGCAAAGCAAGGTCGTCGTCGGCTGCGGCATCGTCGGCTACGGCGCGGGCGACCTGATCAGCGAGGCGGTTTTGGCGATCGAAATGGGCTGCACGTCCCGCGACCTTTCCGCCACCATCCATCCCCATCCCACGCTCAGCGAGACTCTCGGCGCCGCCGCCGACGTCCATCTCGGTCTGGCCACCGACATCTACCGCCCCCGCCGCGGGTGAAAGACGCCAACAGCCGCTTCGTTTAACCCGCAGCCAACGGCGATGGCGCGTTCCCGGTAGGACGCGAACGAGCCAATCAGGCCGCGTCCTGGAACTGGGTCAAACGGATGTCGCCGCCGGGCATGTGAACGACGATTTCGAGCTGTCCGCCGAGCGCCTCGATCAGGTTTCGCAGCGTGCTGATTTGCATGTCGTTCTGCGACTCCAGCCGCGAGAGCGTCGGCTGTTTAATGCCGAGCGATGCAGCGAGTTCCTCCTGGGTCAGGCCCACCGCTTTTCTTACTTCCGCCAAGAGCATCTCGGCCATCATCTCCTTCGCCCGCGCTTTCGCGCGAAAGCGATTCCGGCGGCATCTTGGCTTCAAGTTCACGGAAATTTCGTGCCATCAGATCACCCCTTCCTCACGGAGCGTTTCGAGGTGCGCGTCGTACAAATCGTCGGCCAACGGAATCATGCGATCGTAAAACCGATCGTCGCCCGACTTGTCCCCGCCGATCAGCAAAATCGCCCGTCGCCGGGGGTCGAAAGCAAATAACGTGCGGAGCGGACGCCCTTCGTGTTGCGTACGCAATTCCTTCATGTTGGAATGCCGCAACCCCTTCAGCGTATCCGCGTGCGGCCGCGGCAAGTTCGGTCCCAATTCCCGGAGCAATTCCACGCTGGCGGCAATCGCCTCTTGCTCGTTCGCATCGAGTTGATTCCACCACACGCCGAATTCGTCCGTGTATTCCACTTCCCACATAGAAGATTATAGCATAGATACTATATGTGTCAAGCGCTATATATTCGACATCGCTTCCAACCGAACATACTCTGGCAACGGTCCGACCAACGGCTTCAGGTACTCGATGCAGGCGGGGGTGACGAACGTGCCGGCGGGGGTGATGAAATTATCGGGCATGGGCTTGGCGCCTAGGGCGACTTCGGCCAGCGGGGCAGCGCCGAGGGTCCAGCGATATGGGTTGCTCGACTCGCGGACAATGCTGACCATCACGCCCGAGGTGCCGGCGGCGGCCAATTCGACGGCGCGACGGCCGCAGGCGTGGGCCTCTTCGACGTCGCCGGGAGCGACGCGGTCGGCGGCACACATCTGCAGCGATTCGCACACCTGGAACTCGCCCCGCCAGCCGAACGCGGCGTGGATCATGCGGTGCAGCACCATCGCGGCGCTCGTCCCGCCCATCGCACCGAACTCGACGTTGGCGAACTTGTCGGTCACTTGCGCGGCGCTGATCGGCGTGCCGTCGGCATAGCAAACGCCCTCGCCGCAAACCACGCTGCACCAGCCGTAGCGATCGTAGCACCGCCGCACCTCGGCCATGAATCGCTCGCGATCGAACGGCCGCTCGGGCAGCAGAATGATGTGCGGGGCGTCGTCCTCCGCCGTCTTGGCCAACGCACTGGCCGCCGGCAGCCAACCGGCCGAGCGGCCGACCGTCTGGAAAATCACGTACTGATCGACCCGCCGCATGTCGCGGGCCAACATGCCGGCCTGGAGCACCGACAGGGCGACGTAGCGGGCCGCGCTGCCGAAGCCGGGCGTATGGTCGGTGCCGTACAGATCGTTATCGACCGTCTTCGGCACGCCCACGCCGATCAATTCGTGGCCGTTCTGTCGGCAAAACGCCTCGACGCGATGGATCGTGTCCATCGTGTCGTTGCCGCCAATCAGGAAAAAGTAACGAACGCCGTGCTTGCGGAGCATTTCCAGGATGCGGGGAAAGTCGGCCTGCTGGAGTTTGTGGCGGCAGCTTCCCAGAGCGGAACTGGGCGTGTTCCGCAGGGCGGCGATCGTAGCGGCCGGCCGGCTGCCCAGGTCGATCACCTCGTCCTGCATGAAGCCCTCGATGCCGAACCGCATTCCGAGCGTCTTGCCGATCGCGTCATGGTTGCGGCACTCCTCGATGATGCCGCAGAGGCTGGCGTTGATTACGCTGGTCGGTCCGCCGCTTTGTCCGATGATTGCGTTGCCGTGAAGCATGTTAGAGGTTCCCTGTCCAAATCGCGTGTCCCGTTGGGGTGGCAGTTGTACTGCCACCCCTGGTTTCCCGGCGACGGAGTGGCAGTACAACTGCCACCCCAACACGGGCCGTGAAGCATATTAGAGCTGTCCCGTCCAAACCAGTAGATTGTGGAAGAATTGGGCGTACCAGTTGCCGATTTCTACGAAGCCGCCGCCGACCGGTTGCGTGATGCGGCGATTGCCCCAATCGACCAGGCCGCCGACCCAGTGCGGGGCCACGTCGGTGGCCAAAGCCGCGACACGGCCGCTGCCGTGCCGGCCGACCACCAGCAGTGGTACTTCCTCACCGTGGGTGAGGATAAAGGGGAAGGGGACGGAGGAAGTTATCGTTGGGACGTCTAGGGGATTGGATAGGCTCTTGACGACAACCTCCGCCGTCCCCCTCGGTATTCGACACACAGCAAACCGCACCGCGGTCAATAGCGTCGTCGCGTCCGGCTTAGGCGTGATCGCATTGTAGCCGCCGATGCCGGGCGGCTGGTCCCACGGCAACCCGTTGAGAATCGGATGGTCAGCCTTCTTATTGAGAAGACACGGCTGGGCCGAGTTGCGGCGGTCGTCGCTGGTTTGCATCACCACCGGCAAGACCTCGGCCAGCGGCGAGGCGTGGTATTCGCCCAGCCGGCCGAAAAAGCTCTCCCAGCCGCCGAACATCGCCAGGCCTGCCCCCTGCCGGACGCGCTCGGCCACGTGCGACATCGCGGCCGGGCCAAACGTCACGGCACGGTAGTCGCTCACCACGTACAGGGCATACGGCGTCGCGGCGAAACTCGCCGGCGGCGGCTCGCTGCTAGGGATGTAATCGAACGCCAGCCCGTAATGCGACATGATGCCGCCCAGATAAGCTGCGGCGCCTTGAAGGTTGTCGTCGCCGAGGTAACAGATTTTGCCGGGCATCAGCAGTTCCTCGCAAACAGCACGTGGTATTGCTCGGGCCGGTAAAAGTGGAACCCGAGCTCGTGAAGATATTCGATCGGCCCGACGTTGCGCTGAATCGCCACGACCAACTCGATCTGGTCCTGGCTTGCGTAGGCTGAAATCGCGTTGAGCTTCGCTTCCAGCATCTTCGGCGTCCCCTCGATGCGAATCTGCGGCGGCTTGGGGAAATCGCAATAGCAGGCAAACTCGTAGACCGTCGGCACGTCGGCGATCGGCCGGCCAAGCTCGGGCCAGATGTTGCCCTGGGCGTGAAACAGACTGATCAGCACCTCCTCGTGGACGATCTGATGGTCGGGGTGCAGGTCGGCGCTGGTAGGCAGGAAGACGCGGTTCGGCCGGACTTGTCGTAGGGCGTGCGTGAAGGCGTTTTGCATCCCGCCGGCGCCTTCGATTTCGGTCGGTGCGCCGATCGTGGTGAAGTGGCGGCCGCGAAAGGCGCTCAGATTGCAGTCGGGGCAGCCGATGAACCGCAGCCGGTCGGCCAAGAGACCGAGAATCTGATATGACTTTTCCGCTTCCGCCCGGCGAACCTCGACGATGTTGCGGCGTTGCTCGAAGTCGCAATAGCCCATCCGTCCGTCGGTGACCACGACGGCATGAACAGCGACGCCTTCGGCCAGCCCGGCCTGGAAGGTTAGCCCCGCGCCGATCGCCACATCATCGTCGTGGGGCGAAACGAACATCCAGCACTCGTCCGCCCCCTTCCAATCGGGAAACAACTCGGTGATGTTCGTCGTGGCCAACAGACCATCGTTAGTTCGGCGAAGATAGGTAATATCGGCAGACACTTGATCGATTTCTCCTCGGCGGGAATAGGAAGCAGTCCAGGGAACACTAATCACCGCTAATCAGCACTGATTTGAGAGAATCAGCGAGGATTAGCGGAAATTAGCGTTCCGCCTCCTTGCTCCACTGGGGACATGGGAACCGCACGTCTACGTCAGAAACCAATTTACGTTCTGGCGAAGGACATTACAACGGCTCTGACTTGCCGGTTCTGCCAACGGAGAAGGTGCTGCTGAGCGTCTTTCCAAATAGCCTATATTACGCTCCTGGCCGAGTCGGCCAGACCGGAAGGACAGCGACACTTCTCTTATCAGATTCTCTGCCACGAATTCGGCATGGTGGCATTTGGCCCCTTTTGATAGTCTGCCGGGTTGGTTTCCCGGGGGGCCGTCGCGTTTCTTCCAGCAAAATGGCTTTCCCCGCCGCCAGCCGACGCGGGGCTGTTCCGATGCGATACGCCCGTTCATGGATGATCGTGGTTCCGCTGGCGGCGCTGGCGTTGTCCGGCTGTCGGCTGACCGGTCATGACGGGCCGGCGCCGAAATCGGTGGTCGAGTGTCGCCGGCTATCGCAGCAGGGCGTGGTGGCGCTCGACCGCGGCCAGCAGCAGAACGCCGAGACGTTGCTGGCCAAGGCGGTGGCGGCCTGCCCGGCCGATGCCGAGGCACGCCGACACTACGCCGAAGCCCTGTGGCGACGCGGCGCTCGGAAGGAGGCGATCGCCCAGTTGGAGGAATCGGGCCGCCTGGCCGGCGACGATCCCCTGGTCTGGTCCCGCCTGGCCGAAATGTATCTGGCCACCGACCAAGCGGAACTCGCCTGGAAAAACGCCGATCGCGCCATCGACCTCGATCCTCGGCTGCCGAACGCTTGGGCGATTCGCGGCGGAGTGTTCCGTGCAAGCGGCCAGCTTGGCGAGGCGCTCACCTGCTATCTCCGCGCGCTGGGTTACGCGCCGAAAGACCGGGCGATCCTCACGCAGGTCGCCGAGTCGTATCGTCAACAGAATCAGCCGGAGCGATCGCTGCAAACGCTGCAATGTTTGGCCGATACCTACTCGCCCGGCGAAGAGCCGGCTCAGGTGGAGGACTACTTGGGACAAGCCTACGCCGCCTTGGGCCGCTACGACGACGCCGTGGAAAGCTTCTCGGTTGCGGTGAAACGCGGGAAGCCCACGGCCGAGTTGCTCTGCCGTCTTGGCGAGGCCCAATTCTTGGCGGGCAATTCGCTGGAAGCGGCGGCAACGGCCCAGCGCGCGCTGGCGCTTGAGCCGCGACATCCACCCAGCCTCGCCCTGTTGCAACGCATCCAACTCGCCGAGCACCCGCAGGGCACAATGACGAGATAGCGCCGCTCTTCTCACCAAGGTGGGGCAGACATTCCTGTCTGCCGCAAGAGAGGGTGGCACATCTGGCAGACAGGAATGTCTGCCCCACCGGACACAGTGTCGCCCGTTTTCCCCGTGTGTTGAGAAAAGCGGGTAGCGCCTCTCATTCGCTACAACCGTTATTGTCGGATGCACGGCACCCGACCGCCGCCATCGGCGCCACGTCCTGCGCCGTTTTCGCCGGCCTGCCGCCTCGCGAACCTCTCGTAGCCTGTTCGCAAGCTAGAATTCAGCAGAAGGTTCCAGTAGTAGGGATCAATGTGCGCTCCCCGAAGGAGTCAAGGAATGTCCGAAGTAATGTCATCGTCAGCCGTCTCCACGCCTCCCGTCACGTTTGTCGAGCGTCGCAACCCGGCAGCCGTCGAGCAGATGCCGATTTGCGAGCGGCGGCAGTTCGCCAATTCGCACGACGATCTTTCGCCGGAGGCCGCCGATCTGGCCCGGGCGATCGACTCGTACAAACTGGTCCACCGCCGCCGCTTCATCACGTTCGAGGAGATGTTGGCGGTGATCAAGTCGCTGGGCTATCACCGCTAACGGCGGTCTTCGACGCTTTGCCGCGCTCGTCCCACGTTACCGCGGCCGTGCGCTTTTGCAGGTCGAGCGTCAACACGATGTGGTCGCCGATTTGGGCGTCGTGCTTGCGGAGGAAGGCCCCCAGGCCCCAGGCGCGGCCGTCTTTCGTGGCCAGCGTACCGATCGGGCGGCCGTCGGCGTCGACGAACTCGAATCGGCCGTTGACCACCTCCCGCAGCGCCGCCGGAATCGTGATGACCGCGTAGGTGCTGGCCGCCTTCGAGAGCCGATAGCTCAGCCAGACGCGGCCGTCGTCGGTCCATCCGTGCCGGTCGAGGACGCGATGGTTCGAGCGGCTGGCCCGCCGCTTGGCGAGCAACTCTTGCACCTGCGCGCGCGAAACCTCGGCTCCCAACAGCCCGTAGATGCTGTGCCCGAACTGCGCGATCACCGGCGACCAGGAGACGAAGGCGTGGAAGCTGAAGCGGTTCATGCCGTCGCCGACGCAAAGGTCTTCCATCGTGCCGCGCTCCATCACTGGGCCGTGGGCCTTCAGCATGGCGACCAGCTTCGCCTCGACGCCCGTAAGCGACTTCTTCCAGTCGCGCGGCGGATCGGAGATGATTCGCTCGTCTTCGACCCGAACGCCGGGCAGCCGCCGGCAGAACTCCAACAGCACGTTTTCCGGCGGCGGCTTTTTCCAGAGGCGACGGTTTCGCCCCAGCGCGGTCTGGAGTTGCGCCGCCGTGATTGTGCCCGCCACCGACAGCACTTTGTCGATCGCTTTCGGCAATCCGTGCGATTGAATTGGCCGCAGGTGAAACCAGCCGGCCGCTTCGTCGAGCCAAGAAAAACCGTCGATCAGCGGCACCGTCTGCCGCACCAGGTGGGACAGGGCGGAAGGATCGAGCTTGCCCGAACGGCCGGGGGGCGACTTTCTGCCGAGGGCAGGCAATCGGCGATTAGAGCCGCCCGCTACGGATGATCGGCGACTGGAGCCGCCTCGTACAGGAGATGGATCGGTGCTGCTCCCCATTTTCGCCGAGGCGACCGCCCGTTGCGTCTGTTCAATCGTCGTCAGGCCGTGGAAGTAGACGTCCCGCTTCGCTACGTCGACGGCGGCCATGACGATCGGAATCTGATCGGGCAGCGCGACGAGCCGCCCCTCTTGGCCGCTGTGGACGTTGACGACCTGAAACGCGACCGGCCGATTGAGCAGCCGGGCGCCGACGCCCACGCTCTCGATCGACATCCCCACCGCGGTGAATCCCTCCTCGGCCAACTCCGCCTCCAATTGCGTGGCCGAGCAGGGTAAGCGGCTTATGATCAAGGTCAGAGCGCGGTCCATCGTCGGCGCCGCGATGCTCCCGGTTTTCCCCTTCTTCGTCAATTTGGCGCACACCTGGCGGACCCGCTCCCTCGTGATGCCGAAGCGGGCACCGACCTCCGTGAGAGTGTGCTGCCGGCCGTCTCCCCAACCGTAATAGCCAATGAGGATATCGCGGTTGCGTTGGAAGGGCGACGAGGCGAAGACGTCGATAAGCTCCCGCTCCAGAGGCATACCAAGCACCCTTTCGAGCCGGAAATCGAGGAAACGGACGCATTATAGCCTTGCCGACTCGCATTGGCAAGCGGCCGTTGGCCGCATACCATTGACCCCCGGCAGCGGGTCGAGTAATTTGGCGGTGCGCAGTCGGCAGTCGGCAGTAGGCGGTAAGTAGTCGGTAGTGGGTAGTGCGTAGTGAGCGGCGAATCGTAAAGTGCAATCAATAGCCGCTTGCGGCTTCGCACCCCCCGCTGCCCCATCCGCGATCTACTCCCCCCTCCTACTGCAACCGCCCACTCCTCACTACCCACTGCCCACTGCCTACTGCCGACTTAATCCGAAAGGGACGAAACGATGGCGCACGATGTGACGTTGATTACCGGCGACGGCGTCGGGCCTGAACTGGCCGTGGCGGCGCGGCGCTGCGTCGATGCGACCGGCGTGAAGATTCAATGGGACATGCAGGAGGCCGGCGTCGAGGTGATGCAGCGCACGGGCACGCCGCTGCCCGAGGCGACGATGGAGAGCGTCCGCCGCACTCGCTGTGCGTTGAAGGCCCCCATCACCACGCCCGTCGGCACCGGCTTCCGCAGCCTCAATGTCCACATGCGTCAGACGCTCGGCCTGTTCGCCTGCATTCGTCCTTGCAAGTACTACCCCGGCGTTCGCACCTTCTTCAGCGATCGGGCGGTCGATCTGGTGATCGTCCGCGAGAACACCGAAGACCTCTACGCCGGCATCGAGTTCGAGGCCGGCCAGCCGGCGACCGGCGAACTGTTCGACTACCTCAACAAGATTTCGCCGCAGCGGCCGATTCGCTCGGGCCGCGAGGAGACGGGCATCTCGATCAAGCCGATCAGCGTTTCGGGCACGGAGCGGATCGTTCGCTGCGCCTTTGAGTACGCCCGCGAAAACGGCCGCAAGAAAGTGACGGCCGTTCACAAGGCGAACATCATGAAGCACAGCGACGGCTTGTTCTTGGCTACTGCCCGCCGGGTGGCCGAGAAATTCCCCGGCGTCGCCTTCGAGGATCGCATCGTCGACAACATGTGCATGCAACTCGTGCAGAAACCGGAACTGTACGACGTGCTGGTGCTGCCGAATCTCTACGGCGACATCGTCAGCGACCTGGCGGCGGGCCTGGTGGGTGGATTGGGCGTCGCCCCGGGGGCGAACATCGGCCCCAGCGGCGCCGTCTTCGAGGCCACCCACGGCAGCGCCCCGAAATACAAGGGCCAAAACAAAGTCAACCCCACGGCGTTGATCCTCTCGGGAATGCTCATGCTGCGTTACCTCAAGGAGAGCGACGCCGCCGGTCGACTCGAAAAGGCGGTTGCCGCGGTGATTGCCGAGGGCCGCGATGTGACCTACGACATGAAGCCCGACCGCGACGACCCGACCGCCGTCGGCACCCGCGAGATGGCCGAAGCGATTTGCCGGAAGGTCGCATAGCCCGCTGGGCGCCAAGAGAAAGGAACAGACATGGAACAACTCTCCACCGGTCCGCAAGCCGTACCGCAACACCGCTGGCAGCCGATCGGCTCGATCGACCGCCGCGTGATCGGCGTGCTGGCCGAGAAGGCCAAGACGACGCCCGACATCTATCCGATGAGCCTCAACGCGATCTGCACCGGCTGCAACCAGAAGAGCAATCGCGCGCCGCTGGTGCAATTCGAGCCGAGCGAGGTGGAAGAATCGCTCGACCGGCTCCGCGAACTGGGGGCGGTGGGGCTGGTCGAGGGCTACGGCCGCGTGCAGAAGTATCGCCACTACCTCTACGAATGGCTCGGCGTCGATAAAGTCGAATTGGCAGTGATGACTGAGTTGTTGCTCCGCGGCGACCAGACCGTCGGCGAGCTTCGCACCCGCGCCTCGCGGATGGAGCCGCTGGCCGATCTGGCGGCGCTGCGGGCGGTGCTCGATTCGTTGAAGGCGAAGGGACTGGTGATCGCCTTGACGCCCGAGGGAAGAGGGCACGTCGTCACGCACGCGCTGTACAAGCCGCGCGAGATTGAATTGCTCAAGGTCAAGTATGCCGGCGGCGAATGGGCCGTTTCGCGAGGCGAGGAAGAGACCGACGCGACTGTTCCTGCTTCGGCCGCCTCGTCCGCGGTCGCGGCACCCTCGGTCCCCCGGCCTTCAGCAACGGCCAATCGCGAGGGCATCGGCGTTTCCGCCGTCGAGCGCGAGTTGGCCTCGCTGCGGCAGCAAGTTGCCCAGTTTCGTCAAGAGTTGGACGAACTGCACGACGCCCAGTCGCGAACGGCCGAGGAATTACGATCGCTCAAAGAGGCACTGGGCGGTTAGGCCCGCAGTTCTCGCCAAGGTGGGGCAGACATTCCTGAAGGTGGGGCTGGGTGCCATGCCCACGCTTGCCGTGGGCATGAGTTCTGCCAACACGCCGCATGGCCACGCAAGCGTGGCCATGGCACCCGCTACGCCCTTCTGTAATGCGGCCTATTGGTCGGCGATCGTGAAGTAAAACGTCGTGCCTTGGCCGACGGTTGAGACCGGCCAAATCCGTCCCCTGTGCCGCTCGACGATTTTCTTGCAGATGGCCAGCCCGATCCCCGCTCCGGGAATTTCACGGCCGTGCAAGCGGCGAAAGGCGCGGAAGATCTGCTCGAAGTACTCCTCGGCGATGCCCACGCCGTTGTCCTCGACGGCGAACTGCCAGCCATCGGCAACTTGAGAAGCGGTCACGCGCACCTTGGGCGTCTCCTCGCGGCGGAATTTGATGCCGTTGTCGATGAGATTCTGGAAGAGCTGGACCAATTGGGTCGGGTTGCCTACGACCGTCGGCATCTGCCCGACTTCGATGCCGGCTGCGTGCTCCCGGATCGAGCCTTCCAGATTGGCCGTCGCTTGAGCCAACACTGATTGCACGTCAACCGGTTGCAGGGGCCGGGGTGAGCGGCCTAGCCGCGAATACTCGAGAATGTCCTCGATAAGCCGGTTCATCCGTGCGGCCGCCGCCACGATCTGTCCGAGATAGTCGTGGGCGTTGGCGTCGAGACCGTCGCCGTATTCTTCGGAAAGCAACTGGCAATAGCCCGAGACGGTCAGCAGCGGAGAGCGCAGGTCGTGCGCGACGACCGACGCGAATTCTTCGAGTTCGCGGTTGCTGCGGGCGAGTTCCTCCGTGCGCAGCTCCACCGCCCGCTCCAGATTGGAGGCATAGCGATCGACGCGCTCGAGGCACGCGCGGTGAACGTGCCGCAACAGTTCGCTCGGGTCGCTTAGTTTTTCGAGGTAGGCAAACGCGCCGAGGTTTAGCGCCTCCTTGACCGAATCGTAGGAACCGCAGCCGGTGTAGATTATCACGCGGATTTGCTCGTCGACGCCGCGGATGCGCTCCAGCAGTTGTGTCCCGCTGAGATCGGGAAGGCGGTAATCGACCACGGCCACGTCAAAGCTGCCTCGCTGCACCTCTTCCAACGCTTCGGCGGCGGAACCGCAACCGAAGACGTGAAATTCCTCGCGCTGAAAAACCTCACACAGCAATCGCAGCTCGACCTGATTGTCTTCGACCAGCAACACGTTGGAAAAGCGATCGGTTGGCACCGTAGCGACTCCTTCTGGACAACGCTCTAGGGTGGCACTTTTCCGGTAGTCTGTCCAGAGCGGCGCGGGAGAAATCCTGCTTTCCAAATCGACGCGGGCAGGGTAGAAAGAAGGGATATGCTGCCTCACCTGCCAAAACACGTTGTCGCGGTCGCCGCCGTTCTTCTGCCATGCCTGGTTCCCGCGGAGGCGATTGCCGGACGGCTGACCGTCAAACTCGGCAAGACCGAGGGGGTGACGTTTGTCGCCGCCATCCAGCGGTGGGACGAGGACGGCAACCATCGCCGCGTGCCCGACGCCAAAGCGAAGATCGACGCCCCCGCCGTCGATGCCAAGGCCGTTGCCGCGGGCGGCGATCGCTGGGTGTTCGAGAAGCTCCCGCCGGGGAAGTATGATTTGGTGATTCTGGCGAAAGACCGGCGGCGGGTCGAAGGATTTCAGTACGTCCCGGTCAAGGAGTTTGATGCCTTCTTTCCGCCAAACGCCGCGGTCGGGCCGGAAGCACGCCAGTTGATCGTTGCCGACATCAAGAAGTCGCCCCACTACGAGAACAGGGTCGAACCGCTCTATCTCGGCGGCGACAAAAAAGCGGTCCGCGTGCTGGTGATGCTGCTGCGCGACAAGCCGACCAGTTACGAAGGCGATTTTCCCGGCGCCGCCACCATCCGCCACGAAATCTGGCAGTATTCGTGGAATTATGGAGGATGGCAGAAGGAAAAGCGGACCAAGGTGATGGATCGCGTCATTCTGCACCGCGACGAGCTCCGCAAGTGGACCTGGCTCTGGGACCCCAAGCTCGGCGGCATCGAAATAGGCGACAAGCCGATCACGATCGAATACGACCTGCCGCGGGCAATGAGCGAAAAGAAGCTAAGGGGGTTGTATCCGTATTGAGAGTGCGCATGGCACCATTGTTGGTGCGGCAGTTGTACTGCCGCACCGCGAAGCGGGGATGGCGGAACAGCAAGGGGTGGCAGTGCAACTGCCACCCCAACGGGTCTTTAAACAGCACGGGCGTCATGGGCAGATTCCTTCTGCCCATGACGCCCTCGTCGCGCGACGCACACGGTGCGGGCCGCAGAGGGGACGAATGGAAATTCCGCAAAAGGCCAACAAACTGGAGCCGCACTTTTCCCCACAAAACTGGACACTTCTCTGATTCCGCTTGTCCCAACGCCGCCGTATAAGACCGTGCTTATCGGACTGCCGACCGCTCGCTAATCGGACTGCCGGAGACAATCTCGGAAAACTTTTCGGAATCCACTTAATTTTTGGCCCTGTTCAATCGTATAATTGGGTAGTGGCGGATTCCGCACCATAGATGCCCTAATCGGCATCTATACCTTGAACCCGCCGGGTGTTTGTGAGAGTCGTCTGCCAGGACAACGGTTCTGGCTGGTGATGGTCTATCAACAGGCCATTGCGAACGACGGCCATCACAAGCTCCCGGCGGGTTTTTTCGTTTCTTGAACCCTAAGGAGTTGTCCCATGAGTGAACCTGCGATTCCGATCAAGCCGCCCGCCGAGGACGGCAACACCGACCCCACGCCCCCGCCTGACGACGGCCACGGGGCCGCCCCCCAACCGCCCGACATGTCGAAATCTCTCACTGTGAAAGATTTCGACAGCCCGCCCGACCCGACGTGGACCCTCGACCAACTCAACGAGTACGAACGACACCATCACGAGCAGTTTGTCATTCTCGGGAAGCGAAAAGCGGTCCACCTTTACCGTCTTGGCGAAGCCTTAATCATCGCCAATGAAAAGTGCGTGCATGGCGAATGGGGAAAATACCTGAAGAGTGTCGGAATCTCTGAATCGACGTTTTGCCGAGCACGAGACCTCGTCAAGCGGGCACCGTCCATTGAAGCGGTCACGGAACTCGGGATCACTGAAGCGTACATAAAATACGGCATTCTGAAGTCTAACGACGTTGATTCCGACGAAGATCCCATCGACGGTAAGAAACCTACTGCAAAGAAGGATGTTTCAAAAAAGCAACAGAAGCAAGAACTGAAATTGGTCAAGCCCGACGATGATGACACCGAAGAAGATGAGCCCGACGATGATGACGCCGACGACGACGAGGAAGATGACTTCGATGATGCCGACGACGACGATGGTGACACCGACAATACCACCGAAGCGACAAGGCGGATTGCCGCACTAAAACTACGTGACTGTTTCGACGCCCGCAGCAACGACCCGGATTTCAACCCGGAGCCAGACGATCCACCTGCCCCAGAGTCCATTCCCGTTGCCATCGCCTACCTGATCGACAATTATTTTGTAGGCGGCTGGAAGGCGGCTCTGAATTGGATGGCCACCCACAGATCGGCGGTGCCCGAGCCGAAACCGCAGGATGTGCCGCCGCCGATTAAACGAGCCGTTTCCTATGGTCACCATCGGTGATGAGTTGGAAATAGACGGCAGCCTTGACGGCCAGCCGACGACGGGCTATACCAATCAGCAACGAAACCAGACACCCGTCGAAGGAAACTTTGTCATGGCGAAGAAGAAACCCACGGAATCTGCCCTCACGAACGTGCTGGACACCGCAGTTGAATTGCTGCGAGACGCCGAGAATGCCGACGATGACGGCATGATTACGGTCAGCAGCAGCGTCTACATGCGGCTCCGAGCGGCGGTCAAGGAAGCCACCAGCGTTGCGTATGGCATCGCCGTGAGCAAGGTGAGCGAGGAGGAAGATGAGGATGAGGACGAGGAGGAAGAAGTTGAGTTCGACGAAGAGGACGATTGATAGCCTTGGCAACGTCGGATCAACACGGGCTGAAAGACTGGCGGTGATGCGTGTCGGCTAGCGTAGAACGAGCCACTTATTGACCTTGGGCTTCGAGACGGCCTTCAATACGCAAGTCGGCAGTTCTATGACTTGCGTGGGCGCGGTTGCTGGCTTCTGGCGTACTCGATGTCGGTCGCCAGTTGCGTCACATCTTTTGTGAATTGGGCGAGACATCGGCTTACGTCCTTCTCGTCCATCTGTTCCACAGTCTTCTTCACGCTGCTGCCCCTCAAGAAGACTCTGTACGCCGCTACTGCCCGGTTCAGCAGTTCCGGCGTCCAATCTTTTGAGGAAATCATGGCTGCCCGGAACAACTTGCCACCGATAACGAGCTTTTCCTTCGGAGTGGCAGGACTGTTTTGCAAAAAACTGGCGGTTTGTTCAACCAGATGTGGAGTGATTGGCATGGCTGTTTCCGGCAACTGTTGGGGGACGACCTTGTGAAAACCGCACAAAATAGGGCTGCTTCTATCGCCCCGGTTTCCCGATCTCTCCGAGTCCTTCGATATTCGACACGACCCAATGGACCTTTCCTGTGGGATCGAAGAAGACCTCAACAGTCTTATCGAACTTGACATTGACCAGATTGGGATTGGGTTTCTCGAAATAGTACGTCCAATTGGTTCCAAGGTATTCGTCTCGTGGGCCTTTGGAACGCTCCTGCTCCGAGCAGTCGGGGTCGCCGAGAATCGCCTCAACTCCAGACTTGCTGAGACCCACTCGAAGTCGGCCATAGTTCTTTGTAATCCGATCCTTCTTTTCCGATGGAGCAAAATATGGGAAGGTATGAGCAGCCACAAACGCTTCGTAGCTCGGCTTATCATCCTTATCTGCGGCCGTCGCCCTTTCGACCGCTTCTAACTCATCATAGTTCCTCTTCCACAACCAGCCCAACGCCAGCAGGCCAACTAACATGAACACCATCAATGTCCACACGAGACACCAACAACTGCACTTGGTCCCTGCCGGACAGGAAGTAGCCTCTGTTGTATTCATGTCATTGTGCCTTTTCCAAGCAGAGAGACTGTTTGGCGGTCATAGCCAGCCCCCCGTGCGGTCTGCAACGATGGCCATTGTCCGCTGCCACCGCTACTCCCACCAGCATAGCCGGGACGACCAAACTGGCAAGATAGCCGACGCCGCCATCGCCGTAGATGGTTCAACCGGCCATTTGGGCGACTTTACGGCGGCTTGCCACCACAAAAAAAATTCTCGCCATTTCCTCGGTTTTGATCTCTATCGGGTGGGTTGCTTGTATTAGCCCCCCATAGTGGTAAAATCGGGGTTCTCTGGAACTGGGGTTTGCTTATTGGGGAGTGGGGCGGTGCAGCCGTGACGCCTGAACAAAAAGCCCGCCAGAAGATCGACCAGCAGCTTGACCAGTGCGGCTGGATCGTGCAGGACTATCGCCAGATGGACATCTCGGCGGGTCGAGGCGTGGCTGTTCGGGAGTTTCCGCTTTCCACCGGCGAGTCTGACTATCTCCTCTACGCCGATGCCAAGGCTATCGGCGTCATCGAAGCGAAGCCCGAAGACCACACGCTCACCGGCGTCGAGTTGCAGTCGGCCAAGTACACAACAGGTCTTCCGAGGAATCTGCCGCATTACCATCTGCCACTGCCATTTGCCTATGAATCTACCGGCATCGAAACCCGATTCACCAACGTTCTTGACCCCGATGCCCGCAGCCGGGAAGTCTTCACCTTCCATCGCCCCGAAGAATTGATCCGAATGGCAACGCTCGGCAGCCAACTTCGGGCAAATCTGCGGCAAATGCCGGAACTCATCACCAACGGCCTCTGGAACGTGCAAGTCGAAGCCATTCGCAACTTGGAAGCATCCTTAGCCGACAATCGCCCCAGGGCGGTGATCCAGATGGCGACCGGCTCGGGTAAGACCTTCACGGCCTGCACCGAGAGCTATCGGCTCATCAAGTTCGGCAAGGCCAAGCGGATTCTGTTCCTGGTGGACCGCAACACGTTGGGCAAACAGGCCCTCAACGAGTTCCAGCAATACATCAGCCCGTACAATAACTACAAGTTCACCGAGGAATACACGGTCCAGCGACTCCAACGTAACACCATCGACCCAGCCAGCAAGGTCTGCATCACGACGATCCAGCGGCTCTATTCGATCCTCAAAGGCGAAGAGGTATTCGAGGAAGAGAACGAAGAGACCTCGATGTTTGAAGCGGCAACGTCGCTGGTCAAGGAGCCGTTGCCGGTCGTCTACAATCCGCAGATTCCCATCGAGACGTTCGACTTCATCATCATCGACGAGTGTCATCGGTCGATCTACAACGTCTGGCGGCAGGTGTTGGAATACTTCGATGCCTTCCTGATCGGATTGACGGCCACGCCGACGGCCCAAACGGTCGGTTTCTTCAACGGCAACCTCGTCCAAGACTACAGCCACGAAAAAGCGGTCGTCGATGGCGTCAACGTCGGCTACGACGTTTATCAGATCAAAACCAAGGTCACTAAGGATGGAGCCACGTTGGCAAAAGAGCCGGGCCAATTCATCCCCCATCGGGATCGACGCACCCGCAAGAAGAAGCTGAAGGAACTCGATGACGACCTGATCTACACGGCCAACGATCTTGATCGGGACGTGGTGACGATGGATCAAATCCGGCTGGTAGTCCGCACGTTCAAGGAGCGGCTGTTCACCGAGATATTCCCTGGCCGCACCGAAGTCCCGAAAACCCTGGTCTTTGCCAAGACCGACCTCCCCGCCGATGACATCGTGAAGGTCATGCGGGAGGAGTTTGGCCGGGGCAACGACTTCTGTCAGAAGATCACCTCGAAGACGACCGGCAAAAAGCCAGACGACCTGTTGAATGAGTTCCGCAACTCCTACAACCCACGCATCGCCGTGGCCGTCGATATGATCGCCACCGGCACCGACGTGAAGCCGTTGGAATGTTTGTTGTTCATGCGGAACATCAACTCGGCGTCGTATTTCGAGCAGATGAAGGGTCGGGGTTGCCGGGTTATCAAGTCCGACGATCTGCAAAGCGTCACGCCCGACGCCAAACAGAAGACCCATTTCGTCATCGTCGATGCCGTGGGCGTGTGCGAGTCGGACAAAACAACATCAAAGCCACTAGATCGCAAGCCGACTGTATCGTTGGAAAAGATTCTCAACATGGTGGCAGCCGGTGCGGCCAGCGACGACATCTGCTCGACCCTGGCGGCACGGCTCACTCGGCTTGACCGGCAGATTGGCGACGTTCAACGAGCGAAGATCGCCAAGCAGTCTGACGGCAAAGACCTTGCGGCCCTCAGCGGCCAACTGTTGGAGGCCATTGATCCCGATGTCAACACGCAACAGGCAATCCAACAGTTCGCCTTGCTCCCAGACCAGGAGCCGACTGAAGAACAGCTTGACCAGATCGAACAAGAAGCGATGCAGGCGGCTCTGAAGCCGTTCCATAACCCGAACCTGCGAAAAGCGATCCTTGAGACCCAAGATTCGTTGCAGGTCATCGACGAAGTGACCAAGGATGGACTTCTTTTTGCGGGCCATAGCAAAGAAGCGAAGGAAAAGGCCCAAACTATCCTGGCCAACTTCCGCCAGTTTATCGACGATCACAAAAACGAGATCGAGGCCCTGACGATCCTCTACAGCCGTCCGTATCGGGCCGGTCTGCGTTATGGGCAGGTGAAGGAATTGGCCGAAGCCGTCCGTCGCCCGCCCGTTGCCGCACCGTTGGAACGACTTTGGCAAGCCTACGAAGCCGTGGAGCCGGAAAAAGTGAAGGGCCACGGTGGCCGACAACTGGTCGATGTCGTGGCCCTGGTCCGCCACGCCCTCGATCCCAACTCGCCGTTGGTGCCCGTGGGCATGACCGTCGAAGAACGCTACGGGCAATGGCTCACCCGGCAAACCGAGGCCGGGGTCACGTTCACCGCCGAACAGCGGAAGTGGCTCGACGCCATCAAGAACCACATCGCCAGTAGCCTCCACATCGAGCAGGACAACTTCGACGATCTCCCGTTCAACCAAATGGGCGGCCTGGGCCGGGCCTACGAGTTCTTCGGTGATGGCTTGAGCGGCATCCTTGAAGCATTGAATGAAGGGCTGGCGGCATGAGCAACGGTGACGGATTACCGAAGGGGTGAGCGAGGGCGACGATTGCCGACCTTGTGGAACTCAAGAATGGTTATGCGTTCAAGCCATCGGATTGGCAAGAAGATGGGCTGCCGATCATCCGCATTCAGAACTTGAACAACCCAGACGCTCTCTTCAACCATTTTCCTGGTTTATTGCCCGACGGGTTTCGGATACGGACTGGTGATTTGCTGTTTGCATGGTCAGGTACGCCAGGAACGTCGTTCGGTGCTCATATTTGGAGAGGCGAGGACGCTTGGCTCAACCAACATATCTTTCGGGTTGACTTTGATTCCCGATTCCTGGACGAGCGGTTTCTTCGTCTGGCAATAAACCACAATCTCGACAACTATATCTTTCAGGCTCATGGCGGGGCTGGCCTCGCTCACATTACAAAAGGGAAGTTTGAGTCCTCGGAACTGATGATTGCTCCCCTTCCCGAGCAACGTCGCATCGTCGCCAAGATCGAAGAACTGTTTTCCGATCTCGATGCCGGGGTGGCGGCCCTGGAGCGGGCGAAGGCCAAATTGAGGCGTTATCGGGCCGCCGTGCTGAAAGCCGCCGTCGAAGGGAAGCTCACCGAGGAGTGGCGAAAGCAAAGAACAAGGAGGACAGGCATTCCTGCCTGTCAATCCGTGACGCAAACAGTGATGGAGACAGACAAGAATGTCTGTCCTCCTGGCGCTGTTGGCAGACAGGAATGTCTGCCCTCCTGTGCGGAATCGTGGGGTGCCATCGAGACCGGCCCTCAACTGCTTGAGCGGATTCTGAAAGAACGCCGCCGCAAGTGGGAAGAAGATCAACTGGCCGCCTACGCCAAGGCTGACAAGAAGCCCCCGGCGAATTGGAAAGGCAAGTACAAGGAGCCTGCGGCACCGGATGAAACCAACCTGCCAGCGTTACCGGAAGGTTGGTGTTGGGCGAGTCTTTCGCAAGTAGGTGTGCTTGATCGTGGTCGTTCACGCCATCGGCCTCGAAACTCGCCGCACTTGTATGGTGGGCCGTATCCATTCGTACAAACAGGCGATATAGGTCATGCCAACACCTATGTTCGTACCTTTAGCCAAACGTACAGTGAGGCGGGATTGCCTGTCCTCCTAAGACGGCAGATTCCGCGGCTAGGCTGCGTAAGGCATTGGCGAAACGCAGCAAAGGCGACCTGATCGACGTTCTGCTGGAATTGGCGAAAGATGACCGCACGATTCTCCGCCAACTCGACGCCAGATTCGAGTTGCAGGCCCCGGCCGAAGAACTGGCTGCCGCAACGCGGCAAGCCATCGCCGACGCGACCGACTTCGACGAACGAGACATCAACCGCAATTTCAGCTACGACTACGCGGCCTATGAAGCGGTGAAACGCAACCTAAGCCGATTGGTCGATCTGGGACAGTTGCGGCCGGCGATGGAGCTTTCGCTGGATTTGATGAAGCAAGGGAGCCAGCAGGTGGAAATGAGTGACGAGGGAATGATGACGGCAGACATCGAGGAGTGTTTCGCGGTGATCATCAAGGCCCTGAAGAAGTGCGACCTGCCGCCGGCCGAGATCATCGCATGGTGCGAGGGAATGACGGCAACCGACAGCGTGGGCTTCATCTGTGACGAGGAACTTGGGGCACTGCGAAACCACATTGAGGCGTCACGGTCGTGACACCTCGCCTCGTACCTCTCGTCGCCGATCCCGTGGCGGCACATCGCGTCTGGCATCGCCCTCCGATCATCGACCGTCCGTCGCCGTCACCACCGCCCGGCGATCAAAGATTTTTCACGGCTGCCGCAAGGACACGATGCATCCGACCGCTTCGCCGGGACGCTTGGAAAGCACCTCGCAGACAGCCGTACCAAGCACCTTGAGCAACGCACTGTTGGCGGCAACGATCTGCCGGGTATCGCTTAGGATCGCTACCATGCTCGGCATGGTATCGAGGGCCTGCCATAGGAATCGAGCGTTCTCAACTACCTGCCTTTTGCGACGAAGCTCATCAGGTTCATCCCGTCCCGCAGGGGCGAAATAGGTGCCAGGTTCTTCAACGGTCGGCACGTTGACGATGGCGGAAACCACCGCATTGTCGAAAGCGGCATCGGTCATGTATTTACCCTCGCCGGCGAATCTCACAAGTTGCCCGTCCAAATATAGGTCTTGCGTCTATTGTAAACCCAACTATGAACTCAGACTGATCTCCGATCCAACCACTATAACGGAGCGACAATTGGACCGGGTGCCGGATATTCCGAAAACAACGGGCGGGTGGTTCCGCCTTTGGCGTTCTTGCCGCCGAATGCGGCAGACGCTTTGGAAGAAATGCCGGTAGAGTAGGGAGTGGCTGCAATCGAAGTTACGATAGAGTGCGACACGCAAAGGCAGTAAGCGTCCCGCCGAGCACATAGGGAGAAATCGCCGCCTGGGCGTAGGCTTGGCGAACGGGGAGATCAAGCCGGATGCCAGCGGTGGGGGAGGAGGGCGAGAAGTTCTTCCTCGCTGGCGCCGGGAAGAATCGCTGGCAGTCGGGTCAGCACGTTGCGGTA
This sequence comes from uncultured Planctomycetaceae bacterium, assembly GCA_963823895.1. Lineage (GTDB taxonomy): Bacteria > Planctomycetota > Planctomycetia > Pirellulales > Thermoguttaceae. Next base: position 156,033 of record CAWGNG010000020.1, read on the forward strand.
GTAGACCCAAGGATCGTGGCCGTGACGCTTGCATGACGCCAACAGGCTGAAATGGATCGCCGCCGCGCGGCCGCCCCGGTCGTTCCCCACAAAAAGCCAATTGCGGCGTCCGATACAGAGGCCCCGCAACGAGTTCTCGCCTTCGTTGTTGTCGATGTCCAGCCAGCCGTCGTTAGGGTATACGGACAGGGCCGTCCAGTTGCCGAGCGTATAGTTAATCGCTCCACGAACCGCGCTCTTGGGCAAGACCTTGGGCGCCTCGGCTTCCAGCCATGTATGGAAGCTGTCCAAGAGCGGCCGCGACCGCTCCTGCCGCTCGGCGGCGATTTGCGTGGCACGCTCCTCCAGCGTGAGTGGCTGCCACTGGCCCTGACAGCGCTGCCGGAGATCTTTCTCCACGGCGTAGAGCTTGCCGATCCAAGCCAACGCCGTCTCCATGCGGGCCGCATCCAGCCGTCGGCTCTCGTGGAATTTCCTCCGCGCGTGCGCCCAACAAGCCACCTCGATGATTCGACCGTCGGATTCCAGGTAGATTCCGTCGTAACCGTTGAAGGCGTCGGCCTGCACATAGCCGCGATAATCCTTGAGAAACGCGGCCGGTCCGTCCCGTTTGTGATTCGTCGTGTAATCGAACACGGTCAGCGAGTGCAGTGGATCGCCCACGTAGGGCCAGAAGTGGCCCGTGTACTTCAGCCTCCGCCAGGCATCGCGGACCTTCACCGAGGTGTCATCCGTGTGGATTACGTGAGAAGCCAACACCACGCGGATAGCCAGGGCGTACAAAGGTTGTAAGAACTCGGCCGTTTGAAGCCACCAGCCGTCCATCGTCTGCCGGGAGATGCGGACGCCCTGTCGCTGGAAGATTCCTTCCAGCCGGTGCAAGGGCAGATGATCGGCCCCCTTGCTGACGATCACCTGGGCCATCAGCCCCGGACCGGCCAAACCGCCGGGAATTGCCTCGGGCGGCTTGCGGGCCAGCACCACGTTCTGCTCGACGAGCGTCAGGCCGCTCTCGGGCAGTTGCTCTTTGCGGGCGTATTTCTTGCGGACATGCACCATCACGAACAGCGTCGAGGGCCGCCAATCGAGTTGCTCGCTGGTCTCCGGCGGCAACTCGACCAGATTCTCCAGGCCGCCCAATGCCGCCTTCTCGGCTTCGGAAAGATCGTGAACGACTTCCTCACGCTTGGTCTCGTCGGGAATCCGCCCTCGGCCGCGCTTGTTGCGGTTCTTGGAAGCTGCCCGTGCGACCGGCGGCGGCGAGTTGGCAGCCGCCTCTTCCGCATCTGCCTGGTTCTCGAACAACATGCCTTGCTGCGGATCGAACTTCTCGCTGCTGCTCCCGTAAATCCTTTTCAGCAGCAAGTGAATGTGATGTTCTTGCCGCTGGAGCCGCTCGTCGCGCAGACGCAACTGCTCCAACAATTGCACGATCAACTGCTTGAGCACCGCGACATCGTCGGGCAGCAGGGCGGGATCGGGAAGAGGCATGGCGTCCGTGTCCATGCCCTTATAGATACCGTGAACGCGAAATTATTCCCACCGCAAGAAAGGTTTTTCTCCCCGCATCAAGCCGTGCGTTGGTAGCGTTGCTGCCGTTTCACGCTGGACGGGTCGATGCCCCACAGCACCAGCGACAACTCCTGCGCCGAGACCTCGACGCTCCGCGCTTGTGGGTCGTTGCTCGTCGGAAAGCGAAAGGTTCCTTCTTCCAGCCGCCGATAGTACAACGTCAGCCCGTCGCGATCCCACCACAAAAGTTTCACGCGATCGCCACGGCGACTGCGGAACACGAACAAGTGGCCGGACAAGGGATCGTATCCCAGCCAGTCCCGCACCAGGGCGGCCAGTGTGTCGAAACTTTTTCGCATATCTGTCGGCGCCAAGCACACGTAGATCCGCACCAGTTCCGACAGGTTCAACACGGCTGCACCTCCAGCACGGCCAGCACAGCGGCGAGCGTTTGCCGGTCGAAGCCCGCCTGCACCCGTACCGTGCGGCCTTGCCCCAGGATAATCTCCACGCCGCCGTCCGCCTCAGCCGCGCCGAAGCACCTGCTTGCCGGTCCCACCACATGCACGGGCAGAAACGAAGGCGTAGCACCATGCCGTGGCGATACCCGCTTGGATGAACGCGACGTTGGCGTCGCCGGGCGTGACTGGAACTGCGCGCCGTCCACGGCACCGGATACCCGCTTGCCGGTGCGGTGACCACCTCGCGCCAGTTTATGCCGCCAGAAATAGAAGGCCGACTCCCGCAATTCCTCGGCGCGGCAAAACGCCCGCACCGATTGGCCGCCTTCCCTCCACCGCCGCACCACCTCTTCCCAATAGCTCCGTCGCCGCGGATCGCCGTGTCGAATTCGTTTCTTCATGTTCGGGCTCCTGAGGTTCATCGAGCCGAGACCATCCCGGCCGATGCCCCCAGCCTACCCGACTGCACAAGACGTGTTCCGCCAGTCACTTACCAAAGGCACAGGGCTTCTGCACTCGACTTTCAACCCTCCGGTCGTTTTTCTCCAAGCATCTCACGTTCGAGCCAACCGAAAACCGTGAGGATGATATAGGCCAAGATCGTGCCCACAACCGCCAGCCCCAGACGCCCCGTACCCGTGGCGATGCCAATGGTCGCAGTGAGCCAGATGGTCGCAGCAGTCGTTATTCCCACAATCTGATGCTGCTCACTCATCTTGAGGATGACGCCGCCGCCAATGAAGCCGAGCCCCGTGAGAATGCCCTGGATTACTCGGCTCGAATCCGCACTGGACATCCCGGTCAATTGCGGCACGAGAACTACGATGGCAGCCCCAAGGGCGACAAGCATGTGCGTTCGCATTCCCGCTGCTTTGCTAACATGGGCTCTTTGAAAGCCCAGGACGCCGCCGAGAACGATGGCCACAAGAAGACGAACGGTAATGATTGCCATCTCGGCACTGCCGGGAAAGCCAGAAACCAGTTCTTGCCACAAAGCCGCACCTAAACCCATGATTCACCTGCCTTTCTTATCGCCCCATGATTCGCTGAAGAGTCTTGCCAACAAGAACGCCGCCGATGCCACCATCAATTTCCCTTGCCGCTACGAAACAGAATCAACCCATTGGCAATCGCCCGAGGCTTTCCATCAGAAGGTGAGTTGAGTATTTTCCCCATTGCCCACAGGGTTGAGGAGCCGCCGCCGTCGAGTTCGATGGCGTCAGTGCATTTGTACTCCTTTGCCAGTGCTGCCATCTCCGGGTAGGTCATGCCGACAGAAACACCAGGTTGTCGTCCGTCGATCACGACAAAATAGAGATATTGCTGGTTCCAGCCGATCATCGAACGAGGATGACGGGGTTGATTCGCTGGGCCAACATCAGGGGACTTTCCGTTGTGAATGAGGATGCGACCGGCCCCAATCGCTGTCAGCACGCCTCGCAGATCGGGTTCTGTCTCAATGATGAGTTGAAGCGTGTCGCCCTGTTTGAGCGGTGGAAGTCTCGAAAGTCGTTTCGGACCAATAGAAAGGACCATCCGGTCGGGAGACATCGGCGTGTCTCCACGGTTGCGGAGTTCTGCAACTCTTCCCATATAGGTCGTGCCAACAACAATGGGAAGCCACGACTGTCCCTCGACACGTTCCAGCACCAGTTCTTTGCCTCCCTGCGTGTGAGTTCCTGGCGGTGCTTTCGGCTTTCCGTTGGACGCAATGCCGAGTATCGGTGTGTACAGGACTATTGCATCATCGGCACGAGCTTCGTTCAGCCCAATTGCCGTTTCGGTTCTTCCATCGGGCCAGACTACACGCAGCTTCGATACGATGTGGCCAATGCTCAGAGTACCGTTGGCAGCAACCCAGAAGGCATTGCCGGTCGGCCTGCTGACCAGTTGGCCGTTGAGAATCTGGATACCCCGGGGGTCGCCCTGATAGGGACCGGGCTGGACCACAAAAAAGTCGCCGTTGATTGCCGCAAGAGCCGCTTTTCGCAACGCCGCTGCCGTTCGGCCAACAATCCCATCGAGCGGTTCTAGGCCGAAGACAGTCCCCTGCCCAAGTCCAGTCTGAATGTCCCAGTGGTTTCCCTGGCGGTCGATGCGAAGCGAATGGATCGACAAAGGGCCGTTTGCCCGAACCTCATGCCGATATGCCAGGCCCGGAGCCAAGGGCTGGTACGTGTCCTGGGCAAAGAGCATGGCCTTGCCCAGGAGAAAAACCACCAGCAGCAGGAATATCCATCGGGTAGATCGTGATGGCTGTTGCATGGCTTACTTGCTCTTCCACGCCCGCACATACTCAATGCTGAATGTGGACGGCAAGTCCTTGTCGTTGGGCATTCCAAACCACTCTGGCATGGTTTCGCTATCGAATGTCAGGTAGAGCGGATAACGCCAGTGGGTGTTCTCGACCGACCGAACAAGCACGCCATCCACGAAGAACCTGAGTTCCTTCTTGCTCCAGTCCAAGCCATAGACGTGCCAATCATCCGCCAATCGCCAGGGGGCAATCCAGGCGTCTCCCACGCTGAAGTGAGCGGGCGTGTCGTTGAATGCGTGCAGGGTCATATTGTATTTGTGCTCAAACCCCTTCGCTCTTCCACCGATCTCAAACACGTCAATCTCGGTCACGACACCCGGCCCGCTGCCGTGCTGAAACCAGAACGAACTCGACCCGCCCGAATCCATTGGCTTGGCTTTCACCTCAAAGTAGCCGTAGGTGGTTCGTGCCTTGGTGTGGAGGGCGGCAGAAGTGTAGTCGTGGTAGCCGAGTTTTTCGGCCTCGGGCGGCAGCTTCTCTTTCCGCATCGTTAGATGGAGCTTGCCATCCGACACCGTGACGTTCTTATCACTGAACAGGGCAGGCTGGCGGCCTTTCCACCAAGTCATACCGACAATCCACTTCTTCGCATCAAGTTCCTTCTTCTCGAATTCGTCGCTCATCGGCTCGAAAGCGACCCAGCCTCGCCGATTCTGCTGGTCGGAGAGCGGGTAGGCATCGGTCACCCGCCTCGGAATTTCCTTCAAGGGGCCGGTTCTATTCCAAATCTTGGTTGGTCGTTTCTCGCTGCCGGGAACCGGAGTATCGGCGGCGTAGGCAAGATGACCACTCACGACGATTGCAAGGATCAAAGCTATGTTTCGCATTGCAGTAACTCGTGTATTCGGACAACGAACGTCAGTGAACTACCGCTTCCTTCCCCGTCCTTTCTTCACCGTCAGTTCCGCCAACTTCACAATCGCTTCTCTCTTGCCGATGTTGCGGACGGCAACCAGGGCAGCAAGTTGGGCTTTGCGGGGTCGAGCCTTATCATGCTCCCAATTGTAGATCGTCAATCCTGAGACGCCGACCAGCTTGCCGTAATCGGCAGCCGACAAACCCAACCGACTTCGTTGGGCTTTCACCGAGCGAGACGAAAAGCGAACGCTTTCCAACGGCTCTTCTTCTTTCGGCGGCTGACCCTGCTTCTTCTTCAGCAGCCTGATCTCCCGTTCCTGCTGGCTCAGCACTCGCTTCAGGTTGGCGATGTCACGGCGGTATTGGGCAGAAGCCTTTTGCGTCTTGCCGACCTGGGCTTTGGCTTCTTTCTTGGCCAGGCGGCAGATTTCTTGTCTGAGAACACCGGCAATGTTGGGCATGGGAGGTTCCTTTCCAATGGTGGCATCTGGAGAATCTGGGTATTCTACACATGATGACCATCGGTTTGCAAGGACTGCCTCTTGCCAAACCGGCAGACATCGACGACAACTGACTATTAGTCTTGTCTCGTGGGACCTTTTGGAGAACGCAGGATGCCATGAATGCCGAAATTGTGCGGACGAATCTGCAATACGAACGGGCCGACCTGAAATTGCTGCTCAGATACGTCAAGGCTCACGATGTGGAACGAGGTGGACGCTACGACATACGAAGGCCGCCACGCCTCAACATCTGGACGCACACTTGGCTCCACCCTGGTTGCCGGGCGGAATCATCGCTGCTGTTCAGCCTGGAATTCGACTGGAACACTGCATCGCTAATGTCCGTGACGTTGCAACCGGGCTACGACTGGGCGATATTTCTCGACGAATTGGCGAAGCTGGAAAGGGCGGCATTGGGTGGCACGGTGTATGGAAAACGTCGAACAGAGCCGATAGCGTGATGGCGGCTGCTAGCATCGCCAGCAACACCCACACCATTTTCCCGATTTTCGGAATTGACTTTTCCCGTCGCAACAATATGCTGATTGGCATCGGGCTCTTGGCCGAAAGGATGCGGCCAGAACAATGCCGTTGAGACAGGCGGGCAGGACGCTACACTGCCTTGACCACACACGCCCCGTCTATGGCATCATGATAGGCGGGGTTTGCTTTTGTTGTGGCCAATCGAATTACAGGCAGCGGAACGTGCCGCCAACAAATCGCCATTCCGCAGCAGCTTCGTCTGATGACGTTGCCGCCCAAGACTACGCCGCCGCTCGATCACCGGCTTGCAAGATGGCTTCGATGTTGGGGGAGCAGGAGCGGCAGCAGGTGACGTGTTCGATGGCATCATCCAGATTCCAGCCTTGCTTCTGGACAAGGTAAGCGATGGCCACACTAGGCGACCGTCCCATGCCAACGTTGCAATGCGTGTAGACGGTATGGCCGTCCTTCAGCAACTTGTCCAACGCCTGCACGCACTGCGGCAACTTCTTCCGCAAGTCCAGTCCATCGAAGTCCCTGACTGGAACCCGCTGCACTTCGATTCCCACCTCCCGGCAATGAGCTTCGATTCGACTCCAATCCAGATCGCAGTAGTCGAAGTCGTGGTCGGTCTGCAAGTTGAGGATGGCCGTGACGCCGTTGTCTGCTTTCAGATGGTCGATGTCGTCCGTGCTTGTGGGACAAGAACCGACGAGAAGGTGAGGCAGGACTTGGCTGAGATTCATGGGTAGCCTTCTGTGAAAAGAGGGGCGGTGATGTTACCAGGGAGGCTCTCAGTGGACAAGAGAGTTTTCTGGCCATCACTGGTGGTGGCAGTGGTGGCACGTGAAGCAGAACGTTGTGGCTCGGCAACACACAGACGGCTGAATGCTCATCAATTGAGAAGGTGCTGTCCAGACAAGCAAGAAACTGCATCTGCCGAGGGGGAAATCGGCCGAGAAATTGCCCCACTCGGGTTAAGGGAAGCCAAGCAAGAAGAGAGAACCGCCTTCCAGCACCTTGTCGGCTGCTCCCATGATATGTCAGCCCGCCCAGCCGGGACGTTTCACGATTTGGCTCCCCTATCCTCCAGCCTGCTTCTCCAGAATGGGCACAACAACCTGAACCAAGGTGCCGTACTCCGGCTTGCTCTCGATGGTCAGCCGACCGTCGAGAAGCCGCACCCTTTGTCGAATACCCTCCACGCCGAAGTGCCCCTTCCCAATCGCTTCTTGGTCGAACCCGATTCCCCAGTCCCGAACTTCCAACCGAATGTCCTGCCCTTCTTGAGTCATGGTGACCGTCACCTTCTTGCTCTTGCTGTGCTTGCAGGCATTGGTCAGTGCCTCCTGTGCGATGCGGTAGATCGCATTCTCCAAGATTGATGGTAGTCGCTTGAACTGCACCTCGCTATCGAACTTGATCGTCGGGCCACCTTGTCGCCGTTGTTCATGAACCAGATGTGAAATCGCAGTCTCAAGCCCGCTCTCGTCGATGACGGGATGGCGAACTTCGCTGATTAGCCGCCGTGACTCGGAGTGGGACTGGCTTACGAGTTGCGTGGCGGCATCGTAAGCCTTCCTTGCCTCGTCCGGCTTACTCTCCCGAAGCCCATCGAATACCTGCAACTGCATGTTCGCAGCAGCAAGATACTGGGCCAGTCCATCGTGAATCTCGTAGGATATGGTCTGACGTTCGTGGTCGCTGGCCTGGAGTATGTGCCACAGCGATTGCCGCTCTCGCTCCAAAGCGTCTTGGACGTGCTTACGTTCCGTAACGTCGTGGAAGAAACTGATCAAACAGGGCCGTTCGTTGAAAAGGATTGGACTAGAAACGACATCTGCATAGATGATACAGCCATCTTTTCGCAAGAACGGCAAATTATCGATCCGTGCAACATTGCCCTTATTGACTGTGTCAAGGTGCCTCAACACTGCGGGCAACACCTCAAGTGGATGAACACGTTCTGGCGACAGAGAATACACCTCCTCGTCAGAATAACCCACCATCCGGCAGTAAGCTGAATTTACCCGAATGGGATTTACCTTCTTGGCGTCCACAATCAAGATGCCATCCACCGCCTGATCGTAGATGGCCTGAAGTTCGTTGTGACTCTGTCGCAGTGCTCTCTGGATGTTAATGCGTTCGGTAACGTCGTCGAAAAGAGCGAAGACATGATCCACCGTTCCCTCTGCCGAACGGAAACATTTGACAAAGATGTTGAGGTAAATCACCCTTCCATCTTTCCGAATATACCGCCTTTCCACCGTGTAATGGTTGGCCTCGCCGGTTAGCAGTTGCTGGTACGATCCATGAAATGACTCCAAATCGTCGGGGTGGATAAAATCGGAAATCTTCTGTTGCAGGATTTCCTCTCTGGAACTACCGAAGATTTCGCAGAAGCGGTCATTGACATCCGTCCATTGCACATTCGTGTTGGAGACAGCCATGCCCAGCAACCCTTGCTCATAATAGCTGCGATAACGCTCTTCGCTTTTCTGCAGGGCTTCCTCGGCCTGTTTTCTTTCCGTCGAATCACGGAAGAAACCGGCGACGCAGTGGCGATTATCGTAGTCAACCAGACTGGAACTTATTGCGGCGTGAAAAACGCTGCCGTCTTTTCGCAGCACAGGCATATCCTCGCTCACCCGAATCTTCCCTTCAACCAATGCTTGAAATTGTTCGACAACAAAGGCAAGGTCTGCTTCCGGGTGGATGTCCCTCACGGACAGCATCAACAACTCTTCCTTGGAGTATCCGAGCATTCGGCAGATCGAGGCGTTTGCTCGAACAAAACGCTTGGTCTCAATGTCTGCAATCAGCAACCCATCACTCATCCCGTCATAAACGGCTCTTAGCTGATCCCGGCTCTGTCGGAGGGCGTCTTCGGCTTGTTTGCGTTCGGTGATATCGGTCAGCACAGTGGCGAAAAAGGCGGGGTTGCCTCGCTCATCTCGGACCAAAAAAGTGCTTTGTAGGACTAACATTGTTCCGCCAGGGTGTGAAATGGCTACCTCGCCCTGCCAATGGCCTTCCCGAAGGACACTTGGGAGAATGTCCTTCTCCCGTTTGTGCATGTACTCTTCCGAGTAGATCGTGGACACATCGTTGCCGACGATATCTTCCGGCCTTCGATCAGGAAACAGGCGGATTATGGCTGGATTCACGTAGATGATTTCGCCATTCAGTTTGGCCATGCCAAAACCCTGGCTCGATGCTTCGACAAATCTGCGAAAGACCACAAGTTCTTGATTTGCTTGCAGCAGTTCGACAGTACGCTCTTCAATCCGTTTCTCTAATTCGTCGTGGGCCTGCTTCAACGCCTGTTCCGCCCGCTTGCAATCGGTTTGGTCTATGCTGAGGATCGCAACGGCGACAACTTTCCCTTGTTCATCGAAGATTGGGTGCATGGCGATCTCAAAATACCACCCGGACCGCTGATCTTCAAAGCGAATTGGTTTGCCCGTGCGAATGACCTCTTGGAAATACTTCACTCTCTGGGCGGCTACCTCTGGGGGCACGAAGGTGTGTGATTTCTGGCCGACCATCTCATCAACGGTTGTGTCAAGACGACGAGCGGCAGCTCATTGGCAATCAGGACAGTCCTCTCCGTGTCCAACAACATAATGGATTCGGGGCTAGCATCGATCAGCGTTCGCAATGCCCGTTCACTCTTCTCCAACTCGGCGATTCGTTGTCGCAGTCCATCGATAAGACGTTGCTCGGACTTGTTTTGATGCGTCATGGCGGAACTCTCCCTATAGCCATGTTGAAACCAATAGCATGATTGTAACCGATTTCGCCGTGCATTAGGAGCGCGGCCAATGGCCGCTCACGTTCGCCCTTCGACTTCCCAGCCCCGAAAGGAGCGACCTCCCTCACCCGTTCAACCGCAAAATGGCGAAGTTCGACACAGCGGCGAAGCTCTCACCCAGACCAGATGGGGCACGAAAAGAATACGGGCAGCGTAGATCGCCGCCGGAAATGAACTTGCCGGGACTGGTGTGATGGAGTGATAATGGAGGGTCTTCGGCAACAACCACGAGTGAAAGGAACTGAATCCGATGAGCATCTCGACCATTTCGCCGTCCGACCTAGTGGAGTTATGTAAGGGTGGCAAGCAGATTGACCTGATCGACGTTCGCACACCGATGGAGTATCAGGAATTGCACGCCGTTCCTGCCCGCAATGTTCCTTTGGACTGTCTCGATCCCACGGCATTGATGAAGGCCCGTAACGGAACGACGGACGAGACGCTTTACGTTATCTGTCGTTCCGGCAGCCGGGGTCAGAAAGCGTGCGAGAGATTTCTCCAAGCAGGCTACGCCAACGTCATCAACGTCGAGGGCGGCACTCTGGCTTGGGAATCTTGTGGCCTCCCCGTGGTCAGGGGTGAAAAGGCGATCTCACTGGAGCGGCAGGTTCGTATTGCGGCGGGGTTGCTCGTTTGTTTGGGGGCATTGCTGGGCTGGCTTATCCATCCGGCGTTTATTGCCCTGTCGGCCTTCGTCGGGGCCGGGTTGGTTTTCGCTGGCATCACCGATACCTGCGGCATGGGCCTGTTGTTGGCCCGGATGCCTTGGAACCGGGGGAGCAAACCGACTAATGCTTGTGGCGTTCGTTGAGCTTCCAGAGGGTTGCTACGGGCGAAGGTGGGGGGCGGCATTTTCTTCAAGGACTCCGGGTTTAGCCAAGCAAGCGGAGGGGAGACCGAGGGGGCGGGACAAGCACGTTGCAGTCCGAGGCCAGCCGCTCCAATGCGTAATGGCGGCGCTGCCACGGGGAACATACTACCCGATGAACTGAGGAAGCGACGGTATCCCTTCTTCTTTCCCAGTAGGCTTTGCCGATTTGGGATCAGCGGGCTTTGACGGTTTCACGTCGGCTGGGGATGTCGAAGATGGCGGCGGTGGCGGCGGTGGAGGTGGAGGAATGGGTCGGCCAGCCGAAGTACCAGCCTTCGGCTTGGGAGTGGTTGCCGAATCATTGGAACAGCCAACCACCCCAAGAACCACGAGCGAGAAGAGTACGCCATAAAACCATCGTTGCATGACAATCTCCGCAATAAGGTGATGTCGATTCCATTTAATCAAACGCCGAACCGTATCAGAGCGGTCGGTAACGCATCAGTATACCAGAAAGTCGCAGGCAGTGCGTCAGCGTATTGGGGGCGCTTTGGCGGGGGCGGCTTTCTTCAAGGGAGTCCGGGTTCCGCCGATTGAATGGAAGGGGAACCGTGCCGTCTTATATGCCGATGTACCGCAGTTCGAGACCGGCCAACTTTGTCGGCAATGGCCCGAACGGATAGCCCTTCGTCGTGAAGTTGCAGAATCTTATTCCGAGTTGGGGAACGGAAGGCAAACTTCGTGTAGCGTGACGCAAAAGGGGTCGCACCAGCAGCAGCGAAGACCGGCTGCAAGTATTCCTGAACTTCTCGAATGGCCTTGAACACCTTTCCAAACGGTCGATTCGAGTAAACGTCGGTCAAGTTGTCGGTCGCAACCGGCTGGCCGTGACACATGAAAACCGCATGGATTTCGCCGCCAGCGAAACGTCTGATGAGATCACCTGCGGTCTTCCGCAGCTTCCCAAATGAGAGCCGAAGAAAATCAGGACGATCCCGCCGAATTCGCCGCAGAAGGTCTGCAAAACGGTTTGGTATTTGCTGGTTTCGATAATCGCCTTTCGTTCGCCGGTTGTAGGTTTCACCCCTATCGTTTAGTAATAGGACGGCTTCTGCGTGGAAGTTGGGGTGTTTCCTTCGGCGCTCCAATAGGCAAGCGGCAGATACTTCCCCAAAAAGCACGGGCGTCATGGGCAAAATCCTTCTGCCCATGACGCCCTCGTCGCGCGACGCACACGGTGCGGGCCGCAGAGGGGACGTCTGCTGCCCGCGGAAAATACAAACTTCCTGCCTCGGTTTAACCCCCGCGTCTACGCGGGGTTCTCGCCGCGAGGACGTGGCGGCCAAACGGTTCTATCAAAATTCGCCGCGTCGACGCGGCGGCGAAACGGCTACACCACTTCTTCCATCTTTACCGGACGCCGCTCGGCGGCCGAAATCAGCGCGGCTTCCAGCACGCGCTGCGTCTGATACGCATCCTCGAAATCGGGAATCGGCACGGTCGCCGCTTCGCCCGCCAACACCCGCAGAATGTCGTAGGCCTCGTTGGTGAAACCGTGCTCGTAGCCGATGATGTGGGCGTCGGGCCACCAATTGGCCACGTACGGATGGTCGGCGCCGTGGGTACACATGATCGTCGTCCATCCCTGCACAGCCCGCGGCAGCGTGGCGTCGTAGTATTGCAATTCGTTCATCCGCTCGAAATCGAACTTCACCGAACCCTTGGTGCCGTTGATCTCGAAACCGTTGCGGTTTTGGTTGCCGGTGGCCTGGCGGGCGGCCTCGAAACTGGCCACCGCCCCGCCGGAAAAGCGGGCGAGGAAGAGCACGGCGTCATCGACGGTGACTTTCCCCTTCGCGCCGGCGCCCGACGGCCCGCCGCGATTCCGCCCGCGGCCACGCCCGTCGGCAGCGTCCGCTCCTTGATAAACGTCTCGGCGATGGCCCCGGCGATTTCGGTGATCTCTTGTCCGGTCACGAATCGGGTCATGTCAACAATGTGGGCGTTCAGGTCGCCGTGGGCGCCCGAGCCGGCCAGCGTTTTGTCGAATCGCCATAGCAGCGGGACCGACTCGTCGGCCCAGTCCTGGAGATAGACGGCCCGTACGTGGCGAATCGTGCCGAGTTTGCCCGCCTTGACCATCTGGTGGGCGAACGCCACCGCGGGGCAACGCCGGTAGTTGAACCAAACGAACGTCTTCACCTTGGCGGCCTTGGCGGCAGCGACCATTTCGCGGGCGTCGGCCAGCGAACCGGCCACCGGCTTCTCGCAGGCCACCGGCTTGCCCGCCGCGATCGCCGCCTTGGCCACCGGGGCGTGCATGTAGTTCGGCGTGACGATGTCGATCAGCCCGATCTCGGGTGAGCGGACCAACTGCTCCCAATTGGTCGAGGCGTTTTTCCAGCCCCAGTTGGCCGCGAACACCGAGGGGTTCTCCTCCGGCTGGCCGAAGACGGTGTGCATGACCGGCGCCAACGGCGGCTTGAAGAACTTGGCCACCTGTCCCCAGGCGTTGGAATGCGATCGCCCCATGAACCCCTGCCCAATCAAAGCCACGTTGATCGTCGCCATGAGTCACTGCCTCCAAGAGCGGTGCGAGTTGTGCGATGGAGGATGGTTATAAATGGATTTCCGACTTCTGACAAGGGGCCGGCGGAGAAAAAACAGGAGGACTGCAAAGTCGAGTATGTCGGTCGTAGCACGGGCATCCTGCCCGTGGGTCACGGCCAAGATGGCCGTGCTACGAAGGCCTTTGCCGCTCTCCGGCGGAGAAAAAACAGGGCTGGCAATCCGCCGCGAATCCGGGTAGGATTGATAGGCGATAAACCTTTGGAAAGGAGGCCGTTATGAGTCGCTCGATACGTTGCCGTTGGCTGGTCGCCGTCGCGATTGGGTTGGTCGGCGGACTGGCCCTGAGTGGGCTTTGGCCCCATACCCCCCTCTACGCCCTGGCCACCGATCGCACCGACAGCTACGCCATGGCCACCGGTCCGTTGGACGTCGAGGTCGAGGCGGTGTACTTCCTCGATTTCCTCACCGGCGATCTCAAGGCCATCGTCTTGGGCCAACAGGGCCGCACATGGACCGGCTACTTCCACGGGAATGTCGCCAGGGATATGCATATCGACCCACAGAAGGCCCCGAAGTTCATGATGGTCACCGGCATGGTCACTTTGCGGCGAGCCGGCGGGAGCCGTTTGCAGCCCAGCAATTCGATCTGCTACGTGGCCGAGATCACAACCGGAATGGTCGCGGCCTACGCGATCGCCTGGTCGCCGTCGATGTACAAGGCCAACCAGCCGCAAAGCGGGGACCTGAACTGCATCGGCATCACGCACTTCCGCCAGCCCACCGGCGAGGCCCCCGTCGCCGAGCCCGAACAGGGCGGGCGGCGAGGGCGGTAAGAAGAATCCCCTTATGCAACTGACGATCAACGGCCAATGCCGCCAAATTGCCGACAACGCGACCATCGCCGAGTTGCTCGACGAACTGAAGCTCAGCGGCAAGCCGGTGGCGGTCGAGGTCAATCTCGAACTCGTCCCCCGCCAACATCATGCCGAACACCGTTTGGCCGCGGGCGACCATCTGGAAATCGTCACGCTCGTAGGGGGAGGTTAGAACCTGGCAACCGCCAGAGCAGTTCTCAGGAAGTTGCCGGCGGCCAACGCTACAGCGCCAACCTGCGGCGATGATGGGAACACACCACGGAGGCACGGAGAACACGGAGAGGCGAATCATTGCACCGCAGAGGACGCGAAGGACGCAGAGGGGGAAAGAGGTTGCTTTCAGGCAACAGCGATTCTTTCTCCGAGACCATGATTCATGCGTACAATCACCAATCGTTCTTCCCTGCGTCCTCCGCGTCCTCTGCGGTTCTTATTTCTCTCCTGTCTCCGTGAACTCCGTGTCTCCGTGGTGTGCTTAGCGTTGTAGTGTTGGCCGCCGGCTGTTTTCCTCGTTTTTTCACATCGAACTCAGGTCAGATTATGTCCGAGACAAAGTCGAAAGCGTCGCCCGCGGCCGACGAACTCCAAATCGGCGCCCACAGGTTTTCCAGCCGGTTGATCGTCGGCACCGGCAAGTACCGCACTTACGAGGGCATGCGGCAGGCGCTCGACGTTTCCGGCACGCAGTGCATCACTGTCGCCGTCCGCCGCGAACGGCTGATCGACGCCGAGGGCAAAAACCTGCTGGACTTCATCGACACGAAGCGCTACACGATTCTGCCGAACACGGCCGGCTGCTTCACGGCCGACAACGCCGTCCGCGTCGCCCGCTTGGGACACGAAATCCTTTCGCAACTCGGCAATCCTGGCGCCGACTGGGTGAAGCTCGAAGTGCTGGGCGACACCCGCACGCTGCTGCCCGACCCGGTGGCCAGCCTTGCCGCCACGGAGAAGCTGGTGGCCGAGGGTTTTCGCGTGCTGGTCTACACCAGCGACGATCCGGTGGTGGCCAAGCGTCTGAAGCAAGCCGGCGCGACCAGCGTGATGCCCGCCGGCAGTCCGATCGGCTCGGGCCAGGGCGTGTTGAACCCCAACGCGCTGCGGATTTGCCTCGAATATCTCAAAGAGAACGACCCCGACTACCCGGTGATCGTCGATGCGGGCGTGGGCACGGCCAGCGACGTGACGGTGGCGATGGAGTTGGGCGCCGACGGCGTGCTGCTGAATACCGGCATCGCCCACGCCAAGGATCCGCTCGGTATGGCCCGCGCTATGCGGCTGGCCTGTGAATCGGGCCGGCTGGCTTACCTTTCCGGCCGGATTCCCAAGAAACTCTACGCCACCGCCAGCAGCCCGACCGAGGGCGTGATCTCGCTACGCAACTCGTAGATATCCGAGACAGTTCTCGTGCGATGGGTGGGGCGGACATTTCTGTCTGCCGAATTTGCGGTGCGCCACTTCTTGGCAGAAGCAGTGATCGAGCAGCGGGCCACGCCCAGCACTGCTTCTGCGAAGCAGTGGCACACTGCGCCACGCCCGGCCGCGTCTGGTCGGCCGTGGGCTGAGTTGCGATCGTCAAACAAATTACCCTGATCTATTGCGAAACGCCGCCTTCACCGAGCCGTCGGAGAGGACCACCAAGGCCCAGATGCCGAACGGCAATCCCAACAGGCAGCAGGGCGACAGATAGGGGATCATTCCCAAGATCGCCCCAGCCATCGCCAAGCCGTAGCTCTCCAGTTTCTTCATCTTCATGGCCCCGATCAACATCACAACCCCGACCGGTAGGCCGATGAAGGCAACGCCGAGATTCATGTAGCCGGAAAAATCGTCGAGATTGTTGTTCGGCGGCAGGGCCGGCCTTTGAGAGAGGACAAAACCGATGAAGGCAAGGCTCAGCACGTTGCCGATCAGCCCCAGCACCGCCGTCACGATCAGGGCGGTCGCCGGTCCGGCCACTCGTTGCTTGGCGAACGGATCAGCCCGGCCCGGCGCGAGATACAACGATGACACCGGCGACTGATACGGATTGTCGGAAGGGGGCTGCACTCGGGAGCTTGCCAGACGGCGAACGGGTTTCCCCCCTCCGGGCCAGCCGGCGGCGGGGGCTCGCTCGGGGCGGTCGAAGCGGGAATGGCACTGATCGCCCCGCACTCCGGACATTGGGCGTCTCGCCCCGCCGTCTCGTCGCCGGTACGCAGCAGCCTGTTGCACTGGGTGCAGCGGAACTCGATCGCCATCGGGCCTCACTCTTCTCTCTGTAGCGAACGCCCTCCGCGGCGTTCCGCCATATCGGAACGGCACGGAGGCCGCGTTACCGCCATCATCGGAACGGCACGGAGGCCGTTCCCTACAAAATGCTATCTACGAGACACCACACTACTTGAAGAATGGAATCGACAACGGGTACTTCCACACCTCGCCGTTGTTCGCCTTGATGCCGCCGATGATCGGAAAGACAATTATCCCTACTGCAAGGACGACCGGAACCAGGAAAATCCCAATAAACGTGATCGCCAACACGATGCAATATAGGATCTCGCTGATAATCCAGTTGACGACGATCTTCCCGTGTTCGTCGAGCCCGGGCAGATCGGTTTTCTTCATTTGCCAGATGAGGATGGGAACAATCAGGCCGGCCAGCGGAAGGACGAGGCACGCCAACTGCGAGAGGTGCAAGAACATCGCCCATTGCCGTGTCTGCTGTTCGACGCTTCCCCCCGAGCGGAACAGCGAATCGAGGCCGCCTGCCGGCGAGGTGAGCAGTCTGTCCTTCGCCCTGGCGAATTCCTCGTCCGAGATTCCGCCGGATTCGTGCAACCGCTGCAACTTCTCCAATTCATCGGCAACGTTCATGGGACGAACTCCTTCAGAAAAGGGTGACATCGTCAACTTTGAAATGCCGCTTTCACCGAGCCGTCGCCCAGCACGACCAGGGCCCAAATGCCAAACGGCAACCCCAACAGACAGCAGGGAGAAATGCAGGGAATCATCGCAATGATCGCCGCGGCCATGGCAAAAGAGTAGCTTTCGAGTTTCTTCATTTTCGTGGCGCCAACGAGCATTACGATAGCGACGATGCACTTGAAGACGCCCGCGGCCACGTTGGCGCCGCCGCCCACCATCATCGGAATCATGTCGTTACCGCGATTATGCGGGATCATGGCGCCGCCCCAAATTGAACCAAATTAAAAACAACTACCGATGCCTGCAAAAGCAGCGAAATAATCGCGGTCACGATCAAAGCAGTCGCCGGCCCCCGCCACTCGCTGCGCTGCAAACGCATCCGCTTGTCCCGGCGGAATATAGGCAGGCGACGCCGGCGACTGATATGGATTCTCGGAGCCCTCCGCGCCGGTGGCCGGTGCAGCGCCGAACGGGTTGCCGCCCGCCGAAGCGGCAAACGGCGAAGGCGAAGGTTCGCTCGGCACACTTGCCTCTGGAACGGTGCTGATCGCCCCGCACTCGGGACACTGGGCCTGTCGCCCCACCGTGCCATCGTCGGTTCGCAACAACTTGCTGCACTGATCGCAACGGAATTCAATCGACATCGGACATCTCCCCAATTGGACAATAGAGAATATAGCAAAGAACGGTGGGCGAGGAAATGGCAGCCAAATGGCGAATGACGAAATCCAAATGACGAATGACGAATGACAAAGCCCAAGGGACGAAAAACACCCATTTTGAGCACGATTCGCCATTCGTTATTCGTCCTTCGTCCTTCGTCATTTGGATTTCGTCATTCGTTATTCGTCCTTCGTCCTTCGTCATTTGGATTTCGTCATTCGTTATCCGGATTTCGTCATTCGGATTTCCCCTGGCCCCGCCTCCCCATCCCCGGTACGCTAAGGGAATGTTCTCCCCTAGCGAAATTCTCGGTCCCGGCGGACGCATTGCCGCGCGGCTGCCCAACTACGAGCACCGCGGCGAGCAACTCGCCATGGCCGAGGCCGTCGATCAGGCTATCCGCCGGCAGCATCATCTCGTGGTCGAGGCGGGCACCGGCGTCGGCAAGAGTTTCGCTTATCTGGTGCCCGCCATCCTGGCCGCGGGCGGACAGCCACCGCAACCGGAAGACGATCGGGCGGCAGGGGAAGCGGCCGAGGAAGAGCCGGAGCCGCCGGAAGGGGACAGTCCCATTATTGCTGCGCAAAAGTCGGGACAGTCCCCTGCAAAGAAACCGGGACCGCCCCCATGCCGAGTCGTCGTCTCCACGCATACAATCAGCCTGCAAGAGCAGTTGATGCAAAAGGATTTGCCGCTGCTGCACAGCGTCATCCCGATCGAGTGTTCGGCGGTGCTGGTCAAAGGGCGGGGCAACTACCTCAGCCTCCGCCGCTTGGCCAACGCCGTAAGCCGCGCCCGGGGCTGTTCAGCGAGCCCGAGGAGTTCGAGCAATTGGAGCGGTTGTTCGCCTGGTCGAAAGAGACGGCCGACGGCTCGTTGGCGGATCTCGAATTTCGTCCGCTGCCGAGCGTTTGGGACGAGGTGGCCAGCGATCACGGCAACTGCATGGGCCGGGCCTGCCCGAATTACTACCAGTGCTTCTACTACAAAGCCCGGCGGCGGATGCAAAACGCTCAAATCCTGGTGGTCAATCACGCCCTCTTCTTCACCGACCTGGCCTTGCGGCGCGAGAACGTCAGCATCCTGCCGAAATACAACGTGGTGATCTTCGACGAAGCCCATCAGATCGAGGCCGTCGCTGGCGATCATCTCGGCCTGAGCATCACCAGCGGGCAGATCGAATTCACGCTGCGGAAGCTCTACAACGATCGCACCAACCGCGGGCTGCTGGTCCACCATAAACTGGGCGACGCGCAAAAAGAGGTCTGGGAGTGCCGCGACCGGGCGGCCGATTTCCTCGACGGGGTGGCCCGCTGGCTCGACGATCAGCCCGCCGGGGAAAAGGGGTCAGGTCCAATTTGTGCGAAGCACCGGGCACCGACCGAAGGTTGGTCGGGCCGTTCCGGCAAATCAGTTCCGACCCCATTTTCCGGGCGCGTGCGGCGGCCGAACATCGTCGCCAACCCGCTAAGCGAGAAGTTGCAAAAACTGGTCGGCACGCTGCGCCGCCACGCGAGCGACATCAAATCGGCCGAGCAGCGTCAGGACTTCGTGGCCGCGGCCAACCGGCTGGAATCGCTGGCCCGCGGCATCGACGATTGGCTCGGCCAGCGGATTCCCGAATCGGTCTACTGGATCGATCGCAGCATAAGCCGCAACCGCCGCCGGATTACTCTCGCGGCCGCCCCGATCGACGTGGGGCCGACGCTGCGCGAGCATCTGTTCGCCAAAGTGCCCACCGTGGTGATGACCAGCGCCACCTTGGCCACCGGCGGCGATAGCCCCTCGTTCGCGTTCTTCGCGTCGCGCGTCGGGCTGTCATGTACTCCGCACGCTCCGCGTGCGGATTCGCAACGTACCCCGCACACGCCGTGTGCGGATGCCGGCGGCACACGGCGTGTGCCGGATACGGCAGAGGATTCCCCCTTTTTTCAGACGGAAACGCTCTGGCTGGGCAGCCCGTTCGACTACCGCAACCAGGCGGAATTGATTCTGCCGAGCGGAATGCCCGACCCCGGCGAGGACGCCGCCGGTTACGAGCGGGCCACGATCGAGATGATTCGCCGCTACGTTGGCCGCAGCGACGGCCGGGCGTTCGTGCTATTCACGAGTTACCAGTTGATGAAGCGTGCGGCGGCGGCGTTGGCCCCGTGGCTGGCCGAGCAGAAGTTGGCTCTCTACAGCCAGGCCGACGGCCTGCCGCGGAGCCGGATGCTGGAACTGTTCAAGGTCAACCCGCGATCGGTCCTTTTCGGTGTCGATAGTTTTTGGCAGGGGGTCGACGTGCCAGGCGACGCCTTGCAGAACGTGATCATCACGCGGCTGCCGTTCAGCGTCCCCGATCGCCCGCTGTTGGAGGCCCGCTTGGAGGCGATTCGGGCGGCCGGCGGCAATCCCTTCCGCGATTATCAACTGCCCGAGGCCATCCTCAAGCTCAAGCAGGGTTTCGGCCGCTTGATCCGCACGAAGCGCGACACCGGCACGGTCGTGATTCTCGATCCCCGCGTCCGCAGCAAGCCCTACGGCCGGCTGTTTCTGGCCTCGCTGCCGAACTGCCGCCAGGTGGTCGAGCCGGTGGGATAAGCGTCTGGCGGGTGATGACCAAATAGCCGGCGGCCAACGGCCGTCGGAATCTGCTCCCCATTGTAGCCGCGGTCGCTAACCAACCGTCACAGTGCCTATGCGGCGTGACGGCGAACGCCCATTAACGCCAGAACGTCGATTTCGTAACGCGGCTTGGTTTCCAACAGCATTTGGCCGTCCGCGAGCGGCTGTTCGACGAAGACCAACGACCGTTCGTGCAGCATTCGAGGGACGAAGAACCACATCCTGGCAAACGCCGCCGCTTCGAGCGCAGCGGGCACGATCAACAGATCGACCTTCCCCAGCGAGTTGGCGACCTGAATTAGGGAATCGGCAGGCTCCCCGGGGATCAGTTGCACCCGAACGCCATCGCGTCGCAGGAGTTGGTAGGCGGCCTTCAGCGTCAGGCCCGGCCCGTCCGCTTCCGATCGCCCCTCGAACGGGTCGAATCCCACATAATGGACCTCCTGCCCCGGAGAGGCGAGCTTGGCCACCTCGATCATCCGCAGCGCCCGCTGGCCGTTGGCGATGCCTAATTCAACGATTTTCCGCGCACGCCAACGTCGAATAGCCCGATAAACTGGGCGATCGGATTGTGGTTTAGAAAGATAGCAGGAATACGCCAATCGAATGTGTCTAAGGATCGACAACGTCACCCTCCTTGGCAACGATGAACGACAATGATAGGGAAAAGGGGACAGGCACCTTTTGCCGGAACGGCCCTTCGGGTGCTTCGCACAAAAGGTGCCTGTCCCCTTTTCCCTATGGCCTTTTCCCGACAGCCGCTATACAGCAAATTCGGCCGGAATGGGCGCGGGATTCAGCCGATTCGTCTTTGCGGTCCGCCCGAGCCAAGACGAGCCCCTCGATTGACGGAGGCCAGCCGATATTTCTGACGGTACGGGGAGAACGGGCGGCACTGTGTCCGGTGGGGCAGACATTCCTGTCTGCCGGAGGTATCGCAGTTTCTTGCGGCAGACAGGAATGTCTGCCCCACCTTGGTGAGAAATGCGGGCTGGAGTTCCGGCCTATTCACTCCGGCCACAATTCGGTATCCTTTAGTGCAACAGAAGTGATGCCTGGGGTTTTGGGCCGGCTGGCCAAGTACGGTTGACATTGCTCGGCGGCCTGCGGTATCCTTCTGCGTTTCTTGGGGTAGTGGAACGGAGGAGACGTGATGTTTCGAGGCGGAGGCTGCCAGTAATGAAGTATGCCGTGATCGGCCCCGTGGCCGTCCACTTGCCGGAGAAGGTCGAAGACAACGATTTTCTGGCGTCCCAGTATCCCAAATGGGACATGGAGCTGATTTTTGCCAAGACCGGCATCCGGCAACGGCATATTGCGGCCCCGGAGGAGTGCGCCTCGGACCTCGGAGTGGCGGCGGCCGAAAAACTGTTCGCTCAGTTCCAGATCGACCGCAACACGATCGATTTTCTTCTCTTCTGCACGCAGACGCCCGATTACCCTCTGCCGACAACGGCTTGCCTGATTCAGGATCGGCTGCGATTGCCCACCTCGGTCGGCGCGCTGGATTTTAACCTCGGCTGTTCCGGTTTTGTCTATGGGCTGTCGCTGGCCGACGGGTTGATCCGCAGCGGCACCGCCCGCCGCGTGCTGCTGATTACGGCGGAGACTTACTCGAAGTACATCGACCCGACCGACCGCTCGCTACGGACGATTTTTGGCGACGGCGCGGCCGCGACCTTGGTCGAGGCGTCGGATGTTCCCTCGCTGGGCGGCTTCGTTTTCGGCACCGACGGCAGCGGCGGTGACATGCTGCTGGTGGCCGAAGGGGGCGCGCGGCCCCTAAAAGACGCCATCCAACCGCGGAAACGCCGACGCTGGCCCAGCAGTCTCTACATGGACGGGCCGGAACTGGTCAAGTTCAGCCTCGATATCGCCCCGCCGCTGATCGACAGCGTTCTGGCCCGCGCCCAGTGGACCCGCGACCAGATCGACATGTACCTGATCCACCAGGCGACGCTCTTCATGCTCGATCACTTGCGCGAGCGGCTGTCACTCGATCGCGAGCACACGCCCGAGGCCCTGGAAAACTACGGCAACACCGTCTCATCGACGATCCCAATCCTCATCCGTGATCTCCGCGAGTCGGGCCGGCTTCGACCGGGCAAGCAGACGCTGCTGATGGGATTCGGCGTCGGGCTCTCGTGGGCGGGTTGCGTGTGGACCGAAACCTGGGCGGCCCAACAGGTGCAGGTCGAAACGATTGCCGAAAAGAGCGCGGAGAAACCGATCGAACCGCCCGGCGATCCGCCGAGCGACACGCAACGGCGATCGGACAACGCCTCGGCCGACTCGCGCGAAGCCGCGTAATCCGCATTTCTTACCAAGGTGGGGCAGACATTCCTGTCTGCCCGGCGCGAGAGGACGCGACCTGCTGGGCAGACAGGAATGTCTGCCCCACTGTCACGAACACGGGCGCTCTCCAAGCCACGGCCCATCAGTTGCCGAACGGATCCGGTTCTTTGTCGGGAGACTTGCTCGGCTTGGCGGCGTCCGACCCCTTCTTGGCGTCGGATTTCTTCTCCGCCTTCTTCGCATCCGATCCGCCGAAGGGATCCTCTTCGTCGCCAGACTTCTTATCGGCAGCGGGTTTCTTGGCGTCGGGCCTCTTTGCCGCGCCGCCTTTTTCCGCGGCCTTATCGCCGGGCTTCGCCGGCGAGTCAAAGGGATTCTCGTCCCCGGCTGGCGACGCCTCAGCCCCCTTCTTCGCGGCCGGTTTCGTGGCCGCGCCCTTCTTCGTCGGATGCTCCGCCGCTTCCGGCGCGGCAAACGGGTTCTCGGAGTCCGCCGGCGCCGCGGCCTCGGGTGCGCCGGGCTGAAGTTCCGGCGCCGTGACGCTCTGTTCGCTCACTACCCGCTCCTCCTCGCGTTTCATCGCTTCATAACGCGCCTTGCGGATTCTCTCTTCCTGTTCGAGGGCGGCCATGCGAGCGCCAACGCGATAGGCTTCCAGTTGAAGGCGCTCCGAGCCCTGCACGCGTTCCAGCGCCTTGCCCACGTTGTAGAATCGATTGATGTCCTTGCTCTCCAACTCGGCGCCCTTGCGGAAATCGATCGCCGCTTCCTGGGGGCGACCAAGTTGCAGATAGGTCAGTCCGCGGAAGTAGAAAACGCGCGGGTCTTTCGAGCCGGCTTGAGCCGCCGCCGTCAGCCGCTCGTACGCCTGCTGCATGTCGCCGGTAAAATACGCGTGGACGCCGCTGCCGTACTGCTGGGCCAGCACGGCGTCCTGAGCGAACAACGAAACGACGGAGAGCGATGCCAGTCCTCCGACCAGCAGAACGATGCTACGAAACATGACAGTAAACTCCTGCCTAGACGGTGTGGTTTTTGCGCCAGTGGACGGACTATAATCCGCGAAAACAGATCTGCGCTACCCTCGATGGTAATTACTCACTGCTGAAAGATCAAGCAAGGCGACCCATTTTTGCCCCGAAAAGACGCCCCGTGGGGGGGGTGCGAGCAACTTGACGCTCGCGGATTGTGGTAACTATACTAAAGGCAGTAATCGGCATAGTCTGCACCAACCGGGCATCTTCCCGCCCAACGGCGCTCCCGAAACAGAAAGAACCTCTCGATGAACCGTTCGATGTCGGTCTGGGCGTCTCTGGCCGCCTTGATGTTCCTGCTGAGTTGTTCGCCGGCTCTTGCCGCAGACGACGCCGCAAAGTCGCCCCCGGCAGAACAGCCCGAAAAGCAGCCCGCCCCCACCACCAAGACGCCGTATCGCCCGCTGGCGCCCGGCGTCATGATCTCGATCGATCCGATGCGGGCGCTTAGGGAGTCGGTTAGCCGCCACGACGTTGTCGAACTGCTGGCAATCGATCCGAAGTTCGACTGGGCCAAGGACGTGCCGTTCCGCCACGACGTTTGGGTGTTGGACTTCAAGTTCAAGCCCGTCCGCATGATCTGGGTCGATATTCCGCAGCCGAGCGGCTACATGCAGCGGAAACTCATCTGGTACATGGTCTACTCGGTGACGAACACCGGAAACGTCATGCACCCGGAGGAAACCGAGGATTTGCCTTACGAGACCTTCGAAAAAAGGCAGCTTGCCAAGGTGGAAATGGTCGACCAGCCCATCCGGTTCTCGCCCGGGTTCTTGCTGGAGGCGCACGTCCGCCGTCCCGACAAGAGCGTCTTGAACAAGGTCTATCCCGACCGTGTGATACCGATCGCGATGGGGCCGATTCGCCTCCGCGAAGACCCGAACCGCCATTTTCTCACGACGGTAGAGATGTGCCGTGAGCTCAAGGTCGGCGAGACGCAGTGGGGCGTCGCCACCTGGGAAGACATTGACCCGAAGACCTTTCAGTTCTCCGTCTATGTGATCGGCCTGACAAACTCCTATCGCTGGACCGATCAGGATGGCGGGTATAAGAAGGGCGATCCGCTCGGCAAGGGACGCAAGCTTTTCCGCAAGACGCTGAAGCTCAATTTCTGGCGGCCCGGCGACCAATACCACGAGCACGAAGAGGAGATTCGCTACGGGGTCCCCGAAGAACTCCTTCCCAAGGAGCGCAACGGTAGTCCCAAAATCCCCGAAGGCCTTGACTACGAGTGGGTTTACCGCTAAAAAGGAAGGTTCGCGGTCTACTGTCCAGCGGAGGACAGTAGGAGGCGGGCGGTTGTTTTGCGCTGTGTTGCTGCAATTCTCGATTCGGCACGCGCCGGCCCCGGTAGTTTTTCTGCAACGTAAACCCATAATCGACAAGACGTTTCGCTTCCGCCCGCCGATCGGCCCGCGGAGCAGTTCGTGCGGAGAGGTGATTGCATGGCACACAAAAAAGGACAGGGCTCCAGCCGAAACGGACGCGACTCCAACTCGCAGCGTCTGGGGGTGAAGCGATTCGGCGGTGAACAGGTGCGGTCGGGAAATATCCTCGTCCGCCAGGTCGGCAACCGCTTTCATCCCGGCAAAGGCGTCGGCCAGGGGAGCGATTTCACGCTCTACGCCTTAGTCGACGGATACGTCCATTTCGACCGCGGCGGCCGCCGAATTCAGATTGTCGACGCACGCCCGGTGTGAGCGCTGCCAATCGCAGGGACGGACTTGCGGCGTTTTTCTCTAAGTCCTTCCGTGTCATGCGCTTATGTCATCTCGCTCGTAAACGCTTCGTTTAACCCGGAGCTAACGGTGACGGCGTCTGCAGATCCGGGTAAAATGCCGGCTATCCAGCCGAAAAGAACCAAGCCGTCTCGGTTGGCTCCGGGTTAAACGAAGCGTTACTCTCGCCCTGACGCCTTCTCAAATCCCCTCCGCCCCCACCCCCACGCAGCGGTAGAGATAATTCCGCCTTTCGGAAATCAGGGGACGCGATCGCGCCCTAGACTTTCTGTATCAGGGTATCAGTACGCCGCGAAAGAGGGCCTCGATCGTGAAAATCCTAATTGTCGATGACGATCCGCTTCTACTGAAGGTGCTGGAGCACGCGATTGTGCGTCTTGGCCACGAGGTGACATCCGCCGGCAGCGGCCCCGAGGCCCTGCGGCTGATGCGGGCCGGGTCGTACCACATGGTGATCTGCGATTGGGAAATGCCCGGAATGGACGGCCCGGAATTGTGCCGCCGCATTCGCCAGCGATATTGTAGCAAGTACGTCTACATCATCGTGCTCTCGGTGCGTTGTGGAACCCAGAACATTGTCGAGGGTCTGAACGCCGGCGCCGACGAGTTCATCAGCAAGCCCTTCGACCCGCAAGAACTGAACGTTCGCATTCTCACCGGCGAGCGGATTCTGGCCTTGGAGAGTCGCGAGGTGGCCATCTTCAGCCTGGCGCAACTGGCCGAGTCGCGCGACCAGGAGACCGGCGCGCACGTCGAGCACCTGCGCGAGTATTGCCGCGTGCTGGCCGAGCATTTGTCGCAGCAGGAGAAGTACAGCGAGGTGGTCGACGGCGATTTCATCGAGTTGCTCTACCTGACGAGCCCCTTGCACGACATCGGCAAGGTCAGCATTCCCGACGAAATCCTGTTGAAGGCCGGCCCATTGACGGAGGCGGAGTTCAACATCATGAAGCAGCACTCCGTGGCGGGAAGCATGACGTTGCAGTCGGCGATCTACGCCTACCCCGAGGCAAAGTATCTGTATATGGCGCACGACATCGCCCGCAGCCACCACGAGCGCTACGACGGCAGCGGTTACCCCGATGGTTTGGCGGGCGAGGCGATTCCGTTGTGCGGCCGAATCGTCGCCCTGGCCGACGTCTACGACGCGCTCACCACCAAGCACGTCTACAGGCCCGCATTCCGCCACGCCAAGGCGCACCAGATCATCTGTGAGGGCATCGGAACTCAATTCGATCCGGACGTCGGCCAGGCATACCTCGCCGAGGAGAGTCGCTTCGTCGAAATTCACAACCGCTTCGCCGTCCGCGAGGAGAGAGAAGCCCGGGTGCTCCGCCCGCTGGTCGACATGTCGCTGAACTGCTGACGAGTGGCCCCTTCACTTCGGCTTTGCCAAGCACTCTGGCGGGATCAGCTTTCGGACGGGCGCTACTAATGTCCTGATCTGAGCGGCAACCTGGCGATATGCCTGGCGGCTTGCGGCATTGTCGCCCGGAGCCTGTTTTAGGGCTTCGCCCAAGAGATCCTGCTCGGCGTTACTGTAATCCAGAACAGTGAGGGCAAGCAAGATTTGGTCGGTCGACCGAGCGGCTTCCTCCGCCCACGCGATGCCCTGCGGCGGCGGCGGTATGGCGTTGCGACGCGACTTGATCATTTCGCTTTGTTTGGCGTATTGCTCCGTCTTCGCCCCTTTCTCTAGCAGCGCGACCAGTTCATCGCAGCTATCCAGGAATGCCGCGAGTTTCCCGGCGAACGCAACTTCCTCGGGCAACGGCTTGTAAGCCTGCGGCTTCGGCGCAGGCGGCGGCACGGGGGCGGCAGGCGGCGATACGGCGACCGGTTGCGCAACAGGCGCAGGAGTCGGGCCTGAGGTGCTTCGGCCGACAACGCAAGCGAGAACAATCACAATTGGGATGATGGCTACGACAGCCGCGGCTACAGCGGCAACCGCGAAGCCGCGGACGGCCCTGCTTTGAGGCACCGCAACCTCACCCGTTGGCTGCCGGGATAAGCCACGTTTGTCGCGACGCTGAGGACCGAGGCTTTGTAGTGCGGTGATCTGCTCTTGGGCGCGCCTACGTAGCTCCAATGGGCTTGCTATACCACGAAACACCGTGCGCGAGCCGCCGGTGCCCGTTACGGCGACGGTGCCGTAGTTAAAAATCCGACCCATGAGCCCTTGCCTAACCGCAAACCCCTCGACCTTCGCCAGTAAGAGTTCGAGGGAGTTGCGGGTAAGGAAGCCCGTCTTACCAATGACGCGTCCATCGGTGAGAACGCACTCTGTGGTCAGGAACGTGATCAGAGCGCCGAGAGCGACCAGCGGAAACGTCACCAGACATAAAGAAGTGATGACGAGCCCTGCGCATGAGATTTGCCCCGAGGGGGACATCGACATCACCGTCCCGAGGAGAATCGCAATAAAAACAACGGCGGGCGCCGCGAAGATCATCGGGCTTACCGTCCCTGAGTAGAGAATCTCCTCGCCGGGGATCAGGCTAGTTGCGGCATAGGACGTAGCAGGGGTCGGCTCGCGGTGCGTCGCACCAGCCGCGTATAGGTCGCTCTTGCAGTGTTTGCATTTGACCGCCGCAGCGAGAATCTGCTCCCCGCAGTAGGGGCAGGCCTTTGTCGTCGGCGAACCGGGCGCGGCAGCCTCGTCGGCGTCGTCGCCCAAGTCGAGATCGTCCAGCCCGTGGGGAGGATCCTCGTCCTCGGCGCTGAGGATGTCCTCGATGCGGGCATCAAGGCTCTTTCCCACGGCCTTCTTTTCGGGGCTCCCCTTTCCCGTGACCGGTTCTCCAAAGGCTTTTTTCGCGGCGGCGATTGGTGGGGCGACTTTGGGTGGAACCGGGGCGGGCTCGGCCATCGGCATGATGCTCTCGACGGTGACGCCGTGCTTGTCGGCGATCTGCAGGGCCGCTTCGCGGCTGTCGGCGGAGATCACGACCGACGCCCGTTGCCCCGTCGCCCGCACAACCCCCTTGCACGAGAATTTCTGCTTGGACATGACGTTCCCCATCGCATGAAAAGACAAGCCGGCAACGAGACGCAGGGTCCGTCGGCCCATTTCCCTCGCGCCGTGAACAGCCATTAGTGGGTCAGTCTGAATTCGTTCCCTGGCTTCCTCCGTCAGTCCTTACCCCGCCGCATACACTGACAATCCGAAGCACAATCGGCTGCGATTGCCTTAATCGTGTCGAGCACGGCTCGGCGGTCATGGCCCTCAACCAATTGGTCTCCGTCGCTGAACATTGCGCTGGCGATGCGATACGCTGGCTTAAGGTCTGATTGTGCGTGAAGGATCTCCGACACAGCCTCACCGCAAGAAGCGCATTGCGCCAGAAGTCCGGCCCTGACCATGATTTCTTCGGCTACATCCCGATTCTCCTCAACACGTTCCATGTCCTCGATGTACTTTTGCTTGGTAAGCCCCATTGCACCCTCCACTTGCTAATTCTCGCCTAACTCCAGCGCTGGGCGCACGCCATTATACACGCTTTCTTGCCCAGGAAGTCACCCACCCGTCAATTGGGGCGGGCACAAAATTCCGATTGGAAACTGAGCCACTACCGAACAGCCGGCCCCCCGTCCCCAGTCGATTCTACCACGCCGCCCCCTGCCGGGAGAAGCGTGGGTTCGGTAAAATGGCCGTTAACACGACAGGCGGATCACTTCTTGCAACAACCGTTGTAGGACGCGACTCCCGTCGCCGATTGTATTGCCAACTCCGGCAAATCGGCGACAGGAGTCGCCTCCTACAGCGACGAGAGCGACATCAATGACGGCTGCGATTCTCAATGGAAAAGCGTTGTCGGAGCAAATTCGGGCGGAAATCGCCGTCGAAGTGGCCGATTTCATCGCGAAAACCGGCGTCACCCCGTGCCTGGCGGCCGTGCTGGTAGGCGACGATCCTGGCAGCCAGGTCTACGTGCGCAACAAACAGAAAGCGTGCGAAAAGGCGGGCATCGCCAGCCAACTCCATCGTCCGCCCACCGACACGACCACCGCCGAGCTTCTGGCCCTGATCGACCACCTGAACCGCGCCCCGGCGGTTCACGGCATCCTCGTGCAGTCGCCCCCGCCGAAACATATCGACGAACGCCGGGTCCTCTCGGCGATCAACCCGCTGAAGGATGTCGATGCCTTCCATCCCGAAAACGTCGGCCTGATCGTTCAGGGCCAGCCGCGGTTCCTGCCTTGCACGCCCCACGGCGTTCAACAACTGCTGCTGCGCAACGGCATTCCGATCGCCGGGGCCAACGTCGTGGTGGTGGGCCGCAGCGACATCGTCGGCAAGCCGATGGCGATTCTCTTGATGCAGAAGGGCCCCGGCGGCGACGCCACCGTGACCGTTTGCCACAGCCGCACCCGCGATCTCCCCGCCGTCACCCGGCAGGCCGATATTCTGATTGTGGCGATTGGCCGCCCGCGGTTTGTCACCGCCGACATGGTTAAGCCCGGCGCGGTCGTGATCGACGTGGGGATGAATCGTTTGGAAAGCGGCCTGGCGGGCGACGTCGATTTCGAGGGCGTCAAAGAAGTGGCCGGCCAGATAACGCCCGTCCCCGGCGGCGTCGGCCTGCTGACGGTGACGATGCTGCTGCACAACACGCTCGTCGCGGCACGATTGCAGCAAGGAAGCTAGCCGTAGCCCCCTCGCTTCTGGACAGGTTTGCACTACGTCTATTGGTGTATTAGTCTCCATACGGAAGTTGTACAATCAACCGCTCGGTGGTGGCAATTCGTCATAGAAGCGGCCGCTTTGATTCGATGCCGTGCGGCGGCCGCAGCACGAGCCGTCGCCGAAGAGCGCCGCAATCGGCTGTGCCATAAGATGTTACGAAGCCAACCGTTCGCGACGCCACACCCCCCGGCGGCCGCCGCTGACCTGCGTTCGGCCATGTTTCGTTGTTGAACGCCGCCCCCGCCCGCCATAAAATAGAGGTCATGTCCACTGGTCTGACCGCCCCGACTCCATCGCTGTTCAATAGTTGGGAAACCGTTCGTTGCGAATTGCTCCACACGCGGGTCTGCGATCTTGGCCTGAAGATCGAGGGCTCGCCGTTGGAACCGTTCACCGAGCGGCTGCACCGCGAGTTCGCGGCGAAAGGGCTGGTCTTTCGCCCTTCCTTCTACCTGACCGACGCCTGGGGTTGCCCCGACCGCGTGCCGGTCATCGGCATCCCCTTCTACCTGGCCGACAAACGGCTCGCCCGGATCGAAGAGGAGCAGACCAGCGAGATCGAAGACGACCCGATGACGATGATGCTCTTGCGTCACGAGGCGGGCCATACCATCAGCTATGCCTATCGGCTCTGGAAAGATCCCGGCTGGGCCGAAGTTTTTGGGCCGTTCTCGAAGCCGTACCGCGAGAAGTTCCACCCGCAGCCGCTCAGCCGCGAGTTCGTCCGCCATATCCATGCCCAACAATACGGGCGGACCTACGCTCAAAAACACCCCGACGAGGATTTCGCCGAGACGTTCGCCATCTGGCTCACGCCTCGATCGGCGTGGCGAAAGCGCTATCGTTACTGGCCGGCCTTGAAAAAACTCGAATACGTGGACGGCTTGATGCGGCAGATTCGCAAGAAGCCGCCCCGCTGCAAGAGTACGAAGCTGCTGTATCCGGTCGAAGAGATGACGATGCCGCTGGCCGAGCACTATGGCCAGCGTGCCGAGCGTTTTCGCGCGGCGGCGCAAGGGTTCGTCGACGACAAGTTGCGGACGGTGTTTCCACGCATGGTGGGCAACTCGGCGATCTCCGCCCGCGATCTGTTGCGCAAGAACCACAAGAACCTGCTGGAACGGCTGGGCCGCTGGTCGACGCTCGACGAACACGACGCCGACGCGATTCTGGTCAAGCTGGAGGACCGCGCGGCGCATTGCGTCTAAAACTCCCCCGCCGCCAGAAGGACGAGAAGCTGCTGGACGTAGCGGCGATGGCCACCGCGCTGGCGGTCGAATTCGCCTATTGCGGCCGGCTGATGGGCTAGCGCGCATGTCTTGCCAAGGTGGGGCAGACATTCCTGTCTGCCGCGAGAAAGGGCGGCACATCTGGCAGACAGAAATGTCTGCTCCACCTGACACAGCGCCGCCCGTTTTCCCTGCGCGGCGAGAAATGCGGGCTAGTGCGTCATCGCGCCGACCGTTACCTTCTGTTCGCTGCCGTCGCGGCTGATTCCAACAAGCCCGTAGACCTGTCCTTGGCCATCCAACAACGGTATTTTGGTCGTCGTGACGGTCTTCCAATTGCCGGCCGCGTCGAGACGAGACTCGTTCTTATTCAACAGCGGCCGACCCGATTGCAGCAAGCTCTGCTCGTCGGCGGAATACTCGGCGACTTGTTCCGGCGGATAGAAATCGGCGTCGGTTTTTCCCAGCAGTTCATTCGGGTCGGCGACGCCCATCAGCCGCGCCGTGGCGAGATTCGCGGCCAGAAACCGGCAGCGCGCGTCTTTGACGTAGATGCAGTCGGGCAAGTTGTCGATCAACGCGCGGAGCAGATTGCGATCTTGTTCCAGTGCCGTTTCCGCCCGCTTCCGCTCAGTAATGTCCCGGCACGACTCGATGATGTGGGTCACTTCCCCTTCGTCATTGAAGACCGGGGCGGCGGTGACCTCGACGAAGACCTCGTTGCCCTCGGAATCATGGTGGACGTGTATTACCGTCACGGGGGCTTTGGTGGCAACGACCCGGCGCAAGGGGCAACCGTCGTTCCGCCCGTCGCAGGGAAGACTACTCTTGTGGGAGAGTTGATGACACGCCAGGCACGCCACCGGATCGATGCCGCCGGCCATGTCGCGGGCGGCGCGGTTGGCCAGCGAGATGCTATAGTCGCGGCCGATGACCAGCATTGTTTCCGGAATCGCATCGATGACGGTTTGCAGGAAGGCCCGCGAGCGGCGGATCGCCTCCTCCATCTTCCGCCGTTCCGTGATGTCGGTGATGGCAGTCTTACAGAGCGTGTCGTCCAACAGGCCGGCAACCGGAATGCTATGAAGCTGGGCCGTGATCGACAATCCGCTGCGGGTGACCAGGTGCAGTTCGGTCGTCACTTCGCGGCGCTCGCGGACGCACTGCGCCACGTGTTCCTTGAAGGCCGTCCGGTTGTCGCTGGCCACGTACTCGGCGAAGGCGTAGCCGGTAAGTCCGTCACGATCAGCCTCGAGCAAATTGGCCCCGGCAAGGTTGATCTCCTGGACGTAGCCGTCTTCGTCGAGGGTCACATAGCCCAGCGGGGCGAAGTCGTAGAGATCGACGTAGCGGTCGCGATAGGCTTCCAATTGCCGCGCCGATTCCCGCAACTCTTCATTCTGCCGTGCCAATTCGATATGATGAGCTTCGATCTCACGCAGCAGGCGTTGGACTTCTTCCATAGTTTGCGATCTGAGCCAGTCGGTGACAGTCGGCGCCCACAGCCGGAAAATGCACAAATGCTCCCCACCCCTTGGATTCTATGTCGATAACTGAGCAGGGGCAACGCGGCCCCGATACCACCCCCCACCTTGGTTGTCGTGCCGGCATGATCGGTCGGATTCGCCGCCTCAGGACCGCCGTTGCAGATCTGACAAGATCGGGCTGCGACTTGCTGTTTCCGCCGCGCTGCGTCTATTGCGGCGAAGAACTGGCTGATCCGCCGACCGATTGGCGGCTTTGCGCGGATTGTCTGGACAAGTTTGCAGTGGCGAATTGGCACGGCTGCAACCGCTGCGGGGGAGCGGTCATCGACAACAGCGCGGCGTCGGATGGATGCGAATCGTGCCGCCACATCCGGCTCTGTTTCGACGCGGTAATTCCGCTGGGAGGCTATCACGCGGGCCTCCGCAACGCGGTTTTGCGAATGAAGCGGCCCGCCCACGATGCCCTTTCGGCAGCGATGGGGGCCCTCTTGCTCGAAACGCGGCGGGAGCGACTGGCGGCAGTCCGGGCGGACATCATTGTGCCCATCCCGATGTTCTGGCGCCGCCGGCTCGGCCGCGGCAAGAATAGCCCCGAGTTGCTCGCACGTTGTCTGGCAAAATCGCTTCGAGTGCCGCTGCGGCCGATCCTGGTTCGGCATCGCAACACCTTGCCCCAGGCCGGGTTGGCCCCTCGGCGACGGTTTCGAAAACGTGCGCGGGGCGTTTCGCGTTCGGCGCCCCGATGCGGTAGAAGGTGCCCGCGTCTTGTTGGTCGACGACGTGTTGACCACCGGGGCGACGTGCAGCGAGGCGGCCCACGTGCTCAAGCAGGCCGGGGCGGCAACGGTGGTCGTGGCCGTCGTCGCTCGGGCCGATGCGGCAGCGCACGATCGTTCGTAATCCGCGCGCCGCCGCCCGTTTCGCCGCCCACGGGGCTACTTGCTTCTCTGGCGAAAATCAGAACAATACAGGGCATGACCGAGGGCATGACAAACCACAGCCAGGAAACAGGGCGACAGGGGCCGCCGACTGCTCGGCCGTTCCGTCGCGCGGTGCTGCGGGGACTGGCCGTGTTGTGCCCTCCCTTGCTGACCGTCCTGGTCATCGTTTGGGCGATCAACACCACGAAAAGCTACTTCCTCGAACCGGTCACCCGCTGGACGCGCGAGGGAATCGTCTGGTGCATCGCCGACGTTCGCCAAGCGCCGGGCAACGAGAAAACAATCGAAGTAAGCGGCCAGTCCTACCGGCGGCTCGAAGACGGAGGCGCTCATCCCCGCGTCGGTCTACGACGTGGTGCAGCGGCAGCCCGGCCAACCGCCCCCCGTCACCGGCGAAGACTATTACCGCCGCTACGTCGATCTGACCTATCTTCGCCCGTACCTGGCCATCCCGTTCTTCCTGGCCGTCTTTATTCTGTTGTTGTATTTCCTGGGCAAGTTCATGGCGGCGGGCATCGGCCGGTTCTTCGTCGCCACGATCGATCACACCGTCTCGCGCGTGCCGGTGGTCAGGTCCGTCTATTCCTCGATCAAACAGGTCAGCGATTTCCTCTTTTCCGAGCAGGAACTGAAATTCACGCGGACCGTCGCCGTCGAGTATCCGAGCAAGGGCATCTGGACGATGGGCTTTGTGACCAACGAGAGCTTCAAGGAGATCGAGGAAGCGACCGGGGACCCGATGCTGGTGGTGCTGCTCCCCTATTCACCTATCCCGCATACAGGCTGCACGATCGTCGTTCGCCGCAGCGCCTGCATCGATCTGAACATTACGTTCGACCAGGCGTGTCAATTCATCATCAGTTGCGGCGTCGTCGTTCCGCATAACCGCTTGCCCCATGCGAAGGCGGAAGAGGGCAAATGATCGAGGCCGCGCGGACCCGTCGGCCGTCGGCGCATTCGACGCTCACGAACCGACGACCATCGCAACGTCGATCGGCGCGGCCGACACGTTGATTCCCGGCAGGACGACGGGCGTCGTCTGGACTTGCTTGGCATAGCCGAGCGAACGAATGACTTCGAGCACTTCACTGCACGTGGGAAACATCCGCCCGCTGCGACGCTTATAGTTGTCCATGGCGCTCATGAATTCGACCTCATCGAGCGTGTAGTCGCGTTCGCAGGTCGTCGGATCGATCTGCCGCCGACGGCTCACCTTCGCCCGCCGCTCGCCGACCCGGCGGTCGATGGCGACCGGAATCTGGTGTACGCGGCGATCGGCGCCTCTGCGGCGGTCCATACGATTCTCCCGGCGATTGATCGTCACGACCACTCGCGTCTCCGGGCCGACGTGTTCCTTTGCCGCCGGCTTCTTCGCCGCCGCGATTCGCTTGGCCTTCATGCCTCGCGCCGCTGATTTCTTGTCGCCAACCACTTCGATCCTCCACTATTTGGAACACTGAGGGTTTTTTGTATGTCAATGTAGAGAGAATACATCGTGGTTGACAAAAGTCACCAAAAAACCGCGTAAAAAGTTGGGGGAATCTGCGAAGAATGTCCGGTTGCGCCGGCGTTCGCAGCACGCGGGACATTCCGAATTCCAGGGTTCTTTTCGCTTGTGCGGGTTTTCACGATCAGGCCAAGGCGGCAAGCAGGGCAGACGTTTCGCTCGTTGGGGTGGCAGTTGCACTGCCGGGTAGCTTGTTGGGGTGGCAGTTGCACTGCCACCCCCGGAAAATGCCGCCAATTCAGGGGTGGCAGTGCAACTGCCACCCCAACGCCGCCGAAAACCGATCCACCCCTCCGTCGGGTTAAACGCTTCTGTGACTCCCATTGTGAATATATAATCACAACAGAGGCCCCAGCATGGCTGAGAAGAAGCTAGACACGCAAATCCGCCGCGAGCAGATCGCCGAGGCCGCCCTCGGGCTGGTCGCCAGCCAGGGGCTGCGCCGGCTGAGCGTGGCGGCCGTCGCACGCCGCGTGGGCCTCGTCCCCTCCGGCATCTACCGCCATTTCAAGAACAAGGACGAAATCCTCGATGCCGTGCTCGATCGGGTCGAGCAGCGGCTGCTGGCCAACGTCAAGGCGTCGCGCGACGAACACGCCGACGCCCTCGATTGTCTGAAGGACGTGCTGATGCGGCACATCCAATTCCTCCGTGAAGGAAAGGTCATTTCGGTCCCGCGGATGGTCTTTTCCGACAACGCCCACGGCGACAATCCTCAGCGTAGGCGACGTATTCTCCAGGTCTTCGGGCGATACACCGGCCAGGTGGCCGAGATCGTGCGGCTGGGACAATCGCAGGGCCGCATCCGGCACGACGTGGACGCACAGACGGTCGCGATGATGCTCTTCGGGATCATCGTGCCCGCCGGAATCCTCTGGCATCTGACCGAAGGCGGTTTCGACGTGACCCGGCACGCCCAGCGGGCATGGAAGCTCTTCGCCGCAGCCGTTACACAGCCCATAGAACAGCCAGATTCCCATCGACGTGAATAGTAATTCACATCGGAGCGATAGTATGAAATCGAAATTGGCCGGTTTGCTCTTCCTCGCACTCCTCGCCGGCGGCGGGGCGTTCACCTATTGGCATTTCTACATGCCCCGCGAAATCTCCGACGGACGAATCCGCGTCTCGGGCAACATCGAGACGACCGAGGCCCAAGTGGCGTTCAAAATCCCCGGCCGGGTCATCGAGCGAAAGGTCGATGAAGGGGACGACGTTCACCGGGGAGAGACCGTAGCCCTGCTCGACAAGGGCGATCTGGAATGCACGGTCGCCATGCGCAAGGCCGACCTGGGCGTCGCCGAGGCCGCGCTGGCGGCGCTGCTGGCCGGTTCGCGGCCGCAGGAGATCGCCTCAGCCAAAGCGGCTTGGGAGAAGGCCGAGCACACCTTGGCCGACCTGGAGGCCGGCTCGCGCCCACAGGAGATCGTCGCCGCCGAAGCGGCCGCCGCCGGGGCCGCCGCCGAGGAGAGCCGGCTGCTGACCGAGTATCGCCGCAAGACGCCGCTGTTCCAACGCGGAACGATAACGTCGGAAGAGTACGACGCCGCCAGGGCCGCTTATCAAGTCGCCCTCGAAAGGCATCGCCAGGCGGTGGCGCAACTAAAGCTCGCCCAGGAGGGATACCGCAAACAACGGATCGAAGAAGCCCGCGCGGCGGCGGCGCAGGCCAAGGCCCAATATGATCTGGTCAAGGCGGGCCCGCGGCAGGAGGACATCGACCAGGGCAAGGCCCGCGCCAAGCAGGCCAAGGCGGCGCTCGCTCTGGCCGAAACCCAACTCAGCTACGCAACGGTGGTCTCGCCGCTGACCGGCGTGGTCCTCTCGAAGAATATCGAGCCCGGCGAGTACGTCGCCCCCGGCACTGCGGTGGTCACCGTCGGCGATCTGGTCAACGTCTGGCTGCGGGCTTACATCGAAGAGGGCGACCTCGGCCGAGTGAAGCTCCACCAGCGGGCGTGGGTCACCAACGACAGCTTCCCCGGCAAGAAATACGAAGGCGTCGTCTCGTTCATCGCCGCGGACGCCGAGTTCACGCCGAAGAACGTACAAACCCAGAAAGAGCGGGTCAAACTGGTCTATCGCATCAAGATCGACATCAAGAATCCAGACAAGGAACTGAAGCCCGGAATGCCGGCCGACGCGGTGATTGAAACCACGCCATGAACGCCATCGAAACCGATCACCTCACGAAGCGATTCGGCGATCTGGCCGCCGTCGATGGGCTGACGCTCTCGGTGGCCGACGGGGAAATCTTCGGACTGGTCGGGCCCGACGGCGCGGGAAAGACAACTACCATCCGGCTGCTCTGCGCGATCATGGAACCCACCGCCGGCAACGCCTGGGTGGCGGGCCACCACGTCGTCCGCGATCCCGAGCAGATCAAAGAGAAGATCGGCTACATGAGCCAGCGCTTCGGCCTGTACAACGACCTGACCGTGATGGAGAACCTCAACTTCTACGCCGACGTCTACAGCGAGCCGCGCCGTGGCCGACGCGGCAAGATCGATCGCCTGCTGAGTTTCAGCAACCTCACGCCGTTCAAGCGACGCCTGGCCGGCAATCTTTCCGGCGGAATGAAGCAGAAACTCGGGCTGGCCTTGCGCTGATCCACACGCCGCAAGTCCTTTTTCTCGACGAGCCGACCAACGGCGTCGATCCGGTGTCGCGCCGCGATTTCTGGCGAATCCTGCACGAACTGCATTCGGAACGAGTGACGATTTTCGTCTCGACGGCCTACCTCGACGAGGCCGATCGCTGCGACCGCGTCGGGTTGATCCATCGCGGCCGACTGCTGGCCTGCGACACGCCGGCCGGACTGAAGAAGCTGATGCGGGGCACGATCCTGGAAATCCGCATGGACGATCCCCGGCCGGCGGTGCCCGTGCTGCGGCAACGGCTGGCGGACGTAACCGTGGGACTCTTCGGCGACCGGCTGCACCTGGTCAGTCTCGAACCGGATCGTGCCGCCGCCGAGGCCCAAGCGGCCCTGGCCGACGCCGGACTGAGCGTCCTCGGCATCCGCGCCATCGAGCCCTCGCTGGAGGACGTCTTTATTTCGGTGCTGGCGGAAAGAGAGGATCTCACGCAAAGGCGCGAAGACGCAAAGGAAGAACACAAGCGATGAAAACCGCGGAGATACGGAGGCGGCAGAGGAGGATTATGGAAAAGAGCTATTCTTGTATTCCCCCGGCGATGTTCTTTGCGCCTTCGCGCCTTTGCGTGAAGTCTTCCGTCCGCCTGACGTGTGAGAAGGAGCGGCATCTTGGTCATGGAGGGTCTCTATGAGCACGAGCCCCGCCAACGATCATGCCGTCGTCGTGGAAAACCTCGAAAAGCGCTTCGGCAGCTTCGTGGCGGTCAATCGCATCAGCTTCCAGGTGGCTCGCGGCGAGATTTTCGGCTTCCTCGGTCCAAACGGGGCGGGCAAATCGACGACGATCCGAATGCTCTGCGGCATTCTCGCGCCGACAGCGGGCCGCGGCACGGTCGCCGGCTTCGACATCCGCACCCAAGCCGAGCAGATCAAGGCCAACATCGGTTACATGAGCCAGAAGTTCTCGCTCTATCAGGACCTGACGGTCGAGGAGAACATCGACTTCTACAGCGGCATTTATCGCATCCTCGCCGAAAAGAAGCGGCAGCGGAAAGAGTGGGTGATCGAGATGTCGGGCCTAGCCGGCCATCGCCGCAGCCTGACGGCGATCCTCTCGGGCGGCTGGCGGCAGCGGCTCGCCCTCGGCTGCGCGATCCTGCACGAGCCGCCCATCGTATTCCTCGACGAGCCCACCTCGGGCGTCGATCCGATCAGCCGCCGCCAATTCTGGGACCTGATTTACGATCTCTCGGGCAAGGGCGTGACGGTGTTTGTCACCACCCATTACATGGACGAGGCCGAATACTGCAACCGACTCGGCTTGATCTACCGCGGCGAGTTGATCGCGCTGGGCACGCCGCATGAGTTGAAAGTGGAGATGGCAAGCGGGACACAGGCGGTTGTCGGCGAAGGCGGTGCAACAGCAGACACGTTCTCCCGACAACCGCCTCCATCCCCTCCCGTCTTGCCATCGCTGGAGGACGTCTTTGTGGCCCGCATCGAGGCCCGCAACCGCGCCGAGCAGCCGCAGCAGGAGGTGCAGCGATGAGACTGCGCCGTGTCGGAGCCGTTGCCCACAAGGAGTTCCTGCACGTCATCCGCGATTTCCGCAGCCTGGGCATGGCGCTGTTGATCCCGGTGATGATGCTGATCCTCTTCGGCTTCGCACTGACGTTGGACGTCGACAATGTGCCGATGGCCGTGTGGGATCAGAGCGGAACGGTGCGGAGCCGGGATTTCATCAGCCGCTTCGGCGGCTCGCGCTACTTCGCCGTCCGCCTGTACGTCGACAACTACCGCGACCTGGTCCGCGCGATCGACGAGGGCCGGGTGATGCTCGGGCTGGTCGTGCCGCGCGAGTTCGCCCAGCGAATCGACGCCGGCCGCGACGCCACCGCCCAATTGATCGTCGACGGCACCGACTCGAACACCGCCACCATCGCCATCGGCTACGCCACCATCGTGGCGCAAGTCTATGCGATGGACTTGACGGCCGAGCAGGATCAGCGCCGCGGCGGGCCGCCGTTGCAAATCCCCTTGGACGTGCGGCCGCGCGTCTGGTTCAACGAGGATCTGGAATCGAGAAACTACATTATTCCGGGCCTGATCGCCGTATTGATGATGGTGATTTCGGCGATGCTCACGTCGTTGACGGTCGCCCGCGAGTGGGAACGCGGCACGATGGAGCAACTGATCGCAACGCCGATCCAGGTGTCGGAGTTGATCCTCGGCAAGTTACTGCCCTATTTCGCCATCGGCCTGTTCGACGTGTTAGTGGCCGTGCTGATGGGCGAGTTGGTCTTCCACGTCCCCCTCCGTGGCAACGTCGCCCTGCTGTTCGGCACCGCTTCGATCTTCCTGGTCGGAGCGCTGTCGATGGGCATGGCCATCAGCATCGTCACCAAAAGCCAACTGCTGTCGAGCCAGGTGTCCATGCTCGCCACGTTCCTGCCCTCGTTCCTGTTGTCAGGCTTCATTTTCGCCATCGCCAACATGCCGAAAGTGATTCAGATCGTCACCTACGTCGTACCCGCCCGGTACTTCATCGCCATCCTCAAGGGCATCTATCTGAAAGGCGTCGGTCTGGAGATTCTCGGCGGGCAAGTGCTGCTGCTGATCGTTTATGGCGCCGTGATGCTGTCGCTGGCCAGGATAAAACTCAAGAAGAAACTAACTTAACGAACCATGTTCGAGCGCGTCCGCCACATGCTGCGAAAGGAGTTCATCCAGGTCTTCCGCAACCCGCGGATGAGGATCGTCATCTTTTTGATCCCATGTTTCCAGGTGATGGTAATCGGCTACGCTGTTTCGACCGACGTGAAGAACGTGCGCACGGCGGTTTACGACCTCGACAACAGCCAGGCCAGCCGCGAGGTGGCGGCGCGGTTCATTCGCTCGGGCTATTTCGACGTGGTGGCGCGGATCGGCGACGAGGACGTCGCCCGGCGGCTGTTGGACCGCAACGACGTGACCGTGGTGTTGCGGCTGAACCACGGTTTCGCCGCCGATCTCAACGCCGGCCGCACCGCTCGGCTGCAAATCCTCATCGACGGCACCGACTCGAACACGGCCGCCATCGTGCTGAGCTACGCGGTGAAGATCGCCACCGCCTACTCCGAGCAAGTGGTCGCCGAGCGCGTCGATCGGACGTTTGGCCCGGCGGGAAAGACGGGCACGGTCGATCTGCGCACCAGGGCATGGTTCAACGAAAACCTGGAGAGCCGCAATTTCTACGTGCCCGGCGTGCTGGTCGTCGTCGTTACTCTGGCCACGCTGCTGTTGACCAGCATGGCCGTGGTCCGCGAAAAGGAGATCGGCACGATGGAGCAGATCATGGTCACGCCGATCACGCCCACCCAATTCATTCTCGGCAAGACGATTCCCTTCGCCATGATCGGTTTCGTCGACGTGATTCTCGTGGTGGTGATCGGCGTGTTCTGGTTCGAGGTGCCAATCCACGGCAACCTTGGGCTCTTGTTGCTGGCCACCGGCCTGTACTTGATGACGACCCTCGGCGTCGGACTGCTGATTTCGACGGTCAGCGAGACGCAACAGCAAGCGATGATGACGACGTTTTTCTTCTTCTTCCCGGCGATGCTCCTGTCGGGCTTTGCTTTTCCGATCGCCAACATGCCCGAGGTCGTGCAATGGATGACGCTGGTCAATCCCATCCGCTACTTCTTGGTGATCGTCCGCGGCATCTTCCTCAAGGGCGTCGGGATCGAGATTCTCTGGCCGCAAATGCTGCCGCTGCTGTTGATGGGAATTGCCACCCTCTGGCTGGCCGTGCGGCGATTCCACAAGACCCTATAGCGTCGTGGGGCGAGAATTACCGAAGTCTCGGCTTGACTTTGCCGATTACTCTGACGGCGCTAACTAAATAGAGTTTGCGGGCGAGCTGCGCAAACAACGAAAACCACCTAAATTAACAAGCAAACACCGATCATGCCCCTGC
The DNA here is from genome assembly GCA_963823895.1 of uncultured Planctomycetaceae bacterium. GTDB lineage: Bacteria > Planctomycetota > Planctomycetia > Pirellulales > Thermoguttaceae. The sequence continues at coordinate 197,885 of CAWGNG010000020.1, forward strand.
GATCTCCGCTCCCACGGCTGCTACTGCTGCTGGCGATTGCCGGGCTGACGGGCTGCCATGCCGTCGACTTCTACGAGGCGGCGGCCTTGCAGCGGCCCGTGCCACCCGAGTTGCAGCCGGCACGCGAATTGAGCATGGTCTCGCTGCCCGACTACAGGGTCGAGCCGCCCGACATCCTCATGGTGGACATGTTAAAGATGGTCCCCTTGCCCCCCTACCGCATCGACATCTACGACGTGCTGCAAATCCGCGCCATCAATACGCTGCTGGATCAGTCCATCGACGGCTTCTTCCTGGTGGAAGGGGAGGGCATCGTCACGCTCGGGCCGGCGTACGGGCGGGTACACGTGGCGGGCATGACCGTCGAGGAGGCCGCCGCGGCGATTACCGCCCGGCTGCGGGTGATGCTGAGCAAACCGGAGGTCTCGGTGCAGTTGGCCCGCACGGCCGGCACCGCCCCGGTCACCGGCGAATACCAGGTCGGTCCCGATGGCACGATCAACCTGCGGCAGTACGGCACGCTGCACGTGGCCGGCAAGACGATCACCGAGATTCGGGTGGAGTTGAACAAGTACCTTTCGCAGTATTTCGATTCGCCCGACGCGGCGGTCGAGGTGCGGCAATTCAACAGCAAGGTGTTTTACGTGATTACCGAGGGTGGCGGCATCGGCGACAACATCCGCCGCGTGCCGATCACCGGCAACGACACGGTGATGGACGCCTTAAGCTCGGTCAACGGTCTGTCGCAGGTCTCCAGCACGACGATCTGGGTAGCGCGACCGGCGCCGGGCGGTTTCGGCTGCGAGCAGATCCTGCCGGTCGATTACGCGGCGATCACCAAGGGGGCCTCGTCGGCGACGAACTACCAGATCATGCCGGGCGATCGGGTGTTTGTGGAGAGCGACGGCATGATTGCGGCGAACACCTGGTTGGAGAAGATGACGGCTCCGATCGAGCGGCTGCTGGGGATCGCCTCGTTGGGCACCTCCAGCGCCCGTAGTTGGGAGACCCTCGGCCGCGACTACAACCGAACTCGGTTCTAACGCGAATCAACAGCAAAGGATGCAGTGGTATGAGACGTTGGCAATGGTCCGGGGCAATGGCGTTTGGGGGAGCGATCCTGTTGACGTTGTGGCTGTCCGCCGCGGCTTGCGCGCAGCAGCCGCGGCTTGAGTACCCGCTTCCCGGCCCGTGTAGTTGCGTGCCGAATGTCCTCTGGTGGGGCCACTTTGAGACGAACTGGCGGCGATGGCCCGGCGAGTTGCGGCCGGAGCAGGTGAACCCGCATTGGCCGGGTGCGACGGTTATTCCAACGCCGGAAGGACGTGTGACCGTGCCGCCGCCGAAAGCCGCGCTGCCGCAGCCGCAAGGTTTACAGCCGCAGCCGCAAGGTTTACAGCCGCAGCCGCAAGGTGTACAGCCGCAACCACAGCCGCAGCCACAAACCCAACAACCGCCTCCCAATCAGGAAGAAAGCGGATTGCCGCCGGACTTTGGAGGACAAATTGTTCCGCCGGGAGGAACGAAGCTCCCGGCAACTCCCGGAGGGTCGGGAAACAAACCGGGCCCCACGCCGCCGCCAGGCGAGTTGCCCGATTTGCCCGACCTGGAACCGAACAAGCCTTCAAATCCTGTGCTGCCGCCCGTACCGCCGACAACACCGCCGGCCACACCGCCGGCCACCCCTCCCGCCACGCCTCCGGCGGGGAAGAAGCCCGATGGTTCGGAGAAGTCGCCAAAGAGCTCGATGCGGGAGGATGGTCCGAAACTGGAACACACGTCCGACGTCACCGTGGTTGATCCGGCTCGACCGGCGAACATCACGTCGGGTCGGCAAGAAGATCAGCGGAAGAACGCTCAAACGCTCGCGCCGGCCAACGGCAGCATGAAAACTGACGCCGCGGTCGCATTGGCCGGCAGCATGGAACCGGAGCGACACGCCTCACTGCCGTGCGCCCCCCGGGCCGACGCCATCGCGGTGACGGCGGAGCCGGCTGCCCCGGTTGAGCCGGCGGCCTACGCTTTCGCTGAGTCGGCCCCAGAACCGGCAGCCGTCAATCGCATCGCGCTTCCGTCGGTGGCGCTTGGCGGCTATTGTCCCGTGGAACTTGGCGAAAAGGGACGCTGGGTACTGGGCGATCTCCGTTGGACGGTCGTTCACCGCGGATGGATCTATCGTCTTTCGGGGGCGGAACAACGGCAACACTTCCTGGCTGATCCCGATCGTTTTGCCCCCGTCAATTCCGGCAACGACATCGTGCTGTCGGTCACCAAGAATCGCAGCATCCCGGGCAAGACCGCCTGCTGTGCGATCTACAACGACCACTTGTACATGTTCGCCAGCCAGGCCACTCAGGCTGAATTCAATAGGAACCCGGAGCGGTACGCGGCGCGAAAGTAGTGGGCAGTCGGCAGTGGAGAGTCGGCGGTCGGCAGTGGGCAGTCGGAAGTTGGCAGTTGGCAGTGGAGAGGAAGAGCCCCTCCGCGCCTCCGCCCTCTGCCTTCCGCCCTCCGCCTTCCGCCTTTTTCCAATCAACAATCCACAATCCCACCTCCCTCGTCTGGCCCAAAACTGCGTAGGCGGGTAAAATGACGGCCTGTTGGATCGTCCCGGGAGGCTTCCGTCGATGGACTCGTTTTGTCTCTGCCTAGCGCTGGGGCCGGTGGCGATGTATTTGTTGCTGCTCGGCGCGGTCAATCTCTCGCGCCGTTCGCTGTTGGTCTCGGGCGTTCGCGATGCCGCCGCCCTGGCATTGGCCGTCTCGGGAATGGTCGTCATCGGTCCGATGGAGTTGTTCTTCCCGTTCGAGAGCGCGGTGAAGCTCGGCTCTTACGTCTGGCTGCTGCTGGTGGCGCTGTACGTGATGTGCGTGGTGCTGTGGTTGCTGCTGTTGCGGCCACGGCTGGTAATCTACAACATCTCGGCCGACAAATTGCGTCCGATCCTGGCCGACGTGGTCGGTCAGTGCAACGGCGACGCGCGCTGGGCGGGCGATAGCCTGGCGATTCCGGGATTGGGCGTGCAGTTGTACATGGACCACTTCGCGCTGTTGGGCAGCGTATCGTTGATTTCGGCCGGCGGCAACCAGAACCACCTGGGTTGGCGACGGCTGGAGACGAATCTCCGCGCGGCGTTGGCTCGCGAGGAAGTCGCCCGCAACCCGCGCGGTCTCGGCCTCATCGTCGCCGGGCTGGCGTGCATCGCCGGCATTGTCCTGGCCATTGCCCACGATCCTGAGGCGGTCGCCCGCTCGCTGTTGGACATCGCCCAATCGTTATTGAAGATGATTGGGTTTTGATTCTTCCCGCGCCAATTCAAACACGATCCGGTACGCGCGATAGCCGGCGGCCAACTGCTGCGGGTAAAGCCGGGCGATTTCCGACCGCAACTGATCGGCGCTGGCGAAGCCGTCGGGACGGGCGTCGGCGTCGCCGAGCCGCTCCAACTCCACCTCCTCGACGAAGGTCACGCGGATTGGCCCGACGCCGGGGATGTAGCTCCGCTGACCGGCACGCATCCGCCGATGCTTCCAGAGGCGGATCGTCTGCGTCTTCTCGCCGGCACGAATCGCCTGCAGAAACTTCTTCTTAAACAACAGCATTTGCCTAGCGTAACGGGAAAGCCGCCGGCTGGTCAAGCGGGGATGTCGATGACAACGCCTGTGACGACTGTTCGGGCGGCACTCCGCCGTTGTTGTCGTTGCCACCGGCTTTCGCTCAGCGCGGTCGGAAAATCCGGCCGAACGGTTGTTATAAGAGTAGCCCTCATGGATCGACGGGCTGACTGTAACGAATAGCCGATCTAGGCACGGAAGAGCGATGGATCGTTTTCTGCGGGTTGTATGTTGCGGGATGGCGGCAGCGGCATTGGCCCTGGCCGGGCCGCGCGCGCGAGCCACGGCAGCCGACGAGGACGGAAGAAGCCTTGCGCAAGCCGTTGTGCCGCCGGCAGCATCTTCATCGCTGCCTTCCGCTGATACCTCGCCCCCACTGCTGCTGGCGCCGCAGCCAAACTCGGCCGGCAGATTGAGTGGTACTGCTGACTCGTCAGATGGCGCTGCCGACTCGTCCAGCAGTGCTCGAAACGCCGGAAGCCCGGTTGGACAAGCCAGCCCTGTTATCCCGGATGCTAAGCCCAATGAGGCGATGGCCGCGCCGGCAAAGTCGGCGTCGCCGCTGAAGATTGCCGCGGCCGACAGCCAACGTTCCGAGCAGTTGGAGCAGATCGCACGGCAAGCCGATCGGCAGACCCGGCACGGCTTCGAATTGGCGGGCCGAGGGGCCTACTTCGCGGCGAGGCTGGAGTTTCTCGGCGCTCTGAAACTCGTGGCCGAAGGACTCGACACCCAGCAAAAGACCGGCGTTCACGGCCGGGCGCTGACCGCCGCACTGACCGCGCTGAAAGAGGCCGACGATTTTCTGCCCGGCGGGTCGCGGCTGGAGGCCGACCTCGACCTGCCTCGCATCATCGCCGCGCACGTAACGCCGGTGTTGAAGAATGAAACCGCCAACGTAACCGCGATGACGGCGCTGAAGCGCTATCTGACGTATGCCCAGGAACAATTTGCCGTGGCGGCCGGCCATGAAGTGGCCGGGTCGATGGCCCTTCACGCCTTGGGCAAGTTGCACGACGCGATGGCACACAAGAAGAGCGGCCCCTTGCCCGCCGCCGAGCCGAAGGCAATGGCCTGCTTCCAGGCCGCGATGCTGGTGGACCCGAAGAACTTCATGGCGGCCAACGATCTCGGCGTGTTGTTGGCGCGGTGCGGCAACTACAGCGATGCCCGCAGGATGCTCGAATACAGTCTCTCGCTCTCGCCGCAGTCGGCCACGTGGCACAACCTGTCGGTCGTGTACGGCCAATTGGACCAGAGGGCGCTCGCCCAACGAGCCGACCAGCAGACGGCCGTCCTGCAGCAGGCCGAAATTGCACGGCGGCGAACCTCACAAGGGACGGCCAACAATTCCGTGCAATGGGTCGATCCGCAGACGTTCGCGCAGACGTCGACGAGCGCCCCCAACGTGCCCGCCGCAGTCGCGCAACCCACGAGCCAAACAGTGGAAACGTCGGACGCGCCCCGTCGCTTGCCGCCGGCGACTGCGCAGCCCGCGCAACCTCCTTCCGCCGCCGAACGAATGTCTTGGGGCTTGCCGGGATACCAACGATAAACGAGGCGGTAGAGCTATGAGATCGAATTATCGCCACCACAACGTTTACGCCGTGTCCGCCGCCAAGAACCGCTTGTTTGTATGGGCTTTGACGTTGGCGTCGCTGCTGGTGTTGGCCACGGCGACGTGGCTTGCGGGTTTGGATACTCAGCAAAAGGTCGCTCCGATGGGTGGAGCCACTCCGGCGGGGCCTCGCCATGTCGATGACGAATCGACGCGCGTTGCCTCAATTCCCCCGGAGGAGCGACACGAAATTCTCCTCTGCCAGGCACTCGGTCCCGCCGCCCCCTACGACATCTGCGGCGTCGATTGCGCCGCCTGCAATTGCGGCCGCCGCTGGGAGGCGATGCGGGCGATCGAATGGCAGGCCTACGCCCAGGGCGAGTACGTCGGCCACGCCCGCTTGGCCCACGTGCCCGAGTACCGCCTCCGCGTCGACGATCAACTCGACATGACCTATCGGCTGACGCGCGAGGAAACCTCGACCCCCTACCGGCTCAACGTGGGCGACGAGGTCCAGGTCGAATCGTTCACCGACCATGAAATCGATCGCGGTCTACTGATTCAGCCCGACGGCACGATCACGTTGCGATTGTTGGGCCAGGTCCACGCCACCGGCCGCACAGTCCCACAACTCCGCGACGCCCTGGAAGAGGCGTACAAAAAGTACTACAAGACTCCCGCCATCACCGTCACCCCGCTGAAGGTCAACACGAAGTTGGACGACCTGCGGGCGACGATCGACCGCCGGGCCGGCATCGGCGGCCAGAGCCAGGCCGTCCGCGTAACGCCCGAGGGGACCGTCTCGCTGCCCGCCATCGGCTCCGTCCAGGCACAGGGGCTGACCCTCACTGAACTTCAGACCGAACTGAACGAGGCTTACCGGCAGGTCGTCGATGGCATCCAAGTGATTCCGATGTTGTCGCAGCGAGCGCCGCGCTACGTCTACGTGCTCGGCGAAGTCAATAACCCCGGCCGCTTCGAGTTGACCGGCCCGACCACCGCGTTGCAGTCTATCGCGATGGCCGGCAGTTGGCGCGTCGGCGCGAACTTGCGTCAGATCGTCGTCTTCCGCCGCGGCGACGATTGGCGGCTGTTGGCCACGTTGATCAACCTCGAAGGGGCGCTGTTCGGCAATCAACCTTGCCCGCGCGGCGAAATCTGGATCGACGACTCCGATGTGATCATCGTGCCGAAGGGCAAAATCCTGATCGCCGACAACTTCATCGACCTGGTCTTCACCCGCGGCGTCTACGGCGTCTTCCCGATGATCAACTCGATCCAGTTCTCGAAGCTCAGCACCCTGTAGGAGGCGTCTCCGGACGCCGATAACAGAGTGTTGCCGGGCGGTAAATCGGCGACGGGAGTCGCCTCCTACAGCGATCCATCTTCCCGCTGCCGCAGGGCTTCGTAGAAGAGCACGGCGGCCGTCACCGAGACATTGAGGCTGTCGGCCGCGCCGCGCATCGGCAACTGAACGGCCACGATGTCATCGCCGCTCCAGATCGGGGAAAGCCCCGCGGCTTCGCCGCCCAAGACGACCGCCGTCGGCCGACGGTAATCGACCTTCGTGTAACCGACGGAACCATCCACCCGCGCGGCGATGATTTGGAACCGCTTCTCGCGCAGCCGCGCCAAAACGTCGCCGCTTGCGGCTTCGCACACTGGCATGGTGAAAATCGTCCCCAGACTGGCCCGTATTGCATTGGGGTTGAACAGATCGGTTCGCCCATCGGCGACAATCACCGCCGACACCCCGGCGGCGTCGGCGCTCCGCAGCACCGCCCCAACGTTTCCCGGCTTCTCGACGCCTTCCAGCACCGCAACCAGCGGAGCCGTTAGGTTCTCTGTTGGGGTGGCAGTTGAACTGCCGCCCCAGTTCAACGTTGCCAGCGTGGGCCGGGGCATCTCCGCAACGGCGAGCACGCCTTCCGCCCGTTGGCCAAACGCCAGCCGCTCGAACACGGTCTCGCCGACGTGCCAGACTTCGCCGCCTTGAGGCAGGCCGGCCATTGTTGGGGTGGCAGTTGAACTGCCACCCCAGCCTCCGATAGTTGAACTGCCACCCCAACTTGCCAGCAGATGCCGCGCATCGTCGCCGCGGCAAAGCGGCTCGCAGACGAAGACCTCCAGCAGCTTTACGCCCGCGGCGATCGCGCGGCGCAGTTCGCGGGCGCCGTCGATGAGAATTCGCCCCTGTTTTTCCCGGTGCCGCCGATTGCGCAGCCGCACGGCATCCTTCACGCGCGGATTTTGCAGACTAGTAATCACTGACATGGCAACAGACCGCTCGCGGCTTCGCAACGCACAACAACCCCGCTCGGCAACCGCCGACCGTCGCTTGCCTGAATCATCAACGGTTGTGCAACAGCCGTGCTTTCGCGGCCGAGTTTTTCCAGCATCATTCGCCTGAGCGACTCGGCGTCGTATCCCGGCGTGTGGCACGTCAACAGCATGAACCGCGGCCGGCCGTCTGTCAACTCCGCGCAGAGGTCGAGCAGCCGGGGCAAGTGTTTCGCCAGCCGCCACACTTCGCCGTGCGGGCCGTGGCCGTAGCTCGGCGGGTCGAGAATCACTGCGTCGTAGCGGCGGCCGCGTTTCAGTTCCCGCTTCACGAATTTCAGGGCGTCCTCGGCGATCCAGCGGATCGGCGCGTCGACCAGGCCGGAAAGTTCGGCGTTTCGGCGGGCCCAGGCGACGACGTTCTCCGCCGCATCGACGTGAACGACCTCCGCCCCGCCCGCCGCCGCCAACGTGCTCCCGCCGGTATAGGCGAAGAGATTGAGGACTCTGAGTGTGTCTCCCCTCTCCCTTTGGGAGAGGGGCAGGGGGTGAGGGCCGGCGGACTCGCAATCGCCGTCACTCTCTTCCGCCGAAACAGCCGCCGGGCTGCCCTCACCCTTGCCCTCTCCCAAAGGGAGAGGGGACAGCAGTTGCACGATCCAATCCCAATTTTCCGCTTGTTCAGGAAAAAGCCCCAAGTGGCCGAACTCGGTCCGCTTCAACTCGAAGCGCATCCGGCCATGTGCAACGACCCACCGCTCCGGCAGCTCGCGTCGATCGATCCACTTCCCCCGCAATTCGTCGCGTCCCTCGAAGCGAGCGTCGGCCTGCGCCCAAGAATCGGGAACGGCTCGCTCGAATGTCTCTGCCGCCGGACACGGCCGATCGAGCACTATTTCGCCGAACCGCTCCAGCCGCCGGCCGTCGCCGAAATCGAGAAGTGCATATTCTCGGCAAGAAAACATCGGCCTCTCAGTCACCAACGATTTCGGTCAGCCCTTCGACAACTCGATCCAACTCATCGGAAGAAATGTGTGCAAGCTTCTTGCCCAGCCGCAGGGTCGACAGCGTGCGAATCTGACCAATTTTGACCCATGACTGCTTGGGCAACCTCGCGCCGTGGATTTCCATGACCAAGGGAAAACCAACCCGCGGCTGCTGACTGGTAATCGCCATGGCAATCACGGTTCCCGACTTCTCGTTGAACGTGTCGTGGCTGAGAACGAGCACGGGGCGCTCTCCGCCTTGCTCGTGGCCGCGAGTCGGGGTCAGGTCGGCCCGGAAGATGTCGCCCCTCAGTATTCGGGCCATTGGGCCAACTCCTCCGACATGCCCTCTTCGGCCAAACTCCTCTCGTATTCAGGATCTAGCTTGGAACACTCCTCGGCCAACCGGCGTCGCTTGAGGCGGGCAATCTTCTCCCGCACCGCCACCTGGACCGCCTGACTACGGCTGGCAAACATCTGCTTCGCCACTAGACGGTCCAATTCCGTCAACATTTCATGGTCCATCGAAACCGCCACTTTGGACACCGACATGATTCACCTCTGGTATTACTAACAATCATACCAGACCGAGCGGACAAAGTCAAGATGCTTGCGGCACACGGCGCGTGCATATTATAATTGCGAATTGATGCGGCATTCATGGCACAGTAAAAGCCAAACATCTGCTTATCTGCATGGGAGTTCTCAAATGGCACAAACTACCACTGTGGAGAATGCTCAGAAACAAATCTTCAGGGTGGAAGGTTTCCGCGCACACATTCGACATCCAGGTCCAGGCGGACGTGACGTAAATGACAACAGGACTGGGGTTCCCCGGTACGGGTCGAAAAAAGCGTCTGCCGATAACGTCACTGTGACGAAATGGAAATTATCGCGTTTTCTTGCGAAGTACTCCGGTTTCCAAGTGGACGTGCTCATGGGTAACGGCACTGCCGCCAGAGGCAACACGAGGCTTAGCACTGTTCGCCGCTCCTACGTAACTTGATACTGTCTCCTGACCCCGTTTGAACTTTCGCTACTTCCGCCGCTTTGCCGTCTTGCGATGCGGCCGGTATCCGATGGACTGTTCTTGCGTCCGCCGCTGAGGCGGGCTTTGATTGGCCGCGATCTTCGGCGGCCGTGAGGGGATCAGACACTCCGGGCCGTCGCCGATCAGGTCGAGCCGGTCGGCCGCCGCCAGCGCCTCGCGCACGTCGGCGTAATTCTCCGGCTTGAAGAATTGCAGCAGCGCCCGTTGCAGCCGCCGTTCGCGGGCGCCGCCGGGTACGTAGACCGACTCGCCCGTCATCGGATCGAGGCCCGTGTGGTACATGCACGTGGCGACGTCCATGGGTCCGGGAATGAAGTCCTGCACCTTGTCGGGCTTCAGGCCGTGCCGCTTCAGGTACAACGCCGCCTCGATCATCGCCGGCAGGTCGCAGCCCGGATGCCCCGCGATGAAATACGGCACGAGAAACTCCGTTTTGCCGGCCGTGGCGGCCTCTTGCTGGAACTGCCGGGCGAACTGCTCGAACGATCCGAGCGACGGCTTGCGCATCCGCTGCAACACTTCTGGATCGACGTGCTCGGGCGCAACTTTCAACAACCCGCCGGTGTGATACTCAGCGATCTGGCCGATGTATTCCGGGCTGCGCAGGGCGAGGTCCATGCGGATGCCCGACGCGACCAGTGCCTGCTTCACGCCCGGCTGCCGCCGCGCGGCATCGAGCAGGTGCAGCAGCGGCCCATGATCGGTCGCCAACCGCGGACAGATGGTTGGGTGCAGGCAACTTTGCCGGCGGCATTTTTCACGAGCCTCGGGCTGCGCAGTTCATTCCATACATATTGGCCGTCGGCCCGCCGAGATCGCTCACCGTGCCGGAGAAATCGGGCTCCTGGCCCATTCGCTCGATTTCGGCCAGTATCGACGCCTCGCTGCGGCTCTGGATGATGCGGCCCTCGTGGACCGTGATCGAGCAGAACGCGCAGCCGCCGAAACAGCCCCGCATGATCTGGATCGAATCCTTCACCACCTCGAACGCCGGAATCCGCCGCCGGCCGTAGCTCGGGTGCGGCCGGCGGGTAAACGGCAGGCCGTAAATCCGGTCGATCTCCTGCTGCGACAGCGGCCACGCCGGCGGATTGACCACGACCGCCTCCCGCCCGTGATGCTGCACCAATGGCCGGGCGTTGTACGGATTCGTCTCTTCGTGGATCATCCGCGTCATCGCGGCGAAGGCGGCTTTGTCGTTGGCAACCTCCTCGAAGGTCGGAAGCGTCACGGAATGATGAATGATGAATGATGAATGATGAATGGAAGAACTGCCCACAGAATCGAACTGCGGACTCTTGCATTGATCATTCATCATTCCGCATTCATCATTCGTCTCGCTCGCTCCCAGCCGATATGCTACGCCGCGGATGTCGCGCAACTGGCGAAGTGATTCCCCGGCCGCCAGACGCCGCACGATCTCCACCAACGGCCGCTCGCCCATGCCGAAAACCAACAGATCGGGCTTGGCATCCAACAGGATCGAGCGGCGGACCTTGTCGCTCCAATAATCGTAATGGGCCAGACGCCGCAGGCTGGCCTCGACGCCACCGGCGATGATCGGGACCCCCTTGTACGCCTCGCGTGCCCGCTGGCAGTAGGCCGACGTGGCCCGATCCGGCCGCCGACCGATTTCGCCGCCGGGACTGTAGGCGTCGTCGTTGCGGACCTTGCGGTTGGCTGTGTAGTGGTTCAACATCGAGTCCATATTGCCCGCGCTAACGGCGAAGCAGAGCCGCGGCCGGCCGAACGTCCGCCAGGCGTCGCACGAATGCCAGTCGGGCTGGCTCAAAATGGCGACGCGAAACCCCTCGGCCTCCAGCACCCGGCCCAAAATCGCCATGGCGAAGCTCGGATGATCGACGTAGGCGTCGCCGGTGACAAACACCACGTCGACCGCGTCCCACCCGCGCGCGGCGACTTCGGCCGGCGTCATCGGCAAGAACGAGGTGGGCGATAAATGGCGGGTCGCGGACATAGATTCATTGTACGCCACGACCGGCGGTCTGTCAGGCCGCGAAAATCGGGCCCTGGGGAATTCGACGTGGATGCACTATAATGTCGCCCAATGAAATCACCCCGCATCTTGATTGTCCGCCTCAGCGCGATCGGCGACGCCATTCAGACGATGCCGGTCGCCTGCGCCCTGCGCGAACGCTTTCCCGCTGCATTTCTCGCCTGGGCCGTCGAATCGCGGGCGGCGGCGCTGTTGCGGGGACACGAGGCATTGGACGAATTGATCGAACTGTCGCGGGGTTGGCTCAAGTCGCCCCGCGGCGTTTGGCGATTGCACCGCCGATTGCGCGATCTGCAATTCGATACGGCGATCGACGTTCAAAGTCTGACGAAATCTGCTATCCTGACATGGCTCTCCGCCGCCAAACGGCGAATCGGGTTCGGCAATCCCGGCGGCCGCGAACTGAGCAGATGGTTCAACAATCAACTCGTTGACCCTAAGGCAGTCCACGTGGTCGATTGCTACCTGGAATTGCTGCGGCCTCTTGGAATTCAGTCGCCGGCAGTTCGATTTCAAGTGCCGGAGCATGAGGCGGACCGCGCCGAGGCCGAGCGGATCATCGGCCAGTTGGGACTCGCCGCCGGGTTTGCGATCGTCAATCCTGGAGCGGGCTGGCCGTCGAAATTGTGGCCCACCGATCGCTATGCGGCCGTGGCGCGTCATCTGGGCGACGCTTGGCATCTGCCGACGTTGGTCGTTTGGGCCGGCCCGGGCGAGCGGGCGATGGCCGAGCAGATCGCCAACGCGGCGGGCGCGACTGTTCACACCGCGCCGCCGACGACGCTGCCCCAACTGGCCGCAATTTGCCGGCGAGCGACGTTGTTCATCGGGTCCGACACCGGCCCGCTGCATCTCGCGGCGGCGGTCGGCACGCCGTGCGTCGGCCTGTACGGCCCGTGGCCGGCGTCGCGTCACGGGCCATACGGCCCCCAGCACATCGCGTTGCAGAAGATGTTCTTTGAGGGGTCTGCCCGTGGCCGACGCACCGCCCCGGCGATTTACATGGAGAGCATCACCACGGAGATGGTCTGCGAGGCGTGCGATCGGAGTATAATGCAAAGTGAAAAATGAAAAATGAAAAATGCAAACTGAAAAAGTGCCGGTGCTCATTTTGCACTTTGCACTTTGCATTTTTCATTTTGCATTCTTCCAACACCGCCGACGATGCTCCGCCGTCCCGTTGCAATCCCCGACGCTTCATGGCTACGCTCCTTCCGCCGACGGCTGCCGGCGTGGTACCGTCGCCATGCGCGAGAACTGCCGTGGCGGCGAAACCGCGATCCGTATGCGGTTTGGGTGAGCGAGATCATGCTCCAACAAACGCAGGTCGGAACCGTGGCCGGCTATTTCGATCACTTCCTGGCGGCGTATCCGACGATCGAAGCGCTCGCCGCGGCCGACGAAGACGACGTTCTGCGTCTGTGGGAGGGATTGGGCTACTATCGCCGCGCCCGGCAACTTCACCAGGCGGCAAAAATCATTGCGGCCGGATACGGCGGCCGTTTCCCACGCGATCCCGAGAGCGTCCGCCGTCTGCCGGGCATCGGCCGTTACACCGCCGGCGCGATTCTCTCGATAGCCTTCGATGCCCGCGAACCGATCCTCGAAGCCAACACGCTGCGGTTGTTCAGCCGACTGCTGGCCTACGATGGCGATCCGCGATCGAGCGAAGGCCAACAGCTTCTTTGGGCGATGGGCGAAGCGGTATTGCCGCGCCGCGGCTCGGGCCGCTTGAATCAAGCGCTGATGGAGCTTGGCAGCGAAGTCTGCACGGCCCGGGCGCCCCGTTGCCAACAGTGCCCCGTCGCCGCGCTATGCCGCGCCAACCAGCAAAGCCGACAAGTGGATATTCCACGGCCGAAGGTGAAGCGAGCCATCGAGGCGGTGCGGCAGGCGGCCGTGATCGTCCGCCGCCGCGGGCGGGTGTTGCTGCTGCGATGGCCGGAAGGAGGGCGATTCGGGCGCTTGTGGGATTTTCCGCGATTCCCGCTCGACTCTGCCTGCCCGGCCGAAGTCCGCCGCGCGTTGGCCGAAAACGTGCTGGCGCTGACCGGCGTCGTGATTGCTCCGGGGCGGCAGGTCAAAACGCTCACCCACGGCGTCACGCGGTTTCGCATCACGCTGGAATGTTACGAAGCGGAGTTTCTTTCCAACGGCAAGCGTGCCGCAACGATGTTGGAGATCCGCTGGCTACGGCCCAAGGAATTAGAGAAGTGCCCTCTAAGCAGCACGGGACGAAAGTTGGCGAGGTTGCTTCAAGTCCGAGAAGTTGAGACTTCCGTGCCGCGTCGACTGGACACTAAAGTGCCCAGCCCTGGAGGAGCGTCTTTCCATCGAAGAGTCTCACGAACCCGTCCTTAACTTCTTCCTTGGAAAGGCCGGCGGTCTTCTCCTCCTTGGCATAAGCAGAACCGACGACGAGCAACATGACTGCAACGATGCCGATGCAACGCATGGGAGCGACTCCTCTGTGATTGGCGTGGGCGGGCACAGGAAGAAACTGCGAAGCCTCGTGCAATCTCGTCAGCCGAAGGGTTCCTAAAGATATTCTTCGCGATCCTCGAAAATCAGGTGTATTGCTTGCGCCAGGCTTTTCAGACAGGCAGCCTTGGTTCTTCCTTGACCGTTGGCCCCCGGTACTTCGGGGCAATAGGCGACGAACCACCTGCCGTCTCGTTCGACGATCGCGGTGAATTCATTGTGCATAAGATTAGCTCCCCTGTTCGATCTTTAGTCTCTTCTCGATGTACTCGCCGATATCCTTGACAACCTCGTCGTACTCTGCTCGATGCACCCGCTTGGACTCGAAGTCGATCTTCACGTCCTGCAAGAACCTCTCAAACTCTACATTCTGCTCGCACAATTTGTTGATCGTTTCCCAGTCAAGATAGGGGCGGGTTCTCGCGGGATACAACACCGTGGAACTGTCAAAGTCGCGCAGATCAATGTGAATAATGCCGATGCCAAAGGACAAGGAAAGCCGCTCCAGTTCGGATAAAAAATCGTCGTCTTGAAGAATATCAGCCGCTACCAAATACCCCTCATGCGCCACGAGGAGTTTGAAACGGCCTGAAAAAAGGACTCCCTGATGGGTTTTGACAAACAGATTCGGTAGTAATCACGTAAAATGCAGCGATTGGGCCAGTTGACCGTTGCCGAGCAACCCTACGTACCGCAGAAGCTGTTTCGAGCCGCGGGCGAATTGCTCCAGGAAGTCGGTGACGCGCTGGTGCAAGGCGGGCCAGTCGTTGGCCAAACGGTGCATTTTGAGGATTGTCTCCTTCAGCCATCGCCATAATTTTTCGATCGGGTTCAGCCAGGGGGCGTAAGTCGGCAACCAGATTGGCTTGATTTGAGGATATGCCCCCACGGCCGTGAGTACGTCGGGATGAGTATGGATCGACCAATTGTCTTGAACGACGTAGATCGTCTTGGCGCGAGAGTAAGTTTTCGCGATCCGTTCATACATCTCGATGACCTTGGCTCGACCGATAATGTAGTTGTCCACGTAGGTCACTTTTCCGCTGCAGGCGTTCAGGCCGCCGATCACACGCCACAGCCCATTGTTGGACTGTTGCCGATCCGCTTGCGGTGGAGCCGCGGGCGGGGCGGCAGCCCAACTCGGCGCCGGCTCGGGCCAGACGGCGTACCCCATTTCGTCGATGAACAGCAATGTCGTTTCCTGGGGGTTGCGCCGCTGCTCGCAGGCATCGTTTCAGTTTGGCTACCTTGCTTCGATACTGCGGATCCGGGCTAAAATGCTGGACCCGACCCGAACGCAATTTCACTCCCAGTTTGCGACGGAGCCACCGCCACACGCCACTGAGCGTGTAATTCTGGATCGTCTTAATGCTGGCGCGAATGGTCCGCAACGTCCAGCGGCTGGGCGGCGGACCAGCGGCTGTCGGCATCGCCTCGCGGCGAGCTTCCTCGCCGGGGCCTTGCCGCAGCCGCTCCAACACCTGTTCCCGCTGCTCGAAAGGGACGGCGACGGCTGCCTCCCTGCCGCCGCCGCAACAGTCCTTCGATCCCGTGTTGTTCATAGCAATCCAACCAATGGTACACGGTGTCAGGATCTCGCGGTCTCAGTAGTCCCTGAGTCGCTACCGCATGAGGCGATTGGCCGTCGGCGACCTTCAAGATCGCCGCACACCGTTCCCGCACGTCCGGACGCCGATCATGGTTCCGATACTC
This sequence comes from uncultured Planctomycetaceae bacterium, assembly GCA_963823895.1. Taxonomy (GTDB): domain Bacteria; phylum Planctomycetota; class Planctomycetia; order Pirellulales; family Thermoguttaceae. The sequence continues at coordinate 213,585 of CAWGNG010000020.1, forward strand.
GACCAACGTCCTGCGCTGAGCCTGTGAAAGTTTCAAAGTTCGCTGGTACATGACGATTCATCCTCCCTTGCGAAGTTACTTCATGGACCCTCCTTTCAATTACTCTCAAGCAACGCCGCCAAAGGCAACCACAAAATGCGCCTGCTAGCAGTGGTGTGCTAGCACAATACCTTGAATTCACTACCGATTTTGGCTGTCAAAACCCATCAGTTCCCCTTCGTGAGCGACTTCTTTAGCTCAAACGAGAACAGTTTGAGAGAGTTGTTGTCCGACAACCTATTGAACTCGATTACGTCGGGACGCCAGTCATCAAGGGGAAGATAGAACCCGACAATGTCCGGATGAATCCACTCGTTGTAACCAGACCTTGACGATTTCTCATGGTGGATGGTCTTGGTGAAAATTGACCTGCCACGATTGAAGGCAGGATTGGCAACCGCAAAGTATGTCAACAGAGGATGAAGGTCTCTTTCCTGAAAACCAGTCTTCTTCTCGCCCCTCTTGATTTCTTCCTTCTCAATCTTGCAGCCCACGTCAGGCGAGAGCTCCGCTCCACGCTCCTTAAGAAAGAAACGAACGGGCCGCCCGCCAACCTTAATGAACTCCGAGACATCGTTGTCGCGCACTTCAACGTAGAGCCTCGCGCCAAGACTTTGCCAAGGGGTCTTTCCGGACGAGCCGATTTTTCCAATAAGTCCTTTTTCGTGTGCGACCTGCCAGATTTCCTGGTAGGTCAATGGCTTCGGCGACTGCTTCAGAACTTCATGCGCCAGATCGAGAAAGGAATAGCTCATCTCGCTACGCTCCTACACCGCGGCCGAGTGTTCCACCGGCAACACCTTGCCGAGATCGAGATGCGTCGAAGCGTCAAGAATCTCAATTCCGACTATTTTGTCATCGTCGCCCACATCCAAGACGACATCTTCCGCAACGCGCTTGTTGACAACTTCTTGCCGACGATCATCGAACCGCAGGTAGAGCAAATCGGTCGCGACATCATAGTGAATCCGCATGATTGTCCTTTGCGGCGTGGTTTAAGCCCCGGCCTTCTCCTTCGCCATCCGCCGCAATTCCTCGGTCGTCTTCATCGAGCAGAACTTCGGGCCGCACATGCTGCAAAAATGCGACTTCTTATCGCCCTCGGCCGGCAGCGATTCGTCGTGCATCCGCCGGGCGGTCTCGGGATCGAGCGAGAGGCGAAACTGCTCGGGCCAGTCGAAGGCGAAGCGGGCACGGCTTAGGGCGTCGTCGCGATCGCGGGCGCCGATGCGGCGGCGGGCCAGATCGGCGGCGTGCGCGGCGATCTTGTAGGCGATCACCCCCTGGCGAACGTCTTCCAGATTGGGCAAACCGAGATGCTCCTTCGGCGTGACGTAGCAGAGCATCGCCGCCCCGTACCACGCCGCCATCGCCGCGCCGATCGCGCTGGTGATGTGGTCGTAGCCGGGGGCGACGTCGGTCACGATCGGGCCGAGCACATAGAAGGGGGCTTCGTCGCACCACTCCTGTTCCAGGCGGATGTTCCGCTCAATCTGGTCCATCGGAATGTGCCCCGGCCCCTCGATCATCACCTGGCAGCTTCGTTGCCGGGCGCGGCGACCGAGTTCGCCCATCACCTTCAACTCGGCGAACTGCGCCTCGTCGCTGGCGTCCGCGATCGAGCCCGGCCGCAGACCATCGCCGATGCTCCAGGTCACGTCGTAGCGGTGCATGATGTCGCAGAGGTCGTCGAAATGGGTGAAGAACGGATTCTCCTGGTCGTGGGCGGTCATCCACTTCGCCACCAAGGAACCGCCCCGACTGACGATGCCCGTCAGACGCCGCTGGCAGAGCGGCAAGTGCTCGCGGAGGATGGCGGCATGGATCGTCATGTAATCGACCCCCTGCCGGGCCTGCTGCTCGACCACGCCCAGAAAGTCTTCCGGCCGCATGTCGACGATGTCGTCGATCTGCTGGGCCACTTGGTAAATGGGAACCGTGCCGACCGGCACGGCGGCAGCCTCGATGATCCGGCTGCGGACCACGTCGATCTGCTCGCCGGTCGAGAGGTCCATGACCGTATCCGCCCCGAAGCGGACGGCCGCCAGCAGTTTCTCGACCTCGCAGGCGGAATCGCTCGACACGGCCGACTTGCCGATGTTGGCGTTGATCTTGGTTCGCGCCGCGATGCCGATGCCGATGGGGGCGAGGTTCTTTGCCAGATGGGCCTTGCTGGCCGGAATCACCATCCGCCCGCCCGCCACTTCCTGGCGAACGAAGTCCGGCTCGAGTTGCTCGGCCTGGGCGACCGCCTCGATTTCGGGCGTCAGTCGGCCTGCCCGGGCATACTCGATCTGGGTCATGGTTTGGCTCCCCGCCCCGCCTTTTCCGGCAGAGACCGTCGCCGGTCACACTTCGGGCGTTGTGATGCAGTATAGAGGGATGGGGCGTGGCGGTCAAACGTCATCCGCCCCCGCGTTAAACTGCCCATTTTATTCAATCGTCAAACTTACGCTAATGCTCAAGATCGACGCAACCGAAACCGATACCTTATTTGGAATACTCGCCCACAAACGATCATCGCGCACTGCGCCAGCACTAGGACTAACCACTGGAGGGGTGCCGAACAATGACTCAACAAGCAAGGGCGGTGGCCGTGCTCGCCCGCTTTCCAGACATCGGCGAACACACGAAGCCTCAGCCGCGAGCCGGCGGCGAGGCCCAAGGCTGGAGCCTGCTAGGGCCGAGCGGCCGTTGGATCGGCCAAGCAATGTCGATCAAGTTGCTGGCGGGCATAACTTTAGTCCTGTTGGTGGGAGCAATCCTGCCGCTTTGCCTCAACCAGAAATCGCCGACAGCCGGCCCTTTGGCAGGGGGAGACGCTCTCTCCTCACGGCAACCCGGCCAAGCAGAATCGCCGACGGCGAACGGCCCTGCCCAGACCAGAGCGGTTGCCACGACCGGTGCATACCCGCCGGTGGTGCGAGTTTCCGCCACTTCAGACCAACTGCCGCCGCCGGCAATCCTGCCGTCGACAGTTGCCGCCCAGCGCCAACCATCGCCCCCGACGGTTGCCGAGTCGTTGATGTCACCCCGTGCAACGACCGAGGCCAAACCGGCGCCGTCGCCGGCCCCAACAGTCGCCGAGACGGGAATGTCGCCGTGGTCGCCACCCGGGGAGCCGAATCAGCAACCGGGCCAGCCGGGCAATGAGCCGACAGCGTCGAACACCAATCGAGGAGCAGAAGCGGCTCGCTCCCCCGAATATGAAGCCAACGCCCGCGGCCATCGGCCGGGAGAGCCGGCGGCGCGGTTCGAGGGGACTATCGAGGGCACCAAGCGTTAGGAATCGTTATGACAGCACTCGACCAAGCATTTATTCGGGCGTTCTCGCAGCAGGAGACGCTGCCCGTGGTTGCGCCGCGGCCGTCGGCGGCCGCCCCGGCCGATCCGCCGGTCAACGAAAAAAGGACTGTCTCGCGTAGCGATGCCGTGCCAAAAGCCGAGCCTCAGCCGTCCGCCGTCACCTCTGCTGCGGACGCCGCATCGCCGCAGATCTCCGACGTATTCCGCGACGTGCTGGCGACGTTAGAGCGTCCGCCTGTTCGGTCAACGAACGCCGAGAAAGCCCAAGCCCCGACCGCCGACGCATCGTGGAGCCCGGCGGTCGAAGCCGACACAGGGCCGTGGATTGCCGACTGGTGCCAAACGTCGGTCGGCATGGCCGAGCCCTTGAACTTCGCTCAGCCCATCGTGCTGAAAGAGTCCGTCGAACTGGTTGATCCGGTCTCCCCGGATGCGATCAGCGATCAGCAGTCAGCGGTCAGCGATCAGCAGTCGGCGGTCGGCGACAAGAAATCGACAATCAACAATCAACAATCAGCAATCGAAGATCTGCAGTTGCCAGTCGCGCGGCTCTCGTCGTTTCCGCAACTTCCGCCCAGCGAAGAATCGCTGGCGCCGCCGGAGTTCAAACCGGCTTGGCAGGTGGAACGCTTCACATGGCCGCGGGTTTGCCGGCGATTGATGGCCCGAGCGGCCGAGGAGTTCGACCGGCTGGCCGACGCCCTGCTGGCGGCGAATGTGCGCGGGCAGAAAGTCCTGGCGATGGCGGGTTGCTGCCGCGGCGAGGGCGCCACCACGCTGTTGCTCTGCGCTGCCCGACAACTGGCCGAACGGGGCGTAAAATTGGTCCTGGTCGACGCCGACCTCGGCCGGCCGCGGCTGGCCAAGCGGCTGGGCGTGGAACTGCAATCCGGTTGGAACGAAACATCCGGCCAGGGCGCCACTTTTTTCCTGGCCAATGCGGTCGTCGAGGCCGCGGCCAACAACTTGGCGCTCTCGGCAATCCGCGAGCCGGCGCCGGCCGACGAGCAACAAACCAGCGGCGATTGCTCGCGGCTCGCCCCGTGCCTCGACATCCTCAAGAGCCATTACGAAATGGTGCTCGTCGATCTGGGACCGCTGGAAAAAAACGAATCGCTCGGCGACTTTTTTGCACAAACAGTCGGCGGAAAGATCGACGCCGTCTTGTTGGTTCACAATCCACGGATCACGTCGGAGGCCCGGCTGGCCGACGTCGAGGAGCAGTTGACCGCAGCGGGCGTCGCCCTGGCCGGACTCATCGAAAACTTCGTGGCCTAGCAAGGAACGTCACCTGGTTGGGGTGGCAATTGAACTGCCACCCCATCGCCGTTGCCGCCTCATCCCGTGAGAACTTCGTGGCTTCGTAAGGACCATTGAACCATGTACGAATCTTATTGGCGTCTGACGCGGAAACCGTTCGAGAACGCCGCCGATCCGCGCTTCTACTATCCGGCCGAATCGCACCAGGCCGCCCTGCTGAAGCTGCGATACGCCATCGAGAATCGCCGCGGCGCGGCGCTTTTGGCGGGGCCGTCGGGCTCGGGCAAAACCCTGCTGACCACCATGCTCCGCGGCACTTTGACCGCGCAATGCGCCCCCTTCGTACACCTCGTCTTTCCGCAAATGTCGGCGGCCGATCTCTTGGCCTACCTCGCCGATGAACTGGAGGGGGCCGGGCAACCGCGCGAGACCCCCGACGTGCAAACCAGCGTCCGCCGCATCGAGCGATTCCTCACCGCCAACGCCGCCAAGGGGCAGCACGTCATCGTCGTGGTCGATGAGGCCCAACTTCTCGAAGGCCCGCAGACGCTCGAGGCCTTGCGGCTGCTGTTGAATTTCGAGCCGAACGGCGAGCCCGCGCTCACGCTGCTCTTGGTGGGCCAAACCTCGATCCTCACCACCGTCAACCGCATCCCGCAATGGGAGGAACGCTTCGACGTAAAATGTCTGCTGCGGGCGTTCAACGAGTCGGAGACGGCCGCCTACGTCGAGCACCGGCTGCGGGTGGCCGGCTCGCCGCGCTCGATCGTCGAGCCCGACGCCCTGGCCACGCTGCAAGAACTCACCGGCGGCATCCCCCGCCGCATCGACCGCCTCTGCGACCTCGCCCTGCTGGTCGGCTACGCCGAAGAGCAGAAGATGCTCACCGCCAGCCACTTCGAGTCCGTTTGCCACGAGCTGGTGGCGATGACGGCGGAGTAGGCGCTCCCGCTCTTCACCGCGAAGAGGAACACTAATCTCCACTGATTAACACTGATAACGAAGAAGGTAATTGGCTTCTCTTCGATTAGTGTAGATTAGCGGAAATCAGTGTTCCCTTCTTCTCTATGGAGGTCGGAGACGATGAACCGTTTCCACTGCAATTCGCCCCTGTGGCCGAAGTTGATCAAGTACCCGACAGGTTGCCGGGCGATTCTCATGTAATTGAACAACTGGGCTTCATGGTCGGAATTGAGGTCCGTGACCGCCTTGAGTTCGATCATGACGGCGTTGAATGCGAACAGATCGGGGACGTAGCGCGTTTCCAACTGACGGTCCTTGTAAAACACCGTCAATTGCCGTTTGGATTGGAACGGAATGCCGCGCAAGCCGAGCTCGATTTCCAGGCTCCACTGATAGATTTCCTCCGCCATGCCGTAGCCCAATTGATTATAGACCTCGAACGCCGCCCCCATCAGCTTATACCCCTCCTCCTTATACATCCCGGTCCTCCTTCCAGGCAATAGGAACACTAATCGCCACTAATCAACGCTAATTTCAAAGCACAACCAGTTTCCTTGATTAGTGTCGATTAGTGTAGATCAGTGTTCCTTTACTCTCCCCCACTCCTTATTCGGCTTCGGCCCCATGTGATAAACAATCGTCCCGCCGTCTTTTATTTCGCTGTAAGGCAAGAACGGCCGCGTCCAGTCTTTACCGTTCAGTTTGACCGACTGGATGTAGATGTTCTTCTCCGAGAGATTCTTGGCGATGGTGGTGAACGTCTTTCCATTGGAGAGATGGATTTCGGCCTTTTTCAGCATCGGCGTGCCGATGACGTAATAATCGCTGCCGGGGCAGACGGGATAGAAGCCCAGGGCGGTGAAAATGTACCAGGCCGACATCTGGCCGCAGTCGTCGTTGCCGCTTAGGGAGTTGGGCTTGTTGCCGTATTGATGCTCGACAACCTGCCGCAGCCGCTCGGCCGCCTTCCAGTTCTGGCCAGCGTAGCAGTAGAGGTAGATGATGTGATGGCTCGGCTCGTTGCCGTGCCAGTAATTGCCGATCACGCCGTACATCTCCTCGTCGCGGATATTCCTCGGCTTGCCGACGCCGAAGAGTTGATCAAGCTTGTTGGTGAAGTTCTCGTTACCGCCGTGCAAGGCGATCAGGCCCGGCACGTCCTGTGGAACGTACCAGGAATACTGCCAACTGGTGCCTTCTGTGATATCGACGTGGGCGTTCGGATCGAAGGGCGTCCGCCAATGGCCGTTGTGGTCCTTGCCGCGCATGAACTTGACCGACGGATCGAAAATGTTCTTGTAACTGGCCGAGCGACGCATGAAGTGCTCGTAATCGGCCGTTTTGCCGAGCGCCTTGGCCATCTGCGCGATGCACCAATCGTCGTAGCCGTATTCCTGCGTCTTCGAGACCGACTCGCTCTCCCAATCGCACGGCACCCAGCCCAGGCGGTCGTAGTCGGGCAGGCTGTCGTAGTCGGGATTCATCGCCGTGGTCTTGATCGCGTCGTACGCCCGCGCGACGTCGAAGCCCTTGACCCCTTTGAAATACGCATCCACGATCACCGGCACGGCGTGGTAGCCGATCATGCACCACGTTTCGTTCGCCTGCAACGACCAGATCGGCAGTAAGTGGTCGGTGCTCTGGTCGTAATGGGCCAGCATCGAATTGATCATGTCGGCGTCGCGTTCGGCCTGGATCAAGGCGTAGAGCGGATGGGCCGCGCGGAAGGTGTCCCAGAGCGAGAAGATGGCGTAATTATGGAAGCCCGCGGCCCGGTGGATGTTCTGATCCAGCCCGCGATACTCGCCGGTCACGTCTTCGTAGAGATTCGGCGTGGTGAAGGCGTGGTACATGGCGGTGTAGAAGGTCTCCTTTTCCTCCTGCGTGCCCTCGATCTGGATTTTGCTCAGTTCGCGGTCCCATTTCTCGCGGGTTTCGGCCCGCACGCGGTCGAAATCCCAATGGGGCAGGTCGGCGTCGAGATTCTTCAAGGCGTTTTCCGCGCTGACGGCCGAGACGGCGATCTTCACCAGAATGGCTTCGTCCTTCTTGGTGTTGTACTCGGCCAACACGCGCAAATTAGCCCCCGCCGCCTCCAAGCGGCTCTGGAAGCGGACCGCCCCACCTTCGATTTCCGATCGCGTGCGGAAGCGGTCGCCGCTGTACACGACCGGCTTGCCGTCGCTGATGATCCGGCAGCGGTCGAACGGCCGCGAGTAACGGGCGGCAAAATAGAGATAGCGTTCTTTCGCCCAGCCGTGCAGCAGATGGAAGCCGGTCACGGTCGAATTGTCTTCGATCCGCGCGTGCGACCAGACGGTATCCCAATGCAGTACGTGCTTCAGATCGGTAAGAATCCACGACTTTGTGCTTTCGGGAAAGGTGATCCGCATCATCGCGGCCCGCTCGGAGGCCGTCAGTTCGACCCAGGTGTTGTAATCCCGCAGCTTGATCTTGTAGTAGCCCGCCGACGCGGTCTCCTCATCGTGCGAGATGGCCGACTGATAGCCGGAGCGGGGCTTGTCGGCCGCGCCGGGGTCGAATTTCGCTTCGCCCGTGCCGGGGATGAAGAGGAAATCGCCCAAGTCCCACCAGCCGGTGCCGCTTAAGTGCGTCATGCTGAAACCGTGCAGCAGCGGATCGGTATGATCGTAGCCGCAGAACTTCTGCCCGTTGGTGTCGGGCCCGGGCTGAACCATTCCGAACGGCGCGGTCGGGCCGGGATAGGTGTTCCCCTCGCCCTGCGTGCCGACCAGCGGCCGGATGTACTTCGACAGCGCCGGCGGCTTCTTCTCCTTCCGCGGCGCGCGAAGATGCTTGCTGAAGAACGCTTCGATCAGCCGCAGGTTCTCGGGGCTGGTGAATCCCGGCCCGCCGTGGCCGTTTCCCTTGACGACTTGCAGCGTGACCTCGACGCCGGCCTTCTTCAACGCGTCGGCCAGCAATTCGCTCTGCCCGAGCGGCACGATGTCGTCCTTGTCGCCGTGCATGATGAGGAACGGGGCGGCGTTCTTATTCACATACGTCAGCGGGCTGGCCCTGCGGGCCTTCTCCTTGTTCGCCTGTGCCGGGCCGCCGATCAGCAGAGCCACCGGCGAGCCGGGCGGGTCGCCTTCCTTGCCCATCGTCGTCAGTTCCGTGGGGCCGAACCAATCGAGCACGCATTGCACGCGGCTCGACTGATCGAGATTGCCGCCGTGCCCCTCCAATTCCCTCACGCCGGCCGTCGTGCCCAGCAGGGCGACCAGATGACCGCCGGCCGACGCGCCCCAAACGCCGATATGCTCGGGATCGAGCCGGAATTTGGCGGCGTTCGCCCGCAGCCAGCGGACGGCCGCCTTGCAGTCCTCGATTTGGGCAGGAAAGACCGCGTGTTGACTCAAGCGGTAGTTGATGCTCGCCACCGCGCAGCCTTCGCGGGCGAACGGCACGGCCGGGCACCCTTCCTTGCTGCCGGCAACCCATGCCCCGCCATGAATCCAAACCACCACCGGCAGCCGCCCTTCGGCCTTTTCGGGCAGATACAGATCGAGCCGGTTGCGTTCGTGTCCCCCTGCAACATATTGGAGATCACGAAGGACTTTCACACCTCCCGGCAGTTTCGATGCTGGTCGTTTCGGCCTTTCCTGCGCGGCCACGGTCGCCGCCCATGCCAGCACCACGCTCAATACGATCAACGGAATCCGCATTCTTCGCATGTGCCACCTCGATAGTTTTCCTTTAGAGATGCGATATGACTGAGAGCCCGCTCTCCGCCGTCGCCGTTGGCTCTGGGCTAAACAACTGGCGCGTTTATCGTTGGTCGTCGTTCTTCTCGGCGTCCGACTTCGTCTTGGCCGTCTTGAATGTCACCTCGACCGACTCCAGCGGCACGCCCTCCGCGCTTTGGAAACCGCTGTACGAGGCGGCATTCAGCGCGAAATGATACTCCCACTCGGGCTTGAGCTTGACGTGAACCGTCCATGTCGTCCGCTTGGCGTCGTAAGCGGGCTTTCCCACGATCTCGGGAAAATGCGGTCCGCCGCCGCACATCGACCAGGAATTGATCATCGGCCGATCAAAGACAACCTGGATCGTTTTCAGACTCGGATCAACGCCCGTCGCGCCATTTGCCGGGGTCATCGAGACGACCTTCGGCGGCCTGGCCACGGGCTTCTTCGCGTAGTCGTCGAAAAATGCGACCAGGCGCGGCGCGAACGCTTCGAGCGTCGGGTACTTGTCGCGATGCGTCTCATATTCGCCCAACAGGTCCGACAATCCGCCCATCCAGGCGAAACCGTTTGCCCGTTCGCGTTGGGTTGCCATCCAGGCGGCGGTGGCGCCGTCGTGGTGGCGGGTATAACGCAGCACGCACGCCCGCACCAGCGACTCGTAGAACATCGTCTTCCAGTTGCCGTACGCCATCGCGTTCATCCGCCGGGCAACGGCCGGAAATATCTTCTCGCCCGCCGCCTGCAACTCGGCCGCGTGGCGGTCGATGATCGGATTGGCGTAGGAATGGCAGAACTCGTGTACAATCGTGGAAACCTGGTCATTGGTGAACCGGGGCGTCCCCTGCTTGTCGCTGTACCAGACGCCGAGGATGCAGTAGAGCTCTTCCCGGCCGTCGGCCGTGCGGCGGCTGCTCCCGTAGTTGCAGGGGCCATTCAACAGGGCGGGGACGACCATGAAGGCGGCCCCCGGCCGATCGCCGAAAAACGTGTTGAACCATTCCAGGTGCGTCTCCTTGTCCAACAAAGTCTGCAACTGCGACTCCGTCTGCTTGTACAGCTCGCGGTGTTTGTCGAGGAACTCCTGGAACGAGGCATCTTTGACGAATTGCCGGGCGGCGGCCACGAACTCCCGCGCGTCGTCGCTCGTCCAGCGGCCGTCGAGCGTCTTGGGCCGGGGCGTCAAAAAAGCTTCGTCTTTCATCTCGCCGGGATCGGGCAACAGCACCGCCATCGACATCGGCGCGTCGTAGCTGATGCCGCGCGTGCCGTGCAGCTTCTGGGCAAGCTTCACCACGGCATGATCGCGAAAGGGGCCGAACTGCTTCGTCACGTCATCGACGTAGCCGCGCAGCGAACTCCGGTTGTACTCCCGGTTGCCCGCCAGTCGAAAGATGACGCACATCAACTCCACCCGCGGATCGACCGCCACGCGACAAGCGGGCGTCTTTGCCGGCTTCTCCGCGGCCGGCGGCGCGGCCCGCAGCGTCCCTCCGCCCAGAGTCACAACAATCCCGACAACCAGCACAGCAACGATCGCAAATGTTCTTTTCATGGAAACAACTCGCGGTTAGAGGTCCGGCATCGACATTTTGGCTTCATACTCCGTGAACTCCGTCCCTCCGTGATTTACTCAGCGCTCTCGTCTTGCTACGCCCCAATTATAGCGTCGTCCGGCTTTTCTCGCATCCCGTCAAGGCCGGGCAGAATCGACCGGTGGCTGCGGCGTTCTGCGACGCGAGGAACCGGCCGAGTGGACCTCCATCCGCACTCGCAGCGCGTCCGCCGGAGCCGCCTTCTTCTGAATCGCGGCCAGGCCAATGGCCTCTTCGGCGACTTGCAGGGCTTCGGAAGGCCGCCCGGCTTCGGTGTAGGCAACGGCGAGCGTCGCGAGGTAGCCCGGCTCTTGGCGATCGGAAAGTCTTACGGCCCGCTCGGCCAGTTCCACTGCCTTGGCGGCGTCGCGAAGGTTGCGATCCGGACAGTGCGTCAGAAACCACGCGAGGTTATTGAGAGCCTCGGGCTTATCCCGGGCGAGTCGTGCCGCCGTGTACAAGTGTTCGATGACCTCCTGGGGTTTGCCCACTTCAGCCAGTGCCATCGCCAGGTCGAAGTGCGCGATGGCCATGTCGGGATCGAGCCGCACCGCCTCGCGGAAATGGGATACCGCCTCGCCGGGCCGATCGCGCTTGGCCAGCGTTTGCCCCCACATCAACTGCGCGTACGCCCGCGCTTTCGGCTCGATCCGGGCAAGCTCCCGGTAATGCGTTTCGGCCTCCGCGTAGCGATTCTGCCGCAACAACTCGTCACCTAAGTTGCAGTGACCCACCGCATTATCGGGTGACACGTCCAAAACGTAGGTAAAGAGAGACTGGCTATCGGCCCAATGCGCGGTCTGCCAAGCAGAGAGAATCATACAGGCCCCAATCGCACTAACTGCCAGAGCCGCCGCAACGACGCGCTGCCGCCGCCGGCCCGCCGTCAGATCGCCGATCCCCCAGACAACCGCGATGAAGATGCCGATTAGCGGAATGTACGTGTATCGGTCGGCCATCGCCTGCGCTCCCACCTGCACCAGCCCGATCACGGGCACGAGTGTGCCCAGATACCAAAACCAGCCCACCGCCAGGTACGGCCGTTTTCGCCACGCCCAGATTGCCGCGGCCGTCACCGCAATCAAGAACACCGCCGCCAACGCCGCTTGCCACAACGGCCGTTCCGCCGGATAGGGATAGAAGATGATGAGCCGCTCGGGCCAAACCGTCTTGCCGAGATAAGCGACATACGACACCAGGGCATTGAGCAATCGTATGGGGAGCGAAACGTCAACGCTCAGCATCGCCATCGCCCCTTTGCTCTGCTGGGCGATGCAAGTGACAACGCACGAAGCCGCCGCCAGAACCAGGAGCGGGATCTTTTCGATCACGAGCCAAAACGCCGTTCGGCCGGCCGATTCCGAACCCTGCTGCGAGCCCGGCGGCGGATTCCGCCCAGAGCCAGTCGGTTCTTCCAATTGGGATTGTAGGAGGCGACTCCTGTCGCCGACTTTGCGGTTCTCTTCGGGCCATCGGCGACAGGAGTCGCCTCCTACAGGGAAGAACCGATCGGCCGCGGGATTCCAGCGCCCCAGCGGCCAATAGTCCAACAGCAACAGCACGAAAGGGAGCGTCACCAGCATCGGTTTCGACATCAGACCCAACGCAAACAGCGCCACTACAAGCATGTATCGCATTACCGAGGGCCGGGCAACGTAGCGGACGTAGGCCAGCATCGCCAGCATCGCGAACAGCGTACACAACACGTCCTTGCGCTCCGCGACCCAGGCCACCGACTCGACGTGCAACGGGTGCAGGGCAAACAGCGCGGCCACCAAGGCGCTCCGCCACGTCGCCGCCGTCATCCGCACCAACAGCAGGAACAGCAGGATGCTGTTGGCGGCGTGTAGGAGGACGTTGACCGCGTGGTGCCAGCCGCGCGCAGGCCGAACAGTTGGCAATCGAGCGTATGCGAAAGCCATGTGACCGGGTGCCAATTGGCGCCGTCGAACGAGGTGAAACTCCAGCCAATGCCCTGCCAACTGACGCCCTGCCGGATCGTCGCGTTTTCGCTCACATACGTGCCGTCGTCGTAGTTGAGAAACTCGAACCGCGCCGCCTGGCCGTAGACGACAACGACCGCCGCCAGCAGAAGGCCGCAAACGGCCAGTGTCACATAGGGGCTCTGCGTCCGCGGTCCCGTCAAGGGGGACTGTCCCAATTTTCGTGTCAACGAAAACGGGACTGTCCCCTTTGCTGCTTCACCTCCTCCGTCCCGGCCTTCCGACGATCTCTGTTTCTTTGACCTTCGCCCCATCTGACTGCCTCGGCCTGTAGACGAATTGGGTCAGGGAAAAAGGGGACAGGTCCAATTTGCCGGAACGGCCCGGAGGGTGCTTCGCACAAATTGGACCTGTCCCCTTTTTCCCAGGATCATACAAGTCCATTTAGAGAAGCGTTGCCGGCAGCCGCTTCGACTCGGCCTGCGGCGAATTACTCGTCGGTCAGAACATATCGATCATCTGCTCGCCGCCGTGGTCGGGATTGCCGATCAGACGCTGGCCGGCGGGATCGACGACGAAGTCCAATCCCTCCAGCGGAATCTGGCCGATCAGCACCGGACATTCGTCGGGTATCTCGGCCGCTTCGACGATGCAGTCGCGCCCCTGGACGATCAAACGAACCGCCCCGTAAATGCCAAACGAGATAACGCCCGCGGCAGTCCGCGCGGTTCGAGTGCGACGGCGCGTTAGTCCTAATTGTGCAATCAGGCGGCGGGGAATGGAGAGCATCGTGGCGCCCGTATCGACCAGTGCGTCGGCGACGTCCACCGCGCGAACGTCGTCCGCCGGACGGACTCCTTTCTCGGCTTCATAGACGTCTTGCAGGTTCTCGATGCGGGCGGAAACGGCGACTTTGCCCATCGTCATAATCTCCATAATCGGTCTCCTTCGCCGCGAACCAGCGGCCTTACGCCTACCCTTCCATTATAGCCTCGGCAAGTCCGAACGAGACAGCCCCCGTAATCGATTGTCTGCACGTTAGGTTGAAGGGCTTGCGTCTCATTCACGCTGCCAATCGTTTAACCCGGAGCCAGCGGCGACGGCGGGCGAGACGCCCCCAACCCCGTCGCCGTTGGCTCCGGGTTAAACGAAATAGCATCGCCCGCAGGCAAGTAGGTCCCGTCTGCCGGACGGGACTTCGTCGGGCGGTGGCAGCGTGGGCCGGAACAATCCTGCCCGGCAGGCAGGATCTACTGACCTCGATAGCTCGCCTATCGAGGCGGCGAAGCCGCAAGAGGATTCTCGGTCGCCGGCAACCCTCTTGTGCCTTCGGCATACCGATAGCGAAGCTATCTGCCACCCGCGCAGGACTCACGCATCTTAATAATCCATATTTGAATGCATGTCCTGAATATACGCCTGCCTTTCAATGAAGGCGTCAAAATCGCCGCTATCCATTTCCTTCCGATACTGCTCCCGCGATCGCGGATCGAAAGCGACGTCAAGCCCGGCCACGACATACGCGAACCCGTCGGCTAGCGCGGACTGCTTAAAGAAGGCGTCAGTGTCGTCCAACACGTCGCACACTTCGTCAAAGGTAGCGGGCGGTACGGGCGTGACGTGGAACTCAAACCCAGTCTTAACCCGCGTAAGCAACACGGGAATCGCGCCAGCCTCCGAATGAAAGAGAAGTGATTCTCCATTCTTCAGGAAGCCGCCGTGCGACGCTGGATTCCTGAGGTCTTCCTTGATCGTCTTTAGCGAATCATACACACGCTTCGCGCACAAATCCGTGTTCAAGCAGAAAAGAGCCCTAAACTTGCAACCCCAATTGGCCCCAATATGGCTGCAAAGCTCGCCGTCAGCCAGTTCCAGGGGAGAAAAGGCTGCCAATAGGACCAGTATGTGTTCAAGCCTGCTGAAATACGCGTCAAGCATCGCTGAGGCCAAGTAACCCCCTTGCTGCCGGGGCCGAAAAGGTCGCAGCGACGTGACTTTACCAAATCGAGTCTGTCGCACAATTGGCTTCGGCGGGCGCGCCCTGATGGGTTTTGACAGCCAAAATCGGTAGTGAATTCAAGGTATTGTGCTAGCACACCACTGCTAGCAGGCGCATTTTGTGGTTGCCTTTGGCGGCGTTGCTTGAGAGTAATTGAAAGGAGGGTCCATGAAGTAACTTCGCAAAGGAGGATGAATCGTCATGTACCAGCGAACTTTGAAACTTTCACAGGCTCAGCGCAGGACGTTGGTCGAGTATCGGAACCATGATCGGCGTCCGGACGTGCGGGAACGGTGTGCGGCGATCTTGAAGGTCGCCGACGGCCAATCGCCTCATGCGGTAGCGACTCAGGGACTACTGAGACCGCGAGATCCTGACACCGTGTACCATTGGTTGGATTGCTATGAACAACACGGGATCGAAGGACTGTTGCGGCGGCGGCAGGGAGGCAGCCGTCGCCGTCCCTTTCGAGCAGCGGGAACAGGTGTTGGAGCGGCTGCGGCAAGGCCCCGGCGAGGAAGCTCGCCGCGAGGCGATGCCGACAGCCGCTGGTCCGCCGCCCAGCCGCTGGACGTTGCGGACCATTCGCGCCAGCATTAAGACGATCCAGAATTACACGCTCAGTGGCGTGTGGCGGTGGCTCCGTCGCAAACTGGGAGTGAAATTGCGTTCGGGTCGGGTCCAGCATTTTAGCCCGGATCCGCAGTATCGAAGCAAGGTAGCCAAACTGAAACGATGCCTGCGAGCAGCGGCGCGCAACCCCCAGGAAACGACATTGCTGTTCATCGACGAAATGGGGTACGCCGTCTGGCCCGAGCCGGCGCCGAGTTGGGCTGCCGCCCCGCCCGCGGCTCCACCGCAAGCGGATCGGCAACAGTCCAACAATGGGCTGTGGCGCGTGATCGGCGGCCTGAACGCCTGCAGCGGAAAAGTGACCTACGTGGACAACTACATTATCGGTCGAGCCAAGGTCATCGAGATGTATGAACGGATCGCGAAAACTTACGCTCGCGCCAAGACGATCTACGTCGTTCAAGACAATTGGTCGATCCATACTCATCCCGACGTACTCACGGCCGTGGGGGCATATCCTCAAATCAAGCCAATCTGGTTGCCGACTTACGCCCCCTGGCTGAACCCGATCGAAAAATTATGGCGATGGCTGAAGGAGACAATCCTCAAAATGCACCGTTTGGCCAACGACTGGCCCGCCTTGCACCAGCGCGTCACCGACTTCCTGGAGCAATTCGCCCGCGGCTCGAAACAGCTTCTGCGGTACGTAGGGTTGCTCGGCAACGGTCAACTGGCCCAATCGCTGCATTTTACGTGATTACTACCGAATCTGTTTGTCAAAACCCATTAGGTCAGGCCGTCTTTCGTGGTCCGTTCGCGCTGGTGGAGTAAGGCGTGGAGGGCATTCACCCGCTGGGCCAGCGCTTCGGCGAGGTGCTTGGGGTCGCCGCCGATCACCGCGCACAGGCCCGACTCCGCTTTCAGCATGTCGGCGAAGACCGCCCTGGACGCCGGGCTGTCGCCGACAACCTGACGGTAATCGTTCCACGCGGGGAAATCGTGCGTCTGTTTTCCGTCGGTGTCGGCCAGAAACGCCACAATGCGAAGCGACGGATTACTTGGCGCACTGCCGATGGCGGCTTCCGTTTGCGGAGAAGTCGCCTGTGAGTGGCTTGTCCCCGGCTCGGCGGCGAAAGCTGCAAGGCCAGCAAGTTCGATTACGATGGTTGCCAATAAGAGTGTTTGGTTTTGTCTCATTGGAACCTCTTCTTGTTTCAGTCCTCTGCGCCCCTCATTATATAGCTCGACGAAGCCTGAAGCGACCCGCCACATGATAAGCGGAGATTTGAGTGCCGGAGACTCCGTCGCTGTCGTTATGATCCAGCAAGGGCGCGACGTGCAGCCCGCTTGCGACGGCGACGGGCTTGGGCTTCACGAGATTCCTCTTCCCGCTGCTCAAGCCGGTGCTCGGGATGAGCAGCAATCCTGCACGACCGCGGCGTGATAGCCGGCGGCGCCAAACGAATTTAGGGATATTTCAACAGGCTGTGAGCCGCGCCCCGAAGGGAAGCGCTCGCGATGGCCGGAAAACCGCGGCCACACCCTCCGATCCCCCCCATTTCCCGCCGACTTGACAGTCGCAGCCGCTGGCGGGACAATTGCACAAGCGCCGACGCACCGAAAGGGGACGGAGGAGCTTGTCGGACGGAATCTTCCCAAGATGGATGACGTTTGCCCGGCCAGCCCCTACGTCCCCCTCGCGCCAAAACGCTTCTTTCCTCTTGCCGACTCGGAGGGCAACGTACGTGAATGAACAGGAGACTCGCCGGTGGACGACCGTCGACGCGGCGGAATTGTATGAAGTGGCCGACTGGGGAAAGGGCTATTTCTCGGTCAACGACGCCGGAAACGTCTGCATCCATCCGGGCAAGGATCCGCAACAGAAGATCGACCTGAAGCTGCTGGTCGATCAGCTCCAAGCCCGGCAGATCGAGTTGCCGGTGCTGGTCCGTTTCGGCGGCGTGCTCAAGCACCGGCTCGAAGAGATTCAAGCCGCCTTCCAGGCCGCCATCACCGAGCAGCAGTACCAGGGCACTTACCAGTGCGTCTACCCGATCAAGGTGAACCAGCAGCGGCACGTCGTCGAAGAGGTCGTGCGCTTCGGCAAGAAGTACAACTCGGGCCTGGAGGCCGGCAGCAAGCCGGAACTGCTGGCCGTAGTCGCCATCGCCAACAACGATTCGCCGATCATCTGCAACGGCTTCAAGGACAGCGAGTTCATCGAGATCGCCCTGCTGGCCCAGAAAATCGGGCGGCAGGTCTTCATCATCATCGAAAAGTACACCGATTTGGAGTTGATTCTCGAAGCCGCCCAGCGGATCGGCGTCCGTCCGATGCTCGGCGTGCGGATGAAGCTCGCCTCCCTGGGCGCCGGCCGTTGGCAAGGTTCCGGCGGATACCGCTCGAAGTTTGGCCTGTCGGCCAACGAGATGCTGCACGTCCTGGCCGAGCTAAAGGCCCGCGGCATGGAAGATTGCTTCTGCCTGCTCCATTTTCACCTCGGCAGCCAGATAACCAACATCCGCATGATCAAGCTCGCGTTGAACGAGGCCACGCGGATCTACGTCGATCTGGTCCAGCACGGGGCGAAGTTGCAGTACCTCGACGTCGGCGGCGGCCTGGGCATCGATTACGACGGCTCGCAGACCAATTTCGAGTCGAGCGTCAATTACACCCTTCAGGAATACGCCAACGACGTTGTGTTCCATATCCAAAGTGTCTGCGACAACGCCAAGGTGCCGCATCCGAAGATTCTCTCCGAAAGCGGCCGGGCGGTCGTGGCCTACCATAGCGTTCTGATGTTCAACGTCTTGGGCACCGCCGGCCACGGCGAAAACGAACTGCCCACCGAACTGCCCGAGAGCGCCGAGCAGCCGCTCTGGGATCTGCTGGAGACTTACAAGGACCTGGCCCAGCGGAACATGCTCGAAGCGTATCACGACGCCCAGCAGGCGCTCGATATGTCGATGCAGCTTTTCGGCGGCGGCTACATGCCCTTGGAGCAGCGGGCGCAGGCCGAGCGGCTCTTCTGGGCGATCTGCGGCAAGATCAGCCGGCTGCTGCGGCAGGCCGACAAAGTGCCCGAGGAGTTGGACACGCTCGATGGTCTGCTGGCCGACACGTACTTCTGCAATTTCTCGATCTTCCAGTCGATTCCCGACAGTTGGGCGATCAAGCAGCTCTTCCCGATCATGCCGATCCATCGTCTCGACCAACGGCCGCTGCACCATGCCGTCCTGGGCGACGTCACCTGCGATTCCGACGGCAAGGTCGAGCGTTTCATCGACCGCCGCGACGTGAAGCGCACCTTGCTGCTGCACTCCTTCGACGGCCAGCCCTATTACCTCGGGGCTTTTCTGATCGGGGCCTATCAAGAAATCCTCGGCGACCTGCACAATCTCTTCGGCGACACCAACGCCGTCCACGTCAGCATCGACGCCCAGGGCAATTTGCTGATCGAGGAGGTGGTCAAGGGCGACACGGTCCGCGAAGTGCTGCGTTACATGCAGTTCGATCCCGACGTGCTCTCCCACCGCATGCACGCCTCGGTCGAGGCCGCGGTCCGCCGCAACGTCATCGACGAGCAGCAAGCCGGCCGCATCATGCGTTTCTACCGCGATGGCCTGGAAGGCTATACCTATCTCGAACGCGAGTTGGACGTATAGCCCGTACTCCTCACGTTCCGCGTGAGGGATTTCGGCAAGAACGTACTCCTCACGCTCCGCGTGAGGGGATTTCGGCAAGATCGTACTCTTCACGCTCCGCGTGAGGAACGGGGAGGCGTGAGCGGCTTCCCGCGGAAAGCGACCCCCAAGCGGCTTCACGCGGAGAGCCGCGTCCAAACAACTTCACACGGAGTGTGAAGAGTACGAGCCTCAGTCAGGAATCGTGCCAGAACTGGCTGATCCCTTTTGTCGGAACACTAATCGCCGCTAATTACACACCGCCTGCCGCAAATCAGCGTCGATCAGTGGCAATCAGTGTTCTTTCTTCCGCCAAAAAGAACCAACTTGTTTCGCATTGGGCCCTTAGTTTTGCAACACCCTTTCCAAATCGTGTCGGACGGCGAGCGAATCCTTTTGTCGGAACACTGATCGCCGCTAATTGCACACCGACTGCCGCAAATCAGCGTCGATCAGTGGCAATCAGCGTTCTTTCCTCCGACGAGAAGAACCAACTTGTTTCGCAATGAGCCCTTAGTTTCGCAACACCCTTTCAAATTCGGTCAGCGGGTCCGGCAATTTGGCTCGTCCGAAAGGGTTTCCCATCAACGAGTTCCGGCGACGGCTCGTCGCAGGGCTTTCCCCACTCTTGAGGACACAGTGTTGCGAAACCTCCTGCTCTTGGACGGCATTGGCGTATATGTATACGCAATGACACTATTTACCAGACGGGCGGTGGGAGTTCAAGAGAAGTTTTTGGGCCAAGCAAGAAAAAAGAAACGCCCCCGGAAGGGCGTCTCAGGGTGCTCCATCGACCGAGGCCGATTTCAGCAGAGCCTTGCGCGGACAAAGTCCACTTACTGTGACTTGCGGACAATCGTCGCTCAGATACACTAACGTTACCGTATCAGGCCGTTTGATCCCCGTCAAGAGGCAGGAGGGCGAATTCCGTGACAAAATCGACGAAACCGTACATTCTGGGGCTGGATTTGGGCGTTCAATCGGTCGGCTGGGCGATGATCGAATTGGACGAGAACGGAAATCCATGCGGCATCCGCCGGTCGGGAGTCCGCTGCTTTGACAGCGGCGTCGGCAGCGAGACGGAGATTGCCAGCGGCAAAGACGAATCGCAGAACATCCCTACACAACAAGATGCGGACAAATGCCAGCGCAGAAAAAACGCCCCACACGGAGGCGTTAATAGGTCGCTGACTATCCAACAGTGTGTTGAACAGCAGACGTAGCCTTGCGCGGTCGAAAGACCCTTACTGTGACAAGGGGCAATCGTCGCTCAGATACACAATTATTAACCTATCACAAGACGGCTAATTTGCAAGGGGTATTTCGATGAAATCGAAAGAGAATTCATCCGCCAGGAAGGACGGTCCTTATCGGCTTGGAATTGATCTCGGCAGCGCCTCGGTCGGTTGGGCAGCCGTGATTGAAGACCACCAGGGAGATGCTAGCCAAATACTGACAATGGGTGTGCGGCGTTTTGAGGCGGGGGTGCTTGGGGACAGTAGCTGTCCATTCCCTGAAAACTGGCGCTGCCTGATTTTGGGAAATCGGCTATCAAGGTGGCATGGATGTTGAGCAACTCAGGAAAGATGTTCATGCGGGGCGGATCACACCCGATCGGCTGATCGATTTGATTGTGACCCTTCAGCGCCGGAACGAAGAGTTGGAGCGTCAACTGAAGGGCGGCTCGCCGCCGAAGATTTCGGAGCCGTTCTCGGTGGAGGCAGAAGAACGGCGGCAGGAGGCGCGAGGAAGGAAGCGGCGGAGGCGAAAGCAGCGGTCGGGCGGACGGATTAGCACGGCTGAGAAGATCGCTCAAGCCGTGCGAACCGAGAAAGTCTTCCCGGCTGGGGTGCGGAAGGCAGATTGCCGGCTGTCGCACACGCGGGTGGCATGGCGGCTGGAAGACGGCCAAGCGGTCCTGGTGGCCTATGACATTTATCGCGGCCCGAAGAACCAATACGGCAAGATTCCGGGCGTCTTCGGCCGCAGCGAGTTCGGGGCGGAGATCGTGCTGGCCATTGCCTACCAGGTGTACGTGGTCGGCCTTTCCTTCGACAAAGTATGCCTGCTGATGAACTTCTTCCAGCACTTGACGCTGCGGAAGTCGCAGGCCGACGCCCTGTTGAACCAGTTGGCGCGGCAATGGGAAGAGGAATTCGAGTTGCTGTGCTTGCTGCTGGCCAACTCGCTGGTAGTGCATACCGATGAGACGGGCTGGAGCATCAACAGCGTGTGGGCCTTTCTCTCGGAGAAGGTGCGGGTATTGTTCTTCGGCGTGCATAAGGATGCGGAGACACTACGGCAGATTCTCGACCCGGCGATATTCGCGGGACTGGTGATCAGCGACGATGCGGCGGTGTATGCGAACTTTACCCAATCACAGAAGTGCTGGGCGCATTTCTTGCGAAAGGCGATCAAGCTAACGCTGATGGAGCCTGCCAACGCCGAGTATCGCCAGTTTACCGACCGGCTGCTGGAGATTTACCGCGAAGCCTGTCGGGTGCAGCATGACCGGCGGCTGAGCGGGGAAGGACGAAAGGGGAAGGTCGCAGTGCTGGAGGATGAGGTTCTGGAGTTGTGCGCTCTCGATGTGGGTAGCCGAACTGCCGCCCGGCGAAGGGCCAGAAGACGACTATCGGCTGCTGTGCAACGAACTGATGCGGGTGATGCTGGCGGAGCAGCTCTTCACGTTTGTCACGGCGGAGCCGGTGGAGAAGCCCAACGGGGAAGTGCTGATCGTGTCGGGAACGAACAACGAAGCCGAACGGACGCTACGCTCTCCGGCGCAGCGCGGGGCACGGGCCGCACCAACAAGACGGTGGCTGGCGCGCGGCGGCAAACGGTAATCGTCAGCGTGCTGGAATCGCTCCGCCAATATCTTTCCACCTTTACGCTATCGAGCGTCATCGAGGAAATCCGGCGTTGGTGCGAAACCGGCCGCAGTTGTTTCGCCCGCTGGGTGGAGAAGCTTGGGTTGATCGGTAACGGGCTTCCGAATGACGGCCGCCTCTCGTTGCTGGACCGCGTCATTCCGGTGCCGGACGGATGAGGGCACGAAAATGCCTTCCAGACCCCAACCCGAGAGTTAGTTATCAGATCGTCTTCACAAAGAATTTGGATTTTCTTGCGGGGGGGGGCATATTGCTTTTCCGCAGGGGACGGGTAAAATCGCATTCATGTCGTTTGACTTGGTTTCCCAGCGTTCGTTGGGAGTTGGACGGCTACCTACAATCCTCCATGAATGAGTTCGCGCGGGCGGTACTCGCTCCTGGGAGTCGAAGCCGCCTTGCGAAAAGACCACCGCCGACTTGTCTCGTTTTCTGACGCAATCTGGTCAAAAACCCCCAGATACTGCCGACCCACATTCGGCCAGAACATGGGCTTCGCATACTGGTATGCTCTTCGCCGAGTTTCAACCCGGAACGCGGTATCGCTGAGGAATCGCAGCGTGGCATCGGCCATCGCTTCGCTTTGGCCAAAGGGCACGAGCAGCCCGCGCCCATCGGCCAAAACCTCTTCGGCATAGAGATAGGGCGTGCTGACCACGGCTCCGCCCGCTGCCAAGGCATACGCCAAGGCACCGCTGGAAATCTGGTCCTTTCCCGGATAAGGAGTGACGTACACGTCGCACGCCTGCAAGTGTATCAGAAGGTCGGCGAGGCTGAGGTACTTGTTGACAAACCGCACATGCTGGCCGACACCCAACGATTCAGCCATCTCGACCAGGCTTTCCCGATAGGCTTCACCCTCGTGAAGCTTGACTTGCGGATGCGTGGCGCCGACGATCAGGTAAATGGCCTCGGGGCAGGCGGCGACAATCCGCGGCATGGCCTGAATCATGTGTTCCAGCCCCTTGCCGCGACTGATCAGTCCGAAAGTGCAAATGACCCGCCGGCTGGCGAACCCCAACCGTTTCTTGTGTATGCCATCGCGCTCGTATGGAACCTCCGGCACTCCATGAGGGATCACCTGCACGTAGGAGCCCGACACGCCGTAGATGCTCGTCAGCAGCCTGGCGGCAACCTTGGTCATCACCACGATGCCGTGACTGCGGGCCGCTAAATTTTGAATGATCCGCAGTGGAAGCGGGTCCGGTTCGGTCAGGAGCGTGTGGAACGTCGTGACGATGGGCTTGCGACAGTTGCGGACAAAGTCCAACACGCGAACGCCCCATTCGCCAGGGTAGAGGCCGAATTCATGCTGCAAGCTCACTATGTCGCATGGGCCGTCGTTGACCACCTCCGCAGCGAACAAGTAAGCATCCGACCGGCTGTTGTCGATGACGTGGACCACGCGCGCGTCGTCGTAGCGAAGACCGTGCGTCTTTCGGATCGCTGCGACCGAGGACACAGGCTCAGGAGCCACAAGATCCACAGCGTCGGCCGAGTCACGGGTGAACGTCGCCAGTCCACACGCTTCGGGTGGATAGGTCGATACAAAAAGGGGTCGAACGGTATTCACGAGTCACCTCCTGAGATAGTCCCCTTCGCCTGCTCTAAAATGGCCCCGGCAAACCGTATCAACCGCAACTCGATGGCGGCCCCTGCGGATCCCTCGCCAAAATAGGAATCCATCTCTTGCGGCTTGATGCCAAGAGCACCAGGATTTCTACAGTCAATGGGGACATTGAAAGCGGTATGGACAAATCGCAGGCAACCGCGCGACGCGACGCACGCGGCCCACGTCGCCTGACTTGGCGGCGTCAGTATAGGCTCCGCAAGCTCTTTCGCCTCTTTCAGAGCCTCGACCTTCTGCCACCCAGCAAGGATGATTCGCACGACGAGCGACATCGTGTCCTATGCGATTTGGACAGCAGAATTCGCAAGGCGTATATCAAGAGCGATAATCACGTGGACAATCAGTTGTTGCCCTATCTTCTTCGAGCACGAGCGCTTGATGATAAGCTGGCTCGCCACGAGTTCGGCCGTGCCCTCTACCATCTAGCCCAACGTCGAGGGTTCCTGTCCAATTTGAAGGCTGCCTCGAAGGACGACGATGATGCCGGAAAAGTAGAAACCGGTATCAACGAATTGTCTGATCTCATGACTCAAGCCGGAAGTCGAACGCTAGGCCAATACTTTGCCTCGCTCGATCCGGAGCAGCGTCGCATCCGTCAACGGTGGACTGCCCGGATTATGTACGTCAACGAATTTGAGAAGATTTGGGCCTTCCAAGCGTGCCATCATGGCCTGACTGACGAAGACAAACAACACGTCAACGACGCTATCTTCTATCAAAGACCGCTGAAATCACAGAAGCACTTAATTGGCAGGTGCGAACTTGAGCCGACGAAGCGCCGAGCGCCTTTGGCTTGTCTGGCATTTCAATACTTCCGCATTCGCCAGAAAGTAAACGATCTTGTTGTCACCGCACCGAATAACACCAAGAGCCGCCTGACCCCCGAGCAATGCGATCAGCTTGCGGCCGAACTTGACGCAAAGGACAAGCTTACGTATGCGAGCCTTAGAAAACTCCTCGGCATGAAGAAATCGCGAGAATGGGATCGCAATTACGTTTTCAATTTTGAAGAAGCCGGTGATAACGAAATCATCGGGAACCGGACCGCGGCCAAGATGGTCGATGTTCTCAGCGACCGCTGGGGAAAGATGTCCGTCGAAGACCGTCGCGCACTGGTCGACGAAATTCTCTCATTTGAGTCCGAGGAACTACTCGTTGCCCGTCTGATCAAGGGCTGGACATTCGACAAAGCAACAGCTAAAGCCCTTGCTGGGCGGCGACTGGAGCAGGGTCACGGATCGTTGTCTCGAAAGGCCATAGCACGACTGATGCCGCGGATGGAGAAGGGCGTGCAATACGCCACGGCCTGCAAGGAAATTTATGGCGAAGAAAAGATCGATTGCGATCCGGTAGATCAACTGCCCGCCAACCACAAGTGCGCCGTGTTGAAGAATCTTCGCAATCCCGCCGTGGCCCGGGCGTTGAGTGAGTTGCGGATCGTCGTTAACGCCCTCATTCGCGAATATGGCAAGCCAACCACGATTCACGTCGAATTGGCGAGAGATCTCAAAAAATCACGACAACATCGCAAGGAAATTGCCGATCGCATCAGCAGGAACAAAGAAGCGAGGGATGACGCATCCGCAAGAATTCTTGCAGAAATGAGAGATGAGCGATTCTGCACTGAAGGCAACAAACTCAAAGTTGAACTCGCCAAAGAGTGCAATTGGGAGTGCCCATTTACGAAACGGACGATCACGATGAAATCCTTGGTCGGCGATCAACCCCAATTCGACATCGAGCATATTATTCCGTTCAGTCGAAGCCTGGATAACTCATTCACCAACAAGACCCTTTGTTACCACGAAGAGAATCGTCACGGCAAGCAAAAACGCACTTTGTATGAAGCCTATTACGGAACGGATAAATGGGATAATATTCTCGCGCGGGTACGACGATTCAATGGCCCGGCGGCAAGCCGCAAACTCGAACTCTTCACCGCCGAAACCTTGCCCGATGCTGAGGAGTTCAGTCATCGTCAACTCACTGACACAGCCTACATGTCACGTTTGGCATGCGATTACCTTGCCCTCCTATACGGAACGCGGACCGACGCAATGGGAAAGCAGCGCATCGTGGTCAATCCAGGGCGCGCAACCGCTTATCTGCGGCAGCGATGGAACTTGAACGCCGTCCTGGGCCATCAGGACAAGAAAGAGCGGGCCGATCACCGACACCATGCAATAGACGCGCTGGTGGTCGCCCTAACCGGCGCCCGCGAGGTCCAATTGCTCAGCCGAGCCGCTCAGCAAGCGGAGTCATTGTATGACGATAAACTGTTCGTGCCGGTTGATCCGCCTTGGGAGGGGTTTTTGGAGGAAGTATTCAGGGCCGTCGAGAAAATCAACGTTTCTTCCCGTGTGTGCCGCAAGCTCAACGGTCAGCTTCACAAATCCACGATTTTCAGCAAGCCGATTGCCAACACAGATGACAACGGCAATCAGAAGGTCAACAAGAACGGAACAATTGATCGTGTACATCATGTTCGAAGGGAGCTAAAGAAGATCAAATCGGGAGAAATCAACGCGATTGTTGACCCGCGTATTCGAGAACTCGTCAAAAAGCAGCTCGGCGGGGGTGATCCGGCCAAGACGTTCGCCGAGAAGAACAATCACCCCTACACGACAACCAAAGAAGGACGCAAAATCCCCATTCACAAGGTGCGTATCCGCGTCAATGTTCATCCAAGCGCTGTTGGCTCTGGCAGTAAATTACGATTCGTTGCCCTCAAGGCGAACCACCACATGGAGATCATCGCCCTTCTCAACAAAGACGGTAACGAAACAGAGTGGGAGGGCCATCTTGTAAGCACGTTTGAAGCCAGCCGACGATTCTCCAATCACGAGCCGATTATCCAACGTGACCACGGCCCGAATGCGAAGTTCAAGTTCTCTCTATCGGGGGGAGAGTACCTTGAATTGTGCGACGAGAATGGCGGTCGCCGTCTCGTGAGAGTTACTGTGATTTCCGGGAACAAGGTAGAATTTCGCTTGCATACGGACGCTCGCCCAAATAAGCTAATGAGAGATAAGGAAAAAGGAGGGAGAGCGGGCCTTTCGCTTACCGCTGACTCGTTGCGCAAGGCCAAAGCACGGAAGGTGGTCGTGGACCCCTTGGGAAACGTCCTTCCGGCCAATGATTAACCGCATCCTTGATTTTTCGGAAGCGCCGGCCCGGCTGCGGGTGCGCTTGGCTCAACTCATCGTCGAACGCCAGAACGTGCCCGAGGTCTCGGTGCCACTGGTGGACTTGGCCGTCGTGCTGGCGGCCCACCCGCAGGTTACCTTCAGCCAGGCCGTACTCTCGGGCTTGGCGATTGCCGGCGGCGTGTTCGTGACTTGCGACGGGCATAACCTGCCGGTCGGAATGCTCCTGCCGTTGGCGGCTCACACCACGCAAACCGAGCGATTCGCCGCCCAGGCCCGCGCGCCGCTGCCGATGTGAAAGCGGTTATGGCAGCAGATCGTCCGCGCGAAAATTCAGGCGCAGGCCGGGCTGTTGCTGAAATTGCGCGGCAGCGATTTCGGACTTGCCGCACTCGCCGCGCGCGTTCACTCGGGCGATCCGAGCAACGTGGAAGCGCGGGCCGCTCGTCGCTATTGGCCGCGGGTGTTCGCCGACCTTGACTTCCGACGCCATCGTGAAAACGAAGACCAGAACATTCTGCTCAATTACGGCTACGCGGTACTTCGCGCGATTGTGGCGCGGGCGATTTGCGCCGCAGGGCTGCATCCTTCATTGGGCATTCATCACCATAACCGCTACAACGCCTTTTGCCTCGCCGACGACCTCATGGAGCCCTATCGCCCGGTGGTCGATCGGGCCGTGGCCGAATACATGAGCACCCACGACGAACCGTATAAGCTGGAGGCCGCTGCGAAACAGAATATCATCGGCGACTTGACCAGCCGTTATGACGTGAACGACCAGCAGCGCACGCTCTTCGACACGGCCGCGCGGATGGCGTCGTCGTTGGCCGACGTTTTCATGGGCAACGCCGATCAGTTGGAATTGCCCGAGTGGTGACAAACGTACTCCTCACACTCCGTGTGAGGTGAGTTCCCTCCGCGCTTTTCCTCACGCGGAGCGTGAGGAGTACGTTTTGGTGAGGGCATCATGCCGCGGCGGGAACACGTATTGTCGGGATATCCAGGCATGTGGCTGTTCGCGATGTTCGATCTGCCCGTGACGACCGCGAAGGCGCGGAAGCGATATACGCAGTTCCGCAAACTGCTTGTGGAGCAAGGGTTCTCGATGCTACAATTCTCGGTGTATGCGAGGTATTGCGCGAGCGAGGAAATGGCCGTCGCATATCGCGGGCGAATCCACGCCGAGTTGCCCCCCGAAGGATATGTCCGGCTGCTGGCTGTCACGGACCGGCAGTTCGGAAAAATGGAGAGCTACGTCGGAGAAATGAGCAAACCTATTGAAGAACCTCCTTCCCAACTCGCCCTTTTCTAGCGTCCCTGTAGGCTTTAAGGGACTATGGCGTAACGGTTTACGTCAGAGGAAGTGTATCTGAGCGACGATTCCATGCAAGCCACAGCGTCGCCGCGTTTACGCGTCGCGCGTGGGCCTAAATCGCGACACCCCACGCATGGGTGGCAACTGGAATTAGTGAACTTTAGCCCCCTATCCGCTCTTCACCGTCTCATACGTCCTGCCGCCGCTTATGTTGTTGCGGAAGTTTTCCAGGGCGAGGCGGGCGAGACGCTGGCCGCAGGGGGTGGGATACTCGCCGGTGATGCAGGCGCAACAAAGGTCGCCGGTGGCGAAACCAATGGCCCGCGCGATCGCCTCGACCGGCAAGTAACGCAGCGAATCGGCCCCGAGCTGCGCGGCCATGCGGGATTCGACCGCGGGAGTCATGCAGGGGATCACGGGGGCGGCGGTGTTGTTGTCGATGGACAGATTGGAACGGTCGCCGGCAGACAAGAATGTCTGCCCCACCGGGGCGCATGTCTGCCCCACTGGCGCGCACGCCTGGCCCGGGGCGCTAAAGGGGACAGTCCCATTTTCGCTGGCGCGAAAATTGGGACAGTCCCCAGGACGAAAATTGGGACAGTCCCCATCCCTCTTGGGACAGTCCCCATGTTGCAGCAGAAACTTGGCCGCGAATAGCTCGTTGACCGTCGACATGTCGATGCCGTAGAAGCAGGGGCCGATGATCGGCGGGCAGGCGACGCGGACGTGGATTTCACGCGGCTGGCCGTATTGGCGAATCCGCTGCAAGAGGACCTGGAGCGTGGTGGCGCGGACGATCGAATCTTCGACCAGCAATACCCGCTTGCCGTCGAGCACCTCGCGCAACGGCGTGTACTTGGTTTCGGCCTTGCGGAGGCGGTTGCCGCTGCCCTCGATGAACGTGCGGCCGCTGTAACGGTTGCGGATCAGACCTTCGACGCAGGGAATCTTCAGCGCGAACGCCATCGCGTCAGCGGCGGCCTTGCTGGTGTCGGGCACCGGCACCACCACCGTGTCGCCGTCGATCGGCAAGGTCTCCAGCCGGGCAAGCTCCTCGCCGAGGGCCTTGCGGGCGAGGTAGACGCTGCGGCCGTCGAGCGTGCTGGCCACGTTGGCGAAATAGACCCACTCGAAAAAGCAATGGGCGCGGTGCGTCTGCCGGGCGAACGACTGAATCTCGAACCGCCCGTCGCTGATGGTGATGGCATGGCCGGGCGGCACCGACTTGATGCTCTCGGCGGCATAGCCGAGGTTCAACAGCGCGACGCTCTCGCTGGCGGCGGCGAACAGCGGCCCTTCGACCGCGTAACTCAAGGGCTTGATGCCCAGCGGGTCGCGGGCGACCATCATGTTGCCCAGCGCGTCGAGAAAGACGATGCTGTACGCCCCGTCAAACTTGCGGGCGATGTGGCGGCAGACGTCGATCAGCGCCGGCCGCCGATCGGTCGAAAGGGCCGCGCAAATCTGGTGCATGATGACTTCGGTGTCGGTCTCGCGCGAGAGGTGGTTGTTGTCGTCGTCGAGCAACTCCTCGCAGAGGTCCTGGTAATTGGCCAGTTGGCCGTTGAAGGCGAAACTGAACCACTTGTGCTTCTTGATGTGATGCCGCTCGAAGGGCTGGGCGTAGCTGCGGTCGTCGTGGCCGCAGGTGGCATAGCGGACGTGTCCGATGGCCGCGCGGCCGGCGTACTCGTCCATCAGGCTCTCAAATTTGCCGCGGTGGCCGAGGCGGAATACCTCGCTAACGTTGCCGACGTCCTTGTACGTGTCGATCAGTTGGTTGCGGTGGGGGGCGTAGGTGGTGATGCCGCAGGCCAGTTGGCCGCGGTTTTGGATGTCGAGCAACATTCGCGGCATCAGGCGGGAGATTTCCTCGGGCCCCTGTTCGGGACAGAGTGGGCTCACGCCGCGGCCGGGCAGGTGGTAGATCGCGGCGACGCCACATTCCTCGTGAAGTTCGCTCATAGTTCTCATTGTATTCCAACGGCCGGCTTTCACAATCCACCTGACCGGCGGGGAGCAGGAGAACTGCAAAGTCGAGAAGTCCGTCGTAGCACGGGCATCCTGCCCGTGTGTCACGGCCAGGATGGCCGTGCTACAAAGGACTTTGCAGTTCTCCTGCCGGCGGGGAGGCGACGGAGTTTCCACGGGCGGGGGTCCAAGGCTCGTCATCCGTGCGGGAATTGCCTAAACTGACGGCTGGGGCGGTGCGACGTTGCATTGCGAAGCCGCAAGGGGCGGTAGTTGGGGCGGCAGTTTAACTGCCACCCCAACGCAGTTTCAATCTGAAATCGAAAATCTGAAATCCCAAATCCGATGCCCGCCGGCGACGAAACCTATTACAACCTGAAGCGGATGCACGTGGCGTTTGCCGTTGCGGTGCTCGGGCTGCTGGCGGCGACGGTGTGGATGTGGGCGGCCGACAGCCGGCGGACGTGGAAGGAATATCAGCGGGAGTACCGCTCGTTGCGGGGGCTGCCCGCCCGATCGCCGGCCATCGAGCAGATTTGGCTGCCCGAGTTGCCGATCGACTACCACTTTCGCGGCGTTGCCCGCTTCGATCGCTGCACGACTTGCCATCAGGGAATCGACGAACCGGGCAGCAGTGCGCTCGGTGGGGCAGACATTTCTGTCTGCCAAGCAGGCCGCACTTTCCCCGGCAGACAAGAATGTCTGCCCCACCCTGGCGAACAGCGCGGGTTGGATCAGCCTTACGCCGCGCATCCGCGGTTGGACTTATTCGTCGGCGCCGGCAGCCCTCATCCGATGGCGGAGTTCGGCTGCACGATCTGCCACGACGGCCAGGGGAGCGCGACCGATTTCGGCTGGGCTTCGCATACGCCGAACGATTGCCGGCAGAAGCGGCGTTGGCAGGCGGAACTGGGCTGGTCGGCCAATCCGCACTGGGATTATCCGATGCTGCCGCGGCGGTTCAGCGAAGGCCGCTGCCTCACATGCCATCGCGAGCCGGTCGAGTTGGAATCGAATCTTGCGGCAGGGAAAGCTGTAGGAGGCGACTCCAGTCGCCGATTCGAGGGTTCAGGGTTCAGAGCGGCATCTCGGCGACAGGAGTCGCTTCCTACAGAGCCGGCGACGAAGCTGATGGCGGGCTACCATCTGGTGCGGCAATACGGCTGCTTCGGCTGCCACGAGATTCCGGCGTTTAGCGACGTGACGCACAAGGTAGGGCCGAGTCTGCGGAAGATCGCGGGCAAGTTCGACGCCGATTATCTTGCCAGGCGAATCCGCAATCCGGCCGACGTGCTGCCGACAACGCGGATGCCGCGGCTGTTCGGGCTGATCGAGCACCTTTCAGAGCGCGTTCGGGCGGAGACGCGGCGGTCGGAAGAGGCGGAGATTCACGCCGTGGTGGAATATCTGCTGGCGTCGGCCGAAACGTTCGAGCCGCCGGCTTCGCACGCGACGGCGGCCCCCTCGATCGAGCGCGGCCGGCGACTGTTTGAGATGCAGGGCTGCCTGGGATGCCATCGGCATCGCGATTTTCCGCGGGGGCAGGCGACCCAGGGTCGCGATCTGTCAAATGTCGGCAAGGACTATCTGCCGGGGAGCGGTCGGCGGTGGTTGATCGGCTGGATCGCCGATCCCGCCCGGTGCTCGCCGCAGACGTTGATGCCGAACCCGCTGCTTCAGCTTGCGCCGCTCGATGACGGAAGAATCGCCGATCCAGCGGCCGATCTGGCGGCCTATCTGATGAAGAACCGAGGGGTGGGCACTTTAGTGCCCAGCGGAGTAGGCAGTGGGCGGTGGGCAGTCGGCAGGGGGCAGTCGGCGGTGGATCGCGATTTCGCCCGGCGAACGATCGCGCGACGCGGTTGTGCGGGCTGTCACGACATTCCGGGCCTGGAAAACGCCGCGCCGATCGGTCCGACGCTGGCCGATTGGGGGCGCAAGCCGGAGTCGATGTTGGCCTTCGAGCGGATCGACGATTTCCTGCGGAAACCGCTGGCGGGTTCGCAAGGCAGAGAATCCGATTCCCGTTTAGCGGCCGACGGCACGTCGGCCAGTGCTGCCGCCGATGGCGATTTCTTTACCGACGCCCTGTTGGCGCATTGCCGCGAGGGCTTCGTGTGGCAGAAGCTGCGGGCGCCGCGGAGCTTCGACTACGCGGTGGCCGACGGCAAACCGATCGACGAGCAACTGAAGATGGGCCGCTTCGAGTTGACCGATTCCCAACGGGAGGCGATCGCCACGTTCATTCTCGCACAGGTAGAGAAGACACCCGTGGATAAGTACGTCTATCATCCAAGCCCACGGCGCAAGGCCATGATCGAAGGCCGGAAGGTGATCGACAAGTACGCCTGTAGCGAATGTCACACGCTGGAATTGGAACGCTGGACACTGAAAAAAGGGGTCAGAACTAATTTTGGCGAAAGGACTACTGCGGCAGCCGTTGCTGGCGGGAAAAACAGTTCTGACCCCTTTTCCGTTGAGCTATCTGGGATGCCGCGGCTGGATCGCCGGGGGATGGTGCTGGAAGATGAAGACGACGAGGGCAGGCCGCAACGCTATTTTACGCTCTGGTCGCCGGCGGTGATCGAGGGGCACGTCTGGACGGTCGGCGGCGCGGACGTGCCGGTGGGGAAAAATGTCATTGTGCGGCCGCCTTGGGGCGGGACTTTCGCTCGGTTGCTCTATCCGGTGGTGTTGGCCGATGCGCGGGAGAGCGGTCTCAGCGCCGCCGAGATGGAGGCATGGGGTTGGGTGCCGCCGGCGCTGGTGCATGAGGGGACGAAGGTGCAACCCGAGTGGCTCTTCCGCTTCCTGTTGGACCCGACGCCGATTCGCCCGGCGGCGGTACTGCGGATGCCGCGGTTCAACCTGTCACGGTCGGAGGCGGGCAAACTGGCTGATTACTTCGCCGCCGTGGCCGAGGCCGAATATCCTTACACACCGAAGCCGGCCGCCGCCACGGCGCCGCTCGACCTCGCCCGGCTCGATCGTGCCATGCGATTGGTGCGCGATCGCACGACGTTTTGCAGCAAGTGTCACACGATTGACGGTTCGGGTTGGGGTGGCAGTTCCCGTTGGGGTGGCAGTTTAACTGCCACCCCAACAGCGAATCGGACAGTTCTCGCCCCGCGGCTGGACGAGGTGGGGCAGCGTCTTCGGCCGGAATATCTGCGGCGTTGGCTGGCCGATCCGAAATCGGTGCTGCCGTATACGGCGATGCCTACGCTCTTTCCCCCTCGGGCAAGCCGCTGGGGCAGGACATTTTTCCCGGCAGCAGCCGCGAACAACTCGACGCGGTGGTGGAACTTCTGCTACGATATGAGGAGTACACGAAGCATCGCACGCCGACGCCGGCGCCGTAAGGAGATGCTCGCCGCCACGCCCCCGTGGGCGTATAGCCCGCCTTGGTCTTCCCGCCTGTTTTGCCTCAACGAAAGGAAGGTATTCCGATGAAACCGATCCAGATTAGCATGTTGTTGCTTGCCATAGGACTTTCGAGCGGTGCGACGCTCTCGGCCGAGGACGCCAAGCAGCCCGCCGCCGCCGTGTTGCCGCGGGCGTATCCCCAGCGGCTGCACTGGTGGGCCGACGGGCGGTTCGGGATGTTCATCCACTGGGGGCCGGTCAGCCTGAAAGAGACGGAAATCAGTTGGTCGCGGGCCAATTCCAACCCGAAGTGTCCGAACGCGGGACCGATCCCCGTCGAAGTCTACGACAACCTCTACAAGAAGTTCAATCCGACCGAGTTCAACGCGAAGCAATGGGTGGCGATCGCCAAGGCGGCGGGCATGAAGTACATGGTGCTGACGGCGAAGCACTGCGATGGGTTTCTGTTGTGGGACTCGAAGGTCTCGGACTACAACATCATGCACACGCCGTTCCACCGCGACGTTTGTGCGGAGCTGGCCCGCGCGGCGCACGAGGCGGGAATGCGGATCGGCTGGTACTTCTCGCCGATGGACTGGCGCGACCCGGACTGCCGCTCGGAACACAACGACCGATTTGTGAAGCATGTGCAGGAGGAATTGCGCGAGTTGCTCACGAATTATGGCCGCATCGATTTGCTCTGGTTCGACACCGACGGAGGGCCGGCGCTGTGGGACCAAAAAGGGACGTATGCCCTGGTCAAGAAATTGCAGCCGGAAATCATCATCAACAATCGGTTGGATTACGCGGGAAATGCAAAAGCGACCGTCGATCGCCCGGAGAGCATCGAACCTGATGCCGATTACTACACGCCGGAGCAGTTTGTCGGCGGCTTCGACTGTCGCCATCCCTGGGAATCGTGCATGACCACCTCGCGGCGCGATCAATGGGCGTGGGGCGGACACGCCGACGGCGTGAAGTCGTTCGAGACGGTTGTGGCGATGCTGATCGGCTGCGCCGGCGGCGACGGCAACGTGTTGTTGAACGTCGGTCCGATGCCCAACGGCCAGATCGCCCCTGAGCAGGCGAATCTCGTGAAGCAGGCAGGCGCGTGGCTGGCCAAGTACGGCGAGAGCATCTACGGCACGCGCGGCGGACCGTTCAAGCCGGGCGGCTACGGCGTCTCGACCCGAAAGGGGAATACGGTCTACGTCCACATCCGCAAGTGGGTCGAGGATTCGATCAAATTGCCGGCGATTTCCGCCAAGGTCTTGCAGAGCCGCGTCTTGACCGGCGGAGAAGCGAAAGTCAGTCAGACCGACGCGGGCATCGAGATTTCCGTGCCCGAAAGCGATCGCCAGCCGATCGACACGATTGTGGCGTTGGAATTGGACGCGGCGGCGAACCAGCTTCCGTCGGTCGATGTGCCTCGGCCCGTGCCGGTGTCGGAGAAGGCGAAGGCCACGGCATCGAACGTCTATCAGAACCAAGCCGAGTTCAGCCCGGACAAGGCCGTGGACGGCCGCGACGACACCCGCTGGGCGAGCGATGGCGGCATGCACCAAGCGTGGCTGGAACTCGACCTGGGCCGGGCGCTGACGTTCAAACATGCCGACATCGCGGAAGCGTTTCCGAACCGCGTGCAGAAGTTCGAGCTGCAATGGCTGGACGGCAGCGAGTGGAAGACGTTTCTAAGCGGCACGACCATCGGCGCGGCGTGGTCGAAGAGTTTCGACCCCGTCACCGCCCAGCGCGTGCGATTGAACGTCCTCGAATCGACCGACGGGCCGACGATTTGGGAATTTCAGCTTTTCAAGTGATGGAAATGTGGTATTGGGGGAGTTCACGCTACGGGTTGTTTCTTGGGAAGCCGCAAGCGGCTTGCTTGCCGGAAAGGAGAGCGTTCCCATGTTCGTCGGAAATCCACAATTCGCCGGTTGCCGAAACTTTGCCGTTGCCTTGATCTTCACGTCGATTGTCGCGGCGACGCCGCTTGCGGCCGTCGCCGCCGCCGAGCCTGCCGCGACGGGCAAAGCCAACTACGAGCGGCCCTTTGAACCGCCGACGCGCTCGGCGCTGATTCCGCTGCCGCCGGGCGCGGTCGAGCCGGCGGGCTGGCTGCGCGATTGGTGCGTCGCCGCCAAGGATGGATACACCGCGACGATGAACCAGCGCGATCCCGCCTTTCGCCAGGCCTGGGCGAAGGACTATCAGATGCACGGCGATCACGTCAGCGCCTGGGAACTGGGCGGCTGGCCCTACGAAGGCGGTGGCTACTGGTTCGACGGGCTCGCCAAGCTGGGCTACGTGCTGCACGACAAGGCCCTGATCGAGCAGGCGAAGTCGCGGCTGGGGGTGGTCGTCGATAACATGACCCCCAACAGCATCCTCTTCATGTGGTGGCTCGATAAGAACAAGCCCGAGGACATCAACGCGGTGTATGGGAAGGGCAAACGGGAAGAAGAGTGGCCGATCTGGGCCAACGGGCTGATGGGACGTTCGCTGGTCGGATACTACGCCGGCTCGCGCGACCCGCGGATTCTCAAGGCGTTGGAAACGGCGTACAGCAGCAACCGCGATTGGGTGCGGCTGGGATGGAGCATGATCCATCCCTGGCCGGCGTTGGAAACCTATACCTGGACCGGCAACCAGGAGATCAAGGAATCGCTCACGGCGCTGTTCAGCAAGGAGGGCGACGACAAGAAGCCCGGCTCGTGGAATCGCTATCGCAGGCCGCCTAGCGACAAGCCGGGCGCGGAGCCGGCCGACCACGGCGTGCATTTCTGCGAGAGCACGGCCCCTTGGGCCCTCGGTTATCTTTGGACGGGCAAGCGCGAGTTTCTCGACGCCGCCCTGCGCTGGCACGACAAGATCGAACGCGAGTGCATGCAGCCCTACGGCGTGCCGGTGTTCGACGAGTACTATGGCCCCACCGGCGCCTTCCGCGGGACCGAGACCTGCGACGTGGCGGCGTATATATGGAGCCAAGACCTGCTGCTCACGATCAGCGGGCAGGGGCGGCTGGCCGATCGGATCGAGCGGGCGTTCTTCAACGCCGGCCCCGCCACGGTTTCTCGCGATTTCAAGACGCACGTCTACATGCAATCGCCCAATCGCATGGCCGACCACCGGCTGCCGGCCGCCGAGCCGTTTACCTATAAGACAAAGCACGATCCGTTGTGCTGCACGGCGGCGGTGAATCGCATCCTGCCGAACTACGTGATCAACATGTGGATGGCCACCCGCGACAACGGCCTGGCGGCCACCTGCTACGGCCCCTGCAAGGTGTCGGCCCTGGTGGCCGATCGCGTGCCGGTGGAAATCGCGTGCCGGACCGATTATCCGTTCAACGAGACGATCGAGATTGCGGTCAAGCTGGATCGCGTTGCGAATTTCCCGCTGATGCTGCGCATCCCGGGCTGGTGTCGGTATCCCGGGTTGGAAGTGAACGGCATGTACACGGACGCGTCGCCCGACGCAAACGGTTTTGTGCGACTTGAACGGGAATGGAGACCGAACGACACGATATCTCTTCGCTTTCGCATGTTCCCGGAAGTGGCCACGGGACGCGACGCGAATGTCGGCGGCGCTCCTTACGGCTCGGTATCCCTCGGGCCGCTTCTTTTCGCCTTGCCGATTGCCGACGCAAAGGACGCGAACATGCCCGACTCAGTGGCGAAGTGGCAATTTGCGCTTGATGCGCGGAGCGGCATTGTGAGCCCCGACTTCGCCGTCGAGCGCGGCCCGATGCCCGATAAGTGGAATTGGC
This sequence comes from uncultured Planctomycetaceae bacterium, assembly GCA_963823895.1. GTDB lineage: Bacteria > Planctomycetota > Planctomycetia > Pirellulales > Thermoguttaceae. The sequence continues at coordinate 250,744 of CAWGNG010000020.1, forward strand.
CCCTCAAATCGCCGCTGAAACTTCGCGCCCGCGCGATGAGCATCGACTGGAAGCCCACGCTCGAAAAGTCTCTGCCGCCGAAACCGTTCGACGGGGGAAAGTCGCCGCAGTGGATCACCCTGGTTCCCTACGGCTGCACAAAGTTCCGCGTGTCGATGTTTCCCGTCACGAAGTGGACGTTCGAGAAGCCGGAAACGCCGAAGGATTCCGAAGGATGGGGGCCGGAAATCAACGGTTTGCGCACGCGGCTTCTTCCGGTGCAAAAGGTCTATTTTGTCGGCCGGCCGGCGCTTGTTCAGCTTGAGGCGAAGAACTTCGCGATGTTCGAGGCAACCTACGACCCTCAGCAGGCAGACGTGAATGACTCGATGTTGATTCGTGGTCCTGACGGAAAACGTGTTCCGTACGTTGCGGGCATGTACCAGACGGGCAGCACCGGGCCGCGCTCGCTTGCGCCGGGCGAGACGGATATGCTCATCAGCGGTCTCGACTTGGCGAGTCAATATCTGTTCACCAAACCAGGCTCTTACACGATCCAGTTCCGCGGCCTCCCGGCCCTTGGCCAGGGGTTCGGGCAAGCGATACCGCCGTCCGGCGAAATCACCGTGAAGATGCAGCCGGGAAAGCTCCCTTTTGAGATGCAAGTGCCGGCCCGACTGCTTGAGGTTCTTCCCGCCGAATGGGATATCAGACTGAACATGAGGGTTGCCGAAGTGGAGAGCGGCAACGTTCATCCGCCGGGGTGGAAGACGGGGCCGGGAACGTATGTTGAGTTGGTGAGCCATCCGAACAAGGAGGAGAGCACGCCCAACGTGGAAATCTGGGTCGCGAAGCGTCGGCTGGTTCCGAAGAACGCTAAGGCCGGGCAACCCGCCGTCTATTTGGGAGAGGGCGCAGAACGGTCACGTTTATTGGCAAGTGAATGCCAAGGCCAAGACGGCGTGGCCGGACATTGAGAAGAAGGTTAAGGCCGCGCTGCGGATCGCGACGCCGGAAGCGAAGGCTCGGGCGGCGAAGTGATTGGCTCGTGAGTGGCAGTCGGGGCGGTTTCGACTTTCTTGGACGTCCCACCGCCGGCCGTTGGCCGCCGGCTATTGGATTTGGATATCGGGATTTGAGATTTGAGACTTCAGATTTGAGATTTCGGATTTGAGATTTGGGATTCCCCTCTTCGCCCCTACAACCGGAAATACCGGCATTTTCGGAAAAAGCGGCAAATCTTGCCCAAAAGTTAAAAGGTTCCCCGTCGGCGTGGCCGAAGAGACATTAGAGAACGAGGGGGGAACTCTATGCTTGGCTCATCTGCCTTTCTGGCACTATGTCTTCTCGCAGCCAATCCGGAAACGCCGCCTGACGACGGCCCAAGCCTTGTGGCGACACCGGCGGCCCTTCGGCAGATCGCGTTCCAGCGTGATACGGCCGAAAGCGGCCAGCAGGCCGCGGACGCTGCGCTTCCGTCAAAGGGGACAGTCCCATTTTCATTGACACGAAAATTGGGACAGTCCCCTGAGAAGCGGTTGCCGCCCGATCCGGCCTACGACGGCGAAGAGACGCGCGTTGCCCAAAACGATAAGAACAAGGGCGACAAGGGCAAAGAGGAGGGCATTCCCGGGCTGCTGCCGGGGCTCGACAACCCTCCGCCGCCGCCCGAAGCCGTCGAAGACCTGAACGGCAGACCGGCGAAACCGAAGGAGAAAACGAAGGCGGCCAAGGACGCCGGCGGCAAAACAGCGCCGCCGAAGAAAGAAACCAAGGCCGCCGATCATCCCGAGACCACTCCGACGCCGAAGACCGACATTCACGAGACCCCGACTCAGGAGACCCCCGCGGCGGGCGAGGCAGTTTGCGATGACGGCGATAGCATCCCCTGCGAGGTCGTTCACGGCCGTCCGCATCGGCATAGCTTCTTCCGCAACTGGTTCGATGGCCTCGACTTCGACACCTGGGTCGACCAGGGGGCGACGATCAACACGCTCAGCCCGCGCGACCGCAGCAACGGACCGGTCACCTTCAATAACCGCTCGAACGACTATCAACTGAATCAAGCCTATCTGCGGCTGAAGCGCGATGTGAACACCGACGGGGATCTGTGGGACTTTGGCGGCCGGGTTGATCTGCTCTACGGCACCGATTCGATTTACACGGAAGCCCGCGGGCTGGAAACCACCGACGATTTTTCGCCGAAGTGGAACGCGCAGCAATACGGCCTGGCGCTGCCACAGGTTTATGCGGAGTTCTTCGCCCCGTGGGGCAATGGCATCGACATGAAGTTCGGCCATTTCTATTCCGGCATCAGCTACGAGAGCGTCGCGGCGCCCGACAATTTCTTCTACTCGCACTCCTACGTCTTCCAGTATGGCGAGCCCTTCACCTACACCGGCTTCATCGGCACGACCAAGCTCGGCGATTTCACGATCAAGGCGGGCATGAACCGGGGATGGGACAACTGGGAAGACAACAACAACGACCTGGGATTCAACGGCGGCATCGGCTGGGAAAGCGACAACAAGCGGACGAAGATCTCGCTTACCGTCGCCGTCAGCCGCGAGCAGCCCGACCCGAGCGAGAACGTCCGCACGCTCTACAGCCTGGTGATTCAGCAACGTCTCGGCGAGTGTTGGCAGTACGTGATTCAGCACGATTACGCCAACGAGCCCGGAGCGGGCGTGGACGGCACCGTCGCCAGTTGGTACGGGGTGAACCAGTATCTCTACCGCGAGATCAACGAACATTGGAAGGCGGGCATGCGCTTCGAGTGGTTCCACGACGGAAACGGCGCAGCGTGCCGGGCGCGGGAGGAACGGGCGACTATTTCGAGTTGACCGGCGGGGTGAATTGGACGCCGAACAGCTACGTCGCCGTCCGCCCGGAAATCCGCTGGGACTGGGCGGGCACGCCGGACCTCTATCCCTACGGCGACAACACCCGCTCGAACCAGTTGCTGCTGGATTGCGACCTGATCGTGCGGTTCTAGCGGTTCTGGCGGACGCTCTCGGGGGCTGACATTCTCTGTCCCACCGGACACCATGTCACCGGTTGCAGCGGCGTTTTTCCCTGCATTGACGTAAAGCTGGGTAAAATACGGAGCATACGCAGACCAACCCCTTTCCCGGCCCGGTACAATTTCATCGCTTGCAGGAAACGAGCGAAGAGGATTGTTGTGCTGGCCAACAACGCGATCGCGGGCTGCGCTTTGGCAGGGGCGATCCCAGGAGGTGGTCCTGTGAAGACGATTTGCCCCCTTTTCGTATCGACGTATCCGCCCGAAGCGTGCGGGCTGGCGACGTTCACCAGGGACTGTGCCGACGCCGTCGATTTGGCGTTGCCCGAGGCGTCTGCCGTTGCCGCCATCCAGAAGACGCCCGGGCTGCGCTACGACGCGCGCGTGGTCCACGTCATCGACAACAGCCGCAAGAACGCCTACTTCCGGGCCGCCGAGGTTGTCAACGACGGCCCGTGCGACGTGGTCAGCCTGCAACACGAATTCGGCCTCTATCCCGGCGAATGGGGCGTCGGCGTGCTGGACTTCGTGTGCAACTGCCGCAAACCGCTGGTCACCACCTTCCACACCCTCTTGACCGAGCCGGCCCCGTTGCCACGACGAATTATCCAGCGCCTGGCAACTCACAGTCAGGGCATCGTGGTGATGACGCGAGTCGCCGCTGGTTTGCTGGAGAGCGTATACGGCATCTCCAGCGCTAACGTGCGGGTGATTCCGCACGGAGTTCCCGAAGTTCTTTTCGAGCACGACGACTTCCACAAGACCCGGCTTGGATTGGCCGGCCGGCGCGTTCTCTGCACGTTCGGGCTGATCAATCGGGGCAAGGGGCTCGAATACATGATTCAGGCCATGCCGCGGATCGTCGCCGCGTGTCCCGAAGCTATCTACCTGATCGTCGGCGCGACACATCCGCAAGTCAAACTCCATGAGGGCGAGGTCTATCGAGAGAGTCTGGTCGAGATGGCGGAAAGACTGGGCGTCGGCCAACACGTGCGCTTTGTGAACAAGTATCTCAGCCTGGCCGACCTGCTGATCCATTTGCAGGCTTGTGACGTGTATATCACCCCGTATCCGGGCAAGGACCAGATTTCGAGCGGAACCTTGGCGTACGCTTTGGCGGCCTGCGGCGCCGTGGTGAGCACGCCCTACTTGTACGCCGAAGAGGTCCTGGCCAACGGACGGGGCCTGTTGGCACCGTTCGGTCAAAGCGACGCCATGGCCGACGCCGTGCTGCGATTCCTCGGCGACGCGGCGTTCCACGGCGAAACGCGCCGCAGGGCCTACCGATACACGCGGCCGATGTTCTGGCCGAATGTGGGCCGGCAGTACCTGAGGTTCTTCAATCAGATCGCAGCGAAATACGGAACAGGTCGGCGTTGGCCCGATCGCAAGCCCTCCCCGCTCCCCGGCGGCGAACTACGCTCGCATCAGCTTATCCGCGGAGGACTGTGATGCACGGCCACGAGAAGATCCCGCTACGACATCTGGATCGCATGACGGACTCGACCGGGTTGATCCAACATGCGATTTACGGCATTCCGCGGCGCGAGAGCGGCTATACGACCGATGATAATGCCCGGGCGCTGCGTCTTTGCGTGCGTTTGTGGTCGCGGCGGCCGGACCAGCGCATGTTGCGGCGGGTGACGACGTACCTGAGCTTCTTGGAGTATGCGCCAACGTTGGCGGCGGGTTTCATAATTTTCTCGGCTACGACCGCCAGTGGCTCGATGCCGAAGGCTGTGCCGATTGTCAAGGGCAGGCGGTCCGCGCGCTGGCCGACGTGTTGGCCAGCGATCTGCCCGCGGGCCACCGCGCCGTAGCAGGCGAGTTGATCGACGCGGCTCTGCCGGCGCTGGCCGACCTGCGATGGTTGCGGGCCCAAGCATATGTGATCCTGGCTTGGGGACATCTTCGCAACGCGAAAGCAAACGGCGTCGAAGCCCTCTCGGGCGTGGCCTGGTCTGCGGCGCAGCGGCTGATGGAATGCTACCGCTCGGCGAGTCGTCTCAATTGGCAATGGTTCGAGCCGTGCATGACCTACGCGAACGCGGTGCTGCCGCACGCCCTGTTTGTCGCGGCCGAACACTGGCCCGAGGAGGGCTTCCTGGATGTTGCGAAAGCAGCCTTTGCGTTCCTCGATCGTCAGACCACGAACGAAGCCGGAAAAGGGGACAGGCACCTTTTGTGCGAAGCACCCTTCGGGCCGTTCCGGCAAAAGGAGCCTGTCCCCTTTTCCGGCGGCGAAGGCGTCTTCTGGCCGATCGGGAACAACGGCTGGTGCTCCTGCGGTGAGAAGAAGGCGTTGTACGACCAACAGCCGGTCGAGGCCGCCACGATGGCCGACGCCGCGCTGGCCGCCTTTCGTTTGTCGGGCGACGAAAAGCACTTGGCCGTCTTCCGCCGGGCATACGCATGGTTCCACGGGCAGAACAGCCTGAGAAAGCCGCTGGCCGATGTGTCGTGCGGCGCGTGTTGCGACGGCTTGACGGCATCCGGCGTGAATCGGAATCAAGGCGCGGAATCGACATTGGCTTACTTGTGGACCGAGTTGTGCAACCAGGAGGTTACCGCTTCGTCGGCCGACAGCCGCGTTGGCAAAGTGGCGGTTGTCAGCGCATGACCGAGGCAGCTTATGCGTAAGTTGCATGTTGGGATGGCAGTTCAACACTGCGGCGCCAACTTGCGGTGCCGACAAGAAGCTTACCACGGAGGCACGGAGAACACGGAGACCAGGCTGAAACATGGCAGAATACGGCATGGCCACCCAACTGCGACCGTAGATCGTCCCCAACGCTTGTTCGTCGCGTAACATCGACTGAAGGACGTAACCGCAACCCATCGACAATTTAATTCTTGTCCTCCGTGAACTCCGTGTCTCCGTGGTTTACTTAGCGATGTAGTGTTCAACCGCCGCCCCAACGGCCACCATCCCGACGAGGAATGCACCGAGAAATGACAACGCCGAGTCAATACGAAGAGTTGTTCCGCCGTCATGACGCCAACCCGATCCTCACGGCCCGCGATTGGCCGTATCTTGTCAACACGGTTTTCAACGCCGGGGCGTGCCGCTTGGGCGAGGAGACGCTGCTGTTGGTCCGCGTGGAAGACCGCCGCGGACACTCGCATCTGAGTGTGGCCCTTAGCAGCGACGGTGTGTCGAACTGGCGGATCGACGCGAAGCCCAGCTTTGCCGCCGATCCGGCAAACTATCCGCAAGAAGAATGGGGCGTGGAGGACGCGCGGGTGACCCGGCTCGAAGGGGACCGCCGCCAATGGATCATCGCTTATACCGCGTATTCCCATAGCGGGCCGTTGGTGTCGTTGGCGAGGACGGATGACTTTGTCACTTTCGCCCGGCTCGGTCCGGTCATGCCGCCGGAAGACAAGGACGCGGCCGTCTTTTCCCGCCGCTTCGGCGATCGCTATGCGATGATTCACCGGCCGTTTGCGCCGGGAAGCTCGGGCGCGCACATCTGGCTCTCCTTTTCGCCCGATCTGATTCACTGGGGAGAGCACCGGATTCTCTTGCAGGCCCGCCGCGGGGCGTGGTGGGACGCCAACAAGATCGGCTTGGGCCCTCCGCCGCTGGAAACGGCCGAGGGCTGGCTGATCCTCTACCACGGCGTGCGAACCACGGCGGGCGGCTGCTTGTATCGGCTCGGCCTGGCCCTGTTGGACCTGGAGAATCCCGCCCGCGTCCTCCGCCGCAGCGACCAGTGGGTGTTCGCCCCCGAGATGCCCTACGAGCGTCAGGGGGACGTCAACGGGGTCGTTTTTCCCTGCGGCTGGATTCTGGACAAGCCCAGTGGCATCATTCGCTTATACTACGGCGGCGCCGACACTTGCCTGGCCTTGGCCACCGCCCAACTCTCCGACGTGCTCGATTATCTGCGAACGTGTCCGAAACCGTAAACACCGAATTCCGATCAACCCGCCACAATCTCATCGGGCGAGACGGCAATCGCGCCGAAGACCTTGAAGTCGCCCGTATTGAACGTCAACAAACGAGCGACCTGATGGGCGTTCATCGCAACGCGTTACGGTCAATCAGAAAGCGGGTCATCAGTCGTAGAGATTCTCGCGCCGCAGCGATTCATCGGTAAGATCGGGCGCCGGCGGCCGGGGCGACCGTGCCCAACGTTGAAATGCCTCCGCCCGTTGTTGCGAAGTTGCCTGGCGCCAGAAGGGTCGGTCCCTGTCGGCCGGCCGCAAGAGCAGAATATCGCCCAAGACCTCCAACTCGAACTTGGCGTGAGGTCTCACCCCGCCGATCAACTCTGGCGGCAAACGCAGCCCGCCGTCGTCACTTGTTTCGAGTGTTGCCACGATTGGCCTCCGAAAGTCATCCCAAAAAACGCATAGAAACCACTCGCACCGACTCCTTAAGCCTACCCCGTGGCCTGGAAGAGGTCAATCCTCCGGAACTGAGGGTGCCCTCTTGCCACCACTCACGCTTGTACCGCCCCGTTTCCGCGGGTGGCCGACGGTGTGCGTTATGCTAGAATAACTTGATGAGATCAAAAAAACGTAAGGGTGGCCGCGGCCTCTTGACTGTCCGGCGTTTACCGGTCATCTTCACCCACGACATTCGCCGCGTGATTACCCGCTTTTTCGATCCCGGCGGAGAGACGCGAATCCGCAACATCGTCGAGCGCGTCGGCGGCCTGAGCGACGAACAGGTCGATCATCTGCTGGAGAACGTGTTCCTGAAGTTCCGCACCCGCCACGGCAACATCGTTCCGACGCTCGATGAGAATTATCGCACCGCGATGTCGATGCTCGGCATGTCGGACGACTTCGCCGGCAATCGCCGCCTGTTGATCGGGGCGTACCTGACGGCCGAATACTCGATCGAGTCGGCCGCGCTGTTCAATCCGTCGATCGTGCCGCACCATAACCAGCGCAACCTGCCGGCCGGGGCGGTGCGGTTCATCATGAGTCTGCGGGCCACGGGCGAGGGGCACGTTTCCTCGATCGTCTTCCGCTCCGGCGTGATCACCGCGGATCACCAAGTCCAGATCGACCCCTGCGCGCTTCGCCCGGCCGATTCGCGTCGTGCCCGACAAGCAGTACGAAAAGCCGCTCTTCCGGCGGAAGCTGGTCGACATCGGCGTGCCCGAGGGGGCGATGACCCAAGTGCTCGATCGCCTGCCCGACTCTTTTACGTTAGCCCAACTCGAACACGCCATCACCGAGGCGCGGGAGGCGTCGCCGGAGAAGCTTACGATCGAGGCGTCGCTGCAGGACATCCGTTGGCTGGCCCGATCGAACTATCTGTTGGAGCTTCCGCGAGAGGCCGAGGCGTCGGAAGTGGTCATCTTTCCGCAGACCAGCAATGAGAAGCACGGCATCGAAGACCTGCGCATGGTTCGTTTCGTCGACGACGACGGCACGGTGACGTACTTCGGCACTTGCTCGGCCTTCGATGGCTACCGCGTGCTGCCGCAACTGATCGAGACGAGTGATTTCGTCCGCGTCGGCGTACACACGATCAACGGCGCCTGCGCAGAACAAGGGCATGGCGCTGTTCCCGCGGCGGATCGGCGGGCACTACGTGATGTGTTCCCGCATCGACGGCGAAAACCTGTACATTATGTATTCCGACATCGTCCACTTCTGGGAGACCGCCGAACTGCTGCAAACGCCCCATCGTCCTTGGGAACTCGTGCAGATCGGCAACTGCGGCTCACCGCTGGAAACGCCGGAGGGCTGGCTGCTGCTGACCCACGGCGTCGGGCCGATGCGCACCTACTGCATCGGCGCCATGCTGTTGGACCTGGACGATCCCTTGAAGGTGATCGGTTGTCTCGACGAGCCCCTGATTACGCCGAGCGAAAAGGAGCGGGACGGCTACGTGCCGAACGTGGCGTACTCGTGTGGAGCGATGATCCACAACGGCCGGCTCTATCTGCCGTTCGCCACCTCCGACATGATCACCCGCATCGCCGAGGTTTCGCTCGATTCGCTACTGAATCGGCTGATCGGATAGCATGGCACACGTGGGTGTAGGACGGATTTCCAAATCCGTGGCCATAAATTGGACGGATTCGGAAATCCGTCTACGCTGCCCGACACTTTAGCCGTGCCAGAATAATAGTGTAGTGTCGCACAGATAACATTCTGTAGGGAACGGACTCCGTGCCGCTCCAACCAGGGGGAACGCCGCGGAGGGCGTTCCCTAATGGGTTTTGACAAACAGATTCGGTAGTAATCACGTAAAATGCAGCGATTGGGCCAGTTGACCGTTGCCGAGCAACCCTACGTACCGCAGAAGCTGTTTCGAGCCGCGGGCGAATTGCTCCAGGAAGTCGGTGACGCGCTGGTGCAAGGCGGGCCAGTCGTTGGCCAAACGGTGCATTTTGAGGATTGTCTCCTTCAGCCATCGCCATAATTTTTCGATCGGGTTCAGCCAGGGGGCGTAAGTCGGCAACCAGATTGGCTTGATTTGAGGATATGCCCCCACGGCCGTGAGTACGTCGGGATGAGTATGGATCGACCAATTGTCTTGAACGACGTAGATCGTCTTGGCGCGAGCGTAAGTTTTCGCGATCCGTTCATACATCTCGATGACCTTGGCTCGACCGATAATGTAGTTGTCCACGTAGGTCACTTTTCCGCTGCAGGCGTTCAGGCCGCCGATCACACGCCACAGCCCATTGTTGGACTGTTGCCGATCCGCTTGCGGTGGAGCCGCGGGCGGGGCGGCAGCCCAACTCGGCGCCGGCTCGGGCTAGACGGCGTACCCCATTTCGTCGATGAACAGCAATGTCGTTTCCTGGGGGTTGCGCGCCGCTGCTCGCAGGCATCGTTTCAGTTTGGCTACCTTGCTTCGATACTGCGGATCCGGGCTAAAATGCTGGACCCGACCCGAACGCAATTTCACTCCCAGTTTGCGACGGAGCCACCGCCACACGCCACTGAGCGTGTAATTCTGGATCGTCTTAATGCTGGCGCGAATGGTCCGCAACGTCCAGCGGCTGGGCGGCGGACCAGCGGCTGTCGGCATCGCCTCGCGGCGAGCTTCCTCGCCGGGGCCTTGCCGCAGCCGCTCCAACACCTGTTCCCGCTGCTCGAAAGGGACGGCGACGGCTGCCTCCCTGCCGCCGCCACAACAGTCCTTCGATCCCGTGTTGTTCATAGCAATCCAACCAATGGTACACGGTGTCAGGATCTCGCGGTCTCAGTAGTCCCTGAGTCGCTACCGCATGAGGCGATTGGCCGTCGGCGACCTTCAAGATCGCCGCACACCGTTCCCGCACGTCCGGACGCCGATCATGGTTCCGATACTCAACCAACGTCCTGCGCTGAGCCTGTGAAAGTTTCAAAGTTCGCTGGTACATGACGATTCATCCTCCCTTGCGAAGTTACTTCATGGACCCTCCTTTCAATTACTCTCAAGCAACGCCGCCAAAGGCAACCACAAAATGCGCCTGCTAGCAGTGGTGTGCTAGCACAATACCTTGAATTCACTACCGATTTTGGCTGTCAAAACCCATCAGAAACGCTACACTAGTGTAGTGATTCACAATTGAGTGACTTTACGGAAGGGCAACAGGTGGGGCAGACATTCCTGTCTGCCAGGGAAATCGGGCAAGCCTGGCAGACAGGAATGTCTGCCCCACCTGTCAATCCCATGATTTATAAAACCCCAATAGCGTGACGCACTACACTAGCTGGCGGCTGCATCGACCTTTACGTCTCTTTTCCTTCGCCACCAGCCCGGCCGCACGGCGGAGATGGCCACGCGATCTTCGAGATTGGGGCGGAAGATGGTGAGGATCAACAAGGGGAGGTACCACGCCATGCACAGGCCGCCTTGGTGGGCGTGCCAGAATTGGGTGGCCAACATCACCGTGGCCGAGCAGCTTAGCAGCGTGCCGAGGTTCTTCTGCGCCGGCCAGATGGCCATGCCGGCGCAAATCGCCACGAACAAGGCCAGCACCGGAATCCGATAGGACGGATCGTAGTACTTCCAGAAGCCCGACGCCTCGATGCCCAACGGATTGCGCCAGCCGACCATGCGTGCGACCTGGGTGAGGAAGGCGCCGAAATTGTGCCAGTGCAGGGTCAGCGAGGCGGCCAACAGCGCCAGCGCCAGCAAGACCCCGCAGACGAATCGCACCAGCCCGCGCCGCCAGTAAAAACTGCACCACAGCGGCAGCAGGAACAACGGATAGTAGATCAGCCCGGCGGCCAGTCCCAACAGCACGCCCGAAAACAGCGGCAGCCGATAGGCGGCCAGCATCCAAACCAACAACGCGGCGGGGACAACGTGATCGATCTGGCTGGTGAGCTGACTGGTGTAGAAGGTCAGCAGGTAGAGCGTTGCCGCCGCCACGCCGGTGTGGATGTTGTCGAAATGCCGGTAGCCGAGCCAGACCATTCCGGCCACGATCACCAGATAGGCCAAGATGGCCGCCGCGCGCGTCGTCGCCGCCAGAATCAGGGCCTGGCGATGCGTTCCGGGCTGGGCGGCGTCGGGCGCGGCCGAGACCATCGCCTCGTTGGCAAAGCCGGCAAACTTGTAGAACCATTCGTATCCCGGCGGAGTGGGCGCCGATCCCGGATTGGGCGCCGATTGCGCCTCCTGTTTCGCCAACTCGTATTCGAGCCGCTCCTTCGGGCTGGTGATGACGTTCGCCATCAGAAACACCAACAGGGCGGCGCCCGTAAACGTCAGGCCGCTGGCCGACAGGTTCGGTTCCAACTGCGGCCGGCGGACCATCATCGGATCCAACAGCAGGCGGATCAGAAAGAAGCCGCTGACGGCGAACAACCAGACGTAGCCCGCCTGGACTAATTCGGTCCCGCGGGCCGCCACGAGCGCGTCCGAAGCGTGCTGCATCGGCAGGCCATGATAAATCAGCAGCAACCCGGGCGAGAAACAGATCAGCCCGACCAGGTCCAAGTTGCGCACGCTCCAGAAGCGGCGGAACTTGAAGTAGATGCCGATCATCATCAGGGCCGAAATGTAGGCCCAGGTGGTCGGATCCAGTTTGTACCCAAACAGAATTTCGCGCATGGAATTTTAGGATACACAACTGGTGGTAGTTTTCAACCCCCAGGAAAAACACAGTCGCAGCGGCACGCAGTGGAAGATGTCTTCCCCGGGCGAACCAACCCCATACGACGGGTGGTTTCCCGGTCGCGGTTGAGGCGTTTTTTGACGATATACTGGGGGGTGACCGGAATGGGTGGCGCGCCTTCCGTGATGGCGAGCTTTATGCCCGTTGAGAGTCCGTCCGCCTTTCGTGGCAAGATGGGAAGCTATGATGGCAAGCAAGGCAAGGAAACGGGGCTGTTTACCGATTGCCGTGCCGACGCTACCGAAGAAGGCCGCACTGCCGTTGTCGTAAGTCGTTATGCCACAACGCTGCAAAAGGCGGACGGACTCTTGACGGGCATTTCCGCCGCAGGCGGTATTCGGCCCGTGCTTCAGCACGGGTTCGCGGGCCTAACACCGCCTTCGGCGGAAAGGGCCGCAAACGACCCTGCAACGCGCAATCTGCACCGGTCCGCCCTCAATCCCGCTGGCATTTCTTGCCGATTTCTGTAAAAATAGGAGGCAGAGGGCAAGCCGCGGGTTGCTCGGAACGAGCAGGAGAGTGAAGTATGGCCACGCGCTATCGTGCCGCCTTTACCTTGGTCGAACTTCTGGTGGTCATCGCCATCATTGCCACGTTGATGGGCCTGTTGCTGCCGGCAGTGCTCAATGCCCGCAACAAAGCCCGCATCCACCAGTGCGCCAGTAACGAGGAGCAACTCGGCAAGGCGATCATCACCTATGAGATGGAAACGCGGCGCCTCCCCGGTTATGCGAACAACGCCCGTGGAAATGCGGTCACGTGGGCGGCCCTGATGCTGCCTTATATCGATCGCCACGATTTGTGGGAAGGCCCCACGGGCAACAACGGCTGGCGCAGCGGCAACCCGGATGCGTCATGTTACACGACCGTGAGTCTGTTTGTCTGCCCCTCCGATTCGCCGACGGGGAATTATCCTTTATCGTACGTTGTCAACGTCGGGCGAGGGCTGCCTCCTACACCACCAGGGCAGCAGCCACCCGAACCAGTGACATTGCTGCCGCCGCTGCCGCCGCAAGATGGCTCGACAACAAGCGATTACACAACACAGACCGGTCTGTTTCGGAACTTAACCCTGACAACAGCGTTCGGCCAGAACGGGAACGTGAAGCAAATTTCCATGACCGATGTGAGGTCGCCGTCGCGTCGTCCCATGATTGCGGAGAGTGCCTACAACACGAGTTTCCTGTTATGCGGTAGCGTGCCAGCCATGAAGGGCAAACAACCAATCCCGCCGCGCAATTGGACTGACTCGGACATCAACCCTAGCCTCAAATCGTCCAGGTCTGTTACTGCGGTGCAATTTGGCTTCCTGTTCTGGCCATATTACGGGCCCGGGACGAACCCGGCGAAATGGACCGGCAATCCGATCGTCCGGCGGCCACCACCGCCGAATAGCCCTGGTGCAATAATACCGATTCACACGGGCGTGATAAACGTGACCTTCTGCGATGGCCATTGCGAGCAAATATCCGACGATCCCGACAACGTTATCGCATCGATAGATACAACGAGCGGCACTCCCATCGTCCGTCCCAATTACGACTACGACGATATTTCCACTTATCCCTAGTCCTTAATCAAACGGGTAGCCCGATAGCTTGCCTATCGGGGCGGCAAAGCCGCAAGATGGTTTTCGGCTGCCGATCCGCCCTCGCGTGCCTACGGCACACCGATAGCAGAGCTATCCGGTTCTGCGGCGAGGGGGCGGCAGTTGTGCCGCTAGCAGTTCCCGGAGTTTTCCCGCCGAATTGCCACAAGCCGGGAGCCGTTGGCTCCCGGCTATTCCCGACATCGTCAATCTGACAGTCAATAAACACGGCGGCGTCGCTGTTGTCGCGACAGCCGACAACAACTCTGGCCGCTTCCGCCTTCAGCTTCCCTCCAGCCGCTTTGCTGCCGCTTCGTCGATGCAGATCCGGCGGATGGCCGTGGCGTGGCCCGTCTGCGGATCGATGTCGACGATGCTGCCGTTGAGGCGCACGTCGCCGGTGGCCACCTCGTAATGGGTCGGCCGAAAGGTGCGCGTGGTCTCCATCACCCGATCGATGCGGCGGCCCAAAATGCTCTCGTGCGGGCCGGTCATGCCGACGTCGCATTGGAACGCCGTGCCGCCGGGCAAAATCGCTTCGTCGGCGGTTGCAACGTGCGTGTGGGTGCCCAGCACGGCGCTGACACGGCCGTCGAGGTGGCGGCCCATCAGTTGCTTGTCGCTGGTGGCCTCGGCGTGGAAGTCGAGAAGGATGACGCGAACGTCGCCGGGCAGGGCGGCCAAGACGCGGTCGGCGGCGTTGAAGGGACAATCGATCGGCGGCATGAAGACCCGCCCCAGCAGCGTGAAAAACGCCACGCCGACTTGCTGCCGAGTCCGTAGAACGGCGTAATCGTGTCCCGGCGCGGCCGGCGGATAGTTTGCCGCCCGCACGATGCGGCGTTCCGTTTGCAGGATCGGAAAGATTTCGCGGCGGCGAAAGGCGTGGTCGCCCAGGGTGATGCCGTCGATGCCGGCGTTCATCAACTCGTGGTAGATTTCCGGCGTAATGCCCGAGCCGGCCGCGGCGTTTTCGGCGTTGGCCACCACCAGATCGAGATTCTCTTCGGCGCGCAGCCCGCGCAGGGTCTGCTTGCAGATGTGCCGCCCCGGCTTGCCGACGATGTCGCCGATGAAGAGGATTCGCATGAGAGGGGTCAGGGGCTAGGGACTAGGGGCCAGGGAGACGAGGATAGAGGGAGAGGGGGAGACGTGGAGATAGGGAAGCAAACGACGCCCACGAATTCTCTTCTGCTCATCTCCCACTCTCCCTCCCACCTCGTCTCCCCCTCTTCATCACCGCGCCATCTCGACGTGCCTTGTCTCCCGCAGCACGGTCACTTTGATCTCGCCGGGATAGGTCAGTTGTTGCTCGAACGCGGTGACGATGTCGTGGCAAATTTTGGCGGCCGATTCGTCGGTCGTCTCCTTGGCGCTGACGATCACGCGCAATTCGCGGCCGGCCTGAATCGCATAGGCCTGCTCGACGCCGGCGAAGTGGCTGGCGATCGACTCCAATTCCTCCATCCGCTTGACGTAACGTTCCAGCGTTTCGCGGCGGGCACCGGGCCGCGAGGCGCTGCAAGCGTCGGCCGCCGAGACCAGCACGGTGTACGGGTTCTCGACGCGGAGGTCGTCGTGGTGTCCGATGGCGGCCTGAATCACCTCGGGCCGCTCGCCGTAGCGCTTCAAGAGATCGGCGCCGATCTTCGGATGGCCCCCTTCCGCCTCGTGATCGGCCGCCTTGCCGATGTCGTGCAGCAGGCCGCAACGCCGGGCCAACTTGCCGTCGAACTTCGTCTCGTCGGCCAGCATCCCCGCGATGAACGCCACTTCGATGCTGTGCCGCAGCACGTTCTGGCTGTAGCTGGTGCGAAAATGGAGCCGGCCGAGCAGATTGACCAGCCGCTCGTGCAGCCCGTGAACGTCGGCCTCCATGCAGGCTTGCTCGCCCAACTTCTGGATGTGACGATCGAGTTCGCGTTGCGTGCCGGCGACGATCTCCTCGATCCGCGTGGGATGAATCCGCCCGTCGGCGATCAGTTTTTCCAGCGACAGTCGGGCGACCTCGCGGCGGATCGTGTCGAAGGCGCTGACGATGACCACGCCCGGGGTGTCGTCGATGATGACGTCCACTCCGGTGGCCTTCTCGAAAGCGCGGATATTCCGCCCTTCACGGCCGATGATTCGCCCCTTCATTTCGTCGTTGGGGATGCCGACGGTGCTGGTGGTGGTTTCGGCAGTGTGGGCGGCGGCGTAACGCTGGATCGAGGTGAGCAGGACGTCGCGGGTTTTGTGCTCGCAGATTTCGGCCAGGCGGTTCTCATGGGCGAGAATCACCGCCCCGGTCTCTTTCTGCAATTGGCTGTCGAGCAGTTCGAGCAGCCGTCGGGTGGCCTCCTCCTGGCTCAGCCCGCTTAGCTCATGCAACGTCTGCCGCTGGAGGTCCAAGAGCTTCGAGAGCTCGTCCTTGCGGCGGTTGGCGTCCTGGATGCGCTCGGTGAGCTTGCGCTGCGTGCTCTCGACCATCTTCTCCTGCTTGCGCAGCACTTCGGCCTGTTCTTCCAGTGCGTCCTGGCGTTTGTCCAACAGTCGCTCGCGTTCGTGCAATTCGCCGCGGAGCCGCCGCAACTCTTTTTCGTTCTCGCCCTGCTGCTGCAAGGTCATTTCCTTGATTTGCAGCTCGGCCTCGCGGCGGCGGTTCTCGACCTCCATCTCGGCCTTGCGAACGATCTCCTTCGCCTCGGTTTCGGCGTCTCGCTTCCGCAGCCGGTCCATGAAGCGGGTTATCCAAAACGCTCCGAAAACGGCCGCCACCAAGACGGCGCCGTATATGTAAATACCCATACCACCTATACCGGGCACGGCAATGCTCCTGTTAAGTCGGCGGAACCGCGCGGTGCGCGGCAACGCCGACGACACTGGTCGGTGAGCAAAGGACGACCGGCGGAACGCCGCCGGCCGACGCACGGAAACGGCACAGAAGCCGAGAGAACAGCCTATACCCCGCCGTAACGCGGGGATGTACACCATGCTGGCGAGCCTCGCCACGCGGACGAGGAGCCCGACAACACACGCACGCAGGAAAGGGAATCAAGCCGCACTGTCATCCAACCGATGTCGAGAAACGCGGCGGTGACGCGATCGTTGCCGCGGCGCAAACCGCGGCGCGGCCGAATCGAGGGCAAAAAGCCCTGCGAGCCGGCGGCCGCATCGCCGCCCAATCGGAGACCCGCCAGCCAGCCAGCGACGATCGTCAATAGGTCAATCATCGTCGGCTGGGCCTTGGACATCGAGTGGTTCTTGCTGCCTAATACACTACGATCCGAAGAAACGTTCATATTGCTGTTCATCGGCTTCGGCTGCCGCCAGCGGCCCACCGAAGGCACTTTGTTCATTCTTAACCTCATCTTATCAGAGTCGTAGAAAACTGCAACCGCCGTTTCACCCGGCACGGCCGGATAACGCCCGACCGGCAGGGGTTGTGGCGATTCTGTCGAGAAACTGGGCGGGGCAAGAGCGCCGGATTCCGCCGCCATCCAAAGCCGACCCCAAGGGGCCCATCGAACGCGCGCCGACCCCTCTTGCGACGGGTAGCTTTTGGACGCCGCGAGTGCCATAGTGGGCCGTGAGGTGCCGCGTCAGAATACTCTGACTGATTTGCCGCAAGAATGGTTCTGATGGGTTTTGACAGCCAAAATCGGTAGTGAATTCAAGGTATTGTGCTAGCACACCACTGCTAGCAGGCGCATTTTGTGGTTGCCTTTGGCGGCGTTGCTTGAGAGTAATTGAAAGGAGGGTCCATGAAGTAACTTCGCAAGGGAGGATGAATCGTCATGTACCAGCGAACTTTGAAACTTTCACAGGCTCAGCGCAGGACGTTGGTCGAGTATCGGAACCATGATCGGCGTCCGGACGTGCGGGAACGGTGTGCGGCGATCTTGAAGGTCGCCGACGGCCAATCGCCTCATGCGGTAGCGACTCAGGGACTACTGAGACCGCGAGATCCTGACACCGTGTACCATTGGTTGGATTGCTATGAACAACACGGGATCGAAGGACTGTTGTGGCGGCGGCAGGGAGGCAGCCGTCGCCGTCCCTTTCGAGCAGCGGGAACAGGTGTTGGAGTGGCTGCGGCAAGGCCCCGGCGAGGAAGCTCGCCGCGAGGCGATGCCGACAGCCGCTGGTCCGCCGCCCAGCCGCTGGACGTTGCGGACCATTCGCGCCAGCATTAAGACGATCCAGAATTACACGCTCAGTGGCGTGTGGCGGTGGCTCCGTCGCAAACTGGGAGTGAAATTGCGTTCGGGTCGGGTCCAGCATTTTAGCCCGGATCCGCAGTATCGAAGCAAGGTAGCCAAACTGAAACGATGCCTGCGAGCAGCGGCGCGCAACCCCCAGGAAACGACATTGCTGTTCATCGACGAAATGGGGTACGCCGTCTAGCCCGAGCCGGCGCCGAGTTGGGCTGCCGCCCCGCCCGCGGCTCCACCGCAAGCGGATCGGCAACAGTCCAACAATGGGCTGTGGCGTGTGATCGGCGGCCTGAACGCCTGCAGCGGAAAAGTGACCTACGTGGACAACTACATTATCGGTCGAGCCAAGGTCATCGAGATGTATGAACGGATCGCGAAAACTTACGCTCGCGCCAAGACGATCTACGTCGTTCAAGACAATTGGTCGATCCATACTCATCCCGACGTACTCACGGCCGTGGGGGCATATCCTCAAATCAAGCCAATCTGGTTGCCGACTTACGCCCCCTGGCTGAACCCGATCGAAAAATTATGGCGATGGCTGAAGGAGACAATCCTCAAAATGCACCGTTTGGCCAACGACTGGCCCGCCTTGCACCAGCGCGTCACCGACTTCCTGGAGCAATTCGCCCGCGGCTCGAAACAGCTTCTGCGGTACGTAGGGTTGCTCGGCAACGGTCAACTGGCCCAATCGCTGCATTTTACGTGATTACTACCGAATCTGTTTGTCAAAACCCATTAGGGAAGATTCGTCAACTTATTTTGACGCGACCCGTGAGCGATTTGTCGGCGGCTGTTGCTTGCCCGCCACCCGCTCTGCGATTCCCGTTGGGGCGCGGCTGAACTGCCGTTCGCCACCATTCCATGCTCCATTCACTCGAAAGCAGACTAGCTGAAATTTGGCCGCCGTCGGGCTGGGCCGACGTGACGGTGCTCGTGGCCGTTTCCGGCGGGGGCGATAGCGTGGCTCTGCTGCGGGCGATGGCGGCTCTGAAAACCGAGGGCGAAGGCCGTCTCTGCGCCGCCCATCTGAACCATCACCTGCGGGCCGGCGCCGATGAAGACGAGCAATTCGTCGTCGATTTGTGCAGCCGGCTGGGCGTGGCCTGCGAAGTGGGCCACGTGGATGCAGGAAGGCTGGCGGCGGGCGACGGCATTGAAGCCGCGGCCCGCGCGGCGCGATACCGCTTCCTGGAAAAAGCCGCCGGACGACTCGGCGCCCGCTTCGTCGCCACCGCCCACACCGCCGACGATCAGGCCGAGACGATCTTGCACCGCATCGTTCGCGGCACGGGCATTCGCGGCCTGTCGGGGATGGCGCGGACGCGGCCGTTGGCAGACGCGGTGCTGATTCGGCCGCTCTTGGCGGTTCGCCGCGCCGAGTTGGCCGCCTACCTCGACGCGATCCAGCAGCCATATCGCCACGATCCGAGCAACGCCGATCCGCGCTTTACGCGGAATCGAATCCGCCACCAACTACTGCCGCGATTAGAGCGGCACTTCAACGCCGAGGCGGCGGAGTCGCTGCTGCGGCTCGGCGCCCTGGCCAGCGAGGCCCAGGCCGTCATCGACCAATTGGTCGACCAGTGCTTCGAGCGCTGCGTTGTGGTGGAAGGGCCAAATGGCGTGAGAATTGATCTCGTGCGGCTTGCCCGGCACGGTGGGGCAGACATTCCTGTCTGCCCTGCAGAAGGCGCGGAACAAGGCAGACAGGAATGTCTGCCCCACCGGCCGCGTTACCTCGTCCGCGAGTTGCTCATGGCCGTGTGGCGGCGAGCGGGCTGGCCGATGCAGTCGATGGGAATGCTCAAATGGGACGAACTGTGCGAGCTGGCCACCTCGGTGGCCCCCAGCACGAGACGGGTCTTTCCCGGCGGTGTGGTTGTTGAGATCACGGGCGGAGAAATGCGGTTACTGAGAGTCAGATAGTCGATGTCGTGTACGGACGGTCGGTGGGCGCCACCCCTTCATGGCCCGCACTTGCCAGACAAGCCAGCGTGCGTTCTCCAAGTCGCGCCGCAGCCGCGCCCGCAGGCTGGACACACCCTGCTCGCTTCTCTTTCCGCAGCGTTGAAACTACTTCTCAGGCAATGCCGATGGCGATTTTGAGCTTCGTCCCCGCTTGCAGGACCGTCTCGGGGTTCAGCTCGATGATCGCTCGATTACCTTCCGTGCGGTAACTGTTGCGGATGTCCTCGCCGTCCAGCGTCACGCGAACGTCCTTTGGCGGCACATTGCCGGGGAGTTCAAAGGCGAGGGTTTGCAACCGCAGTTTGCCCCATTTTAGTTCCAGCGTCTCATGCTGCGCCGTCTCATCGCGCTGCTGGGCAAAGGTTCCCCAGCCTTCGGAGGTGGTGAACGCGGCGCGGAAATCTTGCGGCATCAGCTTGGGGGCGAAGGCGAGATAGCCCTTCGGGCCGTGAAACTCGTAGCCGCATGCGGCGAGAAAGACGCCATAGCTGGCCATCGAGCGGGCGTAGTGGTCGCCGCACTCCACTTCGTTCCACGGGTTGCGCCGCGCGGCGTGGTAGCGGTCGTGGAGCATCCGCTCAACGGCCAAGCCTTCCTGGACCATCCCTTCCCAGATCATGTGCCCGGCAACCTGGTGCTCGAAACCGTTCATGCACTCGTTGAAGTAAAAGTCGCATCCCTGCTGAAGCCGCGCCGCATCGCCTTGCGGCCAAGTACACATAATGAGGCCCCCCTCGCCCGCCATCGCGTACCAGCGGCCGGGCTGGTTCCGATTGCGGTAGGGGCCGACGTCGGGCGTGAAGTTGTATTTCCAAAGCGACGCCAGCGCCTTTTTCACGTGCGCCTCGTCCAGGATGCGGCCCAATCCGACCTGGTAGGCCCAACTTTGGCCGAAGACCTGATCGACCTCGCAGCCGTTGTGCGAGCCGACGCTCTTGACGTGCGCCTGATCGGGAATTTGGATGTAATACTCGCCGTTAAACAACTCGCGGTCGACGTTTCCCTTGCCCCGCATGAAGATCGTGTGCATCTGCCGAGCGAACGGCTCGTCGCCCATCTCGCGGGCCATCTCCTCGCACGCCCGGGCGGCGGCCAGGTAGAGCGAACTGAGCCAGGCGATCTTGCCGAACCACGGTTGATCGAGCGTGTTGTGCTGCGCCCCCTCCAAAATCCCTTCGCCGTCGTCCATGTTCACCAGGCATTGCATGGCCAACTTGATCTTCGGCCAAAGTTCCCGCAGGAACTTGCCGTCGGCCGACATCTGGTGTTCGCGGTAGGCGCGCAGGATGCAGCCGGCCTGGCCGTCCACGGCCAAATCATGCGTCTCTCCGCGATGGTTGATGACGCCCGACTGCGGATGGAGTGCGATGCCGAAGTCGATCCGCTTCCGCAGATCGCGCTCCAAGTCGGGGAAGAGCCGGGCGACGGCATGTGCGTAATGCCAGACGTGCGTGCAGGTGCCTTCGCAGCAGCCAACTCCCTCCCATCCGTAAAAGCGGCCGTTCTTGAAGCGGTGACAGGTCGAAGTGGCCAGGGTCGACGTGTTGGCAAAGGTGCGATCGAGGAGCCCGTGCGGCAAGGTGGAATCGTACCAGGTGTCGTGCCAGAGACGCGTTTGCTTGTCCAGCGAATCGAAATTATTGGCCACGCACTCGGCCACTTCCGCCGCACTGTGAAAGCGGCTGGCGTAGTGACGCCCGCCGTCCTTCAATCTCAGATTGGGAAAATGCCAAGCCAGAACAAAGGTCACGGTCGCGGATTGACCGGGTTCGAGCGAAAGCTCGCGTCCCAGTCCGCCGATTAGTCGCTTATCGAAGGGCTCGTCGGCCTCGATCCCACCGGCCGGAATTCCTTCGGAGAGCGAGTCGAGTTTCATTGCAGCCGCCGCCCGATCCGCCTCCTGCGGTTCAAGCATGGCCAACGACATGGTGCCGAAATCGGGCTGATCCTGAAGTCTGATCGCCGGCACGGCAGGATTGTCGCTGAATACTATTTCCGCAATACCGATGTTCCCCCAGGGACCGGTTTCGTCATCGACGATTTGCAGCCGGGCGGCGGATACGCCCTGCATGCCACTGACGTCGAACGACTCGCGCCGCATGGCGTTGCTGTCGTGACCGGTGGCCGAGCGGATCGGCTTGCCGTCGACGAGCAAATTGATGCACGTCTTGCCGGGATGCCGGCCGCCGCCGATCCAAAAATTGATGCAGCGCCGTTGGATCGTGAACGTCCCGCTCGTGAGTGTGCCGGTCTTGGCGTCCTTTGCCGCCACGTCGCCGCCCGGGGCGCTAGCATGGGAGTTGACCACGCGCGGTCCCTTGGAGCCGACGTCGCCCTGATACGCGGGAATCTGCGACTTGAGAATCGGCCCTTTGCCGAATGCCTTGCCCGTGACCTCCCAGCCCTCGTACGTTTCCTTCTGAAAATCCTCGAAAACGATGTCAGCCCTGTCGTCACGCGGCTCCACTTGTTCGGGTTCCGCGGCAGAACACTCGAGGATCAGCAGTGACGGTTCGCGGCGGATGCGGTTTCGGCGCCTCCCGGAACCGGATCGCCTGCTGTGCAACACTACCGCGTTTTCCAGCCAACCGAAAAGCTCGACCTTGACATTCTCGCTGCCCGTGTTCTTCACGGAATACTGCAAGACTGTTGCCGGCAGCGAGGAATCCTCAGTATTCAGTGGAATAAACGGCGAGAAGGCTGTCAAAGAAACCGCAACCGCGGAGGTCGGATCGCGGTATTCAACAGTTGCCAACGGGTATTGGCCGCAGAAGGAGATATCGGAGAAGCCCCTGCGGTCGAGCGGATGAAATGCGGTTCTTCCGGCGGTGAGAACGCGGATTGCAAAACCCTGTGCCAGCGGCGAACTGGGTCGCAACGGAAGTGCGTAGTGCGAGTCGCCCGTGGGGATATGTTGATTGAAGATATCCCAATGCCAGAGCTTTCCATCGCCGCCGAGATAGAGTTGGCCGGCGCAGATTCCGCCGATGGGCATGCCGATCTTCTCTACGCGCCGCGCCGCGATAAATAGTGGGCTTGCCCCTGCTGAAGAGCGACTTTACCCAGGCCGGATCGAGTTTTTTGTCGGCGGGAACGAGCTTCTCGAAATCAGAAGCCTGGAATGGTCCAGCCACGACCGGCAGAGCCGCCGCAAAGCCGGTCGCCGCGCCGAAAGCGGCCAGCTTGAGAAAATCGCGGCGCTCCATGTTCGTGTCGCATCCCCCGGAACAAAGACAGGACCGAGTGGCTGGCGAATCGCTTTTCCTGGATGTCATGGGGCGGGTTCCTGGCAACGGTGTGCTCGTCTAGGTCTACTGCAGAATATAACAGAGGAGATGCACAATGGGTAGGATTTGCGCGTCGCAGGGAGATAGGGCCGGCCGCCCCGGAGGCGGCAAAATGAAAACGGTTTCCAACTGGCTGCCGATAGCTAAGCGGCGCCAGAGTCAGCAGAAAGGGACGATCGGCGAAGACTGTCGCGTTTCTGGCCGGCTAACGACAACAGTGACGAAATGCGGATGCCGACGGCCGAAGAAAGGGAGCGTCTGCGCGATTTCGTGCGGCTGCTCCATCCTCAGCGCAGGGAAGGGTCTCCCGTACAAGTGAACCTCGGCGTTCACAAGAGCCCTGCGGGCTCCACGCTCTTCGGCCACATCGGCGGCGCGCGAAAACCTTCGGCGAACGCGGAGCCGCACTGGAACCCCCGCATCCGCGAGAAGTTCTCCATCATGGCGATCGTCGTCACTTTGTACATGTCGATCATCCACTGCTCTTGACTCTTGTGACAGCCGAGCATCTTGCGCTTGTTCTCGATGTCGGCCGAGACGTCGACGTAGCGGTTGGGAATGAAGTTCACTCCGCCGATCGTGTCCAGGTAGACGATCTCGGGTATCTTCGTGCAGGGCGGATGGTCGGTGATGATGTTCGGCACCGTGACCATCACGTGCGTGTCCCAAACGATCCGGCCGGAGGTCGTATGGTCGGGATGATAGTCGTTCTCCGGATCGTGGCAGAGGATCAAGTCGGGACGCACCTGCCGCACCAGATCGATGAACCGCATCCGCGTGGCGGCGTCGTTAAAGAGGAACTCGTCGGGATAGCCCAGCCAGTGGAACTCCGCGCCGATTACGGCGGCGGAGGCCTCCGCCTCGCCGCGGCGGACGGCCGCAATCTCGGCCTTCGAGAGCGTCGACGACCCGACCTCGCCGTTGGTGGCCGAGGCCATCGCCACCTCGTGGCCGAGCCGTTTGTACTTCGCCAGCGTGCCGGCGCAGAGGAATTCGAGGTCGTCCGGGTGGGCCCCGATGGCAAGAACTTTCATGGCTTTTCTCCCCTTGTTTTTTCGTCTTGTCGGTAAGAACTCTCCACGGCCTGACGAATGATCCGGGCGGCCGCATTCTCTTGCTCTTCGTTGAGCCGCGAGGGAATTGGCAAAAGGACCGACCGGGCGAACAGCTCGTCGCTCGCGGGGCACGTCCCCTTGGCATAACTGTACACACTCTTGGCATTCTCCGGCAGTGTCCAGGGGTTGCCGGCCGGTGAGAGGGGCGTCTTGCCGACCAGGGCCGGGATGTTCGAGTAAATGTGCAGCCCGTACTCGGCGATGCGGAACACGTTGTGCAAACCGGCATCCTTCATCCGCTGCGTGACGGCCGCCGCCACGGCCTCGCTTTCCAGCAACATGACGAGGAACGAGCCGGCATCCCCCTCTTCGTCGTTCATGCGGCGGAAGCCCAAGCCCGGCACGTTTTGCAGCATCGCCTTGATCCGCCGTTTCGATCTCCGCATCGAATCGAGGATGCGATCGAGCTTTTCGAGCTGCACCGAGATGACGGCCCCGCACAGTTCGCTCATTCGCCGGCCCGTGCCCCAGGCGATGGCGTACGGTTCGGGCGCGGCCAATCGTCCGCCGACGCGGACCATGCCCATATCGTGGGCCGAAAACGCACGGTGGTAAAGCCGCTCGTCATCGGTAACCAGCAGTCCTCCTTCGCCGCAGGTGATGTTCTTATTCAGTTGCAGGCTAAAGATGCCCATTCGTCCGATCGTTCCCAGCTTTCGCCCGCGATAGGTTCCCCCGTTGCACTGGGCACAATCTTCGAGCACGGTGATCCCGCGCCGCTTGGCGATCGCCATGATGGCGTCCATGTTGCACGGGGTGCCGGCCATGTGGATCGGCACGATCAGCTTCGTGCGTTCCGTGATCTTCCGCTCCAGGTCGGCGGGATCCATCGAGAGGCTCTCGTCCACTTCGCACAGGACCGGAATTGCATTGTGACACACCACGGAACTGACGGTCGCCACCCACATAAAAGCCGGCAGGATCACCTCGCACCCCGGGCCGATCTCAAGTGCCGTCATGGCGGCCATCAGTGCGCCGCTGCCGCTGTTGACGGCCAGGGCATGTCTCACACCGAAATAGCGGCGCACCGCCTCCTCGAAGGCATCAACATATTTCGGCGCATGCAATCCGTAGTAGCGGAACAATGACCCGTGGCGCAACACGTCCTGCACTGCGGCGTCTTCCCTATCGTCAAGCCAATAGGCGCCCGGAAACTCGTAAGGCCAGTCCAAGCTCATCGCTGCACCTCGATCTTTGCGTCAACTCCGAAAGTCCCATCCAGCTCAATTGTCAGCCGTCTTGACGACCAACTCCACTCCCCCTTGCAGGCCGCGAAGCGTAATCCACTCCCCCTCGAACTGTCGGTGTTCGCGGTCCCTGACCGTCACGCCGGCACACCCTGGGCCAACCGAGCTTCAGTTTACTCGAACAGCACAGCCGGGAAAGGCCTTTTTGGGCAAGTGTTTGTCTCTTTTGCGACAATCGCCTCTTGCGGTTCCATCCGTGTCAACTACGATGAACAAAGGGAATCGTAGGGTGCGCGCTTGTGCGCACGGTGCGAAGAGCCCAAATTGTCGCCTATAGCTCCGCAAAAGTAGCGCGCGGTAGGCCGAGTGTGCGTATAAGCACACACACTCTATAGCTCTTTACGCAGCGAAGTCCCCAAAGGCGTAACCGTTCACCGGCCGGTCAACGGTTCCTCTGCGAGGCGATTGCCGCGAACACACTGCTTGTGTTATCCTATGCTTCCCATCCCGGGGAGAACCCGCCATGCAGTCGCCTTCATGCGTTTGCGCTGCTGCCCTGTTGACCTCCCTGACAACGTGGACCGCGTTCGCGGCCGAAGACGCCCCGCTTGCACAACTGACGTTCAAGAACACGGGGGTGGTGCGGCGCGAGATGCAGTTCGAGGACAAGGCGCAGCCCTGCGATTACATGGAGACCGCTACGGTCTGGTCTACGCCCTGGAATGCCCACATCTTTCCGTACCTTTACCTCGTCCAGTCCAACAACGGCGCGCGGCAACTTGTACCTCCGCCGTCGGGAATGCGTTCGGCGGTTCCGCTGGGCGGACTGGGCGCCGGCACCGTCGAACTCCGCGCCGATGGCAGCTTCCACGACTGGAACATTTTCAACAATTCTCCCGATAGCGGAGGCGGGAAGGTGCAATTGAACGATGCGTTCTTCGGCTTGCGCGTGAAGGCCGAAGGGAACGCGGCAAGGGCATGGACTTTGCGCACGCACCCGCCCCTGGGCTTGCCGCCAGTAGCCGAAATCGAGTATTCGGGGGCATTCCCTGTTTCCCGTCTGCGGTTTCGCGACCCCGAGTTGCCGATCAAAGTCGAGCTTTATGCCTACAGCGCCTTGAAGATTCGCGATCCGCGGGCGTCGGCGGCCCCCGCAATTGTTTTTAGCTTCGTGCTCTCTAACCCGACCCCTATGCCGGTCGACGCGGCGATCGTCTTCAATTTGCCGAACCACATCCAAGGAGCCGTTGCTGCCGACAATGGATTGCGCATCCAGCGCGCGGGAACCGGCCCGGTCGCCGGAGCCATGGCGCTGTATTGCGGTGATGGTTTGGGATGCTCTTACGCGGCAGGCGATGATCCGGCGGCAATCTGGAAAGCGTTTGAGACACAAGGCAGGATCGGCGGCGCGCCGTTACAGCGCCGCGGGCGAAGTACGCCGCAATCGCCTCGCAGACCGTGCTCAAGTCGGGTGAGAGCAAGACCGTCAACCTCATTCTCGCCTGGTACTTTCCAAACCGCATGCACGGCCGCCAGCGCACGGGCAACTACTATAGCAAGCTCTGGCGCAGCGCCGACGATGTTGCCCATGACACCATTACACGGTTGCCGGAGATCCACCGCTCGATTCTCCAGTGGCAACGGCTCTGTTTCGACAATGCCCTGCCCGACTGGCTGCAGGACGCCCTGGTCAACAGCGTGGCAACCATGGCCAAAACGGGCATGTGGCTGGAAGACGGCCGCTGGCGGCAGTATGAGAGCTTTTCCTGCCCTGCCGTTGATCCCGTGCATGTTCATTTCTATCGTTCCTTGCCCTATGTCTTGTTCTTTCCCGAGCTTCAGCAGAGCGAACTGCGTGGATACGCCTCGATCCAGAAGGCGGATGGTTTCATCAATGAAGACCTGGGAAGAGCGGGCAGACGCATGGACGTGTCTCAAGCCCGCACGATGGGCGACTGCACCAGCAGCTTTATCCTCGGCGTCTACGAACAATACCTGTGGATAGGCGACCGCCAGTATCTCAATGAGCTCTGGCCTGCGGCGAAAAAGGCCGCCCAATGGCAGATCAATCGCAGTCAGCGGTTCGGCCTGCCTGAGCATCTAGACAACACCTACGATTGGTGGGCATTTGGGGACAAGGACGTGGTCGGATACAACGCCGTCCTGCACCTGGCCGCTGTGCAAGCCGCAGCCAAGTTGGCGGACGTGGAAGGCGATGCCGACTTCGCCCGGGCCTGTCGCGAGGCATTCGCAACCGGCCAGAAGAAGCTCGACCAGTTGCTCTGGACCGGCAGCCATTACCGAAGTTGGTGGATGGAGCAAGGCGGCCAGACGGACGCCCTTCACGTCGATACGCTCTACGGTCAGCTTTGGGCGTCACTGCTCGGCCTCGGTTGGGTCGTGGAGCCCGATAAGGCACGGCTGCACCTGCACACCGAGATGCGATTCAACCAGAGCCCGTTCGGCCTGAAGGTGATGGGCCGACGTGGCCGGGATAGCAAACCCGCGACCGACGACCTGATTTGGCAGGCCGGCTCGTTCGACTGGGCTACGCTAAACCTGCTGCTGGGCGGCGACGTAAAGGCGAGCCTCGCCGCGGCGAAAGAAGTGATCGACAACTGGCGGGAGCATCTGCGCGACCAGTGGGATTGGACCGATACGAGTTTCTCCAACGACGGTCAGCCCTCGTGCAATTCTCACTACGCCCGACAGCTCATTTTCTGGTCCATTCCCTTGGCGCTTTCCGGCCAGCAGTATTCAGCTCCGGAGAAGAAGCTGTCGTTTAGTCCGAGACCAGACGCCGCTGTGCGCCTGCCGTGGTTGATTCCCGGGGCCAATGGCTTGTTGGAACGGCTGGCCGACGGCAAGTACCGGATGACTGTCTTGTCCGGCAATGTGGCCCTTGATGAGCTTCGAGTTGCGGATGCCCGGCCGGTCGGAAATGTCGTGTTGCAAGCGGGACGGAGCGTCGATTTCCAACCCGGAAAATGATCTAGGAAAAAGGGGACAGGTCCAATTTGCCGGAACGGCCCGGAGGGTGCTTCGCACAAATTGGACCTGTCCCCTTTTTCCCTCCTAAGAATGGACGTAGAACCTTACCTGAGAGGAGAAAAGAACGATGCGTTACTGGACCTGTCTGTCGGTTGTTGTGACAAGTTCTCTGTGGTGCGCGGTTGGGCAGGCGCAAATGCCGTCTCCGTCGGGCGGTTTCAACGGCCTCGATATGAACCTGGGCAATCTTTACCGGATGTCGCACGCCCAGTCGCGTTCCATTAGTGCCGAAAACTTCTCGGGAGAAAAAGGCAAAGCCGGAATGGCCAGCGAAGGCATCGGCAAGGACGCTGCGCGGGAATTGGGGCAAGGCTGGAAGGTCTCGCCCGCCGCCCGCATCAAGGGCAAATCGACATTCACCTTGGCGGAGATCAACGGATCGGCGCGATCAATCAGATCTGGTTCGGTGCAACCGCCGACTTTCGCAGGGCCCGGCTGTTCATCCTCCGCTTCTATTGGGACGGCGAGGCCGAGCCTTCGGTCGAAGTGCCGATGGGCGATTTCTTCGCATGCGGATGGGGCGAGCACTGCCAGATCAACTCGTTGCCCGTCTGCGTCAATCCCGACTGCGCGATGAACTGCTACTGGACGATGCCATTCCACAAGAAGGCGAAGATCACCCTGGAAAATCTCGACTCGACAGACATGGCCCTCTGGTATCAGGTCAACTACGTGCTCAGCGACGTGCCCGCGGATGCGGCTTATTTTCACGCCCAGTTCCGCCGCGTGAAGAAGCTGCCCGCCAAAACGCCGTACACACTCGTCGACGGCGTGCGCGGCCGCGGACAATACGTGGGCACCTACATGGCCTGGGAGTCCAAAACCAGTCCTGGTTGGTGGGGGGAAGGGGAAATCAAGTTTTATCTCGACGGCGACCAGAAGTTTCCCACCATCTGCGGCACCGGTACCGAAGACTACTTCTGCGGCGCCATGTGCTTCAATGCCGCGGCGCCGAATCGCTACCAGACATACAGCACCTTGTACGCTGGTCTGCCGCAAGTGTTGCCGACCGACGCAAAGGGTCAGCCGCGGCAGCGATTTGGCTTATATCGCTGGCACATTCCCGACCCGATCCGCTTTGAAAAGGATTTGCGCGTGACCATTCAGGCTTTGGGCTGGCAGTCGCGCGGCAGATATCTTCCGTTGCAGGACGACATCGCCTCCGTGGCCTACTGGTATCAGAGCGAGCCGCACGCCAAGTTTCCGCCGTTGCCGGCGGCGGCGGACCTCGTGGTCGGACCCCTCGCGGTTGCACAGCCCGCGTCCGCAAAAGGAAGTGGCAAATGAGTCGTGCGGCCGAACGGCCGCGATGGTAACCGAGTACGAAGTGCGAACTGGACAAAACAACGAGAACAACTGCCCCGAAAGTACGCTTGGACGTTGAGAATCTGATGATGGACGATCTAGCACAAGAACGTGACTGACCGACTCATCCAGCGTCCATCGCCGCCAGCCTAGGGCGGGCCACACAACCAGGATGAATTGCCGCGTTGCTGGTTTGGAGGATTGCGAGATTCAATGGCGGCGCTGAGCCCGAACCGAATCCCGTGATATACTTGCATGCCGTAGTATGCAAGGGAATATGCCGATGCCGCTAGGGCATGGATGTGGCCGGGCGAGTATCGCTGTTAAAACGGCGCTGTCGTGTTCCCGTGCTCGGCCGTTGTTGTCTGTCTCAGTTTCTCTTATCCTCCTTGTCGGTTGCCAAGCTAACAGCTTGCGCAACCCGCATGCGCTCTCTCCGCCACAGAATCGGCAAGTAACGCTAATGCCGGTGCTCGGTGCCGCCGGCGCCCCACCCGGGAGCCTCGCTGAAGCAAACGCCAGCTTGGCGGCAGGCGATCAGCAGGAGCAGGAGGGGAATGAGGGTTGCGTAGATTGGTACTACCGGGCGGCCCTTGCCGCTTGGCGGCACTTGGAGGCTATGCCACTCGCGCAGGCGGGCAGTCGGGATTACCAGGACGCCTGTCAAGTTTATCAGCGGAGTCTGCACGGCCTCGTCGCGAGCGCAACCCGTTATGGACGCCTTGATCCAAGGGGCCGCCTGAGCATTGTCGATGGCGGCGGACGCCGGGCGGTTCCCATCGAATACTCTGGTTTCGCCTGGAAACCCTGTGATTTTTGCGAGGTGCTGCCGGCGGACGATTTCGGCCGTAGCGACCTTGAGAACTACTACCATACTCACGGCCTGGGCGTCTCCTTGGTCGCCGTGCGCCACGCCTGCTCGCGGGAAATGTACTACCGCTCAAAGCAGCCGTTCTCGGTCACGGCCGTCCTGCGGCCGGCGCGGAGTGCCGCCGGCGATAGCGCAGCGCCGAGCTGCGATCAGTGCGGCACGGTGTTGACCTTCTACAATCCGTGCCTGCTCGACTCGCTCCGCGTCGGTTCGATGGTGATTGCCATGGAACGAGACCTTTCGGCGCCGTTCGCCTACGCGCTCCGCGAGTCGCCGCGAAGATTCACAGAGGGTTTCTTGGATCCGGACGACGCCGACGTGCGGCCGAAGCTGCTGATGATGGAGCCGTACCAGCCGGGCAAGATTCCGGTCGTTTTCATTCATGGCCTCTGGTCGGACCCAATGACCTGGGTGGACATGGTCAACGAATTGCGTACCCAAAGCGATCTCTGCCAACACTACCAGTTCTGGTACTTCCAGTATCCGACGGGCGGCGAGTTGTTGCAGTCGGCGGCGGTATTGCGCGAGAGGCTGCTGCTGGCGCGGGAACAATTCGACCCGCAACATCGCGACGGGGCGATGGAGCGGATCGTGCTCGTCGGCCACAGCATGGGCGGGCTAATGGCGCAGCTCCAGGCCAGCTACTCCTACGATATTCTCTGGCGACACGCTGCCAGTCGGCCGTTGGAGTCAGTGCGGGCCACGCCCGCGGTCCGCGATCGCTTGCAGCGCGTGTTCTTCTTCGGTCCCTCGCCGCTGGTCAAGCGGGTCGTGTTTATCGGGACGCCGCACAGAGGATCGGGCATGACCGAACGGGTCATCGGCCGCGTCGCATCGAGTCTGGTGCAGTACTCCGGCCCCGAAGCGACGCAGTATCGGCAACTGATGGAAGACAACAGGCACGTTTTCAAGGAATATCTCTGGAAAACTCGGCCGACCTCCGTTCGAACTCTTGGAGCCCTCCAACCCGTTGCTGCTGGCAATGTTGCAAATGCCGTTTGGCTGCGACGTGAAGTTGCACTCGATCATCGGCACGGGCGGAAGAACGCTCACGGGGGAAGTGAGCGACGGCATCGTAGCGGTCTCCAGCGCCCGCCTGCCCGGAGTGTGCAGCGAGTTGTTTATTCCCACCCAACACGGCAAGTTGCACCGCGATCCGACCTGTGTGGCCGAACTAACGCGAATCTTGCGGCAGCACGATCAGCAGGACGCCAGGAAACTCAAGATGTGAAACACTCGGCCGCCGGGAAAAGCGGTAAGCCAATGGGCAGGAAACCCGAGACAAACCGCTTCTGGCCCGCCTTCTGTAAGCCCTGGCTTCTGTCGCGGTTTCTTGATGGCAGGTTGAGTCGCGTGCAGCCGTGCATACCCCAATACGCAGCGGAGAAGAAATCAAAGGGCACGAACGTAAGCCTAGATCGCCCCTGTGAAAAAGGCAACCCCCCATCCCCCACCAAGAGGCCGATTTGCCATCGCAGCACTTCAGGTCGAAGAACACTCGTCTGGCAAACTCCTAGTGTCCCTTGCCTTTTGCTCGCCATTGGCGCATGAGCAGGAGCGAGAGGATGCCGTGCAATGCCACGGCCGGCCACAGGAGCGGCCCGACCCATTCACCGCCGATGCCGAGGGAAAGGAGATACAAGGTCGCCAGCGAGTTGTAAGTCAGCATTGCCCGCAGGGCAGGAGTCGTATTGCCGGCGGTGCCGCGTCCAGGCCAACACGCGATCGCCAACGAGAGCAAGGCGAAGCCGGCCACGCGGCCGAGCGGGACGCCTGCGCCAAAAACTCCTCCACCGAGCAGCAGACGGACAACGACGGTGGGCACGGCCATCAACGCCAGTCCCACGGTCAATTCGATGATGACGGTCAACGTGAGCAAACGGTTCATCGCCCTAACCGTGCAAGGGTTTCGCGTAACTGGAGCCGGATCAACAGGGCGGGACAGCACTACCAACGGATTTGGGCAAGTGTGTTGATCAAACTCAATTCTCGCCGCCGGCCTGTTCCGGCTGCTTTAGCCGGACCAGCGTCCACTGCTGCGTTTTGTCCTTGCCGATGTGGATCAGCACGGGCGCCTCGTCCTTGGTCAGGTTGAAGAGGCCCGTTTCGCCCACCGTGCGTTTGTTATCTCCCACCGTCCAGGCGACCCGCTGCGACTTTTTGTCCACGGAGCCCTGGATCAAGACGTTGGTTCCACTTATCAGGTCCGAGTAGTTCCCTTTCAAAGCGCCCGACTTGTTGACGGCCAACTGCATAATGTAGTGCGGGTCGGACTGATCGTTCTGGACCAGGGCGAACACACCGAGCGGCATCCACTCGCCGGCGTCGGGATCGGGCGAAGGAGCGGCGGCGGCCAAACTGGAAGCCTGCTGATAGTATTGGTCGGCCGTGGCAACGGGTTGGTCGCCGTAGCAGACCTGGTCGCCCTGGTAGCTGATGTTGTTGCCGTAGTCGTAATAGACCGGCTGCGCGCTGCCGAAGCCGTACCATGCGCCGACAGAAGGCCAGGTGGCTGCGCCCCACGCCCGTCCCGCCGTCCAGCCACTCGGATTCCAGGCGCCGGGATGGGCGCCGTACCAGCCTTGACCATACATGCCGGCGCCGTTGTAAGAATTGCGGACGGCGGCTCCACGGGCGGCGTAGACGCTGCCGCTGACCGCCGCGGTTTGATGGTATCCGACGTTTGCAGCCGGGCCTGCCGCGGCCGCCGCCATTCCATAGCCGGCGTCGGTTGGCAAGGCCACGTGCCCAGCGCCAACCATCGATGAATTGCGATTGCCGGCGGCATATCCCGCGGCTGCCCCCTGTGCGCCAGAGTAGTTTGGTTGGTTCCTCTCGGTCGCGGCATGTCCGGCCGCCGCACCCTCAGCGCCGGAATGTTGTGGCTGGTTATTCTCGGTCGCGGCATGTCCGGCTGCTGCACCGTCAGCGCCGGAATGCTGTGGCTGGTTATTCTCGGTCGCGGCATGTCCAGCCGCCGCTCCCTCAGCGCCGGAGTGCTCACTCCCAGGCTGACCGCCGCCGGAGTAACCGCCACGGGATTCGCCGGAGTATCCGCCTCGCGATTCACCGCCAGAATAGCCGCCGCGGGATTCATTATGAGAGTAGCCGCCACGCGATTCGCCGCCGGAATAGCTGCCGCCGTGGTAGCCGCCGCTATGATATCCGCCGCCGGAGTACTCGCCGCCGCCGTGGGCGCCGCCGAAACCACGCGCGTGAACGACTTGTGCTGCAAACAGCGTCACGGCAATTCCAACCGCCAGACTGATTATCGTTCTTTTCATCTGAAACACCTTTCAGGAGATTATCGGGCTTTTGCGACCAGGTTTGTGGACACAACGTCACTTCGCGGGATGCACCCTCACGATCTTGACGGGCTTGACATCCGGCAGGCTTACCCCGTCCAAAGTGCGTTTCACCGACTGCCAGGTGAAGCTGTTGGCGTCGATCGGCGTCACGATATTCACCGCTGCGCTTTCGCTGCCGTTGCGGAACACGCCCGTCGCTTCGATAACCCACTTCGCGCCGTCCTTGGTCCACACGTCGTCGCCGAAGCCGCCTTGGGCATCGAAATGCCAAGACACGATGCGCCCCAGTTTGGGATTCCAGCCGATGATTTGGCCGCCGGTCAGCGTCTCCTTGCCGTCCTTCGTGAGGATGTATGTGTTCTTGATGAAGTTCCTCTGCGCCATCCACTCGAAATGCAGCCGCAGCGGCCGGTCTTTGGCGTCGATCGCCCAGTCGCCGATCACCCACTCCAGATCCTTCAGATAATCCTCGTTCGATCCGGGCACGTAGGGAGCGTCGCGGCCGACGACCATGATCCACTTCCCGTCGCGCCGCGCGTGGACGACGGTGTAGCGCGATCCAAGGCGGGCATCTGCGGAGGGGAACTTGACCTGGGCAATGCCCTTTTCAACGGCGATGTCGGGTCCGAGGAAACGGACCGACTCGATCCTCACGGTCATCGTCGCACCGGGATGTTCCTTGAAAAAGTCGACGTATTCCTTTTCGATCGCCGCGCGACCCTGGTACGATTTGCCCGACTCGTCCGTGTACTCGGCATCCGCTGCCCAGAGCGCACCGACCGCCTTGGCATCGCCCGCATTGAATGCTCTTAGAAAATCCTCGGCCGTCGCGCGGATTGCCTTTTCGTCGGCCTGATTTGCTGGTGTTTGGGTTGCGGACGGGGTCGCGGCCGCCGTATCAGCAGCTCGAACACTGTCGAGAATGCTGAAGTGGGGCGCCAGAGCGACGCCCACTGCGAGGACCGCGAAGACGACAATGACCGCTCGCAGTTGTTTGCATCGCTGAGTCATAGGTAACGCTCCTGTATGCTTGTGAACTTCCACTGCAAGACCGCCTGGCGAGACGGGCGAATTATATGCCGCGCCCGCACTGAAAGTAGTGCGCGGATCCAACCAGATTGGCGAAATCCCCGGCGAGCTTCCTGAGGAACCTGATTGTAGATTCCGTAATGCACGTCATGTCAATGGGTTAGATGGGGTCTCCGTGGCGGGTTTGCCGCGGTTCGCCTTAATCTGGGCGGGGTGGAAGAACACCGGCCAACCGGCGATTCCACGATGGACACTTCGGGAGTTGCGGGAGACGCCGATTGTGGGGCAACCAGCCAAGTCCAACTCCTCCGCCGCGGGAAACGTGACCATCGCTGCGACTGCGGCGTCCGTGAGATCTGCGCCCACAGCACGGCATTGAAGAAATCGTTTCAGGCTACGGGTATTGGCCGGCGACACGGCCGTGGCGTGTGCCAAGAACGTCTTTCGCCCCGAGCAGATCGAACTCCACGGTGGCGGCGGCACCGATATGGCCGCGATTTTCGTGACGGCGTGCGCGGAGCGGCCGTCACCCAAGGCGATCTTGGTTGTGACGGATGGCTACACCGGTTGGCCGCCAAAACCTGTTGGGCCGAGGGTAGTGGCCTGCCTCACGCAAGCCGGCACGGCCGACAGCGTGCCGGTGTGGATTGATTCTGTGGTTCTCAACCCGGAGGATCAAAGGTGCCGTCGTCGCCAAGCGTAGGCCAGCAGACCAAACAATCCGGCGGCGAGAAGAGCGAGGGTTCCCGGCTCGGGCACGGCGGTCATGGCGTAGCCGCTCAAGCCGGTTGCGGTGAAACTGGCGAAGGTGCCGTCGTAGGTCAAATCGTCCGGGACGTACTTCGTCCAAGTGCTCCCATCGTAGTGCCATAGATCGAGTTCATCCGCCGGATGGCCCGCGCCGACGTTGAAGGAGAAATAGATGGGGTTGGTCGCGCTAACGCTGTAATTGGTTGTTGCATACGCCCAGCCACTCAAGATCGATTCATTCGCCGGCAAGTCGGCTTTGAGAACATCAAGGATGGCACTGTTCATGGCCGTGGCCGTAAACGTGACATTCGTTGTGCTTGTTGCCGCTACGAAACTCGCACCGACCTCCCAATTCGTCCCCCCAGGGCCGTTGTCATCGACAATCGCGCGCTGAACGGTTGCCAGTTCGAGCGCGACCGGCGTGCCGGACGTGCCTTTCGTGACGCTCGACGCGGTAAACCTATGGCTGGTCGTATTCCACGTTCCGCCAACGGCTTGATAGGTGCCGGTGCCGCTCCACGATCCAGCAACGATGGGCGAATATGTGTGGTTTGCTGGGACACTAGCTCCCGCGAGGATGCGGATGGTGCCGTTGTCGGTGATCGTGCTGCCGCTCATACTGAGCGTACTCCCACGATCAACGTCTATGGCCAAGAGCGACGTGCCGTTAACAGAACCGCTTCTCGCAGTAACGGTGCCGCCGCCAATAATCGACAGCATCCCACTGCCACCATCGGAGCCGACGTAGAGTTGGCCGACGTTCCACACCGAGCCAGTCCCACTAACCTTCGCCACGCCTGTCGCGCCGGACATCTCACCGATCAGGCCAGTATAACTGCTGACAGTAGCCCCGTCGATGATATTCAGCGTCCCGTTGCCCCCCGCCTCCATGCCGACATCGAGATCGTAGGTGGTGGTCCAAGTTGAAGCCGTGCCAGCAACCGTCGCGACGCCCGTGGTCACGCCCGTCGTGGCTGAGCTAAAACCGATAACGCTAAATAGACTGGTCACGTTTCCACCACTGCTAATGTTCAGTGTCCCGGTGCCGCCATAATCGCCAATATAGAAGTAGCAACTGCTGTTCCACATCGATCCCGAACCTGCAACCGTTGCCGTGCCAATTCCACCCGGATCCAAGCCGATGTAGGCGAAATAGGAGACAATGCCAGTGCCGCCGTCAATTCTCAAACTACCAGGAGCGTCCGCCCCGACATAGGCGTTCGTCGTACTATCGTCCCAGGTCGCCGGATCACCAGGACCGACGCTGCCCGAAGTCGTAATTGCCGCACGAACCATGTTCGGGATCAACGGATCGATCACCACCAATACGAGAACTGGCAACAGCCAGCGAATGTGAACTCCAAGTACCATTGCACGACGACGAAACATGGCAGGCACCTCGGCTGAAGAATAGGGAAGACCAAGACGACAATTGACGGCCGAAGAGAAGATGCCCGCATTGAATAACGGGCTGCTCTCGCCACGGCAACGTGCCTCTTCCCTGCCGATTAGCGATAACTGCTAATTTGACAGCAGCTATAGCCACAAGCAACCCCCCCCCGACACGCAACGCCCCTAAAATCTCGGGGTATTTGCGCCCCTACGGGAGAGAGCCTTCGGCCGCGCAGAGCATCACACATGCCCTGCCACTACTGAATGCTTCTTCCAGGCAGAACGCTTCGATCCCTGCCTGGGGGGAGTAGAAAAGCGTCTGTCCTAGCCGCAAGTTTTGCTTGGAAGAGGCACCGACCAAGCAAGTGTAAGAATGACCGGGACAGACGCCAAAGTGAATCTATAGCACGGCTGATCGCAGCCGTCAACTAGGGGCGCGGCAGGAGAACTGCAAAGTGCCTCGTAGCACGGCCATCTTGGCCGTGAAACACGGGCAAGATGCCCGTGCTACGACGGAATTCGCGACTTTGCAGTCTTCCTGGGGGGCGCGGACGATGAACTGACCGCCAACAACCGTTAGATGCCGATGCCGCAATCGCCAACGTTCTCGACCCGCAAATGCTGTCCTTCCAAGGCTTGTCTCACACCCAAGCCCAAGTCGATCAGAACAGGGCTACTGATTGCACGCGGTCATTTGACAATTCCTCGGGGCGCGTGGCCTGCGACGTTTCCGAGCAACTTCAGACGGACCGTTCCTTTTAGAACCGCTCCCGTCTTGATCAGTCGGCCGGGACCGTAGTGCCAGCATCCGCGTGCGGTCCAGCGGGTAGCGCGGATGCGTGCTCGAAGCCGATGCTCTCGCCTGCGGGGCGATGTTTCCCGGCTTCGGTTCCCCGGCTGCCACAAACGTCGCCGACAGACCGAAAACGACAACCACCGCCAGCAAAAGCGTCTTGTGGAACGGTTGTCTCAGCATGAGCAAGTCCTCAGTTTCTTATAGATAGCCGCTGTCTTCCAAGCGCCTTGGCCGCAGTGCGATCCTTATCGCTCATTCGCCGTTGCGAACTGCCGCTCCTGCAAGACGTTGCTACCGGTCATCGCGCTGCCGCGGCGGGGCCACTGGATCCAATGGGCGGGAAATCACAGGGAACGTAAGTTGTGGCAGCGGCTTGCAGACAAACGGGCAACGGCCATTATTTTAGCGACTTCCCGGTGAAGAAAGCAGCGTCCGCTCGGTTCTTGTCCGACACTCGCCGAGGAGGCGCTAAACTGAGTTGCGAAGTTGGCGGGTCATCACGCCCCTCTTCGCGGCCATGTCGCGGCAGCGGCTGCCGGTCATCAGGCAGCACGTCGTCCCTATCACCATTCCCTTCCGCGCAGCTCATCGCGGTTGCGCGGGAAACGCTTCGTTCTGGTTCACTGGACCGGCGGGCAGCCGGAAAGAGGCCGGCTCCGGCGGTCTGGTAAAGTCGGCCACGGTATACTCGCCCGCTCCCACGTAGACCTTGCGATACTGGGTCACGCTCTCGCCGTTCTCGGGAAAGGTCGCGGTAACCCAATACTGATACTCTTGATTCGAGGCGAGGACGGGCGTGGTGAATTATTGGCCTTCGTGTTCTTTGATCATCGCGTCGATCTTCTTCTTCAAGGCGTCGAGATTGAAGGTCGCCGGATCCTGCATCGGCGGGTAGTCGATGGCTGTGGCGGCCAGTTTGCCCACCGTCTTCTGCACGACGACGAATCGCCAGAACTCGCGGGCAAAGAAGTCATTCATGTATCCCCCGCCCATGTCGTTCATGCTCTGGCCGCGGATGGCCGGCGTCCGCTCGAACGGATCCTGGCGGAGATTCACGATGGTCGGCATGTCGGTCGTGACCTTTTCTCCCGGCCAGCCCCACGGCTGCTGGAAGAACTGGAACTTGAAGTCATCGATGCGGATGGCGCCAAGGTGCGGTCCGCCGAAATAGAAGAGTTCATGCCGCTTGGACGGCCCGTTGCCCAGCAGCAAGTCCAGTTGGTTGTAGCCGTCGAGATGGTTCTTGTAGCTCCTCTCGCCGAGTTGCACTCCCTTGAGGAGCTTGGCGGTAATGTCCGGGTCGCCGGCGGCGGCGCACAAGGTGGGGAACCAATCGAGGCCGGAGAAGATGCCGTTCTGCACCGTGCCCTGCTTGATGTGTCCTGGCCAGCGGGCAATGCACGGCACGCGGAATCCGCCCTCGAACACCGTGCCCTTGGTGGCCTTAAAGGGCGTCATGCCGCCGTCCGGCCACGTGAACACCTCGGCCCCGTTGTCGGTGGTGAAGATGACGATGGTGTTGTCGGCCTCGCCGATGTCTTCCAGGTGCTTGAGCAGCTTGCCGATGCACTCGTCCATCTGCGCCATGCCGGCCTCCTCAAGGCCGTAGTTGTCCTTGGAATTCATCTTCGCCTGGTACTTGGGCGGGAGGTAGGTGAAGACGTGCATCCGCGTGGTGTTGTGCCAGACGAAGAACGGCTTGCCGTCCTGTTTGGCCTTGTCCATGAAGGCGCAAGAACTCTTCACCAGCACGTCGTCGAAGGTCTCCATGTCGTATTTGGCCGGACGACCTTTCTGCCAGTTCTGCATATCCTTCATGTCGGGGAAGGGCGCCAACGGGCCCTCATCCACGATCCTCTGTTTGCCGACTCTGCCCCAGCGCGGCATCTCGGTGGCGTCGTCGTCGTCCGTCGCCCAGCAGTGCACCAGATTGCGCGGCCCGGTCTTGTCGATCCAGTCCTGGGGATAGTCGAACCAATAGGGGTCCGACATGGCATCGAGGTGGTACAGGTAGCCGAAGAACTCGTCGAAGCCGTGCAAGGTCGGCAGGTACTTGTTCAGGTCGCCGAGGTGGTTTTTGCCGAACTGCCCGGTGGCATAGCCCAGCGATTTTAGCGCGGTGGCGAGCGTACACGCCTTGGCCGGCATGCCCACGTCGGCGCCGGCCTGTCCTACGGTCGTCAACCCGGTGCGGATCGGCAGTTCGCCGGTGATGAAGTTCGCCCGGCCGGCCGTGCAACTGGCTTCTGCGTAATAGTCGGTGAACATCATGCCTTCCCTGGCCAGTTTATCGAGGTGCGGCGTCTTGCCAGACATGATGCCGCGATGGTAGGCGCCGATATTGAACCAGCCGACGTCGTCGCCCATGATGACGAGGATGTTCGGCTGTTTGGCGTCGGCGGCGTTGGCGATGCCGCAGACAAAAAGGCAGCCGATTGCCGCTAATGCGAGGCAACCGGCCGGAATAGCCCTGACTTGTTTCATAACCGCGTTCCTTTGCTGTGAGAGTTAGAGGTGTTCAGGTACTCGTCGCCCCGATCTTCTTCTCCCCTTTCGCGCACCAGGCCCGACCGTCGGGTGGCGGCGCGAATGGATTGTGTTCGCGAAGGTCTCACGGCCGCTGTTGCTCCGGGAGCGAGTTCCGCCAAAGCCGCCGCGATTCCACCCTTGGCGTACGACGGCCGCAGTCAATGGAAACCCTTCGCGTGAGTAGAGAATGCTCCACTATCCTAGACCCCGCCCGCACGCCAGCAATCGGGGAATCGCTGATAGAAACGTCAAAGAATTGCCGAGGCCCGCCGCTGCTCGCTGCCGAGACTGAGATAGTCCGGAAAGAAAGTCAAAGACAAGGCCGGGCGAATTCAGGCAGCCATGTGTTCAGACACCGTAACCGCCCTTGCTCAAGTACACGACTCACCACTCGTCCCGCGGCGCGGCAGGCCCCAGCAGTTCGTCCTTCACACCCTGGCTGAGATCGCGGAGGCGAAAGTAGACTGCGCGGCCATTGGGGTCGGGGAATTCGGTCAAAAAGAGCTCCGTATCCGGTTGATCGCAACCGTAGCCGGGCGTGAAAGCCTTGATGCGGCAGGCCTGGCCGTGCGGGCGAACGCCGTCGTCGGGCAGAGGGCTTTGGATTGACTCCGGCACCAGCACGAAGCGGCCCAGGTCGACGCCGTCCACGTCTTTGTAGCGTGCATTTTCCTTTCGCTGGGGGTTCACGCAGAACAGCAGCGGTCCGCGCATCACCGCCACGCGGCCGGCCTGCCGCTGCCGTCCCAAGACGAACCGCCACGGCATTTCGAGATTCAATTCCACGCGGTCGCCCGCTTTCCATTGCCGGGTGAGAGTCGCATAGTCGCCCGGTTTGAAGGGCCCCTGCTCGGCGATCCCGTTGACCGACACGGTGGCGCGAGGGCACCAGCCGGGAATCCGCAACTGAAGGGAAAAAGTGCATTCCTTGGACGGATCGACCAAGAGCGTGACTCTTCCCGAGTTGGGATAGTCCGTTTCTTGACGGAGGGTGAGCAGGAGCGTTTTGTCCTTCGGCGTCAAGGAGATGTCTTTGGCCGTAGAGGGCGTGTAGAGGTTGACCATCACGGCGTTGGGCGCGCGGTAATAGACCATCGAGGGCAGTTCGGCCATGATGCGGCGGAAGTTGCCGGGGCAGCAGAAGTTGTCCGGCCCAAAATACTCCCGCGGCCCTTCAAAGGGCGTGTAATAACGGATGCGGCGTCCGTCCGGCGATTGTGCGGCGAACAGGGCGTTGTAGATCGTTCGCTCCATCAGATCGCTGAAGTGCGAAGAGTTCGGACAACGGCGCTGCAACTGATCCAAGAACCGCAGTTGATAGGCCGTCGAACAGGTCTCGCCCAGGGCGCCGCGGCCGTCTTGGTCGTCGGTCCAGCATTCCCACTGGCCGCAGCCGCCGGTAATGGTCATGCCCTCTCCGCGGATCATGAAATCCCAGGCTTTACGGGATTGCGAGAGCAAGGCGGGGTTCTTCCCTTCTTGCAGACAATCCAGATCCAACTGGGCCAGGCAGCGGGCGAGGTAGGAGTAGGTGTGCCCCTCGATCAATGGGCGGCGTCCTGTGATCGGGTCCAGATTCCACTGCGGCAAGGCCCGCTGCTCGGTGCAGAAATCCCGATAGCGCATGTCGTGGGATTCGCGGGCCAGCGCCAACATCGCGCGTTCAAGTCCGGTGCAGGCGAGATTCGCCGCCACGCCCCAGTCGCGAGGCCAATTCGCCGGCAGGTCTTTCCAGTGGGCGAGAAGATAGTCGGCGATCTTTTCCGCGGCTTTCAGCGAACGCTCCTCCTGGAAATAATGGTGATCGGAGGTCAGCCCGTAGATGATGTACCCCATTTCATGGATATCCCAGGGGGTCCGCATACGGTTCGGTGCGGCGATAAAACCGAGATAACCGTCTCGCTCTTGCGTGGCAAGCGTCTTGTCGACAATGTACTTCTTGCGGGCCAGCACCTTCTCGTCGCCAGAATAAGCGGCCAGCTTGACGGCCGCATCGATCAGCTTTCCAAGTCCGACGTAACGATCGGAACTGGTCTTGGCGTTCAGATAAGCCAGATACTCCTTGTTCACGTCAATGACCATCAGGTTTCGGAAGATCGTATTGTCGATTCGGCGGCCGATCTCGCCTGCGACTTTAACCTGCCGCAAGTCAAGCGGCGCGAATTCTTCCGCGTTCCGGGGGGCCGCGGAGAGGCCGCCGGCACATCCCATCGCCGCCGCCAATACAATCGCCGCAAGCGCATAACGCCGCGGCAAACCGATCGATTTGAGAGAGAATAGACGCTGTTGCATTGCTTGTTCCCCATCATTGCTTATGCTTCTCGATTATACCCCCGATCGTAGCGCACCTGCAGAGGCGGGGATTGCCGTTGCAAGAACAACAATTGAAAAGACAATCACAAAACCCTGGGTCGGGAGGGGGTCATGGAGCCTCTGCGGCTATCTGCAGTTGATCCGCTTTCTTTGAGGGACCCGGCTCTCACGTTTCGTCGCAGACACACACTGCACGAAGAATCCAGTGCGTGATCTCACCCTATAGCTGATTCCCTGCGGATCGAACCGATCCAATTGTCTAGCGAGGCAATCCAAATGAGCTGATCTGGACGGATTTACCGCGAGCTTGACAGTAATCCCGCGCCCTGGGCAGCAGCGGCAACCACGCGGCGGTTTCCCGGCTACTCGCTGACTGGAAACAAGCCTACTTCCCGCGTGTCCAGCCACAACCGCACCCATCCTCGGTCGTCGTGGTGGTAGACAATCGCATAGGGCGGCATAAGCCTGGCGATCTCCACTTCCACGTACTGCGGTTCACTGTTAGGCGGTGGCGCGTCCTGCGACGCCGGCACATATCGAGTCGGCGTCAGCCACGCTTTCGATTGCGGTTCGAGCGTGTGCATCCATTGCCTGACGGGTGATCCGATCTGTATCATTGCCCTCATTCCTGCCACGAAATGTCGGGGTATTCGTCTTCTCATGGTTACACCTCACACGTATGACTATTATTGATTTCTATTCCACCTGAACCTTCGCCCACGCACACACATGCCTCGTCGCGTCAATCGAATGCCGCAACGGCAAACAGCGGTGTTATTCCTCCAGCCGGTCCAGTTCATCGAGGGCGTCGGGTGAAAGCCTGCGAAAGTAGGCTTGGCCGA
This sequence comes from uncultured Planctomycetaceae bacterium, assembly GCA_963823895.1. GTDB lineage: Bacteria > Planctomycetota > Planctomycetia > Pirellulales > Thermoguttaceae. Next base: position 294,361 of record CAWGNG010000020.1, read on the forward strand.
ATTCATCCTCCCTACGACGTTGGCCGACGGCGGGCCATGCCGTGGTGTCCTTGAGTTCCGGCATGACTTCAACAAGTTGGTTGACCAACATCTCAGCCAAACGCCGCAGCGACGCCTGCCGAGCCCGCTCTTGCACCGACCGCACGGTCTTCATTATCCGTACCAGCCGGGCGCGGAGTTGCACCGGCGGCGAAAGCTCACCGTCCACGTCATCTAACAATTCGGCAACAGGCACCCCCAGTGCCTTCTGCCAGCGGCGCAGGTCGCTCAAGAGCAGATCCGACGATGGCTCTTCTTGTCGTTCAACCGCACTGATCGAGATGCCCAGATACCGAGCGACCTTGCCACGCGTGATCCGTTCGCGGCGTCGAACTTCTCCCAGACGGTGTAACGGTTGGTCCGCCGCCGGCGAACTGCTTGGCGGCAGCGCTACCGAAACCGCATTGGTCGCGGTAATGGGAGCGCAGCCAAGGTCGGCTGTCAACGTGCTGGTTTGCAGGAGTGGAATCGGCCCTACTGCTTCGACACAATTAGCAATCACGTTCATCACAGACTCCTTCCTCGCTCACGCACAAACATGAGCGCAGTGAAACGACGGTGGCGCAGGGTCCACCAAACCCATACCGGGAGATGAGGCTGCGATCGCCGAAGATCGGACACGAACTACGTCAGCAGGCGATTAAGCGTGTCCTTGCGGCAAGCGTGTATGAAATGTCTTGAAGCATTTGGTATCGTTGGCTGTCAGCAGAGACTTTTGCGGAGGACAGCCAATGAATGGCAGAGAGACTCGCGACATTCCGGCCCGGCTGGAGGCACTTCGGCGTCGATTTCTGCGTTGGCGGGCGACGCATCAGGCGCGCTCACGGATTCCGGACGGGCTGTGGACCGCAGCAGCAAGAGCGGCTGTCCGGTATGGGCTCCATCGCACTTCCAGGGTATTGCGTCTGGAGTACTACTCGCTGAAAAAGCGTGTCGAACAGCAATCCACGGTCGCCGTTGATCTGCCGAAGAATGCCTATCGACGCCGACCACCTCTTCCTCTCGGTGCCGAGTCGGCGGCCACGTTTCTTGAACTGGCCCCTGCCAGCAACGGTTGCGAATGCACGGTGGAGTTAGAGGACGCTGCCGGGGCAAAGATGCGGGTCCATCTGAAAGGAGTCCCGACGCCCGATCTGGCGGCGCTGAGCCGGAGCTTCTGGAATCCCTCGCCATGATTCAGGTCACGCCTCAGATGCGGGTAGTGGTGGCCATCGAGCCAGCCGACTTTCGCCGCGGAATCGACGGTCTGGCCCGGTTGTGCAAGGAGGTGTTGAAGCATGATCCGTTTAATGGCTGGGTATTCGTATTCCGCAATCGAGCGGCGACGGCGGTAAAGATACTCGTTTATGACGGCCAAGGTTATTGGCTTTGCCACAAGCGGTTGTCGAGCGGCAAGTTCTCCTGGTGGCCGTCGGCTAAGAATGCGGCGGCCAGAACGCTGGCAGCCCATCAGTTGCAGGTTCTTCTTTCGGCGGGCAATCCGGAAGCGACGCAAGCGGCGCCTGCTTGGTGATCGGTGGGGCCGGCGGATTGACGCGGCGATTGGCGGCGGTGCCCGCGAAATCGCGGCAAATCGCTCTTTCCACGCTTTGCGGATGCGCGTTATTCTGCGCCCGCTTGAAATGAACGCCATAGTGGTTTTCGTCGGCCTCCGTTGCTGGTATCATCATGCCAACGAAGCTTTCGACCATCGAGATCGACATGAGCCAGTTGGAAGACGCTCTGCGGCAAGCCGAGAAAAAACTCGACGAGAAGGATTATGCGATCCTCAGGGCGGTGGTGGATGCCTACGACACCATCGCCGAGTTAGTGGACGACAAGAACACCACGATCGCTCGCTTGCGGAAGCTGCTTTTCGGTTCGCGGACCGAGAAAACGAAGACGGTGATCGGCGGCGGCAAGGATTTGGCGTCGCCGCGGTCGGCATCTGCGGCCGTTTCGACTGCCGTGGTGTTGGCGCCGGAAGACGCGGCGAAAACGCCTGCCAAAGGACACGGCCGCAACGGGGCCGACGCCTACGCCGGGGCGGAGAAGGTTGCGGTGCCTCACGAGTCGCTCCAGCCGGGTGACGCCTGCCCGAAGTGCGACAAGGGCACAGTCTACGAGACGGGCCGGCCGGGCGTGCTGGTTCGATTGGTGGGGCAGGCCCCGATTCAGGCCAAGATTTACGAACTGCAGAAGTTGCGGTGCAACTTGTGCGGCGTCGTCTTCACGGCCCAGTCGCCCGACGAGGTGGGCCCGGAAAAGTATGATGCAACGGCGGGCAGCATGATCGCCTTGCTGAAGTACGGAACCGGGATGCCCTTCAACCGCGAGGAGAAGCTACAAGGAAGCTTGGGCATTCCGCTGCCGGCTTCGACCCAATGGGAGATCGTTCACGCCAAGGCCGAGAAGATCGAGCCGGCTTTCGCGGAATTGATTCGCCAGGCGGCGCAAGGCGAGGTGGTTTTCAATGATGATACGACGGTCAAGATTCTGGAGCTGATGGGCGCACGAGCCAAGGAAGAGACTTTCGCCGCAGAGGCTGCCGACACTTCAGCCGAGGGCTCGGCGAAGAAACCGCCGGCCGAGCGCAAGGGCATGTTCACTTCGGGCGTTGTTTCCAGCAAGGAAGACCGCAAGATCGCCCTGTTTTTCAGCGGGCGTCAACACGCGGGCGAGAATCTGGCGGACGTGCTGATCGAGCGTGCCGAATCGTTGGCCGCGCCGATTCAGATGTGTGATGCCTTGCCGCGGAATTTGCCTGGGGAGCTGGCGACGATCGTGGCCCACTGTCTGGCCCACGGACGGCGGCAGTTCGTGGAAGTGGCGGAACGTTTTCCCGAGGAGTGCCGGCACGTGTTGGAAGCGCTCGCCGTGATTTACAAGAATGACGGCATCGCCCGAGAGCGAAATCTGTCGCCGCAGGAACGATTGCTCTTCCACCAGGCCGAGAGCGGCCCGGTGATGGAAGAACTTCACGCCTGGCTTGTCCGACAATTCGAGCAACGGTGCGTCGAGCCAAACTCGTCGTTGGGCAGCGCGATTTCGTACCTGTTGAAACACTGGGAGCGGCTGACGTTGTTCCTCCGCGTGGCCGGCGCGCCGCTGGACAACAACGTGTGCGAACGCGCGCTAAAGCGGGCGATCCTGCACCGCAAAAACGCCTTGTTCTACAAGACGTGCCACGGCGCGGAGGTGGGGGATTTGTTTATGAGCCTGATCCACACCTGCGAACTGTGCGGCGCGAACCCGTTCGACTACCTGACTGAGCTTGAGCGGCATGCGGGCGAGTTATCCGCCAATCCAGAGCACTGGATGCCGTGGAACTATCGAGACGCGCTGGAGAGCAAAGGAACGCGACATGTCAAAACACCGTCCGAAGAAAGCCGTTAAGACGGCAGATTCCGCGGCTAGGCTGCGTAAGGCATTGGCGAAACGCAGCAAAGGCGACCTGATCGACGTTCTGCTGGAATTGGCGAAAGATGACCGCACGATTCTCCGCCAACTCGACGCCAGATTCGAGTTGCAGGCCCCGGCCGGAGAACTGGCTGCCGCGACGCGGCAAGCCATCGCCGACGCGACCGACTTCGACGAACGAGACATCAACCGCAATTTCAGCTACGACTACGCGGCCTATGAAGCGGTGAAACGCAACCTAAGCCGATTGGTCGATCTGGGACAGTTGCGGCCGGCGATGGAGCTTTCGCTGGATTTGATGAAGCAAGGGAGCCAGCAGGTGGAAATGAGTGACGAGGGAATGATGACGGCAGACATCGAGGAGTGTTTCGCGGTGATCATCAAGGCCCTGAAGAAGTGCGACCTGCCGCCGGCCGAGATCATCGCATGGTGCGAGGGAATGACGGCAACCGACAGCGTGGGCTTCATCTGTGACGAGGAACTTGGGGCACTGCGAAACCACATTGAGGCGTCACGGTCGTGACACCTCGCCTCGTACCTCTCGTCGCCGATCCCGTGGCGGCACATCGCGTCTGGCATCGCCCTCCGATCATCGACCGTCCGTCGCCGTCACCACCGCCCGGCGATCAAAGATCTTTCACGGCTGCCGCAAGGACACGGTGATCCCGGACGACGGCATCGACGGCCGCAACTGGCGCGACGATTTTCAACTGACGCTGCACCTGCAAGACGAGGTCCGCATCACGCGGCCTACGGGGAACATCTTCCTCACGAACATTCACCGCGTGTATTCCGGCGACGATATCCCGCCGTCGCCGGACGACGAGAACACGATGGACTACTTCCTGGGCAAGCGGCCCACGGGCGCGACGACGGATTCCAAGGTGGACCTGGGGATGATCGTGCGGGACATCGAGGAGTTGATGATCCTGAACGACGAGGCGCACCATATTCACGATCCGGGCATGGCGTGGTTTAAGTCGATCGAAGACATCCACAACCGCTTGAAGCAGAAGGGGGCGTCGCTTTCGATGCAGGTCGATACAACCGCCACGCCAAAACACAACAACGGGGCGATTTTCGTGCAGACGGTGGCGGATTATCCGCTGGTCGAGGCGTTCGCGCAGACGATCTTGAAGGATTTGCGCCTGGTCAGTGGCTATGACGTGCTGTACGGCAAGATAAAGGCGTTCGTGCAGGAGGAGTTGTTCGACCGCCCGGTGGAGTTGGAAGACCCGAACACACTGCGCAACCTGTCGGAATTGGCCGCCACGAAGACGCTGATCGAGACGTTCAAGAAGGCGATCAACGCCCTGACTGTTCGGGAAAAGGGCGACGCCGAAATCCGCGACACGATCAAGTTGCGGCAAACCCGGCCTTTTGTCGCCAAGGATCAAGGCTATCTCGTGCCGAAGAAGAGCGTTTTTAACCGCATCATCGGCGATAGCCCGTTGGAACTGGAATTCGCCAACTTCCTTGAGGGCTGCGATGACGTGGTCTCTTATGCGAAGAACTACTTGGCCGTCCATTTCAAGCTCGATTACGTGAACGCCGATGGCGACATTTCCAACTACTACCCGGATTTCCTGGTCAAACTGTCGGACACGCGGGTCGTCGTAGTCGAGACGAAGGGGCAGGAGGATTTGGACGTTCCGCTGAAGATGGCGCGGCTGCGGCAATGGTGCGAGGACATCAACCGGGTGCAAAAAGACGTGAAATACGACTTTGTTTTCGTGGATCAGGAGAATTTCGAGAAATACAAGCCGAGCTCATTCAGGCAATTGGTCGATGGGTTCAGGGATTACAAAGAGTGAGGATATCTGTCCGTGTGCCGCGCGGGACAACCCTGCGAATGTCCGGCTCGGCAAGCCGGACCTACTTTACGTGGAAAAGCGGGCTGTTTATGGCTTCCGGCATATCTTGCCAGGTACGGGCGGCAGCGGGTATACTACACGCTCGCAGTCCTCCCCTGGCGGGGAATGTGTGAGGCGTCCTTTGTACCGATGCCGCCGGTCGCCGGGGGGTGTTTTGGGGGTCTGCTTCGATTTTTGTGTCAGAGAATCACGGGCAAGATGCCCGTGCTACAGGGACAATCCCGCCGTCCAAAGGGGACAGTCCCATTGGGGTTGACACGAGAATTGGGACAGCCCCCACGGCCCGATGGAGATTTATGCTGAAAGTCATTCTTCCCGACGGAAAGTCTGTGGAGTATTCCCGTCGCGTTCGGCCGATCGATGTTGCCGCGGAGATTGGTCCGCGGCTGGCCAAGGCCACGCTGGCCGCCGAAGTGGATGGGCAAATGGCGGGCGTCAACGATCTTCTGCCCGCCGAAGGGGAAGTTGCCCTTCGTCTGATTACGGCCAAAGACCCGCAAGCCCTCGATCTGTTGCGGCATTCATGTGCGCACGTGATGGCGCGGGCGATCATGCGGCTGTTCCCGGGCGTGCAGTTGGCCTTCGGGCCGACGGTGGCCGACGGGTTCTATTACGATTTTGAGATGGAGCACGCCCTGTCGGAGGAGGACTTCCCCAAGATCGAGGCCGAGATGGCGCGGATCGTCAAGGAGGACGAGGCGTTCGAGCGGGTCGAGATGGATCGGCAGGCGGCGATCGAGTTGTGCCGCGATCTGCGGCAGGCGCTGAAGGTCGAGCACCTGGAGGACGGGCGGCTTTCGAGCGAAGCGACCGTGTCGTTTTACCGCCAAGGCGAGTTCGTCGACCTCTGCCGCGGGCCGCATATCCCCAGCGCGGGGGCGATCGGGGCGTTCAAACTGATGTCGGTCGCCGGGGCGTACTGGCGGGGCGACGCCTCGCGGCAGCAGTTGCAGCGGCTCTACGGCACCGCCTTCTTCAGCAAGCAGGAGCTCGACGACCATCTGCGGCGGATGGAGGAGGCCAAGCGCCGCGACCATCGCCTGCTGGGCAAGCAGCTCGATCTGTTCTTTATCGATCCGGCCGTCGGCCAGGGGCTCGTGTTCTGGCTGCCGAAGGGGGCGGTGGTGCGGCATGAGTTGGAGAACTTCCTCTACGCCGAGTTGATCCATCGCGGCTACCAGCCGGTCAACACGCCGGTCATCGGCAACGTGAATTTGTACAAGACTTCCGGTCATTATCCGTATTACAAGGAGTCGCAGTTTCCGCCGATCGAGGTCGGCGAGGATGAGCTATACTTGCTGCGTCCGATGAACTGCCCGCACCACGTAACGATCTACAAATCGAAGCCGCGGAGCTACCGCGAATTGCCGCTGCGGCTAGCGGAGTTCGGCACGGTACACCGCTTCGAGCAGTCGGGCGAGTTGAACGGGATGACGCGGGTGCGCGGCTTCACGCAGGACGACGCCCACATCTTTTGCACCGAGGAACAGGTGGCCGCCGAGTTTCGCGGCTGTCTGGACATGACGCAGTTCGTCTTGAAGACGCTCGGATTGGACGACTACCGCGTGCGGTTGGGGTTCCGCGATCCGGCCAGCGACAAGTACGTCGGCAACATCGAGAACTGGCAGCGGGCGGAAGAGGCGCTCGAGCGGGTCTGCGGCGAGATGAGCCTGCCGAACTTGCACGTCGAGCGCGGCGAGGCGGCGTTCTACGGGCCGAAGGCCGATTTCATCGTCGCTGACTGCATCGGCCGCGACTGGCAACTCGGCACCGTGCAACTCGACTACAACCTGCCCAGCCCGCAGCGATTTGCCCTGGAATACATCGGCGACGACAACGCGCCGCACCAGCCGGTAATGATCCATCGCGCGCCGTTCGGGTCGTTCGAGCGGTTCGTGGGGATGTTGATCGAGCATTTTGCCGGGGCGTTTCCGCTCTGGCTGGCCCCCGAGCAGGTGCGGGTGATGGTCGTCAGCCAGAAGGCCGAGGAGTACGGCCGGGGCGTCGAGCGGCAACTGGCCGAGGCGGGCTTCCGCGTCGGCGGCGACTATCGGGCGGAGAAGATCGGCGCCAAAATCCGCGACGCCCAATTGGAGTTGATCCCGTACATGTTTGTGATCGGCGGGCGCGAGGCCGAAGAGGGCAAAGTGGCGGTCCGCGATCGCATCGAGGGCGATCTCGGCGCCATGCCGCTGCCCGCGGCAATCGAACGGCTGCGGGCGGAAGTCGCGGCGAAAACGGTGCGGAAGACGGCGAAGTAGAGGTCAGTGGCTAGTGGCTAGTGGCTAGTGGTCAGTGGCCAGAGGACCGAGGATCAGTAGAATCGAACCAGCAATCATTTCCTAGTGCTAATCACTGGCCACTGGCCACTGGCCACTAGCCACTGGCCACTATCCACCAACCACAGAGGACCAATTCGTATGGGAAAATGGAGGCCGCCAGAAGTAACCGGCAAACAGCGAATCAACGAACAAATTCGGATTACGCCCGTCCGCGTGATCGGGGCCGACGGGACGCAATTGGGCATTCTCGCGACGGACGAGGCGTTGCGGCAGGCGCGGACGCTGGACCTCGATCTGGTCGAGGTGGCCCCGGCCGAGCGTCCGCCCGTCTGCCGCATCATGGACTACGGCAAGTTCAAGTATCAGCAGAAGAAGCGGCAGCACAAGGGGCACGCTCATCAGGTGAAGATCAAGGAGATTCGGGTGCGGCCGAAGACCGGCGGCAACGACATCCAGGTGAAGGTGAACAAGGCCCGCGAGTTTCTGGCCGAGAAGGACAAGGTGATCGTGACGGTGGTGTTTCGCGGCCGCGAGTTGGCGCACGTGGACGAAGGCCGCCGGGTGATCGACGACGTCTTGGCCCAGTTGGCCGACGTATCGAAGATCGAGTCGCCCCCGGTTCACCACGGCCGCCGGATGATCTGCACATTGGCGCCGAAATGAGTGGTTGTGTTTGTGGCTCGCGAAGGAGTGCATCGGCGTGCCTTGGGGCATTGTCGGTAGTTGATCGGGGACGGGATGCCATGCCGAGTTTGACTGAGACCGTGAAGAAGCATGAGCGGTGGGATGTTCCGCATCCGATACCGTACCAGGGGAGCAAGCGCGGCCTCGCCCCGATTATTCTGTCGTATTTTCCAGCCCATTTTCGCCGTCTTGTGGAGCCATTCGCCGGTTCGGCGGCGATTTCGCTGGCTGCCGGGTATCGCAGGTTGAGCGATCGGTTCTGGATTAACGATGCGCACGCTCCTCTAATCGATCTGTGGCGCGAGATTGTCGATCGTCCCGAGGAATTGGCCGCCAAGTATTCACGACTTTGGCGAACCCAGCTTGGCCAAGAACGGGATTACTACGATACTGTTCGGCGGAAGTTTAACGCGACTCATAAGCCCGAGTACTTCCTCTATTTACTTGCCCGTTGCGTGAAGGCAGCGATTCGTTACAATGGGGACGGACATTTCAACAATAGCCCTGATAACCGACGCAAAGGGGCACGCCCTGCCACAATGCGAGGTCGCATTCTGGGAGCGTCATCGCTGTTGCACGGGCGAACCGAATTGAGTTCGTGCGATTATCGGGAAGTGCTCGCTCAATGCAATTCGGCTGAGTTGATCTACATGGATCCGCCTTACCAGGGCGTGTGCAAGAACAGGGACAACCGGTATTGCCCGAAAATCGAACACGAGGACTTCTGTGACCAATTGGCGTCGCTGAACGACAAAGGCTGCAAGTATCTCGTGAGTTACGACGGCCGAATGGGCGAGAAGACCTATGGAGAACCGCTGCCGAAACGGCTGGAATTGCATCATATCGAGGTTCATGCGGGCCGCTCGACTCAAGCGACGTTGCTCGGCAGGAATTGTGACACGTACGAGTCGCTGTACCTTTCTCCGGCGCTGGCCAAGGCAAGAGCGAAGAGGCCGTCGCAAATTGTAGTAGCGGACACATGGAGATTGCACCATGCCGGCACCCTCAATTGTGCGTGAACTGGTCGAACGGTTCAACGCGCATCGGCCAACCTATCGAGGAGGCCAATACAATGAGGCGCAACTCCGCGAAGAATTCGTTAATCCGTTGTTCGAGGCCCTCGGCTGGGACGTCTTTAACCGCAAGGGCTATGCCGATGCCTACAAGGAAGTAATCCACGAAGATGCCATTCGCATCGGCGGACGCACAAAAGCACCCGACTACTGTTTCCGCGCCGGCGGCGGAACGAGGAGTTTCTTCGTTGAAGCTAAGAAGCCATCGGTCGATATTGGTGAGGCCGTCGGACCTGCTTTTCAGTTGCGGCGCTACGCATGGTCCGCCAAGCTGCCGATCAGTGTCTTGACCGACTTCGAGGAATTCGCCGTCTATGATTGTCGCATAAAGCCGGTCAAGACCGACAAGGCTACTGTTGCGAGAGTCATTTGCCTCAAGCACTCCGAATACATCGAGCATTGGGACGAGCTTTTCGAGTTGTTCTCGCCCGAGGCCATTCGCCGCGGCTCGTTCGATCGGTTCCTCGCCGACAAGAGGACCAAAAAGGGAACGGCTTCGGTCGACGCCGCGTTCTTGCAGGAAATGGAGGCGTGGCGGCTCGATTTGGCGAAAAACATCGCCCTGCGAAATCCGGGTATTTCACAACGCGATCTGAATTTCGCCGTTCAACGCACAATTGACCGGATTGTGTTCTTGCGAATCTGTGAAGATCGCGGAATCGAACCTTACGGCACGCTGCAATCGCTGCCGAACGCACCAAACATTTATCGCCGCTTGGCTGAACTGTTTCAGCGCGCCGACGATCGCTACAACTCGGGCCTCTTTCACTTCACGCCCGAAAAGGAGCGTCCCGAACCTCCCGGTGAATTGACGCTCTCACTGAGGATCGACGACAAGCCACTCAAGGAACTCTTGCAGAGGCTCTACTTTCCCGAAAGCCCCTATGAGTTCTCAGTTCTTCCCGCGGAAATCCTGGGCCAGGTGTACGAGCAATTCCTGGGCAAGGTGATCCGGCTGACCGAGGGGCATCGGGCGAAAGTCGAGGAAAAACCAGAGGTCCGCAAGGCCGGCGGCGTCTACTATACGCCGTCGTACATCGTCGATTACATTGTTGCACACACGGTTGGCAAGCGGGTTGCACATAGCACGCTTGCACAAGTCTCAAAACTGCGGATTCTTGACCCGGCGTGCGGGTCTGGTTCGTTCTTGCTCGGCGCCTATCAATATCTCCTGACATGGCACTGCGACTCATATATTGCTGATGGCGCGGAGAAGAATGCAAGAGGCCGCTACCCGAAACTCTATCGCGGTGTGTCCGGCGACTGGCGCTTGACGACCGCCGAGAAGAAGCGGATCTTGTTGAACAACATCTACGGCGTGGACATCGACCCGCAAGCGGTCGAGGTGACGAAACTGTCGCTGTTGTTGAAGGTTTTGGAAGGGGAATCGGGTGAGACGCTCACGAACCAACTGCGGATTTGTCACGAGCGGGCGTTGCCCGACCTGGCCGGCAATATCAAGTGCGGCAATTCCCTGATCGGCCCCGATTTTCTGCGCCCCCGGCAGATGAGCCTATTGGACGACGAGGAGCGATGGCGAATCAACGTATTTGATTGGAAGACCGAATTCCCCGAGGTGTTTCACGGCCGAGACGCCGGATTTGACGCTGTGATCGGCAATCCGCCGTATGTGTTGCTGCAAGGTGCTTTCCGAGATGACGAACAACTCGCATATTTCCGTTCAAAGTTCGTTACAGCATCCTACAAACTGGATACATACCATCTTTTCATGGAACATGCCATTCGCCTCCTCGCACCGGGCGGATGCTGTTCGATGATTACGCCGGCCAACTATTTGACAAACAACTACCTAGAGTCCTTGCGGCGGTTTCTTTTGGACAAATCCGCCATCGACCATATTGTCGTGATCGATGGCGGCGTGTTCCACGGCGTCAGCGTGGACAACGCGATCTTCGTAGCGTTCGGTGGACGACCGTCCCGCAAGTTTCCTCTCGTTCACGCGGTTTGTGCGCAAGAAGAACTTCAAACAATTCGCAAGACGACGATTTCCGCGACTGCGGCACGAAAGGATGACTATGCGTTGTTTACGGAGGCAGGCGATGCAAAACAAACCGGCCTCTGGAACCGCATTGCCGCCAAGAGTGTTTTACTCGGCGACATTGCCTGCGTCAACTTTGGAAAGCAGCTCCGTGACCGCAAGAAGTATCTCAGTGACGTCATCAAGGTGGACAATCGAAAAGACGTTCCCGCAAAGTACGCGCCGTGCTATACGGGCCGCGATGTCTTCCGATACAGTCTCTCCTGGGGACATTTGGCTTGTTTGGATGATGATGTCGCTCAGTGCGGCGGGTGCTGGGATTCAGAAAAGCAGAACGCGAAAAACAAGTTGATTACGCGGCAAATAGGAAGATTCCCCGAATTTGCGATCGACACGCTTGGCTACCAGTGCCTCAATACCGTGTTCATGATAAATCTGAAAGAGAAGACCACCAATCCGCTGTTCTTGCTCGGGATTTTGAATTCGCGGTTGCTCCGCGTCTTTTGGCTCCAACGCTTCTACGACCAGCGACGGACATTTCCCAAGATCAAGGGAACCTATCTCAAGCAGTTGCCTATTCCGCAACTGGCCGGGGACGAGGCCGTCGCTCAATCGCGCCGCGATCGGATAACGGAGTTAGTTGAGATGATCTTGAAGTTGCACGAGAGATTACCCGTGGCGCGGACGGCGCATAACCGGACGGTATTGGAACGGCAAATCGCCGCCACCGATCAACAAATCGACCTGCTGGTTTACGAACTCTACGGATTGACCGACGAGGATATCAAGATCGTCGAAGCATCCTGATAACCGAGAACCGTTTGCGACTGCCCAGGGTTGATATGACATGCCCGCTCGCGTCACTATTCTCTGCGGTCCCGCCCGAAGCGGAAAGACCGAGCGGCTGTTGACGCGCTATCGGGCGGCTCTTCGCGGGCGGCCGCCGGGGGCGGTGCTGTGGCTGGCGCCGACGTGGCGAGCGGCCAGCGAGATTCGCCAGCGGCTTCTTGACAGTTCGCTGGTCGGCTGCTTTCGGCCGGGGGTGATGACCTTCGAGAAGTTCGCCGAAGCGGTGCTGCACGCGGCCGAACTGCCGATCCGGCCCATGACTCGCCTGATGAAACGCGAGTTGGTCCGCGAGATCATCCGCGAGCAGTCGTTGCGCGGGCGGCTGCATCATTTTCAGCCGATCGCCGGCAGCACCGGCTTGGTCGATCTGGTCTGCGAGTTCATCAGCGAACTGAAGCGGCTGGAAATCTGGCCCGACGAGTTTCGCCGCGCCTGCCAGACCCGTGGATTGGCGGCGAAGGATACGGAGTTGTCGGAGATTTACGACATCTACCAAAACGCGCTGCGCGAGCACGGGCTGTTCGACGCCGAAGGCCGCTTCTGGTCGGCCCGCAACGTGTTGGCCAGGGGAGAGAGGAGAGAGGAGAGAGGAGAGGGGAGAGGGCTGGGCACTTCAGTGCCTAGCGGAGTCGGCAGTGGGCAGTCGGCAGTGGGTGGTGGGCAGTCGGCAGTGGGCAGTGGGCAGTGGGCAGTGGGCAGTGAGGAAGGCGGCCCCTCTCAATCAACAATCAACAATCAACAATCAGCAATCCCCACTGCCCACTGCCCACTGCCCACTGCCCACTGCCGACCCCCCTCTCCCCTTCTCATCGTCGCCGACGGCTTCACCGACTTCACGCGGACGCAGCACGAAATTCTCGAAATCTTGGCGGGGCGGGCGGAAGAGATGTTCGTCACGCTGCCGTTGGAGGCCGAGCCGCGGCGCGAGGACCTCTTTGCTAAACCGCTGAAGACGCTCGACGAACTTAGCCGACGGCATAGCGGGGCGAAGGTCGAGCAGTTGGCCAGGGCCGAGTGCGACTGGCCGGCGCTGGCGCAGTTGGAGCGAACGATTTTCGAGAACCCGCGGCGACGCAACGCCGGAAGAGGGCTGGGCACTTCAGTGCCCAGCAGGGCCGCGGGCATCGAAATCCTCGCCGCGGCTCGACAGGTGGGTGAAATCGAGATGATCGCGCGGCGGATCAAACGGCTGCTGGTCGATGGCGAATCGCGGCCGGGCGAAATCGCCGTCGTCTTTCGTTCGCCGCGAGATTGTGCGGAATTGATCGACGAAGTGTTCGGCCGGCTGGGCATTCCCGTCAAGCAGGAGTCGGGGAGGACGCTCGATCATTCGCCGGCGCTGCGCTGGCTGGTTGCGCTGCTACAACTCGATCTGGACGATTGGCCGTTCGATCGGCTCTTGGCCGTCTTGGGGAGCAATTACTTCCAACCCATGTGGCCCGCCTGGTGCGAAGCGAAATTGGACGTGGAGCAGGCGATTCGCGGGCTGCAAGTTCCTCGCAAGCGTGAACTATTGATCGAACAATTAGGCGCTGTAGGAGGCGACTCCTGTCGCCGATTGGAAGGGGGTGACGCCCGTGGGCAATCGGCGTCGGGAGACGCCTCCTACAAAGAGTTCACGGCAGCGGTCGTTCAGCGCCTGGCGGCCACGTTCGACGCTTTGCCGCAACGGGCGACGCTGCCGGAATGGGGAAAAGCCTGGGAGCGATTGGCTGGCGAGACGGGATTACTGCGAGCGATCTACGACAATAACCATGCTATTGACGATTTATCACAGCAAATAGCCGGGAGCCAATGGCTCCCGGAATGTGCGTGCCTTCGCCGCTACCCTCCGGGAGCCGTTGGCTCCCGGCTATTTGGCGATGGCGATCGCCGCGCGTGGGAACGGCTGATGAAGGCGCTCGACGAGGGGGAGGCTTTGGCGGGGTGGTTGAAGCGGCGGCCGCCGGAGTTGGATCGCCGTGCGGCGTTCGAGGCGCTGGTGGACATCATCGGCAGCGATCGCATAGGCAGCACGGGCGACGAAGCGGGCTACGTCCGCGTGCTCTCGGCCGAGAGCGTCCGCTCGCTGCGAATTCCCTATCTGTTTCTCGCGGGCCTGTCAGAAAAGGCATTTCCCGCGCCCGATCGGGAGGATCGTCTTTACAGCGAAGCCGAGCAGGTTCGGCTGATCGACGCCGGTCTGCCGCTGGTCGCCCGCAGCGAGCGCACCCGTGAGGAGATGCTGCTGTTCTACGAAGCGGCCACGCGGGCGACGAAGCGATTGTATCTCAGCTACCCGGCGCTCGATGAGTCGGCACAACCGCTTTTGCCCAGTCCGTTTCTGAGCGAAGTCGAAGAGGTGTTCGGCGCGGGCGCGATTCCGCGCTGCGAGCAGAACGACCTCAGCCCGATTCCGCCGGAGGACGAGCTGTTCTGCCCCTTCGATTTTCGCGTGAAAGCGGTGGCGACGGCGTTGGCGGGGAACGTGGCGTTGTTGGCCGGATTGATGCGGGGAGAGGGGAGAGAGGAGAGGGGAGAGGGGAGAGGGCTGGGCACTTCAGTGCCCAGCGAGGTTGGTCGTGGGCAGCGGGCAGTCGGCAGTGAGGAAGGCGGCCGCTCGCAATCAACAATTAACAATCAGCAATCAGCAATCCCTCTCCCCTCTCCCCTCTCCCCTCTCCCCCCGCTCGCCGCCGGCCTGGAACTGATCTACCAGCGTCAAGGCCGCGATCAGTTCGGCCCGGGCGAAGGTATATTGCAGAGTGCGGCGGCGAGTGCGGCGTTGGCCGGGCAATTCGACGCACAGCATACCTTCTCTGCGACCGAGCTGGAGCGGTACGCCGCGTGTCCTTTCCGCTTCTTCCTGGAGCGGATACTGAAGATCGAGCCGCTGGAAGATTTGTCGCTGGAGTTCGACGTGCTGGAGCGCGGCCGGGTGGTGCATGACGTGCTCTCGCAGTTTCACAGGAAGGTCAATGAGCGGCTCGGGCGGCCGGGATCGCCCCTGGAACTCGACGCGGCGGATTTCAAGCTGCTGCTGGATGCGGCGATTCGCGATTCGCTTCCCGCCGAGCCGAGAAATCCGGTGCAGGCGGCGCTCCGCGAGGTCGATCGCCGGCTGGTGACGGAGTGGTTGTCGCATTATCGCGAGCAGGTCGAGAAGTACGACGGCTTGTGGAAAGACTTCACTGACCCGATAGCGGCGGAACTGTTCGAGGTATCGTTCGGCCGAAGCGGCGAACCGGCGCCTTCGACCGACGAGCCGTTGAAGTTTACCGGTGAGAAGGAAACCGTACGCGTCTCCGGGCGGATCGACCGCATCGACACGGGCGTATTTGCCGGCCAGAGCGTATTCAACGTGCTCGACTACAAGACGGGCCGCAGCATTCGGCTGACGCCGGAAAGCATCGCGGCGGGCACGACCCTGCAACTGCCGCTCTACGCCATCGCCGCAACGGAGCTGATCCTGAACGAACGCGACGCCTGGCCGTGGCGGGCCGCCTACTGGTATCTGCGCGACGACGGCTTCAAGCCCCGCCAGGCGCTGAAGATGTACGACGATATCGACGGCCGGATCGAACTAGACCCGAAGTGGGAGGAGATTCGCGCCGGTCTCTCGAATACGGTGATCAGGCTGGTGCGCGCGATGCGTGCGGGCCAATTTCCCGTGTGCAGCGGCGACGAACATTGCACAGGCCATTGCCCCTTCCGCACCGTCTGCCGCATCAATCAAGTGCGATCCCTGGAAAAAACATGGCAACCGACGGCGAACGAATGAATGCGATCGACCGCGAGAGCGATCGTTGTCGCGGCAGTTCAACTGCCGCTCCAACGGCATCGAAGCTGACCGGGCAGCAGCGCCAAGCGGTGACGGCGCGGGGCGTCTCCGTCGCGCTGTCGGCCGGGGCGGGCTGCGGCAAAACGACGGTGCTGACCGAACGGTTTCTGGCCGAGTTGCAGCCGGGGGGCGTTAAAGGGGACAGTCCCATTTTCGCTGATGCGAAAATCGGGACAGTCCCCGAGCGGTCGCGGCTGGGACAGATCGTGGCCATTACATTTACCGAGCGGGCGGCACGCGAAATGCGCGAACGCATCCGCAAGGAGTGCCAAGAGCGCTTGAAAAACTGCCCCGACAACGAGGCGGACTATTGGCTCGGGCTGGTACGCGAGATGGATTCGGCGCGGATCAGCACGATTCACTCGTTTTGCGGCTCGCTGTTGCGGGCGCACGCCGTCGAGGCGGGGCTCGATCCGCGCTTCCGCGTGCTCGATGCGGCGCAGGCGGCCACGCTGCTGTTCGAGGCGACCGACGACGTGCTGCGCAACCGGCTCGGCGAGCGCGACGAAGCGACGTTGACGCTGGTGACCCGCTACAGCTTCGACCGGCTGCGCACCATGATCGCCGAGTTGCTGGCGGCGCGGCAGGAGATCGACTGGGCCTTGTGGCAGCGGGAAACGCCCGAGGGACTGGTCGCCCGCTGGCAGGATTTCTGGAGTCGGGATACGCTGCCGCGGCTACTGTGTCAAATCGCCGAGTCGGCCGATGCCAAGACGCTGCTCGATCTGGCCAATCACTATCCGCCCAATCATCCGGTGATGCGCGAGCGGTGCGATAAACTGCGGGGGTTGGTTCAGGGACTTTGTGGTGCAGGCGTCTCGCCTGCTTCAGAGACGGCAGGCGAGACGCCTGCACCACAAGAACTGCTTGCGGCGATTCGCGAGAATGCCAAGGTGCAGGGGGGCGGAACGAAAAAACACTGGGCAACCGAGGAGGTCTACGAGCGGTTCAAAGAGGCGGCGAAACGGCTGCGGGAACGGATCGACAAGCTTCAGCCGCAGGTGCAATTCGATCCCCTGGCCGCTCGGCCGGCGGCCGACTTGTCCTTGCAGGCGATCGGCCTGGCCGCCGGCGTTGCCCAACAGTATGACCGGCGGAAAAGCGAAATGGGGAGGTTGGATTTCGACAACCTGTTGATCCGCGCCCGGGATTTGCTGGTCGGCGCGAATCGCGGCGAGTTGCGGAAGCGGCTGGCGGGGCAATTGCGGCTGCTGCTGGTGGATGAATTCCAAGACACCGATCCGTTGCAGGTCGAATTGGTCAAGGCGCTGTGCGACAACGAGTATCTCGACGGCAAACTGTTTTTCGTGGGCGATTATAAGCAGTCGATCTATCGCTTTCGCGGGGCCGATCCGGCGGTGTTCCGGCAGCTTCGCGACGAGATTCCGCCGCCGGGTCGGATGCCGCTTTCGGTCAATTTCCGCAGCCGGCCGGCGATCTTGGATTTCGTCAACGCCCTGTTTTGCGAGGAGATGGGTCAGGATTACGAGCCGCTGCAATCGCCGCGCGAGGAGCAAGGAGCGGGAGCGGCGGTGGAGTTCTTGTGGGCAGTCGGCAGTGGGCAGTCGGCAGTCGGCAGTGGGCAGTGGGCAGTCGGCAGTGGGCAGTGGGCAGTGGGCAGTGACGAAGGCGGCCGCTCGCAATCAGCAATCAGCAATCAGCAATCAGCAATCGCCTCTCCCCTCTCCCCTCTTCTCTCTCCCCTCGATGACATCGGCCGGCGCGAGCGGCTGCTGAGGATCGAGGCCGATTGGATCGCGCGACGCATTCGGAACATGCTCGAAGCGGCCGAAAGAGAAGAGGGCGAGAAGATCATTTGGGACAAGGAGGCGCGAGCGTTGCGGGCAGTTCGGCCCGGGGATTTCGCCCTGCTATTTCGCGCGTTGACGAACGTCGAATATTACGAGGAAGCCTTGCGGCGGTACGGCGTCGATTATTATCTCGTCGGCGGACATGCCTTCTATTCGCAGCAGGAAGTCTACGACCTGTTGAATCTGTTGCGGGCAATCGACGTTCCCGCCGACGAGGTCAGTCTGCTGGGTGTGCTCCGCAGTCCGATGTTCGCCTTGGACGACGAGACGCTGTTTTGGCTCTCGCGGCATTCCGACGGGCGCGCGAAGGGGCTTGCGGCGGGATTGTTCCAGGGGGGCAAACTGCCGAAAGAGCTCGACGACCGGCAGCGGCAACTCGCCGGGTTTGCCGCGGCCACGATTGGCGACCTCCGCGAAGTGAAAGACCGCCTGCCGGTGGCCGGGCTGATCCAGGAGGCGATGGCGCGGACGGGTTACGACGCCATGCTGCTGGCCGAGTTTCTCGGCGAGCGAAAACTCGCCAACTTGCAGAAGCTGGTCGAGCAGGCGCGGAGCTTCGATCGGGCGGAGATTTTCACGCTCTCCGACTTCATCGCGCAACTTTCGGAGTTCGTCGCCCGGCAACCCGACGAGGCGTTGGCGGCCACGCGGCCGGAGTTGAACGACGTGGTGAAGTTGATGTCGATTCATCAGTCGAAGGGGCTGGAGTTTCCGGTGGTGATCGTGCCCGACGTCGGCCGTCCGCGCCGCGTCGCCGGGCCGGCGATCGGTTTTTCGCCGCGGCTCGGGCCGGTGCTGAAAGACGAAAACGCCACGACCGGCTACGATCTGCTGATGGCCGCCGAGAACGACGAGGAGCGGCAGGAGATCGGCCGGTTGCTGTACGTCGCCACCACGCGGGCCGCCGATTACTTGATCCTCTCGGCCGGCGTCGAGGAGCCGGGCAAGGCCGCGGGACCGTGGATGGAGTTGCTGGCGAAGCGGTTTGATCTGAAGAAGGGAGCGGTGAAAGACGGGGAGACGGGGAGACAAGGAGAGGGGGAGAAGGGGAGACGGGGAGATGGGGCGATGGTCAGAGTGACCACCATCGAACCGCCGGTCCGCTCAAAGCCGGTCGATCTTCGCCGGCGGCGCGATTTGATGAAGATCGTCGAGAAGGCGGAGCAGATGGCGGCGGACGGGCAGGGGAAGCGGCCGCACTATTTGGCGCCGGTGCCCTGCGACACCGCCGCGCGACGGCAGTATTCGTTCTCGCGGCTGACGGGCGTGCTCCATGTCGAGACGGCGGCGCTCCACGTTAGCCCGCTGGAAAGCGACGCCTTGGGCCCGCCGCCCTTGGACCCGCGCAGCCTGGGAACGCTGGTCCACGCGGTCTTGGAGGAGATCGATTTCGCCAGGCCGGGCGACGTTGCCGAGCGGGTTCGGCGTTTGGCCGAGCAGCATCTTTCCGGGCCGGAGCGGCAGCAGGAGGAAGCGCTGGCAGTCGAGATGATCGAGCGATTCGTCGCCTCGCCGCGCACCGCCCAGATTGCTGCGGCAAAGGAGACGTTCCGCGAGTTGGAGTTTCTGCTGGCGTGGCTGCCCGTGTTCGCGGTGGGGCAGACATTCCTGTCTGCCTCCTGCGGTGCGACGTTTCCGGCAGACAAGAATGTCTGCCCCACCTCGCCGCTATACCTGCAAGGGTTCATTGACTGCCTCTACCGCGACGGCGACGGATGGCGGCTGATCGACTACAAGACCAACCGGGCGACGGCCGAAACGCTGGCGGCGACGGCGGCGCCGTACGAGATGCAGATGTTCGTCTATGCGTTGGCGGCCGAGACGATCTTGAAATCGCCGCCGCTGGAGTTGACGCTCTGTTTTCTGCGGCCGGGGCTGGAGTATCATTTCAACTGGGACGCCGCCGCGCGGCGGCGCGTGGTCGAATTGGTCGAGCAGAAACTCCCGCACGGACATCGTTAACGGTCCGGGCGCAATAGTTGTTGTTGGTCAAGATGGAAAGACCGTTTAGCCGCCGCGTCCACGCGGCGCAGAACCACCGGCAGTTCAGCGCCGCGTGGACGCGGCGGCTAAACGGTTCTGAGGCCCCAAGAGAATTGCGGTCGCCGCGCGGGCTTGGTATAATCGCAGTTATCGTACGCTTCTGGTTTTTGCGCCGACTCCGGCTTTCTGTATGCTGATGCCTGAGGAACAACGCCGATTCGCCGCCGAGGTGGTTCGCCGTTTGCGCGGGGCGGGGTTCGCGGCGTATTGGGCGGGCGGGTGCGTACGCGATCAACTGCTCGGGCGAACGCCGAAAGACTACGACGTGGCCACCAGCGCCACGCCCGAGCAGATCCGCTCGTTGTTCGGCCGGCGGCGGACGCTGGCGATCGGCGCCGCGTTCGGGGTGATTTCGGTGATCGGGCCCAAGCCGGCGGGCGTGATCGAGGTGGCCACCTTCCGCCGCGACGCCGCCTACAGCGACGGCCGGCATCCCGACAGCGTCACCTTCAGCTCGGCCGAGGAGGACGCCTCGCGCCGCGACTTCACGATCAACGGGCTGTTCTACGATCCGGTGGAAGAGCGGGTGATCGATTTCGTCGGCGGGCAGCGGGACTTGGCCGAACGCCGCGTCCGCGCGATCGGCTGCGCCCGCGATCGTTTCGCCGAGGACAAGCTGCGGATGCTGCGGGCGGTGCGATTCGCGGCCGCCTTCGATTTCACGCTCGACGAGGATGCGCGGGCGGCCATCGCGGAAATGGCGGCGCAGATCCACGTCGTCAGTCCCGAGCGAATCGCCATGGAGATGCAGCGGTTGCTGACCGATTCCAGTCGCGCCGTGGGCGTGCGCCTGCTGCTCGATGCGGGTCTGGCGGCGGAGGTGCTGCCGGAGATCGTGCCCCGCGACGACGCCGAACGGGCGCAATTCGACGAGAGGTTGGAGATGCTGGCGCGGCTGCCGGGCGACGTCGGATTTGCGGCGGCGCTGGCCGCGGTGCTTCCGCCGCGCGTCGACGCGACCGAGGCCAGAACGGTATGTCGGCGGTGGCGGTTGTCGAACAAAGAGACGGATCGCGTCGGCTGGCTGGTGGAGAATCGCACGGCGATCGACGCGGCGGCGACGATGCGGTGGTCGAAGCTGCAGCCGCTGCTGGTGGCCGAGGGGATCGGCGACCTGTTGGCGCTGGCGGAGGCCGCCTCGCCCTCGGGCTCCGCGGCGGCTGCCCATTGCCGGCAACTTTTGGCCCAGCCGCGGGAGACGCTCGATCCGCCCCCGCTGCTGACCGGCGATGATCTGCTGGCCAATGGAATTCCCTCTGGACCGCAGTATAAAATGCTGTTGGAGCGCATCCGCGCCGCGCAATTGGACGGCGAAGCACGCACGCAAGCGGAGGCGCTGGCGATGGTGAAGAAGTGGGTAGTGGATAGTGGGCAGTCGGCAGTCGGCAGTAGGCAGTAGGCAGTGGGCAGTGAATGGCGAAAGACGTTTGCGGTTTCGCAAGGACTCGACTCCAACGTTTTCCAACAATAAGCGGGGATGCTCATGGATAAGAAGATCAAGAAAAAACGCACGTGCTCCGGCAGCGGATTCAGTCGCTGCAACAGCAGTTGGCCGGGGCGAGGAAACAGATGGACGATGAGGACGAACTGAAGTCGATCGAGCAGCAACTCGCCGCCGCCGAAGCGGAATTGGCCAAGATCAAGGAGGCATGACCCGCCGCCGCGAGGAGTTCTCGCGGCTATTTGGGAAGAAGCTGCATCACGACCACGACGCAGGCCAGTGCGACCGCCGAGGCGACGGCGGCTTTGCGATCGACTTTTCCGCCGCTTGGACCAAGGCCGAAATAGGGGCCGAGTCCGTTCCACAGATATAAGCCGGCGGCCAGCGCGAGGGCGCCGAAGCCGGCAAGTTGCCAGCGTGCCCCGCCATGCTGGAGAATGACGCCGCCATCATCGCCGCCGCCAGTCAAGAACGCTCCGCCCAGCAGATACGCGCCGTTGGCGATGAGGCAGAAGCCGGCGAACCAGGCGAGCAAGTAGAGATGTCGCTTGGCCGCAAAGCAGCGGGTGGCGATGCAGATCGCCAGCGGCAGAACGCTGCCCCACAATGGGCCGCCCCAGGCGACAAAGAGCGGATGTGGATTGACGGCGAAATCGGTGCGAGAGAAGCCGAGCAACGGCAGATGCACTGCGTCCAGCTTCGCTCCGCTTAGCCATCCGTTCAACACGTGGCCCGATTCATGCACCGCCAGCATCATCAGCCAGGAAAGGGCGGCGATCGAGAAGATCAGCAGGGCTTGAAAGCAGCGATGCAAACGACGGCTCCTAATCTAAGAGTTTGTACAGCACAATCACCAACACGGCCGCGATTGCCAAAACGATGGGCCAGTATCGCGGACCGAAAAACCAGCACAACAGGGCGATGAGGACTGCGACGGCGAAGACCCAGGCCCAGGCGGCGGTGCGGGGCGGGCGGGGGGCCGCGTCGAGGTCCACCTTTCGCTCGACGAGCATTCGCCCGATTCGCCGCCGCTTGGCTTCGTCGCGGACCGCGGCCACGAGATCCTCGGCGCCGGCATGTTCTGCCAACAGGCCGGCCAACGCCTCGGCCTTGCTGTCCTCGCGCTGGTCTTGCAACAGCGTGACCATCGCCGATTGGGCGTAGATGTCGTTGGGATTCAGTTCGAGGGCGCGGCGGAGGCTGGCTTCGGCGTCGCCGCGGCGGTGCAGGCGGAATTGGGCCAATCCCAGCGCCGCCCAGGCGGTGGAAGAGGCGGCGTCGGCCTCGATGGCGGCATGGGCAGCCGCTTCGGCTAACTTCGGCCCGCGCTCGGTGGCCATGAACCAGGCGTAGTCGCTCAACAACGCCGGGTGCTTGCCGAAACGTGCGATCGCGAGCTGAAACGATTCTTGTGCGATCGCCAGCCGCTCGGACCGCCAGGCCGCCATCGCCAGCAGGCGGTGGGCGTGCTCGTCTTGTGGATCGAGTTCGACTGCGCGGCGGGCTTCGGCGTAGGACTCCTCGGCCGCGTCGGCGCCGAGCAGGGCCTGGGCGCGGATCGCGCGAACCACTGCCCGGTCGGGGACTTCCGCCACGAGTTGATCGCCGATGGCCAAGGCGCGGACGTAATCCTCCGCGGCGAGGGCGGCAAAGGCCCGTTCGATCAGATCGTGAAGCTCCGATTCGTCCATGATTGTCCGGCTCCGCCCTCCGGCGTCATTGTAATGGAACATGCTATAGTTGCATAGGTTTTGCCATGCCCACTCACTTGCCCACGTTCTGTACGTCACTGCTGCTGGCGATTGCCCTCGCTATGAACTGCTGCGCGGCGTTGCCGGCCGCGAGCGTGGTGCTGTCGGACGAGATGGTCGAGGGACTGGTCCAGGGGAAGCGAATCGAAGGCGTGCTGCTGGGCGTGAGCCACCGGCCGCTGGCGCTGTTGGGGCGCGACGGGCATCTGTGGCTGTTGCAGGCGAACGAGGCGAGCCGCTTCGACCGGAGCGCGTCGCGTTTTCACCCTTATCCGCCGTCGGAGTTCCGCGCGGCGCTGCTGCGGGAGTTGGGCGACAAGTACGAAGTGACGGGAACGACCCATTACCTGATCGCCCATCCGCGCGGGCAGCAGAGCCGCTGGGCGGAGCGATTCGAGGAACTGTACCGCTCGTTTATCCAGTATTTTTCGGTGCGCGGCTTCGAGCCGGCCACGCCGCCGTTTCCGCTGGCGGGCATTGTCTGCGGCAGTCGCGGCGAGTTCGATCGTCTTGCGGCGGTGCAGGTGGGCGTTTCTCCCGGCGTGCAGGGATACTACAATCCCACGTCGAATCGGATCACGATGTACGACATGACGGGCAACCGCAACTCGGCCAACTGGCGATGGAACGCCGCAGTGTTGATCCATGAGGCGACGCACCAGATGGCGTTCAACACCGGCATTCACAACCGTTACGCCCCGACGCCGACGTGGGTGGCCGAGGGGCTGGCGACGCTGTTCGAGGCCCCCGGGGTGTGCGACTCGCGCAACCATGCGCAAATAGCCGACCGGGTGAATCGGCTGCGGCTGCGGGCGTTTCGGCAGGTCGTCGCGCCGCGGCATCGGCCGGAACTGCTCGCCAAGATGGTGGCCGGCGACGATCTCTTCCACAGCGACGTGCAGACGGCCTACGCCGAGGCGTGGGCGCTGAGCTTCTACCTGACCGAGACGCAGCCGCGGCAGTACGGGCAGTATCTGAAGCGAACCGGGTCGCGTCCGCCCTTCCGGCAGTACACGGCGGCGGAGCGGACCGCCGATTTCACCGCGCTGTTCGGCGACAATTGGCGGATGTTGGAGGCGCAATTCTTGCGGTTCATGGCGGGCGTGAAATAGGGCGGTGGTGAATCAGCCGTTCATTGTAGGAGGCGACTCCTGTCGCCGATGCCCGACAATACCCGCAAAATCGGCGACAGGAGTCGCCTCCTACAATCCCATTTTGGAAATCCCATCGGACCTGTGAAGTAGGCCGGCCGCTTTGCCCTCGGCGTCAGACTGACCTATAGATGTAGTGTGCGGCATTGCCGTTTCGCGGCCGGGCGCCGGATTTGTCGGATTTGCCGGGCGTAACGGCATGCACGGTCGCGCGAACAGTCAAAAGACGTAGGTTATGGAAAACTCACCCGTGCCAGCAACTGACTGCGATGCTTGGGTGGAGCAGATCGTGGCGTCGCTTCACGCCGAACGTGAAGGCGTGCGCAAATTCCTGGCAGCTCAACAGACGCGGATCGAGCGGGCCGAAGCCACGCTCGACGGCGCGATCGCGCAGCTTCAAGCGACAACTTCACACGGCCCGGCCGACAGAAGCGGCGCGGCCGGCGGCGGCAACGACCAAGAGGACTACCGGCTGCGCTACGAAATGGCCTTGGACGATCTGCGCGAGCTGAAGGCCAGCAATTCACGGCTTCAGGAGCAGCTTTCCAAGGCCAAAGCGACCGCTTCGACGTTCGCCAAGGAGACGCGATCTCAACAACCCAGTCTCAACTGGGAAACGGAGAAGCTCCGCATCATCGCCGCGCTGGAATCCGACCTCGATGAGAACGACTCGGAACAGCGTGCCGAGCGACTGAAGATCGAAGAGGTGCTGCAAGCCACCGAGAAAGCGATTGCGAAAAAGGACGCGGAGATCACCGAAAAGAACAATGAAATTCGCGAACTGAAGCAGCGGCTCGAGAAGTCGTCCCACACCGGCCCGTTGGACCAGATGGCGGCGGCGATCGAGCAGACGCTGCAGAACGACATCATCATTCAGCAGGAGCGGGAGAGGCTGCGGCAGTTGGAGGAGCAGGTGCAGAGCCGCATGTGCCGGGCGGAGATCGAGATTTCGCTGGAGCGGGCGAAGCTGGCCCGCGAACGCGCCGAGATCGAAGAGCGATTGCGATCGGCGGGGCTCGACGCCGCGAAACCGGCCGGCGAGCCGAACGCCCCCGAACAGCCGGCGCACGGACGTTGGCTAAGCCGGCTCGGGCTGACCGAGGCGGACCGCGAACGCGGAAAGCGGCGTTGACGCGACAGTGGGGCAGACATTCTTGTCTGCCGGGAAAAAGCGGCACGTCTGGCAGACAAGAATGTCTGCCCCACCTGTTACACTACGGGCGGCTAACACACGCTCACTGCGGCAGGAAATCCTGCTTCACGGTGACTTCGCGAATCTGCTTGCTGTCGGGCTCGAATGTCCGAATCTTCACCTGAATGCCGCGCAAGGGATACCAGTACGGCGGCAAAAGTGCCGTGCCGTTAGGGCTCTTCTCATTATCATCATCGACAACGCCGTCACCGTTGTCGTCGATGCCGTTGGAGCCCTTGGGGTCGAAGTAGCTGGTCGAGTAGGTGTCGTAAACCCTGGCAGAATTGCTGTTAGCCGCCATCAACGAAGACTTGTTGTCGCCGAGACTGCTGAAGTTAGTCGCGTTCGTGCCAGTTAGGGTTGTATTGTAACCGAGGTCGACGTACATCCCTTGACCGCCTTGACCGTTGCTTGCCTTCGGATCCCACGCCTTCACGTCGAAACCGATTACGTTGGTCAGGATGATATCGTCGGAAAGGCGGCTGCCGGTCCCAAAGTACGTGTCCGCCCAGGGATAACTATCGCTGTTGCTGGTGGATGTCCTATTGCTCCAGAAGTCCAAGTGCGTCTTTGCTGCCGGCAGCGAAGGATACGGGCCGCCGACTGTCCAACTCCCAGAAGAGCATTCGGCCAGCGTCGGCAAACCTAGTTGGCCCCAATTGCATGGAGAAGGACCTGCAGGGGGACAAGTAGGATTATGGGCGAAACGATTTTCACGTTGTGTCAGATCGGCAAGCGTGTTCGGCACCATGCTTGTGCCGTTCCAACGGGCTGATATATCGTAGCTGGTGTAAAAGCCGTTTCGTGGAGCGCGGCTGAGATTGGCCCCGGGCAAGACCAACAACACGCGGCGATGCAGCGTGTGGCCGCGGATAAACCACGCCACCTCGGCGACGGGGGATTGGCCAACGCCGCCCGGGCCAAGAGGATATTTGCCGGCAAACGGCTTGCCGCTGCTGCGGGTGGTAAACATCAGGATGTCATCGTAATCGCCGACCGTCGGGTCTGAACCACCGGTGTCGCTGTTGATGGCGATGTTCGAATTCGCGGTCGCCGCCCCTTCGATGTACTCGAAGTAGCCTTCGCTGTTGGCGGGATCGGCGGGCGGATTCATGGTGACGGTGACGCCGGCGAGGTCCATTTGCAGGCGTTGGGCGGTCAGACGCAGGCGGTCGGCCATTTCTAGCAGCGAGCGAGACTGGCCGATGCCTTCGCTGACGCGGCCGAACATGCCGATGACCGCCGCCAGCAGCAGAAGCGACAGCGCCAGGGCGACCATGATTTCGACGAGCGTAAAGGCGGCGTGGGCTGCCGCGGGGAGACGTAGCGGAATGGGCCGTTTCATGAGAGTTTTCCTGTTCCTCGCACCGCCGCACCCCCTCATCCGATGGGACGCAGCCTCACTTGCCCGTCGATCAGCGGCCCGCTCTATTAGTATATTCGACCCTGAAATGCGGGAAAAGTCAACCGGATTTGCCGGGGGTATTGCGGGGCGGGTGCAAAGCAGCTTCCGGTGTCCCAACGTGGCTCAAGCAAACGTCGATAGGAGAATCTGGCGTTTTTCGGTTAAGATGGCAATTTGTCGCAGGATAGGAAGTCACTTTGGATCGTGGAGGATCTGTCATGGACGGCATTTCGCAGCATTTACAGCGGAAATTCGAGCGGGTTTTGCTTGAGGCGAAGGATGCGATCATCGAGACCATTTTGGCGGGCTGGGACCGGAAGACCCCGCTCCATTTCAGTCAAATCGAGGCGGCTTCCCATCGGTTGGCGACCCGTTGGAGTTGTTGCTTTCAGGAATGGGCCGCGCGGGAGATGACGGCGGAAAGTCCCGACAGCGCCGCCTGTCCGACCTGTGGCGAAGTTTGTTCGCTGGAGTTGGTGGCCCGTACGATTCTCTCGACCGACGGTGCGGTCCCCATCTTGGAATGGAAAGGGACTTGTACCCGCTGTCGGCGGGATTTTTTTCCCTCTGCGGGCAGCGATGGGATTGGACAGTCGGGAACTAACGCCGGCGATGACGCAGAGGATCGTGTATGCCTCGGCCGAGACGCGATCGAGCCAACGCGCGTCGCTGGTGCTGAAGCACGTCGGTGGTAACGAGGTCTCAGCGAGCACGGTGCAGCGTGTAACGCACCAAGTGGGGATGGAACTGGCGGAGTTGCGAGATGAAGGGGATGCGCCGAACTGGTCCAAGCCCCCGAGAATCCACCCGAGTTGGCCGTCGTGGAAGCTGACGGCGGACGAATTCGCACACGGAAACCGGGCCAAGGTCGCGGCGTTCATGGCGAGGCTTGGCGCGAGACCAAGAACGCCAATTTGCTGCGAATGACGCACCAGACGTTTGCGGAAGACCCCGAACCGGAACTTCCGCGTGCGTTCACCGATCCCAAGCGAGTGGCGAAATTAGCGGAAAAAGAGGCTCCGCCAGCGATTTCGGCGGTATCTGCCGCGCCGCCTGGCGAGAAGGCTTGGCGTCCCCAGCGTCTGGTGCGCACGTGTCTTTCGAGCATGGCAGAGGCCAGCGTCTTCGGGCAACAGATGAAGCGGGAGGCCGACTGTCGTCGTTTTCCGCAGGCGCCTGCGCGTGCCTTTGTGGGAGACGGTCTTCCCTGGCATTGGTCTGTGTAGAAGCACTACTTTCCAAACTTTGTGCCCATCCTTGATTTCATCCACGCGCTGAGTTATCTGTACGCTGCGGCACTGGCGATGCACCCGGATTTCTCCGTTGCGTGGTCGTGCTATCTGCGCATGGCCCGCGCATGTTGGCAAGGTCGGGCGATGGAGGCGATGGACGAACTGAAGCGTTGGTTGGCTCCGCACGGTCTTGACGACACGGCCAAGCTGGACGAGAACGATCCGCGTAAACCGATCGTCGATGCCGCACGTTATCTGCGGAACAACCGCGGTCGCATGGACTATCCGCATTATCGACGCCTTGGGTTGCCGGTAACGTCGGCCTTGATGGAGTCGCTGGTCAAAGAGGTGAACTACCGGGTGAAGGGGACGGAGATGTTTTGGAACGACCCAGAGGGGGCGGAAGCGATACTCCAAGTCCGGGCCGCTACTCTATGCGACGACGACCGTCTCGGGCGCTACCTTCGCACTCGGCCGGGGTGTGCCTATGTCCGCCGCTCCACCGTCACCTCGGCCGCCTGAGCCGAGGCCGGAAGCTGCTTTGCACCCTGGCCTCACACGACACCATCACCCACTTTCGGGTGGTTTTTCAGCAACGCAATCCTGGCGTAGTGCGCCAATTCGGCAACAAGAGCGTGGTCTTTCTGCGTTGTGAATTCCCATCGCTCGGACAAAGCGGAACGCCGGCAAGTTGCACGTCTATGGCGACAACAGCGGGGAGCGTCTTTCCCTCCAGCCCAGCCAGGATGTGCAAATTTACACTTGATGCGCTCTAGCGAGTCGAGGGATGAGATATGCCCCGCATCGCGCCCCCGCGAAAATTGACACCGTCCGCCCGTTGACTTTCCCCAGCGACGATTGTCTAATGCACCCTAGGCTGCGCCCCAACACGCACGACCCATCGTGGGGGCGCAGCCGCTTTTCTTAGGGCGCTATCCGCCTCCGGCTTATTCGCCAGCAGCACAATCGGCAGGCAGTACCCAGCCGGGAGGGCAGATCGCTTACTATTATGTTGTCGCTGGAACGGCGGTCAGAATTACTAAACAAAAGTACTGTCTTCCGACGTTACCCAACCCACCAGCGAACTCATCCAGCGGTCTTTCGATCCTCCACTTCGCTCAGCGGCCACCCGCCGCCGGTCCCCAGTTCCTGACAACCAAACTGCCCGATGGCCGCGAAATCCCCACGTAGCGATATGCGATGGTCAGCAAGGCACGGTTGACGCACTACCGGGTAGCCTAGAAAAGTGACAACTTCATTTGGTAATTATGACCGCCACTCCAGCGACAACTATGATAGCGGGCGATCCGCCCTCCGTTTCGCCCTGCTGGCTGCATCTCCGCGCTCATCTAGACTCAGACATCGTTTTGTGCGGAGATGCGGCCTTTTGTTTTTGTCGGCACCCAATCGACCGGCAACACAATGTTGACCCACTACCTCGCCATGTTCAATTCGGCGCGAAGTGTTCAATTTTGCTGTAGCAAAATAAAACAGGCGAGCTGACAGCGGTTCGGGCGACCAACTGTCAGCTCGCCATGTGTTATCGGAAGCGGGGGCTTCCGATCCGTCGGGGGGTGCCTCTTGTTCTCCGTTTCCTCGGGTATGTAACCTGTTTCTAATAACGACGTTTCGACGATTGCACTCACACGCCAAACGCTGTTTCTTCCTCAGTTCGACCCCCGACTCGGTCCTCTTCTCTGCTACGGCCCCTGCCACACCTCCCTCAGCCGGCCCCAATCCCGGTTCGCCCCGGGACAGCCATCGGGCTTCTACTATTGCGAATGGCGTGCCAAAAGGAAAAAAGATCGGCACGAAAGAGAGGAAAGGAGAAAGAGGAGAGGGGAGAGGGGAGAGGGAAAGAGAAACCCGTTGGACCACGCGATTTGCCGGCATTCGCGCCGACGCCCCGAGGGACGTGGTCTCGCTATGCTGTTTGAGAGTTGTCGGCCGTTGCTATTCGTTCCCTCTCCCCTCTCCTCTCTTCCCTCCTCCTTCACCACCCATTGCGATGCACGCGGTCTTGGCGGAAATGGTCTTGCGGCGGAGGCTGCTCGGCGGGATAGCCGACGACGACGAAGCTGTGGGCGATGACGTTCTGTGGGAGCTTCACCAGCCGCCGCAGCCCTTCCATGCGCTCTTCGCGCGGAAAGACGCCGGTCCAGACCGCGCCGAGCCCGAGGGCGTGGGCCGCCAGCAGCAGGTTCTCGACGGCCGCCGCACAATCCACCACCCAATAGCCGGGCGACTTCTCCAGCGAGAGGTCGCCGCAGACCATGATGCCCAGCGGCGCGTGGCGGGCCATCTGGGCGTTCGGATTGATCTCGGCCACATCGGCCAGCATCCGCCGATCGTCGATCACCACGAACTGCCACGGCTGTTGGTTGCGGGCGCTCGGGGCGCTCATCGCCGCCGCCAGCAGCTTCCGCACCAGTTCCTCGGGCACGGGCCGATCCTCGTACTTGCGAACGCTGCGGCGCGTGCGGATCGCTTCCAATGTGTCCACCACTGATCCCTCCACTGCGATGTTCTTCCTGGCGTCCGGTGACTGTCCCAATTTTCGTGTCAACGAAAATGGGACTGTCCCCTTTTGGCTTGCGACAAACGGATTTTGGAATCTTGCGCGGCAAAAGCAACCCCGCAACCTGGGGGCCGTCGGCTGAATGCGGTGCTTTTGCTGCCCGGCGAGCGATATTATACTGCGATCTGGTTCCAACCCGAGGTTCCAGCAGAACACGCGAGGCCGAAGCATGAAGCCCGAAGAGATCGTTTTCCAGCAAGTCGCCGGACTCTATCGCATCATTCCGTTGCGCGTGCTCCGCAGAACGCCGGGCGTGTCGTTCGATCTGGTGCCGACCGAGGTGCTGCCGCACATCGACGGCATCGATCGCGTCTTGCACGACGGCGGCGCCGTCTCGCCGGGCGCGGTGGGCGAGGTGGCCCGCCCCTGGTACATGCACCCGCATCAGGACGACAATCTCATCGTCTTGCACGGCACGCGCTTCGTCGACATCTACACGAAGCCACACGGGCGGATCGAGAGTTTCGACGTGGCGCCGCATCAGATTCGGCACGGCGGAGAGGTCGTCTACGACGGCGCGGCGATGCTGGTTTGGCCGCGGGGCGTGTTCCATCGCATTCGCAGCGACGAAAAGACCGGCTCGGCCTCGTTGAATTTCGCCGTCCGCTACGAAGGCTTCGACATCGACACGAACTTCAACATCTACGACCTCGACACCGCAAGCGGCCAGTATCGCACGCTTCGCGCCGGCTACCTGGATCAGCCGGGATAGACGGCCCATTACGGCCGAACGGCTGGCGGCAAATCGCGGACGTTCAACTGCTGGGCCTTGCCCTCGGGGCCGTCGAGCGTGTCCTTGGCCTCGAAGTAATGCTGCAATCGGGCGACTTTTTCCGCCGCGGAGAGTTCGCCGACGGCGTTGGCGCCGGGCGCGTATCCCCAGACGATGCGCGTGCCGCGGTGCGTGACCAACGTGAAGACCGGTTCGGCGACTCGGCCGACGTCGCTCGGGTTGGAGGCCGCCGTGTCGGCGGCGGACGGCTCGATGTGGTCGAGCCGCATCGGCTCCCATTTGCCGTCCAACGCGGCGGCGATTTCCGCTCCGCCGATCACGCGGGCGTCTCCCCAACGGGTTCCGGCGGGGCCGGTCGGCACGCGATCCACGCCCGACAGCCGCGGATAACGGGCGGCTTCGGTCGGCGTAATGTCGCCGGCCTCGGTGGGCAGCAGCACCGCTTCGACATCGACCGGCACCAGCCCGCCGCCGGGCAGTTCGACCATGCACACCGGCTTGCGGTAGACGAGATCCACCTTTACCCCACCGTACTTCTTGGTGACCGGCCCGACTTTGGCTACCCAGGGGTGGCGGGCGAAGGCGTCGGCGATTCGTCTGGTGAGGTCGTCGTCCATTAACGATAGCCGGCCGTCGAGCGTCGGGCTGCGAAAGACCTCCGCCCGCACGTCGCTTTGCGGAATCCACGCCGGCTGCGGCGTAACTTCGACCTGCTCGGGATCGATGCGATATTCCCGGGCGGCGAGAATGCGATCTCTAAACTCCTTCCACCCCCACCACACCCCGCCGACGAACAGCGCGACGAGGAGCATCACGACAACGGCGGTCCGGCCCGATCCGAACATCCACGAGAACAGCCCCCGCATTCGTTCGGCGGTGGGAGAGGCAGAGGATCGCTTCTTCGCTGCGGCCATACGCGGATTACGGTCAGTGTAAGGAGGAAGAATGGGAATGGAAAGAACCGATGCGATCGACAAACCGCACTACAGCGCTAAATAAACCACGGAGACACGGAGTTCACGGAGTATAAAGACAAAAAAGGCAATGGGTTACGGCTATGTCTTTTTTGTCGATGATATGCCACGAAGAAGCGTTGCGGGCGATCTACTGATCCAATTGGGCAGTCATGCTGTGTTCCGCGCGTTTCGGCCTCCTCTCCGTGTTCTCCGTGCCTCCGTGGTGAGATCCCATGGCAGCGCAAGTTAGCGCTGGAGTGATAGGAGAGCTACTGGACATTCCTTCCCTTATTCCGTCCTTTCCCTTTTCCCCTTTCCCCTTTTTCCTTCTTGCACCCTCACCGTCTGACAGAATCACCAGACTTCCAATTCCAATTCGAGTTCGACCCCGAGCCGATCGCGGACCTGGCCGCGGATCAGATCGATCAGCCGCAACACGTCCTGGCTGGTGCTTTCGGGCTCGGCGATGATGAAGTTGGCGTGGCGGTCGCTGACCACGGCCCCGCCGATGCGGGTCCCCTTCAGGCCGGCATCGTCGATCAACTTGCCGGCGCCGACGCCGCGCGGGTTGCGGAAAACGCAACCGGCGGTCTGATGGCCCATTGGCTGCGACGCCTTCTTCACGATCCAGTGCTTTTGCATTCGCTGGGCAAGCTGGCGGGGATCGTCCTCTTCCAACTCGCAGCGGGCTTCGAGAATCGCCAACTCGTCGAGGCTGCTCTGCCGGTAATTGAAGGCCAGATCGTCGCCGCTCCGCTCGGCGATGTCGCCGGCCGCGGTAAGCACCGTCGCCTGGAAGGTCCACTGGCCGATATTGCCGCCTTGACTGCCGGCGTTGCCGTGCAGGGCGCCGCCGACCGTGCCGGGAATGCCGACGAGCGTTTCCAGCCCGGCGAGGCCTCGGTGTACGGTCGTGGTTACAACTCGCCCCAACAGCGCCCCGCCGCCGGCGGCGACCGCGCGGCCCTCGATGTGAATCCCACAAAACGCCGACGCAGAAAGATGGATCACCAGCCCCGGCACGCCCTCATCGCGCACCAGCACGTTCGAGCCCTGCCCCAGCAGCCGCACGTCGGTTCCCTCCTCGTAACACCGCCGCACCAGCGCGGTCAGCTCGTCGAGCGTCTCCGGCTCGGCGAAGTACTCGGCGGGGCCGCCCAACTGAAACCAAGTGTGCATCGCCAGCGGTTCACTCTGACGCACGATCTTCTCAAAACCGGTCGTTAGACCCATGGGGAAACCTCAAGAGGAAAGGAATGGCGAAGGAACGACGAAGCACGAATGACGAAGGAATGTCGAAATCGAAATGTCGAGAGACGGGCGGCGTTCCTCCTCGTGATTCCTTTCGACATTTGGACTTCAACATTCGTCATTCCTTCGTCATTCGTCATTCGAGCTTCGTCCTTCCTTCGTCCTTCGTCATTCCCGCTTCGGCTTCTCGCCGCGGCCGATACTTCCACACGTCGCCAGCCCCTAGAGTAACCAATACGTCGCCGGGGGCCAACTGGGTTTCCAGCGTTTCGACGATCTCGTCGGCGGAGCGAGCCGGCAGGACCTCGATGCCCAGTTCGCCGGCCCGCCGGGCAAGATCGGCCGCCGTGACCTCCCCCGGCTGGGGATCGCCCTCGCGGGCCCGAAAAATGTCGGCCACCAACAATTTGTCGGCATTTTGCAGGCTGGCGGCAAACTGGTCGAGCAGCCGCGCCGTTCGCGACGCTTGATGCGGCTGAAAAACGCACCATACCCTGGCACCGGGGGCCATGCGGCGAACTGCCGCCAAAGCCGCGGTCACTTCCGTCGGGTGGTGGGCATAATCGTCGATCAACGCCACGCCACGCCACTCACCCAGCGATTCCAGCCGCCGGTGCAGGCCGGGGAAGCTGCCCAAGCTCACCGAAATCAGCTCGGGCGAAAGCCCGTTGGCGAAGGCCAGCGCGGCGGCAGCCAGGGCGTTCAAGACGTTGTGCCGGCCCGGCATCGGCAATTCGACCTCGCACAACCGGCGGCCAAACCGGCGTATCTCGA
Source organism: uncultured Planctomycetaceae bacterium (assembly GCA_963823895.1). Lineage (GTDB taxonomy): Bacteria > Planctomycetota > Planctomycetia > Pirellulales > Thermoguttaceae. Next base: position 328,698 of record CAWGNG010000020.1, read on the forward strand.
AGCGCAGCCGCCCACGATCCTCTTCGCCCGCCCGAGCCGACCAATCGGCCTCCGGCGAGAAGCCGAACGACTCGACGCGGCAGGCCAGTCCGGCGGTCACCCGCCCGGTGGACTGGCAATCGTGCCGGGCGACGAGCAAGCCGTCGCTGGAGATCGACTCGGCGAACCGACGAAAAGCCCCCTCGAGTTGCCCGAGCGAATCGTAGCAGTCGAAATGATCGAGTTCGATGCCCGTGATCGCCGCCTGCCAGGGGCGAAGGTGCAGGAAATTGCCCCGATATTCGCAGGCCTCGACCACGAGTAGGGGATTTAGGGATTTAGGGATTTGGGGATTTACGGATTTGGAGATTTGGAGATTGGTAGAGGGCGGAGGCTCGGCCGCTGTCCACTGGCTACTGGCAACTGCCGACTGCCGACTGCCGACTGCCCCCTGACCCCTGACCCCTAGTCCCCAGCCCCTAGCCCCTGACCTCTCTCCTCCGGCACGTCCACCTGAAGCGGCACCGATTGGCGTCGCGCCGCAGACGACGGTGGGATCGAGGCCGGCTCGCGTCAGCAGATGGGCGAGCATGGCCGTCGCGGTCGATTTTCCGTGCGTGCCGGCGACGGCCACGGTGCGGCGGCCCATACCCAGCCGCGCGAGCATCTGGAAGTAGCTCATCGTCGGAATGCCCAGCTCGGTGGCGCGATGACGCTCGGGATTCGCCGGCGGCACCGCGTCGCTATAGACGACCACTTCGGTATCCGGCGACAGATACTCGGCGGCATGGCCCTGGAAGAGTCGCAGACCCTGGTAGGGCAGACATTCCGGCCTGTCATCCCGGTGGGCCAGCAATTCTTGTCTGCCCCGGCCGTCGGTTTCTGTCGGGCAGGCAGGAATATCCGATCCACCAGAGTGAGAAAAGTCCCTGACGTCCAGGTCCGAGCCGCTGATCGACCATCCCCAGCCTGCCAGCACGTCGGCCAACGCCCGCATCCCGTTGCCGGCGATTCCCACCAGATGCGCATGGCGGGACCGCGAAGCGTCAAGGATTTGCGGCTCGGTGAAAGGCAAAACATCCATGCGAGGCTCGGTCGTGCCGCAGGAAGACGACACAACCAGTCGCAAGCGATTATATCTGCCGCAGAGAGCGAAGCAAGACAGGACTAGCGGGCGAACTTCCGCCGCGCGACCAGCAAGCCAACCAGCCCGCAAGCCAGCAGCGCCAGCGTGCCCGGCTCCGGGACTGAGGAGGGAGTCAGATCCTCCTCAAAACTGGCGGAACCGATGAACGTCATTCGGTAGCCAAAACTCAGATCGCCCAAAGGGGCAACCGGAACGCCCGCGTAGTAATGGATGTCTCCAACCCAGTCGCTGCCCACCTGGACCGGCTGGGTGACTACTGAGGTCCAACCCGTGTTGTCCACGGTGACGTTGTCGATAGTAAATGCCTTTGACATCGTAACGACGGCATCGTAATCGCCCCAAGTAACGCCGGTATCATTGTCGATGTCGTGCAAGAGAGTGAGGCTCGGATCGGTTTCCGTATCGGTGTAGATGTTTCCCAGGATATTTCCGGTGTCAAACCTGTCGTGTGTTCCGTCGATATTGAGTTGGAATTCGTGGGGGGCGACGCATTGGAGACCATAAGTGGTGCAGCACAGAACGCCGTCGCCATCGTCGGCCAAAGAGGTGCCGGTAATATCGGCCTGACAAATTGAACTCCAACCTACCAACGCGAGAACGGCCAGCATTACAGAGAGAGTCTTCATGGCAGTGTACCTTGGTTAAGATGCCCGATTGATTCAGAGTTGCCCGATGCCCGTTCTCATCCTGAGCCAAAGCCAATCCGTCGCCGTCCCCGGAAGAACCCCGCGGAACATCCCCTTTTTACCAAAGCTCATGTTTTTGTCAACTATGCCTGCCTGTTTTTCTGGATTTTTTCAGCAATTCCCCTAGGGCAAATTGCCTGGTATCCCAATGGGCCGTGCCGAGCTGCCTCGATAGTATGTGATCGCGGACAGCAAGCCAGCCGGAGGCGCACGGCGCGATGGTGATACGCCGATGGCCTGCGGATGGAAAGATGGCAAGACCCTTATGCAGGATCCCAGATGCCGCAAGGGACAACGCACCGATCACACACGATTATACCCCTGCCGCAAACAGCCGGGCAAGCAGCGGGCACTAGTGGACGAACCGACCTGAATTGAGACGTCGTAGGTTATGCTTCAGCATAACGAAAGGCGTTGCTGGTAAACGTGTTATGCTGAAGCATAACCTACGCACGCCTCGTCATTTCAGGTCGGTCGGGGCACTAGCGGGCAAACTTGCGCCGCGCGATCACGAGCCCCGCCAGCCCAAACGCCAGCAACGCCAGCGTGGTTGGCTCCGGAACCGCACCGGTCGAGGGCGTCAAGTATTCGTCGAGAGTGACGGAGCCGACGAACGTCATCCGATACCCAAAACTCAGCGTGTCCAACGGATCAACGGGAGTCCCGCCGGTGAAGTCGATGTAGCCAGTCCAGGTGCCGTCCAAGTCATCAACCGGCTGGGTCACCACAGATGTCCAACCGGGGTTGTCGACAGTGACGTTGTCAAGACTGAAAGCCGTGGTCATCGTGATCTGGGCATGGTAATCGGTCCAAGCGACGCCGGTATCGTTGTCGATTTGGTGCAAGAGAGTGAGTTTGGGATCGGTATCCGTGTCGGTCACGATGTTTCCTTCCATCCAGCCTGGGCCGCAGTTGTCACACGTGTAATGAGTACAATCGACACAAAGCTGATATTCACCCGGCGCAAGGCAACAAAGACCGTAACTGTCGCCCGTAAAGGCGTCGGTACAACAGGCGGGGTATAAGACGGCGCTGGTAATGTTGGCCTGACAGGTGGCGCCCCAACTCAATAACGCGAGAACGGCCAAGGCTGCGGAGAAAGTCTTCATGACAGATGCACCCCTAAACGAGAAAAACGATTGATGGAAAGTCCACAGTGCCTGTTCTCGTTCCGGACCGACACCCATCCACTCCCACCGGGAGCGAACCGGGCGACGATGCCGTTGTTGTACCAGTGCGAATTATTTTGTCAACTACCCCCGTTGTTATTTTTTCGAGAGATTCCTCCCATTCACCGGCTACACTGACTGGGCCGTGGCCCCATTGAGCGAGGGGCATGTCGCGACTGTTGTACGATAGGGGGGCACTGTTGGCTTACCCGGCGGTATCCAACCTAGTCCGAATTTCCCAGCATGGTGGGGCAGACATTCCTGTCTGCCGCGACAAAATGGCGGCACATCTGGCAGACAGAAATGTCTGCCCCACCGGGCGCAGTGTCGCCCGTTTTCCCCGTGTTGTGAAAAATGCGGGCTAGCCGTTCAGCCCGCCGAATCGCCGATCGCGGGCGGCGTAGCTGTGCAGTGCGGCGTGAAGTTGTTGCTCGTCGAAGTCGGGCCAATAGGCCTCGGTCACCCAAATCTCCGCGTAGCTGATCTGCCAGAGCAGGAAATTGCTCACCCGCATCTCGCCGGCCGTGCGGATCAGCAAGTCGGGGTCGGGCATGCCCGCCGTGTAGAGCCGAGCGGAGATCGTCTGCTCGTCGATCGCCGCCGCATCAAGCTCATTGCGGCGCACTTCGTCGGCGATGCGGCGGACGGTATCAACCAGTTCGCCACGCCCGCCGTAATTGATCGCCAGACAGACTCGCAGGCCGGTGTTCGCCGCGCTCAGGCGGACGGTCTCGTCCAGCCCTTGCACGGCGGCCTCGGGCAACTCGCCGCGGCGGCCGATCCAGCGCACCTGGATATTGTGCTCCATGATCCGCGGCCGCTCCTCGACCAGATACCGCTGCAACAATTGCAGCAGGAAATCGAGCTCCTCGGGCGGGCGCTTCCAGTTTTCGCTCGACAGACAGTAGAGCGTCAGTTGCTCGATGCCCAGCCGGGCGCACTCCTCGGTCACGCGGCGAACGCTGGTCACCCCTGCGCGGTGCCCTTCCACGCGCGGCAGCCCCCGCCTGCCCGCCCAACGCCCGTTGCCGTCCATAATCACCGCGATATGGCGGGGAAGTCGTTCTCGCGGGATGTCAGCAAGCTCGTCGGGCATAGCGTTGGGGTTAGGGACTAGGGGTTAGGGACTAGGGGTTAGGGACTAGGGATCAGGGATTGGGGATTACGGATTAGGCAGTCATCTTTCAAATCTCAAATCTCAAATCTCCAATCCCTAATCCCTCACTTTGCAAATATCGTCTGCCGCCGATCCGGCCCTACAGAAACAATCTCGATGGGCCGACGCAGCAACTCGCCGATCCGATCGATGTATTTCCTCGCGTTGACCGGCAACTCGTCGAGCCGGCCAACCTCGCTGACCTCTTTCTGCCAGCCGGGCAACGTCTCGTACACCGGCACGACGCGGCGCAAATCGTCCACGTGGCTGGGAAAATCGGTCGTCCGCCCGCCGTCCAACTCATAGGCAGTGCAGATTTTCAATTCCGGCAGCGCGCCGAGCACGTCCAGCAGCATGACCGCCAGCGAATCGATGCCGCCCAGCCGCACGGCATAGCGGGCGGCCACGGCGTCGAACCAGCCGCAACGCCGCGGCCGCCGCGTGACCGTGCCGTATTCATTGCCGCGATTGCGGATGTGCTCGCCGATTTCGTTCGGCTGCTCGGTGGGAAACGGGCCGCCGCCCACCCGCGTGTTATACGCCTTGACGACTCCGATCACCTTGCTGATATATCGCCCCGGCACGCCCGAGCCCGCCGACACGCCCACCCCCGAACTGTTGCTGCTGGTGACGAAGGGGAAGGTGCCGTGATCGATGTCCAACAGCGAGCCCTGCGCCCCCTCGAAGAGCATGCGCTTGCCCTCTTCGGCCGCGCCGAGCAGGTAGGCCGTCGTGTCGGCCACATAGGGCGCCAGTCGCTCGGCGAAGGCGTGGTACTGATTGAAGATCTGCTGGGCGTCGAGTTTCACCACCGAAGAAACGGGGACTGGCTCCGCCGCGGTGCCTGTCCCTTTCGAAAAAACGGGGACTGGCTCCGTCGCGGTGCCTGTCCCTGTTTTTTCGCTGAAGCAGGCGAAGAGCTGATTCTTCACCCGCACGATCTGCTCGATTCGCCCGCGGAACTCCGGCCGGTACATGTCGCCCAAGCGAACGGCCAACGAGCGGCCGACCTTGTCGCGGTAGCACGGCCCGATGCCGCGCATCGTGGTTCCGATCGCTTCGCCGCCGCCGCATTGATCGAGCAGGCGGTCCTCCTCGAAATGCCAGGGGAAGATGACGTGCGCCCGATCGCTGATCAAGAGATTCTTGCCGACCATCACGCCGCGCTTGACGAGCCCGTCGATTTCATCGAGGAAACTGGCGGGATTCAGCACGACTCCGCTGGCGATGACGCACTGCACCTCGGGCCGAAAGATTCCGCTGGGCACCAACGAAAGTTTGAACGTCTGCCCGTCGCGGACGACCGTATGTCCGGCGTTGGCCCCGCCCTGGTAGCGGACGACGATATCGTTCTGCTCGGTCAGCAGGTCGACGGTTTTGCCCTTCGCCTCGTCGCCCCACTGAAGTCCGATCACGCAAGTCACTGGCACGGCACCGCCCTCGACCGATGAACGCCGGAAATTTGCAAACACACCAGTCTAGCAACGCGGCCGCGAAGCGGTCAAGTGGCCGTCGGGCCAGGTGGTGTCCTAACGGAGTGTTGCCGTTTTTCCCGCGAATTCGCACGGCTTTCGGCAGTGGGCGCAAGTGCATGGTCGGGCGCGTCATCGAATACAAGTCGATACGCCGCAAGAGATTGCAAGACAAGAAGCCAGAAACACCGCCCGCTGGGCTTAAGGCGTCAAGATGACGTGGTGGGCGGAGGGTGATTGGCCAGAACACGGGTACTGGGTCAAGGTTGTGTTGCTGAGAGATAACCCGGAAGGGGATACGCCCGAAGAGAAAAGCGGTTGCGCCGTTATGGAGATGGATCAGATAACGCTTTAGGCAGGCGGACAAGCGTTGCCTTCCCGGCATCGCTTAAGAGCCCGACGGCTGCGCATTCGACGTTATAAAGGCGCTTTTGCACCAATTTTCTTTTGACATCCTCAGCGGGGAGATAGTCTGAAAATCTCTGGTATTGGGCATGTGATGGAGCGGTATCGACGAGATAGCGAGCAATTGATGACGCTGACCAGAGAGCACGATAATTCTTGTGCAATTCCTCGTATCCGGCGCTCTTCAGAGAATCAAGACGCTTTTGGTGTCCGTGAGAGCATCGCCCAGATGTTCGGACAAGTATCGCCTCAACGATCTGGACTGCCTTGTAGAATGCTGTGACAGCGACCCATTCTGGAAATCGGTCAACTTCTTCCAGCAAATAGAGCAGTACTTCGTGGTTTCTATTGGCCAGCGCTATATGATCCGCTTCGGTTGCCATGTCCGACGTACTCAAGTGCAAAGCTCGGGTCCACGAAGGAGCTTATCGCACCATCCCCGACAGCAGGGAGCGCAATAACGTTCAGGGTGATAAGATTGAGATCGGGATCGCGGGCAAGCCGGAAATCCAATCCAGAGATTTCATCCTCAAAATCGTCATCGTATCGGCATGAATCACGAACAACAACGAATGCGAGCGCTCCATCACGCTCTGTCAAGTAAGCCTTTGCGATCCCTTCTTTGTCTCGAATCCATTCGGCAAGTACCCGAAGAAGGACATTGAACTGTTGAGTGAATTTCTCTACCGCGTGCCCCTGCTGGAGAATCTCTATTGCCCGATTCACTTTCAACATGAAACGATCATTGTCCCGTGGAGTAATTAAGAGCCTGCCGCTTTCGTTAAGCGACCATTCTAGGCGCACCACGGCGCTTGTGTTTTCGGCAATACTCATATCAGAACCGCCTAGTTGGCCAGTGCAAGGCGAAAGAAGTAGTAGCACACGGGATCGCTACTCTAATATACGATGCTACCTGAGATGCGCGCGAATTGTCAATAGTCTGATCGACTTGTCAAGCCCATTTGTCCAGCCGGCGCGCGAATTGCGTCACAAGTGCCTTTCTAGTAAATGCTTATGGCTTGCTGGGATTTTGAACTATGTTCACACCCGGAAGGATCACAAAGTGTCAGGGTTGACTTGGGAGACGATACCAACAACGGACATTGGGGTTCAATTCAACTGGTCGCTCCATTGCTCTATACCACGCAAAGGAGAGCGGCCCGCGTCTTGGTGGCGCAGCAGCCTTATAGCCTGCCGGAGGGGTCCGCGTTCGCGCCGACGGGATCGTAACCCCCTCTCTCCGCTAAGCCTTCCGCTTGGCAGCCTTGAGGAGCACTTCGTGCGCCCAGGTAGACGGCTTCGGACTACCGGCGTGCTTGATGGCTTCTAGCTCCTCCGGGCACACGCGAATCGGAAACAGGATTTGCCGCCGTTTGTTTTCGGGCTTCGGCGGTCGCCCGCGTGTTTGTTCCATGCTGTCATTGTATAGACAAAAAAATCTTTTGCAAGGCTATTGACAAGAACTTAAAAGTATATACAATAAATATAGACGTTGGGAGTAATGAGCCCAACGAAAAACCCCCGGTCGGAATTGACGTTCCGGCCGGGGGCAATCACAACCAGGCGGTTTCGCCCAGAAGTGACTGAGGCAATGTCATTCTAGCGAATCCGCCACAACGCGGAAAGCGGATTTGCTATGGTGACTCCCTCCTGCAAGCATACCAAGTAAAGCGATTTGGGCACGACCGCTATGGAAACCAGCGTTTCCGCTGCGTTTTGTGCGGTAAGACGTGGATCGCGGAAAAACCACAAGGGCAGCTTGGCCCGATGCGCCTCCCCGTCAAGACGGCCAAGATAGCCCTACAACTCCTGTTGGAAGGCGGTTCGATCCGCTCGACAGAGCGAATTACCCGCGTCCATCGGGATACGATTTGTCGGCTCATCGTTCGATTCGGCGACGCCTGCCGCGATTTCCTCGACCAACGAATGCGCGGGCTGACGTTGACGCACCTACAATTTGACGAGCAATGGACTTACGTAGCGAAGAAACAAGGCCGCCTGACGACGGGCGAGCGTCAGCAGCGTTACGACATCGGGGATATTTACCTCTGGACGTGCATCGACCGAAAGACCAAGCTGATGCCGAGTTTCCTCATCGGCAAGCGGTCTGCCGACAATGCACGGCGGTTTATGATGGACGTGGCCGGCCGCCTGGTCTTTCCAACAGCCCATGCCTCCGATCCCCACGCCTACCAGCAAGGCGGCTACGCCCCTATCGTCCAGATTTCAACGGATGGGTTCGCGGCCTATCCCGAAGCGGTGGACTTGGCCTTTGGGCCGTATGCCAAGTACGGCACGATCGTGAAGGACTACCGCAACGCCACGATGATCTATACCCCCTCCGAAATGGTCGGAACCCAGCGAAACGGCATAAGGGGCATAGGCAAAGGCCAAGAGTGGTCGATATGCACAAGCCACGTTGAGCGCCTGAACGGCACGCAACGCCTCTTCCTCAAGCGGTTGAACCGGCTTACACTGTGCTTCAGCAAGAAGCTACGCAACCTGGAGGCAGCCTTCGCTATGTTCGCAGCCTATTACAACTTCTGCTGGCGAACCCGGAAGCCCGGCAAGAGCGGAAAGAGGCGACCGACTGCGGCTATGATGGCCAAGCTGACGGACCACTTGTGGGGGTTCGATGAGTTTTTCGATGCCGTCCTAAAGCCAGCAACACAGAGCTAGGACACTACCTCGGGCCAGTGAGGGGTATTGCTGTAATTGGAGAAGGGGCTGGCGGTAGGCCGAGCTGCGCTTCGAGTCAGGAAAACAAACTCGGTCAGGTCGTATGGCCGGTCAAGAGGACGGTTGGCGGCTTCTTAGGAGGGGCGAAGAGGACGGCAGGTCGGCTCCGCGCAGCAATCACCCGACCTGCCCGCCGTCGAGTTCGCGGCAGACGTGGACAATTCGGCGGATGGCTTCGTCGATCTCGGCTTCCGTGGTCGTGGCGCCGAAACTGAAGCGAAGTGAGGATTTTACCAACTCGTTCGATAAACCCATGGCGCGAAGCGTTGGCGACAACTCGGTCGAGCCGCTCGAACAGGCCGAGCCGACCGAACAAGCAACCCCCGCGAGGTCCAACGCCATCCGCAACATCTCGCCGTCGTGGCCGGGAAAGGCAACGTTGCTCGTCTGTGGAAGCCGCGGGTCAGGTGGGACAGGCGTTGGGATGACAGCGGGCTTCGATGTTGGGATGGCAGTTGCGCTGCCATCCCCGGGGCGTGGATCGGGTGGGGCAGACATTCCTGTCTGCCCAGGAACAAAGGAGACGGCGGACGCGGCACTGGCAGACAAAAATGTCTGCCCTCCAGAAATGAATGTCTGCCCCACCGGTTCTGATGGGCAAGATGCCCCATGAACGACGATGTCCGGCAGAGCAGCTCGAAGCCCATGCTCGAAACGATCGCGCAAGGCCGTCAATCGCCGGGCGGACTCGTCATGTTCCTTCCGCCAGAGTTCCAAAGCGGTGGCCATGCCGATCGCCAACGCGACCGGCTCGGTGCCCGGCCGCAGTCCCTCTTGCTGATGACCGCCGAACAGAAGCGGCGCAAGCGGGACGCCATCGCGCAACAGCAGCGCGCCGATGCCGGGCGGACCTTGAAACTTGTGCGCCGAAATGCTCATCGCCGCCACGCCCAACCCGCGAAAACTCACCGGCAGCTTCCCTACCACTTGCACGGCATCGGTGTGCAACGGCACGCCCGCCCGATTGCAGAGCGCCGCAAGCTCGGCGACCGGTTGCAGCACGCCCGTCTCGTGATTGCCCAACTGCACGCTGACCAAGCGGGCACCGCCAAGGGGGACAGTCCCATTTTCGCTGAGACGAAAATTGGGACAGTCCCCGAGCAGCGGCGGCAACTGATCGACGCGAACGACGCCCGCCGCTGTCAGGCCCAAAGTGTCCAGTCGCCAGCCCTGTTCCAAGAGGTGCTCGGCCGGCTCGATCACGCTCTGATGTTCGCCGGCGGAAATGATGATCCGACCGGCCGCCACCCCCGCCCCCTCTTCCGCACGCGGGCGAGGGGAGATATTGGCCCGGGCAATTCCGAGCACGGCGAGATTATTGGCCTCGGTGCCGCCGCTGGTGAAGATCAGCCGGTCGCGCCGCGGCGGGGCCAAGTCGGCGTCGAGAATCTCGGCGATCGTCTCCCGGGCTTCCTCCAGTGCCCGCCGGGCCTGCTGCCCGGGACGATGCTGGCTGGCCGCATTGGCGTAGCCCGCCAACCCGCATTCGGTCATCGCTTCTACCACTTCCGGCCGGGTCGGAGTCGTGGCATTATGGTCAAGGTAGATCGTTTCCATCTCTACTCCATTCTATTCCGAGGGCGGCCGGCAAAAAACTGCCGTTGCCGCAGCCCCCCAATTGTTGCTATCATCCCACGTTCTCATACAACGTGCAGAGATATTCTTTGCGAGCAAGAGTCCCTGACAGGGGCTCCTCGTACTCCTCTCGCTCCGCGAGAGGGACGTGTAGTCCCAATCACTTCACGCGGAGCGTGAAGAGTACGATTTGCAACGATTTCTGCGGAGGCATCACTAGTCATGCGCGGGTCGGCAACTACTGCATTTCGGGCATTCTTGATGTTGGCGTGTTCGGTGGCAATCCCGGTGTTGGCAATATGGGGCGCATCGTGGTCGGACATCGCCAAGAAGTTTCAGAACTTCCACTGCCCGGCGATCCTGAACCTGGCGTCGGCGTCGCCCGCCGCGCCCACGTCGTCCGCGGACGCTCCCCGGTTGGCCTCGCGTAGTCCAACCATCGAATCCCCGCCCACCTCGCCTGTCGCTCCCGCCTTGCCGATCGCTGCGGCCCAGCCCGCTCGTCCGGTCCCAATCCCGTCGGACTACGGCGAGATTCAGGAGCGTCTGAAAAAGCTGGGGGCCACGTATTATGTGCTGGAATCGTGGGGAAACGATCAGCAATTGTACCGCTTTTTCTGCAAGATGGCCGTGGCGGGCGACACCGATTACGTCCACTGCTTCGAGGCCACCCACTCCGACCCGCTCCGCGCGATGCAGCAAGTGCTGCAAAAGGTTGAAACCTGGCGCGCAGAACGCCGTTGCGGCGGATAGTCGATAAAGAAGTGGGCAGTCGGCAGTCGGCAGTGGGCAGTGGGTAGTAGGCAGTTGCTGGAGCGGTAGCGTTTAGCCGCCGCGTCTACGTGGCGTTGAGCGGGCTTCGCGTTCCACGCCGCGTAAACGCGGCGGCTAAACTCCTGAAAACAGGTGTACTCTACCCACTACTCACTGCCGACTGCCCAATGCCCACTGCCCACTGTCCACTGCCTACTGCCTCCTCTCCCCGTCCCCACTTGCCAAGAACCCCGTCGCGCGCATACGCTTACGTTCATGAGAACGCGGTCGGCCAGTCTCGGGCGGCAGTTGGGAAGCGTGGCAATGCGCTACCGCTCCCCCTTCGCGGAACGAACGCACTCGACCGGCCTGATTCGCACGAAACGGCCTCTCCACGGCTCCACCGCCATCGCCGAAAACCAGCCCAATGGGGGGTGCAAATGGCCAGATAATCGCGTTGCACGGCTAGAAGCTATGCTTTTTCTTTCCCGCCACCCCCAAACCAGCCGAAAACTAGCCGAGTTGGCCGGCTTGGCGGACGGAACAAAAGCACGTACACTAGTCCGAACCTTGAACCGGAGATACGATGCACGCGGCAGTGCGTTTCGCGTCGAGGAGGTAGCGGGCGGATTTCAGTTGATGACGCGGGCGAAGTTCGCCCCCTGGCTGCGGCGGCTTTACCCCGCCGCCGCCGAAATCCGCCTCTCGCCCCCCGCCTTGGAAACCCTCGCCGTCGTCGCCTATCGCCAACCGGTGTTAAGAGCGGAAATCGAAGCCATCCGCGGAGTGCAGTCGGGCGAAGTGCTGCGGCAATTGATCGAACGCGACTTGGTGCGAATCGCCGGCCGATCCGAGGAACTCGGCCGCCCGTTCCTTTACGGCACGACAAGACAATTCCTACAGGTTTTCGGGTTGCGACATCTCGACGAACTCCCCAGAGCTGATGTTTTGCGTTCGCGCGAACCGATGCCAACACCTGGCGATATTCAGAACCGTTCTGATTCCGATATTTTGAACCAATCCACCACATCTCAAGTAGCGGCAGAGGAGGAGAACGTGAATACCCTCACCACCAAGACTAGACCCAGCGTTGCCCCAGAACCTCTCACCCCCACGACCCGGCTGCGACGCAACGATCCGTCCTCCGGCCAAGTCGTCCTCGGGCCGCGCGAACGGGAAGAAGACGACCTTGAAGAGGACGAAAACAAAGAGGAAAACCTGGAGGAGGAAGAGGATTTCGAGGACGAAGACATCGACAACGATGACGAAGAGGATGAGGACGAGGATGACGACGACCTCGAAGACGAGCCGTGGGAAGAGGTCGACGACGACGACAACCTCGATGAAGATGAGGACGAAGATGAAGATTGGGACGAAGACGACGATTGGGAAGACGAGGACTGGGACGAAGACGAAGATTGGGACGAAGATGAGGACGAGGACGAGGACGAGAAAGAGGAAGAGGCCGAGGACGAAGGGGAGTAGAACGAAAGCCGCCTGTTGGGGCGGCAGTTGTACTGCCGCCCCGCTGCCGGAAACTGGGATGGCAATCTAACGTTACAGCGTAAGTGAACCACGGAGGCACGGAGTTCACGGAGGATAGAGTCACAAATATCAATAAGCTATGGCTACGCCGTTTCCATCGATGCTATTCGATGAAGAAGTATTGCGGATGATCTGCGGTTGCAATTGAGTTGCCATGCCGTGTTCTGCCGAATTTTTTTCTGCTCTCCGTGTTCTCCGTGCCTCCGTGGTGAGCTTCCATCGGCGCTGCAAGTTGGCGCTGTCGCGCTAACCGCCATCCCAACATGTCAGGTCTTGAAGTAGCCTCTCATCCGACAATGCACGATGCCTCGCCAGGGCCGCCGACGATCTGGACGATCGGACATTCCAATCATCCGCTCGAGGCGTTTCTCGATCTGCTGGCGACGCATCGCATCGATCTGTTGATCGACGTTCGATCGAGTCCCTATTCGCGCTATGCCTCGCAGTTCAATCGCGAGACGATCGATCCCGCGCTTCAGCAACGGAAGATTCACTATTTGTACCTCGGCGACCAGTTGGGCGGACGCGCCGCGGACCCGCGCTTCTACGACAACCAGGGCCGCGTCTTGTACGCCGCGGTGGCCCAGTCGCCCGGCTTCCGGCAAGGAATCGAGCGGCTGCGCGAACGGTTGGCTCGCGCCGCGCCGCGATCCTCTGCGGCGAGGAGGATCCCACCGACTGCCACCGCCGCTTGTTGGTCGGCCGCGTGCTCCAGGAGCACGGCGTGCGCGTCATCCATCTCCGCGGCGACGGCCGCGCGCAGACCGAGGCCGAGCTGGCCGCCGAAGAGAACTTCCGCAAGACCAGGGGCCAATTGAACCTCTTTGAAACCGAGGAGCCCGGCCAATGGAAATCCACACAATCGGTTTTACCCAAAAGAGCGCCGCCGAGTTCTTCGGAATCCTACGCAGGGCCGGAATCGGGCGACTGATCGACGTGCGGCTGAACAACACCTCGCAGTTGGCGGCCTTCGCCAAACGCGACAACCTCCAGTTCTTCCTCCGCGAATTGTGCAACGCCGACTATCACCACGCCGCCGTGCTGGCGCCGACGGAAGAAATCCTCGACGCATATAAGAAGAAGCGGATCGGCTGGGAAGAGTACGAAACCCGCTACGTCGATCTGCTGATCGAGCGGGCGGCCGAGACCGCCGTCGATCGCCGCCTCTTCGACGTGCCCGCCGTGCTGCTTTGCAGCGAGCCCAGCCCCGAGCATTGCCATCGCCGCCTGGCCGCCGAGTATCTCGCCGGCAAATGGAGGGGCGTGAAGGTGGTTCACTTGTGAAGGGGCCAGGGGCCAGAGGACAAAGGTCAAAGGCCAAAGGTCCAAGGTCAAAGGCCAAAGGGGCAGGAATCAGGGATGAAGTACTGAACACTGTGTTAAGGGATGAACCGAAGCTCGTTTGATTATGCTGCCATGACCTCGCGTCCCTGCCCGGAGACCCTCCCCTTGATCCTTGGACCTTTGACCTTGGACCTTTGACCTTGGACCTTGGACCCCTGGCCGCTGATCCCTAGCCCCTAGCCCCTGCTCCCATGCGAATCCTCATCAACCACCTGACGCGGATGCACGGCGGGCACATCTGCGTGGCGGGAGTCGACTTGCAGACGCGGCGGCACGTTCGCCCCATGCTGGCCAACTACCCGCTGCCCTTCGATCTGCTGGCCCGCTACGGCGGGCCGTTCGAGATAGCAATGATCGTCGATCTCGGCTCGCCGCGGGCGGCGGCGGTCGCGCCCCACGTCGAGGATCACGTTTTCGTCCCTGCCCGCGCCAAAGCCGAGCGCCTTGCGGCCGCGCACGAATTTTGGAGCCTGCTGGAGGAGTTGCGGCGTGCGAATCTGCGCGAGATTTTCGGCTCGGCCCTGCATGAAGTTAGCCGCGGCCGCTGGGTGACCGATCCGGGCGAGGGGACGGCGTCGCTGGGGCTGATCCGTCCCGCCGCGCCGCCTCAGTTGTACATCGAGACCGTTGCCGGCGGCAAGCAGCGCATCCGCATGAAGCTAAGCGACGGGCAGTTTCAGGCCGACGCCGGCGTGACCGATATTCGCCTGTTTGGCGACGACCACGCCACGCCCGACGCCGCCCGCGTTCGCGCCACGGCCCAGCGGATCGCCGATTCGCGCGACGTGATTCTCAGTGTCGGGCTGACGCGGCAATTCCGCGTCTCCGATCGCGCCCCCTATTACCACTGGCTCCAGGTCAACAACATTCACCTGCCGGCCGAGCCGCTTTGGCAGTTGCGCTGAGAGAACGCTAGCCCTTTCGGCTGACGGAGAATGTATGTCCACAGGACTACGGCGCAGACGAGAGCCAGCAGGCTGACGCACTGCCCGATGCTCATCTCCGTGCCAAACCTACCGGCTTCGTCGGAGCGCAGACCCTCGATCAGAAACCGCGTGATCGGGTAGATCGAGAGTACCAGGGCGAACAACTCACCGTCGCGGCGGTGGAACGGATCGTAGGCCAGCAACAACAGACACAACAGCAGCGCATCGACCGTGCTCAAAGGCTGCGACGGCTGCACCGGCAGACTGTGCCGCGGAGGAGGATCGATCGCCGGCACGGTCATCGACGAACGATGTTCCACCTCAACGACCAACGGGTCGGCGTCCAACAGCGCTCTCAGGATCGCCGCGTGGGCGTCGCCCACCGTGTCGATCGGGTGTCGGTTGATCCGCAGCAGCCGCTCCCCCTCCTTCAGCCCGGCGCGATCGGCCCGCGAATCAGGAACGACCTTCAACACGAGACACGACTTGGCGTCGTCGTTCGCGCCGATGTCGAATCCATACATCTGCCCGCGCTCGGCCTGGGCCATGTAGGCCGGCGACTTCGCGGGAAACTCGAGCGCCCACGGGTGCGGGTGGTCGCAAGCGGCGCCGAAGCAGCAGCCGTTCAGCAGGCAGCCGACCCGTCCGAGGGCCAACCCCAGTAGCATCGACGGCGCCATCAGATCGGCCACGGCCAAGAACGGCATCCGATACCTGCGCACGAAAAGCAGCATTCCCAGCAGTCCGCCGGCGAGCGATCCATACAGCACCAGTCCGCCCTGCGTCAGATTCACCACGTTTCGCAGCAGCGTGGCGAGACTTCCGCCCTCGCCGGCGTAGCTGGGCCAGTAGTCGCGGCGCCAGTACTCGATGACGTAGAACGCCCTGGCGCCGATGATGCCCGGTATGAGCATCCAGAAGATCAGCGTGAAGACGAGATCGGGGTTGACCCCGACCCGCTTGGCCCGCCACGCGGCCAGCAGCGTGCCGCAGACGACGGCCAGCAAATTCATCATGCCGAAACCGCGGATCGGCAGCCCCGGCGACGGGCCGACGGCCGGCCGCTCGCCAATCGCCGGCAAGACCCAGACGATAATCGCCCCGACCAGCAGCAGAATGGGGACGTAGCCCCAGGTGTCGGCGTTGAAGCCCTGCCGCCGCGCCAGCACTGTCAGCGTGATGACGCTCGCCGCCGCCCAAAGCCCGAGCAACAAACCAAAGCCAAATACCGGATAGCCGAACAACGTGGCGGGAATATGGAAGAGCGTTTGGCACATAGATATTAGACATTATCCCCGGATCGGCCCTAGACGCAAGGTCGGATTCCGCCGTTCCTTGGCAACCGCCGGCAACGTGCGTATAATAGTGGCGATTTCCATCCGCAACCTTCCCGCCTTCCTCAAGGAGATTCCCCCATGAATCGCCGCAACATGCTCTTGACCACCGGGGCCGCCATCGGCCTGTCGGCCCTGCCTCTCGACCTGCTCGCCGCCGCCGAAACGAAGCGGCACAAAGTGCTCTACTTCACCCGCACGCCGGCTTCGAGCACCCGCCGGTCACCCGCACAGACGACCAACTTAGCGAATCGGAGAAGTTGTTGACCAAGTGGGGAAAGAAAGCCGGCATCGACGTCGTCTGCTCGAAGGACGGCGCGGTCTTCGACGGCGATCTCGACCAGTTCGACGGCTTCGTCTTCTATACTTCCGGCAACTTGTGCGGCAAGTGCGACCATCCTCAGCCGGGCGAACCGATCTCGCCCGAAGGAAAGAAGAAATTCCTCACCGCCATCGGCGCCGGCAAGGGCTTCGTTGGCATCCATTCCTCCACCGACAGCTTTCATAGCCCCGGCGTCGATCCCTACATCGCCATGATCGGGGCGGAGTTCGTCATCCACGGCGCGCAGCAGAAGGCGATGATGAAAGTCACCTCGCCGAAGTTCCCCGGCATGGAAGGGCTCGGCGACTCGTTTACCCTTTTCGAGGAGTGGTATTCACTGTACAAGTTCGCCAAGGACTTGCACGTCCTGCTCGTGCAGGAGACCAAAGGCATGACCGGCGAGCCCTACCAGCGCCCGCCCTATCCGGCCACCTGGGCGCGGATGCAGGGCAAGGGCCGCGTCTTCTACACCTCGATGGGCCACAACGAAATCTGGCACCAGAAGATCTTCCGCCAGGTGCTCATGGGCGGCCTCGCCTGGGCGCTCCACGACGCCGACGCCGACGTCACCCCGAACATCGCCGAAGTGACCCCCGACGCCAACAAGACGAAATACTAAACCGCTGGCGATTCCGCCGCCGTCGCGCGATTCGTTGGAGTGGCAGTTGCCCACTATAGCGCCAAGTGAACCACGGAGACACGGAGGGCACGGAGATGAGAGTGAGATAACAACCGCAGAGGACGGGGAGGACGCAGAGAAGGAAAGAAGTTGTTTTCAGGCAATTCTGATTCCTTCTCCAAAACCATAATTCGTGAGTGCAATCATTGATTGTTCTTCTCTGCGTCCTCCCCGTCCTCTGCGGTATGATTATTCTCTTCTCCGTGTTCTCCGTGCCTCCGTGGTGAGCCCCCATCGGCACCGCAAGTCAGTGCTGTAGTGTTGTACTGCCACTCCTTTGCATCAAGAACGGCCGGTCCACTCTCCCATGCCGCCATTCTCTTCCGAAATCGAATCGCGCCGCCCGGCCCTTGAGGCCTTCCTGCTGGGCCAAGTCGATTTCGACGTCGCGTTGGCCCTACAACAGCAGCTCGTCGAGCAATCGCGCAACCGCGACAACGGCCAGGTCACGCTGTTGCTCTGCGAACACCCCACGTTGATTACCGTCGGCCGTGGCGGCTCGCCGGCCGAGGTGGCCATGCAGAGCAATCTGGTGCGGAACCGGCAAATCGAGGTCCGCTGGGTCAACCGCGGCGGCGGCTGCCTGATGCACTCCCCCGGCCAACTGGCCATCTATCCGATTGTGCCGCTCCGCTGGCACGGCTTCTCCGTCGGCGAGTTTCTCCGCCGCCTTCGGACCGGCATCATCGAAGCGCTCGACGATCTGAACGTGCCGACTCACGCTAGGGGGACGGAGGCGGTTTTCGCCAATACCCTTCGCGATGGCGAGAAATCGTTGGCAAGAACCTCCTCCGTCCCCTTTCCGTTCGGCGTTTGGGGCCGCACCGGCCAACTGGCCGCCCTCGGCGTCGCCGTCCGCCACTGGACGACGTACTACGGCGCCTATCTGAACGTCTGTCCTCCGATGGGCCTGTTTCGCCTCGTCAAGAGCGACTCGCCCGGCCAAACTTCCATGAGTTGCCTGGTAGCCGAGCGTTGCGGTCCCGTCAGGATGACCGGCGCTCGTTCGGCGTTGGTCTGTCGGCTCGCCGAACGTTTCAACTGCGACCGCTACCACCTCTACACCGGCCATCCGCTGTTGCGGCGGACTTCCAGAAAGTCAGACTGACGGCATCACAATAGCCGGGGGCCAACGGCCCGCGGAACCTGCGTCAATCTGCGAGCGCCCACCGCGGGCCGTTGGCCCCCGGCTGTTGCTGCGAGAACTGCGAACCAATGGGCAATTGCCACGACTCTGTTTCTTGTGTAGGATTGGTATTGTTATGTCAACCATCACGAACGTCACAACCGCCGAACAATTGCTGGCGACGAACTTGCAGCATTGCGAGTTGGTCGCCGGGGAGCTTGTCATGATGTCGCCCGCCGGCTTCGATCATGGACGATTCGCATCGAGGATCGTGACCGCGTTGGAGAACCACGTGTCGCGGCACGGTTTAGGCATCGTGACCACCGCGGAGGCTGGTTTTCAGCTTGCCCACGATCCCGACACGGTTCGCGCCCCCGACGTGGCGTTTGTGCGTGCCGATCGCGTCCCGCCCGGCGGCGTCAAGGGCTATTTCCAAGGCGCGCCCGACTTGGCTGTGGAAGTCGTTTCGCCCAGCGATCGCCCCGACGAGGTTGCCGCAAAGGTGCAAGAGTGGCTACAGGCCGGCTGCTCGATGGTTTGGGTTGTCCAGCCCGACAGCCGCACCGTCGCCGTTCATCGCCGCGGCCACGAAGTCACCGCCCTAAAAGGACCCGACGCACTTGTCGGTGGCGACGTGCTACCGGAGTTCTCAATGCCGGTCACGACAATTTTCGGATAGCCGGAGTCCGTACGCGATAAGGAGAGTGACCATTGCTTCGGACAAGAATTACCTACGCGATTAAGCCGTCGTTTGCGGCAGGCGCATTCTGCGAATTCAATCCAAAAGAACGGGATGGTTCTTATACAGTCCACGTTCAGGATCGAAATGGACAACGTCGTTTCTCCGTTCCAGAGGAGAGAATGACAGCAATTGTGCGTGCAGTCATGGAACTTCACTTGCCGCCAACATCCGGGCCGCTTGGTTTTGACGGAACCATCCATTCTCTTTCGATAGGTGTACTGACCTCCGTCACCTATTCGTGGTGGCAGTCAATTCCCAGCGAATGGTCAGCTCTCTGCCCGATTGTGAGCGAGATCGTTGCTATCTGTGGCCTGGAGAAAACTGAAATATAGAATCCAAAGAAGTTCGGCCACACGGGGACGCTCGTGCGGTCACCTCGTTGAATGTCAGCCGCCAATCCCCAATCCCCAATCCCCAATCCCTGCCCCCTTCCGCGTTGGCTAAAACGCAACGTGCCGAAGGGCAACGCCAATCACTTCACCTCGAAGTTGATCGGCGATCTGGGGCTGCACACCGTCTGCGACCATGCGAAATGTCCCAATCGCATGGAATGTTATTCGCAGAAGACGGCGACGTTCTTGATCCTCGGCGACACCTGCACGCGGGCGTGCCGCTTTTGCAGCGTGCCGAAGGGCAGCCCGCCACCGCCCGATACCGACGAGCCCCGCCGTGTGGCCGAGGCCGTCGCCAAGTTGCGACTCGAACACGCGGTAATCACTTGCGTCGCCCGCGACGACCTGCCCGACGGCGGCGCGGAACATTTCGTGCAGACCATCGCGGCAATCCGCACTCTCGCGCCTAACCTCGTTCCCACGCTCCGCGTGGGAACGCCCTGCGACGGACGCTCCGCGTCCTCTGCTACCGCAGCAGTAGACACCGCAGCCGGGTTCCCACGCGGAGCCTGGGAACCAGAAGCCTTACCGTCTTCCCCTTTTCCCCCTTCCCCCTTTTCCCTTCCACGTCCGCCGACGATCGAAGTCCTCCCCTCCGACTTCGCCGGCAACGCGGCGGCGGTCGATCGGCTGGTCGATGCGGCCCCCGATGTTTACAACCACAACGCCGAAACCGTGCCGCGGTTGTTCCATGTCGTCCGCGACCGGCGAACCGATTACGCCTGGACGCTCGAATTGTTCCGCCGCATCCGCCGCCGCAATCCGGCCATCGCGCTGAAGACCGGCCTGATGCTCGGCCTGGGTGAAACCAGCGAAGAACTGCTCGATACGTTGGCCGATCTCTTCGACGCCGGCTGCCGGTTGCTGACGTTGGGCCAATATCTGCGGCCTTCGCCGCGGCAGATGCCGGTGGTTCGATTCGTCCCGCCCGAGGAGTTCGAGCATCTCGGCCGCCTGGCCCGGCAGATCGGTTTCGCCCGCGTGGCCGCGGGCCCGTTCGTGCGGTCGAGCTATCATGCCCGGGAAATGGCGAGATGGGAATGATGAATGATGAGTGATGAATGATGAATGACACGCCCTTGACGCTTCCCGATCTCGGCCTGGGCGATCAGCCGATCGTGCTGACGCTTTGGCTGGTCAAGCGTGGATCGCGGGTGACGGAGGGCGAACCGCTGGTCGAAGTGCTGGCCGGGGCGGCGACGGTCGATCTCCCCTCGCCGGCCGACGGCGTCCTGGCCGAAAAATCGGCCGCCGCCGGCGATGCCCTCACGGTCGGCCAGCAATTGGCAACGATCGAAAGCGACTGGTGAGCGGCGTCAAGGCGTGTCCCCTCTCCCTTTGGGAGAGGGTTAGGGTGAGGGCTGAGAGGGCTGATCCCCACGATTCTCCGCGATTCTCGCCGCACAGCCCTCACCCCCGGCCCCTCTCCCAAAAGGGAGAGGGGAGGTTTTCAGGGCACGCCCTCACAATGGAATCCGCAGCCGCAGCGCCAGATCGCGGCGGTACGCCTCTTTGTCCAACGGCGCCCCTTCGCTAAGCCGCACAACCTCGCTGGTTTGCAGCGTCTGGAAGAACGGCGCGAAACGCTGCTTGGCCATGGCGAGAAACCGATCGTTGATCGACAGCCGCTGCGCCGCTTCCAGCCGGGCCCGCTCCAGAATCGCGTAATCGACGCTCATTCGCGACAGCCGCACCCGCCGCAGCACCTCCGCTTGGGCGGCCACCAGGCCCTCGGCCTGCTCCCACAGACCGTTGGCCTTCGCCAGCAGTCCGTCGGGCAGATGGGCGTGATTGGCCGGGGCGTTCACGCCGACGTGGATGTTCTCGCGATTGACCTGATCGCGGAGCAGGTCGAGATACTGCCGGATCGGCCCGGCCGCCCGGCCGTAGTAGCCGTCGAGAAACTCGCCGATCGCGCGATTCGCATCGTACTTCGGATTCCACAGGCACTTCGCCATGACGTATCCGCCCAATTCGGAGAGCTCGCCTTGCGTGGTGTCGCCGGCGTCTTCCTCGAAAATCCCCTTCACATTGTGGGCCACGTAGAACTGAATGTTCGGGCCAAGCACGTGCATGTTGGGAAATGGCAGCAGATAATTGCTGAAATCAGTGGTGTAGTCCCAGACCCACAGCCGCGGGGCGATCTTCGACCACGCCTGCAAATCGCTGCGAAAGTCCTTGTTCGCCTGGCAATCGCAGGTGGCCAGCGGATGGGAAAAACAGCACTCGATCGAGCAGAGCATCACGACCACGTTCGGCCGCGGCCGGGTGTGCAACGTCGGATGCCGCGTCCATTGGTAGGCCAAAGTCTGCACGATCTTGTCGGGAAACTCCTTCTCCACCCCCTCGGCCACGCGATTGACCAGTTGCAGCACCGGCCCCATCTGCGAGCCCTCCTGCCGCGCCACCGCCTGGCACCGCGGGCATTCACAGTACTCGAAGCAGTCGTTCTGCGACACCGAGAAGACGCTGCACTCGCGATGGGCCCGCATCAACTGGCGGATCCCCTCGGTACACAGGCGGATCACCTCCGGGTTGGTGCAGCAGAGCTGCGCGTATCCGTCCATCCGCCGCCCTCGGACCAGCGAGAAATACTCCGGGTGCTGTTTGTAATACGTCGCCGGCGGCACGAGCGAACTAAACGTATGGGCCAGCGTGGCGATTTGCATCTTGCCGCCGTGCTCCGCGTCCAAATTCGCAATGCTCGAGTTCATGCGGTTCCGCGCGCACCAGTTGGGCTCGAAGCAGTCGCGCACGTAAGGCTCGCGGTACTCCAGCGCGGGCACCTGCCGGTCGTTGATCGCGCCGACGACCAGCCGCGCGGCCTTGGGAATGCGGCTGACGGTGGGCGTAAACCAGCGGCAGCCGAGATGATCTTCCAACAGACCGTAGACGCCGTACAAGTTGCCGCGCAACTGCCCGCCGACGATCAGCAGCCGTTCGCCCACGCTGCGAATCACGTATCCCTCCGCGCCCAGCGATTTGAGATCGACGCTCACGCCGAGTTGCCGCAGATGGGCGTTGTCGCCCAAGATGATCTCATGCGGGCTCAGCGGCGTCCGATCGGAAACGATCGGCACCTTCGCGCCAGTCATTTGCGCCAGAAACGCTTGCAACTCCTCGGCCCCGTGCCGCGTCGATGGTGAAGCGTCGTCCGCCAGCACGATCTGGTAATTCGACCTGCCGCGGTCGGCCAGCACCAAATCGCCTGCGCTTACGGCGGAGCAGAACAGGGAAACCAGTATCGCAACGAGCACACTCATTGGGCGCGGAAACATGGTGAGACTCCTTAGGGATGGCGTTCGTTCAGGTGGGAAAGCACCACGGAGACGCGGAGGACACGGAGGAAGGGATGAAGGATGAGGGGCTGCGCGAAACGGGGCCTGACGGGGGTTCTGATACCGGTGGGGATGCCGTCTCTTTCCTTCAATAATCCCGTTCTCTTCTCTTGTGATGACTTTGTTTCTTCGCGATTTTATCCTCGTCCCCTATCTCTCATCTCTCATCCCTTCCTCCGTGTTCTCCGCGTCTCCGTGGTGAGCTTGTCGCTCTCTAGCGAGCTTATCGCCGCAACTCCAACGTCGCCCACAGGCTGGGGTCTTCTTGGTAGGGCATCGGGCCGCCGACGCCAAACGTCTGCTGGCCCAACTCGCGGTCGATCACGGCGTAGGTAAAACCTAGGCGGGAATGTTCGGCGGGATCGAAGCCGGTCAGGGCTTCGGCGGGAATCAACGCCTCTAATATATAGTCGTTCCCCTGCCGTTGGCAAGAGGTCTGCAAGCGTTCCGGCGGAATCGGCTCGTGCTCTTCCCGCGCACGGTTGATCGGCAGCGTGCCGGCCAACGGCCGATCGAGCCGCGCGCCCCCGCCGCAGGGCAGGAAGACGAAGCGGTGGCAAAAGCGGCCCGCGCGGTGAACGTTATGGACGTCGCGGGTGTCGATCCAGATTTGCAGGCAGTCGCTATCGTCGGCCCGGCCCTCGCGGCACCAGGGCGGCTGCTTCTTTCCGCGGACGTGAACCGCGAACGCCAACCCCGCTTCGCTCCACGCCGCCCGCACGTCGGCCCACGCCGCCCGCCCCTCCAATTCCGCCAGTTGCGGCAGCCGGTAGCTCTCGTCCAGCCCCGCCCCCTCCGCCGTCCACAGCGGATCGCGGTATCGGCACGCCGCCGAAAAGCGGAAGAGAAATCGGGTTGGAAGCAGTGCGGACATATTGGAATGATGAGTGTGTGAATGATGAATGAAAGCCGCTTGCGGCTTCGCAGCCTCTTCTCCATCCCCGCTTCGTGTAGCAAGCACTTGCACCACTTGCGAAGCCGCAAGCGGCTTTCCCTCTCCCCTCTCCCCTCTTCCCTACTGACTGCTGCCGGCCAGATGCTTCTGCAAGAACTCCCGCAAGTTGCCGCGGGCTAAATCGGCCGCGCTGCGGAATTTCAGCAGAATCACGTCAACATTCGGCCGGCGGCCGTCCATTTCGGGATTGTAGCCTAGCTCGGTGATCTGCCCCATCGTGAAGCGGCCCTTCGGCGACATCAGGTGCAAATAGACCGCGTCGAGTTTCTTTGTCTGCACCGCCGCCCACGGCTCCTGCCGGCCGGGCAGATAAATCGGCACGACCTGCTTGTTATTCCAAATGAACTCGGCCTGCGGCGCGACCCCGCCGAGCAGATCGAGCAGCTTCTCCAACAAGTTCGGTTCCCAGCGGACTTGCTTGCCCACCGGAAACCCCCGCCGCGCGAGATGCCACGTGCGGCCGAGTTGCCGCCACGGGTGCAGGATGTCCGATTTCGCTTGCACCTTCTCGGCGAACGTGCCGAAACCCGCCACCGCCCGATCGATGAAGTCCCAGAACTCCTTGCGGTCGATCTCGTTGTAGCCGTGTACGCGCAGCTCGATCTCCTGCCACGGCCCGCGAAGATTGCGGCACCGCACCCGCGGCTCCGTGCCGTACAGCGGCAGGTCGGGCATGTCGTTCAGCGGCTTCAAGTCGAGCTTCTCGATCAGCTCTTCCCGCCGGAACGTGTTTCGCGTGGTGCGGAACTTCATCTTCAACAGCCATTCCTCGGCCGTGATCGCGTGGAAAAACCAGCCGTCCGATTTCTTCGCCGCACGAATCTCGACCACCGTCCGCTCGCTCCAATCGGTCTCGCCGAAAAGCTCGGATTTCCCTTCGATGCGATCGACCACCTCGGCCAGGATGCGGCCGTCCCAGCGGCAAGGGTTGCCGGTTCGTCCCACGCGGTCGATCGTGTGCCAACGCCGGCCGTCCATCTGCCAGGGCATTTTGGCGTCGCGTCCCACGTCGCTGATGTCGTGGTCGTCCTCGCGCGCGGCCGCTTCGCTGGCGAAGTCGTACGGTTTTCGTTCCACGAACGGTCCCGCCGCCAGCACGGGCGCCAGCGCGTTGGCGGTGTGCGACACCAAACCGCTGGCAGTTTCGCAACGTCGTTTCCCCCGGCGTTTAGCCCCGGCGTCCACGCCGGGAGAGCGCGTGAGAACGTTCATGCAGTTCCCCCCGGCGTGGACGCCGGGGCTAAACGAATGCCGTACAACATCCTCCGGCGTCCCCGCCGCCACGACGTATCCCCCTTCGTCGCCGGCCTCGGGACCGAGATCGATCACCCAGTCGGCCGTTTTCACGACATCTAGATTATGCTCAATCACCACGACCGTGTTCCCCAAATCGACCAGCCGGTTGAGCACCTCCAGCAATTTGGCCAAATCGTCGAAGTGCAGGCCGGTGGTCGGCTCGTCGAGCAGGTAGAGGGTCTGCCCGGTGTCGGGCCGCGAAAGCTCGGCCGCCAGTTTCACCCGCTGCGCCTCGCCGCCGGAGAGCGTGGGGGCTGATTGGCCGAGCGTGACGTAATCGAGCCCCACGTCGCAGAGCGTCTGCAACGGCCGGCGAATCTTCGGCACGTGCTTGAACAGCTTGACCGCGTCGCCGCAGGACATGTCGAGCACGTCGGCGATCGAGCGGTCGCGGTAGCGCACCGCCAGCGTTTCCGGATTGTAGCGCTGCCCGCGGCAGGTGTCGCACTCGACCCACACGTCGGGCAGGAAGTGCATCTCGATGCGGAGTTGCCCGTTCCCCTCGCATTTCTCGCACCGCCCGCCGGGCACGTTGAAGCTGAACCGCCGCGCGGTGTAGCCCCGCAGCTTCGCCTCGGGCAGTTGGGCGTAAAGCGAGCGGATCAGATCGAAAACGCCGGTAAATGTGGCCGGATTCGAGGTCGGCGTCTGCCCGATCGCCTGCTGATCGACGCGAATCACCTTGTTGATCAGTTCGACGCCGCGGATCGTATCGTGCGCCCCGGGAAACGTCTTCGCGCGGTGCAGCGTTCGCGCCAGCGACGCAAACAGCACGTCCTCCACCAGCGAGCTCTTCCCGCTGCCGCTCGGCCCAGTGACCACGGTGAACGCCCCGAGCGGAATCTGCACGCTAACGTTCTTCAGATTGTTGTGCCTCGCCCCGACGATCTCCAGACAGCCGTTCGGGAAAGGGGAGAGAGGAGAGAGGAGAGGGGAGAGGGAGGACTTCTTCGCAACCGACCGCAGCACCGAAGCCGAATTGCCACCCTTCTTCGTCATTCTTTTCTGCGTCTTCCCTCTCCCCTCTCCCCTCTCCTCTCTCCCCTCCGTCCGCCGATTCGTCGGCACCGCAATCGCCTTCTTCCCCGACAAATACGGCCCGGTGACCGAGCCGCGGCGCCGGGCGACCTGCTCGGGCGTCCCCTGGGCGACGATCTGCCCGCCGCTCTGGCCCGCTCCCGGGCCGAAGTCGAGCAGTTGGTCGGCGCTGCCGATCACTTCGCGGTCATGCTCGACCACCAGCAGCGTATTGCCCAGGTCGCGGAGTTTTTGCAGGGCGGCCAGCAGGCGGCGATTGTCGCGGGGATGGAGTCCGATCGTCGGCTCGTCGAGCACGTAGAGCACGCCGCACAGGCCGCTGCCCAACTGGGCCGCCAGGCGAATCCGCTGCATTTCGCCGCCGGAAAGCGAAGGGGCCGGCCGGGCGAGCGCCAGATATTCGAGGCCGACATCGACCAGGAATTGCAGCCGGTTGTTGATTTCGCGGCCGACCTCGCCCGCCACCTTTCGCTCGGCGTCGCTGAACTTCCAACTCTGGAACTCCGCCAGCAATTTCCCCAGCGACAGGCGGCAGAGGTCGTCGATCGTGCGGCCGCGAAGCTGCACTGCCGCCGCGTCGTCGCGCAGCCGGCTGCCGCCGCAGACCGAGCACTCGACCTCGTCCACCAGATGTTCCAGCCTCGCACGGAACGCCGGCGAAACCCGGCTCGCCTCCTCCAACGCCGGATAGAGCCCCTTGTACTGAAAGTGGAATTCTCCTAAGCCGCGTTTAGCCCCGGCGTCCACGCCGGGGAGATCAGCGGGGACTTTCTTTCTCGCTCTCCCGGCGTGGACGCCGGGGCTAAACGCGGGATCATTGCCGTTCGTGCCGCCGGGGCTAAACGACACGTCGCAATCGAACCACTGCTCGCCCGTCCCCTGGAAGATCAAGCGGCGGTAGCGGCCGTTCAGCTCGTCGAACGGCACGTCGCTCGGCACGCCGGTGATGCGCGAGAACGCTTCGAGCATCCGCTCGAACAGCGGGCTGCCGGCGCCCGGCCAAAGCCCCACCGCCCCTTGCGCGAGCGTCAGCTTCGGATCGCGGAGCAACGTGGCCGGATTCGTGCCCGTCTGCGTCCCCAGCCCTTCGCAGGCCATGCACCATCCCAACGCGCTGTTGAACGAGAAGTTGTGCGGCGAAAGCGGCTCGAAACTCCGCCCACAACGGTCGCAGACGAAGTGCTGGCTGTGCGTCTCAACCTGCCACCGCGTCTCCGGCACGTCGTCGCGCGGATGTGCCACCCGCAGCACGCCGTGGCCGAGTGCCAGCGCATTTTCCACCGTCCCGGCAATCCGCGATCGGGCGTCCGAACGAACCGTCACGCGGTCGATCACCACCTCGACGTCGTGCCGCCGCCGCCGGTCGATCTCCGGCGGCTGATCCACGGAGTACGTCCGCCCATCGACGCGAATTCGCACGTACCCGGCCGCGCGAGTCTCTTCCCAGAGCGTCTCGTAACGCTCGCCGACGCGAATTTCCAGCGGGGCCATCAGGTAGAGCTTCGTGCCGCTCGGCAGGGCCATGATTTTGGCGATGATCTCGTCGGCCGATTGGCTGCCGATCGGCACGCCGCACGTCGGGCACTGCGGCTGCCCGAGCCGCGACATCAGAATCCGTAGGTAATCGTAAATCTCGGTGACCGTGCCCACCGTGCTCCGCGGCGAATGCCCCAGGTGCTTCTGCTCGATGGCCACCGCGGGCGAGAGCCCCTCGATGTGCTCGACCTTCGGCTTCTGCATCTGCCCGACAAACTGCCGGGCGTAGGCGCTGAGGCTCTCGACGTACCGCCGCTGCCCCTCGGCGTAGATCGTGTCCATCGCCAGCGAGCTTTTTCCCGATCCGCTCGGGCCGCAGCAAACCGTCAGCCGGTCGCGGGGAATATCGACGTCGACGTGTTTCAGATTATGTTGTGCCGCCCCGCGGACGCGGATCGTCTGCGTCGATTCGACCGGCGGGAACTTTGCCGCAGGCGATTGTGTCGGGCCGGTGGTACCGGCGCCGTCGAGAACTCTCTGCAAAATCTGGCCCGTGTACGAAACAAAGCCGTTTGCGGTTTCGCAACGTAGTTTCACCCCGGCGTCCACGCCACGTTTAGCCCCGGCGTCCACGCCGGGAGGAGCAGCGTCATCGTTTTCCCCCACTCTCCCGGCGTGGACGCCGGGGCTAAACGTGGAATCATCGCCCCTTGCGTCTTTCCCTCTCCCCTCTCCTCTCTCCACTTTCCCCTTGGCCACTTCCTCCGGCGTTCCAACTGCGACAACCCAGCCGCCGGCTTCGCCGCCTTCGGGGCCAAGATCGATGATCCAGTCCGACGTCTTGATGACCTCGGTGTTGTGCTCGACGACCAGCACCGTGTTGCCGGCATCGACGAAATCGTGCAGCACCTTCAAGAGCAGTTGGATGTCGGCGAAGTGCAGCCCGGTCGTCGGCTCGTCGAGCAGATAGAGCGTTCGCCCGGTACTCTTCTTGACCAGTTCGCGGGCGAGTTTCACCCGCTGGGCCTCGCCGCCAGAGAGCGTCGGCGACGGCTGGCCGAGTTTCATGTAATCGAGCCCCACGTCGTGCAGCGTCTGCAACTTGTGCTGGATGCCGGGGATGTTCTCGAAGTGCCGCAACGCCTCCTGGATGTCCATTTCGAGCACTTGCGAGATCGACTTCCCCTTGTAACGCACCTGGAGCGTCTCGCGGTTGAAGCGATGCCCCTCGCACACCGGACAGGTGACCCAAACGTCGGCCAGAAAATCCATTTCCAGCTTCGTCGAGCCGTTCCCCTCGCACGCCTCGCAGCGCCCGCCGGCCACGTTGAAGCTGAATCGCCCCGGCTTGTATCCCCGCACCTTCGACTCGGGCAATTGCGTGTAAAGGCTGCGAATCTCGTCAAACACCTTGATATACGTGGCCGGATTCGATCGCGGCGTGCGCCCGATCGGCGACTGGTCGATGGCGATCATCTTGTCGAGATGTTCCAGGCCGTCGATTCGCTCGTGGGCGCCGGGATTGCCCAGGCCGCCGTCCAGATCGCGCCGCAGGGCCTCGACCAGGATGTCGTTCACCAACGAACTTTTGCCCGAGCCGGAAACGCCGGTTACGCAGACGAACACGCCCAGCGGAATCTCGACGTCGATCCGCTTGAGATTGTTGTGCGTGGCGCCGCGGACGACGAGCCTGGCGTCGCCCACCGGCCGGCGGCGGGCGGGAATGTCGATCTTCCGCCGGCCGGAGAGGTATTGTCCCGTGATGCTCTTCGCCTCGGCCATCACCTTGGCCAGCGGTCCGGCCGCCACGACGTGCCCGCCGCGCACGCCCGGCCCGGGGCCAAAATCGACGATATGGTCGGCCGCCCGCATCGTCTCCTCGTCGTGCTCGACAACGATCACCGTGTTGCCCTGGTCGCGCAGCCGGGCGAGCGATTCCAGCAGCCGGTCGTTGTCGCGCGGGTGCAGCCCGATCGAAGGCTCGTCGAGAATGTACAGAACGCCGACCAACCCGCAGCCGATTTGCCCGGCCAGCCGGATGCGCTGCATTTCGCCGCCGGAGAGCGTCGGGGCGGTGCGGTCGAGGGTGAGATATTCGAGGCCGACGTTCTTGAGGAATTGCAGCCGGCCGCGAATTTCCTTGAGCACGTCGGCGGCGATCTTCTGGCCCGTCGCGTCGAGGTCCAACTCGCCGAAAAACTCCTCCGCCTGCGAGACGGCCATGCCGCAGACCTCCGGCAGCGAGCGCTCGGGGCGATCGGCGAACGCCGGCACGCGGCTGGCCAAGGTGACCGCCCGCGCCTGTGGGTTCAGCCGCGCCCCGCGGCACTGCTGGCAGTCCAGCACGCACATGTACTTTTCCAACTGCCGCCGCTGCAACCGGCTGTGGGTGGTTCGATACTGCGAGAGCAGTTTGGGGACGATTCCTTCGTAGCGGCCGCCCCACTTGTGCCCCGCCGTGCCGCTCCGCCAGGTGAAGGTGATGTGCTCGTCGCCGGTGCCCCAGAGCAGGGCGTGTTGCAGTGCCGGGTCGAGCTCCTCCCAAGCCGTTTCCAGCAGCGTGCCCGCTGGCAGTTGGTTCTTTCGCTCCAACGTCTCGGCCACGCCGCGATAGATGTGCCGCCGCCAACGGCCCATGTCGCGCCACGCGCCGACCAACTCGATGCAGCCCTGCTGGAACGACCGGCTCGGGTCGGAAATCAGCCGCTCGGGGTCGAAGGTGTAGATTTGCCCCAGCCCGTCGCACTCGGGGCACATCCCCTGCGGACTGTTGAAGCTGAACAGTTGCGGGCTCGGCGGCTCAAAACTCAGCCCGCAGTGCGTGCAGGCGTAGTGAGCGGAGAGCGTAAGGGGAGAGAGGAGAGGGGAGAGGGGAGAGGGAGAAACGGAAAGCCCCAGAGACTCGGAGAAGCCAGCAGGTGCAACATCTTCTTGTCTCCCCGTCTCCCCGTCTCCTTGTCTTCCCCTCTCCGTTTCTCCCCCTCTCCCCTCTCCTCTCTCCTCTCTCCCCTCTTTCGCCACCACCAGATTCCCATCCCCCAGCCGCAGCGCCAACTCAACCGCCTCGGCCAATCGCGGCCGCACCTTGGGGCCGGCCACCAGTCGATCGACCACGACTTCGATGTTGTGCCGCATCTGCCGGTCGAGCCGCAGGTCGTCGCTCAGATGAACCACGCGGCCATCGACCCGCGCCCGGGCAAAGCCCTGTTTCAGCAGATCGGCGAACAGATCGCGGTGCTCCCCCTTCTGCCCGCGGACCAACGGGGCCAGCAGCAGAAACCGCGTGCCGCCGGGCAGGGCGAGAATCCGCTCGAGAATCTGCTCGCGCGTCTGCGCCGTGATCGGCCGGCCGCACTGCCAGCAGTGCCCCCGGCCGACCCGGGCGAACAGCACCCGCAGATAATCGTAAATCTCGGTGATCGTGCCGACGGTGGACCGCGGATTCTGCCCGCCGCTCTTCTGCGAGATCGAAATCGCCGGATTCAAGCCCGAGATCAGATCGACGTCCGGCTTGGGCATCTGCCCGAGGAATTGCCGGGCGAAGCTCGACAGGCTCTGCACGTAGCGCCGCTGCCCCTCGGCATACAAGGTGTCGAAGGCCAACGAGCTTTTGCCCGAGCCGCTCACCCCTGTAAAGCAGATCAGCCGGTTTCGCGGCAGCGATAAATTCACGTCGCAGAGATTATGCTCTCGCGCGCCGCGAATGAGGATGTCGGAAGCAGGCATGAGGATACGTGATCGCTGAAACGCCCCCCGCCGGGTTGGCGGGCGGCGGCTGGAAGGTCTTTTCGGACGAATCCTTCATTATAGCAGAACTCGGCGCAACCGCGTGCCCCCGACACTGTGTTAGCGAGCAATAGCCGATTCGAGGCCCCAAACCGTTTCGGCCGCTAAATGCCGCGACATTAAACGCCGCGAATTTGCTTATCGCTACAGCGCTAAGTGAACCACGGAGACACGGAGTATAAAGACAAAAACATCAATGGGTTACGTCAATGTCTTTCAGTCGTTCTTATGCGGCGAATGGGCGTTGCGGACGATCTACCGTTGCAGTTGCACGGCAATGCGTGTTCTGCCATGTTTCTGCCTGTTCTCCGTGTTCTCCGTGGTGAGCTCCTTATCGGCACCGCAAGTCAGCGCGGTCGTGTTATCTGACTGCCAATAAACGCGGCTTCTGATGCGCCCCGTTTCGCGGTGCGGCACCTCACTGATGGCAAAAGAAATCTCCACACCTCTCCATCTTATCTATTTTCATGCAGTTGGCTCCGTTAAACCTAATGCTGTCGGCAAATCTTGCCGATGCGTTAAAAGACGAACAATCGTTTTGTTCCACAAACTCATGCTGACCGTTCAGGTCAAATGGTATTCAAGGGGGGAAGCCATGACGGCGAAGTCATTCTCGGTGTGGTGTGCCGGCGCGCTGGTTGTCGGCGGGATATTCTGGGTAGGCCAACAGCAACTTTGCGCAGCCGATCAACTGGCGGCCGTACAGCCGGGCGCGCCGGTGGTTTCCAGCGCGGCGCCCGCGGCGGTTCCTGCCTCTGGCGCCCTGCGCCGGTCACGGGCGCAGCGCCAGCGGTCACCCCCGCTCCTGCTCCATCGAACGCAGCGCCCTCGGCGACAAACCCGCCGATGGAAAGAGTCCCGCCGCCGGAAGCCGTCGCGACGCCCGATGGCGCCGCCCCCGCGAACGCTCAATGCTCCGAAGGGGATGAGTGCGCCGATGCCTGCTGCGGGCCGGTGTGCAGCCCTCCGGGCAAGTATTGGCTGCGGACCGACTACCTGGGGTGGTGGACCAACGGCACCAAGTTGCCGCCGCTGGTCACCACCAGCCCGACAGGAACGCCCGTCTCGCAAGCCGGCGTCCTGGGCGCTCCGGGTACGACGGTCCTCTTCGGCGATACCACGGTGGGCACCGACATGCGTTCGGGCTTCCGCACGACCATGGGAATGTGGCTCGACTGCTGCCACCTGTGGGACGTCGAGTTCGACTATCTCTCGCTGGGCGAGCGGACGAACGACTTCAGCATGTTCTCCACCGGCTTCCCCATCCTGGCCCGTCCCTTCTTCAACGTTGATGAAACCAACGCCCAGGCAAGCGAATTGGTCGCTTATCCCGGCACGCTCCAGGGAACCGTAACCGCCGATGCCCGCACCTACTTTCAGGGCGCGGGAGTAACGTTCAGCCGCAAGCTCTGCTCGTGCGATTCGTGCTGCTCGTGCGATTCCTGCGATTCATGTGATTCGTGCGGTTCGTCCGGTTCGTGCAGCGGTTGCGAAGGGAACTGCGGCGGCGCTTGCTGCTGCTGCCCGTGCCTCTTCTGCTGCCGAACCGATCTGTTGGTCGGCTTCCGCTACTACAACCTCGCCGACTTCTTGGGCGTCACCGAGGACCTCATGGTTACGGCCCCGGGCCCGACGCAGGGCACTACCATCTCGGTCAACGACAACTTCCGCACCCGCAATGATTTCTACGGGAGCGAGATTGGCTTGCGCACGCAAATCTATCGCGGCCGCTGGTCGTTTGAAGTGCTCACCAAGGTCGCCATGGGCAATAACCATCAGACCATCACCATCAACGGCCAAACCGCGACTACGCCCGCGGGCGGACCCACCACGACCTACGACGCCGGCATTCTCGCCGGCCCCACCAATAGCGGCATCTATCAACGCGACCAGTTCACGGTCGTTCCGCAGTTGGGTCTGGAACTCGGCTATCAGCTTAGCTGCCATTGGCGGACGTACATCGGTTATGACCTGCTCTACTGGGGCACCGTGGCGAAGGCCGCCGACCAAGTCGACCTGAACCTCGACCCGCGCAACTTCCCGCCCATCACCCAAACTGGCCTCCCCTTCCCCCAGTTCCCCGGCAAGACCGATTCCTTCTCGGCGCAGGGATTCCATCTCGGCCTAGAGCGGCGGTTCTAATGCGGGCTGCACACAAATGCCCGCTCTCCCTTTGGGAGAAACGGCGATCAGTCCCCTCTCCCTTTGGGAGAGGGTTAGGGTGAGGGCCTGAGAACAAGGCGAACACGTTAGGGCGGCAGTTGCACTGCCGCCCCGCGTGCGTTTCTTGTAGATTCTCTCCGGCGAGCGTATACTTTCTTCAGGTGGGGAGCGGTGGAATGGCGACGAGTTTCGACATTCTCGGCGACATCAGAGACGTCGAGACCATCGCGGCTGGCCAGGGAGTCCATGTTCGACGCCACTTGGATCGCACCTACGGAAAAGGTCGTTGGAGGAAGATGAAGGGCATGGCAACGGTGCGGCTGGCGGACGGCACCCTTTGCGAAGCCGAGGTCCATTGGTTCGAATCACACGGAATCGGTCGGAAAGACTACAAGATTAAGAGGATCATCCGATGAGCGACTACGTCATCTGCATCAACAATGCCTACAATCCCGCAAGTCTGATTCTCGGCAGAGTCTACCGCAGGCTTCCGGATGCCGAAGCGGAAGCGCACAACATGCTCCGTGTCGTAGATGAGGACACGTCCGAACCGGATGGCTATCTCTATCCGGACTCACTCTTCGCGCCTATCGAACTGCCGGAATCTGCCCGGCGGGCGCTGGCGGCGGCCGGTTGATGATGTAGGATCGTACCATGAAGTTGCGATACAAGACGACAATCGTCGTTGCTGGCTTCGTTGTCCTGCTCTCTCTCGCCGCATCGCTTTTCATTGCATTCCAGCCCGATCCACGCTACGACCGCGAAAAAGTCCATCCCCGGCTTCTCTCCCTTCAGCAGCCATACAAGACCGTCAGGACCTACTACTTTATGGACGGCGGGAGCATCGGCATCGAAATCGTTGACCGCGAGGGCCGCAAGGAACAGTTCGCCGTCCTTGCACTGATGGGCGAGCCCAATCCCTACACGCGCGTCCTCGTTGGCGGGCTACACCATCGCGCACCGGGCGCCGTCGAGTTGCACGATCCAGAAAGCACTCGGCGCATGTTGATCTGCGTTCTCAGCGACTATCCCAACCGTAAGGCGTCCGACAACGCCAACCTGGCGCACCTGCGCGGGTATACCAAGGATAGCATCACGCTCTGGTATCACAGGTGTCGTGGAGACATCGGGGACGACGAGGAGTACATTTATTGACGCGCGGCCCGGCGTCATCCACCCGCGGGTCGCAAACGGTGGGCCAATGAACCGCCGCGTAACCTGCCTGTTCGAGCGTGGTATCCATTCGACGGACCGGTTCCTATCGACAACGATCTGAAGGCTCATTGGACCGCATCTTGACGGCCACGGCGTGCGTGCTACCGTGCTACAATGTACTACATGAACACGCTTACCATTCGAATCCCCGACGAACTGCGGGCCGATCTGCTGGAGATCAGCTCTCGGCAAAACATGCCCGTGAGCGATCTGGTGCGCGAGTCGATCCGCCGCTATGTGGCCAACGAGCGGTTTCGAGCACTCCGCAAACGCACGCTCCCCTTTGCCGAGGCGCAAAGGCTCTTGACCGACGAGGACGTCTTTCGGGCTATCTCATAAAGATCGTGCTGAAGCGTTTTGCACGATGCCACATCGTCACCCCGAGGCAATTCTGGTCGCTAATGCACGAGCCGTCGTAGTGGCTATGCCCGCCGCAGTGCCTTGTCCGAGATGTCTTTGCGACACCACGCCCCCGGCCAGCGGATGCACTTGACCGCTCGATAAGCGTTCAGCTTCGCCTTGGCGATGCTCTCGCCCAGTGCGGTGACGTTCAGCACGCGGCCGCCGGCGGTGATCACGCCGCCGTTATCGACTGCCGTGCCGGCGTGAAACACCTTCACGTCGGGCAGCGAGTCGGCGTCGACCAGTCCGCGAATCGGATGCCCCTTCTTATAGTCGCCCGGATAGCCTTGGCTGGCCATCACCACGCACACCGCCGGCCGCGGATCCCACTCCAACGGTCCGATCTGATCGAGCCGCCCCTCGACCGTCGCCTCCAGCACGTCCAGCAGGTCGGTCTTCAACCGCATCAGCAGCGGCTGGCACTCGGGATCGCCGAAACGCACGTTGTATTCGAGCACCTTCGGCCCCTGCTTGGTCATCATCAAGCCGGCGTAGAGCACGCCGCGGAATGACCGCCGCGCCCGCTTCATCGCGTGGACCGTCGGCACCAGAATGTGCTCCTCGATCCAGTGCAGCGCCGCGTCATCCACCAGCGGCGCCGGGCAGTACGCCCCCATGCCGCCGGTGTTCGGGCCGGTGTCGCCGTCGAACGCCGCTTTGTGGTCCTGCGCCGGCTGAAGTGTGACGATCGTGTGCCCGTCGGTAATCGCCAGCACGCTCGCCTCTTGGCCATCGAGCCGCTCCTCGATCACCAGCCGGTCGCCGGCAGCGCCGAAGACCTTCTCCCGCGCGATCTGCTCGACCGCCGCGATCGCCTCGTCCCGCCCCGCGCAGACGACCACCCCCTTGCCGGCGGCCAGCCCGTCGGCCTTCACCACCACCGGCACGTCTTCCCGATCGTTGAGAAACCGCAACGCCTCGTCCGCATTGGCGAAGACCTGGTAGTCGGCGGTGGGCACGTCGGCGTGGCGGAGCAGGTTCTTGCAGAAGACCTTGCTGCTTTCCAGTTCCGCCGCCGCGCGGTGCGGCCCGAACGCCCGCAGTCCCGCCGCCTCGAACGCATCGACGATCCCGGCGGCCAGCGGTGCCTCGGGCCCGACGACGCACATCCCCACGTCGTTCTCCTTGGCGAAGTCGATCAAGCCGGCCACGTCCGACGCCGGAATATCCACGTTCTCCCCATCCAGGTCGGTGCCGGCGTTGCCCGGGGCCACAAAGACGTGGTCGGCGCGCGGGCTTTGCGTGATCTTCCATGCCAGCGCGTGCTCCCGACCTCCAGCGCCCACGATCAAAACGTTCATTTGGTCCATCCTGGTTGCGTTGCGGAGCCCGCCGCAAGACCGTATCATTGTAATGCAAATCGCCGGTTTTCAATAGGGGGCAATGTTCTGCGCGGGGGAAGGGGGACCAAGGAGGTTGTCGAGAAAGCGTCTCCATCTTGCGAGGCTTATCGCCGACAATCTCCTCCGTCCCCTTAGGTTATTGACATGAATCTTAATCGTCGCGGCTTGCTCCGAGCGATCTTCGGCTCCGCCTTCGCCCTGGGCGTGACGGGCTTGGCCGCCGTCTCCGCGCTCTGGGCCGCGGCCATCGCTCGATTCATGACCCCCAACGTCACCAATCAGCCGCCGCGAACCTTCAAGGCGGGCAAACCCGCCGATTACGCCGACGGCAGCGTCGAAACCAAATACCGCCAAACCCACGGCGTCTGGATCGTCCGCCAGCCCCACCCCGGCCGCGCGCGGATCGTCGCGCTGCGCACCGCCTGCACCCACTTGGGTTGCATGACGGTCTGGCAAGAAAGCCAGCAGCGGTTCCGCTGCCCCTGTCACGGCAGCGCGTTTACGAAAGAGGGGATCAACGTCGCCGGCCCCGCCCCCCGCCCGTTGGAACGCTGCGCCATCCGCATCGCCGACGACGGCCGCCTCGAAATCGACACCGCCCGCACCTTCCGCCAAGACCTCGGTCAGTGGACCGACCCGCAGAGCTTCGTCGAAGCATAATCGCGCGAAGCCGCAAGCGGCCCCCAATTTCCAATCCCTAATCCCTAATCCCTAATCCCCCATCTCAAATCTCAAATCTTCAATCTCAAATCCCCCCCGTCCCCCGCCATGCTCGGCAACTTCCTCCTCCATCTCCATCCGCCGTCGATCAAAACCCACGCCCTGCGCCCCAGCTTCACCTGGTGCATGGGCGGCATCACCTCCTTCCTCTTCCTGGTCGAAATGCTCAGCGGCGTGCTGTTGATGTTCTACTATCGCCCGACAATCGAATGGGCGTACCACGACATGCTCGATCTCCGCAACGTGGTCTCGTTCGGCGCACTCCGCGAAATCCACCGTTGGGCCGGCCACGCCATGCTGATCGCCGTCATGCTCCACATGTACCGCGTCTTCCTTACCGGCAGTTACAAGCCGCCGCGGCAGTTCAACTGGTGCATCGGCGTGCTGCTCTTGGTGCTAGTGTTCGCGTTCTCTTTCACCGGCTACTTGCTGCCGTGGGATCAGTTGTCGCTTTGGGCGGTCACGGTCGGGGCGAACCTCGCCGGCGACGCCCGCTTGCTGCTCCTCGGCGATCGCAGCGTCGGCGAAGAGACCCTCAACCGCTTTTACGTCCTGCACTGTCTCGCCCTGCCGCTGGCCGCCGCGTCGCTAATGGCCCTCCATTTCTGGCGCGTCCGCAAAGACGGCATCAGCGGACCACTATAGACCCATGAAAACCGCCATCCAGAACCTGTTCAGCCCCGCGACGGTCTTCGTCGCTTGGTTCGCTACGTTGGCGGCGTTGTATCTCGGCCGTCGCTGGTTCGTGCGTCCGCTGATGGCGTCGATGCTGTCGGCCGCGTTGTTGGCGTTTCTCGGCCTCTCCTTGGCCGATCCCCGTTTCGCCGCCGTGGCGACCGCGCCGGACAACGTCGCCGTGCTGGCGATGTTCGGCCTGCTCGGCTTTTTCACCTGGCTGGCCACTGCCCAGGCCGTCGAGAACGACCGCCGCATTTCCCACGGCCTGCCGCTGCGCGAAACCGAGTTCGCCCGCAAGGTCCGCACCTGGCCCGACCTGGTCTACAGCGAGCTGATTTGCATGATCGTTGTCATGACGTTGCTGATGGTCTGGTCGCTCTTGGTTCCCGCCCCATTGGAGCAGCCGGCCAACGCCGCCGTCACGCCGAACCCCTCGAAGGCCCCCTGGTATTTCCTCGGCCTGCAAGAGCTCCTCTTCCACACCGACGCCTGGTTGGCCGGCCTCTTGGTCCCCGCGCTAATCGTCGTCGCCCTGCTTCTCCTCCCCTATCTCGACCGCAACCCCAGCGGCAGCGGCTACTACACCATCCGCCAGCGCCGCTTCGTCTATCTCCTCTTCCAATTCGCCTTCTGGCTCTGGCTCCTGCTAATCCTCATCGCCGCCTTCCTCCGCGGCCCCAATTGGGAATTCCACTGCCCGTATGAGATTCCCGGCCCATAGCGGGCGGACGACTCATTTCATCGACAACCATTGTTCTTCGCAATGGAATTGCTTGCAGGGCGGCGAGGTTTCAGAGCTGATCGGGGATCGGAGCGAAAAGGCTAGACCATGACGTATCTGTTGCAACAAGCCATATCCGCGGTTCAGACACCCAAAGCCGATCAAGATATGATCGCCAGCGTCATTATGGCCGAATTGGCCGATGAAGAGCGCTGGAAGAGCCGCTTCAACGAGACCCAACCGCAATTGGCCGGGGGAGCAACAGGGGCCGGAGTCCTTTCTGGCGGCGTGAAAGGATGCGACAAAGACTCCACACCCCTCCAATCTTGATCTCCCGCGGACCCCTTTGACCTTCGACCACAAAGCCGCCTTCGTAGGAACATGTGTGTGTGGTCAGCGTCACGAATTCTATCGGGAGAAGTCGCGTCGTAACGGCCCACCC
This sequence comes from uncultured Planctomycetaceae bacterium, assembly GCA_963823895.1. Classification (GTDB taxonomy): domain Bacteria; phylum Planctomycetota; class Planctomycetia; order Pirellulales; family Thermoguttaceae. Next base: position 367,762 of record CAWGNG010000020.1, read on the forward strand.
GCACAACGTGCGGCAACCACTATGAACTCCGTGAGAGTTCGTTTTCCGATTGCTGAATCAGCAACTTTATCCCTGACTCACAGGAGCGGTACTCTCGCACGCTCTGAAGGATTGCGTGCGATGCTGATTCTCTAGTTGAAATGAGCGCCTTCGGAACCGGAAGCGTCAAGAGCGCCTGTTCATCGAAACGGGGATGGTGGCCGCCCTCTTGTGACGCTGCCAAGACCTCCTGAACCTGTTGGGAAAGAAAAAATGGAACTAGAAACGCAATTGATCTGCTGTCTGTTGATCGCAAGACGTAGAACTCGGTCGAACAGGCCAAACACGCGCCGTCGATATTGGGAATCTGATCGTCCACATAGGCAACCTGGCGCAAGTAAGGCCGCAGGCGAGATACCACGATATCGCCAGGCTGAGCAGTTTTTTTCGTGCTGCCGATGTCATAGGTAGGGAGCTTCCTCGAAATGACGATGCCCTCTTTCGCATCGGACGTGTCTAGCACTAGCCAGGGGCCACTATCGTCCGCTGGCTGAACGACCTTCCTGACACTTCGCGCGATCGCGCCGAGCAGCACTGTTTCTGCGTCTCCCGCGTCAAGCAATCTTCGCGGATCATATCTCTCGGGAGCGAGCACGAAGGTTGCAGCTAGAACGCTTCGCTTCCTTGATGCGATAAGGGCCATTTCAGACCTCCAGCAAATGCTCTTTTCTACAGAACTCGTTGAAGTGGTCGGCGATCTCGCCAAGGTCGTGATCGACTTGATCCCAGAGGCTTCGAGGCGGGCGATCTCTCAGAATGAATTGCCCCTTCGAGTTCTTCCCGTCGCGTTCGCTAATGCCAAAGAAAATGTTGTAGTCCGCATCTGCTCCTCCCGTCTCTTCGTACTTCTGCAGGAAGAGCACGCTCGCCTTCTGGTGCGTGTGCGGCAAGAAAGTGTTTCTGCCCAAACTAACCACCGCTAGAATCCGAGCTTTGCGCAACAACCATTCTCGCAGGTAGCCGAAACTTCCGGATGCAAACTTGTTGTGCGGAAGAACAATCGCCATGCGTCCGCCCGGACGAAGAAGCTCCACACACCGCTCGACAAAGAGAACGTCTCTCTCGATCCTTGGTTTCTTTGAGGACAAGCCGTAAGATTCAAGCACCTGCCGTTCACGAACTTCACCGGCAAAGGGCGGGTTTGTCAAGATGATGTCGAAGCCCTTATGCCTCCGCATTCGGCTGCGACAGACATCCTCGATCGTAAGTACAGATTCCTCGTCGCTAAACAATCCAGACATCGAGGGACGGAGCAGACTGTTTAGGCGAAGGATGTTTGCGCTGCCGTCCCCTGCGAGAAGCATTAGGGCTTTGGCTACCCTCACCGCTCGACCATCAATGTCGAATCCCCAGATGTTCGTTCGGCAGTACTCTTCCAGCTTGTCGGAACAGAGCGTCGGACGTATGTAGTTCATGGTGTGGACCAGAAAACCGCCGGAGCCGCAGGCTGGGTCCAAGACGATGTCGGTTGGCTTTGGTCTTAACATCTGAACGCAGAGTTCGACAACGTGACGAGGGGTGAAGTATTGTCCCTTTGCCCCTTTTGCCGTCTTCGCCACCATGAACTCGAAGAAGCTGTCCATGACCTCAAGACCTTCATCCGAAATCGTATGCTTTGACAAGGCTTCAACGCACACCGCAAGGTGTTCCGGTGTCAATCTCGGCCGCGTTTCTTCAAGGATTCCAGGCCACGCTTTGTCAGCCTGCTTGAGCAAAGCTGCGATGGCATTTGTCGTCTCCACTTCATGGCTGTGAACACGGAAGAGTCCCACACATCTCCGCTCGTCCCAGAGTTTGGCGATGAGTAGCTTGAACACTTCCTCGAAGTCGTCCTCACCCGAATTCGCTAGCACAAGCTCCTCCAGACGAAGGAACAACGACTCGAGGTCGCCTGCCTGATTCATGTGACGCTTCGCCACTGGGTTACTCCTTTCCCATTACTTGTAGGGCAGCACGACGTTTCTGTCAAGGCGCGCGCCACAGAGAGCCATAAAATGCGATTTTGGGGTAACAGCGCCGCTCTGGGAAGATCCCTCTCCGGCTTCCGGGGGGCGCGTCCGATTAGAGTGATAACCGAAAACAGCATAGTCCATGTCCGCCGCGCATGATCCGCTTTACATCGAGTTTGTCACGCGACTGCGAAACGCCCGCAAGTCGAAAGGCATTTCACAGACAGCGTTCGGTGAGTTGATCGGCAAAGAGCAATCCTTCGTCTCGAAGGTTGAGACCTGTGAAAGGCGGCTGGATGTGATCGAAGCGGCACGTTGGTGCGCCGCGCTTAATCTCCGTCTCGCGGACGCGCTCCCGGCGGAAATCAGGAAGCTATCGGAGGAATGAATGGCAGCACCAATTACCGCCGTGGAACTTGCCGAACTGAAGAATGCCCTTCAACCGTTGGTAGGTTTGTGTTTTCGTAGTCTGCGATTGCCGATCGTAGCCTTGGAGGCTTTTGAACCCTCGCAGATTGGGACAATCGTTGGCGCGCTTATGGACGCCATGATCCCGCACCTCGACATTCCGGGCGTGGGCCTGAAGAAGCATGAGGGCATCCTTGGAGACCGCGAGGGGTATCCTGATTACAAACACTCCTCAGGAAAGCGCGTCGAACTCAAACTCCTTTACGTAGACAATCCCAAGTTGAAGATGAAAAAGCCGCCTACGGCCCGCGAGGCGTCCGCGCACGTGACGCAAAAGGTGACGGTCAAGAACGTCGATCCCGCAAAGGACGCAATGCTCCTGGTAGCCTACCGCATTGAGCCGCACGAACAGCTTCCTAATGCCGCCATCCCAAAAATCATCGATCTGGAAGTCCTGTCCATGATTGAGCTTGTCGAGGCCCGCGATGGGCGGATGAGCAATCGCGGTGGGCGATGGTTCGGCAACTATGAGACCCCCGCAATCCTCAGCAAGATCGGGAAGCAAAAGCTCAACCAGGGCCAGCCCCTCGACACTTCGGGGTATGGCCGGAAGAAATCGGAAGGAAGGGATTTCAACGAAGACACTAACTTCGGGAAACTGAAACGGATACCACACCCTAGGTTGCAGGCTTTTCTTCGGAAGCATCGGCTCGTTGGTCCAAAGAAGCCTGGTCTTCGTCGGGCATTGAAGGAACTCCAGAAGATTGACGAACGTGATCTGCAAGACGAGAAGCGGACGTGATATTGCGGAGCCGCTAACTCGCAAATCGACAAACGCTGATCCGCGCTGATCTTCACTGATCCCCAAGATTAGCGGCAATCAGTGTTCCCCCTTCATCCGCGCCGCTTGCGCCTTCGCAACGAAGCACGACCGACAACGAGCCGCCGAACGCCGCCCTATTCGATCGTCACGCCAACCCGCCCGCCGGCCTCCACGATCATCTTCCACACGTTCTCATTGACCGGAATTCCCTCGGCAAGCCGCTTTTCGCGGGTGCGGAAGTCGTAAACGCCCGGCACGACCACCTCCTTGAATCCCGCCGCGGGCGCCGCCGACATCTGGTAGGCGCACATCCGATCGACCAACTCGCGGAATCGCTCGCCGCCGCAATAGAACTCGGGATTGATGGCGATGATCGAAAAACTGTTGAAGCCCGGCTGATCCTGCGTCCCGTCTCGTTCAATAAGTTCCCATCTCCACCCCCTTCTCGACGAAGTAGCGGTACGTTTCGTAGTTCACCTGGCTCGGCACGCTATGATCGACCTGCAAGATGTAGCCGCTGCCGGCCATCGCCGCGGGCAGCTTCGCCTCCAATTCCCTGCGAACGCGGCCGAGGTCGTTCGAGATCAGTTCGCGGGCGTCCATGCCGCCAATGAAGGCGAGCCGCTCGCCGAACTTGCTCTTCATCTTCACCAGGTCCATGCCCGCCTTGACCTCGATCGGTTGCAGGCAATCGAGCCCGGCCTCGATCAGCCCGGGCACGAGCGGCTCGACCAGCCCGTCGGCATGGAGGATCACCGGCAAAGCGTGAGCATGGGCGAAATCGAAAAGCCGCTTATGCCCCGGGAAAATCAGCTCCTTGTACATCGCCGGCGACATGAACGGCCGACGCTTGAACCCCAGATCGTCCCAAACCCACATTCCGTCGGGCAGCCCTTCGCGGGCGAAGAGGATTTCCAGCATTTCCAGCGTGGCGGTGACATAGAGATCGACCATCGCCCGCACCCACTCCGGCTCCATCGCCATGCCGACCAGCAGGTTCTCGTGGCCGCAGACCGGCGACATCTGGTCGAATGCCCCTACGACGCCGCAGGTGAAGAAGCGGCCGTCGCGGCCGCATTTCGCCCTGCCTTCGCGGTAGAGCTTGAAATCGATGCGGCGTTCGTAGAGGCTCTTGTCGGCAAGCCCCGGGCGGATGTGTTCTTCCCAATCGGCCTGTTTCTTCACGAGAAAATCGACGTGCTCGGCCGCGCCCGACTGATCCTTCCGCCAGCGGAGCAGGGCGCCGTTGCCGTCGCGCACCAGTTTCGTCGTCTCGGTCTCCTCGACAACTTCATTGACGTCGATACTGCCCGCCATATTCAACAAGGTGGCGTAGGGCGGAGTGATTTCGCCGTTCGAGCGGCGCAGATCGAGCCCGAAATGATCGCTCACCTCGGCCGGCTCGCGGTAGAGCCCTTCGTCGGCCCACTTCTTCGCGGTCTCGCGCCAGAAGACCTCGAACAATCCGACGCGATCGACCGATTGGTGCTTTAAGATGCGTGCGATGCGCTCTGTGCTCGTAAGCGGAAGGCTCATCGTTCTCTTCGCGAGCGAGGTGTTTTCCGTGCGGCAGCCGTCCGCCCGTCGCGCCATCGCGAGCCGCCGCCGGCGCGATGCGTCACCCTATCAGAATCCGCTTGGCCCGTCAAGAAACGCTTCTGCGAAGTGCATATTGTTTCAGATCGTTTCATCGCACCGCCGCTGGGATGCGACCCGTGGCAACTCGGCATTGTGTTGCTCGCGCGGCGGACAATGCGGCAACTTGCGCCGCGTGACACGATCTGAAGCAACTGGACACGATCATTGACAGCCGTTTCTCGCATGATAGAATCGCTGCCATGAGTCCCGATGACGCAACGCCCTCGAAGATTCGTTGCAAGTGGCCATCGCAGGGCGAATGCTGCGGCAAGTGATGAATGGAGAGCACCCCGATCCGCTTCACGCGATCCTGCCGGTCGAGTTGGTGGAAACGAATCGGAGAGGAGAGCGCCCGGCGAAGGCCGCCGGTCGAAAGCGCGTCGCTTCACGGAAATCGAAATAGAAAGAAATGGAATGATGCATCTATCAGGATTGATTGCGGCGACCTTCACGCCGATGCACGCGGACGGCTCGTTGAACCTGGCGATGGCCGGGCCGATCGTCGATCACTTGATCCATAGCGGCGTGAGCGGATTGTACGTCTGCGGGAGCACGGGCGAAGGGCCGCTGCTGACGACCGCGGAACGAAAGGAAACGGCGGCAGCCTACGTCGAAGCCGCGGCCGGGCGCCTGCCGGTCGTAGTGCAGGTCGGCCACAGCAGCGTGATCGAAGCACGCGAACTGGCGGCCCATGCTCAGCAGATCGGGGCCAACGCCACTTCCGCGGTAGCCCCCTACTATTTCAAGCCAAGTTCGATCGGCACACTCGTCGATTGCCTCGCGGAGATCGCCGGCGGCGCCCCGAAGCTGCCGTTCTATTACTACCACATTCCCGAGCTTTCCGGCGTTCACGCCAACATGGTGGAACTGCTCCGGCACGCCCCGAGCAAGATGCCGAACTTCGCCGGCATCAAGTACACGGCCCCGTTGGTCAACGAGTTCCAGACGCTCATTGACTTGAGCAACGGGCGCTTCGATATCCTCTTCGGCCGCGATGAGATGCTGCTGAGCGGGCTGGCGGGCGGCGCCGACGGGGCGGTTGGCAGCACCTACAACTTCGCCGCCCCGTTGTATCGTCGCGTAATCGCGGCCTTCGAACGCGGCGACGTTGCGGAAGCCCGGCGCTGCCAAGGAGAGGCCGTAGCGATGGTCAACGTCCTTCTTTCCTATCGCGGCCACGCTGGTTTGAAGGCGGCGATGGGGCTGCGCGGGTTGGACTGCGGCCCGACCCGCTTGCCCAACGTTTCTTTGCGCCCGAGGAGGTGGAAAGTCTTCGCCGCGATCTGGACGCCGTGGGGTTCTTCCGCTGAATCGTTACGTGACATCGCCTGTTTTCAACCGGTTTACGCAGTTCAACGGGAGGAAATCAGCAGTGGGCCTGGAAATGTTTCGACTCGACGGCAAGGTGGCGGTTGTGACGGGCGGGGCTCGCCACCTCGGATACGATATGGCGGAGATTCTCGCCGAGGCGGGTTGCGATCTGGTGATTACCTCGCGGAGGGCGGAGAACGCGGAGGAAGCGGCGGACCGCTTGCGCAAACAGCACGGTCGCGACGTGTTGCCCGCCGCGCTGGACGTTCGCCGCTTCGAGGAGGTCGAGGCGTTCGCTGAGAAAGTCCTGGCGTGGAAGGGGCACGTCGACGTGTTGGTGAACAACGCCGGCGGCAGCCCGAAGTGCAAGGCCGCCCATCTGTTCAGCCGCACGGCCGAGGAGATGGTGGAACTGGTCGAGACGAACCTGTTGGGCACGCTGTTCTGCTGCAAGGCGTTCGGCAAGATCATGGCCGACCAGGGGCACGGCAAGATCATCAACATCGCGTCGATCGCCGGCCTGGTGGGGCGCGATCGCCGCGTCTACGAGCGGAACGAGATGCGGGGCCAGCCGGTCGACTACGCCGCCGCCAAAGCCGGGATCATCGGCATGACGCTCGACCTGGCCGGGCTGCTCTCGCCGCTGGGAGTCTATGTCAACGCGATTTCGCCCGGCGGATTCGGGCCCCGCGACCTGCCCGCCGGTTTCGTCAGAGATTACTCCAACTTGACGCCGCTGGGCCGGATGGGGCGCGATGGGGTCGATCTGAAGGGCGCCGCCCTGTTCCTGGCTTCGCCGGCATCCGACTACGTGACCGGCCACAATCTCGTCGTGGACGGGGGATTCACCTGGTGGCGCTGACGATGTAGGATGGGGGTGCGTCAAGCGAGCAACTTCACGGTCCGGCGAGGCTAGACTGTTGGGTGCCACGGTTGGCTTGCCCAACCGTGCTTCAGCACTGCTGGACAAGCCAGCAGTGGCACCCAACTCGACAAACAGAGAGTGTCGGACTTCTCACGGGAGATTAGCGAAAATGTCGATGACACCATCCCCGGATCGCCGCGTTGCCCTGAGCTTCATGGCGCACCCCGATGACGCCGAGATTCTCTGCGGCGGCGCGCTCGTCCGCCTGGCGGAAGCGGGCTGGGAGGTACACATGGCAACCGCCACCGCGGGGGATTGCGGCAGCATGAGCGAGGACGGCTGGGCGATTTCCCATCGCCGCACCGAGGAGGCACGCAAGGCCGCGGAGATGATCGACGCCACGTACCATTGTCTGGGCGAACGGGACGGATTGGTGATCTACGATCAGCCGGCGCTGCGGAAGTGCATCGAGTTGTTTCGCCGAATTGCCCCAACGTTGGTTCTGACTTGTGCTCCGTGCGACTACATGGTCGATCACGAGATGGCCTCGCTGCTGGCCCGCTCGGCCAGTTTCGTTTATGCCGTGCCGAACATTCTGCCCTGGCCGCCCAGAGAAGGTTCGCGGGTGCCGTATCTGTACTACTGCGATCCGGTCGAGGGCATCGACCCATTGGGAAATCCCGTTACGCCAACGACCCTCTTGGACATCACCGCCGTGCTGGAGAAAAAGACCGCCATGTTGGCGTGCCACGCCAGCCAGCGCGACTGGCTGCGGGCGTATCACGGAACGGACGAATACCTCGACATGATGCGGCGTCATGCGGCCGCGCGGGAAGACTGCTGGGCGTGGCGGCCGCGGAAGGGTTCATCCAACACCGCGGCCATCCCTACCCGCAGGACGATTTGCTGCACGCCCTGTTTTCGCCGTCCAAAAAGTAATAGTCCCGCGATTGCGAAGGAGCCGACCAATGCCGCGTCCGCTGAGCAAAATCGCGCCCGATTGGTGGGATTTCACCACGCTCGACCCGAGCCTGTTGCAGGATGCCGCCAAACTCTCGGCAAGAGACCTCGTGCAACTTTCCCGGCCAGGCTTTCGCGTTCTGATTTACGACACGCTGGAAGAGTTTCTGTTGGCCGAGGCGCTGGAGTACCTCCACGCGTGGAAACAATCGACGCCCGACAATCCGGCGGGGATTTGCGGGCCGATCGGGCCGACGGAACAGTTGCCGCTGGTCGCGCGGTTGGTGAACGAATTGGACGTCGACGTGCGGCATGGGCACTTTTGGGGAATGGACGAATGGGCCGGCGAGGACGGCAAGCCGGTTGCCCCGACGCACCCGCTGAGTTTCATGAAGACCGACAAGGAACTGTGCTTCGATCGGATTCGGCCGGAGCTTCGCATGGCGGACGAACAGTTGCATTTTCCCGTCGGCGATCTGTCGGTTTATAGCCGGAGTTATGATTCGGTGCGTTGCGTGGTGATGCAGGGTGGGCAGGGCGAGGTGAAGCATTGGGCATTCAATGATCCGCCGCGACGGGAGGGGGCGTACTGTGATGCCCCGCCTCCGCCGGCGGAATATCGCAAGTTGGCGACGCGCGTGACCGATTTGCACCCCATGACGATCATGCAGAACGCTCGCACCTCGGCGTCAGGACAGCTTTCGCTGGTTCCGACGCAAGCGGCCACCGTCGGACCGGTCGAGACGTGGAAGGCCGAGAAGGTCTCGATTTGGCATCCCGGCTGGCACGACAACGCCTTCGGCATGAGGCTGACCTCGCTGATGATCTCGAAGCGCGTCGCCGACTCCGCGGTTCCGATGTCGCTTCTGGCCGATCATCCGAACGTGCAATTCAACTTGTATCGCCCGGCGATCAAGGACATCGCCGTCGAAATGCACTGATGCGGCGTTCGATCGGCATTCACTTGCTGCCATCAAACCCGAAGTAGCGGGCGGCGTTGCCGTAACAGATGTCGGCGACCATCGCGCCGATCAGTTCCACGTCGTCGGGCAGCAACCCTTGTTCCATCTCCGCGCCGAGCAGATTGCAGAGGACGCGGCGAAAGTACTCGTGCCGGGTGTACGAGAGAAACGAGCGGCTGTCGGTCAACATGCCAACAAACCGGCTCAAGAGCCCTTGGTTCGAGAGCGAATTGAGTTGCTTCTCCATGCCGTCCTTCTGATCGAGGAACCACCAGCCGCTGCCGAACTGCATCTTGCCGGGCGTTGTGCCATCCTGGAAGTTGCCGATCATCGTGGCCACGACGTCGTTGTCGGCCGGGTTGAGATTGTAGAGGATCGTCCTGGCCAGTCGGCCATCGCGGTCGAGGCGGTCGAAAAACCGCGACATCGGACGGGCAACCTCGAAATCGCCGATCGAATCGAAACCGCTGTCCGGCCCGAGCGTCTGGAACATCCGCGAACTGTTGTTCCGCAGTGCGCCAAAGTGGAACTGCTGCACCCAGCCCTTCGCGTGGTCCATGACCGCCAACTCATAGAGCATAGCCGACTTGAATTCGGCGATCGGGCCCGGTTCCAGCGTCCTGCCGCTTCGCACTCGCCGAAACGTGGCCGAGATGTCGCTCGGTATGTAGTCGTCGGCATAGAACGTCTCGATGCCGTAGTCGGAAAGCCGGCAGCCCGCCGAGTGGAACCAATCGTGCCGCTGCCGCAAGGCATCGAGAAAACGGTCGAAACGGTCGCCCACGTCGATCCCGCTTGCAGCCGCCAGACGATCGGTCCAGGCGTTAAAAGCGGCGGGGGATTCGACGGCCATCGCTTTGTCCGGCCGAAACGCCGGCAGCACCTTGACGGAGAACGAGGGATCGGCCGCAATCGCGCGGTGATGTTCCAGCGTGTCGGTCGGATCGTCCGTCGTGCAGACCAGCTCGACGTTCATTTGCCGCATGATGCCGCGGGCCGAGAACTCCGGCCGGGCGAGCTTCGCGTTGCACTCGTCCCAGATGCCTGCCGCGGTGGCGGGATTGAGCAGGCGATCGCTGATCCCAAACGGCCGCTTCAGTTCGAGATGCGTCCAGTGATAGAGTGGATTGCGGAGCGTCTGCGGGACGGTCTCGGCCCATTTCTGAAACTTCTCCCAATCCGAGGCGTCGCCGGTGCAGTAGCGTTCCGGCACGCCGGCGGCCCGCATCACCCGCCACTTGTAATGATCGCCGTGCAGCCAGACTTGCGACAGGTTCTCGAAACGCCGATCCGCGGCGATTTCGCCGGGCGGGAGATGGCAATGATAGTCGATGATCGGTTGCTGCTTGGCGAAGCGGTGATACAATTCGACGGCACGGTCGTTCCACAGCAGGAAGTTCTCGGTGATGAAAACGTCGTTCATCGCGGACAAGTCCAACAAAAAAACCCCGCCGCTCGCGGCGAAGCGAAACGGCGGGGCCGGAACAGAGAAGAGGCCGATGACCCTGATAATAGCAAGTTCTCAGTTTCTGTCTAGTAGCGCCCCACAATTTTTTCATTTTTCTTGGGCCCGGCCAACCACCCGAAGCCTAACCCGGTCTAGGGGGTCATTTGTCTATTTTCACAGACTCGGTGGGCAAATATAATCTTGCTAGCAGTGATGCCAAGCTCTAAAGGCAATGGGGATAAAGGAAAGCGGCGCGACGATGGGTGACTTTGACGACTACCTGCGAGTCTGCGAGGCGGCGGTCAGGGCGGGTGGCCAGGTTGTTCAGGACTGGGCCGGCCGGTTCGACGTTCGCAAAAAAGGGCCCGCCGACCTGGTCACCCAGGCCGATTTCGCCTCACAAGAGGTCGTCCGCAAGACGGTGCTCGCGGCCTTTCCCGAGCATTCCCTCTTGGGTGAAGAGGCCGGGGACTGCCCCAATTTTCGTGCCAGGGAAAATGGGACTGTCCCCTTTGCAGCCGCGGCCGAGGCACCGCGGATGGCTGCGGCACGAACCGAGTACCGCTGGATCGTCGATCCGTTGGACGGAACGACAAATTACGTCCACGGCGTGCCCCATTATTGCGTCTCGCTGGCGCTGGAGCGCAACGGCCGCCTGTTGGTCGGCGCCGTCTATGATCCGATCCTCGACGAGTGCTTTACGGCCATCGACGGACGCGGGGCACGGCTCAACGGGCGGCCGATTCACGTCAGCGGCGTCTCAGCGCTTTCCGAGGCATTGGCGGCTGTGGGATTCCCTCCCCGTCCGCAGCCCGACGGGCCCGACGTGCGGGTCTTTCTCAAAATGCTCTCGCGTTGCCAGGCGATTCGCCGCAGCGGCTCTTCGGCGTTGAACCTCTGCTACCTGGCGGCCGGACGTTTCGATCTCTACTGGTCGTATTCGACGCGGATTTGGGACGTGGCGGCGGGCGTGTTGATCGTGCGCGAGGCCGGCGGCCGCGTCACTTCGCCCAACGGCGGCGAGTTCTCGCTCGAAGAGGCCCATTTTCTCGCCGCAGCCACCCCCGACTTGCACGCGCGGCTGCTGGAAATTGCCCAGGCGTCAGATGCAATCGGCGAGAAAAACGGATAAAGTCCACGTCGGTTCGGCACGGCTACTACGGCAAGCAAGCATCCAGCATGACCGTCGGACCGTGGGGACTCAACGCCACTTGCCCCAGCGATGCCGGCAGCAGGGCGGTCCCGCCGCGCGGCAACGGAGAATCGCCCGGATCGCCGGCGATCTGCACTGCGCCCTGCAATACCGTGAGAATGTGACAGCGGTCATCCCCGCCGATCGACAGCGGTGAATCGAAGTTGCAGCGGTCCCAGACGAACTTGTCGCAACCCACCAGCCGGCTCACTTGCGGACGGCTGGTCGCCTGCGGGCGCTGCGGCATGACCGGGCCGCGGGCGAAATCGACCACATTGAGCCCCTCCTCCGTCCGCAACGGTCGGCGGCGACCGTCGGGACCGACGCGATTCCAATCGAACAGCCGATAGGTCGTGTCGCTCGACTGCTGGATTTCGGCCACCAACAGACCGGCCCCGAGGGCGTGAATCGTTCCGGCGGGCAGGAAAACGCAGTCGCCAGGGGACGCCGCGAGGACGTTGAGACACGGCTCAACTTCCCCTTGGCGAATCGCGGCCAGCAGTTGCTCGCGGCCGACACCGGGCCTCAGGCCCGCATAGATCTTGCTGCTCGGCAGGGCTTCGATCACGAGCCAGGCCTCGGTCTTGCCGGCGTCGGGCGGATCGAGCCGCGCCGCCTGGGCGTCGTTCGGATGGACCTGGAGTGAAAGCGTTTGGTGGCCGTCGAGAAACTTCAGCAGTAACGGAAAACAGGGCTGCGGATGATGCCGGCCCAGCAACTCACGGCTGTGGACGGTCACCAACTCGTGCAACGCAGTCCCGGCCAACGGTCCGAAGCCGACGATGCTCTGGTCGGCCGCGTGGTCTGAAACCTCCCAGCTTTCCGCAAAATCGTCTCCTGGCGGCAGCGATTTGCCCAACGAGGACTCGAAACGCCTACCCCCCCACAGGTATTGTCGTAGAATCGGACGAAAACGCAGTGGATACATCGGCAACATGGCGGCTGGACTCCCAAGGGCAAATCGGCTTCGCAATTATCACGGCTGACCCACCGGTCGGCAAGCCGGCCGGCACCGTGGCAAGTCGACAGCCTCCGTTGTTTAGCCGCCGGCACGGTGGCGGGCGCATGGGCCGACGTTCCGTCGGCCCCTAAACGGCGAGCGAACCGGAAATGCGCCACTGCGCCCTATGGCGGCCGCTTCATTGCGACCGGCCAGTTCGGGTGGTACACTACAGTGTTTACGGCGAAATGAATATGGCTGACTCACGTGAAGACGACCTGTTTCGTGAAAGCACGATGACCTTCGGGCAACACCTCGAGGAGTTGCGGAAGTGTCTGATCAAGGCGATCGGCGGGTTGTTGGTTGGATTTCTCATCGGGCTGGCGATCGGAGGGTACGTCGTCAAGTTCATTCAACTGCCGTTGTCCAACGCCCTGACCCGCTACTACCAAAACGAATCAGAAGACCGAATCAACCACGAGTTGGCCAAGCTCAAGGCGGCGGGCCAAGCCTCGCCGTGGACGACCGAGCAAGTGACGGGGTTCGTCGAGCAGGGGCACCTGCTGGCCGACGAATACTACGTCGATCCGGCGCAGATGCTCGACGAACTGAAGAGCGTCTATCCCAAACAGTTTGCGAACGTGAAATTGCCGCCGCAGACAAAACCGACCAAGAAGAGCGACGAGGAAGCGGCCGACGACACGCCGGAAGGACTGGTCCGCTTGTTCCTCTGGCACGAGAGCAAGGATGACCCTCGCTTGCAGACCAAGGGGCTGGCGATGGTCGAGCCCTTCTCGATCTACATCAAGGCGTCGTTGCTGGTGGGCGTGCTGCTGGCCAGTCCGTGGATCTTCTACCAAATCTGGCATTTCGTGGCGGCGGGGCTCTATCCGCACGAGCGACAGTACGTGCACCGTTATTTGCCGTTCAGCATTGGCCTGTTTTTCCTGGGCGCGGCATTGGCGTTCTTCGTGGTGTTCGAACCGGTGCTGAACTTCCTGTTGAGTTTCAACAAGAGTCAGGGAATCGTGCCCGAGCCGCGCATCAACGAATGGCTCGGGTTCGTGCTGCTCCTGCCGGTGGCCTTTGGCATCGGTTTCCAGTTGCCGCTGGTGATGCTGTTCCTGGAGCGGATCGGCTTGTTCACAGTGCGCGGCTACCTGAAGCAGTGGCGGATCGCGGTGCTGGTGATCTTCGTGGTGGCGGCCATTCTGGCGCCCCCCGACGCTTACAGCATGTTGCTGTTGGCCGGCTCGCTGACTCTCCTCTACTTTGGCGGCGTTCTCTTGTGCAAGCTGCTGCCGCGCACGCCGAGCCAGTTCTCGCCATAGCCGGTTCGGCGCAAAGAAAAGAGGCGACAGTTCAACTGCCGCCCCAACGTGATTTGCAAATTCGGACCCGCTTACAGTCCTTTCTTGCCGCGTGCCGCGATCACGGGCTGGACGGTCGCGAGTTGGCCACTGCCACCGGAACGGCGACCGCCGTAGCCACAACGCCGGCGATGACCACCGGATTGGCCAACAGCATTTTCGGGCAGCCGCCAAAGATGCCCTGGGTAAACACGATGGCGTTCTTCTGCGCCGACGGCGGGGCAGCCTTGGCCGTCCACAGGCGGTAGACGCCTTGGCCCTGGGCTGCGGCCACTTGGTACACGCCGCCGCGCAGACCGGGGACGGCGAAGTGGCCGTCCTTGAGGGTGATGGTGCGGAGAACCTCCTTGTTCTGAGTTTTCACCGAGACAGGAACTCCGGCGGCATTGCCTCCGCGAAGATCGATCAACTGTCCGTGCAAGACTCCCCCGTCGGACAGGGCAATGTCCACTACGGTAGGCTTCGGCGAGGGGGGCGCGGCCAAAGCCAACTCCGGCACGCACATTCCCAGCACCGCTAAAATGATTGCCGCGCATCGAACGAGTTTTCCGTTCTTCATTATTCTCCCTCTCCCGAAAAGTCTACCGCGAAAAGCACCCAAATACCCTAAACGCCCACTTCCGCGATTCACAGGGCTTCCTGATGGATGGACGAAATGTCTTGGGAGCTATTCCATTCTTTGAAAGCTGCGGAAGAGACGCTTTTCTCCTTATCGGTCCGGCTGCCGAAGGTTCTGAAGCGAACGTCTGGTAAAACCAGATCGTCCAGCGGGAGCCGCTTGCGCTGTAAAGCCAGCAGTACAAGAGGTGGAGGTTGGCAGATGACCGCTAGCACAACCGGTTGTGGTTGCTAGCACTACAGCGCAACCAACTCGTCCAGCGGGTCTTTGTCGTTTTTTGGCGGCCTGGCAAGACTGCCCTCCCCGCCGCCACTGCTTTCGGATTGCTGCAACACAGCCCGACCGCCGCCTTTTCCCCCGCCAAATCGGCCACTCGCGCAAACGCCGGGCCGAGTAGCGGAGGGCGCATCTTGGTGGCATGGGCATCGCTGGCGACAAAATGGACCAGCCCCTGTTCGACCAGCGAAGTGGCAAACTTCTGGACCTGCGAGCCGAACGTCCCTGTCAGACTTCCCGCGGTGACCTGCAACAGGCACCCGCGCTCGACCAGACGGCGGAGCACGCCCGGTTGGTTGAGCAGTCCGCGATTGCGTTCGGGATGGGACAAAATGCCGACCACGCCGGCATTGCCCAACTCATCGAGTAGCCGGTCCAAAGGGACGTAGATGTCGTGGGGTAGTTCGAGCAGCAGGTGGCGGCCGCAGTCACCCAACGTCAGGACCTCACCGTCGCGGATCTTCCGCACCAAGTCCGGCTCAATTCGCACGTCGCCCCCCGGAAGCACGTGCAAAGGCACGTGCCGCTGCTCCAGAAACCGCTGGAACTCGGTGGTGGCCGCGCGGATCGTTTCGCCCGAGTTTTTTGCGTGGTTTCCCAGTTGGTGGGGCGTGGCAATGATCGTCGTGACCCCGTCGGCCGCCGCCATCTCGGCCATGGCCAATGCCTCCTCCCAACTCGACGCACCGTCGTCGAGCCCGGGCAATATGTGGCAGTGAATATCGACAAAAGGCTCGCGGTTCACGGGATGGTAGGGGTCAGGGGTCAGGGGCTAGGGATTAGGGATTAGGGATTGGGGATTAGGGATTGGAATCGGCGGGGGAGCGAGGGGTGGCGGTTCACCGCCCACTCGGAACCGCTGCGGTTTCGCACGGGCCCCGCTTCTTCAGCGACTCCACGACCTTTCTTCGCCACTTTCCAGCCGTCTTTCAACGGGTCACCTGCCCTTCTCCCTCTTTGGCGGCTCGCCGCTCTTGGTCGAGCCGCCCCTTGAGGGCCTCTCGCATGTAGCATTCCACACTTGGATCACCGGGAGTGCGTTGCAGACACCACCGCAGATGCACTTCCGCCTCGGCAAACTGCGACTGCCGCAACAGACACGTCCCCAGTTCGTAGTGAACTCGATACTCGCCCGAGGCGCGCTGCAAAGCGTTGCGAGCGCACTGTAGCGCCCTGGCGTCATCCTGAAGTCGTTGGTACAGATCGGAGGCCGCCAGCCACAGTTGGGCAGCGTTCTCGGCATCATCCGCGGCAGCGGCCTCGGCTTCCGTCCGTTCGACCCGATAGCGTGTCAACGCCGCCAGTTGCTCAGGCGAGCAATGGTTCGCGCAGATGCTGTCGAGGAAGTTCGCATTTTCCAGGTCGAGGCGGAATTCACTCAGAAGATCGGCGATCACCGCGGGCAGCCCTTCCGGCGGCGCCGCCGCGACGCGATCGGAAATGATCCTCTGCTGCTGCTCGCGTCCGTAACGGAAGGCCCGTCGCAGATACTCCCGCCACAGCGACTCATTGCCCGTGAGAATTGCCTGGTTGGCCGCCGCATACAGCACCGGTCCATCGAAGGGTCGCACGCGCATCGCCTGTTGGATGCAAGCTCGCCCGGCCGCGCGGTCGGAAGTCCAGAGAAACGACAGCTCGGCGGCGTGGACGTAGCCGCGTCCCTCGAGCGGGCACAGCGTCAGCGCCTTTTTCACGTGATCGAGGCAAGCCAGTAAATGCACGCAGTGCGGGCCAACGGCGCACGGCAACCATTCCGCAAGCGCCTCACGCGATTGGAACTGCGGTTCGTTGAAGACGGCGTCGCTGATTTGCAGCACGGGCATCGGGTTGGGAGATTCACTCTGCAGGATGTCGAACAGCCGACGGTGCGTTTCGACTAGTTTCAGATGGGCCCCAGCGTGCGTCGGCTGCCATCGCACCACATTTTCCAGGCAGGCGATCCACCGTTCCTGCGTCACTACGTCGGCCAACGCACGCTTGGGGTCGGTTGAGTCCTGGGCTTCGGCGGCGTGCAGCGCGACAAGATACTCGTCCCAATACGGCTGGGCCACCGCCGGGCCAATCCGATTGGCAATCATCCACCCTCCCGCCAGAGCGAGCAGCGTTGCCGCGACCGCCCAGGCGAATCGTGGCACGGAAATCGGGTGGGAGTTCGGAATTCGAGGTTTCGGGGAAAGGGGGACAGGCACCTTTTGCCGGAACGGCCCTTCGGGTGCTTCGCACAAAAGGTGCCTGTCCCCTTTTCCCGCCTTCCGCCTTTCCTCTTCACCCACCATTTGCCGGATCCGCATGGCGCAGGCCGCCAGAATCGCGGCGATCGCCGTCAAAGCCGGCGCGTACCAGACGAAGTCGACCAAAGAATGGGCGGCCAGTGCCGCCAGGCTCGCCGCAATCGCCGCCGCGCAGACCCTCGACCGCGTGGAAACAGATGCCTTCATGCCGCCAACACACCATGCTGCGCAAGCGATCATTCCGGTCAATACCAGGGCAAGACCGACAATACCGGTTTCCAGCAGGACCTGCAAATAGCCGTTTTCGGCGTGCGTAGGCTCCGTGCCGTTGGTGATAGGCTTGTCGGAATACCTGGGGTAGACTTCTCCGAAGCTCCCCACGCCTGTCCCCAGCAGAAGATGATGGGAAGCGGCCTTGACGGTGTTGGTCCAGATGTTCCTTCGCGTGTCGGTGCGAGACCCGTCGCCGTCGAGCCTCTTCAGCGACGCCGAAGAGATGTCTTCCAGCCGGTCGCTGACGCTGTCGTATCCAAAAACCGCCAGCGACAGCCCGATCAGTACGCCGGCACCGGCCAGAGCGGCGACGAATCGGCCCCCCAGCGCGGTTGCGCGGTAACAGACCACCGTACAGATGACCGCCGCCAGAAACATGGCGATCGTTCCCCCGCGTGAAAGCGAGAGCAGACCGGCGAACAGCACGCCCCCCAGCGCCAATCCCAAGAGACCCACGGACATGTCGGACTTGCGCTGGCGTCCGCGCGCCTGCCGCATAGCGTCTTGCAGCCACCAAATAAGCGGCCCGACGCCCAAGGCCAAGCATTCAGCAAAGTGGTTGCGGTTCGTAAAGCTCCCCGTGGCGCCGTGGCACGTGTCGGAGAAGGGGTGCTCGTAGAACCAAAAGAACTTCCCGTTGGCGGTCAAGTATTGCACGATGCCGAACGAGGCCATCACCACGGCCGACAGCCCGCACCAGCGCAGCAGCCGCTCGACGTTCTCGACGCGCCGGATCCGTTGTGCGGTAACCAGGAACAATAGGACGAAGTCGAGGAAGATCACCAGGCCCGCCAATGTCTCGGCGGGGGTGAAGGAGATGCGATTCCAATACCCAAACCATACGGCCGTGCCCCCCGGGCGCTCCACAGCGGCAGGGCCTCGGCAGTGGCCGGCGACAGGCGCCCCAGCAACCAGGGCGGCAGCGGGACGATTTGCAGCACGACCAGCGCCAATCCGATCAACAGCAACGGCATCACGGCGATAGGCCGCCAGCGGGCGTCGGGCCGAAGACACTGCCGCAGCACCCATGCCCAAGCCGCCGCCACGGCGAACACCGTCAACCCGAGTTGGCCGATCGCGTGCCGCCCCCCCATCAACAGCGGCGCTGCGAAGATCACCCCCGCCAAACCGCCATCGACGACCCGCAGCAAGAACCGATCAATAGCCTGTTCGTCCTTTAGAACCACGACACGTTAGCTCCCACGCCGAAGCGGAAGAATGTCTGGATGAGGTCTGCCATCGTCGTTGCGGCCGTTCGTTCCACGGAGACGGTATCCCCGGGCGCCAGGGTGAGGTTGTCCTGACCGTTCTTCACCGCCTGGAGGCTGATGGCAATCCGCACCGGCTCCTTTGCACCGGGTAGACGGCGAATCAACAGGATGTCCTCGGCCAGAGGATTGGAACACCCGCCGGCCAGCGACAGGGCATCCAACACCCGAATCTCCTGGTTGAGCGGATAGGGGAACGAGCCGGGCTTCGTCACCAGCCCGAGCACGTAGATCGGCAGCAGATTTCGCTTCGCGACGTTGACGACATCGCCATCGCGGAGTTCCGGCAATCGGACCACACCGGAAGTCGCCGCCGTGAGATCGACTTTAATGACATCGGGCATCGCCTCCGCTTGTTCGTAGGAAGCCGGCACGGCGGGCGAGGTCGCTCCCATCGTCATCTGCGACGAATAGGGCGGCTGGCCCGCTCGCCTCGCTTGCCGCGAGTCGGTGTGGCGAATCTCCACCTCGGTGCCCGCCTCCTTGCTCAGCCCCTCGGCGGCCAACAGCGCCGCCATCAGCGAAGTCGATCCGCGTGAAAGTTCATGGATTCCCGGCTTGTTGACCGCGCCCGCCACCGTCACTCGGCAGGTGCGGCACTGCTTCATCGTCACCGTGATGCAGGGATTGCGGAATACGCCCCGATTGATGCTCTCGGCGTTCACGACCCGTTCGGCCTGCTCGATCTCCATGCCGCCGATGCCGATTCTTCCCACCAGCGGAACCACGACCGTGCCATCGTCGGCCACGCGCACCGGCGTCGTCGTTGTCGTCAGTTTCGCGTAGTCGTTGATCATCGTCACCTCCAGCACGTCGCCCGGCTGGATCACTTCGGCGCTGACGGATTGGTCCGTCAGGCCCGAGAGATTGATCGAATCAAGATCCATGACAGGGGGCGCCATCAACGCCGGCGGCAGGTTGGAAGAATGGTAAACCCGCCCGGCACATCCCGAGCCCATCAGGGCTATTGTCACCGCCGCCGTGACCAAGAACCATCGTGCGCGCTGCAAGTTGTGATGCTGCATGGCCCCGATCGTATCTTGTCGGCCCAAGGACGGGTAAGAAGAGCAAAACGACATGGCCGGAGCCATAGCGGCTCCCTCACGAATAGGGGGCGGAGAATAGCGGAGAGCCGCCTCATGCGTCAAGCCCGACTTACGGCGGACTTTTTCTCAGGGTGCAAAGCAGCTTCCGGTGTCCCAACGTGGCTCAAGCAAACGTCAATAGGAGAATCTGGCGTTTTTCGGTTAAGATGGCAATTTGTCGCAGGATAGGAAGTCACTTTGGATCGTGGAGGATCTGTCATGGACGGCATTTCGCAGCATTTACAGCGGAAATTCGAGCGGGTTTTGCTTGAGGCGAAGGATGCGATCATCGAGACCATTTTGGCGGGCTGGGACCGGAAGACCCCGCTCCATTTCAGTCAAATCGAGGCGGCTTCCCATCGGTTGGCGACCCGTTGGAGTTGTTGCTTTCAGGAATGGGCCGCGCGGGAGATGACGGCGGAAAGTCCCGACAGCGCCGCCTGTCCGACCTGTGGCGAAGTTTGTTCGCTGGAGTTGGTGGCCCGTACGATTCTCTCGACCGACGGTGCGGTCCCCATCTTGGAATGGAAAGGGACTTGTACCCGCTGTCGGCGGGATTTTTTTCCCTCTGCGGGCAGCGATGGGATTGGACAGTCGGGAACTAACGCCGGCGATGACGCAGAGGATCGTGTATGCCTCGGCCGAGACGCGATCGAGCCAACGCGCGTCGCTGGTGCTGAAGCACGTCGGTGGTAACGAGGTCTCAGCGAGCACGGTGCAGCGTGTAACGCACCAAGTGGGGATGGAACTGGCGGAGTTGCGAGATGAAGGGGATGCGCCCGAACTGGTCCAAGCCCCCGAGAATCCACCCGAGTTGGCCGTCGTGGAAGCTGACGGCGGACGAATTCGCACACGGAAACCGGGCCAAGGTCGCGGCGTTCATGGCGAGGCTTGGCGCGAGACCAAGAACGCCAATTTGCTGCGAATGACGCACCAGACGTTTGCGGAAGACCCCGAACCGGAACTTCCGCGTGCGTTCACCGATCCCAAGCGAGTGGCGAAATTAGCGGAAAAAGAGGCTCCGCCAGCGATTTCGGCGGTATCTGCCGCGCCGCCTGGCGAGAAGGCTTGGCGTCCCCAGCGTCTGGTGCGCACGTGTCTTTCGAGCATGGCAGAGGCCAGCGTCTTCGGGCAACAGATGAAGCGGGAGGCCGACTGTCGTCGTTTTCCGCAGGCGCCTGCGCGTGCCTTTGTGGGAGACGGTCTTCCCTGGAATTGGTTTGTGTGGAAGCACTACTTTCCAAACTTTGTGCCCATCCTTGATTTCATCCACGCGCTGAGTTATCTGTACGCTGCGGCACTGGCGATGCACCCGGATTTCTCCGTTGCGTGGTCGTGCTATCTGCGCATGGCCCGCGCATGTTGGCAAGGTCGGGCGATGGAGGCGATGGACGAACTGAAGCGTTGGTTGGCTCCGCACGGTCTTGACGACACGGCCAAGCTGGACGAGAACGATCCGCGTAAACCGATCGTCGATGCCGCACGTTATCTGCGGAACAACCGCGGTCGCATGGACTATCCGCATTATCGACGCCTTGGGTTGCCGGTAACGTCGGCCTTGATGGAGTCGCTGGTCAAAGAGGTGAACTACCGGGTGAAGGGGACGGAGATGTTTTGGAACGACCCAGAGGGGGCGGAAGCGATACTCCAAGTCCGGGCCGCTACTCTATGCGACGACGACCGTCTCGGGCGCTACCTTCGCACTCGGCCGGGGTGTGCCTATGTCCGCCGCTCCACCGTCACCTCGGCCGCCTGAGCCGAGGCCGGAAGCTGCTTTGCACCCTTTTTCTCATGTTCTCACGTTAAACTGGCGGTTTCTGGGAAGATGCGGATTTCAAGTTGATTGAAACTATTCTGTAAGTCCTGCCGGATTTTCCAAAGAAACGTGTTGTATCGCGCCGACCAATAAACCTCAGGCAGGTGTCTTTGCGCAAGCCTCCGTTGCACGGCCACCTGACAAAGTGAAACTTTTGGTCGCGGCATCGGCTGCCTTAATATTTTGGGGGGAAACCATGAGGTCTTTTCTTGTGTCGTTGTTGGTTGTCTGCGCGGCAATGGCAGGGTGCCGGGCGCCGTGTAAAAACACGCTTCCGCCCGCTTCGGTGCTCCTGCATCCGGGCCCGGGCGTGGATGGGCCAGGACCGGGCGTAATGATGTATCAGCCGGGCGTGCCCTCGCCGGATATGACGTCGCAAATTGCCTTCGTCGGGCCGGACGGCATGACAGTCACTTGGGACGTCAGCATGCCGGGCGCGTTCGACTCGGAAGCGCTCACCTGTCCCGCCCGCTACAACTTCCCGCAGGCGGCGATCTATCGCCTGAAGTTGGCCAACATCCCCGGCCGACCCGGCATCGAACTGTACCCGACGGTGGAAGTCGGACCGGTCCTGCCTCGCACCGAGGCGTTCTTGGCCCACAACGCCATTCCCGTCCAGTTCACCCCGGAAGACTTCGACCAGGTGCAATCCGGCAACTTCGTGACCAAGGTGATCTATCTGCCCGATCCGGAGTTCCAGGAACTGGCCCTAGCGGGCGTGGAAACGTTGGTCAGCACGCGGCTCGATCCGGGCGTCGACCCGATCGTCGAAGCCGACCGCCGCGGCGCCATCTTGGCCATCGTGCGGCTGGGCAACAAGGACTTGCAGATTCCGAATGCCCGGGTAGGGGAAGGCGGCGTCGCCCCGGCCTCCTACCAATCGCCTGAAGGTTGTCCGCCGGCCCCCGGCATGTCGGCGCCCGCGCGCAGACGCCGCTGGGAATGCCGGTGGGAGCGCCAACGACCATGCCGATGGGCATGGTTGCCGGCGTCAACGCCCCGCAATACGGAATGCCGATGTGCGGCACGCCGATCGGCCTGCCCGGCCCGCCTAGTGTGCCGTTGGGAGTTCCCGCCGGCCTGAAAGAACACGTCATCAAGAACCACACGCACGTCTGCATCCCGAAACCGACCGAGTGCGTGAAGGTCGATGTGAAGCAGGTGCCAGGCATAAGCTACCCGAGACCGGCGAGTCACGTCCGCATCGTCGAGCGCACGACCGCCGGCGTCGGAACCTATCACCAACCGTTGAGCGACCGCCGCGAGTGCGTCAGGCCCGACTGTGCGAGCGGCAACGAATGCCCGTGCGAAGGCGAGGGACAGGTCTGTGAGCCTGGCGCGGGCCAGGCGGCGCCTTGTTGCCCCGCAAAATAACTCTCATCTTATCAACCAACGACTTGTGACAATGGTCCGATCCATCCGCTGTCTGGCGACCCCAGCGCCGTGTCGGATACGGCGAGTTGCCGGCAGGATGTCAATGTTAGTGTTCTGGTGGCTTGGCGCCGCGGCGATGCTGCACGCCCAGCAACCCAACGTTCACTACTGGCATCAAGGCGTTCTGCCACCGGGAGCGATTGGCAGCCGGCAACTTCAGCGGGGCGGACCATTGCCAGGTTTCTTTCAGCCGGTCGAAATTCAGGTTCCGCCGGGAGCGGAGCTTTCGCTGGCCGTCGATGGCCGGTTCGACCAATCGCGGCCCGGCCCGCGGAAGGCCGGCATGTTGATCGGCGCCGTCTATCGCATGCGCGTCACCAACATCCGGCTCGCCGAGGGGGCGGAAGTCTTTCCCACCGTCGAAGTGATCGACCGCCTCTACGCCCCGGTCGGGCAGGAACTCCGCTTCCCAATCCCGATCGACATCACCGAAGCCGACCTGAAACTGGCGTTGGCCGGCAAGTTCGTCACCCGTGTGATCTACCTCGAAGATCCTCGCCATGCGTTGCCGGCGCGGCAAATCGACAAGTCGCAGAACTGGTTCGACACCGCTCCGGGGCAAGACCCGCTGACCGTGGCCGACGGACTGGGACGCCCGGTGGCGATCCTGCGTCTCGGCGCGGCTGCCCGATCAAGGCTCCGATCCCTTTTTCTTCTTCGGATCGCCGCCATTTATGGCTCTTCCCGCGCAGCAAGCCGCCGCGCCGACGGAAGCCGAGGCGGCGCCTCAACGGCGGGTGCAGCAGGCGGCCGCAATTGGAACGGCCGTCGATTTGCCACAAAACCCTCTTCGGACGGCGGTTGAATTGCCATCCCAACCCACGGCCGCTGATGGCGCGGCTGATGGCGTGGCAGTTCAACTGCCACGCCAACGCACCGCCGCAGTTGAACGCCCCGTTGGGATGGCAGTTGAACTGCCACCCCAGCTTCCGGCCGCGGTTGAACGGCCGCCCGAGCACATCCCGCTGCCGTCGCATCGCACGGACCCGACCGCCCCGAGCGTGAACAACTTGCCGCCGCCGCCAGACGCAACGCCTCCCGCGCAACCTACGTCCGCGGCGCGCCCAGTGGGGCAGACATTCTTGTCTGCCAAACCTGGTGCAGATTGCACGGCAGACATGAATGTCTGCCCCACGCTGAACAACACCGGCCTTGCACGCGAGGGCTTGCGACAATCATGAGACGCGCCGCACAGTCTGAGCCGAACGCTCGCCACTGGCCCGACCTCTGGAAGTTGGCCCTCATCGCCATCTGCACCCTGATCCTCTGTTCATGCCGAAGTCCCGCCGGTGCGTGCCGTGCAACGCCCCACGGCCAACCCAGCGGCGATTCGTTGCCCGACGCAGCCTACACGGCCGCCCCGGAAGTCGCCCAATCTCCGGCGCCGATGGGCCCGCCGGGTATGGAGCAGGGAGTGCCCATGCCCTACGTGGCCGTGCCGCCGTGGGCGCCCCCCGGAATCGCTCTCCCCTGGCCCGAAGACGAATATCTCCGCGACGGCGGCAACGACGGCCACGCGGTCGGCCCCGGCCGAAACGGCGAAGTCGTCGGCCTCCACATGGAAGACACCGTCGCCCAGTACGAAACGCTCAATCACTGCAAAGTCGTCCAGCCGAGCAACGAAGTCTACATCTACAGCCCGCGTTTCGGGGCCGTGCGGCAAGTCGTCAGCCTGGTGGCCGCTGAAGAGCGGCAGAAAGCGGGCGGCGTTCACGAGCCGCTGCAACCGCAAGCCCCCACCACCACGCAACTGGTCTACGACACCAAGCAAAACGTGCAACTGGACGATCAGATCAGCGCTCGGCCCGCCTCGGCCATGCGCGTAAAGCAGGGTGGCGTAATCGCGTCGAGCGCGATCCGCGCCAAGGGCTTCCAAGACGCCTTCAAGCCCTACGAAAACCTATCGATCATCCGCCTCGGCCAGTTCGACGAGGCCGAGATGCCATTCCTCGCCCGCGGGTCGAACGCCGCCATCGCCTGGTCGCACACCCAAGCCGTGCAAGTCATCCTCGATCGCAAGACCGCCATGGCCGACGTGAAGTACGATAAGGCCCTGACGACCTACACGGTCGACTCGCCCGGCCCCCCGCGGCTGCGCTTGATCAAAGTCGCCTCGACTCCTTTTGCCAATCCGGGCGAAGTGGTCGATTTCACGATTCGCTTCGACAATCTCGGCGCCCAGCCGATCGGCAACGTCGAGATTCTCGACAGTCTGAATACGCGGTTGGAGTATATTCCCGACAGCGCCCAGTGCAGCGTCGACGCAACGTTCTCGACCCAGCCGAACGAGGGCGATTCAGTCGTATTGCGTTGCGAGTTGTCGCATCCGCTCGACGTCGGCAAGGGCGGCATTCTCCGCTTCCGCTGCCGCGTGCGATAGAGCATACAAGTCTCCGTCTCTTGTCGCCCCGCGTGGCCGCCTGCCCTGCCGTGAGGAGTTCCAATCTTACACCAAGGGGACATTTTACCTGTGGACAACACAAGATACGCGGTCCTTGACGATCGGCCACATCGGTGCCAGAATGGGAAGGCGACCTTCGGTTTTCGCTTACCACAGGACCGAAGGGCGACGTTTAGGGCGGTTAGCTCAGTTGGTTAGAGCGCCAGCTCGACAAGCTGGAGGTCACAGGTTCGAGCCCCGTACCGCCCACTGACTTAAAGCCTTGCACAACAAGTAGTTGTGTAGGGCTTCTTTTCTTGGATTTCTGTAAGAAAGTGATTCATAAAGCATCCTGCAAAGGACTTGCCACGCAAATCACCAGTGAGGGGGGTAGATGTCACCTCGGGGTCGACGGGTGGCTTTGCGAGGCGGTGTTGCTTAGATTGTAAGACTCCGCTGGTGCACTCGACCGGTGCAAGGGGGTGTTTCATGCGACCTGCAAATTACTCTGCGGCATTTTGCCCTGCGGCATTGTTACTGGGATCGTTTTTCGTCGCTTCCGCGGCTCTGGGCCAAAAGTACGAGGCCAACTGGCGGTCGCTCGATCAGCGGTCCATCCCGCGATGGTTCAATGCGGCTCGCTTCGGCGTGATGGTTTGCTGGGGACCGTACTGCGTGCCCTCCTACGCGCCGAAGGGCGAGTACGCCGAATGGTATTGGAACCGCGTGCGGAGCGGAAAAGGGCCTTCCTACGACTTTCACGTGAAGAACTACGGCGCCGATTACGATTACCGCCGCTTCGGGCCGATGATGCGCGGCGAGTTCTTCAATCCCGACGATTGGGCCGACCTGTTTGCCAGATCGGGCGCCAAATACGTCGTGATGACCGCCAACTATCACGACGGCTTTTGCCTCTGGCCCAGCCCGTACAGCGCCGGCTGGAACGCCAAGGATACGGGACCAAAACGCGACGTACTTGGGGAGGTGACCGCCGCTGTGCGCAAGCGCGGGCTCAAAATGGGAATCTACTATTCGCTGTACGAATGGTATCATCCGCTCTGGCAATCAAATCGCGCCCGCTATGTCAACGAGCATTTCTTGCCGCAGATCACCGACATCGTGACGAAGTACAGCCCGGCCTTCATTTTCGCCGACGGCGATTGGGACATGCCCGACGCGAAGAAGTGGCGGAGCAAACAGTTCCTCGCTTGGCTCTACAACGAGTCGCCCTGCAAGGATGAGGTCGTCGTGAACGATCGTTGGGGCGGCGTGGGGGGCAAGCACGGCGACATTTACGAGAGCGAATACGGCGGCGGCAACTTCCCGCCCACGCATCCGTGGCAGGAAGACCGCGGGATGGGCGCGAGCTATGGTTACAATCGCAACGAAGACATCGGCGACTACAACACCCTCGGCCAATTGTTGCAGATGCTCGCCAAGTGCGCCGGCAACGGTGGAAACCTGCTGCTGAACGTCGGCCCGACCGCCGATGGACGCATCCCGGTCATTATGCAAGAACGGCTGCTGCAAATCGGCCAATGGCTGCGGAGCAACGGGGAAGCGATCTACGGCACGCAACACAGCCCCTTTTGGCCGCGGCAGCTCGCTTGGGGCGCATGCACGCAGAAACCCGGCAAGATATTCCTCCACTGTTATGGCAGTCCGCCGCGTAGAATACTGCTCGCGGGCTTGTGCAATGAAGTAAAGAAGGCTTATTGGCTCGCCGATGCCGCCAGGGCGGTCGCTTTCGAGCGTGACGCGAACAGCGACATCGCGTTGAGTTTACCCGAGCATCTTCCCGATCCCGACGTTTCGGTCGTGGTGCTGGAAATTGAAGGCCCGCCGCAGGTTGATTTGTCGATTCGGCCGCAAGCCGACGGCAAGATCGTGCTTCGCGCCGCGGAGGCGACAATCCACGGTACTTCGCCGCGTTATGAATCCGGCGGCGGCAAGGATAACATCGGTTACTGGCAAGACCCCAAAGATTACGTTACATGGGACTTCAAGCCGCGGACGCCGGGCGTTTACCGCGTGGATGTCGTCTATTCGTGCCAGGCTGGCGCCGAAGGCAGCGAGTTTACCGTTGCCTTGGCCGATCAGTCGCTCTCGGGAAGATCGAAATCGACCGGCGAATGGTCGAAGTTCATCAGCGAAGAACTGGGCACGCTGAAAATCGGAAAAGACAGCGTTTACACATTGGCTGTCAGACCGAAAGCCGAGCCGAAGTGGAAGGTCATCGGACTGCAAGCCGTCATTCTTACGCCGGTGAAAAAGTGATGTTTCCGGGCGGATAGGGTTGGGAGCTCGCGTCGGCGTTAATCCTGGAAATCGGGGGGCCGTAGCGCAGCGCAACTTCGCCACCGCTCGCGGCAATACGATCGCTCGGTGATTAGCGGCAAACGTTGCTTCCATACAGTAACGAGGAGGCCATTATGACTCCGTCACTCAGTCGGCGAACGTTTTTGAAGAAGACGCTTCAGGCTACGGGCACGGTGTTGGCTGCAACTGAATGCGGTCTTGGTTCTTGCCGTGCCTCGCCCCTGCCGGTTCCTAGGTTTTATTGGGGTGTGGGAATCGAGAACTGCTGGATCGCCCAGGCCGATCCGCAGCGCGACGGCGACCGCCGGCTTCTGGACGTCTTTCTGCAGATGCAGCACTACGACAAGTGGAAAGAAGATCTTGATCTGGTCAAGCAGGTCGGCTTCAACACGATTCGTTACAGCGTCCCCTGGTACAAGGCAGAGCCCAAGCCCGGCGTCTACGATTGGTCCTGGATCGATAAGCCGGTCGCGTATCTGGTCGAGAAGTTGAATATCCTCCCGATCATGGACTTGATCCACTATGGCACTCCAACGTGGATGGCCGACGGTGTGATCGACGAGCGGTTTCCCGAGGCCATCGCGCGCTATGCGGGAGCCATGGCGGACCATTTCCGAGGGCTGGTCAACCACTACTCGCCCCATAATGAGCCGGGGCTCACATGCTTGTTCTGTGGGCTGGTGGGCCGCTGGCCGCCATACCAGAAGACAATCGAGAGTTGGGCCAAGATCGGCGTGCGCGTCGCCAAAGGAATGGTCCTGGAGATGGAGGCCATCCGCCAGATATTGCCCAACGCGGTAATTGTCTCGGTCGATCCGTTTTTCTACGCCCTTGTCGATCGCCACCTGCCGCCGGCAGCGAGCGACGATGCGGCCCGCCGGCAACTGCTGCGTGCGGCGACTTCTTATCCGGGCTCGCTGGCCTACGGCAAAGTCACGCCCGACCATCCCTTCGCCGGCTTTCTGCGAGACCACGGCGTCGGCGAGGCCGACGTGGCATGGTTTCAAGGCAGGGCGCGAAAACCGGACATCCTCGGCGTGAATTGCTACCCATCGATGCGATTGCCGCCGCCTGCCAAAAAGACGACTCCTTCGCCCGAGCAGATAGCTCGGCAGAAGATCGCGGTCGTCAAACATGCCATTCTGAATTCGCAGACGTACTTCAACCTGCCGGTCTATCTGACTGAGACCAGCGACGGACTGACCGACGAGGCCAAGATCGCGTATATCAACGGGCTCTACGACCTGGTGCGAGACCTGCGGCGCGAAAAGGTCCCAATCGTTGGAGTAAACTGGTGGCCGCTGTTTGACACCATTCAGTGGGACTACCGCGAGAATCCCGCTAAGCCGCTGCGGGACTTCATCTATCCTGGCGGTTGGAACAACGGGCTGTACAAGATCGACCCGCAGGCAAACGGTGATCTGAAGCGGGTTCCGACGCGGGCGGTGCGGGCTTTCCAGAAGGTGCTCCGCCGCAACATGCCGTAACCGGCGGCCCTTCTGCACGAGTTCTTCTTGAAAACGCACTCAACAACGTTACAATGAGGGACATCGTGGGGCGACGAACAGGGGAGTGGCAACCACGGATGGACGCGGCTCGGTGATCGCAGAAACTGACTCTTGCCGTTCCTGCGCCGGCTCGCCGGTCCAGAACCCAAGAGACAGCGCGGCGAAACACCGCATCTACGGCGCGCCGTGATTGACGCCGCACCCTCCACGCGAACCGGAATGCGAACTATGAACGGAACAAAACGTGATCTAGCGGCACTTGTCGCCGCCATGCTGCTGACCTCGCTCTCTCTTTCGCCGACGAGCGCCGCCGAAGCGCCTCCGCGCGATCTGGCTTGGTTCTTGCAGCGGATGCGTTCGGTCGAGCATCTGCCGGAGTTGGAGAACTCGCACACCGCGTTGTCGAGCACCTGGGACCGCACCGGCGGCAACGCCGACAATGCCGATTTCAAACGCATCGAAAAAGACGGCCGGAATATCCTGCTGGACGTTGACGGGCCGGGCTGCATCCATCGCATGTTCACCGGAATGCTGCGGCCGGAAATGGCCAAGACAAGGTTGCAGATTTTCATCGACAATGCCAAGAAACCGCTGTTCGACATGCCCTTCCTGGAGTTCTTCGACGACAACCACGGTCCGTTGCCCTATCCGTTGGTCTTTTACAAGACGTACCCGGGCACGCTCTTCCCGATTCCCTATGCCAAACACTGCCTGGTGCAATTGGTCAATCCGGACTCCCGCCGCCCCAGTTGGGACCGGATAGGATGGGGTAATTACTGGCAGATCGCCTACACCACCTATTCGCCTGAAACGAAAGTCAAGAGCCTGCAATGGCCGCCGAGCAACGCCGAACGCCAGGAGATCCAGCGCACTTGCCGGGCGTGGTTGAGGGCGGAATCCAGCCCGCCCGATCCGCCAAGAGTTCCCATGATCGATAAGACGTTCACGTTGCGAAGCGGTTCGTCTGAGGCGATTTCCGTGCAGGGTTGCGGAGTGATTCGCCAAATGCGGGTGGCCGTCGAGCCGCCTACGCCCGAGATCCTCTTGGGACTGCGGATGCAGATCGCTTTCGATCGAGCCGAACTGCCGAGCGTCGACGTGCCCGTGGGCCATTTCTTCGGTAATGCCTATGCAGAAGGCGGTCGGGAAAAGAACAGTCCTGCCGCCGTGTTGGGCAGGCGGCCCAGCGAATCGACGCGGTATCGCACCGATTTCTGCTCGTTGCTGTTGGGCGCGAAGGGCTCGGAAGCCTACGCCTGTTTTCCCATGCCCTTTCGCAGCGGCGCCGTTCTTCGCTTTGAGAATCGATCAAAAACCGCCGCTGCGAAGGTTCGTGTGCGACTAGAGATTGAGAAAAGGGATTCGCTCCCGGACAACTGGGGCCGCTTTCGCGCTACCTGGTCGCAAGGCCGCGCTGCCACCGAGGCCACACCCAAGTTCGGACCGATGAACGTGCCTTGCCAAGTAGTGCTCGACCGCCGCGGACGTGGAAAATACATCGGCGTCATGTTGAACGTTGATTGGCCGTCGGACCAGTGGTGGGGCGAAGGCGACTGGATCATTTGGTCCGACGAAAATGGCTGGCCGCCGAGCTATCACGGAACCGGCAGCGAAGAGTACTTCAACAGCGGCTGGGGCCAATTCGACCGAAAAGCCGTTTCCGGGTTCGTCACCCTCCGGCCCGGCCATCCTATGCTCTACTCGTTCCATTTGAACGATGCCTTCCAGTTCCAGAAGAACATCCGCGTGCTGGAAGAGCAGATGGGAGCCGGCCCGGGCGATGACATCATCCTCCGTCAGCATCCGCTTTGGAGCAGCACGGCTTACTGGTACGCACTGCCGCCGCATCCGGCGGAATCCTGCGCGGAACTCTGCTCCCCGCCGGAAAACTCCACGTCGCATTCCGAACGAAAACCAATCCCGTGACAAGTCCCTTTCCTGACTTAAGAAGGAAGACGAAAATGACCGGTATCCGTTCAACACGATACTCCTGTTCTGTCCATGTCTTCGCGTCGATTGTGGGTGCCGTGAGCGTCGCGGTCGCGATGTTCGGGGCGGGCTGCCAGTCTGCCGTCGCCAGCGACGAGACGACGCAGCCCAGTCGGACTTTTTCCATCGGCGAAAACGACTTCCTGCTCAATGGGCAACCCTTTCTGATCCGCTGCGGCGAGTTGCATTTTGCCCGCATCCCCCGCGAATACTGGCGGCATCGGCTGAAGATGTGCCGGGCAATGGGCCTCAACACGGTGTGCGTCTACTTGTTCTGGAACCTGCACGAACCCCAGCCCGGCGAGTTCACTTGGAAGGGCATCGCCGACGCCCCCGAGTTTTGCCGTCTCGCGCAGCAGGAGGGGCTGAAAGTCATACTCCGCCCCGGTCCCTATTCGTGCGCGGAGTGGGAGTTCGGCGGCTTCCCCTGGTGGCTGTTGAAGAAAGGGGACATCCGCCTCCGCACGCGGGATCCGTACTATCTGGAACGAAGCCGCCGCTATTTGCGCGAGGTTGGCCGCGTGCTAGCCCCGCTGCAAGTCACCCGCGGCGGACCGATTCTCATGGTCCAGGTTGAAAACGAGTACGGCAGCTACGGCGACGACAAGCAGTACCTCGGCAAGCTCCGCGACTACTTGCGGCAGGGCGGGTTTGAAGTGCCGCTGTTCACCTGCGACGGTCCGTCGCAACTGAGAACCGACACCCGCCGTGACACCTTCTGCGCCGTCAATTTCGGCGGCGATCCGGCCGGGGCTTTCAAGGCCCTTCGCGCCATCCGCCCCACCGGCCCGCTGATGTGCAGCGAATACTACCCCGGCTGGTTCGATTCATGGGGCCAGCCGCACCACAGCGGCGACGTGCGGAAGATCACCGGCGAACTGGAGTACATGCTGCGGCACAACGCTTCGTTCAGTATCTACATGGTACA
The DNA here is from genome assembly GCA_963823895.1 of uncultured Planctomycetaceae bacterium. Lineage (GTDB taxonomy): Bacteria > Planctomycetota > Planctomycetia > Pirellulales > Thermoguttaceae. Next base: position 399,792 of record CAWGNG010000020.1, read on the forward strand.
CGGCGGCACGTCGTTCGGATTGTGGTCGGGGGCCAACTGCCCGCCGTTCTCGCCGCAGACCTCAAGCTACGACTACGATGCGCCGATTTCCGAGGCGGGCTGGGCCACGCCCAAGTTTCACGCCCTGCGTGCGTTGTTTGCCAAGCACCTCCTGCCCGGCGAGCAGATCCCACAGCCGCCCCCGCCGATCCCCGTGATCGAAATCCCTCCGTTCCTGCTGACCGAAGCGTCGCCCGTCCGCGCAAATCTCGGCGAGCCGCGGGAGTCGAAAAACATTCACCCCTTCGAGTTTTACGACCAGGGGTACGGCTGCGCCGTTTACTCCACCACAGTCCCCGCCGGCCGGCAAGAATCGCTTCGCGTGACCGAGCTTCACGACTGGGCGGCCGTGTTCCTCGACGGAAAACGAATCGGCACGCTCGACCGTCGGCATGGCAGACGCCCCTTGCGGCTGCCGAACCGCCAGGAACCAGCCAGGCTCGACATCCTCGTCGAGGCGATGGGGCGGGTGAACTACGGCCCGTTCATGCACGATAACAAGGGCATTACGGAGAAAGTGGAACTGATCGACGCCGGCCAAGCGACACGTCTCGACCATTGGAAGGTGTTCAGCCTGCCGTTGGATGCCGCCATGCTGGCGAGGCTCAAGTTCTCGCCGGCGACGGATGCGTCCGGCCCGGCCTTCTGGCGCGGCACCTTCGTCGTCGAGCGGCCAGGCGACACCTTTCTCGACATGCGGGCATGGGGAAAAGGAGTGGCATGGATCAATGGACACGGCCTGGGCCGCTACTGGCGGATCGGCCCCACGCAGACCATGTACCTTCCCGGTTGCTGGCTGAAACCCGGCACAAACGAGATCGTGGTTCTCAACTTGGAATCCACTGATAAGCCGGTTGCCGCCGGACTGGCCAAGCCGATCTTAGACCAACTGCGTCCCGAGCCGGGCCGCGAGGCGCACCGCCGGGCGGGACAGACGCTGAAACTGGCGGGCCTCGTCCCATTGAAGGAAGGGACCTTTGCGGCGGGAAATCAGTGGCAGGAGCTTCGCTTCGGTCAACCTGCGGTGGGACGTTATCTGTGTCTTGAGGCCCTCGACTCGCAACCCGGCGACAAGTTCACCACGCTGGCGGAGCTACAGGCTCTCGCAGCCGATGGCAAGCCAATCGCCCGGGACGACTGGAAGGTGGTTTACGCCGACAGCGAAGAGATGCAGGGGGACGATGGCAATGCAGAGAACGCGCTCGATGGGGACGACTCGACATTCTGGCACAGCGAGTGGGTCGACCGCAGCCCCGCGCACCCGCACGCGCTGGTAATCGACTTCGGCAGCAACCAGACGATCGCCGGCGTGCGTTGTCTTCCCCGGCAGGACATGCCCAACGGTCGCATCAAGAACTACCGCATCTACCTGCGCACCGAGCCGTTCCCGGACCTTTAGAGCGCGTCCGAGTTAACTGTGGCGTCTTGGGTGCCATGCCCACGCTTGCCGTGGGCATGTCTTCCCGCGAAAACCGCTGCATGGCCACGCAAGCGTGGCCATGGCACCCGCTAGACTTACACTTGATGCGACTAGCCCGTCCCCTTTGACTCTCTCCTCCGCTCCCTCCTCTAAGAACTCAAGCGATTCAGTACGGCGCTGAGGAAGGCGAAGAAACGCTGGACCGTCTTCCAGTTGACCTTCTCGCCTGGGGCGTGTACGCCTTCCAGCCAGGGGCCAAAGGAGATCATGTCCACGCCGCCGCCGAGCCTCTCGTTGATGATCCCGCACTCCAGGCCGGCATGGACGGCCGTCACGCGGGCCTCGGTGCCGTACAATTGCTTCCAGGTCGAGCGGCACAGCGTCAACAGCGGCGAGGCCAAGTTCGGTTGCCAGCCCGGGTAGCCGTTGCGCTCCGAGACTTTGGCCCCGCCCAGTTCTCCGATGGCGCGAATCTGATCAAGGACTTTCCGCAAAGCCGGGGCCACGGAGGAACGGCTGGAGGTAATGATCTCGGCCCGGCCGTCGGCGGTCGCGGCCACGGCGACGTTCGTCGAGGTCTCGACCAGGCCCGGAAGGTCGCGGCTCATGACCAACGCGCCGTGCGGCAACGCCTGCAACAGCCGCACCAGCCGCGTGGTCGTGGCCTCGGAGGCGCTTGGATGGCGCCCTTCGGCCGGGCGGACCTCGATGCGCAGGTCCGGGTCGATCCCACCGATTTCCTGGAGCGTGTCACGAGCGACGGCCGCCGCCAGCTCCTTGACGACGGGAACCGAACCGGCCGGCACTGCGATTGCCGCGCTCGCCTCGCGCGGGATCGCATTGTGCTTGTTCCCCCCCTCGATGCGAATCAGCCGCAGTGGGCCGCGCGCAATTGCGCGAGCGAGCAACTCGGCGAGTATCTTGATCGCGTTGCCGCGGTCTTCATGAATTGCCAATCCCGAATGGCCGCCTTTCAGCCCGGTGACGTTGATCTCCAACTCGGTCCAGCCCTGCGGAGCGGCGCTCGGCGAGAGCTCGCAGACCAGATCGGTCGTGCAACCGCCGGCGCAGCCGACGAAGAGCGTCCCGTCCTCCTCGGAGTCCAGGTTCAACATTGTCCGGCCCGTGAACAGGCTCCCGTCAACGTTCGTCGCCCCCGTCAAAGCGGTCTCCTCATCCACGGTGAAAAGCAGTTCGAGCGGGCCGTGCGAGACGGACGTGTCGTCGGCGACGGCCTGTGCGGCCGCCACCCCGATGCCGTTGTCCGCGCCGAGCGTGGTCTTCAGCGCGATGACCCAGTCGCCTTCGACGACCACTTCGATCGGGTCCTTCATGAAGTCGAAATCCGTCGATTTGTCCTTCTCGGCCACGATGTCGACGTGGCCCTGGAGGATGACCGCAGGGGCCTTTTCGCGGCCCTTGGTGCCGGGCACGTAGACGATCACATTGCCCACCGCATCGCTGCGATGCTTCAGGCCACGCGACTCGGCCCAGGAGCGGAGGTGCGCCATCACGGCTTCCTCGTGGCCGGAAGGCCGCGGGATGCAACGCAGCGCGTCGAAGTGCTTCCAGAGGAAAGACGGCTGCAACGAAGCAAGAGGGCTCGACATGGAATGCTCCTTTTCAAAGTCGCCTTTCGCTCCGCGAAAGAAGCGCTACTTTCGCGGAGCGAAAGGCGACAAATCGACAGTTATTGGTTCACAGTATTTGTATTCGCAACACAGGTCACATCACATAACGGCGCTGGGCGGTGGCGGCTCGTCGGCGGCGCCGGAGCTCTGGTGCGGCCTGACGATCATGTAGAGGGCCAGGGCGCCGAGAACGAATGGCGCGATCCAGTCGGCCACGGGGCCGATGTCGACGCCGGGGAAGTCTTTCCTGTTGGCGAAGAAGACGTAACCGGCAATCGCAAGGCCCATCAGCGCTTCGCCGGCGATCAGTCCCGAGGCAACCAGCACGCCGGCATTGTCGGTGCGCGTGCGCTGAGCGGCGTTCAGTTTGCGCTGGGCCGCGATCTTGTCGCTCAGCCAGCGGATAATACCGCCGCAGAAGATGGCGAAGGTGGTCCCCAACGGCAGATACATGCCCACAGAAACGAGCATGGGGCTGCGCACCTTGAGGAGCACAAAGCCCAGGCCCATCAACATGCCGACGATGACCAACGGCCAAGCCATGTCGCCGCCAACGATGCCCTCGGCGAGGCGGGCCATCAAGCCGGCTTGGGGAGCGGAGAGATTTTCGTCGCCAAACCCGATTCCGCCCCTGTTGATATTGGCTTGGTTCAGAATAAGCAGGGGGAAGAACATGACAGAACCGGCAACCAGGATGCCGAGGATGTCGCCCCATTGCATCCGCGCCGGCGTGCCGCCCAACAGGTGGCCGACCTTGAGGTCCTGGAGCATCTCGCCGGCCACGGCGCTGGAGATGCAGACAACCGACGCGATGCCGAGGACCGCGGCCACTCCCGATAGGCCTACCGCGCGAATGGCGACCATCAACAGCGCGGCAATGATCAAGGTTGAGAGCGTCAGGCCGGAGATGGGGTTGTTCGAGGAACCGATCAAGCCAACCAGATTGCCCGAGACGGCCGCGAAGAAGAAGCCCGTGATGGCCATCACGACGGCGGCGACGACCGCGGCGGTAACGTTCCCCGAGAACCAGAAGTAGACGGCGATCATGGCCAAGAACACGACCCCCAAGCCGCCGAAGACGACCCGCATGTTCATGTCGCGGTCCAGCCGGCTGGTGGCCGCCTTGGCCTCGGCGCTGGCTTTCAGGTCCTTTACGGCACGCCCCATGCCTTTGGCAAGGTTCTTGCGCATCTTGTACAGCGTGGTCGCCGCTCCCACGAGCATTCCGCCCACGGCGATCGGACGCACGATGTCCATCCACACCGCCTTCGCTTGGTCGGCCCAGACCAGGGGATGGCCGCTGGCGGCGACCTTCGCACTGATCTGCGGCCCGAGCAAGTACACCAGCAGCGGCACGAACAGACCCCAGGCCAACAGGCCGCCAGCGAAGTTGAGCGCGCCCAGTTCGGGACCGATGATGTAGCCGACGCCGAGAAAGGCGGGGCTAATGTTCGGCGCCTGGAACGTCGCGACGCCTCCGGCAGGCAGAGTCATGGTGTCCTGTAGAGTCGTGGCGTCCTTCTTATACTGATACACCATGTGAAGCGCGCTCTTGCCCAGATCACCCACGTGAATGATGAAATTCCGCGATGCGGAGAAGAGCCTCGCCTCGCCAGCCAGGTAGACGCCCGCGCCGACGAACATCGCCCACACCAGGTCCATTGCGGCACCGAGCCCCTTCTGGCCGGCCTTGTGGATCTCGCTCGCCGCGATTGATTCCGGGAATGGAAGCTCTGGATCTTCGACCATGACGCGACGCAGCAGCGTGACGAAGAAGATGCCCAGAAAGCCGCCGACGATCATCAGGGCGCTCGACTTGGCCCATGCCATGGGCCCCGAGAAACTGGTCCAGCAGTGTGCGATGACGAACGCCGGCAGCGTGAAGACCGCCCCGGCAGCAATCGACTCGCCGATCGAGCCCACGGTTCGGGCGATGTTCTCCTCCAGGATCGAGCCCTTGAACAGCCGCAGCACGGCCATGCCGATGATGGCCGCCGGGTAGGTGGCGGCGATCGTCATGCCAGCCTTCAGGCCGAGATACGCGTTGGCCGCGCCGAGGATCACGGTCATCACCAAGCCGAGAATGACGGCACGCACGGTCATTTCCCGCAGGTTCGTCTTCTCGGGCACGAACGGGACGAAGCGATGCGGCGGACTGTCGGTCGGAGTGTTGCCGGGGGTATTGGGGTCGCTGCTCATGAATTGCGCCTCGTGGTTGGAGCTTATCGGGCACTTCGCTAAATATGGTGGTTAAGCCTGCCGCTGGCAAGTCCTCCGCGAGGCAAAAAACGGGCTAACGGCAGCTTCCCCTCCTCCTCTCCACATCCCATCCCCGGAAAACCCTGCAAATCGCACTTCGCGAAGGCGGGTTCAACCACGAACCAAGATCGAGACTCCGACAGACCCCCCGTGGGAAGGCCGTTGGTTGCGCGAGATGGCGGACAAGAATGTCTGTCCCACCGGGGCTTCAGGGTTTTTTCCTTTGGGCCAGGGCCGCGCTGAGACTCCTGCGGGCCGCGACGAAGTCGGGCTTGATTCTCAGGGCCTTCTGGTAATGATCGATAGCGGCGTCCATCTGGCCGCGGTTAGCCAAGGCGACGCCGAGGTTGTAGTGAATCTCGGCGTAGTTGGGCTCGACTTCCAGCGCCTTCTCATAATGGGCAATGGCCGCGTCAACCTGGCCACGGCCAGCCAGGGCCAGGCCAAGCCGGTACTGGGCCTCGGTAAAGTCGGGCTTGAGTTCCACGGCCTTCTCGCATTGAGCGATGGCTGCGTCAATCTGGCCGCGGCGAGCCAGCAGCGCGGCCAGATTGTAGTGGGCCGCGGCGTCGTCCGATTTGATCGCCAGGCCCTTCTCGTAATGCTCAATGGCCGAATCCACATGGCCGCGGCCAGCCAGGATTAGGCCGAGGTTGTTGTGGGCCATCCAACAATTGGGATTTCGCTCGATGGTCACCTGGAAAAGCGTCTCGATGTCGGCGTACATCCGGCTTTGACCAAAGGTCAAGCAGGCGAGAACCGTCAACAACCCGAAGCAGAAGAGATAGCCGACGGGTCGATGCCACGGCAACCGGCGGCCAAGCTCGGTAGCTACGCCCGCAAACGCGGCGCAAGGCACGATGATCGCCGCATACTGCCAATGGTCGGCCACCAAGGAGTATTCCATGAAGTAGATATTCACAAAGCCCAAGACCGGCAGCAGCAGCGCCACGTAGCAAACTACGAGCATTGTCACCGGGCGGCCCCACGAACGTCGCCGCCACCAGGCCGCCGCCAAAATGGCCACCAGCAGCATTCCCGGCACGTACGCCAACAAGTCGCGCTGATTGACGTTCCAGCGGGGATAGACGAAAATCAGATTCGTCGGCCAGAGGAACTTGCCGAAGTAGAACCACACGGCGCAGCCCGCAATGGCGGTGCGGCTAAGGAAACTGTCGGAACGCACGCCGGCAGCGCCCACCGCCACGTGCTGCATACTCACTTCCATGCCGACCATCAGCGCGCCAATGAGCAGGAAAGGGAGCATTCGCAACAGATCGCGACGCCCAATGCGGCCATGTTGCCACCAGACGCAAGCGAGCAATACCACCGGCAGCGTCAGGGCCATGCCCTTGGCCAAGGCCGATAGCAGGAACAAACCGATCGACGCGGCAAACCGCCACCAGCCCCCGTCCCGGTCGTAGCGCAGGTAGAAGAGCGCTGAAAGGAGCGTCAGCGCCAACGAGAGCGTGTTCTTCAACTGCGCGATCCACGCGACGCTTTCGACGTTCACCGGATGCAGCGCGAAGATCGCGGCCGCCAACATCGCCCCGGGCATCCGCACGCACTCCAATATCTTCCACACCAAGATCGCCGAAAGGGCGTGCAGCCCGATGTTCACCAGGTGGAAGCCGACGGGATTCAGGCCCCACATTTCAAACTCGAGCCGATAAACCGTGAACGTCAGCGGCCAGTAATTGATGTAGGCGCCCGGCACCCATGCCTGGAGCAAGCCGTCGGTCTTGAGCACCGGGTTGTTCACGAGGTGGAGATCGTCGTCCCAAACGAACCCGCCGCACCACACCGGCTGATACGCCAAGAATACCGCGACAACCAACGCGGCCATAATCAGCCAACCGTTGCCGCCTACGCCACGTGCGGTCGTTTGCTGGGCGAAAGGGCCGCCGCTGGTCCGCGCGGCATCGGTCGGATTGGGCCTATTGGAAGCCGTCGTTTGTTGTCGCCGGCGACGGTCCTCCGACAAGTTGCCTTTTCTCTGCCTGCGGCTCATGGGGCGGTACTCGGCCGAACATGTCCTTGCTGCCTGAATCTTATCATGAGGCAGCTTGCCCGCCAATTAGTGTTGAGAGAGAGACTTTGCAGGGACTGACGCTCGTATCGGCTTGGCGGCGGGCTCGTCGCCGCCGGGACCGATCTCGATCGCCTGCACCATCGCTTCGCCCGCAAAACGATTGCAGAAGCGAATGGCAATCACGCCGTGTTGCGGTTGGATGTCGTTGAAGACGAGATCGGCCGCCTTGCCCAGTCCGCCGGCCGTGGCGGCGATGTCAACGTCGTCGGCGGCCGTCTTCCCTTGGATGTCGATGGCCGTGGCGAGTTTGCCGGGCGCGGAGGGAGCGTCGGCCTGGCAGAGCTTGATCCGGGCGTGATACGTCGATCGCGGCTCGACCGTGAAGTAGCCCGTGAAATCGCGCCCGTGAACCCCGTACCGGTACAACTCGGCGTCCTTGCTATTCGACACGTCCGTGATTTTCGGGGTGGTCCAGCAGGCGATGGGCTCCAGATCGGCCGATGCGCCCAGCCGTATCACGTATTCCGTGGCGGGACGCCAGGCGTGGCCCTGCGAATCGACGTAATCTTTGCGTTTAGTGTAGCCGAAGATCACCCGCTGCGCGTCGGCCGGGCCGCGGGCCTCTCCGAAACCAGCCTCACCCTGAGCGGCCGACCACTGCACGGCATCGATGTACACCCGCGTCCCTTTTGAATAGGGGTTCTTCGTGCCCAGGGCGACGATTTTCAACGTGTGCTTGCCCTGTGCGAGGCCATTCTTGTAGCAGAGGACTTGTTGGTCGCGGGGCACGGGGCTCCAGAAGTCGATGCCGCAGAGTTGCTCCACGCCATCGAGATAGACGTCGGCGCGGCCGCCGCTCGGATCGGCGCGGCCGATAAGCCGGACCTGGTTCCCCTCGAACTCAAAAGCCGCGTCTGCGCCTGCGGCTTTGCTGGCGTGGAGCATGCCGCCAGAAGCGTGCGTCCAGGGTGTGACCAGCCAAAACCCTTCGTATTGCAGTCGATCGTCCTCGGCCATCTGTTGCGGGTCGTCCCCCTCGACAACCACGTCTCGGCATCCGTCATGGCGAATCGTGACGGTGCAATCGCCGTTCGGAAGCGGTTTGACGGCGTAACCGTTCTTCGAGAGGGTTTCTTGTTGCTGCAATGGATTGCCGTCCGCGGAAACCGACTTTGGAGCGAACGCCAGCCGCAGGACGTCTTCGCTGGGAGCGATCGCGTCGAAGGTGTGGTAAGCGATTTTCCCTTTGCCGTAGTGAACGTCGCTGACGACCGATTCGCTTCGCATGATGTGGTTTTCGCGGCTGGCGCCGGTCAGTTCGGGCTGCCAGGCCATGAGACCGAGCAGGCTTTTCAGCGGCCACGGATGGGCGAGATTGAACCAGGTGGCGGCCACGTAGATTCCGCCGTCAATCAGGTCTTCCACCACGCCCGTCTCGTGAACGTCGTAGGTTCCAAGGATTGCTTGCCGTCGCATGATCTCTCTTGCCCAAGCGCTGTCGGTGCGATGGACGTATTGGGCCCAAACGGCGGCGCCGGGGATCGTCGGATACTGGAGCGACTTGCCGCAGCAGTTGTTGGCCTCGGGCAGGGCCCAAGTGCCCGAGTAGATGCCGCCCATCGAATCGGGATTGACGCTCAGGCGGCAAAAGCCCTGCGACATGATGTTGCGAACGTCGGTCGGCCAGTCGGGAAATGCCTCGCAGCGGCTCATCAGGTAGTCGCACACGTAATCGGCGACCCCAAACGAATAGACCGGATTGGCCCAATCCCAGTAGTTGTGGCCGAAGGTGGGATTGCGGCTCCACTGCGGCAACAGCGTTTCGCGGAGGTATTTCTCGCCGGCATCGCGGGCCTTCAGCAGCGAGCCGTCTTTGCCCCCGTAGCCGGTCCGGGCAACGTCGCCGAGAAACCGCAGGATGAGCACGATGCCGCCGGTCTGGATGTTCGCCGGCCCCCACGTCGCGCCCGTTCCATCCACGTCGGGCACGTCTTGCGGATTGGCGTAGCGGCCCCAGGGCGGCGCGCCGGGCTTGTAGTTGCAGTGCTCGGCCAGCAGGTCGGCCCAGTGTTTCGCGGCGTCCCAATAACGCCCGTCGCCCGTCAGTTTGTACGCGGCGATCATGCCCGAGCCGGCCAGAGCACAGAGGTCGAGTTGGATGAAGCCGTGCGGATCGGCGCGGCCGTAGGCCTTTCCTTTGGTGGGACAACTGATGAACAGCCGCGGCCAAGGGTGATCGGCCGGCGTCTGGCAATAATCGAGGATGTAATTGGCGGTCATGGCGACGATTCCCAGCGCGGCCGGATCGCCGCTGTAGCGATAGTAATCGGTCTGACCGAGCAGCAGGCTGATCGAGCGCTGGCCGACGTCGCCGTTGTCCCAATCGTTCACGGCCGGATTGACGCCGATGGTCCCGTCCGCTTTGATCGACCAGCAACCGTTGAAGATGAAATGCGGCCCCGGCATCACGGATTTGCCCGGCTCGGTCCACGGATAACGCTTGAGCGTCTCTTCGGCGATGCGCACGCGAAAGTCGCACTGGCCGTTCTGTCCCCGATACCAGGGAGCGATCGCCCCATAGCGATCTTCGACGACCGCGTGGGCGAAATACTTGCGGGCGGGCTTGGCGTCGGCGGCCCACGCGCGGATCGTGCAAGTCAGCAGGATCGTTCCGAGCAACGCGAAAATGGGGCGTGACATGGTCGCCTCCTCGATTTGTGAAAGAACAGGCGGGAAACGCAGCCGGGAGAATGAATCGAAACCTAAATTCGCGCCGGATTACATCGATGTCATCTAATGGGTTTTGACAAACAAAACCGGTAATGTGTCTGATGGGTTTTGACAGCCAAAATCGGTAGTGAATTCAAGGTATTGTGCTAGCACACCACTGCTAGCAGGCGCATTTTGTGTTTGTGGTTGCCTTTGGCGGCGTTGCTTGAGAGTAATTGAAAGGAGGGTCCATGAAGTAACTTCGCAAGGGAGGATGAATCGTCATGTACCAGCGAACTTTGAAACTTTCACAGGCTCAGCGCAGGACGTTGGTCGAGTATCGGAACCATGATCGGCGTCCGGACGTGCGGGAACGGTGTGCGGCGATCTTGAAGGTCGCCGACGGCCAATCACCTCATGCGGTAGCGACTCAGGGACTACTGAGACCGCGAGATCCTGACACCGTGTACCATTGGTTGGATTGCTATGAACAACACGGGATCGAAGGACTGTTGCGGCGGCGGCAGGGAGGCAGCCGTCGCCGTCCCTTTCGAGCAGCGGGAACAGGTGTTGGAGCGGCTGCGGCAAGGCCCCGGCGAGGAAGCTCGCCGCGAGGCGATGCCGACAGCCGCTGGTCCGCCGCCCAGCCGCTGGACGTTGCGGACCATTCGCGCCAGCATTAAGACGATCCAGAATTACACGCTCAGTGGCGTGTGGCGGTGGCTCCGTCGCAAACTGGGAGTGAAATTGCGTTCGGGTCGGGTCCAGCATTTTAGCCCGGATCCGCAGTATCGAAGCAAGGTAGCCAAACTGAAACGATGCCTGCGAGCAGCGGCGCAACCCCCAGGAAACGACATTGCTGTTCATCGACGAAATGGGGTACGCCGTCTGGCCCGAGCCGGCGCCGAGTTGGGCTGCCGCCCCGCCCGCGGCTCCACCGCAAGCGGATCGGCAACAGTCCAACAATGGGCTGTGGCGCGTGATCGGCGGCCTGAACGCCTGCAGCGGAAAAGTGACCTACGTGGACAACTACATTATCGGTCGAGCCAAGGTCATCGAGATGTATGAACGGATCGCGAAAACTTACGCTCGCGCCAAGACGATCTACGTCGTTCAAGACAATTGGTCGATCCATACTCATCCCGACGTACTCACGGCCGTGGGGGCATATCCTCAAATCAAGCCAATCTGGTTGCCGACTTACGCCCCCTGGCTGAACCCGATCGAAAAATTATGGCGATGGCTGAAGGAGACAATCCTCAAAATGCACCGTTTGGCCAACGACTGGCCCGCCTTGCACCAGCGCGTCACCGACTTCCTGGAGCAATTCGCCCGCGGCTCGAAACAGCTTCTGCGGTACGTAGGGTTGCTCGGCAACGGTCAACTGGCCCAATCGCTGCATTTTACGTGATTACTACCGAATCTGTTTGTCAAAACCCATTAGGGAACGCCCTCCGTGGCGTTCCGGGCGGCGGAACGGGACGGAGCCCGTTCCCTACAGCGCCCGGCATGGCGCCACCGGTTCTGTTTGTCAAAACCCATTAGGATGGATGACGGCTTGATGCGTAAACAGTCGATGCGACGTCGTTTCTCCGATTATATCACCAATCCCTGTTGAAGCCGCAGGTCCAACCGCCATCGACCACGAGGTTGTGGCCGTTGACGTAGGCGGCGGCGTCGGAGGCGAGAAAAACCACGGCGTCGGCGATCTCGCTCGGTCGGCCCAGCCGATGCTGCGGGATGAACGAAGAGATGCCCTTGGCACGGTCGGCGTAGCCCCCCTGTTCCTCGGGCACTTCCGACAATCGCCCCGCGGTCACGTCGACCGAGCCGGGCGAGACGGCGTTGACGCGGACGCCCTGTGGGCCGATCTCGCAGGCCATCGCCTCGGTCAATTTGATGATCGCCGCCTTGGCCGCGACAAAGGCGATTTGCAACCGCAGCGCGACGACGCCGGCCACCGACGAGATATTGACGATCGAACCCAACTGCTGCTTGACCATTTGCGCCGCGGCGGCTCGGCAGCAATAGAAGGTGCCGGTCAGATCGACGTTGAGGATGCGATGCCAGGTTTCGTCGAGGAACTGGTCGATGTTGACCCGTTCGCGGTCGAGCCCGGTGTTGATTCCGGCGTTGTTGACCATCACGTCGAGCCGGCCGAAGCGCTCGACCGCGCCGTCGATCAGCGCCGCGACCTGCTGGCGGTCGCTGATGTCGCAGGGGACAAAGGAGGCGGTCGGTCCGAGGCTCTGGGCGGTCTCTTCGCCCTGTTCGCGGAGAATATCGGAGAGGACCACCGTCGCCCCTTCGGCGATCATCTTCTCGGAAATGGCGCGGCCGATGCCGCGGGCCGCGCCGGTCACGATGGCGATCTTGCCTTGTAGTCCCTGGTCCATCCGCAAATCTCCTCGCTTACGAAACACGTCGGGACGGCAGTTACAACCGTCACACTCCGGGCAGGTACCCGACGCCGAAACGGGCGGACGACTCGTTGCGGAAGTCGGAGATCAACGACATCAGCGACGTCGTGCCGCCGTCGGCGACGATCGTCTGGCCGACGATGAACTCGGCATCCTCGCTGCAAAGGAAAACGGCGAGCCGGCCGATGTCCAGCGGCGTTCCCACGTGTCCGACGGGAATGGCGTTCTTGGCCCATTCGGCGGTCGCCACGGGATCGAATCCGCCCAAGACCTTGGCGTAGTTTTCCACGGGGACACAGCCGGGGGCGATGGCGTTGACGCGAATTCCCTTGTGGGCCAATTCGATCCCCAGCGTGCGGGTGTAAGCGATGATCGCCCCCTTCGTGCCGGCATAGACCGTGTGCTCGGGCGCGCCCGAGACGCCGTGGATCGAAGTGACGTTGACCACCGCGCCGCCGCCGTGCTTCAACATCTCCTCGGCGATCCGCTGGGTGAGAAAGAACTGCGCCCGCACGTTGACGTGGTAGAGCCGGTCGTACTGTTCGAGCGTGACGCGGCCGAAGGGGCGATTGAAGGTGATGCCGGCGTTGTTGATCAGGCAATCGACCCGTCCGAGGAAGCCGATCGCGTGGTCGGCCAATTGCAGCACTTCGTCGACGCGATCGAAGTCGGCCTTGAACACCGCGGCCTTGCGTCCCATCGCCTGGATTTCGGCCACCGCTGCCTCAACCCCTTGCATCGCATGGGCGTAGTGCAGCACCACGTCGGCCCCTTGCCGGGCGAACTCCAACGCCACCTCGCGGCCGATGCCCGTTCCCGACCCGGTTACGAGAGCCTTCTTGCCCAGTAGTCTGCCGTCTTTGCTCATGTTTCGTAGCCTCCTCGTTGGAATGAAAATGATGCCGGCCCGAAGTTGGGCTCAACAGATGTCGCAAAGCAGAAGCAGTGGCGTTTCGAGCAATTCCGTGATGCGGTCGAGGAACTCGGCCGCCGGAACGCCGTCCATCACGCGATGATCGACCGAGAGCGTCAGGTTCATCGTTTGCCAAACGCAGATCCGGCCCTCGTACACCGCCGGCCGCTCGGCCAGCCTGCCGACGGCCAAAATGCTGCTCTGCGGCGGCGAAATGATCGCGGTAAACTCGTCGACGCGGCGGCGGCCCAGGTTCGTCAGCGAGGTGGCGCCGCCGTGAAACAGCTCGGCGGGTGCCTTGCCCGAGCGAACGATCTCCGTCAGTTTCGCCCGCTGGCGAGCCATTTCCATCAGGCCCAGCCGGTCGGCGTTTTGGATCACCGGCACCATCAACCCATCGCCGCACTGGATCACCAGGCCCACGTCGATCGTCGGCAACTGCACGATGCCGTCATTCTGCCATATCCGGTTGGCCGTGGGGCAATCGCGGAGGGCCAGGGCCATCGCGCGGAGCAAAAAATCGGTGATGCTCGGCCGCACGCCGCAGCTTTTTTCGATGGCCGCGAGATTCTGCTCCCGCAACTGCACCAACAGGGTCGCATCGACTTCACTGCGGAGGTAGAAGTGGGGAACGGTGGCGAAACTCTCGGCCACCTTGGCCGCCACGGCACGCCGCATCGACGAAATTGTGCCGACGGGCGTCGTCTTGCTTGGCGGCTGAGCAAGATTACCTTGTGGTGCAGCCGTCCCGGCTGCCCAAGCAGGCGAGACGCCTGCTCCACAAGCAGCGGCCCGCAACACGTCGGCTTCGACAATGCGTCCGTTGGGACCGCTGCCTTTAACGCTGGCGGCGTCGATGCCGCGTTGCCGCATGGCTCGCCGCGCGCGAGGGGAGGCGGGGATTCGTGGATAGGTCTTCATGGTGTGATGGTCCCCAGTTGCTGGCCCAACGGAACGACGGCCCCCTTGTCGGCCAGGATTTCGGCGAGCACGCCGTCGGCGGGCGATTCGATCGACGTGACCGCTTTATCGGTCTCGATCTCCAACAACGCTTCCCCCTTGCCGACGCGCTCGCCGACTTTTTTGAACCAACCGACGACCGTCGCCTCCGTAATAATCAGGTCCATGTTCGGCATAATCACCGGCACGCCGCCGACGACCGCTGGCGTGGAAGTAGCACGGGCATCCTGCCCGTGCGTTTGGACATCCTTTTTTTGCTGCCGGCCATCTTGCTCATGTCTTTCGGCCACGGGCAAGATGCCCGTGCTACTTGAATCGGCAGATTGAACAGTCGTAGCCGGCGGCGGCGCGACAGTCTTCGGCGTGAATCCCGCGGGGCGACGCTGATGCGGCGGGCGGCCCTCGATTACCGCGTTGGCCGCCTCGACGATCTTCTCCGGACTCGCCGTGACCGTGTCTTCGAGGATCGGAGCGAACGGATGCGAGACCGGCTCGGTGTGCAGCCGGCCGACCGGGGCGTCCAATTCATCGAACGCCTCTTCCATGATGATCGCCGTGATCTCGGCCCCGACGCCGCACATCGCGTAGGCCTCATCGACGACCAGCAGCCGGCCGGTTTTCTTCACGCTCGCCAGGATCGTGACCGTGTCCAGCGGCACGATCGTCCGCAGGTCGATCACCTCGGCGGAGATGCCCTGGGCGGCCAACTGCTCGGCCGCCGCAACCGACCGCTGCAACCACAGGCCGCAGGAGACGATCGTCAGATCGGTCCCCTCGCGCACCACTTTCGCCTGGCCGAAGGGGATGTAGTATTCGCCGGTCGGCACCGGGCCCTTGCTCGACAGGAGCGACTTCTGTTCGAGGAAGACCACCGGGTCGCTCGCTCGCAGGGCCGTCTTCATGAGCCCCTTGGCATCGGCCGGATTCGAGGGAACGACAACAATCAGCCCCGGGCAATGCGCCCAAACCGGATAGTACGAGCCGCTGTGGTGCGGGCCGGCGTTCTTCACCGAGCCGACGCCGGCGCGAATCACCATCGGCGCCGAGGCCTGGCCGTTGCTCATGTAGCGGAGTTTCGAGGCTTGCAGCACGATCTGGCCGCCCGCCTCGAAGAGGAAGTCGGCCAACATCAGATCGGCGACCGCCCGGCAGCCGGTGGCCGAGGCGCCGATCGACGCGCCGGTGAAGCCGAGCTCGCAGATGGGCGTGTCGATCATCCGGCCGCCGCCGAACTCCTTGAACAGGTTCTTCGTGTGCCCGTACGAGCCGCCGCGGTCGCCGGTCCCTTCGCCGAAGTAGATAATGTGCGGATCGCGGCGCATCTCCTCGGCGATGCCGTCGCGCACCGCGTCCATCCAACCCTGCACGACCGTCTCGCGGCCGTTGGCCGAAGGATCGAGGTAGTCCAAGGGCGGATTGATCGGATCGGCCCAGGCGTGCAACGTGGCGGTGGCCGGATCGGGGGGCGGCGATTTCCGCGCGAAATCGATCGCGTCGCGGAGCACTTCGTCCACCTCGTCCTCGATCGCCTTCAGGTCGGCCTCGGTAGCGTTGCCCGAGTCGAGCAGGAAGTTGCGATAGCGGGGGATCGGATCGCGTTTGAACCACTCGTCCCATTCCTCTTGTGTGCGGCACCAGCCGATCACCGGGTCGCCCTCCTGATGGCCGACCTGGCGATAGGTGAGCGATTCGATCAGCGTGGGCCCTTCGCCGGCGCGTGCCCGTTGGACCGCCTCCTTTGCCGCTTTCCAAACGGCCAGCACGTCGTTGCCGTCCACGCGGACGCCGGGAAACCCGTACGAGGCCGACTTGCTGGCGATGTTCGTGTTCCGCGTGGCCATGGAAAGCGGCGTGGCGGTGGCGTAGAGATTGTTTTCGCAGACGAAGACGATCGGGGCGTCCTGGATGCCGGCGAAATTCAACGACTCGTGGAAAGCGCCGTGGTTGCTGGCACCATCGCCAAAGAAGCAGACGGTCACCTGGTCGGTGCCGCGGGTTTTGGCGCTGATGGCCAGGCCGACGGCCGCGGGCATTCCGCCGGCCACCAGCCCGTTCGTGCCGAACAGGCCGACCGAAGGCATATAGAGGTGCATCGTCCCACCGCGACCGCCGTTGCAGCCGGTGGCCTTGCCGGCCAATTCGGCCAGCAGCATCTTCGGCGGCACACCCTTCGCCAGCGCGTGTCCGTGGCCGCGGTGCGTGCTGGTGATCCAGTCGTCCTGGCGGAGATGGACCATCACGCCCACCGCGGTCGCCTCCTGGCCGATGTAGAGGTGAGCGAAGCCGGGCAGCTCCCGGTTTCGATACATCATCTGCGTCGTCAGTTCGCTGCGGCGAATCAGGACTAACGTGCGGTAAAAGCGGAGCAATTCCGCCCGACCGGGTTCGCTGGGGGAAATCACGCTGGGGGCAGGTTCGATGTTCGCGGCTCTGTTCATGGTCGAGTTCTTCGGTTGATGCACAAAGAGGTTGTATTTTTTCCGGCTAAAGGCTCACTGCTTTACGCCGTTAACGATGTTGGGCAGCTTCTGCCCCTTGATCGCCATCGCCACGATGTTGGCCACGCTGGTCCGCAGTTTGAAGACCGCGCCGGGGCTGGCCGAGGCGAGATGCGGGTTGATGATGACATTGTCCATCTTCACCAACGGGTTGTCCATGTTGATCGGCTCGGGGTCGGTCACGTCCAACGCCGCCGCGGAAATCTGGCCGCTTTCGAGCGCGGCCACGAGGTCGTCGGTCTTTACCAGCGTGCCGCGCGAGGTGTTGACCAGCATCGCCCCCTTCTTCATCTTGCCGAAAACCTCGGCGTTCATCATCTGCTTGGTCTTGTCGTTGCTCGGACAGTGCAGCGTCACCAGATCGCTCGTTTGCAGCAGTTCGTCGAACGAGACGGGCGTGCAGCCCTCGGCCTTCACCGCCGCGGCATCGACGACCGGATCGAAAACGACCACCCTCGCGCGGAAGGGCTTCAATCGAGCCGCCACCGCGCGGCCGATGCGCCCGAAGCCGACGATTCCGACGGTCATTTCGTTCAAGACGAACAGTTCTTTGAGCGGCACGGCCAATTCCCACTTGCCCGAGCGGATGCGAAACGCATGGGCCGATATCTTGCGGACCAGGTCGAGGATCATGGCCATCGCGCTGTCGGCCACCTCGTCGATGCAGTAGTCGGGCACGTTGCAGACGGGGATGTTCTTCGCCGCCGCAACCTTCAGATCGACGTTGTCGACGCCGATGCCGTAGCGGACGATGATTCGGCTCTTTTGCATCGCGCCGACCACCGCCGCCGTGACCGGCGAGAACTGGGTGATGACGTAATCGGCGTCCTTGACCAGCTCGCTCAGTTTCTGCTCGTTCTTGCTTTCCGGCGGGCGGAGCGGTCCGACAACCTCGCAGCCCAGCGGCTCCAGAATCGCCTTTTCAACGTCGATTTCCTCGATGCCGAAATCGGTCACTGCTACTTTGTGCTTTGCCACGAATCGTTGCTCCTGGTGTTATAAGAGAGAGTTGCAGGACGGCTAAGCCGCCGTTATTTGAGTCGTTCGCTGATCGCCATGATTGCCGAGGCGAGAACCAACAGCGCGATGGAGGCGTACATCTGCCGTCGCGGTTTGCCCTCGATGCCGCGCCACTCGCCGCTGATGAAGCCCGTCCCTTGGCCGCCGAACATCTGCATGGCCTGTTGAATGCCTACGCCAATTGAAGCACCGATCGCTCCGAGCAGCACCATTCCTTTTCCCGGCAGGATCAATGCCAGGAGGAATTGAATTCCCATGATCACCGCCAGGCCGAGTTCCTTCCAGTTCCCCAAGAGAACGCCCCAGGTGCGGCGTTTGGTCATGAGGAACATCGGATACAGCAGATTGAGCATGGCGCCGCTGAATGCTCCGGCGGCCCAGACCGGCAAGATGCTCAGCACGCTCATGGTTCCTACCGAGACTTTCTTCTCCGCCGTCGGTCCCTGGTACAACCCGATCGCGGTCGCGACTCTGTCGGCAGCTTCGTGGGCGCTGAGTTTCGCCACTTTCACCGGCTCGACGCCCCGGATCGCGACGGCGTTCTTCTCGGCGTCGTTCAACGAGATTGATCCATCGGCGGCAACGAGATACCGGCCGCTAAGCGCCTTGGCGATCTTCTTGCTTGCAGCCCCCTTCTCTTTGTCGGTCATCTTCGCCGGCTCAACTTCTTTGCCGTCGTTGACCACGATCTTGCCGCTTTCGCCGATGCGGAACTTCTGGCAGAGCGCCTCGTCGGCGGCCACGCTCACGTCGATCTTTTCGCCGGCGTTAACGATGCTGACGCGGCTCTGGATTGGTCCTTGGCAGTAGATGAAGGCCAACCACAAACCGGCGGAAGTGATTCCGGCGATCACGGTCATAATCAGCCCGCCCAGGAAGCTGCCGGAAGTATCCTGACGCTTCTTGAGTTGGCGATCGCGGCCAAACCCGGCAAGCGAAGCCAAGACGACGGCAACCAACATGACCGCAACGCCGCCAAGAATCGTGAGGCCGGTGGGCGAGAGAACGCCTGGAGCGTTCTTAAACACGCCGGAGCCTTTGAAGATCATTGGCGTCAACACACCGACAGACACGCCCAAGCCGGTGAGGATCGCCTGCGTCAGCGCGATGCCGATCCGCACGTAGCAGAGCCCGCAGAGGATGTTCGCCACCCCCCAGCACAACGCTAGAGCATTGGCGATCAGCAATCCCGTTCGAACTTCCGGCTCGCGCAACACCTCGAAGAAGTTGGGAAACGCGACCAACGTAATTCCCCACGGACCGAGCACCAGGCCGAACAGCATCGCCAAGAACCACCAGTGCTCGAACTGGAAGGTGCGCATCAGTTTCATGGGCCAAGCGCCGGCGCCGATAATCAGCCCGCCGACGATCACCAACGAGATACCGAGTACGGTTTCCATTCCCATGGTCGTTGTCTCACTTTCCTTGTTGAATCAGGACTTCTTCTTGTAGGTGATGATTGCCGCGGCCGGTTGCTCGCTGAGGACGACCAACAGGCCCTTGTCGAGCAGTTCGCGGCCGGTCATTTCGTCGGCGTCGGCGACATCGAGATTCGTGAGCACATAAACCGCCTTCGGGTCCAGGCCACGCAGCCGAAGCCGAGCCGACTCGTAGACGCTCTCCGCGCGTCGAAACGCCTGCACCACGCCGTGACTCTCTTCGGGACAATCGAATTGCCAGGCGATCCAGGCTTTGTTGTCGAGGCTGTAGGGGGTCAGCGGCCAGAAGTCGCCCCAGTAGTTGGCCACAGTCTTGCGCCATTCATCGAGCCGCTTGGGCAACTGCTTCCCGGAGTTCTTGTCGTCGAGCTTCAACACCGCCCCGGTGACGTGGGCCATGTTGCTGCGGCAGGTGTAGGGGTCTTCATTCCACATCCAGGTCGCCGCGTAATAGGGCAACCACAACGAGATTCCGTATGTCTCCCCCTGCACGCCGATCGGCTCGGTCGCGTAATCGCTTTTTGTGAAAGGCACACCGCGGCGCATGCTCTCCAGATCGTTGCGGCGGCCGCCGGAAGAGCAATTGTCGTACAGCCGCTCGGGATGGCGGCGGAGAAGCTCATCCCAATAGGCCAGCAAGCCGGTGACGTGCCGGATTTCCGCGATCCCCTGGCGATCGGCGGCATCGGCGGCCCGCCACGACGGCAGCGGGTCCATGTTGAAATCCTGGCGATAGATGTCGATGCCTTCGCTCAGCAACAACCCGTCTATCCGTTCCACCATCCACTTCCACGCGTCCGGATTGCCAAAATCGACCAGAGTGCCGTTCTTGCCGCCGAGGATCCACTCGGGATGATTGTTGGAGAGCCAGGTGTTCGGCGTCGCCCGTTCCGGCTCGAACCAGAGAATGCTGCGAATGCCTCGCTGGTGCAGGTAATCGGTGACGGCGCGGATG
Source organism: uncultured Planctomycetaceae bacterium (assembly GCA_963823895.1). Lineage (GTDB taxonomy): Bacteria > Planctomycetota > Planctomycetia > Pirellulales > Thermoguttaceae. The sequence continues at coordinate 420,087 of CAWGNG010000020.1, forward strand.
CCGTGGGGAAAGCGAGCCTTATCGACTTCCCAGGTGCCGGTGTTCGGCCAGGAGCCGCCGCACGGGTACCAGCCGGCGTCCATCCACCAGAAATCCGGTTTCAGGCCCAGCGCGAGGTAGGCATCGATGTACTTCTTGGAAACCTCTTCCGTCACCTGTTCCATCGGCGCATCTCCGGCCCCGCCACACCATTGGGCGGGCGGCAGTTTGCCGCCGGGTCTGCGAAGGTTGTGGGCGATGAACCAGCGCCGCCAGACGTTTTGCGCCCGCAGCCAATCTTCCCCCTTCCAAAACTGGAACGCCACCAGCGGCGAGCGAACCTCTTCGCCCGGCAACAACTTGAAATGCGTCAACTCCTGGCCCGCGCGAATCCGCAGGCCGTTCTTTTTGTCGCGGACAAATCGCGTGGCCAATTGGCCGGGCCAACCCAGGGCGATGATGATGCCCTGGCTGGGCGACAATTCGAGATTGTAGTAGGAGAAGTGCGGATCGGTCGGCCGCCCATTCGCCGCCGCCAGGAGCAGTTCCCTCCCCGGCCCCAACACTGTCTGCTGCGGCTCGTAGTCGTCGGGTTGTGCGCGTGATCCGGTGTTGTGATGAAGCAGGAACTCTCCCTTGCCGCCGTCCGCCACAGACTTCCGCTCAACGCGACAATCGAGTGCCTGGATGTCGGACACAATCGGCGTGTCCTTCTTGCTGGTGTTCTTGAAGTACAACGTCCACTCGACACACGGGTAGTCGAGGTATTCCACGCCGACGCAACGCGCCAGCATGCCGGCTTTGGGATCGGTGTAGGTGAGTGTGTATTCCGTTCGCTTCTCGTCCAGTTTGTGACTTGCCCGCTTCAAGTCCCAGGTCTTCACCAACTCCGAGGATGGCTTGCCGCCGTAATTGAATGAGAAAAATGGTTCGGGCGCTCGCGTTCGCTTTCCGCCTTCAAAATGCACCGCAACCCATTGACGACATGCGGCCATTTCCTCGGGCGTCGGCGAAACGGCCAGCGAGGACTGCGACCACAGAACGGCAACGGCTGCAACGATCGCAAGCGTTTTCGTCTTCATGGGCAAGTACCTCGATTCAACTCAATACCCCGATCGCATTGCAGCTTGCCGCGGGGGCCAGCGTTTCGCCTCGACTGAGCGTCAATTCGAGCACGATCTCCTCGTTGTCGTCAATGGGGCGGTCGCCGCAGCGCATCTGGTGCAGCAGTTCCACGGCGCGGCGGCCCGTGCCGATTTCGTCGACCACAACCGACGTCAGCCGCCTCGCCAACGCCCCCTCGCGCAAGCGCCGCCAAATCCGACCAGCGACACGTCTTCCGGCGAGCGGAGGCCCAACCGCGGCAGCAGCAGATAGATCACCTCGGCCAGCGAATCGAAACTGGCGAAAATCGCGTTGGGCGGCTCGTCGGCAGCAAACATCCGCTGAAGCGACGCCCCCAACCTCCTTGTCAAGCAATTGCAGCACGACGTCCGCCTGTCGCCCCACGTCGTTGCCGGTGTTGCAGATGATCGTCTGGTGGTGGACGTCGCCCGCCGCGGCCTCGAACCCGTGCAGCAACGATGGATAGAACGCTTCCAGGGTCTCCGGGACGACCAGGGCGAAGATGTCCTGGCCGTGGTGCAGCTTCCGCCGGACTTCGGCCTCGACGAACGTCCCCTTTCCCTGTACGCGGCGAATCAGTCCCTCGTTTTCCAGCGAAGCCATCGCCTGGCGGATCGTGGTCCGAGCGACACCGAGCGTGCGGACCAGAAAGTGCTCGGAAGGAAGTTTCTGTCCCGGTTTCAGTCGGCCCATCGCGATCTGATTGACCAGATGCTCGTGCAGCCGCTGATGTTTCGACTGCACGGAGCGCTCATGGAGATCGAGATGGGCCAATTGGGTATCGATCATGGGCCGGCGATCAGATTTCAAATACGTCGTTTAGCCGCCGCCCGCAGGGCGGCGCGAGCGAGCAGTCGGCAGACGCTGTCCGCGGATAACATAGTATGATATTAAGTTTGGTTGTCCAGTACAATACCATGCCCTGAACTCCAAGCCAATACCCAATTGAGGTGCTTTGACCCTATACAAAGTGGTCCAAGCGGCCAGTTTGTTGACTGACAACGTCTCATCATCTTGACCTGTAAAGACTTACGACTTGCGACCCAGGTAGACCCCGTCAGCCTAATGGGCGACAAGACCGTGAGTCTTGCGTGCGAGAAACCGCAGAATACCAAACGGGTATCGGCCATCGCCCCGGCCGAAGAGCCGCATCTTGTCGGCAGCAGGAGGGTCGCCGGCGACAATGGTAGCTACAACTGCCGACCCGGCAAACGTCAGATATCAGATGGAAGACGTCGCATTAGAGCGCTTCATGAAACCCTCCATCGCCCTCTGGGGTAGTTGCGTAGACTAGGCAATCTTCTAATAAGGCGGATTGCTATGCAACTATATTCGATCGAATTTCGGCGTGAGGTGTTGGCCGATTGTGATGCGGGAATGGGCACAATGGCTGTGGCCATCAAGCATCGTGTGAGCGACTCGCGGGTGAGACGGCTCAAGCGACGACGGGAAACTGGAGAGATCGCAGCGCGTCCCCCGAAGAAGAAAACGCTGCTCAAAAAAGCCAACGCAGACGCGAAGATCGTAGCGGAGACCGTCGACAGGTGGTCCTAAAGTGCCATACCCTGCTCCGCCAGCGCAGTCAGCGACAATTGCAGGCCAAATCGCGCCTTTGTCCTGCCGTCATACCTCTCGACCAGGGCGAGGCTGCGTGTGACCAGCGTGCGACCAACCGGCTCAGTTGGCGGTCGATTTCGCGGCCGAAACCCAGATAGGTTCGGAAAGCGACACGGATGGGGGCGTCCAAATCGCTGCGGCCGACGAGCGTGTACCGTGCGGTAATTGGTTCGACGTGGCTCATGGTCAAGTCTCCTTGATTCAGTTCTCTTACTGAATGCCGGGAGACTGTGACAAAGAACCCGCGACACTGCGCCCGGTGGGGCAGACATTCCTGTCTGCCAGATGTGCCGCCATTTGTCGCGGCAGACAGGAATGTCTGCCCCACCTTGGTGAGAAATGCGCGTGAGCTGTCCGTCTGAGGCCGCGCCCACTGGAAAGCAACGAAGAAGGCCGGCTTTCGCCGGCCTTCTCGTTTGTGTCGCTCTGTCCTGCCGCCCGGAGGACCGATTACGCTCCGGGGGCGGGATTGGCGGCAACGTCGTCTGTCGGGGCGTCGCTGGCCACCGCGTCATCATCGTGGGTCAAGCACCAGAACCCATTGCCCGGGGCAAAACGGTAGCTGCCGTCTTGCAGGACGTAACGGGCCACGCCTTGTCCGCCGCCACGATCGAAGCGGATCACCACCTCTTGGTCGAAGCAGACGCTGGAACCCGCCGGCAAGACCCGAACGACTCCGCCGTTGACGCTGTACCGCAGCGCCGCTCGGTTCTCGATTGGATTCACCAGGCGGATGCAGGCCGCGGGAGCCACGTTGGCCGCGATGATGTAGGGCCGAGGCGGGACAATCACCACCGGACGCGGCCAGGGGTGGTAGGGGTGATAGAGGTGATATGGCGCAGGATGGTGACCTGGACCCCAGATGGGTCCGGGGCCGGGGGCCGCCGACGCCATCGTGGTCCCGTAAGCCGCCAAAGTGACTGTGAGCACGCCGAGCAACAGTGTTCGTCTGAGAGCCTTCATGATTTTTTCTCCTTTTCAGTTGAGGGGTGAGGGGGAATGCTCTCTCTGCTTCTATTACCGGCGCGACACGGTTTGTGACCGACTTTTTCCCGGCGGCTGAGAAATGTACAGGGAAAGAACTGAAATCGCCGGAAAGCGATCAGCTCTCAGCGGTCAGCCGAGCGATCGGCAACGCTGGCGGGGGGACTGGCGTAACATATTGCGAAAACAACTGTTACGACTTCTAGTGTAGTGCGTCACGCTATTGGGGTTTTATAAATCACGGGATTGACAGGTGGGGCAGACATTCCTGTCTGCCAGGCTTGCCCGATTTCCCTGGCAGACAGGAATGTCTGCCCCACCTGTTGCCCTTCCGTAAAGTCACTCAATTGTGAATCACTACACTAGAAAGCTGGAAGCTGATCGCTGACCGCGGGCGGCCAGACGCCGGCGACGCCAGATCACTGGTTGTCCACGACAAACTGCTGGTCGGCCTCGCTGAAACTATCGAAAGGCAGTTTGACCACGGTGCCGTCGGCTTTCTCCAGCTTGACGTAGCCGTCTTCCACGCCCCGGAACGTCGCTCGGAACAGGGGCTTGCCGGCTTTGTCGGTCCAATCGCGGAGCCCGGGGCGGTTGCCGCAAGCCTTCCAACTTGGCCTTCTGCTCGCCGGTGAGAGCGGCGCTTCTTAAGACGCCGGTCATCAACCCGCTGGCACGTCTGCCGTACGGACTGAACAGGTACGTGCGCTGTGCGGGAGTCAGGATGGCCGTGACCTTGTCCCGCAGTTCTTTGAGCATCGCGTTAAGGTCTTTGCGGACGCCCGCCAGAGCCTTCTGCTCGTCGTCGGTCGGGCGTTTGCCTGCGGTCGCATCGAGATATTCTCTGATTTGCCGCTGCAACTGGCGGTACCGATCCGCGTCGAACTCCTGAATGGCATGTTCGAGCCGGGTCTTCTGCTCGTCCGATAGGGCGGGCCTTATGTCCGGCCTGCCGGCGATCAGCACGTCCCACAGCCCCAGCTCGATACCCAAATCCGCTGATCGCTGCGGTTGCGTCTTGTCTGACTGCGCGAGCACCACGGGCGCGGCCAGGGCAGTCGCCATCAGCGCCGCCAGAACCCGAATGGCAAACTGAGTCCTCATCGTCTTGACTCCTTCTTTCGCACGAAAGCCATCTCGATGCCGTCGCCCATGTCTCGTCGACAGCATGTCACGTCACTGAATGTTGGCGTGCAACACGATCTTCTCTTCGCGGCCGTCAGGCCCCACTGTCACCTTGGCAAAATTGGCGGGCGCATAACCGGGCGAACTCACCCGCACCTGATAATCTCCCGGAGCGAGGTTGAGCGTGAAGCGGCCGCGGCTGTCGGTCCGCCCCGCCTTCATTGGGTGATTGTTTCGGCTGATCTGCACGGCAGCGCCGCTCAGTAGCGTCGTTGCCCCGCCGGCGTTTTGCCCGCTGACGATGACTGTCAGCTTCGGCTGGGCCGTCTGCTGTTTCTCGAGAACGATCGTCTCGCGGCCGTGGCCGCCTTCGCTGATGGCGACCGTGCGGCGTCCCGGCTTGTATCCGTTCAACTGGGCGCTGAGTTCATAATTGCCCGGCCCGGCTGTGACGTTCAGCCGGACTCTGCCGCCCGCGGCGGTTCTTCCTTGAGTTAGTCCGCCGTTCTCCTGCCGACGCAGTTCAACGCTGGCGCCGACCAGCGGTTGCTTCCTATCGTCAACCACAATTACGTCGAGAACCAGGCCGGCCCTGGTCATGAGGAACTTATGGGTGGTCACTCCGGCGGAACCGATCGTAACATTGGCACGAACCGGCCGATAGCCGCGCAGCTCGGCGCCGGCGATGTAGTCGCCCGGCCCGGCGGGGACGTTCAGACCGGCTTGGCCATTCGATCCGGTGACGCCGCGAACCTTTCCGCTCCCGTCCGGTTTGGAAATCCACACGGTCGCCTCGGCCAGCGGGGCTTCAGCGGTCACATCATCGCCGCTCTTTCCGACCTGCGCATCGGAAGTGGCGCGGCCCGCCACCTGACCGGCCTGATTCGTCAGCTCGATCGTAGCCCCCGCCACAATGCCGGTGAGCTTCCCTTGTTCATCGAGCGCGAGGACTTGACCGCGGACACCCGATCCGGCCGCCGACAGCGGTCGCGCTACGGAGAGGGTGCTCAGCAGCACGACGACAGGAATCATGCACTCCAGACGGCAGTTGAGAAAGCAATTGCGTTTCATGATCGATCCTCAGCACATCGTCCCCGACTATCGCTGCCGCGCTACCTGCGCGAGCTAGCGAAGCTGGGAATTCTGCTTGTTCGGTACGTTATTGGGAACTGGCGGACAAGGCGGCGGGACCGGCTTGATCGGCTTCACCGCAGGCGGCGGCCGCTGCGGCTGCGACGCTTGTCCGTTCGATGGTTTCGAGGTCTTGATCGGTTTCCTGCCTTCTTTCGCCGGCTCTCGATTACGGCAAGGATCTCGATCCTTTACCGGCTTTGTCGATGGATTCGTTTTTTCGTCCTTGGGCGGCTTCTTGTCGCCACTGTGATCACGGTTCTTGTCAGTCTTCCCGTTTCGATCGGACGAGTTCTGTTGGTCCGGCTTGCCTCCCCGGCCCTGCGAGCCATTCCTGACCAGCATCACCGTGCGGCCCGCGCGGCCTTTGCTCAAACTGACGTTCTCGCGGCGAGACTGGTATCCCTGATTCCTCACGACCACTTCGTAGTTTCCACGGGGCAGCACTTGGCTGAGGTCGCCCGCCGAACAGGTCTTCAACCCGTGGCCGCATTGGCGGGAACCCTCGAGGATTAAGACCGCCGCACCAGGTATCGGTTTGCGCGATGAAGCGTCGCCCACTCGGATTCTCAGCGATGCCATGTTCGAGGAGGACGTCGGCAACGGTCTGAGGGCGAAGGTGGCGCGATTCTTGCCGCCCTCGGTGATGGTCACGAGGATTTTGTGCGCGGCATACCCGTCTTTGACCGCCGAGGCTTCGTAGTCGCCCCCCGCAGGCAAGCGCAGCCGCACGCGTCCCCGGCTGTCCGTGCTGCTTTCTGCATTCGCGGCCGGATTGCAAAGCCGAACGGTCGCCCCGCTCAGCGGCACATCGGCCTCGGCACCGTTACGGGCGACGACCACGCCGACGAAGGTAAAGCGGCAAAGCAACGGTTGAAGTGTCGGGCAGCCCTGCTATAATAGGGGGCAGCACAACGAGGACGGTCATGGTTCGCACGCTCTTCGTATTCACCCTTCTGGTTCTCGCCGAGGGCTCCGGCGCACAAACGCGGCAGGAATTGTCGGCGTCGCGTTCGCGGAGTCCAAACCAAGAGATACCACAATCATCCCGTGCCGACGCTCACGCCGCAGACGTTAAAGCCAATGGTCTGCAAACCAAAGACTTCGAGATTCGCTTGGAACTGGAGTCACGGAAGAATGAAGCCGTCCTCGAATGGAACACGGAGTTTCGCGTCTTGTTCGTCAATGAATCGGATCGGCCGATACGTATCTGGGATCCGAATTCTCAACGGGGTGAAAGCCAATTCGTGGTGTGTTTTCTCAATCTCAGGACAGGGAAGGAGTATGTCGTCAAGCGGCGAGTCATTGACGATCCCGAATTCTGGAGGGCGATGGGGGATCGACGGAAGTCGGATTCAGGCGTCATTGACGTCGCGGCCAAACGAACCTACGAAACAAGTATTACGTTAAGTGAATTTGCCAGGGGAAGACTGGCTTGGGAGGGATTGCCGAGTCCCAATACAAATGATCGTTTTCTGGTTCGCCTACGTTTCGAGTCGAAATCTACGGACATTTCACGGCGATCCGGTGTTTGGACGGGAATGTTGACGAGTGAAGCCGTTCGGGTCCGGTTCACAGCCAACAGGTTGCAAACGCCGCACCAGCTTCTGTGGAACAGATTTGCGGATGCCGCGATCGAGATGATGTCGAAAGATCCTGCGTGGATCGGCAAGGTCGACGAGGAATACTGCACTCCCTTGCACCACGCTGCGAGGTTCGGTCCAATGAGAGTCGTTCAATGGCTTCTAGATCACAACGCCGATGTGAATGCGGTGGCTTACAACGGATTCACGCCACTGCATCTTGCGGACGATCCCGAAATCGTTCGGCTCATTTTGACAAAGAAACCCGACTTCACCCACATGCGTGGCCAAACGCCGCTCCAGCATGCGGCCGACGAACTCACCGCAGCCACGTCCGCCGCCGACCGCGCGAAATGGCGGCGCATTGTGGACGAGTATCGTAAGGCTGGGGTCGAGATTGACGCGATTACGGCGATCCACCTCGATGACCTTGCCCGAGTCAAGGCGATCCTCAAGCAGTCGCCCAAATTGGCCGACAATTACGAGGAGCAAAGCCTGCTGCGAACGGCGGCGGGGCTCGGTCGCTTGAGTATTTGCGAGTATCTCATCAACGAATTCAAGGTCGATGTCAACGATTTTGAACGAGGAATAGGCTATCCGATCATCAAGGAAGCCGTTCCATATCCACGGATTGTCAAGTTGCTGATCGACCACGGCGCCGATTTGAAGACACGTATCACATGGCGTGGCGGCAGAACCGGTGTTTGGATCATCGGGGACGATGCGACGGTGCTTCACTACGCCGCCGACGGGGGCACTCCGGAAACCATCAGACTGCTGTTGGACAGCGGCGTCGATCCTTTTGCCACTGCCCACGACATGGCCGATCCTGACGAACGACAGGTTGCTCTGGAGGTCGCTGCGTTTTTTGGGAAAGCCGACAATGCCGAGGCCATTATCAAGCATCCAAAATTCGCTTCGACCGCCATGAAGACCCGCCAGCCGATTCTCGACAAATGCTTGTGCCTAGGGGCATGTCCGACGTGGCTGGGCGCGATGCGCGGCGATTGAGGCTGGTCCAAGTCCTGTTGGCAGCCGGGGCCAACCCCAACGCAAGCCAAGACGGAGTCACGCCGGCACAAATTGCTGCCTGCGAGATCCATCCAACAGAGGACGAGAACAACGCGGAGATCAAAGAGATTGTTGCACTGCTAAGGAAACACGGAGCCAGGGTGGACCTCTTCTCGGCAGTGGCTATCGGTGACGTCATTCAAGTGCGGGCGTTGCTCGCCCAAAACTCCAAGCTAGCAAACGCATTGGGACACGACGGATATCCCGCCATTCATTTTGCAATCGGCATGGATGATCGCAAAATGGTGGCCGCGCTGCTTGCGGCCGGCTGCGACGTGAATCTTCGTAACAAGTCGGATCAGACAGGATCGAAGGGGGAGACACCCTTGCACAGCGCCGCATTCTGGGGACGCACGGAGATCGCAGCCCAGCTAATCGCTGCGAAGGCCAATGTCAACGCGCTCGATGAGCACCGCTGCACGCCACTTCACGAAGCCGCGCGATTGGGCGAGTCGTCCATGGTCAGATTGCTGCTCAAGAGCGGAGCCAAACCAGACGCTCGCGACGATGAGGGGCGGACGCCGTTGGACTATTGCCGATCCGGCTTCGGCGCCGCCGCCGAGGTCAGGGGCGTTCTTGAAGAGGCCGGCGCAAAGAACAAGCAGTGTCCTTGCGGCAAGCGTGTATGAAATGTCTTGAAGCATTTGGTATCGTTGGCTGTCAGCAGAGACTTTTGCGGAGGACAGCCAATGAATGGCAGAGAGACTCGCGACATTCCGGCCCGGCTGGAGGCACTTCGGCGTCGATTTCTGCGTTGGCGGGCGACGCATCAGGCGCGCTCACGGATTCCGGACGGGCTGTGGACCGCAGCAGCAAGAGCGGCTGTCCGGTATGGGCTCCATCGCACTTCCAGGGTATTGCGTCTGGAGTACTACTCGCTGAAAAAGCGTGTCGAACAGCAATCCACGGTCGCCGTTGATCTGCCGAAGAATGCCTATCGACGCCGACCACCTCTTCCTCTCGGTGCCGAGTCGGCGGCCACGTTTCTTGAACTGGCCCCTGCCAGCAACGGTTGCGAATGCACGGTGGAGTTAGAGGACGCTGCCGGGGCAAAGATGCGGGTCCATCTGAAAGGAGTCCCGACGCCCGATCTGGCGGCGCTGAGCCGGAGCTTCTGGAATCCCTCGCCATGATTCAGGTCACGCCTCAGATGCGGGTAGTGGTGGCCATCGAGCCAGCCGACTTTCGCCGCGGAATCGACGGTCTGGCCCGGTTGTGCAAGGAGGTGTTGAAGCATGATCCGTTTAATGGCTGGGTATTCGTATTCCGCAATCGAGCGGCGACGGCGGTAAAGATACTCGTTTATGACGGCCAAGGTTATTGGCTTTGCCACAAGCGGTTGTCGAGCGGCAAGTTCTCCTGGTGGCCGTCGGCTAAGAATGCGGCGGCCAGAACGCTGGCAGCCCATCAGTTGCAGGTTCTTCTTTCGGCGGGCAATCCGGAAGCGACGCAAGCGGCGCCTGCTTGGTGATCGGTGGGGCCGGCGGATTGACGCGGCGATTGGCGGCGGTGCCCGCGAAATCGCGGCAAATCGCTCTTTCCACGCTTTGCGGATGCGCGTTATTCTGCGCCCGCTTGAAATGAACGCCATAGTGGTTTTCGTCGGCCTCCGTTGCTGGTATCATCATGCCAACGAAGCTTTCGACCATCGAGATCGACATGAGCCAGTTGGAAGACGCTCTGCGGCAAGCCGAGAAAAAACTCGACGAGAAGGATTATGCGATCCTCAGGGCGGTGGTGGATGCCTACGACACCATCGCCGAGTTAGTGGACGACAAGAACACCACGATCGCTCGCTTGCGGAAGCTGCTTTTCGGTTCGCGGACCGAGAAAACGAAGACGGTGATCGGCGGCGGCAAGGATTTGGCGTCGCCGCGGTCGGCATCTGCGGCCGTTTCGACTGCCGTGGTGTTGGCGCCGGAAGACGCGGCGAAAACGCCTGCCAAAGGACACGGCCGCAACGGGGCCGACGCCTACGCCGGGGCGGAGAAGGTTGCGGTGCCTCACGAGTCGCTCCAGCCGGGTGACGCCTGCCCGAAGTGCGACAAGGGCACAGTCTACGAGACGGGCCGGCCGGGCGTGCTGGTTCGATTGGTGGGGCAGGCCCCGATTCAGGCCAAGATTTACGAACTGCAGAAGTTGCGGTGCAACTTGTGCGGCGTCGTCTTCACGGCCCAGTCGCCCGACGAGGTGGGCCCGGAAAAGTATGATGCAACGGCGGGCAGCATGATCGCCTTGCTGAAGTACGGAACCGGGATGCCCTTCAACCGCGAGGAGAAGCTACAAGGAAGCTTGGGCATTCCGCTGCCGGCTTCGACCCAATGGGAGATCGTTCACGCCAAGGCCGAGAAGATCGAGCCGGCTTTCGCGGAATTGATTCGCCAGGCGGCGCAAGGCGAGGTGGTTTTCAATGATGATACGACGGTCAAGATTCTGGAGCTGATGGGCGCACGAGCCAAGGAAGAGACTTTCGCCGCAGAGGCTGCCGACACTTCAGCCGAGGGCTCGGCGAAGAAACCGCCGGCCGAGCGCAAGGGCATGTTCACTTCGGGCGTTGTTTCCAGCAAGGAAGACCGCAAGATCGCCCTGTTTTTCAGCGGGCGTCAACACGCGGGCGAGAATCTGGCGGACGTGCTGATCGAGCGTGCCGAATCGTTGGCCGCGCCGATTCAGATGTGTGATGCCTTGCCGCGGAATTTGCCTGGGGAGCTGGCGACGATCGTGGCCCACTGTCTGGCCCACGGACGGCGGCAGTTCGTGGAAGTGGCGGAACGTTTTCCCGAGGAGTGCCGGCACGTGTTGGAAGCGCTCGCCGTGATTTACAAGAATGACGGCATCGCCCGAGAGCGAAATCTGTCGCCGCAGGAACGATTGCTCTTCCACCAGGCCGAGAGCGGCCCGGTGATGGAAGAACTTCACGCCTGGCTTGTCCGACAATTCGAGCAACGGTGCGTCGAGCCAAACTCGTCGTTGGGCAGCGCGATTTCGTACCTGTTGAAACACTGGGAGCGGCTGACGTTGTTCCTCCGCGTGGCCGGCGCGCCGCTGGACAACAACGTGTGCGAACGCGCGCTAAAGCGGGCGATCCTGCACCGCAAAAACGCCTTGTTCTACAAGACGTGCCACGGCGCGGAGGTGGGGGATTTGTTTATGAGCCTGATCCACACCTGCGAACTGTGCGGCGCGAACCCGTTCGACTACCTGACTGAGCTTGAGCGGCATGCGGGCGAGTTATCCGCCAATCCAGAGCACTGGATGCCGTGGAACTATCGAGACGCGCTGGAGAGCAAAGGAACGCGACATGTCAAAACACCGTCCGAAGAAAGCCGTTAAGACGGCAGATTCCGCGGCTAGGCTGCGTAAGGCATTGGCGAAACGCAGCAAAGGCGACCTGATCGACGTTCTGCTGGAATTGGCGAAAGATGACCGCACGATTCTCCGCCAACTCGACGCCAGATTCGAGTTGCAGGCCCCGGCCGAAGAACTGGCTGCCGCGACGCGGCAAGCCATCGCCGACGCGACCGACTTCGACGAACGAGACATCAACCGCAATTTCAGCTACGACTACGCGGCCTATGAAGCGGTGAAACGCAACCTAAGCCGATTGGTCGATCTGGGACAGTTGCGGCCGGCGATGGAGCTTTCGCTGGATTTGATGAAGCAAGGGAGCCAGCAGGTGGAAATGAGTGACGAGGGAATGATGACGGCAGACATCGAGGAGTGTTTCGCGGTGATCATCAAGGCCCTGAAGAAGTGCGACCTGCCGCCGGCCGAGATCATCGCATGGTGCGAGGGAATGACGGCAACCGACAGCGTGGGCTTCATCTGTGACGAGGAACTTGGGGCACTGCGAAACCACATTGAGGCGTCACGGTCGTGACACCTCGCCTCGTACCTCTCGTCGCCGATCCCGTGGCGGCACATCGCGTCTGGCATCGCCCTCCGATCATCGACCGTCCGTCGCCGTCACCACCGCCCGGCGATCAAAGATTTTTCACGGCTGCCGCAAGGACACGATTAAGCGTAAAAAGAACAAGTCCATAGTGTGCAACGTAGGGTCCCGTGACTCGATCATTTCGCTGCGACCCGCGATTTAGGGGCAGTTGACGCCAATTCCTGGCGTGACTTACCGATCCCCATGCCCGGATAGTACGATCGCACGAATATGTGAAAGGCTCTTGGCGGAGCCATAGGAAAAAAGGAATAATCCCGTCCGGCTGGACTTCCTCGGAAGGGGTGCAATCGCTATGCCGCAGCCGATAATTCCGTGCCCCGACGCGCTCGGCAGCACGCAAAGCGTTCAGAGAAGATAACTTGCGATAAGGCAACTTTCCTTAGTGTCAAGTCGCTGCCGAAGCCGGGGTGACGTTGGAGTGTATGATCCTGCAACACACCCTACATTTTTCGCATAATTGCCGGACTCAATTCCAGCAGAGCATATAGAAATCGGGATGGGGAATCACGCGGACCGTCGCAGCGGGGCTGGCACTTGCCTGGGCGCGACGGCACAAAGCCTGAATTGCAGGCTGGCTGGCCGGCCAGTACACTGAGGCCAGCGGCGGGATCGGATTGGAAAGAGTGGAAGCGGAAAACCCGATACGAGGAGCCTGTACCCATGAAAGAGTTTCTTGGACCAATCATCGTCTGGCTGATCGTCGGCGGCTTGGCTGGGACTCTGGCAGGACGCCTGGTAACCTTCAAGAAGGAAGGGCTGGGCCGCTGGACGAATGTTGGCGTCGGGCTGGTGGGAGCATTGATCGGCGGCGGCCTGTTCAAGGTCTTCCACATCGACCGCGGCTTGGGCGAGATCAAAATCACCTTCGAGGATCTGATCGCAGCCTTTGTCGGATCGCTGTTGTTCGTCCTTCTCTGGTGGCTGGTTGCTTGGTACATCGGCAAGAAGGCCAAGTAGGCTGATTATCATGTCTTCCGAAACCGTTTTGATCACGGGGGCTTCCTCGGGCATCGGCCTGGAATTGGCGCGGCTGTTTGCCGCCGACAAGAGCAACTTGATCTTGGTCGCCCGCAGGCAGGAAAAGTTGGACCAGCTTGCCACCGAATTCGCCGCAGCCGCAAATCTGGAACACAAACTCCTCTTCCGGCTCGGAACATTGAGCGCCACGGCCGTTGCCCAGGCCGGTTACCGAGGCTTTCGCCGCGGCAGATCGATCGTTATCCCAGGGCTGAAGAACAAGCTATTGGCCGCCGTCGTTCGTTTCTCGCCGCGGACCGTGGTGAGGAAAGTGGTGAAGCAACTACAGTCATAGGGGCGACAAGCTAAGGCAAGACCCGCTTCGGCGATTTTGCCGGCTCGTTCGGTCCTGATTTCGTCGCCTCGGGCAGCGGATGACGCTTGATCGTGAGTTTGCCGATATCGGGGCGTTTCTGCCCATTGGCCGTCCGCTCAGTCGATGCGAGCGTTAGCGTATCTGCATCGACATGCGTCAGGGTCTGTGTGGCGGATACGTCGCCGCCATCAGCCAGGATGCCCTTGTACTTGACGGTCCAGCCCGTTGCGTTTGGCGTCCACTCGCTTTCGCCGAACCCACCGTCCGATTCGAAGATCCAGGAGCGGATGCGATGGCCGCGGGGATCCCAGCCGATGACCTCCGTGCCGCCCTGGGCATTGCCTTTGCCGCCGATGGAAAATTTCCGAATCAGAAAACTGCCGTTGGCGGTCCAGTCGCAAGTGCTGTGTACCGAAACGCCGGACGGATTATCCTTGCCCGTCTCCCAATCGCCGACCATCCATCCTAACTCCTTGAGGTGGCCGTAATGCGAAGGAGCGGCGCCGACCGCTTCACGAATACTGTCGACCAGCCAGCGGTGGTCGCGGAAGACGAGAAGGATCGTCGAGCGCGGCTCTCCCGCCAAATCCTCGGGCGGCGGGGTCATCGCCGCCACCGCGTCCACCGACGCAACGTCGGCCGTGACAAAGCGCACGTTGACGACGCCGAGTTGCAATTGGCAGTTCTTGTGTGCGGCGAAGAACTCCGCGAAAGCGGCTTCGATCTTCGCGCGGCCGACGATGCGTTCGCCGCTCGGTCCTACGAAATCGCCGTCAGACGCCCACAGGGCAGCCAAGCCTTTGGCGTCGCCACGATTGAAGCACTCCTCCACCGTCGCGATTGTCTGATGAACCGCCGCCTTTTGCGATTGGTCGCGGCTCGGTTCGGCAGAGCAGACCAGCGACAACGTCGCCAGGACGGCGGCAATGAACAAAGCGACTGTGAGGCGTTGCACGAGATTATCTCCTATAAAGAACACTGTAGTCATCGGTCCCGCCGCGGCGTCGACCGTCCAATCATAGCTTAGGGTACAATCGCCGGCATCCCCCTCATGTGGACGAGTGCGGCTGCATCCTTGTCATTTTCGCAAACCCAACCTAAACTTCTCTCGGGCTCGATTGGGTTGTTTGGCCGGGGCGATAAACTATCGAACTCGACCCCAAGAGTGTCTTGCCCGGATAAGGAGTGGAAAAATGCGATGTACGTGCTCGATCGCCGTTCTTGCTGTCGCGCTGGTCGGCATGTGGGCCGCAACGGCATCGGCGCAGATGTGGCCGGGCCGCCGCTATGCTTCTAGTAGTTATTACGACGGCTATGACAGCGGCGCGTTGGCGGCCGGTTTTGCACTGAACAGCGCCGACAATGCCCAGCGCAACGTGACGCAATCGTATCAAGAGTGGAGCCAGCGGGCGGCATCGTCGCAGATGTCCCGCATGGAGAGCGGCATTCGCAACACGATGAACGCCGGCGACCAGCAATACACGCAGAACCTCGACAATCAACAGCAGTCCAGACGCGATTGGTGGTTCCAAGTCGAGCAGCAGCAGGCGGCGCAGCGGCAGGCCGAGGCGGCGCGATATGCGGCGATCCCCGCCGGTTTCGAGGCCGGGGCGGCCCCCGACGCGCCCAAGGCCAAGACGGACGTGATCAAATGGCCCCCTTTGCTGCAAGCCCCGCCGTTCGCCTCCGAGCGTGCGGAGATCGAAGCCCCCTATCGCCGCAACGCAACGGGTCTGAGCGTTCCGACGGCCGCCGACTACCAAAACATGATCAAGACCGTCGAGCAGATGAAAGCCACGCTAAAGGCGATGACTGCCCGGATCACGGCGGAAGAGTACTTCAACGCCCAGGGGTTTCTCGACGAATTGGCCCACGAAGCCCGCGAGCGGCTCGACACCATCGAGGCAAAGAAGCAGTAGCGACTACGGCTCGGGCCGCGTCGAGCAATTGCCGAACCGGCAAGTAAGTCCGGTGCCGAGGTAATAAACGGCAACCGCAGTCTGCGAGGCCCCGAACTCTTCGCTGGCACGTACCAGGCAACCGGCGAACAGATCCAAGTCGAGCGTCGGAATCAGGAAGCCTTGCCGCCCGATGCCGACGGTGATGCGGTGTTGGTTGATCAAGGCGGTGCTCGCCGCTTGGAACAGTTGCACGGCGTCTTGGCCCACGGGGAATCCGTCGAGATTGCCGCCCACCGAGTGATTGATCGGATCGGTGCTGTAGGAGTAGCCGATGCGGTACTTCAGATTGCCGCGAGTGAGTTGCGCGCCGACGGCGAACGCCCATTGGTTGACAAAGACGTCTTCCCACAGCGGCACGTCGTCCCAGAGCTTGTAATAGACGTCGGCGGCGATCAGTAGTTTCCCGTCCATCAGGCTGTGATTGGCCCAGCCCAGCCCGATGGTTTCAGGCTGAGACACGTTAAGATCATGGTAGGTGTTGGCGAAACGGACGGCGTCGGGAAACGTGAAGTCCAGGCGGGTCTGATAAAAGACGCCCACGGTGCTGCACGAATTCAGGGCATAATCGAGCCCGAACGTGCCGCGGAGGCCATAGGCGTTCACCATGGCGCTGCTGCTTACGGGGCCGGTGAAGCCGAGTTGCTCGTATGCGTTGCCGAGCGTCAGCGCCGCGCCTGCCGACAGGTGCTCGCCGAGTTGCACGGCCGCCGCGGCGTTCACTCCAAGGACCAGGTATTCGTTGCTGACGTTGTTCAGCGCGCTGCCGGCCGGCGCTAGACCACGGTACTCGGACCCGAGCCCGCTCAGGCCGCCGAAGCCCAAGCCGAACGCTCCCGGCAGGCCCAGAGGGCGCAAATCTTGAATCACTCCCATTTCAGGAACGGCAAAGCCTTGCGTCCGCGAGGTGACGTCGAACGGCACACCGCCGTTGAGCGAGCCATTGTTGCTGACCGTCGGATAGCCTTCGACCCACGCGCCGCCGAGGGTGAACTGAGTGCCGTGGAACTGCGTCAGCGAGGCGGGATTGCCGAAGATCGCCGCGGGAACGTCCTGCGGTTGAGCGAGGCTGACGCCCGCCATGCCGCCCGCTGCCGGCGTCAACACGTTTTGCGTGTCGCTGCCGTACCCCTGTCCGCGTGCCATTTGACCGTACACGGCGCCTATCAATACGAATACGACGGAGGTCAGGAGCAGTCGAGTCTTCATAATAATGGACCGGGATAGAAGGAATGGGCGGGTTACTGCCTGGCGTGGTCGTCGCAGCCCTGCGCATTGCGCAGGGGTGGGATTCTAAGAGCCTTATCGGATTTACCGCTTAGACCTTTTAGCGCGAAAGTCGGGCTTTTGATAGCCTCGCGAACACTCAATCCTTCCGCTCGGCACAATCGGCATACTTTAACAGAGGTGCGTAGGAAGAAGTGTCCTGTCTCGCACGGTCTCCGGCGGGACGTGGGTATTTCGTTGCCAGAGACCGTGTACAGAGAGAACCGCGATATCCCCAGGCGGCTGTTGAACTCGTCTTGGGTGCGATGCCGGCCCTTGCCAGCGTGTAATCAAGATCTGAGAGAGCGGAAGAGCGT
Organism: uncultured Planctomycetaceae bacterium; assembly: GCA_963823895.1. Taxonomy (GTDB): domain Bacteria; phylum Planctomycetota; class Planctomycetia; order Pirellulales; family Thermoguttaceae. The sequence goes on from CAWGNG010000020.1 coordinate 437,531, forward strand.
CCCCAACGCAGCCTTGGCAACTGCCCGATCGAGTGGCGCGATTCGCTCAGTCTCCGCAACCACTTGAGATATATAATCTTAAGTTGGCTACTCTATGCCACGTAGACCAGCATTGCATAGCAGTGACGTCGCTTTTTCGATCGTCCCCCGTTTCCCTCGCCGGCAGATTCGAGGGCACGGGCCGAGGTCGGAACACGCGGGTAGGTTTGGGGCGCCACCGTCTCAAGAGACCTATCGGCATTGGTCGTTGGCCGTCCCGCCGGCGGCGCAGCTCTTGGGGGGTCTTTTGCTGCCGGCCGTGGATTTCGATGGTACCCTTCTGTATAATCAAGTCCTTCTGATGGGTTTTGACAAACAGATTCGGTAGTAATCACGTAAAATGCAGCGATTGGGCCAGTTGACCGTTGCCGAGCAACCCTACGTACCGCAGAAGCTGTTTCGAGCCGCGGGCGAATTGCTCCAGGAAGTCGGTGACGCGCTGGTGCAAGGCGGGCCAGTCGTTGGCCAAACGGTGCATTTTGAGGATTGTCTCCTTCAGCCATCGCCATAATTTTTCGATCGGGTTCAGCCAGGGGGCGTAAGTCGGCAACCAGATTGGCTTGATTTGAGGATATGCCCCCACGGCCGTGAGTACGTCGGGATGAGTATGGATCGACCAATTGTCTTGAACGACGTAGATCGTCTTGGCGCGAGCGTAAGTTTTCGCGATCCGTTCATACATCTCGATGACCTTGGCTCGACCGATAATGTAGTTGTCCACGTAGGTCACTTTTCCGCTGCAGGCGTTCAGGCCGCCGATCACGCGCCACAGCCCATTGTTGGACTGTTGCCGATCCGCTTGCGGTGGAGCCGCGGGCGGGGCGGCAGCCCAACTCGGCGCCGGCTCGGGCCAGACGGCGTACCCCATTTCGTCGATGAACAGCAATGTCGTTTCCTGGGGGTTGCGCCGCTGCTCGCAGGCATCGTTTCAGTTTGGCTACCTTGCTTCGATACTGCGGATCCGGGCTAAAATGCTGGACCCGACCCGAACGCAATTTCACTCCCAGTTTGCGACGGAGCCACCGCCACACGCCACTGAGCGTGTAATTCTGGATCGTCTTAATGCTGGCGCGAATGGTCCGCAACGTCCAGCGGCTGGGCGGCGGACCAGCGGCTGTCGGCATCGCCTCGCGGCGAGCTTCCTCGCCGGGGCCTTGCCGCAGCCGCTCCAACACCTGTTCCCGCTGCTCGAAAGGGACGGCGACGGCTGCCTCCCTGCCGCCGCCACAACAGTCCTTCGATCCCGTGTTGTTCATAGCAATCCAACCAATGGTACACGGTGTCAGGATCTCGCGGTCTCAGTAGTCCCTGAGTCGCTACCGCATGAGGCGATTGGCCGTCGGCGACCTTCAAGATCGCCGCACACCGTTCCCGCACGTCCGGACGCCGATCATGGTTCCGATACTCGACCAACGTCCTGCGCTGAGCCTGTGAAAGTTTCAAAGTTCGCTGGTACATGACGATTCATCCTCCTTTGCGAAGTTACTTCATGGACCCTCCTTTCAATTACTCTCAAGCAACGCCGCCAAAGGCAACCACAAAATGCGCCTGCTAGCAGTGGTGTGCTAGCACAATACCTTGAATTCACTACCGATTTTGGCTGTCAAAACCCATTAGGGCAATGCTGGACTTCCAATCGCCGGTGGTCACAGAGCAATCTGATTCAACCCGTTTACGACTCGGAGGAACTTAAGATGAATCGTTGGTACTTCCTGATCTTCGTGGCGACGATTTCCGCCCTGGTCTCGGCCCAAATCGCCCACTCGCAGAATTCCCAAGGCGGCTCGTATCAGCAGCCCTATCAGCCTGTGGTGCCGGCGCCGACGGTTGCCAGTCCGTACGGCGGCGGGTATGGCGGTTGCTACGGTGGCGGGACTACCGTCGCCGGCTCGGCCATGAACGGCATGGCCAACATGATGAGCGCCGCCGGTCAGCGCAACTTGGCCAATTCGGCGGCTGCCGTCAATATGACTCAGGCCCAGAAGAATGAAATTGAGAACCGGCAGCAATGGACCAATACGTACTTTGCCATGCGCGAGGAGAATCGCCGGGCGCGGGCAGCCGAGCAAGGCCCACCGCCGACTCAGGAAGAGATTGTGCGAATCGCCCAGCAAGGCGTGCCCAAGCCGCTGGCCACAACCCAAGTCGATGCGGTCAGCGGCCAACTCTTCTGGCCGAGCGCGCTGCAGCAAGAGTGCTTTGCGGCCCAGCGCGGCGACGTCGATCAGTTGGTGGCTACCAAGGCCAGGTACGGAGCGCTGAACTACGAAGATCAGATGAAACTGCGCAAGACGATCCTGGCGATGTTCGACCAACTCAAGCAGCAGGTCACCCAGATTCCTCCCCAGGATTACGGCACCAGCCGAACGTTTTTGAATAGCCTGCTGTACGCCAACACGAAAACAATCCTGTAGCCACTACTTCGACCATAGGAGTTCGTTCATGAATACGAGAATCACCCTGTTCTTTGTTGCCGTTCTCGGCTGTCTGTTGTTCGCCGCACGGCCGGCCCAGGCGGAAGACTCTGTGGCGACGCTGATCGGCAACCTCGCTTCGTCCGATCAATCCGTTCAATTGCGGGCCATTGACGAATTGGGAATGCAAAAAGAGAAGGCTGCCGAAGCGGTCACGCCGCTGACGGAACTGCTCAAGAGCGATTCGGCGAAGGTGCGGGCGCACGCCGCGCACAGCTTGGGAGAAATCGGTCCGGCCGCAAGACCCGCCGTTGACTCCCTGTCGCAACTGCTGAAGGACGCGGACGAAACCGTGCGTCGCCAGGCCGTGCAGGCAATCGGCGACATTCGGCCGGGGCCGCAGGTCATGGTGCCGCTGTGCGTGAAGCTGTTGGAGGATCCCGATCCCGGCGTGCGGCTCCGCGTGATGAACGCCATCGCCGACGCCGGAGCAAGGGCCGTGCCGGGGCTGATCGCGGCTCTCGACAACGAAAAAGCCGCCTACTGGGCGTGCCTGATCCTGCGGGACATCGGACCGGACGCGAAGGACGCCGTGCCCGCGCTGACGAAGAAGCTGCAAGACAAAGACCCGGAAGTCCGCCGCGAAGCAATCCTCGCCCTGGCCGCTGTGGGGAAGGAGGCCGAGTCCGCCGTCGAACCGATTGCCGCGGCCGTGAAAGACGAAATTACATGTGGCGCCGCGACCTACGCGCTGGGACGCATCGGCCAGATCCCAGCCGATGTCGAGCCGACCGTCCGGGCCAACGCGAAGAGCAGCGACAAGGTGCTGAGCACCGCCAGCCTGTGGGCGTTGGCGCGGGTGCATCCCGAGGACAAGGAACTCTTCCGCGAAGTCGCCGAGAGATTGATCCCCCGCTTAAAGGACACCGACCTGATCGTGCGGCAGACGGTTGCGCACGCGCTGTTGTCGTTGCCGCCGGACCCCGAGATCACCATGCCCATTTGGGCGAAAGTATTTCAGGACGCCGACAACACGACGATTCGCCACGCTCTCGGCGCCGTTGCGGCGCAGGGCGCACCGGCCGTGCCGCGACTGATCGATGCCTTAAAGAACCAGAAGGCTCGGGGCTACGTGATTTATGCGCTCGGGGAGATGAGGGCGACGGCCGCACCGGCCGCGGAGGTCTTGGCGGCCCTGGTCAACGACAAAGACCCGCTGATCGCGCGAGAGGCGGCGATCTCGTTGGCAAAAATCGGCCCCGCTGCCAAAGCGGCCGTGCCGGAATTGGCCAAAGTGCTCGCCGACGGGGACGCGGCGAAAGTTCCCGCCGTTGCCTACGCCTTGGGCAGAATCGGTCCCGACGCCAAGGCGGCTCTGCCCGCCTTGCGCGACGTGCTGAAGAGCAAGAAGAGCGTTGCGGCCGAGGCAAGTGCCTGGGCGTTGACGCAGATTGAGCCGGAGTCAGAGGAGATCGCCACCGAGGTGGTGCCCGTGTTGGTCAAGGCGCTGTCGTCTCGGCACGTACACGTGCGGCTAGGCGCGGTTGAGGCGCTGGGCGGAATTGCCGCGAAGACCGACGCGGCGCGAGAGGCCTTGCAGAAGGCAGCCTCCAGCGACAAAGAGCCGGCCGTGCGAGCGGCAGCCGCCAAGGCAATGAAGTAACGAAAGGAACAATGCAGATGAAGACTCGACAGACCTGGCAGTGGAAAAGAGTTCGTTGGAATCGCCAGTTGCTCGCGGCGGCTCTGGCGGCAGTGATGTTGACGAGTGTTCTATCGGTTGCTTCCGCCCAATTCCTGCGGCGCACGAGGCGCACCCCCTCGCCGACGTCCAAGACGTCGGCGATTGAGACAACCGGCGTGCCCGGCTCGCCGGGCGCCACGACGACGATCGACGGCCGTCAGCTCCCGCCGCCCGATCCGAAGTTCGGCGGCGTGATCAAGGGCAACGCGTTGCAGTCGAAGGCGTGGTGGCCGCCGCGGGTCGTGCCGCCCAAGCGGGCGCCAAACGTGCTGCTGATTATGACCGACAACGTCGGCTTTGCGGCGCCGAGCACCTTCGGCGGCGTCATCCCCACGCCGGCCCTCGATCGCATCGCCAAGGCGGGCCTGCGCTACACCTGTTTCCATTCCACCGCGCTCTGTTCGCCGACGCGGGCGGCGCTGATCACCGGCCGCAATCATCACTCCGCCGGGTTCGGCGTGGTCTCCGAACAGTCCACCGGTTTCCCCGGCTACAACAGCATCATCCCGAAGGACAAGACGACCATCGGCCGCATCCTCAAGGACAACGGCTTTGCCACGTCGTGGTTCGGCAAGGACCACAACACTCCGACCTTCACCGCCAGCCAGGTCGGGCCGTTCGATCAATGGCCGATCGGCATGGGCTTCGACTACTTCTACGGCTTTGTCGGCGGCGACACGAGTCAGTGGGAGCCGAACCTCTTCCGCAACACCACGCAAATCTATCCCTACGTCGGCCATCCCGGCTGGAACCTCACCACCGCGCAGGCCGACAACGCCATCGATTGGCTGAACCGCATCGACCAGATCGATCCGAGCAAGCCGTTCTTCTGCTATTACGTCCCCGGGGGCACGCACGCCCCGCATCACGCCACGCCCGAGTGGATCAAGAAGATCAGCGACATGCACCTGTTCGACGAAGGCTGGAACAAGCTCCGCGAGACGATTTTCGCCAACCAGAAACGGCTGGGCGTGATTCCGCAGGACGCGAAGATGACGCCCTGGCCCGACAAGCTGCTGAAGCAATGGGAGCAATGCACGCCCGACGAGAAGAAGCTGTTCATCCGCCAAGTGGACGTCTACGCCGCTTATCTGGCCTACACCGACTACGAGATCGGTCGCGTGATTCAGGCAGTCGAAGACATGGGCAAGCTCGATAACACGCTCGTCATTTACATCAGCGGCGATAACGGATCGAGCGCCGAGGGCACGTTGATCGGTACGCCGAACGAAGTGGCGGAGTTCAACGGCGTCCCGTTTTCGGTCGAGGCTCAATTGAAGTACTTCTACGACGTCTGGGGCTCCGACAAGACCTACAATCACATGGCGGTGCCGTGGACGTGGGCGTTCGACACGCCGTTTAGCTGGACCAAGCAGATCGCCTCGCACTTCGGCGGCACGCGGCAGGGCATGTGCGTCTCCTGGCCCGGCCACATCAAGGACGCCGGCGGCATCCGATATCAGTTCCACCACATGATCGACGTCGTGCCGACGATCCTCGAAGTGAGCGGCATCAGGCAGCCGGAAGTCGTCGATGGCATCAAGCAGAGCCCGATCGAAGGCACGAGCTTCGCCTACACCTTCGACGCCGCGAATGCCAACGCGCCCTCCCGGCACAAGACCCAGTACTTCGAGATGATGGGCGACCACGCCATCTATCACGATGGTTGGATTGCCAGCACCAAAGTGATCCGGCCGCCGTGGGACGTCTTCGGCGCGGTCAATCCCGACCCGCTGAATAACTGCACTTGGGAACTATACGACCTCGCCAACGACTGGACGCAAGACAACGACGTCGCCGCCCAATATCCCGACAAACTGAAGGAAATGACGGAACTGTTCCTCAGCGAGGCGAAGAAGTATGAAGTGCTGCCGCTGGACGCCTCCGTGGCCACGCGGCTGGTGCAACCCCGGCCGAACATCACCGCCGGCCGCAGCGAGTTCGTCTATACGCGTCCCATGACGGGCCTGCCGCAAGGCGACTCGCCGTTGTTGCTCAACTGCTCCTACACCGTCACTGCCGACATCGAAGTGCCGCAGGCGGGAGCCGAGGGCATGATCCTCACCTCCGGCGGACGATTCGGCGGCTATGGTTTTTACCTCCTCAAGGGCAAGCCGGTGTTTCTCTGGAACCTGGTCGACGCCGAGCGCGTCCGCTGGGACGCCGCGGATGCCCTCGCTCCCGGCCGGCACACCGTCGAATTCGACTTCAAGTACGATGGACTTGGCCCCGGCACGTTGGCCTTCAACAACCTAAGCGGCATCGGCCGCGGCGGCATCGGCACGCTCAAGGTGGATGGCAACGAGGTCGCCACTCACAAGATGGAGCGAACGCTGCCGATCATCCTGCAATGGGACGAGTCCTTCGACATCGGCGCCGACACCGGCACGCCCGTCTGCGACGAGGATTACCGCTGTCCGTTCCCGTTGACCGCGAAGCTCAACAAGCTTACGGTCAAGATCGATCGGCCGCAATTGTCGCCCGCCGACATCAAGCGGCTTGAAGAAGAAAGCCAGCGGAACAACCGGGCCAGCGAATAGGCCGCATTTATCACCAAGGTGGGGCACACATTCCTGAAGGTGGGGCAGACATTCCTGTCTGCCGTAAGAAAGGGCGGCACATCTGGCAGACAGGAATGTCTGCCCCACCGGACGCAGTGCGGCCCGTTTTCCCCGTGTGGCGAGAAATGCGAAATAGGCCGTAGCGGTGCGCGCGATGAAGTGGACTTGTTCGCGGCGGAAGCCGGGAGTAATCTGAGGGTCTGCTCGATCAGAAGGGACGAAGCCCTGAAACGAGACAGGTTTCTCCACCGATGGCAGACTGTCATGACGCATCGAGGACCAATCCGCAGCGCTGCCGCCGTTGTCGCGATCCTATTCCTGGCGGGCTGCGGCGAAAAGCAGCCGCCCACGACGCCGGCATCGCAGTCGTCGCCCGCGGCGAACGTGCCGGCCACGGCTTTGGCCGGCTCCAAGACTTGTCAGGAGTGCCACGCGGAGTTCTACAAGCTCTGGTCCGCTTCCTGGCACGGCCTGGCCATGCAGCCGTATACCGCGGCGTTTGCCAAGGCGCGGCTGACGCCGCAAGCGGGCGATATTGCGATCGGTAAACGCAGGTACCACGTCGAGATCGCCGCGGCGGCCGGCTGCGTGCGCGAAATCTCCCCAAGCGGCGAACGCGCATACCCGATCGCGCAGGTGATGGGCGGCAAGAACGTCTATTACTTCCTCACCCCGTTGGATCGCGGCCGCCTGCAAGTGCTGCCGCTGGCGTACGACGTCCACAAGCGGGCCTGGTACGACATGGCGGCCAGCGGCGTGCGGCATTTCCTCGATCGCCGCGATGCGGCCCTCGATTGGACCGACCGCATGTTCGCCTTCAACACCACCTGTTTTAATTGTCACGTCACCGAGCTTTCCACAAACTACGACCTGGCATCCGACACCTACCACACGACCTGGTCCGAGCCGGGCATTAGCTGCGAATCGTGTCACGGCTCGGCGAAAGAGCACATCCGCGCGATGGAAGCCGCCATCGACGGCCCCACGCCGAAGGACATCGAGATCATCCGTGCCAAGGACTTCACACCCGCGCAGATGAACGACCTTTGCGCCACCTGCCATGCAAAGCTGGTTCCGCTCTCGCTGGCGTTCGCGCCGGGCGACAAGTTTTTCGACCACTTCGACCTGATTACGCTCGAACACGCCGATTTCTACCCCGACGGCCGCGACCTCGGCGAGAACTACACGTATACCTCGTGGCTGATGAGCCCCTGCGCCGCTCGGGCAAACTCGACTGCAACCACTGCCACACGCCCAGCGGCCGCATGCGCTATCAGGGCGAGCAGTCAAATCAGATGTGCTTGCCGTGCCATGCGAAGGAGGTGCGGCAGCCGCCCGAGCACGGGCATCACGCGGTCGGAAGCAAGGGGAACGAGTGCATCGCCTGCCACATGCCCATGACGCGCTTTGCCGCGATGGGGCGAACCGATCACTCGATGCGGCCGCCGACCCCGGCCACCACCATCGCCTTCAAGTCGCCGAATGCCTGCGGGCCATGCCACACCGACCACGACGCCGCCTGGGCCGACCAGTGGGTGCGAAAGTGGTACAAAAACAACTATCAGGCTGAACCGCTCCGCCGCGCCGAACTGATCGACTCGGCCCGCAAGCGGCAGTGGCAGCGACTGCCCGAGATGCTGGCCGACCTGAAAAAGGAGGACGACGACGAGGTTTACAAGACGTCGTTGGTGCGGCTGCTGGCCGGCTGCGGAGACGGCGGCAAGTGGCCGGTCTTGCTGGGGCGGCTGCACGATCCGTCGCCGCTGGTCCGTTCCAGTGCGGCCTCGGCCTTAGCCGCTCATCTCAGCCCGGAGGTCGTGGCCGCCCTGCTGACGGCCGCCGACGATCCGTCGCGATTGGTGCGGATTCGCACCGCGATGGCGCTGGCGTCGCTGCCGCCGCAATCGCTGACCAATGAGCGCGATCGCGCGAGCCTGGAAAGGGCGGACGGCGATTTCATTGCGGCCATGCAAGCCCGCCCGGACGATTGGGCTTCCCACGCCAATCTGGGCAACTTCTATATGGAAAGGCAGGACTTTCCCGCCGCCGTCTCCTGCTTTGCAACGGCGACGAAGCTGGAGCCGCGGCAAATTGGCCCGCTGGTGAATGCCTCGATGGCCTACAGCAATCTGGGGCAAAACGACAAGGCCGAGCGGAGTTTGCGTCGTGCCCTGGAGATGGACCCGGGCAACGCGGCCGCCAACTTCAACCTCGGCCTGCTGCTTGGCGAACAGGGCCGCGCAAGAGGCCGAAAGGGCGCTGCGGGCCGCGCTCAAGGCCGATCCGCAAATGGCGGCGGCGGCCTTCAACCTCGGCGTGCTGCTGGGCGAAAAGAACCCTGACGAAGCAATCGCATGGTGCCAAAAGGCCCACGACTTGCAACCGACCGATCCGAAATACGCGCACACGCTGGCCTTCTATCAGCGGAAGAAAGGGAACCTCGCCGCCGCGATCGAGTTGCTGCGTGGCGCGATCCGATGCGAGCCGTCCTACCTCGACGCGTATCTGCTCTTGGGCGAGATCTACGAGCAGCAACATGATCTTCCCGCCGCCGCAAAGGTCTATTCCGACGCCTCAAAAATCGATCGATTGCCGCCGCAAATACGCGACCAACTCGCGGCGAAATCGCGCGAAATCCAATCCGGCCGCTCGGGCAAGTGAGCGTCTTCATCGCCGTTCCGACCCCGACCCGTCCGGCCGCCCCCCTACGCGAGGGTATGACTGGGGGGTTGCAAGTAGACGCAAAAATGCTAGGGTAGCGGTTATCGCTAATCGGCACAGGAAGAGGCGCGCGGCCGGAGCGGGAATAGCCTGTCGTTGAGGCGGGCGTTTTCTCTTCGGCAGTCTATTACTGCATGGATTGATCTTCCAAGAGAGGCACTGCCATGTTTCGCCGTTGGGTAACACGTTCGATGTCATTCTGGTTCGCACTGCTGGCCGCGATTTCTTTCGCCGGCGCGCTCTCATCGGCCAGTGCCGACATTATCCCAATAGGCGATGTGTCTCCTTCCAATCCGTCTGGCTGGACGAGTTCCACCACGGGCTATGTCGGAAACACCGGCGGCGGCACGCTGACCGTCAATGGCGGAAGCGACCTGCTTTCGTCCACCAGCTACGTTGGTTATGGTAGCACCGCGACGGGCGTGGTCGCAGTCGACGGCGCCGGTTCAACCTGGAGTACCGGCTATTGCTATGTCGGCGAAGGTGGCAAGGGGGTGTTGTCGATTACAAACGGCGGCAGTGTAAGCACGACCCTAGGCGATATCGGCGACTTGTTCGGCTCGAACGGCTTGGTTAGTGTGGACGGCGCCGGCTCCAAGTGGACCGAAACCAACCACATTTATCTCGGTTGGTATGGTAGCGGGACGCTTTCGATCACGAATGGCGGCAGTGTAAGCGACGGCGGTGGGCTTTATGGCGGTGGGCTTGATGTCGGCTATGGAATGTCCGGTGCCGGGGGGAAGCTCCTGATTGCCAAAGGAGGCACCCTAAGTACCCTCGGCAGCACTATCGGTTATAATTCGCCCGGTGTGGCTATGGTGGATGGCGCCGGCTCCGTCTGGACCAACACCGTCTACTCGCTAGATATTGGCTCAGGTGCCAACGGGAGACTTTCGATTACTGGTGGTGGTGCCGTCGTCGCGGACTATGTTGACCTCGACCTCTCCGGGCATTCCCCGATATTGACGATCGATATCGGTCGCGGCAGTTTGCTTACCGTCGGCGGCGGTACTGGCACAATCATAAATGGCACTGGCGGAACGATCCAACTCGTCGCCGGAGCCGGTGTTGCGACGGATGGCACCAAGTATTCACCCATCTCTGCCGGAACCTGGGGCGGCAGCGGCGTGTATAAGGCCATCGGCGGTACGTGGAGTTCAACCGGCCATACGTTTACCGCATCAACCGTTACGGCAGGTGCGTCTGGCTCGCGAGTCTCGCTCAACCTGGCGTCCGTCCAGCGGGCGCTGGTCGATGATAACGGGCCGGGCGGGACGAACTGGGAAGTCGGCGCGAGTTTTGTTGCAGCGACAAGCACAAAGAACATCACGTTTACGGCCACGGCCATGAACAGCACGATCCTTGATATTCTCAGAGCCGATTTGCCGGCGAACGAATCGATCTTGAGCGGGTGGACGTTTGCAACAACCAATTACACGGTGAGCTCGACCAACCCCATCTATCTCTCGTTCAACGTCGGCCCGGGCCATCCGGCCGACAAACTCGATCTATGGCACTACGACGGCAGCAAGTGGACGGAGTACAGCCCGACCGACTTGACGTATGACGGCACCTTCGCCAGTTTCACCGCGACCGGCTTGAGCGGCTACGCCATGGCCGCCGTTCCCGAACCCTCCACTTTCATCCTGCTTAGCATCGGGTTCATCAGCCTACTTGGCTACGCTCGGCGACGGCGAGCAGGGCTTGCTCCGTTGTAGCACGTCCGGCTTCTCTTCCCTCAGCCAACTCTCTCGAAGTCGATGAATCCCTGCTCGACGTCGGTGCGGATGAGTCGCACGCGGGCTCTCTGCCCGACATCGAGGCCTTCAAACCAGTGTACCAGCCGTCCTTCAACAGGCGGATTGAGCAGGCGGACCCACGTGCCCTTGTCGGCCGCACCGGTGACGATGGCATCGAACTGTTCGCCGATTCTCGACTCCAACAGCATCGCCGCCGCCGACTTTCCGACCTGCCGTTCGACTTTCTTGGCGGCGTCCTCCTCTTCGGTGCAGTGTTTCGCCAGGGCCTGCAAGTCATCGTTGTTGTAGGGCGCCGGCTGTGCGGCCAGCGCCGCCTTGAGCAGACGCTGCGTGATGATATCCGAATAGCGGCGGTTCGGGGCCGTCGAATGGGTATAGTCGCGGACGGCGAGTCCAAAATGCCCCGGCGGCGAAGCGTCGCCCGGACAGTCGGCCACGTACTCGCCGGGCCCCATCAGCTTGATGACCGACAGCGAAAGATCGGGAAACCGCAGCGGATCAGCCGCCTGTTGCTTCAGCAGAAACTCTTCCAAAGGTCTTGGATCCGGTTCGTCGGGGAGACTGAAACCGTGCTGCTGGGCAAGTTCGACGATCCTGTCCCAACGCTTCGGCGTGCGAACGACGCGCCGCAAGGAGGGGAACTTCCGCGCGGAAAGATAACGGGCGGTCACGCCGTTGGCGGCAATCATGAAGTCGGCAATCAAATCTTTGGCGCGGTTGGTCTTCTCTACCTTGAGCTCCTGAATCTCGTCGCCGTCAAATATCGGTCTTGTCTCAAGGCTCTCAAAGCTGAGAGCGCCGTGGACTTGTCTGAGGTTCTTCATCCCCTGGGCCACCCGGTCCTGGAGGCGCAGGTTTTCGTCGAGCCCGGGCACGGCCGCCACGGGCGCCGGCGTCTTTCCGCCTTCAAGCCATGCGGCAACACTGTCGTAGGCGAGCTTCGCCTGATTTTGGACGCACGCCCGGTAGAGAGAAGAGTCCTGAACGGAGCCATCCCCGCCGACAATCATCTCCACGACGATCGCCAGCCGGTCCTCATGGAGACCCAGCGACGTAATGTCGGTGGAGAGTTTTTCGGGAAGCATCGAGAAGATGGCGGCGGCCGTGTAGACCGAGGTCGTGTTGTGCCGGGCGTGTTCGTCGATCGCCGAACTGTTCTTGACGACGGAATCCACGTCGGCGACGGCCACGAGTATCTTCACCTTATCGCCAGGCATCGCCGCGGCGACGGTGAGTTGGTCCAGGTCGCGGGAATCATCGTTATCGATGGAAGCCCACAGAAGCTGCCTGAGGTCGTGGGATTGACCGTCGCCGATTGCCGCCGGGGCCTGAATCTTGCCGAGTTCGGTTAGCGCCTCGACGGAGAAGTCGGGGAGCAATCCCCGTTCGAGCATTACCCGCCGGGCGATGTTCTGCAAGATGGTGCGGTGTTGTTCGCCAGCCACATTCATCGGATATGCCTCGACTGGTAGTCTCACGGCCGGTAGCGGATGCAATCCGTCTACGCCATGCCGGCCAGTGTACCAAGTCCAGCCGCGCAGCGACAGCCACGCCAAGCGGCTGGGGTGCGGCAAGAATTCTTGCCAGGGAGTTTTGGGGCCGAAGGCCCTGCGGTTCGCCCAGCCCAGGGCACCGCCCTGGGGAACGGGAGCCGGCCGGTCCGAGTATCGGCCCAACGGGCCAACGATTCGATGAACGGTTGGCCCGTTGGGCCGACAACGTCGTTCTCTTGCACCACTGCCACCCAGGGCGATGCCCTGGGCTGGGCGAATCGTGCTCCTTCGGAGCAATCGCGACCTCGCCAGCAAATCTTGCCGCACGCCAAGCGGCTGGGGGTGAGTGACAGCAGGCCACGGACCTGCTACAATGATGGGGGTGGGTTTCCTTTTCAGCCGACGAACGGTGCTTGATTCTCTTCCCTGTCACAGCGGGTACACCGGTCAGCCGGTTATATCGTTTTCCATTTTTCCTTCCTGCAACAACGTTGGGCAAATCGACTTGAAGAGTCCGAACGGCCACGGAACTCGTGACGCCGTCCAAAACGGGAAAAGAGCAAGATGATGAAGCGCCGGAAATCGCCGCATCTCGGCTTTGTTGCCGCCTTCGTATGTGGATTTCTCGTTCCGCTGGCCGCCGGGCCGCGAATTGTCAACGCCGACAGTTTCGACTGGCGCAGCGTCGGCGGGCAGAGCTACGTCACCCCGGTCAAAGACCAGGGTTCCGTGGGTACGTGTTGGGCCTTCGGCACCACGGCGGCGCTGGAAGCGAAGTACATGCTTACCCGCAACGATCCCTGCTTCGCGCCGGATCTCTCGGAACAGAACCTCATCTGCGCCGGCGGCATGGGAAACATCAGTGGCGGCTCGGGGTATCTGGCCATGAATTACTTTGTCAGCACCGGCATTGTGTCCGAGGCGGAACTGCCCTATACCGCGCAGAACACCTCACCGGATTGGCCCCTGCAACCTGGCTGGCAGGACCGGGTCTGGAAGGCCACCTCGGTCAAGGCGTGGCTCGGTTCTGACGTCGCCACGTTGAAGCAGGACATGAAGTTGTACGGCCCGCTGGCGACGATCATGACCTGCGACAACGACTGGTATTCCCCCGCGCCGGGAAGTTATCGCGGGCTGCACTTCGTCTTGCTCACCGGATTCCAAGACGACCCGTCCGTGCCGGGCGGGGGCTACTGGATCGTCAAGAATAGCTGGGGGAGCGGATGGAACGGCGATGGTTATGGCGCCATCGCCTACGCCACCCTTCAAAACGACGCCGTGGCGGCAAACAACAACTACGCGATCGACGGCGCCGTCTACTACAGCGGGGCGATGGCCACCGCCGCTTGGCAAGGAGGCAGCGGCGTTTGGGCGGCGGGCAACTCCGCGAATTGGAGCACCGGCTCGGCCTACGCCTGGGAGAACAAGGAGACGGCTGCGGTCTTCAATACGGGCGGAACCAACACAGTCACGATTAGCGGCACGGTCATCGCCCACGGCCTGACGTTCAACACGGGCGCTACCGGCTACACCTTCTGCGGCGGTTCGTTGACCGTCACCGGCGGCGGCATTACGGCAAACGAATCGGTGACGATCGGCGTGCCGGTAACGATTGGGGCGCCCCAGACTTGGACGACCGCCGCCGGAAAGACCCTGACGATCGGCGGCAACGTCCATACCGTTATCAGCACTCTCACGCTCGCCGGAGCGGGCAATACCGTCATCAGCGGCGGCTTGGATGGCGGCGGCATCATAAACGGCCAGGGAGCACCGGCGGGCAGCCTGGTCAAGAATGGCAGCGGCACGCTCACTGTGGCCGGCGGCAGCAACTACAACGGCGCAATCACCATAGCCGCGGGCACACTGAATCTCGCGCCAGCCGATGGTGTCACGGCCACGTACTCCGGCTGCATCGGCGGCAACGGCCCATTGGTCAAGAGCGGCGGCGGCACGGCGATCCTCTCCGCGGCCAACATCTACACCGGTCTGACTGTCGTGCAGAAAGGAACGCTCGAACTTGGCCCCAGCGCTCAGAACTGCGTGTTGAACCTCGGCGGGGCCGACATCCAATCCGGAGCGATGGTCTTCGACTACGCCGGCGGCGCGGACCCGGCGGCGACGGTCCTGAGCTTGCTGAAGGCGAGTTGCGATGGCGGACGGTGGGATCTGGGGCAGTTCAGAGATTCAACGGCGGCGGCGACGGGATTGACGCTGGGGTGCTTCGACAATACCGCGACGGACCAGGTGAAGGTGATGGCCACCTATCCCGGCGATTTCAACTTGGATGGCGTGGTGGACAGTCAGGATTATGCGATTTGGGCGGCGAACGTCTTCACCGGCAGTACGTGGCAGCAGGGGGACACGAACTACGACGGCACCGTGAACGGACTGGATCGCGACCTCTGGTTTTCGCACGCCGGTCTGCCGTCGCTGGCAGGCACGACGCCGGCCGCGAATATCACGCCGGCGCCCGAGCCAGGACCGCTGCCGATGTTGGCGGCCGGCCTGCTAAGTCTACTCACTTACGGTCGGCGTCGCCGGGCTGGCTAGCCAGAGAGCGCCCTCTGAGTTTAGCGGCTTGCAGTTGAACCACACCGCCGTGCCCAGCCGCGTCCGTGCGCGTAGAACTCACCCGTTCGCGTCGCCTATTCTTCACTGCCACCGTTTTCTTCGTTAAATTCGGCCCCCCCCTACGTCATCGCCTTGTACCATAACCTAGATTTATGGGGAGTCCATTCACCCTGCGGCAGAACAAGGAGTTTTGGAAGACCTTCGCTTGAACGGTGTGGCGAGACACGTTCACACCCCAACGGTCGATGTGCGGGAATGGCAGGAAAAAGGGCGTAAAGCGGCGCGCATCGCCGTCTTTGCCAACTCAATCCTCGCTAATGCAAGAGCGCAGCTCATGCCAATTACAGATTTACCTCATACCGACAACCTTGTGGCGTTCCGCAAACGGATGTTGGACATCCTCGACGGTTGTTCCAGTCTGCTCGATGAAGAGGAGGACACCAGGCTTTGCCACACCAAGGAGGCGGCGGCGAGCAGATCGGTTGCCATGACCGGGCAACTTGCCCCGCCCCAGCGAGAACGCGAGCAGCGCAGCAGTCCGTCGCCTTTGCAGGAAGCGGCTCACAATTCGACAGGGGAGTTCCTGCCGCTGGTGCCCGCCTCTCTGGCAAAACTGGGCGTACGCGAAACGGACATTGAGTCGGTCATCCTAAAGTTTCTCTTAAATAGCGGGTGCCATACCGGCTTCGAAATTGCCCAGCACATTCAGCTCCCCTTGATGCTCATCGTCGGACTGCTTCGTCAACTCAAGGAAGAGCGGTTGGTGGTCTACAAGCAGGCGGCGGTGGCCGGCGATTACCTTTACGAGCTTACCGAGTTGGGGAACGAACGGGCGCGGCGCTACTGGGAACACTGCACGTATTTTGGCTCGATCCCCGTTTCGCTGAAGGACTACATTGCCAGCGTGCATGCGCAGTCGGTCCGCAAACGAAACCCCAAGTCGCGCGATATTCAGCAGGTTCTCAGCGACCTTTCCGTGCCGCAGGAAATGATCGTGCGGCTTGCCCAGGCGGTGAACTCGGGTCTGGGGTTATTCTTGTTTGGCGCCCCGGGCAACGGAAAAACGCTGATCGCCTCACGTCTCTCCCGTGCTTTCGGCGAGTCGGTGTGGATTCCGCGAGCCATCAACGTGGGCGGGTCCGTGATGCGGCTGTTCGATCCCAGCAACCACGTGCCGCAACCGTTGACACCTGAGGAGCAGCGGAGCGTGAGCGGTCTCGATGAGCGTTGGATACGAATTTGCCGCCCCACGATGGTCGTGGGCGGGGAGTTGACGCTCGACAGCTTCGAGGTCCGCACCGACTCGACCACGGGCATTAGCGAGGCGCCCATCCAACTGAAGAGCAACTGCGGAGTGCTGGTCATCGACGACTTTGGCCGACAGCGCGTGAGCCCGACCGACATCCTCAATCGCTGGATTGTGCCGCTGGCGCAGCGATATGACATCCTCAACCTAAGAAACGGTCGCAAGTTCGAGTTTCCGATCGACCAGTTGGTCGTGTTCTCCACGAATCTCGAGCCAAAGGCTCTGGTCGATGAGGCATTCCTGCGGAGAATCCCCTACAAGATCGACGTGCAGAATCCTGCCGAGGACGAGTTCCGTTCGCTGCTGAAGAAGATCGCCGGCGAATGGGGAATCAAACACCACGATGGCCCGGTCGATTACCTGATCGAAAAATACTACACGAGCTGCGGACGGGAAATGCGGTACTGCCAACCTGGCGACCTGCTGCACCAGGTCTGCACGTACTGCAACGTCCTGGAGTTGCCGCTGGAGATCACCAACCAGGTCATCGACGCGGCGGCGAAGAACTACTTCACGCTGCTGTGAGCCGCGTTCTTCACCAGGGTGGGGCAGACATTCCAGGGTGGGGCAGACATTCCAGGGTGGGGCAGACATTCCAGGGTGGGGCAGACATTCCTGTCTGCCGCAAGGAAGCGCGGCACATCTGGCAGATAGGAATGTCTGCCCCACCGGACGGCGTCCCCTTTGCGGACCTTCTCCATCGGCCGGTCTATTCGGACGCATCCTCGCTGGCGTCAAAGCGCCGATATGCCCAGGCCATCAGCAGGAGAATGCCGACTGCCGGCAGCAGCAGCGCCAGCCAGGCGACCAGGCAAGCCGCCGGCATGCTCTTGGTCAGGAAATAGACGACCGCCGCCGGGAAGACCGCCTCGACCGCACACACGCCTATCACGAAGGCCTTGGCGATCATGAAGAGCATGACGCGGCCCATCTTCAAGAAACCTTCCGAGCTGCCGGCGACGAGCGGGGAGGGATAAAGCAAGAAGAGAAAGCTCTCGGTGCCGAACATGATCCAGTTAAAATGCAGGGCGAACAGGCCCGCGACCAGCAGTTCGGCCGCGGCAAGGTGCGCACACGCGGCGGCAGCGGCGAAAACCAGCCAATCCAACAGCGTCAGAATCATCGTCGCCACCAGCATCTGCCCGCCGGCCATCGCCACCGGCCGGATCGGCAGCGATTTCAGGAAATCCATTCGCCCGTAGTCGCCGCGAAAACCGAACGGGGCCTGAGAGGAGTAGAGGAACGTGGCGTAGGCCGCGATGCCGATGACGAAATGCGGCAGAATCTTGGGCAGTTCTTTGTTCTGGCTGGCGCCAATCACGATCGGGGCGCCGACCGCCAACATGATGATCGCGACCAGCACGATTCCCCCGCGGCCGCCGCGAGACGATTGCACCAACTGCCGCCAGACCACGGGCCCAATGCCGCCTAACCAGGGCGGCTGGCGCAGCCGCGAGCTTTGGATCGCGCGTTTCGAGTTCGTGGCGAACGCGCCTTCGCTCATCATGCGGCGCTTTCGCTGCTGCACCTGCTGGCTGACGCGGACGGCCGTCTCCAGATAGTTGGCATCCAGCCAGATGGCCACTGCGTAGATGCCGACGACCAGAATCGCCCCCAAGGCCGCCCAGCCCAGCGCGTCGGGGATGAGCCGCTCGGCGGTGATGATTTTGGCGAACACCGCGAAGGGCGCCAGCACAACTTCGGCAGCCGCCGAGTGGCGTACCCGCAGCAATGTCTCTCCCCACGAGCCGTCGAGCCCGCGGCTGGCCGCCTGCCCCACCGCCGCGGCGACGGCGACGATCACTCCGCCCAGCAGCAATTTGCGGGCCCGCGTAAACGCCCGTTCGCCCACGGTCTGAGCGATCAACTGCGCACACACGGTAAGGCTGTTCATCATCAGATAGGCCAAAAAGAAGCCGACGGCGGCCGCCGGCCACGAGCGAACGTGCATGATCATTGACGCCGAAATGATCAACGCCACAAAGACCGCCCCGGCAACGCTGCCAAGAATCTTGTAGAGCAGGATTTGCCGCCGGGAAAACGGGGCTGGGAAGAGCATGTCCACGTCGCTGGGCGAAAAGTAGATTGCCCGCTCCCCCAGCGAAGTGACGATGCTCAGCACCACGTACAAAAACATGCCGACGGAGACGAACTCGCCGAACGAATCGGCGCCCTGGCCGATCACTCCGGCGCGGCCAAACTTAACGGCCATCACCAGGTTCGGCCCGAACATCATGCCAAAGATCAACAGCGTAAAGGCGGCCAGCAACGCCCCGCGCACCGACCGCACTTTGCGGCCGATCGAGCGGAAACTCCCGCGAACCCGCAACCGATACAACTTCCACAGCGCGGCGTGCATTGTCGTCTTTAGGATTCGGTGGCTTTGAAGAAGATCGCTTCCAACGAGTTTTCGCCTTCCAGGTCCGGGTAACGGGCGCGGGCCTCTTCCATCGTGCCGCAGAACAACCGTCGCCCTTTGTGCAGAATCAGCAGGTCGGTGCAGAGGTCTTCGACCAGCGAGAGCAGATGGGAACTGATAACCACCGCCGACCCGTCGGCGGCCTGCTGGCGGATCGAATCCTTCAGCGTGCGGATGCCGCGGGGATCGAGGCCCGTCATCGGCTCGTCGAACAGGATGGCCGACGGCCGGTGCAGATAGGCGCAGCAGATCGCCGCTTTCTGCCGCATCCCCCGCGACAATTCCCGCGCCGCGGTGTGCCGATTCTCCGTCAGCTCGAACTGCGCCAGCAGCGACTCGGCGGCGGCCGAAAAGTCGGGCACGCGGTAGGCCGCCGCAATGAAGTCGAGGTGCTCCCAGACCGTCAGCGAATCGAACAGGTGCGGGTCGTCCGGCACAAGCGCCAATCGCTGCTTGGCCGCCACGGGATTCTTGACGATGTCATATCCGCCGATCGAAAGCCACCCGCTGGTCGGCTGGAGGACTCCGGCCATGGCGCGGAGCGTCGTCGTTTTTCCGGCCCCGTTCGGCCCGAGCATTCCCAGGATACGCCCGCCGGCCGCCTCGAAGCACAAATCCTGCACCGCCAGAGTTTCGCCGTAGTTCTTCGAGAAGCCGGTTACGGAGATCATGCTTGTCGCAAGCCTTGACGGATGGGTGGGAATAGACGTTCCAGCGCCAAGAAGGTAACAGGAACCATTGTTCTACGCAATATCCTCGGTTATCCCCCGGGAAACGGTTCCTAACGCCGTTTCCTGCTTCAGCGACCGGTCAGTCGCTCCAGCTTTTCGGGATAACGAGCCCCTTGCACCGTGATCTTCGCTGCGGCGGTTTCGATGTCGCGCAGATCGTCCGGCGTGAGTTCGACGGAGACTGCCCCGATGTTCTCGTCCAAGCGGTGCAGCTTCGTGGTGCCCGGGATCGGAACCATCCACGGCTTCTGCGCCAGTAACCAGGCGAGAGCGATCTGGGCGGGCGTCGCGTTCTTCCGCTGTGCGATGCTGCCGAGCAGGTCGATGAGGGCCTGATTCGCCTTGAGGGCCTCGGGCGTGAATCGCGGCAGAGTGCTGCGGAAGTCGGAACTGTCGAAGGTCGCTTTTTCGTCGATCTTGCCGGTGAGAAAGCCCTTGCCCAGAGGGCTGTACGGCACCAGGCCGATTCCGAGTTCCTCAAGCGTCGGTATCACTTCCTTCTCGGGAGTTCTCGTCCACAGCGAGTATTCGCTCTGCAGAGCGGTGACCGGCTGGACGGCGTGCGCGCGGCGGATCGTTTGCACGCCTGCTTCAGAAAGGCCGAAGTGCTTGACCTTGCCCTGCGCGATCAGCTCCTTCACCGCTCCCGCCACGTCTTCGATCGGCACGTCCGGGTCGACGCGGTGTTGATAGAGCAGGTCGATGGTCTCGACCTTGAGCCGTTTGAGCGAGCCCTCGACGGCCTGCTTGATGTGCTCCGGCCGGCTATTCAGTCCGGGCGCGCCCTTCATCCCGCGGGGATCGAGATTAGGACTCAGGTCGAAGCCGAATTTGGTGGCGATCACCACCTGCCCGCGGAAGGGCGCCAGCGCTTCGCCCACAAGTTCTTCGTTCAAAAACGGGCCATAGACCTCGGCGGTGTCGAAGAACGTAATGCCGCGCTGCACGGCGGCGTGCAAGAGAGAGGTCATCTCCTGTTTGTCTTTGGGCGGGCCGTAAGAGAAGCTCATTCCCATGCAGCCAAGCCCGAGAGCCGAGACTTCCAAATTGCTCTTTCCAAGTTTGCGCTTCTGCATTGTTTCTCCTTATGACGCGATGGCGTCCGCGTGCTGGTTGCCCCGGTAAATGTTCACAGGCCGGAAACAAAGGGGGACGGAGGAGGTTTTCGATAATAGAATTCTCGGTAAGTGCAGACGTTTCCCCGAAAACCTCCTCCGTCCCCTTCCCATCCTGTGGACGGCTACGTTGCCCAATGACAAGCGTGATTATATACGCCGTTGCCGTCGTCGCCAACCATCCGCGAAACCCCAGCCTTGCATCGATCGCCGCGGCTCACTGGGCGGAGGCGTCTTTTCTCAACTGTCTCGCCCACAGCGTCAGCCACAGGGCAATCAGCACGACCAGCCACATGATGAACTTCATGGCGGCAATCGCCCAGAACCAAACGAATTGGACGAACCCCCAATCGATGTTTGGCCCCCACGCCGACAATATCCAGGCCGGCCGTGCATGCACGACGGTCAAGTAGACGGTCCATTGCCCCACAATGAACACTAGGACGATCAGCGCGACCCACCATCCGGCGATTGCCGCGGCCCTGACCTTTTTCTCAAAAACGTTCATGGCAATCCCTCCTCTCGGATTCCCTTATCGTGGCGACGCAACAGTCTTCTCATCCCCTATCGACTATCCACTCAATTCCACTGCTGAATTCTATCGGGCGGCGCTGCGAAGTTAAAGAAGCCGCGAACCCCGCTAGCAGCCACATGCATATCCTGCCGCATAGCTGCCGCGTCAAAATGACCTGACGGAGTCGCCGCAAAATGGCGCTATAGGAAACGCCCTCCGCGGCGTTCCGGGCGCCGCGAATGACCGCGTTGTCCTCACCGGCCGGTAACGCCGCGGAGGGCGTTCCCTACAAAAGAACTCGGCAACTTATTGAGACGTTACTCCCTGGCTATTGCCTGCAGCTCTTATAATTTTACAGAAGCAGATATATTCCCAGGAGGCTGCCATGACAGTCAAGACCATCGATGTGCAGAGTGCTCATGATTTGCTGCGGACGGATCCGGCGGCGATACTCGTCTGTGCTTATGAGAAGGAAGAGGATTTTCGCAAGAACGACCTGGAGGGATCGATTTCCTTGAGCGAATTTCGCCAACGGATCAATTCGTTTCCCAAGGACGAGAACGTGATCTTCTACTGTGCCTGCCCGCACGATGAATCGGCGACACAGCAGGCGGAAGAATTGCAGCAGCAGGGCTTCACGAACGTCCACGTTCTCGAAGGCGGCGTGAACGCCTGGAAATTGGCAGGTTACGGCCTCGTAGGAACGGGGAAGTGACGGCAGGCAGCGTCGGGGTCGTGAAAAGCGACCGGCCCGTCCGCCGGCAAAAGCCGGACGGGCCGGAACGGGGAGTTCTTGCAAAAAAGCCGCTTGCGTTTGTCCGCGCAAGCGGCTTTTTAGTGGAGGCGGCGGGGAGGGCTTTGTGGCATTTTGCGATTTTCGGAACTCCTTAGCAAGCAACGACTTCCGAAAGTGCGATTTTTTGGACCGTTGGCGGATCGACTTCTTATCTGACACCTTATCTGACACACCAGTGCAAACCGTCCCAGAATAGCATCCAACACACCAGGTCAGATTGTGACCTAGCGGAGTGACAAGACCGTCTAGTAAATAGGGCTAGGATGCACATGGCTCCACAATGTGAATGGGAGCATCGCCTTCATCCCGACCACTCTTCAGGCAATGAGCCTTCGTTCAAGTGCCGTAACCAGGAGTCCTTGGAGAAGCGACAGTTTCCGCACAAAATCGACACGCTCGGTATCATTGCTAGGACTCTTCTTGCCGCTGTCCAAAGAGCATCGCTCACACCGCTGTTCTGCAAATTCACAAGAAACTCGCCGCCAGTCACTCGGCATGTATAAAAGAATAGGCCACCGTTCGAACTACTGAGCCTCTCAGGGCTCTGAAGAAACCATCCCGTGGAGTCTCTGGGCACTTTCCCTTCCGGCACAGACTCACCTCCATAACATCGCCACACCACCTCTTGTCCGTGTGCCTTAAACCATTCAATCCAATCGCTTGGCAAAGGGTAAGGTTGAGTGGTGGTTTGGGCAGACATCGAGCAATTGTCCAGCCACGGCTCGATCTTCTGCTTCCGTTCATTCTGGCAAATCTCAAGTTCTGTGCAGACAAGCCGAAGTTCGCCCGGAACATCCAGGGTGATGCCAAGATCGTCACCAGAGTCGAACAGATCGACTCCCTGCACGCAATTATCAGGATCAAAAGCTGCGATGGGCTGTAGGGACCATTGCTTCACTCCGCTGGCCGTAACCCGAGACACTTGAATGGTCCTTAGTTGCCCTGCCTCGCCCCAGCCACCTAGCGCCAACTCCAGAATCACTGAGCAGGGTGTAGTTGATTGTTCGGACGGCATAGGATCGAGAACCAGAACCATCGAGTCCTCGAACATGCCGTTTTCAGAAAGCCACGCTTCAAGCTGCGGCTTTGAAGTAATGAGTTGGGTCTTCATCTTTGATTCTGCCATTGGGTCTCATAATTGCGATAGTTCTTGTCGTTACCTCATCTTCTCTGGCAAGATCACGTCAGCAAACAGGACAGAGAGTTCATGCTCGTGCTGTCCTGTTACTGTGTGGATGATGACCGTGTGGCTGCGGCCATTGCTGTGAACCTTTCTTACGTCGAATCCATGCCCATTCAAACGACGTTTGGTCTAGGCGGCACTCAGATTGACAAACAGCCTTTCACCCTTGATCTTGTTCGTTTCATTCACTTGAGGATATTCTCCGAAGGGAAGACAGGGCCGTCAACTCCCTGAAAACCGACCTATCGCTAGGAACTAATCGCTCGGCCATCGAGCGTGGGCTTCTTGGACGGTCATCTCGCCTCAGGCAGCCTTCCAGGTCGCATAGACGCCCTAGACACGGGATTCGGAAGGGATTCTACATCAGAACACCAACTGTCTTGTTTACACCGATGGCGATGATGTTGCTTTCCCGATGAGTTCGGACTTAGATTACGATTACGAGACGCCATCGCCCTTCACTAGATAAGGGTCCAGATCCTGTGTCAGATAAGCGGCACTATGTATCTGACACGTTTGCCATTTTGAGCCAATGTCGGTGCGAAGATGTGACAACTCCCACATCACATAAGGCACCAAAAGCAAAAGGCTTGCGACGTCTCGCAAGCCTTTTGAGCGAGTGGAGGCGGCGGGAATCGAACCCGCGTCCCGCAACATCTCCGTGACGGCCTCTACGTGTGTAGTCGGATGATTTAAGCCTTCGCCGCTTTAGCCCCCAACCGACGGGGTGAAAACGCAGCTAGTCGGCAGCTTGTTTAATCCCGGGCGTGGCCAACGGCGACCCGAGACGATCCGGAATTTGTGACCAGCAGTCGGGCCTCTCCGGCGGAAGCCCTCAGCCGGGGCAACCTATCTCTAGGCGGCCATTGCGAGATTAGACTCGGCAATTAAGGTTTTTGGTCTGCTTTTTACGTGGCCTGCTGACCAACCACGACACGCCACCGGCACTTCAATTGCCCGGTCGAATCCAGTTCGCCCCCAAACACGCTCTTCTTCGGTCGAACGCTGGATCGCTCAACAACAATTCTACCTCGGCGGGGTGGAATGGTCCAGTGGCTGGCGGCGCGGTTTTCAACCTGCTAAAATTGCCCCTTTCGGCAGCGGCGGACGCCAGCCCGGATCGCCATCCCGTGCGGGACTCGCCTTCTCCACGGGCATTTCACGAACCGTCTCGCGAAAGATTCGCTGGCCGCCTCGTCACCCAGCAAATGAAAGCCGCACATGAACCCGTTTCAGGTCATCATCCTCGCCATAGTCCAAGGGCTGGCCGAGTTGCTTCCGGTCTCCAGTTCCGCCCACGTGATCGTGGCCGAAAAACTGATGGGTTTGGACCCCGCGAAGCCGGAAATGACTCTGCTGTTGGTGATGCTCCACACCGGGACGATGTTCGCCGTCATCCTCTATTTTTGGCGGGCTTGGAGAGGCAGTATTTTTGCATCGCGCGAGGCGTTCTGGCAGCAGGCTCTCCGGCTCTTAATCGCCACGGTGCCGACGGTCGCCGTGGGCGTACTCATTATTGGCACTGAAAAGGGCGCGGAGAGGTTGGGCTATCAGGTCAAAGACGCCAGCGGCCATCTGCAAAAGATCGAGGTTGAGCTATTGTTCCGCAACCTCGGCCTCATCGCCGCCGCACTCACGGCAGGCGGCGTATTGATCCTCGTCGCCGGACTGGTCGAACGCAGAAGGGCTGGGCAGCGAGCGATTGGGTTTGCAGACGCCGCATGGATCGGCGTCGTACAAAGCCTGTTTCTCCCGTTTCGGGGGTTTTCGCGGTCCGGCGGAACGATTTCAACCGGCCTTCTACGAGGTGTTCTCAAACCAAGACTCGAAGAATTTAGTTTTGCGATGGCGGTGATCGTTACCCCGCCGATCATCGTACGCGAAGTACTGCGCTTGGTTCGCGCCCAGCACGAAAGCAGCGGTGCAGCCGTAACGTGGAGCTTGTTCGCGCCCAGCCTATTGGGTATGGTCTGCGCCTTCCTGGCCGGCCTGCTGGCGCTCAAGTGGCTTTCCCGCTGGCTGGAGGGGGGGCGGTGGTATCTTTTCGGCGCCTATTGCCTGCTAGCTGCTGCCATACTCTTTACGCTCCATTGCCGAGGCTATTGATCGGGCGTTCGGGAGCGGTCAGCGGTCGCCGCATTTCCACTTCCCGTCGACTTCGGGCGAATCCGGGCGTGGTAAGAAGCGGCATCACCGGACGTGCGCTCGATTGGCCGCCCCCCTTCCGCCGCTTCGGGCAATCTGTCATAATCAAGGATTCCCCGTCGGGGCCATACGGCCCGGTGGCGGGGTTTTCGCATATCCCGGGCTTTCATGGAGTGTCGTTATGTTCAAAAACCTCAATCCCTTGGCGATCGGCGTATCGGGCCACCAGAGCGAAATTATCGAGTTGGCCCTGACCTACGGTTTCGCGGGAATGGACTTGAACATGGCAGAATTCGCCTCCCGCGCCAGGCTCAAGGGGATGCCTTACGCCAAGCGGCTGATCCAAAGCGCCAAGATTCGCATCGGCACGTTCGCCCTGCCATTGGAGTGGGATAGCGACGACGATGTGTTTCAGAAGAACCTGAAGAAGCTGCCGGAATTGGCCGACTGTGCGAAAGAACTGGGCTGCACGCGCTGCACCGCCCTGCTTGCCCCCGCCGGCGACTCCCGGCCGTACCACGAGAACTTCGAATTCCACCGCCACCGCTTCCACGACATCTGCACCGTACTGAAACCGGCGGAAATCCGCGTGGCCCTGGGCTTCCAAGCCGCCGAAAGTCTCCGCCAGAATCAGGCCTTCCAGTTTATCCATGAGCTCGACGCGTTGATGCTGCTGGTGAACATGGTGGCCGAGCCGAACCTGGGGCTCTTGCTCGACGTCTGGGAGGTCGTGGCCGCCGGCGGATCGATCGACAGCGTTCGCAAGCTGCCGCGCGAGCAGATTGTGGCCGTGCAAGTGGCCGAGATGCCCGCCAACGTGCCGCTGGCCGAATTGGACGAAAAGACGTCGCGCCTGCTGCCGGGCGGCGAAAACGGACGCATCGACGTGGCCGGATTCCTTGCGGTGCTGCGGGAAAAGGGCTACGACGGCCCCGTCACGGTAAAGGCGTCGCGCAACGCCTTCCAGAGCCGCCGCCGCAACGTGGTCATCAAGCAGACCAGCGAGGCGCTGGAAAAGGTGATGAACCCCAGGCCACCATCCGTCGCGCAGCCGACGACGGCCGCCGCAACGCCCTCGTAGCGCGGCGGCGCCGGATCCGGTGGGGCAGACATTCCTGTCTGCCAGATGTGCCGCCCTTTCTTGCGGCAGACAGGAATGTCTGCCCCACCTCGGTGCGAAATGCAGCCTAATGCGCGGCCCCTATCTGATCCGTGCCGCGACCACGGCTTGAAGTTGCAGCACCAGGCGGCGAGCCTCGGCAGCGGCCTTGCGGGCTTCGGCCAGCAGGGCATGGGAGTCGCTGTCCATCACCGCGGACTGTTCTTCCAGGCGGCGGCAACACTCCAGAATCCGCTCGATCGGACGTTGCAGGTCTTGTGCGGCAACGCGAGCTTGGACCTTGGCATCGTGCCCCAGTGGCTCCAATTCCAATTGTTGGCGTTGCTGGGCCTCCCGCGCGGGCTGGTTCGCGCCGTCCGTCATGACGTTTTCCTCCCGTTTTCGAGATGCGGCAGTGCAACTGCCGCACTAACCGCTGCCGCGCCAACCGCTGCTGCACCAACGGACGCCGCAGCGACCTCCGCCGCGCCGCCGGCGACCGCCGCCGACTGCGGGCATCCATCGATCGGCAGGCGGACGATAAAGGTCGTTCCCCGGCCAACCTCGGTCTCGAAGTCGATCGTTCCGCCATGTTTAGCCGCAGCGTTCCAGGCACCTCTTCACCAGCCGCGCCTGGGTGGCGTCGTCCTCCACGTACAACACGCGGTCGCTCAAACCAACGCTCCTTCGCCCTGGGGAAAAATCACGACTCCGTCGGCAAACCGGTCGCGAATCGCGTGGATCTCGGGCAGCGAACGGATGAAAGCGGCGTGTACGCGCGGATCGAAGTGCGTCCCCACCGTCGAATCCATGATCGTCAGCGCCTCCTCCTCGGGCCGGGCGGGGCGGTAAGGGCGATGCGACGTCAGCGCGTCGAACACGTCGGCCACTGCCACGATCCGCGACTCCAGCGGAATCGCTTCGCCGGCCAGCCCGCGCGGATAGCCGCTACCGTCCCATCGCTCGTGATGCGACAGCGCGATTGTCGCCGCCATCTCCAGCACCGGATCGCGGTTCTCCAGCGTCTCCTTCATCGCCGGCGGCTCGATCGCGTACCAATCCAATAGCGGCACCATCGCCTTCGACTGCTCGCGGAGGATGCTCTCGCCGATCTCGCAATGCCGCTGCATGATGATCCACTCCTCGTCGCCCAACGGACCGGGCTTCAGCAGCACGCTGTCGGGAATGCCGATCTTGCCGATGTCGTGCAGCGGGGCGGCCAGCAGCAGCATTTCCAGAAACGACCGCGGCATCTCCATCGCCGCGGCCACCGCCCGGCTGTAACAACCGACGCGAATCACGTGGTTTCCCGTGTCCTCGTCGCGGAACTCCGCCGCCATGCCCAACCGGCAAACGACGGTCATCCGCAACTGCGCCAAATCCAGGCTCTGCCGCTGAATCGTCGCGCTGAGTATCTCGTTGCTGGCCCGCAAACCGTCCTGGTAGCTCTTCGTCTGCAACACATTCTTCAGCCGGGCGATCAACTGGCCGGCATCGACCGGCTTGTTCAACAGATCGACCGCCCCGCACAACAGCGCCTTCTCCTTCAACTCGCTGTCGTTCAGGCCGGTCAGAACCACCACCGGCACCTCCTTCGTCTTGTCCGTCTGCCGGATGCGTTCGAGCAACTCGATGCCGGGCATGCGGACGTCGGTGACCACCACGTCGTAGGCCGTCTCCAGCAGCGACTCCCAAGCCTGCTCCGGGTTGCGGATGAACGTCATCTCCCAGTCGTCGCTCTGATGGTGCAGCGTGCGTCGCAGCGCGTCCAGCATTCGCTGGTCATCATCGACAATCAGAATCTGCTTTTTCACGCCGCCGCCTCCGCGTGTGGGAGCTGTTGTAGGAGGCGACTCCGGTCGCCGATTCTTAGCGCATTCGGCGTACAGTCGGCGACAGGAGTCGCCTCCTACAAAAACTCACAACTGCCTCCGCGTAGTCCGCCACCTTAACCCTAGCTTACTGGCAAGAGACGAAAACTTTGGCCGCCGAGCATAACCGCCACAATTCCTACAGAAGCCCCATCGGAATCCTGACAAAGATGTACTCCTCTCGCTTCGCGAGAGGGAGAGCGGGCCCAAACTGCTTCACGCGGAGCGTGAACAGTACCTTTTGTTAGGATTCCTTAATGCCTGCGTGCCGACGCCCTGCCATTGAAGTTCCACGCCCCCTTTGGGCGAAACTGATGGATAGCGGTAATGTTTCGTTCAGCCCGGAGCCAACGGCGACGGTGTTGGCTGCACTAAGGGTAAAATGCCGGCTATCAAGCCGTAAACGCCGGGCCCGTCGCCCCTGGCTCCAGGTTCAACGAAGAACTGCGGTTGATAGCGGCGTTGACGAGGTTCTAACCGGAAGCAAGATCCAATGAGCCCTTCTGCCGCCCGAACTTCACACCGGTCGCTTCCCCGCAACTTCCGCGGCAAGAATGGCCTGCCCATCGAAATCCGCCGCTTCCCAGGGGACTGTCCCGATTTTCGCGCTAGCGAAAATGGGACTGTCCCCCTTGCCTCTGTCCCCCACGCCGTCCCTGATGCCGGCCAGCCGCTGATCGACATGTACCTGGCCTTCCAGCCGCGAAACTCGTTCCAAGGCCTGCCGCCAATCAAGGACGAGGTTTGTGTCCGCTGGGTCCGCGAAATCCTGGTAACCGGAATTCACGTAGTTGCGCTCCGTGAGGACGAGCGCGCGGGGACTGTCCCAATTTTCGCGCTAGCGAAAATGGGACTGTCCCCTTTACCGCCACCGCCCGCGCCGCGCAGCCGATCATCGGCCACGCCGCCCTCTTTCCGGTCAACGCCCGCAAGTGCGAAATGCTGGTCGTCGTCTGCCCCGGCTTCCAGAACGTCGGCATCGGCACCGAACTGGTGCGAAGCTGCGTCGATCTGGCCGCCCAGCTCGGTTTCGAGCAAATCTGGCTCCCGGTCGATGCCACCAACGTCCGCGCCCGGCACGTCTATCGCAAGTGCGGGTTCGAGTACGTCTCGACCAAGCAAGGCCGCGAGCTCGACATGACCTGCGACGTGCGATCCGCCCGTTCCGGTGTTGGGGTGGCAGTTGCACTGCCACCCCCAGCGATCGCCGCGAGTTCAGGGCGGCAGTTTAACTGCCACCCCAACGCAACCCGCGATCTCCACGGCCCCGCCCCGCGCGTCCCGGCCCCCTGTTTCAGCTTCCCCGCGCTACCGCACTTCGTCGTCGGAGAGTAACGTCGCATACTCGGCGACGCGACGCCGCCAAGACTCGCTGGGGTGAGGCTGAGACTCTGGCGGCAGAAGCACGACAAGCCGCTTCGAACCCAAAAGCCGGCCCGGTTGCAGGCTGTAGAAGCGGTCGAGATACGTCGTCGTCCGATAGCAGGCGGCCAGCAGCGATTCCAGCGTTTCCGCGGTGAGCCGCTCGGGATCGCCGTTCGGTTCCAAGACGACTTGCAGCGTCGTGTGCGGATTGTCGGCCAACAGGCGTTCGATCTGTGCGACCGCGTTTTGTCGTTGCCGGTGAAAATCGCTGGAACGCAGCCAAAGCGTCAATGCAAGCGGCGGAGAATAGCCGGGGGGCAACGCCCCACGGTGCTTTTCCATTGTAGGAGGCGACTCCTGTCGCCGACTTTTGGTCGTTTCACTGTGCGGTCGGCGTCTGGAGACGCCTCCTACAACGAAACCAAAGCCCGAGTCCACCGCATTCAAGTCGATCCGCCAAACGCTCTGCGGATCGAGCCCATCGAGCCGCGGCGGCGGCGGGGCATCGAACTCGACCCCAAACGCCTCCTGGGCCTCCTCCATCAAGCGGTAGATGTCTTGCATGTCGAGCGTCGGCGTTTGCAACACGTAGTACGGCGGCCAGGGCTGATACCGCAGCCCCAACTGCTCGGCCTCGCGGCGGAAGGCGGTGCCGGGCAGAATCGAGAGGTTGAACACCTGCGTCTCCGTGTATGCCCCGGTGCGGAGCAGAAAGTCGATGCCACGCCGCACCGAATCGACCGTATCGCCCGGCAAGCCGAGGATCAGATCGACGCGGGCCTTGATCCCTTCGGCCATAATCGCCTTGACGCCCCGCTCGAACGCCGGCAAGTCGGTCGCTCGGCCCATCAGTTCCCACGCCCGCGGCTCGACCGATTGCAGCCCGACCTCGACCTCGTGGAAGTTGGCCGCGCGGAGCAGCCGGGCCTGTTGGGCGTCGATCCCCTCGGCCCGCAACTCGCCGGAAAACGCCAGCCGCCCCGCCGTGTTGCCGCGACGGAGCAGCCGCAGAAAATCGGCGAAATCGGGCCGCTGGTTGAGCGTCGGATCGAGTAGCACGACCTCCTTCGCACCGTGCTCGGCGGCATAGTTCAGATTGGCCACGACCTGCTCGGCCGAGAGGAAGCGAAGCCCCCGGTGGCTCTTGGGATAGTAGCAGTACTTGCAGCGGAAGCGGCAGCCGCGGGCCGTCTCCAGCAACATTCGCCCCCCATCGCCCAGATCGAGAATGCCCTCGCTGTAAGGCGAGGAGATTGCATCGAGATCGATTGCAATCCCCTCTCCATCCGGGAGAGGGCTAGGGTGAGGGTCTTTCGCAAAAACATTGGGAACAGTGGGGCAGACATTCCTGTCTGCCTTCGTTGGTGCGGTAGTTGTACTGCCGCACCCGCCGGGGGATGGCAGTGCAACTGCCACCCCAACGTCATGTGCAACTGCCATCCCGACGTTATGCTCGGCAAACGCCGCCAGCAACTCGGCAAACGCCCGTTCCCCCTCGCCCACGACGGCGTAATCAACGGCCGGATTCTGAAGCACCGAAGTGTTGTCGGCGGTAATCTCCGGCCCGCCCACCAGCACGATCAACTCCGGCCGCCGCTGCTTCAATCGCTGGGCGATCCAGAGCGTTCGCTCCACATTCCAGACGTAGCAGGTAAAGCCGACCATCCAAGGTTGCCGCGCCAGGATCGCAGCGATCAAGCCCTGATCGCCCAAGCTGTTCGCCAATGCGGCAGGGAGCAACTCGATCGAGAAGGATTTCTCCAGCCCTTGCCGCCGGGCGAAGAGTTTCAGGTAGGACGCCGCCAGCGGCACGTTGCCCTCGATCGGTCCCGGGGCCGACGGCGGAATCGGCAACTGCACCAACAACACCAGGCGAGAGGGATTCATGGATAGAGCATATCATCCCCCCGCCGGGCCGCCACCCCCTTCGTCTCGGCGGCGTTAGCGGAAAAGGGGACAGGCACCTTTTGTGCGAAGCACCCGAAGGGCCGTTCCGGCAAAAGGTGCCTGTCCCCTTTTCCCGAAACGGACTATAATCAAGTAGTCTCCGCGTGGACGAATGGAGCCCAATTGTGCTGCGAATCTTGAAGTATCCTCACCCGGCTCTGCGTCACAAGTGTAAGCTATTGCGCCGCTTCGATAATGACCTGAAGAACGTCGTTCGGGAGATGTTCGACCTGATGTACGAGCAGAAAGGCGTCGGTCTGGCTGCGAGCCAGGTCGGGCTGCCTTACCGCTTCTTCATCATCAATCTCGAAGGCGATCCGGCGAAGGCCCCCGAGCACGTCTTTATCAACCCGGTGATCAGCCGGCGGAGCGGGACGGTGGAGAAAGAAGAGGGCTGCCTGAGCTTCCCGGAAATCTACGCCCCGGTGAAGCGGTCGGAGAAGCTGGTCCTCTCCGCTTTCGATCTCAAGGGCGAAGAGATCAATTACGATCTGGATGGGTTCTTTGCCCGCGCGGTCCAACACGAGAACGACCATCTCGATGGCGTGCTGTTCACCGACCGTCTTTCCCCCAGCGGCTTGCTGTCGGTCAAGCAGGCCCTCCTGGATCTTGAGTTGGAGTTCCAGGGCGATCGGGACCGAGGCATCATCCCACCCGATCAACAGATCGCCGTCCGGCTGGCCGAGCTCGAGCAGCTTCGCACTTAGGAAGTTGCCATCCTGGCATATACGTCTCTTGGGGGAAAAGGGCGCGGAAGTTCTGAGTAGTCTTCGCGGCGGGCGATTGTGGCCGCTAAGCGCAACAGCTTCTGAACAAAGAGGTTACGCCGCTTGGTCCTTTCTGTGCAGGGTATTCCTCCTTGCTGGAGTAAAGTTTTCGCAACTTTAACGTTGACTCCGAAAAGAGACTTAGGATAAGATGCAGGAAGCTTGAGGGCGGGAAGGGATTCCGCTCTAGTGCCTCAACCGATCTGACTTGACAGGTTTTGGTGGAGATGGTATTTCGCTTTCCGGGGCAACAACCTGTCAGGAGAGCGAACATGGGCAAGGAAGCCAAGTACGTGGTTCGGCTATCGAACGAGGAACGAGGTCAATTGGAGGATCTTGTGGCGCGAGGACGGGTGGCGAAGGCGACTCGTCAGCGGGCACAGGTGTTGCTACGTGCCGATCAGGGGCAGGGAGGTTCCTGCGCCGTGGACGAAGCGATTGCGGATTTGGTGGGCGTCAGCTTATCGACGGTCCACCGAGTTCGGCAACAGTTCGTCGAAGAAGGTTGGGAGGCATCGTTGTACCGTAAGCCGGCCACAAATCGACAATATCGCAAACTGGACGGTGTGCAAGAGGCCCACTTGGTGGCTTTGGCCTGTTCGTCACCGCCAACGGGCCGGGTGTGTTGGACGATGCAACTGCTGGCCGACAAATTGGTGGAATTGGAGATCGTCGAATCGATTGGCGCGAGGCCGTTCGCACCACGCTGAAAAAAACGTTCTTCAGCCCTGCGCAAAGAGCAATGGGTATTGCCGCCGGAGCAAAACGCCGATTTTGTCTGCGCGATGGAAGACGTGCTTGAAGTCTACCAACGGCCCTACGATCCGCAGCGACCGGTCGTGTGTTTTGACGAGCAAAGCAGGCAATTGACCAAAGAAACACGTCGGGCGATTCCCGCCGCGCCTGGGCGTCCGGCGCGGGTGGATTACGAATATGAGCGTAACGGAACGGCCAATCTGTTTATGATCTTTGAGCCGCTGGCGGGCAAGCGTCGCGTGAAGGTGACCGACCGACGTACCGCGTTGGATTTCGCCGAGGTGATTCGGGAGTTGGTGGACAGCTATCCGATGGCGGAGAAAATCGTGTTGGTGATGGACAACTTGAACACGCACAAGATGGCTTCGCTCTACGAGGCGTTTGCCCCCGACGAGGCTCGCCGACTGATCGAACGGCTGGAGGTTCACTACACGCCGAAACACGGCAGTTGGCTGGACATGGCCGAGACGGAGTTAAGCGTGATGACCAAACAGTGCCTTCGGCGGCGGATTCCCGATAAACCCACACTGGTCCGCGAGGTTGCCGCTTGGGAATCCACACGAAACACCGCTCGATGCCGCATCGACTGGCGTTTCACTACAGCCAACGCCCGAATCAAACTCAAACGCCTCTACCCGTCAATTCAGGTCGGTTGAGGCACTAGGAACAGAACGGAAGAGCAGGAGGAGAGGCAATGGCTCAGCGCGCCTATGTATTTCTTGCAGCCATCTTTCTGCTTTCGGCTGCCACTGTCCGGGCCGACCTGATCATCGATCAGTTCAATACCCCGGATGACCAATCGCTCAAGGTGACGTCCAAACCATCACAAACGGTCGATACCAACGTGACCCAGGCCAGTTCGGCCATCGGCGGCTGGCGCGACATCTCGCTGCACGAAGTCGCAGGCCAACCGATGTACGTCGATGTGTTTTCCGACCCCGGCAGCGGGCTGTATTTCAGCCAGGGGACGGGACAGGCGTACACGATTGTGACCTGGGCGGGCGCAGACACCTCCAATGGACCACTATATGACCTCAACGCCAATTTGACAATTGGGGGGGACAATAGCTTTCTGCTGAATGTTATCGGACTGACCGGCACCGGCATCGACGTCACCATGACCGTCTACAGCAACGGCGGCGCCAATTCCTCGACCATGACAACCCCCTTTCCGGTCACGAACACCGGCGAGATTCCGCTGCTTTTCAGCGGTCTCAGCGGCAACGCCGACCTCACGGATGTCAACGCCATCGTCATGGAATTGAGTGGTGTGGGACATGCCGGATCGGATATCGCGATCAGTTCACTCACGACTACCACGACTACCTCGCCCGAACCCTCAACGCTTGTCTTAGCCGCGATGGGGGTTGTCGCATTGCTCGGCGTGGGCCGGAAATGGAGAAAGGCTTAGACTTCGAGTTCTCATCTTGTCATCCACCAATCACCGGAGCCTGGGCACTCGCCCAGGCTCCGGTCGCTTTTTGGTGCATGTCGTCTGCCGCGGGCCCCGCGGCGCCTTCCCAAAACCGGCGTTTTCTTCTACACTCGTGCCCATGCAACTGATCATGATGGGCACCGGTCCGTTTGCCGTACCGTTGTTTCGCGCGCTCTATGAAACCCGCCACCGCGTGACAGCCCTGGTCACCGCGCCGCTGCGCAGCCATCGCGGCCAACCAGTCGCGCCGATCAGCTCCATCCGTGACGTCGCCCAAGAGCACGGCACGCCGATCGTTGAGCCCGAGGACGTAAACACGCCGGAAGCGCAGTCGCGGCTCGCCGAGTACCACGCCGATCTGCTGGTGGTCTGCGACTACGGACAAATCCTCTCGCCGCCCACGCTGGCGACGACCCGCCGCGGCGGCGTCAATCTGCACGCCTCGCTGCTGCCGAAGTATCGCGGCGCCGCGCCGATCAATTGGGCGATCTACAACGGCGAGAGCGAAACCGGCGTAACCGTGCTCGAAATCACGCCGCGGATCGACGCCGGCGGCTGTCTGGCGCAGACCCGAGTGGCCATCGGCCCCGAGGAAACGGCCGCCGAACTCGAAGTTCGCCTGGCCCAGATCGGCGCTCGGCTCACGTGTGAAACGATCGACCGGCTGGAATCGGGCGACATCCGCGCGATTCCGCAGGATGCTGCGCTGGTGACGAAAGCCCCGCGGCTGAAGAAGACCGACGGTGCGATCGACTGGTCGCGCCCGGCGCTGGCAATCAAGAACCAGATTCGCGCACTGGAGCCCTGGCCGAAGACCTACACGTTCTGGCATCGCCCCGACGGCCCGCCAATCCGTCTGATTCTCGGCCCCGCAACCGTCGTCAATCCCCGTTTAGCAGCCGCCGGCACGGCGGCTCCCGGCGATTCCGTTGGGGTGGCAGTTGAACTGCCACCCCAACCCGGCAGAGTCTTAGAAGCCTCCGGCGATCGCCTAGTAATCGCCGCCGGTACAGATGCCGTTATGCCCGCCAGCGTTCAGCCCTCCGGCAAGCGTCCGATGCCCATCGCCGAATTCCTCCGCGGCTATCACGTGCGGCCGGGCGATCAATTGGGAGCGGAGAAGCTATGAGGGTGACAGTATTTGACGTAACGGTAGCGGCAGGATAGACTCATTCACACTAGGCTGAAGGGCAACCGCTGGAATTGCCTCCACCGCAGGCTATGACGCTGACGCGGCGGACGTTCTGCGTAAAACGTCATGACTATCTTTGAGCTTCTCATCTTCGTGTTCTTTGTCGGTGGTGGTGCATTGGCAGCGCACAACATCGGTCAACTTGCTGCCCCTGCTCACGCCGCTTGGTTTACGGCAAGTGGTGCCATAGTCGGTCTGTTCTTGCCCTTCGGGTTCGGGTGGCTGGCCGAGAAGTTCGATGACAAGCCGCATTGCCGCTGTGGCGGGAAGCTGTACGAGGACTTCAACATTATTATTAGACAAAGAGCGGGGTATGAATTCATCGATCAATGCAAGAAGTGTGGATGCTGCTACGTGATGCGAAAAGGGTTCCTCTGGTTCGAGATGTTGGAGGACGATTCCACGCGGTTGTTCCTCAAACGCGGCTTCCTCGGCAAGTGGAGGCAGGCGACGGAGGAAGAGATCGCCAACAGAAGATACAAACGGGCCGTCGCGCCGCGAAGGGCTCGTGTCGGCTGAGGGATCGCCTGCAACCCACCTCTTACTTAAGCAAGTGCCGGTTGGCGATGCTGATGCCGCTGATTATCGCTCCGACGATGCCGACCAGACCCTGATCGTTGCCGCAAATGAAGAGATTCCGCAGGTGCGTGGTGCCGTCGCGGCTCTTGCGGGTCGAACCGTAAATCGCCCCGTCGGCGTGGCCGGTGAAACGCTGAATCGTCAGCGGCGTGAACATGTCGGTCTCGACCACCGACGGACGAAAATCGGGGACGAAGCGGGCGGCCGACGTGGCAATGCGGTCGTACCAATCGAGCTTGGCCGCGCGGTAGGCCTCCGCGTCGAGCGACTTCCAGCAGTCGTAGTTGGCCAGCGCCGAAATCCGCATTACCCCTTCGCCCAGCGGCTCGGAATAGGCGAAATTGTTGGGCGAGCAGATCGTGCCGCTGCGGAGATCGACCAGGTCGTCGGGCTTTTCGTAATGAAACCTCTCCGAATCGTTGTAGAAGACGATCGTCTTGTCGCAGCCCAGCGACTTCGGCTGGCGGTCGAGAATCGAGATCGACTCGACGAACGACATCCGGCCGGCCAGGGCGGCGTCGTCCGCGTGGCCGTCGTCGCACATCCGCATCGTTTCGGTCCAGCCCGCCGAAGAGAGGACGTTGCGGGTTTCCAGTTCGGAGCCGTCTTCCAGCACGACTTTTTCGACCGCCCCGTTTTTGACGGCGATTCGCCGCACCGCCGCCCGCAGCCGCAACTCGCCGCCGTGCTCCTGGAAGCGGCGCAGCAGCATTTTGAGGATCGCCTGGATTCCGGCCAGCGGCCGCGCCAGCCCTTCGAGGAAAATCGCGCGGAAGAGGATGCTGAACTGGTCGAAATCGATGTCGTGCTCTTGCGAGCCGCCGTAGAAAAGGATCGGGCAAAAGATCATCTCGATCAGCAGCGGATCGTCGATCATGTCGCCGACCACCTTGCGGGCCGAACGGCCGCCGCCCGCCCGGCCGAATTGGTCGTAGCCGATCAGTTCGGTCGCCAGGCGGCGGAAGTTGTTGATTTGCCGCGGGAAATGCCGGCGGATTTCGCCTTCCAGCAGTTCGATCTCATTGGAGAACCGCAGCGTCACGCCGGGGAACATGATGGCCGAGCCGAGTTGCGGCGACAGCGCCCATTCTTCCCAGGCGAAGCGCAGTTGGCGGAGCAGTTGCGCAAACGGTCCGCTGCGCGTTCCCTTCGGCACGAAATTGGTGATCGCGTGCAGCCCGACGTCAAAGATCCGCCCGCGCTGCCGGTAGTACGAGTTCAGCCCGCCGATGGCCGTGTGGCGTTCGAGCAGGCAGACCCGCTGGCCGAAGTGGGCCAAGCGAATCCCCGCCGCCAACCCCGACATCCCAGCGCCGATGATGATGGTGTCGTACATGAGGGGCTAGTGCCTCAACCGACCTGAATTGACGGGTAGAGGCGTTTGAGTTTGATTCGGGCGTTGGCTGTAGTGAAACGCCAGTCGATGCGGCATCGAGCGGTGTTTCGTGTGGATTCCCAAGCGGCAACCTCGCGGACCAGTGTGGGTTTATCGGGAATCCGCCGCCGAAGGCACTGTTTGGTCATCACGCTTAACTCCGTCTCGGCCATGTCCAGCCAACTGCCGTGTTTCGGCGTGTAGTGAACCTCCAGCCGTTCGATCAGTCGGCGAGCCTCGTCGGGGGCAAACGCCTCGTAGAGCGAAGCCATCTTGTGCGTGTTCAAGTTGTCCATCACCAACACGATTTTCTCCGCCATCGGATAGCTGTCCACCAACTCCCGAATCACCTCGGCGAAATCCAACGCGGTACGTCGGTCGGTCACCTTCACGCGACGCTTGCCCGCCAGCGGCTCAAAGATCATAAACAGATTGGCCGTTCCGTTACGCTCATATTCGTAATCCACCCGCGCCGGACGCCCAGGCGCGGCGGGAATCGCCCGACGTGTTTCTTTGGTCAATTGCCTGCTTTGCTCGTCAAAACACACGACCGGTCGCTGCGGATCGTAGGGCCGTTGGTAGACTTCAAGCACGTCTTCCATCGCGCAGACAAAATCGGCGTTTTGCTCCGGCGGCAATACCCATTGCTCTTTGCGCCAGGGCTGAAGAACGTTTTTTTCAGCGTGGTGCGAACGGCCTCGCGCCCAATCGATTCGACGATCTCCAATTCCACCAATTTGTCGGCCAGCAGTTGCATCGTCCAACACACCCGGCCCGTTGGCGGTGACGAACAGGCCAAAGCCACCAAGTGGGCCTCTTGCACACCGTCCAGTTTGCGATATTGTCGATTTGTGGCCGGCTTACGGTACAACGATGCCTCCCAACCTTCTTCGACGAACTGTTGCCGAACTCGGTGGACCGTCGATAAGCTGACGCCCACCAAATCCGCAATCGCTTCGTCCACGGCGCAGGAACCTCCCTGCCCCTGATCGGCACGTAGCAACACCTGTGCCCGCTGACGAGTCGCCTTCGCCACCCGTCCTCGCGCCACAAGATCCTCCAATTGACCTCGTTCCTCGTTCGATAGCCGAACCACGTACTTGGCTTCCTTGCCCATGTTCGCTCTCCTGACAGGTTGTTGCCCCGGAAAGCGAAATACCATCTCCACCAAAACCTGTCAAGTCAGATCGGTTGAGGCACTAGGGGCCGGGGACTAGGGGCTAGAATAGGGCGCGAGATTACCTTGTCAAGTCCCTAGCCCCTAGTCCCCAGCCCCTACTTGTCCTTCATCCGCGGTTCCAAATATTTCACCGTGCTGGCCATGCTCGCCAACTCGGTGTATTCCTCCTCGGGAATCTGTACGCGGTAGCGCTTGCGAAGCTCCATGACGATGTCGAGAAAATCCATGCTGTCCAGTTCGAGTTGCTCGCGGAAGGGGACGTCCTCCTTCAGGTTGCTGAGGTCTTCGTCCGGGGCGATGTCGTGCAGGATGTCGAGAACAGCTTTGCGGATATCGGCGGCCGTCATGGCGGTTTCTCCTGGGGTTTTCGTCAAATCTTCTTTACGATGACCACCGAGTTGATGCCGAGCATTCCGAACGCCGTGTTGAGAATGCTGTTGATCGGGCCGGCCTCGCGCGGTTGGTTGGCCACCAGCCCGGGCAGTTGGCAATCGGGATCGGGCCGGTCGAGATTGATCGTGGCGTGGCAGACGCCGTCGGCAAACGCGGGCAGGTTGCCGGCCAATTCCAAGGCGCCGGCCGCCCCCATTGCGTGGCCGATGAAGCTCTTCGTGTTGTTGAACATGGTGTGATGGCCATTGTCGCCCCAGACCCGCCGCAGGGCCTGACACTCCTGCGTGTCGCCCGAGGAGGTGCCGGTGGCGTGCGTGCTGACGATGTCGATCTCGTCGCGATTCATGCCCGCCCGCCGCAGCGCCAAGTTGATGCACTCGGCCTGACGGCCGGGATCGGGCAGCACGAAATCGGTGGCGTCGCTGTTGATGGCGTAGCCGACGATCTCGCCGTAGATTTTCGCGCCGCGGCGCGGGCGTCGCCGAGGCGTTCGAGCACGTACATGCAGCCCCCCTCGGCCACCACGATGCCGTTGCGGTCGAGGTCGAAGGGGCGCGAGGCCTTCGCCGGGTCGCCGTTTTTGGCCAACGCGCCCTGGCTGTGAAAACTGGCAAAAATGCCGAACGTGTGGATGCTCTCCGAGACGCCGCCGGCCAGGGCGATGTCGCAATCGCCCAGCCGCAGCATCTGCACCCCCTGGATCATGCCGGCATTGCCCGCGGCACACGCCGCGCCGAGCGTGTAGTGCGGCCCCGTGATGCCCAGGTTTAGCGAGATTTCGCCCGCCGGGTTATTGGCCACGGTCCGCGGGTTGTGGTGGTGCGACCAGAACTGTGTGTCGTAGTCGTATCCCTTCAAGAGGAAGATCTCGTTTTCGGTCTCGACGTTGCCATGTTCGGTCACGCCGACGTAGATGCCGACGGTCGAGCGATCGACGTTTTCCCAATCCAGCCCGGCGTCGGCGACGGCCTCACGGGCGCAGAAGATGCCGATGCCGCCTGCGCGGGTGCCGCGGCGGACCTCTTTGCGTTTTTGGTATCGCAACTCGTCGAAGTTGCAGACCCCCGCCAAAGTGGGGCCAAAATAGCGGGTCGTGTAGTCGACCACACCGCTGCGGCCCTCCAACAGGCTGCGGCGGAACTCGGGCAGGGAATTCCCGTTCGGCGCCGTAAGTCCCACGCCCGTGATCACAACTCTTTGATGTTCCGGCCGGTCCACGCTGATTGCCCTGTTACAGATTGCCTAAGCCTATAAAGCTATCCGCTTTCTGGTTCGATGGCAAGCGGACGATATGCTTGCAGCCGGTATAGCCATTGGAGGGGATGGAAATCCTCCAATGACTGGCGGATTCTCAAGGGGCCAGCATGCACAGGCTATGTTGCGGCGTGAGGATTTAGCCTCTTGTGGGGGTATGTTTCTCGGACTACCATGAACGAATGACTTCAACGCGGAACGTCGCAACGGTCGCGAACGAGGATTTCTGGGAGGCGTATGCCATGTCTCTAGACGACGTTACCCGTCGCCTCCGCCGAATCACCGCCGCGCTTGCGGAGAAGTCGGTGCCGTATGCCGTGGTCGGCGGGCAAGCGGTCGCTCTCTGGGTGGCCAGTCGGGAGCCGGCGGCCGTGCGAACCACGAAGGACGTTGACCTGCTGATCGACCGCGACGACCTGCCCCGCGCCCGCGCCGCCGCGCTGTCGGTCGAGATGGATTACTTCGAGGTGATGGGCGTGGGAATGTTCCTCGAACGCAGCGATCCCAACCCACGTGCCGCCGTCCATTTGGTCTGGGCGGGCGAGCGCGTCCGCTCCGAGTACGAATTGCCCTCTCCGCCGGTCGAACAACGGCAAGACATTTCGGGCATTCAGACGATTTCCCTGCGCGGGTTGGTTTTAATGAAGCTGCTGTCGAACCGCAACCAAGACCGCGTCCATCTTCGCGACATGATCGACGTAGGACTGGTGGGGCGAGACTTCTTGCAAGGCCTGCCCCCTTCGCTGGCCGAACGGCTTGCAACGCTCCTCTCCGAATCGGGTCGGTAGGAAGTCGCGTCAAGACAAGCTAACCAATGGTCCTGATGGGTTTTGACAGCCAAAATCGGTAGTGAATTCAAGGTATTGTGCTAGCACACCACTGCTAGCAGGCGCATTTTGTGGTTGCCTTTGGCGGCGTTGCTTGAGAGTAATTGAAAGGAGGGTCCATGAAGTAACTTCGCAAAGGAGGATGAATCGTCATGTACCAGCGAACTTTGAAACTTTCACAGGCTCAGCGCAGGACGTTGGTCGAGTATCGGAACCATGATCGGCGTCCGGACGTGCGGGAACGGTGTGCGGCGATCTTGAAGGTCGCCGACGGCCAATCGCCTCATGCGGTAGCGACTCAGGGACTACTGAGACCGCGAGATCCTGACACCGTGTACCATTGGTTGGATTGCTATGAACAACACGGGATCGAAGGACTGTTGCGGCGGCGGCAGGGAGGCAGCCGTCGCCGTCCCTTTCGAGCAGCGGGAACAGGTGTTGGAGCGGCTGCGGCAAGGCCCCGGCGAGGAAGCTCGCCGCGAGGCGATGCCGACAGCCGCTGGTCCGCCGCCCAGCCGCTGGACGTTGCGGACCATTCGCGCCAGCATTAAGACGATCCAGAATTACACGCTCAGTGGCGTGTGGCGGTGGCTCCGTCGCAAACTGGGAGTGAAATTGCGTTCGGGTCGGGTCCAGCATTTTAGCCCGGATCCGCAGTATCGAAGCAAGGTAGCCAAACTGAAACGATGCCTGCGAGCAGCGGCGCAACCCCCAGGAAACGACATTGCTGTTCATCGACGAAATGGGGTACGCCGTCTGGCCCGAGCCGGCGCCGAGTTGGGCTGCCGCCCCGCCCGCGGCTCCACCGCAAGCGGATCGGCAACAGTCCAACAATGGGCTGTGGCGTGTGATCGGCGGCCTGAACGCCTGCAGCGGAAAAGTGACCTACGTGGACAACTACATTATCGGTCGAGCCAAGGTCATCGAGATGTATGAACGGATCGCGAAAACTTACGCTCGCGCCAAGACGATCTACGTCGTTCAAGACAATTGGTCGATCCATACTCATCCCGACGTACTCACGGCCGTGGGGGCATATCCTCAAATCAAGCCAATCTGGTTGCCGACTTACGCCCCCTGGCTGAACCCGATCGAAAAATTATGGCGATGGCTGAAGGAGACAATCCTCAAAATGCACCGTTTGGCCAACGACTGGCCCGCCTTGCACCAGCGCGTCACCGACTTCCTGGAGCAATTCGCCCGCGGCTCGAAACAGCTTCTGCGGTACGTAGGGTTGCTCGGCAACGGTCAACTGGCCCAATCGCTGCATTTTACGTGATTACTACCGAATCTGTTTGTCAAAACCCATTAGGGAACGCCCTCCGCGGCGTTCCGTGCCGGCGAGGAAAACGCCGTTTTTCGCGGCTCCCGGAACGCCGCGGAGGGCGTTCCCTACAGCATTTTGCGGCAAATCAGTCAGGTTACTCTGACGCGGCGGCGAAGACGCCGACGTTCGCTCTATCGATCCAACTCGAAGCTGAATTGGTTGCCGGCGTCGCTCAGGTACTTATCGCGCAGCGGCGAGTACGACTTGACGTGGACCGTCTTGCCGTCGGGCAGGAACTCCAGAATTCGCAGATAGGCCTCGCCGCCGAGCTGCCGCAACTGGTAGTCCGCCAGCATTTGATAGACGTGCTTACCACGATCGTTTGTGCTGACCAAGAACGCATAGCCGTGGATGCTGACGTGGCCGCAGACGACCAGGGCAAAGTTGTTCTTGCGGACTAATTTCTGCCAGAGATCCTCGCCGTCGTTGCCGCCCTTGCTGACGTAGGCGTGCGGGTTCCATTTCTGCTTCTTGCCCTTCTTCGCGAAGTCGTAGCGGGTGTTGTCGTCAAACAGATAGGCGTGGGCGACGAGGATCGCCGTCCGCTTGGGGTGCTTGGCGAGAATCTGGTTGGCCCAGCGGACGGCCGCGTCGCTGGGGGCCCATTCCAGCACGATCACGATCCAGTCGGTCTTACCGGCGCTGAACAGATGAAAACTATTGGTGATGTCCCCCGCTTTCATCACGCCGCCGAAGGTCGGCCAGTTCTCGAACTTCGACGGCGGAAAGAACTCGTTGATGCCCGAGCGGCCCGCGGCCGAATCGCCGTGCGGCGAGTAGTCGTGGTTGCCCGAGGCCAGGGCGTAAGGCACGTGGCCGTCCAGTTCGTCGATCGCTTTCTTGGCGTTCCGCCATTCGCGGGTGGTGTTCTTGTCGGTAACGTCGCCCAGCCCGAGAACGTAACGGATGTCGTACTTTTCCTTGTTCTTGACGATCCAACGAGTCTGAGCTTTGAACAGATCAGGGTAGCTGAGCGAGTAGTATTGCGTGTCGGGCAGAAGGACCAGCGACCACGATCCCGGCGTGAAGGCGGCCGATTTCAGCGGCGTTTGCCCGCAAAGGCTCGATGCCGCCGATAGGATCAAGAGAATCGCCAGAATGCCGCGACGCCACGTCCGCTGAAAACTCATGGTAGCCTCTCTCTGGGTTATCGCGATGGATGGATTGTCACTCACGCCCTTCCATCCTATCGCGCAAATCGTCGCGGGGCAAACGAGCCGTTTAGCGGCCCGCTCACTTCAATCCCGTGGCCGCCAGCCGGCGCATTCCTTCGGCCATCGAGATATTCGGCTCGTAGCCGAAATCGCGGCGGGCGCGGCCGATGTCGAAGTAGTGGGATGTGGCCATCTGCCGGGCCAGAAATCGGCTCATCGGCGGTTGGCCTTGCAGGCGAAAGAGCCAGTACGCCGCTTCGCACGCCGCGCCGAGCACCCACGCCGCCGGCAGCGAGAGCGACCTGCGCACCGGCGGCAGGCCGGCCATCACCAGCAACTCGTCGATCCATTTCCAGCAGTTGACCGGCTCGCCCTGACTGATGAAGTACGCGCGGCCGGCCACCGGCGAACCCGCCGCCAGAGCGTCGGCCGCCAGCAGATGGGCCGCCGCCGCATTTTCCACGTAGACGGTGTCGATCAGATTCGTGCCGTCGCCGACGCGCCGCAAGCGGCCGCGCCGCGCGCAATCGACAACGTGCGGAATCAACTGCCGATCGCGCGGCCCCCAAATCAGATGCGGCCGCAGCGCACAGGTGGCCAACCCGTCGCGGCCGTTGGCGGCCAGCACGTCCTGCTCGCCCAGCGCCTTCGAGCGGGCGTAGTGGCAGAGCCAGCGCTTCGGATAGGGAATCGACTCATCGACGCCGCACTGCTGACGGCCGTCGAAAATCACGCTGGGACTGCTGGTGTAGACCAATCGCCCGACGCCGTGCGCCAAGCATCCCTCGACGACGTGCCTAGTGCCCAAGGTGTTGGTCTCGAAGAAGCGTTTCCACGGTCCGACCATGCCGGCGATGCCGCCGATGTGAAACA
This sequence comes from uncultured Planctomycetaceae bacterium, assembly GCA_963823895.1. Taxonomy (GTDB): domain Bacteria; phylum Planctomycetota; class Planctomycetia; order Pirellulales; family Thermoguttaceae. The sequence goes on from CAWGNG010000020.1 coordinate 482,437, forward strand.
CGGTATCGACCCCGCGGCAAGCGGCCACCACCGCCTCGCGATCGCGCAGATCGGCCCGCACCGTCTCGACGCCCAAAGCGTCCAACGGCGGGCAGTCCTTGCGGCACATCGCCCGAACACGATCGCCGCGTGCGACAAGTTGTTCAACGACGTACAGCCCGAGAAAGCCGCCGCCGCCGGTGACCAGTGCGTTCACACTATTCCTTCGCTTGGATCACGCTTGACTTGAGAATATGGATCGACATGATGCGATTCTTTACACCAGAAGTCAGCGTATCGGCTTTTCCGGCGACCGTCAACGGAGATGCCAAGCCGAGCGAAACGGGGGGCGACCACTATTCATCGACCATGGGCAGGCCAAAATCGGCCTTGGGCGTGCCCGGCTTGCGCCGGCGGGGTTACTTCGGCGGGAGGGCCTTTGCGGAAGCGCTTGGTATCGCCGTCTTGGGATGGTCGAAATCGGCCGCGATCGGCTTTCTTTCTGCTTCCGCGCTGATTTTCGGCGGCTTCGATTTGGGTGAGCCGAGTACGTCGATGCCCTCCCGCGCTTCGAGGGCTTCAGGGCTTGCGGCGGGCTTGGCCGGGGGTGTCTTCTTGGCCGGAGTGGCCGACGCGCTGTGTCCCTGTTCTGAAGGAGTGTTACCGCCGATGGTCAATAGCAGGCCACCAATCGCCAAGATGACGACGGCGGCCGCCAACACGCCGACCACCATCTTCTGCCGTTCCAGCCGCCGCTTTTCGCGCGAACGCAGGGATTTTGCGTGGGCTTGCGTCTCAGTCTTCACCGTGGCCGGATCCTCCAGGATTCCCAGCGCGACTGGATCGAAGACGTCGGCCGCCATCGGCGGAGCGACCGGCGGCATCTGGAGCACCGGCGACGCAGGTGTGGTCGAAGTCTGGGGCAGCCGCTGGGCCACCGGCAGAATCTCGGGCGCTGGCGCCTGGCTGGCACGACCTCCATTTGCGGATTCTTGTCGCTGGGAAACGCCGCGACTTGCGTTTGTGACGTCTTGTTTCGAAGAGATGCCCGGCCGTTGCGACGAGGGAGCTTTGGACGAGGGCACGGATTTCGCGGAAGCCGTCCCGGACGAATCGGACGCCGCCGGCAGCAATCCCTTCACTTGGCGGGCCAGAATCCAAGGGCCTTGCCCGCCCTGCCGCACGCAATCGCTCGGCAGAATCTGCGCCTTGGCCGCCATCGCCCGGAGCTGCTCCGACGACAGCGGGCCAATTTCCCGCCCCGCAATTTCACAATACCACTCGTCGGCCATACCCTCATTATACCTTGCCCCAGGAGATGGCCGCAAACAACGGCGCAACAACAGATTTCGCGTCCCCCGCGGTTTAGCAGTCGCTCAGGCGGCTACTCTTTTCCCGCCCTGAATCGCAGGTACGCGTCGAGAAAGCCCTGGATGTCGCCGTCCAGCACTCTGTGGAAACTGGTGTCCGAGTAACCGGTGCGCGAATCCTTCACTCGCTGCTCGGGATGGAGGAAATAGCTGCGGATTTGCGAGCCGAAGCCGACCTTGGGCATCTGGTTGTACTTGGCCGCCTGCTCGGCCTCGCGTTTTTCTTCCTCCACTCGGGCCAGCCGCGCACGGAGCATCTTCATCGCGGTCGAGCGGTTCTTGTGCTGGCTCCGCTCGCTCTGGCAGGCCACGGCAATGCCGGTCGGCTTGTGAATCAGCCGCACGGCGCTCGATGTCTTGTTGACGTGCTGGCCGCCGGGGCCGCTGGCGCGAAACACCTGCTCCTCCAAGTCGTCGTCCGGGATTTCGATATCGACCTGCTCGGAGACCTCGGGCGAAACATCGACGGCGGCGAAGCTGGTTTGCCGCTTGGCTTCGGCGTTGAAGGGGCTGATGCGGATCAGCCGATGGATGCCGCTCTCGCCCTTGAGGTATCCGTAGGCCATTGGCCCGCGGACGGTGATCGTGGCGCTGTTGATGCCCGCCTGCTCGTTGTCCTGGCGGTCGAGCAGTTCGGTTTCGCAGTCGTGGTCCTTCGCCCAGTTGAGATACATTCGCAAGAGCATTTCGGCCCAATCGTTGGCGTCGGTGCCGCCGTCGCGGGCGTTGATCGTCAGCAGCGCGGCGTTGGCGTCGAACGGGCCGTTCAACAACGCCTTCGTCTCCATCACTTCCAGCGATTGTTGCAGCCGATCCAACTCGCCCGGCACTTCGGCCGCCAGCTCGTCGTCTTCCTGTGCCATTTCGACCAACACCGCCAGATTGTCGGCCGCCTTGAGCACCTCTTCCAGCGGCTTCAGCACCGCCTTGAGCCCCTTCAACTCGCCGACGACTTCGCGGGCGCGTTCCTGATTGTTCCAGAAATCGGGGGCGGCCATCCGCTCCTCAATCCGCGTTGCCTGCTTCTGCTTGCCTTCGTAGTCAAAGAGAGTCCCTCAGTTGCAGAATCCGCTGCTGAATGACTTCGGCCCGATCGAGTAGTTCATGTTCCATAGCATCTCCCTGAGAAACCAAGTTCGCTAAGGGGTTCTAACAAAACTGGGATGCAGTTGTACTCCTCACGCTCCGCGTGAGGCAATTCCGCCCTGCTATTTCCCTCACGCGGAGCGTGAGGAGTACGTTTTGTTAGACCTTCTAAGGCATTATATTCGCCGCCACGAGGCATGGAAAGACGAAATGGGACTGTCCCCTTTGCCGCGGAAGTCCGGCCCTTGCCGGCCGCTGGGACAACGTGGTCTAATGAGTTGATGTCCCGCGTCGTTTTGGCCATGTCCGGCGGAGTCGATAGCAGCGTGGCGGCCCGGCTGCTCCGCGAGCAGGGGCACGACGTCGTCGGGCTGTTCATGCGGCATGGACAAGAGCAGCCGTCGGCTTCTTGTGGTGCAGCCGTCTCGGCTGCATCAGCAGGCGGGACGCCTGCACCACAAACGAGTTGTGGCAAGCAAGGCTGCTGCACTGCGGCGGATGCGGCCGATGCCCGCCGCGTGGCCGACATACTCGACATCCCGTTCTATGCGGTCAATTTCGAGCAGGAGTTCGCGCGGATCGTCGATTATTTCGTTGCCGAGTACACGGCCGGTCGAACCCCCAATCCGTGCATCGTCTGCAACACCTGGCTGAAGTTCGGCCGCCTGTTCGACTATGCCGACAACATCGGCGCCGACTTCGTAGCCACCGGCCATTACGCTCGGCTGGTCCGCCTTGCTCCCGGCAGTGAACAGGCAACCCGCAGTGCTTCCGGTGGGGCAGACATTCCTGTCTGCCGCGACGGATGCGAGAATCAGGGCAGACAGGAATGTCTGCCCCACCCTCCATCAATGCCCGATGGCGGCATTGCTCTTTTCCGCGGCCTCGACGAATCGAAGGATCAGTCCTACGTGTTGTTCGGCATCCAGCGGCAGTTGCTCCCGCGGCTGATGTTCCCGCTCGGCGAGCATCGCAAGCAGGAGATTCGGCGGATCGCCCAACGGCTCGGTTTGCGCGTGGCGGCGAAGCGCGACAGCCAGGAAATCTGCTTCGTGCCCGACCAGGACCACGCCCGATTCGTCCGGCAGCATCGCGGGTCGATCGACACCTCGGGCGAGATCGTCACGACCGACGGCACGGTCGTCGGCCGGCACGACGGTTTCGAGCGTTTCACGGTCGGCCAGCGCAAGGGGCTGCGGGTCGCCCTGGGCGAGCCTCGCTACGTCGTGCGGATCGAGCCCGCCACTCGCCGCGTCGTGCTCGGCACGCGCGAGGAGCTCGCCCGATGCGATCTCTACGCCGCCGAGGCAAATTGGCTCGTGGGAGAGAGGGGTCAGGGGTCAGCGGTCAGGGGTCAGAGGGCAGGGCTGGGCACTTCAGTGCCCAGTGAAGTCGGCAGTCGGCAGTGGGCAGTCGGCAGTGGAAAGTGGGCAGTGGGCAGTCGGCAGTTGGCAGTGGGCAGTGAATCTGAGATCGGAAATCGGAAATCTAAAATCCCAAATCCAAAATCTGAGAACCGCACGGATCGACAATCCCCCTCCTCTCTCCCCTCTCCTCTCTCCTCTCTCCCCTCTTTCCGAGCCCAGGTCAAAATCCGCTACCGCAGCCGCCCGGCCGCGGCGACCGTGGAACTCCTGCCCGGCGGGCGTTTCCACGTCCGCTTCGACGAGCCGTGTCACGCCGTCGCCCCCGGCCAGGCCGCGGTCTGTTACGACGGCGACCGTGTTCTCGGCGGCGGCTGGATCGAATGAGCAGCGATAGCGTATGGAGATGTAGGTTGGGACAAGCGCAGCGCAGTCCCACCAAAAGGTCTCTCGCGGCGTTTGGTGGGACTGCGCTGCGCTGGTCCCACCCTACTTCTTTAGTGCCGCGAGATCAGGTTGAAATCGAGCCCCAGCACCCAGATCATCAGCGCGATGATTAGCGCCAGGCCGATGTAGGCCAGCAGAGTTTGCACGGTCTCGTTGGCTGGCTTGCCGCGGATGCCCTCGTAGGCCAACAGCACGAAATGGCCGCCGTCGAGCACGGGAATCGGCAGGAAGTTGAGCACGGCCAGATTGGCGCTTAAGATCGTGAGAAAGAGCAACAGTTCAGCGTTGCCCGCGTCGGCGGCGTCGCGGGCCATCTTGATGATCGTCCACGGCCCGGCGAGTTTCCGCAGCGAGACTTTGTTCGTGCCCAGCGCCTTTACGCTACGGAAGACGAACGTGACGTCGTCGAGCGTCTCCTTGCCGCCCAGGGCCAATGCCTCGCCGAACGAGTAGCCTTTGCGGCCCTCCGTCAGCACCGCGAAGCAGAATCCGCGGTCATGGCTGTGAAGCGCGGGGGAATCCACCGGCGCCATCTTCCCTGTGGTGTGGGGCTTTTCTTCCTTTCCGCGGCGATATGTCAATTCCACGCTCGTGCCGGCAAGGGAGCCTTGCAGGGCGTCGTACGCCAAGGGCCAAACGAGGTTTTTGTTGTCGAAGTCGATTTGCTCCGCGGGCATTTCGGCCAAGTCGTCCATCGACCCGATGCCCAACGCTTTCAAGCCCTCTGGGCCGGGCGGTGTCAACTTGACTTGCACGAGCTCGTCGCCCGGTTTCATGCCGGCCTTGTCGGCCGGGCTTCCCGGAATCACCCGCTCGACACGGTTGAGCACCTGATACGCGACGCCGAGCGCGGCAACCTCGACCGCCGGGTGCTCGAGCGCGTTTGACGAGGCCACGAACTCGGGCCGCCGCAACTGTACCGAGAACGTCTTCGTCTCCTTCTTGCGTTTCACTTCCAATTTGACGGTCTTGCCCGCTTGTTTCATGAGGCGATCGGGCAGGGTCATCGGATCGCCGTCGGGATCGAGAATCTGGTCGCCGGCGCGAATGCCCGCCTTCGCCGCCGGCGAATTGGCCTGCACCGCCGTGATTTCACCCATGCCCATCACCAGCCCCAGATCGCGGAGCGGCTGCGGCTCGACGGGAATCGTCAGACGCTCAATCTCGCCGGTCGGTCGGCCGTCGGCGCTCTTCTTCCGTTCGACCGTCACCGAAATCCGCTCATCGACTTTGCGGGCCGACTCGGCTACGATCTGACCGTAGTTGCTTATCGCCGCGCCGTCGATGGCGACAATCTGGTCGCCGTTGTGAAATCCCGGCTTCGCCTGGGCGGCCGCCGAACCGGGCATGACCGCGTGACGACGGCGGATCAGCCACGTTTTCTCGTCGCGCATCAGCTTTGTGCTTTGCGGGATGGACAATCCGATCCGAAAATCGCCCACCAGAGTGCCACGATGCAACGTGATCTTCAACGGCTGCTTGACGCCAGGCCGCCGCACCAACAACACCACACCGTCCTTCACGTCGATGTCGTTCAGTCCGACGGTGGTCAATACGTCGCGATTCCTTCCGATCTTTTGGCCGGCGATTTCGAGGATTTCGTCGCCCGGCCGCAGTTCGTCCTGACACCAGGCAGGATAACCTGCCAGCAGTTCGGTCACGACGGCCGGCGGCTCTTCGATTCCAATTCGAAAGGCCACCACCGCCATCACGAACGCGAAAATCAGGTTCATGATGACGCCGGCCGAGATGATCGCCATCCGCTTCGGCACGCTCTTGGCCAGGTAGCTGCGAGGATCGTAAAGCGATGAGCCAAGAGGGGGAGACGGGGAGACGGGGAGACCGGGAGACTCGGAAGCTGAGGATGTTGCAGACGGTGATTCGCTTGTCTGAGTCGCGGTCTCCCCCTCTCCCCCTCTCCCCTTCTCCCCTTCTGCTGCCTTCGCCCGCTCCATCTCCTCGCGGAGCTTGGCGGGATTGTCCTCCTGGCCGAGCATCTTCACGTAGCCGCCCAGCGGCAGGATGCCGATGCCGTACTCGGTTTCGCCCCAGCGGAACTTACAGAGCTTCAGCCCGGCGATGTCGAAGCCGAGATAGAACTTCTCGCACTTCACGCCGCAGAACTTGGCCACCATAAAGTGGCCCAACTCATGCACGAAGATCACGAACCCCAGGCCGACGGCGACCTTGAGAATCACGACGGTCAAGCCTATGGCGTAGTCCAACGCAGCACCTCCTGGCGCGCCCAACGGTCGGCCTCGATCGCTTCATCGAGGCTGGGGCTGGGGTTGAATTGATGGTTCTCTAAAACGCTCTTGCAGGCGGGCACGATTCGGTCGAAGGGGAGCCGGCCGGCGAGAAACGCGGCCACTGCCCCTTCGTTGGCGCCGTTGAGCACCGCTCCGGCCGTTCCGCCCGCCGCGGCCGCCTCCAGCCCCAACCGCAACGCCCCGAACCGCTCGAAATCGGGCGGCTCGAATCGCAACTCCATCACCCGGCTCCAGTCCAGCTTCGCCGCCACCCCCTCGCGACGCTCCGGCCAGGTCAACGAATACTGGATCGGCAGCTTCATGTCGGGCGGGCTAAGCTGGGCTATCACCGAGCCGTCCCTGTATTCTACCATCGAATGCACGATCGACTGCGGGTGAATCACCACGCCGATCTGCTCGGCCGACAGACCGAAGAGCCAGCGGGCCTCGATGATCTCCAGGGCCTTGTTCATCAACGTGGCCGAATCGACCGTTATTTTTGGCCCCATCGCCCAAGTCGGATGGGCCAGGGCGTCGGCCACGGTAACTTGGGCAAGTTGTGCCGGCGAGAACGTGCGGAATGGCCCCCCGCTGGCGGTGAGCACGATCCGCCGCACCTCCTCCGGTCGTCCCGCCTGTAACGATTGAAACACCGCACTGTGTTCGCTGTCGACGGGCAGAATCTTGGCATTCTTCCGCCGGGCCAACTCGGTAATCAGCGGGCCGCCGACCACGAGACTCTCTTTGTTGGCCAAGGCGACCGTCTTGCCGGCATTCAGCGCCGCCCAAGTGCTGCGCAGGCCCGCGCTGCCGACGATGGCCGAAACGACGATGTCCACGTCCGCATCGGCCGCCAGCCGGTCGAGCGCCTCGGGGCCGACGAGCAGTTCGACGCCGGCGGGGAGCGAAGACCAGTCTTGCCGGGCCGCCGCCGCCCGATCGGTCACGACGATCCGCGACGGCCGCAGGGCATGGGTCTGTTTCAGCAGCAGTTCGGTATTGCCGTTGGCCGACAAAGCGACTGCCCGCAGCCGCCCGCCGGAAGCGGCGATGACCTCCAGCGCGCTGCGACCGATGCTTCCGGTCGAGCCAAGAACGGCGATATTGGTGGCGCGGACATCCATTCGGCGTCATTGTAGAGACGCCGCCGCCCGGCGACAACCCGGTGTTGTTCTGGCGGTGGCATAGGGGTGCAAAGCAGCTTCCGGTGTCCCAACGTGGCTCAAGCAAACGTCAATAGGAGAATCTGGCGTTTTTCGGTTAAGATGGCAATTTGTCGCAGGATAGGAAGTCACTTTGGATCGTGGAGGATCTGTCATGGACGGCATTTCGCAGCATTTACAGCGGAAATTCGAGCGGGTTTTGCTTGAGGCGAAGGATGCGATCATCGAGACCATTTTGGCGGGCTGGGACCGGAAGACCCCGCTCCATTTCAGTCAAATCGAGGCGGCTTCCCATCGGTTGGCGACCCGTTGGAGTTGTTGCTTTCAGGAATGGGCCGCGCGGGAGATGACGGCGGAAAGTCCCGACAGCGCCGCCTGTCCGACCTGTGGCGAAGTTTGTTCGCTGGAGTTGGTGGCCCGTACGATTCTCTCGACCGACGGTGCGGTCCCCATCTTGGAATGGAAAGGGACTTGTACCCGCTGTCGGCGGGATTTTTTTCCCTCTGCGGGCAGCGATGGGATTGGACAGTCGGGAACTAACGCCGGCGATGACGCAGAGGATCGTGTATGCCTCGGCCGAGACGCGATCGAGCCAACGCGCGTCGCTGGTGCTGAAGCACGTCGGTGGTAACGAGGTCTCAGCGAGCACGGTGCAGCGTGTAACGCACCAAGTGGGGATGGAACTGGCGGAGTTGCGAGATGAAGGGGATGCGCCCGAACTGGTCCAAGCCCCCGAGAATCCACCCGAGTTGGCCGTCGTGGAAGCTGACGGCGGACGAATTCGCACACGGAAACCGGGCCAAGGTCGCGGCGTTCATGGCGAGGCTTGGCGCGAGACCAAGAACGCCAATTTGCTGCGAATGACGCACCAGACGTTTGCGGAAGACCCCGAACCGGAACTTCCGCGTGCGTTCACCGATCCCAAGCGAGTGGCGAAATTAGCGGAAAAAGAGGCTCCGCCAGCGATTTCGGCGGTATCTGCCGCGCCGCCTGGCGAGAAGGCTTGGCGTCCCCAGCGTCTGGTGCGCACGTGTCTTTCGAGCATGGCAGAGGCCAGCGTCTTCGGGCAACAGATGAAGCGGGAGGCCGACTGTCGTCGTTTTCCGCAGGCGCCTGCGCGTGCCTTTGTGGGAGACGGTCTTCCCTGGAATTGGTCTGTGTGGAAGCACTACTTTCCAAACTTTGTGCCCATCCTTGATTTCATCCACGCGCTGAGTTATCTGTACGCTGCGGCACTGGCGATGCACCCGGATTTCTCCGTTGCGTGGTCGTGCTATCTGCGCATGGCCCGCGCATGTTGGCAAGGTCGGGCGATGGAGGCGATGGACGAACTGAAGCGTTGGTTGGCTCCGCACGGTCTTGACGACACGGCCAAGCTGGACGAGAACGATCCGCGTAAACCGATCGTCGATGCCGCACGTTATCTGCGGAACAACCGCGGTCGCATGGACTATCCGCATTATCGACGCCTTGGGTTGCCGGTAACGTCGGCCTTGATGGAGTCGCTGGTCAAAGAGGTGAACTACCGGGTGAAGGGGACGGAGATGTTTTGGAACGACCCAGAGGGGGCGGAAGCGATACTCCAAGTCCGGGCCGCTACTCTATGCGACGACGACCGTCTCGGGCGCTACCTTCGCACTCGGCCGGGGTGTGCCTATGTCCGCCGCTCCACCGTCACCTCGGCCGCCTGAGCCGAGGCCGGAAGCTGCTTTGCACCCGTGGCATAGTTGGTCCCAAATGGAGGCGACACATGGGAGAATCCTCCGTGGCACTCGTCAGGAGGGCGAGTACCTGGCAATCTTGCCGGGAGGCCGCTAAGATAAACAGCCGCCTATGGAGGCTGCCTGTGCCAGTCCGGTTCTTCTACGTCGACGAGTCTTACGACCGCGAGAAATTCTGCCTTTCTGCGATCGGAGTCCGCCACTCACATTGGAAAGAGGCATTTGACAGCATAAAGGCGTTCCGGCAGCAACTCAAAGAGACGCATGGGATACCGTTGAGAACGGAACTGCATGCTACCGAGTTTGTCAGCGGGCACGGCCAAGTCAGCGATTCAATCGTAACAAAATGGGAAAGGAGCAGGATTTTCCTTGGTGCGCTCGAACTCGTTTCGCGTCTGCCAGAGACAATGCTTTTCAACGTGTGCCTGCCGCAAAAGGGAATAGCAGATTCCCAGATGAGAGCATGGGATCGGCTAATAAACCGGGTTGAACGGACGATGCGTGAAATGGACGAAACAGAACTGCCTTTGCGAGACCGCCTCGCGATGGCCGTAGGTAACAGTATTACCAGCGATGAAGTCCCAACCGGTATTTCTCGCGTGGCAGCCGAGCAAATAGAGGCAAGGCTCAAGGTATACCGAGCGCGCGCCTTCTTTATCGCGGATGAGGGACGCGAGAAGGAGATCACGACAGCCATCCGAAGAATGCACGTTTTTAATCCCATCCCGTCGCACTATGGCGAATGGGCTTCAGGAAGCCGAACGCAGAACATCCCCGCAGTGCGGATAATCGAAGATCCGGTGTTTAAACGCTCTGACAGGTCGTACTTTCTGCAACTAGCGGATTTTGTTGCTTTCGCTCTGCTAAAACGTGAGGTGGCTCCAACGCCATTCGTCAGGAAGTACATGATTCACCAGATGTTTGACGACGTGCTGGCCGGAAAATGTTTTCGGGCCGCCTCGCCCCGCGATCCCCTTGGAATTGTCAGGGGATAAGAAAAGGGCCACCCCGAAGGATGGCCCAAGCGAAACAGGTTTGCCGCCACTAAAGACGGGCCCGTTTCACACCACTATCATCGGCCGATATTCCCCTGGAGTCAACCCCAATTTAGTGGGGGGGCTTCGTTTTGCACCAGGAAAGGCCGACTCAAGCCGGGACTACGAACACTGCTCGGCGCTGGCCATGACCAATTCACCCTGGAAAATCCCCTTCAGCCCCCTTAGTTGCGAAGCGATTTTCTGCAACTGGTCCGAAGGGCCGCGCAACAAGATCACTTCCAGGCAGATATCGTGCGTCAGATGGGCGTGCAGCGTCGAGACGATCAGGTCGTGGTGGTCGTGTTGCAATTTGACCAGCCGGTTGCGCAGTTGCGGGCGATGGTGGTCGTAGACCAGCGTCAGCGTGCCGACGGCGTCTTGCGACTTCCCCGCCCACGCTTCCTTCGTGAGTTTCTCCCGCAGCAATTGCCGAATCGCCTCGCTGCGGGTGGCAAACTGCTGCTGCTGACAGTAGCGATCGAACTGTTCGAGCAGGTCGTCTTCGAGCGAGACAGAGAATCGGGTGATTTCGGACATGGCTCTCACCTACTCGGTGCCTTCGTAACGATAATACGCCGTACGGGTCGCTGGATCGTAAATCAGCAATTCGTCACTCCAGCCCTCACGGTCGCCGTCGTAAGGGTTGACCTTGCCTCGCCTGCTTAGCGTGCGAAACTGCGCCTTGGAGACGTAAACGATAATCCTGGGGCCGCGTGAGGGGTTCCACCAAGCTGGGTCGCCAGCCATGCCAAAGGGAGCCTGGGATTTATCCCTCTCAAATCTATCCCTCCCAAACTGCCTCTTGGCAACGATACGATCTACCGTAGAAGGATCGGCATTGAATTCGAGGTAGCGCCGGCAAGGATCCGACCAGTCGTGCGAAACCCAATTGGTAATCTCGACGTCCGGCGTGGGCTCAAGAAAGAACGACTTCCGATACACTTCGTACGGCCGCGATGCCGCGGCCCGGGCTGCAAGCCCCGTCAGAAACAGAAGAAACACAAAGACGGGAAAGGACGTCAGGAGAACAGACCAAAATCGCTTGCGCCCGAAACGGTTGCGACCGCCGACCCACAGGACAACAAAGGCCGCATAAACTACTACCACCGGCAGGATACAGTAGAGCAACGTTTCCGGCATATTACAGAGTAACGTTTCCCACATATTACGTTGCTCCAGATGGCAGCAGGGACGGACAGCCTCCCGCCCGTTGGCCGTTCACACTACTTCTGCCCCGTTTGTTGCCTGACATACGTAAACCGCCGGCTTGTGGCCGGTCTTCTTTTCGTAGGCGGCGGCGGTCTTGGCGACAAAATCTTCGGCGGCATCCGCGCGAATCAGGGCCATCGCGCAGCCACCGAAGCCGGCGCCGGTCATCCGCGCGCGTAACAGGCCGCATGGGCCGACGCACATTCGACCATCGCGTTCAGCGCATCGCTCGACACCTCGAAATCGTCGCGGAGGCTGCGGTGGCTCTCGTTCATCAAACGGCCGGTCTCGACGGCGTCGCCGCGGCGCATGGCCTCGGCCGCTTGGACCGTGCGGTCGTTCTCGCCGATCACGTGCAGCGCCCGCCGCCGGGTGACGCCGTCCAGGTGGGGCAGACATTCCTGTCTGCCGGATGCGCCGCAACAAGGTCGGCAGACAGGAATGTCTGCCCCACCAGCCGGCTGCTGGACAGAAACACCTGCCCCACCGATTTTCTGCTGGAACTGCGCCATCGTCACGTCGCGGAGCACGGAGACGCCGAAAAACTTCGCCGCCGCTTCGCACTGCGAACGCCGCTCGTTGTAGGCCGAATCGACCAGGCCGCGGCGCGTCGAAGTGTCGAGCACCACCACGGCCGTGCCCGGCGGGAAGGGCACCGGCTGTGTCTGCAGCGAGCGGCAGTCGATCAACAGCGCGTGATTCGCCCGGCCGGCGGCCGAGATGAGTTGATCCATGATGCCGCAATTGACGCCGACCCACTTGTTCTCCGCCCGCTGACCGAGCTTGGCCATTTTGGCGGGATTCCAATCGAGGTTTCCCGCCGCGGCCAGCGCCCGGGCGGTGGCCATTTCCACCGCCGCCGATGACGACAAGCCGGCCCCGAGCGGCACGTCCCCCTGCATGACCCCCTCCCAGCCCGCGAGCCGATGCCCGGCATCCTGCAAACTCCAGGCCGTCCCCTTCAGGTATTCGATCCAGCCGGCCTTCTCGTTGTTGATGCTCTTCAGTTCATTGAGCGAAAACTCGCGGACCTCGCTGTAATCGACCGAATAGACGCAGACGCGGCGGTCGTCGCGTGGCCGCAGGGCGATCCACACGGCCCGGTCGATGGCCAGCGGCAGCACGAAGCCGTCATTATAATCCGTATGTTCGCCGATCAGATTGACCCGGCCCGGGGCGCGAACGACCCAGCGAGGCGGCTGACCGAAACGTTCAGTAAAATGGGCGACAACGTCGGCTTTTTCGATAGGCATGAGATGGGTTCCTAAGGTCCAGGTGATGCCACTATCGTGGCGTCTTTCCCCGCCGCGGTCAAGCGGCCAGGGGCAGCACGCGACGAAATTGCTGGCCGGTTGCGGCACGTCCGAGGGGGAGCCGGGCGAGAGTGTTTCTCCTCGGAGTTGGATTTGTTAGACTGGTATGTAGATCGATTCCCGCCTCACGCTGCCCGCCTCGGATTTCGAAAGCCAGCGATCATGAAAACTATAGGGATTCTTGCACTCGGCCTGATCTTGTCATGTTTCGGTCTTGTAGCGGCGCGGGCCGGCGAGCCCGCTTCCGCCCTGGTTGAATTGAACAAGCTCTCGTTCTTCTATGGCCGGGAGTACTTCGTGCTCCGCAGCGGGCGGGCGCAGATGGTGGTCCAGGCCGATCGCGCCGATCTCGGCCCTGCTTTCACCTACTTGCTCTTCGACGCCCACGACGCAAGCCAAAGCTGCCGCAAAGACCGCGCCGTCAATTTCGATCCCGCCGAGGGCTGGACGCACAGCGCTTTGCAGGTGGAACTCGGCGGCTTCCCCTTTACGGCCCTCGGCCATCGCACGGAGACGCGCTGGCGGATGATCGACGGATTGCCGGCAGCGGAAGCGGTGTGGTGGGCTGGCGGCATTCGAGTCACGGAACGAATCGCCGCCTTGGGTGATGACGGGGTGTTTCTCTGCAGCATCCTGCTCGATGCCGCCAATCTTGCCGGCGAAGAGAACATCACGCTCCGCCTGCGGACGCCGCCGGGAAGAACGAGTCGGCGTGAACGCCTGCTGATGTGGGAAAACGCCAAAGCCCGCTTGGGTCTGACGGCCCTTGGCAACTGGCCGCAACGAATCGACGCCGCAAAAGGCTGCCTCGAAATCAGTCCCCTCGCGCTCCAGCCCGGCCGGCAAGTGAGCGTCGATACGCTGCTGCTGGTCGCTGTCCCGCCGAACAACAGGCAGGAGATGATCGAGCGGGCCGGCTCGCTACGGGCTGACGACGCGGCAAGAGAAAAAGCGACCGCCCGTACACGCTGGGCCTCCGCCTCGGCCATCGCCACTCAAGACCGGACCGTCCAGGAGGTTTTCGACAAGTCCCGCTTCGGCCTGCCGGGCATGATCGCCGACGATGGCACGATGGACGCCGGAATCTTCGAGTACGGCGCCCAATGGGTCCGCGACAGTTCGGTCACCGCGCTCGGGGCTTTGCACGCCGGGCACTTCGAGCTCGCCCGCGGCACGTTGGAACGGATCCTCACGAAAATGATCAGCCGGGAGGGTGTGACGATGATCGGCGGCGGCTTCGATTCACCCGACCTCGAGCAGTTCGATCAGATGGGCGAATTACTGCACCTGCTGCGAAACTACCGCGACTGGACCGGCGACAACTCGCTGGTGCGGCGGCATCGCAGTTTGCTGCTGGCCATGATCGAGCGTCCGCTGCGGCCGCAGTTTCGCGACGCGACGGGCATGGTCCACAACCGCCGTGAGTTCTGGGAGCGTCAATTCGCCGACGCCTACGAACTGGCCTACCAGACCTATCTGGTCTTGGGCCTGCGCGAGGCGGCGGAACTCGCCCCCGCCCTGGGCGCCGAAGATCGCGTCCCGCGCTGGCGCAACGAAGCGGATCGCACGCTGAGGGCGATGCTGTCGCACCCGAGCCGATCGCTCGTGCAAGCAGGCCGGCTCATCAAGCGCCGGAACGTGACCGGAGAAGTGGCGGACGACGCTTCGAGTTTCCCCGGTTACGTTCCCGACGCGCCGCAAGCGACGGAGAAGCACCACCGGCTCATGCCCGACGCTTCGCTGGCGATCCCCATTTTTCTCGGCGTCGTTGATCCGCGTTCCGACGTGGCCCGTCGCACGCTTGATAATCTCGAAGGACTCTGGAACGCGCGCTGGTCGGACGGCGGCTACGACCGCTATAGCACCTCGTCGCAGCCCGATCAGCCGGGCCCATGTTTTACCACCACGTTTATCTTGCGGGCGCAGCACGAGGCCGGAATGTGGGACCGCAGCCGCCGTTCGCTGGAGTGGTTGAATACGTGTCCCGGCGGCCGAGCGGGCGCGTGGTTTGAAGAGATCCCCTCGAATCGGTCGCAGATGAGGACCTGCGGCGTGGTGCCCTGGGCATCCGGCGACGTGGCCACGTTCGTGGTGCGGCATTACCTCGGAGTGCGATTCGAGGCGGGCCAACTGGTGATTCGTCCCGCACTCTACCCCGACAGCCCGCCGCTGTCGGCGAACCTGCGATTCCGCCGCGGACGATTGCGGCTGCACATCGACGGCAGCGGGCCAATTCGAGAAGCCTCGCTGGACGGAGAGCCGTTGCAACCGTCGCCCGATGGGTCGTTGCGCCTGCCGCGTCGGTTCGACGGCGGGACGGTTGTGATTCATCTGACACCCGGCAGACGTTGATACAAAAAAACATGCCCACGACAAGCGTGGGCATGTCTCCCCCGATTATGCGCCGCGCGGATCTATTCGTCGTTGTCGATAAAGACCTCGTCCGCGAAGCGCCGCTGGGCTGCGATTCCCAACTCGTTCAGCCGCCGCCGTTTTCCAACGGTGTGCCAGGCGCCGACATTGGCCAGTTCGGGCATGATCTCGATGAGTTGGGCGGCCATCGTCTGCGCCATCCGCCGGATCGATTCCTGCCGGGCCTGTTCGCAGATCGCCCGCACGGTCTTCATCAGCCGCAGCAGTTGCGAACGCTCGAGGATCGGAGTGTCCAGCCCCTCGCCGGCCTCGGTCAGCAACTCGGCCAGTGGCACCTCCAGCACCTTTTGCCAAGCGTACAAGACGCTCAGCGGCACGTCGGTCGTCTCGCGCTCCTGCTCCTGCACCTGCTCGATGTCGATGTTCAGTCGTCGCGCCACGGTGCGGCGCGAGACTCCCTGTTGCCGGCGGACGGCCGCCAGGCGTTGCAGCGGCCGGCTTTCTGCCGGCGGTGTCGGCCGGTTCTTCACCGGCGGCAAGGGGACATTCATCGGCAGCCCCATGCCCGTAAACCCGCAATGTCCAATGCTCATGTTCCTAGCCTCCTTGGTTCGCGCAGTGCGCACCGTTAGACAACATGAAATACGGATGAGAAAGTAATTCACGCGCTCGGCTGCGAACTTCCTACACTCGGTGAATAGAATACCGAATGTTCAGGCGACGCCACTTGCCCTCTTCTCAGCGTCGCACCGAGATTGACCCGCCGGCCCAGGGCCGGTTGGCGGCCGCGGCGACTGCGGTGTCTTAAAAGTGAAAAGATAAACTCGCAATCACCACAACCTCCATTATGATACCGCGCTGCGGAGAATAGACAAGGGCGAATTTTTGGGCGAGCCTATCAGTTCTTCAATTTGCGATGCTCGTTGGGGTGGCAGTTGCACTGCCACATACGAACCAACTTAAGGGTTTTGGTCTTTCAACAAAACAGGGAAGTCCTTAAACCAGCGGGTGTTACATCCCAACAAGCTGGAAGAAGGAGCTTCCCCATGCGAATCGTAGCGGAAGTTGCGGCGGCCGTGCAAGCGGTGTTTGGAACATCCATCGACGATTTGGCGCGTGCCACCCGTTGTGTGCAACGGCAACGCAGGTTCTCCGGCGCGTCGCTGGCAAGAACCCTCGTGCTGACGGTCCTGATGCGGCCCGCCGCCAAGAACCGCGATTTTCAGGCAATGGCCGCCAAAGCGGGAGTTCACGTGACCGAGGAGGCCATTGACCATCGCTTCAGCGACGAACTGGTGTCGTTTCTCGAAGCAGTCCTTCAACAAGCCGTCTCTCAAGCATTGGCCGGACAAGCTTCGACTGCGGCTCTGCTGCAAAAGTTTTCGGACGTTCGCATCGGCGACAGCACCACCTTGACGCTGCCGGACGAATTCGCCGAGCGATTCCCAAGTTGCGGCGGCTCGGAAAACGCTGCCCTGGCGGCCATGAAAATCCAAGTCTTGTGGAGCCTGCTGAGGGGCCAACTCCTCGGATGGCAGATCACCTCCGGCCGCGCCAGCGACGCCAAGAGCGAAATCGCGGAAGCTCTGCCTCCCGCCGGCTCGTTGTCCGTATTCGACCTGGGCTATTTTTCGTTGGAACGGTTTCGTCGGGCGGGCGAAGCGGACGCCTATTGGATTTCGCGTTTGCAGCACGGCACAAAAGTTTTCGACGCGGCGGGAAAAAGCCTTGATTTGCCGGCCTTTTTGCGGGAGCACGGCGGAAACGGCTTGCTGGACATTGCGATCTTGTTGGGCGAGAAGGATCGGATTGCCTGCCGATTGATTGCGGTGCGCGTGCCGGAGGAAGTGGCCGCGCGGCGGCGTCAACGAGTCCGCGAGAATGCCCGCGACCACGGCCGAGAGCCGTCGCAAGAATACCTGGAACTTCAAGGATGGACGATCTTTGTCATGAACTGCGGCGAGGAGTTGCTGACGTGGAAGGAAGTGGTGGTATTGTATCGTGCCCGCTGGCAAATCGAACTGTTGTTCAAGCTGTGGAAGTCGCACAATCACGTGGCGGAGTTGGAAGCGGGCGCCTCGCCGCAACGTCAACTGGCAGTGCTGTATGCAAAACTGATTGGAGTGGTCGTACAACATTGGATTCTCTTGAGCGCGGCGTGGCATGATGTTCGGCGTAGCTTGCGCAAGGCCGCCGCCATCGTCCGCGATTGGATCGTTCTCTTGCTCGCCGTCTTGGACGATGACGAACGTCTGCGTGATCTTCTCGGTCAATTGGCAGCCGCCGTTGCCAAAACCGCCCGCATCACTCGCCGCAGAAAACGCCCCAGTTTGTTCCAACTCCTTGAAAATCCTGAACTTTTGGACTACACGGCCGCTTAAGTTGGTTCGTATGGGGGTGGCAGTTGCACTGCCACCCCCGGGAAACGCCGCCAATCCGGGGCGGCAGTACAACTGCCACCCCAACGCCACATCTTTTCGGACGGTCTTCTCGCGTAATCCGTTACAGTTGCGCGGATTGTAACGAATATTCTGATGGTAGGGGTGAAAACAGCCGACCTTGACTGATGATAACGGCCAGGAAAGTCTCCGTTGGCCCCATTTCTTGCCTCGGCAAAGACCCTATCGGAATCAATGCTATGGAGAGCCTTTGGGAACGAGCGAGACCAGTCGTGCGAGGATTGGCAATCTGGGTAATGCTCGCAGGAGCAGCAATTGCCCAAGACGGCGGCAGCGCGACCCAACCGGCTACGCCCAACGGTGACGGCCCAAATGTGGGCGTGCGCGGCGCGGGTCAATGTTGTGGAGGTTACTATGCGGCAAAACAGTGCCGGCAGTGCGGCGATCCGCAAGTAAACTTGGCACTGCGCCGGACGAGTGGCCGCCGCCGTGCGTGGGATGCGACTCGTGCGACCCGCTACGATCATGTTGTCCCCCACAGGATCAGCTCTTCATTATGCCGCCCCGTTCCCGCTGGTACGTCGAATCGGAGTTGGCCGCGATGCGCCGCAATCCCACAACCAGTGTTGACTTTGCCTCGCTTGGCGTGATACCGACGGGCACGGTGGAACCTACGAACGTTGTGCTTTCGACCGGCGACTTTACCTACGATTTCACGCCGACGGGGCGGCTGTTGGTCGGCCATACGTTCAACGAGTGCTTCCAGATCGAGGGGGTCTACTTCGGCGTGACGAATGACGACAGCACGGACGCCATACGCGACAGCACGCCGAACGTCCACGGCGGCGTGGGGAACCTCTTCTCACCGTTCGGCGGTTTCGGCGCCACTCCCATTCTCGGCGTCGATTACAACAACTTCGCCCAGATCCAATACACGTCGTCGCTTTACGGCGCCGAACTGTACATGCGCCGCAAGGTGCCCGTCTCGCCACCGGGCAAGTTGACGATGTCGATCATCTTCGGTGCCCGCTACCAGGGCCTGCCGGAGACCTTCGATTACAACACCATCTCCGATATCACGAAGACCGGCGCGGTCGTCCCCAACGGCGCCGTGAATTCGATCCACGTCGCGACAACCAACGAGATGGTCGGCCCGGAGATCGGGGCCCTCTTCGAGTTCTACGTCGATAACCGCTGGTGGGTGAACGTCGACATGAAGGCGGCCATCATGAACAACCAGGCCCATCAAACCACCACGTACACGAACACGGATACTGGAGTGACCACCGTGTATACCGGCTCGCGGCAAGAAGACCACACCACTTTCGCCGAAGAGATCGCCGTGAATGCCCTCTACCGCTGGTCGCTGCATTTCACGACGCAAATCGGCTATAGGGCGCTCTGGATGCAAGACGTGGCTCTGGCGCCGGACAACCTGAATACCAACATCGACTTCCTCACCATCGGCGCGGCGCAGCGCAGTTGAACCACACCTCATCGACCCTCTATCACGGACCGTACGCGGGCGTCACGGTAGCCTGGTAACCTTGCACGCTCCGCCGGACGTTCGCCGTCGCAGCGTTTGCCGGGCGAGTGCGGTACCCTTGAACGACCAGCCGATCGTCGATCCGCGAGACGTCGGGCTCGAGTCCCAGTACGTTGCGAAGCACGGCGCGATCGCCGGCAGTGCGCACGACCCCTTGCACCACGGCGACGTCGCTGCCCAGGTAGACGTTGATGGCGGGGCCGACCAACATGCCGCGATTCCGTGCGAGCCGCGTCAGGCGGGCCGAAAGTTCCGGCGAACGCACGTACGGCTCAGCGCGGGCGAAAACGGCTCGGCCGGCGCTCTGCCCAGTCGCGTAATTCCAGGTCCGCCCTGTTGCGGCGACCGACGGCACACCCGCGCCTTGCCCGGGAAGAGGCGCGGGCCTAACGGACCCAGCCGCGGGCAATTGCGGTGGCGGACCAATTTGCATGGCCGGCGACGCTGTCCCGGGCGGAAACCCGCCCGGCATGGCCCCGGCAGGCGACTGCGGTGAAACCGTCAACTGCGCGGCCGGCACTGAGGCGATGGCTGGAGTGATCGCCCCTAAGTAAGGAGGCTGCCAGAGCGGGACGAAACCGTTCATGCCGTTCATCAGACCGAGAGTCTGAAAACGTCCGATCGCGCTGACCGGCAATCCGCCGTTAAAGTAACTCGGCGGCGGCGCTAGCGGTTGTCCGAGAGCCCGGTAACCGAACTGGCCTGCTTGGTAGGAGAACTGACTCGCTGGGTAGGAGTTCTGGCCTACCGCCATCGCTGCTGTACCGAAGACCAATGTCAAAGCCGCTATCGCTATTAGCATGTTGTTATTCATAGATACCTCCCTACGTTCCTCGCTACGGTCCCCAACGTTGTATCCGGTGGGGCAGACATTCGTGTCTGCCAAGGGTGTCGCCCTCTCTCGCGGCAGACAGGAATGTCTGCCCCACCGCGGTGAGAAATGCGGACCACACGCCTTTCATCCGCTGCAACAATTATAGGCCGCCGCCGTCGTTGGAGACGGCAAAATCGATGCGGCCCGGTCGGTATGCTGGCGCCTCCGGCAGAACCGGCAAGTCTGGCGTTGCAGACGCAGTGCTCACGTCCTTGACTTTGCTAAGTCGATGGATAGCATACTGACGGCCCCGTGTGCAGGCACATTTGCGGGGCGAGATGCCGCGCGACATCGCGGTTGGGGGTGTTCCCTGCCGAGGCGTCGCGCTCCTGTAGAGGGGTAGGTTGAGAATTGGCGGGTAAAAGTTGTGCCCTCCGCAACTTTTTGATCCTTTGCGGGTTAAAGGTGATGGGATGGTCTAAAACCGTTTTGCCGACTCTCGGTTTTTGACCGATCGAGACGTTTTCCTTTCCTCTTTCACGTTGGGAGATGATTTATGATGCGTTCACTTCGTTTTGTCTCAATTGTGGCAGTGTCGCTGGCGGCGCTGGCCCTGGCCGACACCGCGTGGGCCCAACCGGGGCCGGGGGGTGGAGGCCGAGGCCCCGGGTTCGGCAGGATGTTCAGGCCGTCGGTAAACATGATGTACGGAATGTTGCTCAGTTCGGCGACCGTGCAAAAAGACTTGGACTTAATCGCCGACCAAAAGACCAAGATCAAGGAGATCAACGACAAGGCCGATGCCGCAAGGCGGGAGCTGTTTTCCGGCATGCGTGACCTGACGCAGGAAGAACGCATGGCCAAATTCCAGGAAAACATGAAGAAGATGCAGGAAATGGGGGAAAAGACCGCCAAGGACGTTGAGGGGGTGCTTCTTCCCGATCAACTGAAGCGTCTCCGCAGCATCGCCATTCAACGCATGGGCGTTCTCGCGCTCACCGACAAGAGCGTGCAAAAAGACCTCAAGCTGACCGACGATCAAACTGCCAAGATTAAGGCGGTTGGCGACGATGCCATGAAGAAGTTCACTGAATTGAGAGACTCCGGCGCCACCCGAGAAGAGATGCGGGAAAAGGGCGACCAGATGCGCAAGGAAGGTGAGACGAAGGTGATGGACGTGCTCACCGCCGATCAGAAGACCGCGTTCGATAAGTTGAAGGGCAAGGAGCTTAAGATCCCACAATCGGAGCTTCGTATGCCTGGATTCGGCGGTCGCGGCGGTCGCCGCGGCGGCGGCGGTGGTGGTGGCGGTGGCGGCGGTGGTGGTGGTGGCGGCAATCCTCCTCCGCCCGTCGATTAATCGCTGCGCGGCCTCGCCCCGCAGCTAATGAGGTTCTAACGAAGACCAAACGCCCCGCGACCACCATCGCGGGGCGTTTCTATTGACAGTGCATTCATCGCTCGACTATCTGTCGGCATCTTTCGCCCCGATGGGGATCACAACGTCCGCTCCCTTCTGCGGATCGAGGACCATCGTGGCGTGTGCCGTCGTCGTGGCCCAGGGGCTCAGATGAACGACGATTCTCTTGCACGTCGCATCGCTCAGCGGCTCGACCTTGAGCGTCGCCTTCGAGCCGTCGTCGCTGACGTGGAGCGAACAGGTCAACGGTCCGAAGGGCGTGACGATCTTGTCCAACTGCGTCACCATGCCGGGCCTGGTCCATTGCGGCGGCAGGCCCT
Organism: uncultured Planctomycetaceae bacterium; assembly: GCA_963823895.1. Lineage (GTDB taxonomy): Bacteria > Planctomycetota > Planctomycetia > Pirellulales > Thermoguttaceae. Next base: position 504,247 of record CAWGNG010000020.1, read on the forward strand.
CGAACAGGTGCATTTCGTCGTTGCGGTCCAACGCCAACAGGTGGACCGTCAAGCGGATGAACTCCGCGCTAGCCCAATTGTGCGGCATGTCGCCATTCTCGCGGATCGGCTCGTTCCGGAGCCCCTGTTCTTCGATCCAGGCGCCTAGCGGCGAGGCATGATTGGCATAGGCGTAAAGCACTTTGGTGGCCTTCTGCCCATCGCCCTGCCACAGCCAGGCGTGGCCATAGAACGAGGCGAAATAGTTCCAGATTCCGCCGGTGAGCCAGCCGGTCGTCGTGACCATGCCTTCCTTCTCGTAGGTTTTCAGCATCTCGAGGTTGCCTTTCACGAGCGGATCGGTCTTGTCGAACAGTTGGCCAGGATAAACGCCGTGGCAGAACGCCCATTGTCCTTTGCAGGGGATGAACCAGTCGGGATCCTGTTGTTTGCGGAGGGTCGCATCTTCGATCGGCATAAGGATGGGAAGACAGCGGTTGCCGTGACCATCGTCGCGCATGTCGCGTCGTGCGCACTTGCGGAAGGTGGCGTAGAAATCGTCGTATTCCCGCTGCCACTGGGCGGCCTGGGCGTCGTTGCCCAGCCAGCGGGCCGCGTCGATGGCGGCCTTCAGGCCAGTCAGGTTCCAGTAGACGTTGGAATACTCGTACTGCCGATCGCCGTTGATGCCGCCGTCGACGCCGCCCGGCGGGATCAGGCCGTCGTTCAGCGGCGAGGCATCCTCGTAGCTCTCCTTCCGCAGCCGCTTGATGAAGGCCACCGTCCTTTCCACCCGCGGCCAGACCGAGCGCAGCCACGCCTTGTCCTGCATCAGCCGCGCGTGCCGCGTCCACGTCCAGAGCACGATGCCGTTCTCCTTGAAGAATCGCGGCAGGAGCTGAAAGCGGCCGTCGGGCTGCTGGAAGGTCATCTCGTAGGCGATGCCCGCCCGAGCCTGGTCGCCGGCGCCCAGAATCGCGGCCGCTTCGAGAATAAACGCGCCATCGACGATCCACAGTCCGCGGTAGCAGGTCGCCCCGACCTGAAACGCCGGCAGGCCGTTCTTAATCTCGCGGGCCTGCCAGATATTGCGGAGGGAACTGTCGAAGAGCGCCTGGATGTTCTTGTCGGGAACGATGACGTGGCCGTAAGGAAGATCGGTTGTCTGCCAGAACTTCACTGTTGCCTGCCGCGCGCCATCCACATCCTGAATCGTCATCGGCGTGTCATCCACTCGCCCGCCGCCGCAGTACACTACAGCGAACGAGACCGTCTTGCCAGGCTCGATTTTGACGCGGCCTAGCGTCATTGTCACTTCTTCGCCCGGGTCGGCCTTGCGTTTCTTCAACCCTTTGACGTTTTCGGTGCAGAGAATTCTCTCGTGAGAATCGACCTGGGTCTCACAGTCATTGATCGTGTCGAGCCGCAACGCACTGGTGACGATCGCTTTCGGCTCGATCGTCTGAACGGAATCGCCGTTGTTGGTCACGTGGACGAGGATGAAGTCCTTGCGAGAAAAGAGATCCGGCTGGCCCGCATACGTGACCGAGATGGCCTGCGCGTCGAAGCTGCCGGAGAGCACCGCGGCGGCATCGCGCATTACCGACGGTTCGAAGACCCAGAAAGCGTTGAGGATGGCGTTCTTGTCCCTGGCGTTTTTCGCCGCAGTGACGATCAAGTCGATCATGCCGTCGTTGTCGATGTCCTTGGCCTCGAACCAGTAGACGCCGGCGCCGTTCTTGCCGAGTTCCGCCACCGGATCGACAGTTCGCTTGCGTGCCCCCTCGACCGCGATATCTATAACCCGCTGGCCGACCTGATCGTGCCATCCTTCGCACAAACCGACCGCGACGACGGCTTTCCCGCCGGGCGGGGCCTTGATTCGATAGCGGATCGGGCCGCCCCAGCCTACGACCGCTGCGGAAAGTTGTTGGTTCACGCCCTCCGGCGGCTTGGCCCAGTTCCGTTCGATTGTCGTTTGCCCCAACGGCGAGTTCAGAACCTTGGACGCGGGAGACGCCGGCAATTGCTTCTTGGCGGCGAAGGCCTCTTCGAGAATGTCCAGACCGGCGGTTTTTAATCGCGTTTGCACGATCGGCAGCCGCGGCGCGGCCAACCTCTGGTCGGTGATTTTCTCGGCGTCATCGACAACCACGCGCACCGAGGTGGCGAAATCGCCGTTCAATCGCCCCCAGTGATACACCAACGCCCCCTTTTCCGTGACCAACGTCTTGTACGTGTCGTCCGGCGGGCAGATGGCGGTCCGCCACAGATGCGGCCGATAGGCGAAGTCTACCACCATGTCCTTCGCCAACGCCGACGAGACGCCGCCGGCAAGAACGAGAATTGCGAATAGCATTTTCACTGGAGAATAGCGCATGGGCAGACCTTTCTCAGCGCGGCGGGGTATCTGGCGGGAACAAATCACGTGCAACCATTATAACGGTAGTTCGGCACTTTTTGCCAAGGTGGGGCAGACATTCCTGTCTGCCGCAAGAAAGGGCGGCAGTACATCGAGGCACCTTCCGGGAGCCGTTGGCTCCCGGCTGTTCGGACTGTATCGATGTCGGACTCGATGCCTATGAGCCTGCTTTGGCGCTCGCCATGATCGTCATGGCCGCAATCAGCAGCACGATGGCGAGATAAATTTGTCGTCTCGGCAAGCCGTGGACGCCGCGCCATTCGCCGCTGAAGAAACCGAGGATTTGACCACCGAGGATTAGGGTGCCTTGTACCAATCCCCAGCCCACCGACGCTCCGCGCGATCCCATCGCCAGCGTTCCTTCGCTGAGGAGCACGGTCGCCGTAAGAAAGAGAATCCCATAGATCACCGAGAGACCGATCTCCCGTGGATGCGAGACGAGCATTCGCCAGGACGAGTTTCGCGTCATCAGCAGTGCGGGATAGAGGATGTTGGGCAAAGCGGCGCCGGGCAGAGCAATCGCCCAAACGGAGATGCGGGCCGGAAAACCGGCCGCCCCGTGGGCCATCATTGCTTTGACGATCGTGTCGTACGAATACGTGAATGCGAAGCCCCACCCGACCGATAGTACGCCGGCGACAACCACCATAACGATCCCGACGGCGAAATGGCCAGTCCGCTTGTGTCCTTGAGTCTCCCCGCCTGATTGATTTTGCATCTTCTCACGCCCGGCGCCGGCCAGCGACGCGAAGACGACGCCGAGTACCATCACCATCGTTCCGAGGAGGATGATTGCTCCGGGCGTCGAAAACAGGTCGGGCCCTCTCTGGAAAACGCCGGATGCCTTGATGATCATCGGCACGATGACGCCGACGGCCGCGCCGACCGAGCAGAGGATGCCGTACGTCAGGCTGACGCCGATGCGCACGAAGCAGAGCATCGCCAGCACCTGCGCGATCCCCCAGGAGAGCGCAAACAGGTTCGCTCGCAGCAGGACGTCCCCTTTGACCTCCCGCAGCGCGGCAAAGGGCTCGGGACAACATACCAGCGTGATCGCCCAGGGCAAAACCAACAGCGCCAGCGACATCGAGATGAAACCGAAATGCTCGTAGCGGAAATGCCGCATCAGTTTCAGCGGCCAGGGGCTCGTGCCCATGATCAGTCCGGCCAACACGATGGCGACAATGCCGGTCAAGGGAATCTCGGGCATGGGGACGTCTTTCCTTTCACATCGGTTGGGACACTAGATCGTCTTCGCCGTCTTTGTCAAAACCTCGACACCGTCGGCCGTGACCGCAACGTTATCCTCCAGCCGGATGCCGCCGAATGGCGCGCCGTACAAACCCGGTTCGACCGAACAGACGTGGCCGACTCTCAATTTCATCGTGTTGCCGGGCATGAGGAACGGCTCGGGCTCGTGGTAGCGGAAGCCGAGGCCATGGCCGGTCAGATGGACAATGTGCTTCTCGAAACCGGCTTCCACCAGTACCGCGGTCGCCGCTTCGTGCGGCAGGCGGGCCTCGACGCCGGGGGCGATTGCGGCGACGGCGGCCCGCTGAGCGGCTTTGACCGCGGCAAAGACATCGCGCTGAAGCCCGGTCGGTTTGCCGGCCGCCTTGACCCGAGTGACATCGGCCCAAAACCCATCGACGCACACGCCTAATTCCAGCAACGCCACCTCCCCCTCGCGCAATCGGCGGTTGCCGGTCGTGACGATCGGCCGCCACGCACGCTCGGCGTTGGGGCCGGACGAGATTTGTGGAAACACGTTGACGTGCCGAACCTGACGAAGCCGCGTCCCCCGCGTGAGACAGGCCGTGTAGACCGCCGCGGCAATTTCCGCCTCCGTCATTCCCGGCTCGACCGACTGGTGAAACGCCTCCAATCCGAAGCCGGCCACTCGCTGCGCGACCCGCAACCGGGCGATCTCCCCGTCCGTCTTCGTGGCCCGCAACTCGTACAGCAGCGCCGTCGCGTCGAACCAGCGAGCGGAGGGAATCAGCGATTTCAAGAATGCGTTCGAGCTTTCACAGGGAACGATCACCTCGCCGGCGTTGTGCGGCGGCGCTACGCACTCGAACGAGCCCTCGTAACCAATCCGCCCACGCCCCAGTTTGTGCCGCCGCGCAACCTCGTCGATCGATCCGCGAATCGCCTCCAGCGGATCGCCCATCGCCAGGCGCGGCCAGGTGAAAAAGCGAACGTCGGCCCAGCAGCCGTCCATCTCCTCGTCTTCGCAGGAAGGGGCAACCACGGCAACGGGCCCTTCGTCGGCGGTGAATACGGCGTAGGAAAAACCGTTCATCGGCCAGACGCCGAAACCCATGACGATGTTCTCGGGCAGCCGCAACACAAGGGCATCGAGCTTGGCCTGACGCAGCGACGCTCGCATCCGATCGACGCGGTCTTGGTCCATCGTTCAGACTCGCTGGTTGAAACGCGTGTCTCCCCTCTCCCTTTGGGAGAGGGGCCGGGGGTGAGGGCTTCGTGACGGCTCTTGAGACACGGAACGTTATCGCTCGCCGGCCCTCACCCTAACCCTCTCCCAAAGGGAGAGGGGACTCATGTGTCTACTCCGTCCAGTATTTCGCACCGGGCAGGCTGCCGTCCATGACGTATCCGCCGTCGATCGTGAGGTCTTGGCCCGTCATGTAGCGGGCGTCGTTGCTGGCCAGGAAGACGACGCCGGCGGCGATCCAGGCGGCCTCGGCGATCTCCTTCAGCGAAATCCGCTCGAACAGCGCCCGCTTGACCGACGGCGTGTACATCGGCACGGTCAGTTCGGTGAAGGTGGCGCCGGGGCGGACGAAATTGACCGTCACTTTGTGCGGGGCCAATTCCGTGGCGAGCGTGCGGCAGAACGCCTCGATGCCCCCCTTGGCCGCGGTGTAGTGGCCGCAGTTCGGCTCGCTCAGCACGGCATGGATGCTGGAGATGGCGATGATTCGGCCGCCGGTCTTCTGCGCGATCAGCCGCCGGGCGGCCTCTTTCGAGCAGAGAAAGACGCTCTTGAGATTGTTGCGGAGGATGAAGTCCCAATCTTCCTCGGGCATCTCGACGATCGGCGACTGCCGGATCAGCCCGGCGTTGTTCACGAGAATATCGAGGCCGCCGAGTTGGCGCTCCGCCTCGGCGAACGCGCGGGCGACCTGGTCGGAGAAGCCGACGTCGCATTGGATCGCGCATGCCTTGCCGCCGTGGGCGGAGACCGCTTCGGCCACCTGCTGGGCCTTGTCGCGGTGCAGGTCGAAAACGGCCACGTGCGCCCCTTCGCGCACGAACGCCTCGACAATCGCCTTGCCGATGCCCGCCGCGCCGCCGGTAACGATTGCCCTTTTGCCTTGCAGTCTCATAGCGATTTCTCCGGGAACAAAAACAGATTGGTCTCGTCGCCAGTGGGCGTGCATTATGCACAATCCGCACTGCGCCGTCAACCGGGGCGTCGCTCGGTGCAGTAGCAGTTTGTGGTAGTCGGAACGTTTAGCCGGCGAACTTGTTCGCCGCGGATTGGCCGGAACCGCCAACGCCCCGCGGCGGGCAAGCCCGCCGGCTAAACAGACTTCCTCTGCGCGCTCGCTTACCTCGCTCCATCATCGGGAGCGACTTCGGCGTAGAGCGGCAGGAAGCGGTAGTAGACTTCCAGCGTGAGCGTGGCCAGGGCGGTGGTGTAGACGCGGCCGCCGTGGCCGCCCCAAAGATCATCGGTGTCCCACGAGCCGGCCTGCGGGCCATCTTTCACTTGCCGGCTGACGACCGCCTCGCGCAAGGCGTCGTTCCAGCGCTGCCAGTGAACGCCCTGCAACTGGTACATGGCCAACGTGGCGTAGTACCAATAGTAGAGATTGGAGTTGGCGTCGTTCGGCAATTCGGCCAGCAGGAAGTCGCCGGCTTCGTTGCAGGCGGGATTCTGCCGCGACAGCCCGAGAAACTGCCAGCAGACCATCGCCTCGGCGGTCATGGTTCGGCTGGGCTGTTCGCTCGGTCGATAAGCGGCCCGGCCGCCGTAGCTGCCCGATGCGACGCTTTGCAAATAGCGGATGATACCCTGTCGTGTGCTGTCGGGAATGGGGATGCCGGCCAACTCGGCGCTCTTGAGCGTCATCAATTGCCAGCCCATCTGGCTCGTGTCGCCGGCGTCGCCCGGCTTGTATCGCCAACCGCCGCCGATCGGGTCTTGCGCCTGAGCGTGTAATTGACCGCCCTGCGGACCGGCCCGCTCAGCCGGGCGTCGTGCGTCATTCCATACGCCTCGCTTAGCGCGCAGGCGGCCATTCCGTGGCAGTACATGAACTCGAACGGAGCGGCCTCTCCAGCGAGATTGCCGTCAACGCCCTGAGTGCGCATCAGGTATTCCAGCCCGCGGCGAACGTCGTCGTGGTAGGGGCCATCGAGGTGCGTGTGGCCGGAGGCGAGAAACGCCAACAGGGCCAGGCCGGTCATGGCGCTGTCCGAGTGGCTGCCGGCGTGTTGGCGATCGCGCCCCAGCACGTTGGTCTCCTTGCCCGCGGCGTGGGTTCGCGGATTCCAGCGGCCGTCGGCGTCCTGGTTGTCGGCGAGCCATTTGAGCGCGGCCTTCACGGCGGCTTCGGTGGCGGCGGTGCCGCCGCGGCTCTGCGCTACGTTGCTTCGATTCGGTGCGACGCGGAGGCGATAGGCGTCGGGCACCGACTTGCCGACGAGTCCGCGGGGAACGCCCGCCAGTCTGACCTCGGCCGAGCCCGCTCCGTTCTCGCCGCCGGCCGCGTTGCCGCCATCGGCCGAACCGCTGCCGCCCGCCGGAGCATCGACGTTGGTTGCAATCCGCGGAGCAGGCTTGATCCGCAGCGATGCCGTGGCAGTGCGGTCCAACGTCCCCGGCGATTCGACGGAATCGTTGTCGGTCATGGCCGGCAAGGGGGCGAACTGATCGAGCAACGACTGCGGCGTATCGTCGGACGACATCCGCACCGGCCTGCCGGGATTATCGCTTGCCAAACGATCGGTTTCGGCCGCGGCATTGGGAATTGCCGGCGGCGCGGCCTCGCGGTGTTGCGCCGCGGCGCTTCGATCGGCTCGGCCGGCTTCAGCGGCGACGATTCCCGCGCCGCACGGACCGCCGCCGCAGTGGGCGTCAAGGGCTTCGCATCGGCCAAAGCGATTCGATCGAGCGAGGGCTCGCCCGGCAGCCGCGCGTCCTCGGCGCGGACCAGGCGTTTGGGCTCCGCCAGCGGATCGCTCTTCCCCCGCTCCAACCCGATCTCTTTCGGTTGAACCGCTTCGTCGTCGGGAAAGACTTCCCAGGGCTGCCCGACGGCGTCGCCGGTTGGCGACGCCCCACCGCCGGCGGCCTTCTCGACAGGGCCGTCGCCGATCGAGACACGTATGCTCTGCTCGGCAGGCGGCACGAGCGGCGCGGCGATGTGGATCGTCGCCGCGTAGCTGGCCAGCATCAGATGGGCCAGCAGCGAAAGGCCCATGCACTTCCGCAGCGGACGGTACTGTCCCCAGCGCGTGTACATCAGCACGGCCAGCCCGGCGGTGAAGAAGAGGAGCCCGAGCCAGAATATCACCATCACCGGTTCCATGCCGGCAAGGGTATCGAGCACGCGGCGGAAATGCGGGGTGTTCATGGCTTTAGCATGTAGGAGGCGACTCCAGTCGCCGATCATGGCGGATGACTGCGTCCCTCAATCGGCGACTGGAGTCGCCTCCCACAATGTTATCGTTTCAGGGGCATCGAGCGGACGGTGATGCCCAGGTCCTGGATGCCCGCTTGTTTGCAGGCGGTCAGGACGGAGGCGACGTTCTGGAACTCGCCGCGGGCGTCGCCGCGCACCAGCACGCCCAAATCGCTGTACTGCCGCCGGGCGGAGGCCAGCCGCGTGGTGAGCTCATCGAGCGTGACCGGCTTCTTGTCCAAAGTGATCGTGCCGTCGCAGTAGACGTTGACTTCGCGGCGGGCGGGGGCGGCGGTGAGCGTGCCGCGATCGACCACCTCGGGCACGCGCAGCCCGATCTTCCGTTCGTCGTCGATGAATCGCGTTCCCAGCATGAAGAAAATGATCAGCAGGAACATGACATCGAGCATCGCCGTCAGGTTCAGCGTCGGTTCGTCGTCGAGATGGGTTTTTAGCGGCATTGCGGATCGGGGGATTTGAGATTATTGATTTGAGATTTGAGATTGAAACCGCTTGCGGTTTTGCAGGAACCTCTCACCCGCCTACGCCGCAGCGGGGGTGTTTGTCCGCCGCGATTTCGGGCCCGAGGTCTTTCGCTCCAACAGATCCTCGGCCGAGATCACGTTGACGACTTCCTGGGCGAGTCGGTCGATTTCGATCACCAGCCGGTCGACGCGGCTGACGAAGAAGACGTAGAGGATCGAGGCGGGAATGGCGATGGCCAGTCCGCCGGCGGTGTTCAACAGGGCCTTGGCGATGCCGCCGGCCAAAGGGGCCGCCCGGCCGAGCGCGTCGGACGCCGGGTCGGCAATGACGTTGAACGTCTGAATCATGCCGAGCACGGTTCCCATCAATCCCAGCAGCGGGCCGACGGTGGCCACGCCGTAGAACACCCGCAAGTATCGCCGCAGTCCGTTGGTCGCGCGTTCGCCGGCGTCGATCACGCCCTGCTCGACTTCGACGCCCGGCCGTCCCCATTTGCGCACCGCCCCGGCGAACACGCCTGCGACGGGGCTGCCGTTTTCCTTGCACAACTCCAACGCCTGCTCGCGGTCGAGCTTTCCCTCGCGGAGTTGGCTGAGGAATCGTTTGACGAAGGGCCGGGGGATCACGCGGCCGCGGCGCAAGCTGACGCAGCGTTCCAGGAAGAATGCCACCAGCAGAAACGAGCAGAGCAGAATGGCGTACATCAGCGGGCCGGCGTCGTGGATGATGTTCCGCAGGTCGGTCGTCGGAATCAGCGCCCGCGCCTCGGCGGCAAGCGTGCCGGAGGAAGCATGTTCCACGTTTGCCGCGGCGGCGGTCGGCGCCGGGGAGTCGGTTTCGCTCGCAGCCCGCACGGTCGGGACCGCTTGGACGCAATAGGCGCACGTCAGCACCACGAGCAACATCGCCGACAGCCGGAAAGACGTTTTCCTCATGCTCATCATGTTACGATTCCTCTCTGCGTGCGCAGGCGTGAAACTGCCGTCAATGCCGCGAGGTGGCCGCTTCAAGCTGCGCCAGTTGCTTGGCGGCGTCCTTAGCGAACGAGGTGTTTGGATAGGATTTCAGGATTTTTCGATAAGCCTCGCTGGCCTTGGCGGGTTCGCCGAGGCGTTCGCGGCACTTGCCCGCCTGCAATAGCGCCGCTGCCTGCCAGACGGGATAGTCGTAGACGAATTCGATTCCCGAATAGGCCCGCAGCGCTGCCTCATAGTTCTTCTGGAAGAGATACGTTTCGCCGATCATCCATTGGGCCATCGCCGCGGTTTCGGTCTTCTCGCCGGCGGCCGAACGCAACACCTTCTTGTATGCCTGCCGAGCGGAATCAAATTCTCCCTTATTGGCGAAACATCGGCCCAGCAGATAATCGACCTCGTACTGCTGCTCGAAATTGGGGAAGTCCTTTTCGATCTGGGCGGCGATCGTCTGGGCGTCGCCCCATCGGTTCTGCTGCGCCAGCGATTGGGCGTACCGCAGCGGGATGATCGCCATCCAAGGCTCGTGCTTCTCCCTGATCCGCTCGGCAAGCGGCTCGAACCGAGCGACCGCGGCGGCATAGTCGTGTTGCCGATAGTACGATTCGGCGATCCAGTATTCCGCCAGCAGCCGCCGCTGGCTGCGCGGATACTCCTTCAACAGCGCCTCGAAGGCCTCGCGCACCTTCGGCCAGTCGGCTTTGGCCACGGCGATCTGTCCGCGCAGCAGCATGGCGTACTGGCGGACCTTGGCATCGGACTGATCGGCGGCGCCGCGATTGCCGCCGGCAGATTGCTGGGTGAGAACCTCGTCGATCAGGGCATCGGCCCGCCGATAATCCTTGCCGCGGAGCGCCTGCCAAGCCAACTGGCAGGCGCCGTCGGCCCAGAATCGGCTCTCCGGATATCCCCTGTGGAGACGCTCGAAGAGCTGGGCGGCGTCCCGCGGCTTGCCGAGATCGAGCATCAGCCATGCCCATTCGTTGATGGCGGCATCGAGCTTCGTGAAGCGAGGATAGTCGTCGGCCAGCCGCCGGTAAGTGGCGGCGGCAGCGGCCGGCTGTTTCAACTTCACTTGCAGCCGGGCGGCCGCCAGCAGCGCATCGCCGCGGTGCGGGCTGCCGGGGTATCGTTCGATCAGCAGATTGTACATCGCCAGCGCCGCTTCGCTCTGGCCGAGTTCCTGCAAGGAGCGACCGCGAACGAGGGCGGCCTCGGCAGCAATCGCCTCGGGCGGATTCTCTTTGAGCAGGTCGTCGAGCGTCGCAGCCGCCTCGGCCAGCTTTCCCGCCTTGAATTGACTCCAGCCGAGATTGAGTTTGCCTTTCGACTCGTACTCGGCCGATCCGCGGACAGCGGTCAGCCGTTTCGACAATTCCGCCGCCCATGCCGCATCGTCGGCGTCGAAAGCGGCATCGGCCAGCCGCTCCGTCGTGGGAGCGATCAAGGCGTGCCGCGGGTATTTTTCCAGCAGTTCGGCGTAACGCGATTTGGCCTTGTCGATCTGTTTGCCGCGGGCGTGGCAGATGGCCAACGCGGCCAGCGCCTTTGCCTCGTCGTCGCCGGCGGGCTTCGCCGCAAGGAACGCTTCGAGCGGGGCCACCGCCTCGGTAGGTCTTTTCAGAGCCATTAACAGCGTGCCGCTGTTAAATTGGGCGTCCGACTTCAACTGTCCCTTGGCCTTATCGACAACCGTTTGCAGCGCCGCCAGTGCGTCTTCAAAGCGGGCGAGCCCTTCGTAAGCGAGGGCCAGCAGATAGCGGCTTTCAAGGTCTTGCTGCCGAACGCTGCCGGCGGGAATCTCCGCAACCAAAGTCTCCAGCAAAGCGACGGCGCGCGTCCACTGCTTCCGCTCAATCAGCGAACGGGCCAGCATTCGCCGCACGTCGTTCCGCAGCGGGCTGTTGGGAAAGCGCTTCTCGAATTCTGCTGCTTCGCGGTCGATCGCGGCGTAATGCTTCGCCTGTAGCAACGCCTGTATCTTACCCAGTGACGCCGGCTGCACGATCCCCTCGCCGGCCGACGGGGTTGCCATCGCGGCATCGAACTGCTTGATCGCCTCGTTCGGGCGGTTGAGTTTCAACAGGGCCAGCCCGCAATTCAGGCGTGCATTGGCCCGCCAGGGACTCTTGGCCAGTCGTCCCTCGAAGGCCGAAAAACTCGTCAACGCCCGATCGTACTCTCCCAAGTCGTATTGCACGATGCCGAGATGAAACTGGGCGCTGTCGGCCAGAGAACTGGCCGAATTGCCCGCCACCGTCGCGTAGAACTGCTCGGCTTCCTGCAACTGGTTCTGCGCCTGCAACGCGCGGCCGAGCCCAAAGCGGCATTCGTCTTGCAAGCGTCCGTTGGGAAACCGCTGTAGTCCGTCGCGAAAGTAACGGGCCGCGGCGGCCACGTCGCCGCCCGACAGCGCGATGTCGCCCAGGTAGGGCAGGGCAAAGGCGTTTAGCGGATCGTCCGCGTGTTTTTCCAGGAAACTGGCCAGGTCGGGTTTCGCGGCGCGGTAGTCGCCTGCCAGATAGGCCGCTTCGGCCGCGCCGAACAGCGCGGCCGTCGCGTGTCTCCCCTTGGACTCGCGGCTGGTATAGGTTTGGAATTGCCGCCGGGCCTCATTGAATTCGCCCAACTGCCGCAGCGCCTCGCCGAGGTAGAAGACGCACTCGTTTGCCCTGCGCTCGTTGGGATACGCGGCCAGGAAGGTCTGGAACTCCTTAACGGCGAGTTTCCAGTCCTGGTGGCTGTAGTGGCCTGCCGCGACGGCAAACTGGTTGTCGGCCTCGCCGGCCCTTGCGCTCTTCTCCGCGGCGAGCACGGCCCAGGCGATCATGGCGAGCGTCAGAATCCGACCAGCGGCAGTCAACATGGCAAAGCTTATGGAGATTCGTGAAAAAGGCCAGCGCCGCCAACGAAACAAACCCCAATGGCCTGGCAGCCACCGGGGTTTGTTACAGCTTCGCTTCGTCACAGCCGAAGGTGGCTGACTTCCTCGTTGCCCAGGCTTAGTAGTTGCTGCCGGGCCCTGTATCGACGTTTCCGACCATGTGGAGGTGGTCGTGATCGATGTAGAGCACCTCTTGAGCTTCCTCTTCGGTGTTCGTGTAGGGGATAGGCCAGCCGACGCGCGTGACTTCGGTGAAGTAGACAATGCACTTGTAGTGGCAGTGATGGAGTTGCACCGGCCCGACCAGCGGCATCACACGCGGCGGATCGACGTAGTCGGCGACAAGCTCGACCTGGATTCGCACGTTATTGCGTTGAATTTCTTCCAAGAAGGGGAGCCCGCCTTGAATGGGCCTCGCCTTCTCCAAAGCCCGCATCACCTCGTCCTCCGACGGCGGATCCATGGCCGTCTCCGGCGCACGGGCGTTATCGGCCCAAGGATGGGCATGCGTTCGTCAGCGCCGGTGGTTCCAGAACCGATCCTCGGCCTCCTTTTGCAGATAAGGCGACACTGGAATCGGGAAGTTGAATGCGCCAAAGTTCGGGCCCGCCACGGTGCTGCAACCCGTAGCTGACAGCAGCGACATCAGACCCAAAATACCGAGCAACGTGGAGTTGGCCTTCTTAGACATCCGTGTCTCCTCGACAAACTGTGACCAGAGCCGTGGTTGCACTCTTTATCGTGTTAAACTAGGCCGGACTTGCGGATTTTTTCGATTGTAGTGACAAATTCGTTTGGGAATCTGGTGGACTGGGTGCTTTGGGCAGGTAAAGTGAACGGCGGCCATACCTTCCGGAGCTTGTTCCGCAGCCCGATGCGTCGGGATGGCAGTCGCGTCACAACAGACAATAGAAAAGGAGAGCCCCCACATCGGCGTGCGTGCCGAGTGGGGGCTTCGATCGTTGATTCGCTCGGCGAGAATCGCCGCAGTACTAAATGTTGGCTATCTCTGCCAGCAGCTTGCCGGCTGATCTTTGAAGTCGAGGAACCACCAGCCGCTGTCCCATTCCAACGTGACCTTCCGCCATCCCAACGGCACTTGCGGATAGGGATAGAAAGGTCCGATGTACGGCCAAGCCGTGGGCGAATACTGCTTCGGATAGGTCACGGCGGCATAGTTCGGGTAAGCAGCATAGCTCGGCCAGGCATAGTTCGGCATGCAGGGCTGATCGTAGCAAGCTCGGGCCGCGCCGGCCGGGGCAGCACCCGGTTGATACATCGGCATCGGAGGAGCGGCATTCGGCGCCATTGGGCCGTGAGTTGGCGGTTGCATCATCGCTACACGGGCGGCGGGCCTGCTGCCATAATTGGGCGACGGGAGTTCTTGCGGCTCTTCGGCGGCGACCTGCCGGATGGTCGATGGCTTCGAGCTGGGCGCTTGGTCGTCGCGAGCGGGCGCCGCTTCACGCACCGGCAATGGTTGCGAAGCCTCGGTCTTGGGTTTCCGCCACGAGGCCGCTTCCAGCCGCGCCAGGAAACCCGTTTTCTGCGGTTGCCTGGCTGTTGCAACCGGCATCGCACTCTGCTCGCGCAACGGGTTGTTGTAGCTCGTCGCCGCCGCGCGATTGCCCGAATCGTTCACGTTGATCCTGACCAACTCAGTCTTGACGGGCTCAGCGGCCTCGGATGGAGCAATGGTCAACTCGTTCACCACTCGATCGACGCTGGCGGTCTTAAACGTCAGCCGCAGAGCCGTTTTCATCTGCTCGGCGCTGGAGACGCGGCCGTGCAGCCACGCCATCCGATTTTGATACTTCACCCCAATTTTGTAGTCGCTCATTTGGCCGCTGGTTTTGAACCGGTTGGCGATTTCTTCGGCAACCTGCTGGTTGTCGGCCAATGCCAGTGCGGGGACAACCGCAAAGGCAACGGCGACCACGAAACCCGTTAGAAGACGTCGCATTTTCTCCCTCCTCGGTGGCTGCACCCCGGAGAAGAAAGTTCGCCGGGGAAGTCAGTGAATAGGTCTAGTCAGCCCAGCAACGAGACCGGCCGGACTATCGTAGGGAGGGCCTATCGCTTCACAACGTCAGCGACAGGATTGCGGAATTGCCCCCCCAGGCAACGCCCGTATCCGATGATTGCTGCCTGAATATAGGTTTCGGTTGCCGGTTCTACCGAAAGGAAGCTTTTTTTCGATTTTGGCGGATTGCGCGATCGTAACGAGGCCGTTTTCCACCAATCTAGCGAAGCTGGTGGAACAATTCCGGCGCGGCTCACCAGGTAGCCGATTCGCAGCCTCGTCGGAGGTCGCAAGTGACCGTCAAAATCATAACGGCCAAGGTCGTTGCGCAGCCCAGCCAGCAGCCCGGCCCAACCGCCAGAGCCACCAGGGTAGCAACCCCCATTAGCAGTAGAACCGCGAAGAACAGGCCGTGGATGATCGCCTGGCGTGGCGATCCTTCGCTGAACCGGGCAGCGAACCCAGTTAGAACGCCGAGAATCTGGGCGGCCACCAGCAGCCATAGTGCGGCGGGAGAGTCGAATCCGTTCATAAGAGCCAGAATCCTTTCTGTCTTCGCCCGATGGTACCCGAAACGGGCTGAACCAAGAATACCGATCTTCCGCCTCCCCTCGCCCCTTGGCGTTTGCCCTCTTATACTGTGTGGTGATGGCACGCGAACCGATTTTGCAACCCTCGGCGGAATACGACGATAAGGACCGCGACCTGCGTCCGCAGCACATGCAGGACATGGTCGGCCAGCGGGAAGTCTACGCGCGGCTGGAAATCGCGGTCGACGCCGCGTCGAAACGGGGGGAGTCGCTGGGGCACATCCTCTTTGACGGCCCCCCCGGTCTGGGAAAGACTACCTTCGCGATGTGCATTCCGCGTGATCTGGGCGTCGGCTTCCAGATCGCCAGCGGCGCGGCCCTGGCCGCCCCGAAGGACCTGATCCCTTACCTCACGAATGCCGAAGAGCGGTCGGTCCTATTTATTGACGAGATCCATCGCCTGCCGAAGGCGGTCGAGGAGTTTCTCTATCCGGCGATGGAGGATTTTCGCATCGACTTGACGCTTGGCGAGGGCGTGAACGCGCGGGTCATCAACATGTCGCTTCGCCCCTTCACCCTCATCGGGGCCACTACCCGCAGCGGCCTGCTCTCCGCGCCGCTGCGCGACCGCTTCGTGACCCGTGAGCATTTGGACTTCTATACGGTCGAGCAGTTGGCGGAGATCGTCCGCCGCAACGCGAAGAAACTGCGGGTGGAAATCGTCGACAGCGCGGCCAGCGAGATTGCCGGCCGCAGCCGCGGCACGCCCCGCTTGGCGAACAACCGGCTCCGCTGGGTGCGCGATTACGCCCAGAGCAAGGCCGACGGCAAGATATTGCTCTCCGTGGCCCGCGACGCCCTGGCGATGCAGGGCATCGACCCGCTCGGGCTCGATTCGCAAGATCGGAAGTATTTGGAGACGATCGGCCGCGTCTTCGTCGGCGGTCCGGTGGGCGTCGAGGCCGTGGCGCACACCATGAACCTCTCGCCCGACACGCTGATCGACGAGGTCGAGCCATTCTTGCTCCGCAGCGCGTTGTTGGTTCGCACCCCGCGCGGCCGCAAGCTGACGCCGGCCGCGTATGAGCATCTTGGCATCAGTCCCGTCGAAGAGCCCGGCGGGGCGGATCAACGTTCGCTCTTTTAACGGTGCAAACCGCTTGCGGTCTCGCAGGCACAATCCACAAATCAGAGCCATGAAGAAGACATTCCATCTCTCGAAAGTCTACGGCCTGCTCGAGCCCGGGCCGGTCGTGCTGGTCACTACGGCGCGGAGCGGCCGGGCGAACATCATGTCGATGTCGTGGCAGACGATGATCGACTTCGAGCCGCCGATCCTCGGCATCATCGTGAGCGAACGGAACCACTCGTTCGGCAACCTGAAAGCCACGCGGCAATGCGTCATTAACATCCCGACGGTCGAGTTGGCGGCCGAGGTGGTCGGCGTGGGGAACACGTCGGGGCGAAAGATCGACAAATTCCGCAAGTTCCACCTGACGCCGACGCCCGGCAAATTGGTCGACGTGCCGCTGATCGACGAGTGCTACGCCAACTTGGAATGCAAGGTGATCGACGCGAAGCTGGCCGCGAAGTACAACTTCTTCATCCTTGAAGTGGTCAAGGCGTGGATCGACCCGGCGAAGAAGGAGCCAAAAACGATCCATCATCGTGGCAACGGCGTCTTCTCGGTCGATGGTGAGACAATCAAGCTGCCGTCGCGGAAGAAGTAGGAAGTCGGCTTTGATCGGGCATTATGCCTTCTGAGAGCGATCGGCCGGCGGAGTTTCCGGCTTCGGCGGCAGCGGTTCGGCCTGCGACGCCCGCAGGGCGTTCAGCCCGTCGAGAATGCGGGCACAGTGCCGGCGGGCGCGCTCGATCTTCTGCGTCTTCTCCGTCTCGCGTCGCTGGCGGACGAGCCATTCTCTCGGCGAGAGTTTCAAGGCGCCCGACTTATACTGCGTCTCTTGCTGCCGCAATTCCGCCTGCCGCCGGCCCACCTGGGCGTTGATTTGCAGATAGACGCCTTCGATCACGTCGAACGCCCGCTGGTAACGCCCGTCGCGAAACTCGCGATCGGAGACCGAGTGGATGGCATCGACGTTCAGCGAGAGGCCCGCTTGCTGAATCGCCATGATCAACTGATGGAAGGTCGTCATGTCCAACGAGGCAATGCCGGTCTGGGCCATCGGGCCGGTTGGAACCGCCGGTGTGTCGTCACGCATGGTTGAAACTCCAAGTGCCCAAGAGCCGCAATCCGTTGCCTGCCCGCTATTCTTTCATGAGACGGATCGGGGTCAAGCCGAGGCCCCATTATTTTGAGGGGCTGGGGGCGACGGCGGGCGGCGAGGGGGCCTGCTTCGCGGCATCGGCCGGCGGGCTGGCGACTTCCGACGCCAGCGGCGGAGAACCGCCGCCTGTTCGCACTACAAAGAGCACGTGCTGCCGCGGCGCCGATCGGGCGTGCGGCTTCGATTGCTGACCACCGCCTCTGCTAAGAACCTCTTCTCCTTCAGCCGCACGGTCCGCCTTCTCCGCCGGCACCACCTGTTGAGTTGCGACGCCGGCCTTCGGTTGCGGCTCGGGCGTGGCAGAAGCTGCTTGGCCCTGCGCGGCAACGGGCGGCGGACTGCCATATCCTCCAAAAGCAGGCGTGGCATTGGGCGATTGCCCGCCGTTGGTCCCATGCTCGTTTTCGCCACCCTTATTCTCCGACTTGGCAAGAGAACGTTCGCGCGTGGCCTCCATTTCCCTGTCGTTGCGGCGGCCGGCCGCCGACAAGTCCCCTTTTTGTGACGCCGCCGGCAGACCAAGATTCGCCACGGCGTTATCGTTCGGCTTCGCTGCGGCCACGGCGGGCAAATCCCGTTGCTGCTGATGCCGAGCCTTGTCAGCGGACTTATCGGTTTCGGCAAGGCGGGACAGCCTGCTCTTCCTCTTCATCTCATCGCCAGCCTTGGCAAAGTGGAAAGCAAGTTGCCGAGCCGCCTCATCCTGCGGCGACTTTACCGAGACGGAGACGAAGAGCTTGGGTTGCGCCGCCAGGCCCGCCAGCGTGGCTTTGACTTGTTCCGGCGTGGCCTCGACGTAGACGAGCTCGACTTTGCCCGGCACGGCTTTCCGCCGCACGATGTTGCCTGCGACGAAATGCTGCTGCAACGTCGCTTGGCCATCGGCCTTGGCGCTGCCGACATAACCGTAGTGGTCGCCCCATTTCTGGTTTTCGTCCTTCAACTCGACGCGCTCGCGCGAAACGAAGCCGTTCTGGGCGAGCACCTTGTCGAATGCCTTCTCCTTCGTCGCGTCGGGACTGACGTCGCAGAAGACCAGCAGCACGTCGGGCCCGATCGCCGCGGCGCCGTCTCCATCGTACCAGTTCGGCGAGTCGGTCGGGCCACTCTTGCCGCCGGCGCTCGCGGCCTTGCCCGCAGGTGCGGCCTTGCCCACGGCTGCGGCCATCTTGCCGAGATACCTTGGCAGCGGAGGCGGTGTCGTTGCCAGCGGGGTTGCTGACGGTGGGATCGCTTTGGCCGGCATGGCCGAAGTATCGCGGGCTGGCGGCTGCTCGGACGGCGGCGATGCGGTAAAGTCTGCTCCGGCGCCGAGTTGTGAGTCTCCCTTCGCTTTTGGCGTCATCGCCAGTTCCTGCAACTGTCGCGGCGCCTTGCCGGCCCTCTTTTTGACCGCTAGTTCTTTCGCTTCTCTCCCGTCCGAGGCGGATACGACGGTTGCCCCGGGGGCGGCCTGGATCGTGGCTTGCCTAAACGAATCGTGTGCCACAATTGTCGCCGCCTTATCCCGCTCTCCCCGCACCAGCGCCACTTCCTTGTGGTTCTTATCCGCCGGAGCGGCCTTCTGGTGCTGCTCGTGGATGACGATCATCGCGGCGATGGCCGCAGTGAGCCCCAGCCAAACCATCGAGCGACGGTTGATGAATCGCCGCAACAACGTGCGCGAAAGCGGCGCGGGCGCCGCGTCGGCGGGTTCTCCCTCGGTGAGCATTCGCCGCTCGGCCACGCGCAACACCTGCTGGCTGAGGTCTTCGCCCACCTTCATTTGAGGCAACGATTGCAATGTTGCGCTGACCGCCCACAACTCGTCGAGCAACTGCCGCGCGGCGGGACTGGCGGCCAGGAGGCGTTCGGCCTCCGCTTGCTCCTCGGCGGTCAATTCGCCGTCGAGGTAGGCGCTCAACAGTTCGTCTTGCGGCAGATGGTTCATGGTTTTGATTTCATTCGCGAATCCCTTCGCCGGCCAACATCTCCTTGAGTTGATCTCGTAATTGCATCCGTCCGCGATGCAAGCGGCTGCGGACCGTGCCGACGGGCAGATCGAGCACCTCCGCGATCGTTTCGTAGCAGCAGCCGTCGATCTCGCGCAACACCAACACCGCCCGATATTCCTCCGGCATTTGCCCGATCGCGTGCCGAACCTGGCGGCAGCGCTCTTTTCGCTCTAAATTCTCGGCCGGATCATCTGCATCGTCCGCCGGTTCCACGTTGCCGTTCTCCTTTGCGCGGTCGACCGACAGGGTCGGCCGCCGCTTGCGACGGCTCGTCATCGCCGCGTTGAAGGCGATGCGGTACAACCAAGTGTAGAACGCACTGTGGCGGCGGAACATGTCCAACTTGAGGAACGCCTGGACGAAAGCCTCCTGCACGATGTCGCGGGCATCCTCGGCATGACCGACCACGTGGAAGACAGTGTTGAACAGCCGGTCCTGATACTTCAGGACCAGTTGCCCGAACGCTTCCGAATGGCCGCCGAGGGCCTGTTCGATCAGTTGGGCGTCATCGCTCACAGGGGTCACACTAAATGTGGGACGCGGGACGTGGGCCGAAAGTTCCCGCCGGGGTTCCGGTGGCCGGCGCCTTTATCTTGTCAATTCAGGGGGAACTTGTCAAACCCCCCCCGGTCCGGTTTGTTACGATTCCGTTACCAAACGTGTCAACAACCTGCGAAGCAAATGCAGAACGCGGGTGCCGGCAAAGTTCGCCTGGAAAGCGCCACCCGTCGAATTAACCAGGAAAACGCTATTAAGCCATGCAGAGAGCAGGTTTCGCCTGACTGGTAGTATTGCTCAAACCGATAGCACCCGAAGAGGACCCGTACTATCGCCAAATAGGGCAGGCAAAGTCCAGTAATTTGGGCAGCGATCGATACGCGAGGCACTCTCAAGGGGCGATCGTAACAACAGCATGATAGGCCGCGACGTTAGGAAAGCGCCATGAGCCTCCACGGCACAAGGGTGACAGGACCTAGTCTTGCCCCAATGGGGGCACTCGCGCTGTGCGTGTTTTTGCTGGCAACTTCCTCGCGTCTCGCGGCGGCGCAGCAGTTACGCGCAGGGCCCGAAGACAACGGCGTGCAAATGGAGGCGGTGCTCGTTGGCCCCGAGTTTCTTCAAGACGCGCAAGCGCCGGCGCTGCGGGCACCGCGCCCTGACGAATCGGACAACACGCTGCCGATTAATCTGGCAACGGCGATCAGTTTGTCGCAAGCCCGCCCCTTGGTGATCGCTTTTGCGCAGGCGAGCGTGGAGCAGGCGGCGGCCCAACTCCAAGGGGCCAGAGCTTTGTGGCTGCCCGACGTGCACTACGGCGTCGACTATTCCCATCACGATGGCGCCACGCAGGCGACAGATGGCAACGTTGAGTTTGCGAGCTTCGGCTCGTTCTACAGCGGTGGCGGGGCGACACTCGATTTTGGCGTGACGGATGCCATTTTCCGTCCCTTGGCGGCCCGCCAGCAATTGTGTGCCCGGCAATCGGACAAGCAAGCGGCCTGCGACGATGCGCTGTTGACGGTCACACAAGCCTACTTCGACGTGCAAGAGACGCGGGGCAAGCTGGCGGGCGTTCTCGATTCGGTGGCCAAAGCGAGAATGCTCGCCAAGCAAGTCGAATCACTGGCCGGGGCGGGTGTGGTGCCGCCGATGGAGGTCGATCGCGTTCGGACGCTCTTGGCCGATCTGAACCAGCAAGCGATCATGGCGAGGACGAAGTGGTACGTCACCAGCGCGCGGCTGGCCAGCGAGCTTCGCTTGAATCCTGGTTTCGTCATCGTTCCCGCGGAACCGCCGCACTTGCAGGTCACGTTGATTTCGACTCAGTACTCCGCAAACGATCTTATTCCTTGCGGTTTGATGAACAGGCCCGAACTGGCCGCGCAAAGGGCCATGGTGCAGGCGACCCTCGAACTTCTTCGGCAGGAACGGCTGCGTCCGTTCCTGCCGAGCGTCGTGTTGGCGGGCCGCGGGCCGGACGGCGCCATCACCGGCGGCGCATACGGCGGTGGAACGCAAGGAAACCTCAGCACGTGGGGCGGACAAGCCGAATTCGACGCCGGTTTGGTCTGGACTCTGCAGAATCTCGGCGTTGGCAACAGGGCTCTCATCCGTGGCCGTGCAGCCGATCAGGAGAAGGCCGTTATCGAGTTCTTCAGTCTCCAAGACCGCGTGGCCGAAGAGGTGGTCCAGGCTCGTGCCAAGGCCAATGGGGCAAAAGAGGAAATTCCCGAAGCGGAGACCGGCCTGAAGGAAGCAGACACGACGTTTGCCGGCACACTCAAGGGTTTGCAGCAAATCCGCGGCGCCGGCAACCAACTCCAACCCGTCAGCCGTCCACAGGAAGCCGTGGCGGCGCTGCAACAGTTGAACCGCGCCTACGACCAGTATTTCGTCGCCATCAACGACTATAATCGTGCGCAGTTTGAACTTTACCACGCACTGGGATATCCTTCGCGAATTCTGAGTTGCGAGCGGTGCATGGGCGAGGTGGAGACGGTCGACACGAGGCGCCCGCCGGAAATGGACCGCGGTCCCTACATGTCATCACGTCTCCCGCCCGTGGATCGCCGTTAGCGGCCGAGGTTCGGGAACTTTGCGATTCGACTGCGGCTGTCTCGCGGCGTTGCGCTGCTGTAGTTCGTCATCCGCCGCGTTCCTGCCGACTGCTGTGGCGACCGTCGCACCTTCGCTGGGATGGCAGAGCGACTGCCGCTGCAACGCTTCGATCGTCTCGGGGGGGCGTGCCCGTTGGGTAGGGCCAAGAATCGCTCCTTTCAAGAGCTGCCACAACACCCGGAATGGATCTATCTCCTGAACCTGATTGCTGAAACCGGAAGTGTATAGATAGACGATAAGCTGATCCCGATTCGCTTCCGGCAGCTTGTCAAAGCGAACACCGGCCCCGCTTCCGACCTTTCGGACAACCGCGCCGGGAAAGGGGCCCAAGCCATCCAGCGAGACCTGGAGCGATTCACCCACCTGCAAGTCGTCGGCGCCGGCAAGAAGCGCGCCTGACAACGACAGATTGATCACCGTGCAACTCCGTGCCTGCCCTCTCGCCGTCAGAAAGCCCGGACGACCAATGGGAAATCGTTCTTCGCCGCGCGGACGCGGCTGCTGGGACACCGCTAGAAGCGTCAACCCAAACAAGACGAGGTTGCATAATGCCCAACAGGTGGCGATGAACAGTCCCGAGAAACTGCGGAACTGCGTGGGGGAGTTGCAGCCGACGATGATGCCGCCAACCGTGAGGACGATCAGCACGATAAGTACCCACTTCGCCACGGGGTCGCTGCCTTCGTCAAGGGCGACGCGTCCCTTGGGCGTGACTTTGAATGGGACGCCGAAGGGCTTGATCAGGCATTGCAGGACCGTGGGAAAGATGCGCGTGGAGAAATAGAAGGATGTCGCCGACGAAAGCAGCGGAACCCGTGCGTGCGGAATGAGCCAACGTCCCATGAAGAAGGCAGCGATGAGCGTCGGCCCCTGGTAGGCGAGCAATTCCGCCGTGGAAAGAACATAGAAATGTGTCCAACCCGTCCACAGGTACCACAACGGCAGCAGGGCGTAAATTAAGCGGCACGGGAAGTCCAACAAGTAGTGGAATGGTATGAAGAGCAGCCACTGGCGGAGTGTCAAACCTCGAATTTTTCCTGTGACCATAAGGGACAGCAACTGCACGTGCCCCCGAGCCCAGCGCCGCCGTTGGATCAGGAGACTCTTTGCGTTCTCCGGCGCCAGCCCAAGGCTTAAAGGCTCGTTCAGGTAGCGAGTGATGTAACCGCGACGGAGTAATTCCAAAGACGTATGAATGTCCTCCGTGATTGTCGCCGTGGCGATCCCCCCTACTCCCTGGATGGCGTCTCGCCGGAAGAGAGCGCTGGTGCCGCAACAGAAAGCGCAGTCCCAGGCGTCCCGTGAAGCGAGGATGACATCGTACCACTCGCGCTCGTTGTCCTTCATGACGTCAGCGAGCCCCAGATTGATTTGGAACAGGTCTGGGTTGCAGAAGTATTGCGGCGTTTGCACGATCGCCACCCGTGGGTCGGCAAAGAAGAAACCGACCGTGCGGTAGAGAAAGTTGCGGTTGGGGGTGAAGTCGGCGTCGAAGACAGCGAACAATCCTGCGTTGGTGAGCTTCAGGGCATGGTTGATGTTCCCGGCCTTGGCGTGCCGATTGTCCGACCGGCGGATGTACCCCACGTTTCTCGCGGTGCACAGGTCGCGCAACCAATCGCGTCGGCCATCGTCGAGCACCCACACCCGGAACCGGGGGTAGTCCAATGCCATCGCGGCGATAATCGTGCGTTCGACAACCTCTGGACCTTCGTTATACGTGGCAATGAAAACATCCACGGTGGGAAGTTGCTCCGGCGACAACGAACGCAGCCGCTTCTCGTGTCGGTCCGCCTCAACGGAGCGGTCGGCAAAACGGCTGATCGTTACGAAGAAGATCGCCATCGTAAAGAACATCAGCCCCTCGACAATCAATGCGAATACAAAGAACAAACCGGCGGCAGAGGCGAGAACCGGCGGAGCGGTCGCCGTAATCCTCCACACCAGATAGCGCCCCCATAGGGCCAGCACCGCCAGAATTACCGCGGACCGTGCCCACGTGCGCTCCTTGGGTAACATCGGCACGACGGCGAGGAAGAACCCGAGCACGGCCAAGTTCAGGCCCCAAGCGAGACTTTCCATCATGGCATGATGCCCGCCGCGTGGGCCGATTCAGAGGTGTCGTTGTCTTGACGAAATGCCACGAAGCACTCTCAAAACAAATCGCGCGCGGAAACGAATGTCACCTCAGCCGGCAGCCCGATCGGCGCCGATGCATCATCTTCTCCGTTTGAGAGAGGTCCGCAAAAGCTCAGAATGACATGGACTTCCTGTCTCTCGTGCGGGGCGGATTCCACGGCCAGAAGCCGGTCCGGCCAGGGAAGCGTGCGGCCGATCACCTGTCTTACGACGGCCATCCGCTCCTTGTCGGAGCCGGCAATCCGCACGCGGGCCTTGTTTCCCGGTCGAACGCGCGTCAGGTTCTTTTCGTGAATGACAGCGTCGATAAAGATTTCGGAAGGATCGATCATATCCATCAGCGGACTATCGGCTTTGATCGGGGCGCCGCTGACAACATGCCGCCGCCAAACGATCCAATCGGCCGGCGCCGTTGCCGTAAACCCCGATCGCCCCGCCATGCGTTTCTCTTCCGCCGAAATATGCCGTCGAAGCTGGGCGAGCGTCGCCTCGTCCTGCCCTAAGGCCGCACGGACCTCTTCGATCCGGAAGCTGATCTCGTGAAGCCGTTGTGCTGAGTACGGGAGGTCATTCCGACCGTCGCCGGGACCGATATGAACTCCGTCACGCAGTGCGCGAATCTGCTCCTCGATGTTCTCCTCGTTCTTCTGCGCCTGCACGAGAGAATGTTGCGCCGCATCGGCGGCAAAATGAACGGCAACCGTATCCTGCGCGCTCACGCCGTGGCTGTCCTGGAGCCGCTTGATCTGATCCTCTTCGGAGTTGCGTTGTTTCTTTACGGCCTCTGCAGCATTGACCCGAGCCTGCGCTTCCTCGCGTTCCACCTCAAGCGTGCGCAGCCGGGCTTCTTCATACTTTCGAACCGTGGCAGTCAGCTTGTCACGCAAACCGACTAGGCTCGCCTGTTGTCGGCGGAGGCCGTTGATACGTGCCACAAGATGTGACTGCTCATCCTTCAGGGCGTCGAGGCGGTCGTCGTCGGCCAGGGCATTCTTCACCTCGAAAAGGGCGGTGTTGGCTCTTACGTTCGCACCGCTTGCCGTCTGGCACAGGAATATCACCGTGCCGTCGATCGGAGAACGAAGCGTAACCACGGGAGCGTTCACGATCGCCTGTGCACTGCGAACGTCGATGAGCAAAGGAACCAGCGCCCAGGTCGCCAATCCGAGCAGGCTAATGCCGAGTGCGGGTCGGATCAACCATTTGAAATCGTGGCGGCGCGACGGCGCCGGAGCCGCCAGCGGAGGCAAAGTCGCGGCCTGTGGCTTGTCGCTATCAGAATGCGAAATTTCTTGTGGTCGCTGCCCCGTGCTCTCCTTCTCGACAAGGTCTTGCAACTGCTCTTCGATCGTCAAGAGCTGCTCGTCGACAGAGGGAACAGAATTCTGGCCAGTGAGGATGTCCATTCTATCTGTGGCCTTCCGTCTTTGGTGCCAACCACCGTGTCGAAAATGCCCCAAGTAAGGGTAGATTACGTTCGCTGCCGCGGACGGGAGAATGGGATGAGGAGTTGACTGTCACGATTGGCCTGATAGAGCCGGCTTTTCCCAAGATCGCGACTATGATGACAATGCCGGCGATTGAAGCGGAAGGGGGGCGATTCTGAGGCGCGAAGGGACTCTTCGGCACCCAATCACCCCCTTCCTTTCCCAGGGCGTGCCATCCCGATTGCGCAGCCATCTCTCTACAGGCACCTAGACGGCATTGCCGCCGCGATCAAGATAGCACAGCACCTGCTGCGTCAGGGCGTTGGCATTGAGCTTCAGCACGGCGCCGCCGCGGGGCATGTCGATCACGCGGACCACCTCGGCCCAGCGGCCATCGCCCGGCAGCAACTCGGCCAGCCGGTTCGGCGTTTGCTCGAAGAACGCATAGTTCCATGAGTTCCCCTTTCGGCCGGGAAAGAGCGCCAAGTAGAGAACGTCCATTTCCACCAGGTCGTTGAAGAAATGCGTCCCCAGCGAGACGTCGGGCACGAGGTCTTCGCGCATGGCGACGATTTCGCACAACACGGTGGCGGTGTCGATCTCAGCGAAGGAGACCGGCACGCCCAGCGAGGGCGTAGTCGTGCCCCACCGGCCAGGCCCGATGAGCATGATCTGCTCCGGCGGCTTCTCTTCGTCGAGGTGCAACAGCCGGCCGATCAGCCGCGCCACGCTGTAGCGATCGCGAAGCGGAAGTTGCCCGTAGACCGACGGCGCCACGTAGACCAGCCGGTCAATGCGGTCGACGCGGCTTTTGCCGATCACCGCGCCGTGGGCTTCCAGGATGCAATCGTTTCGGTCGACCGACTCGGGCAGTTCGACGGTTCCGCCGTCGGCGCCGACTTGCAGCGGCCGACACTGCACCAGATTGATCTTGTAGCGGTCCGGCGCGGGAAAGTTCGCCGTGAACTCGATATCGACCGGATAGTCGTAGGCCTGCTGAAGCACGTGGAGCATCTCGCGCATGTCGCCGACGAAAGGGGTTTTTGAGAGCAATTCGTCGAAGGTGAGCACCAGGTTCGGATTGCTCGGCGTTTCGCTGCCCTCTTCGCCGCCCGACGTGTCGGCGTCGTCGCTGGAGGCGAAAACGTGCAGCGGCAGGCCGGGAGCGGCGGCGGCCACGTCGACGAAATCGCGCGATACCAGGTGATTGGCCGCCAGATCGATCAGATCGACCTTCCGCTGGCTGAACTGACGGACGCAATCCAAATCGCCCTCCGGCCGGCGATCGGGAGCGTTCAGGGCGACGATCCGCGTGTAATCGTCGTCCGAGCGATCGACCGCCCGCGTGCCCAAGCCGAACACCAGCCGCACGACGCCGGCGCTGGGATCGATGCACTCGTTCCAAACATAAGGGTTGCGCGAGAGCCCCACGCCGGCGATCTGCGGGAAAAACAGGGTGTCGTAACAGGCGCCGGAGACCCGCTGCACCAGCAGCGACATCTGCTCGTCGCGGTCCAGCAGGCCGCGCTGGGCCCGGTATCGCAGGGCCTTTTCGCTCATCGTGCTGGCGTAGATCGTCTTGACGGCCGAGAGGAACTCCTGCAAACGCTTGGCGTGCGGCCCCTGGTTGGCGCAGAACACGCTCTCGTATTTGCCCGAGAAGGCGTTGCCGTAGGCGTCTTCCAGCAGGCTGCTCGAACGGACGATGATCGGCGACTGCCCAAAATAATCGAGCATTTCGGCGAACTCGTCCACGAGGTACTGCGGGAACTGGCCCGCCAGCACGCGTTGCTGCGTCTCCTCGATGCCGTCGAGAAACGTCTCGGGATCGCGCTGTTTCTGCCGCAGCCACCAGCAGCCGTTCTCGACCATAAACGAGCAGAAGACGTTCGAGCCGATGAAAAACGAATCGTGGGCTTCTAGCAGGTCATCCCAGCGGCGGTCCGACCTTCTCAGAATGGCGCGGGCTAGCAACATGCCCACCGACTTTCCGCCGATCAGCCCCGAGCCGATCATGCGTTTCCAGATTTCCACCACGTCGGAGAGCGCGAAATATCGTTCGATCAACGGCATCACTCGCTCGTCGCGGGAGATCACCATCCGCAACAATTCGGGGAGCATCGTGCGGGCGGCGTCCGGCGGGAGCTTTCCGCGACGGACTTTGTCGGCGACCTCCTCGGCGCGGAAGAAGGTCCGCGTCCACTTGCCCGGCCGCAGCCGCACCGACTCCAACCCCGCCCAGGGACGCGACGTGAGCACCTCGGCCGTGGTCGAGCTCTCCATCACCGGCAGAAAACAGTCGCCCTCCCAGCGGTGCAGCATGTGCATCGTCGAGGAAAAACGGTTTTCGACCTTTGTCGGATGGATGTAGAACCGCCCGCGATGGCGAAACACGTCGATGAGGATCTGCGTCGTTTCGGTAATCGGGCCCGAGGCGTGGAAACTATGCCGATGCCGGATCAGCGGGAAATAGGCGAGCGAGCGGCACTCGCAAACGGCGGGGCAGATGAGCATGAAGAAGTTGCCCAACATCCGATCGCTGAGCCAAACGTCGACCAGGTTGGAAAGGCAATCGAAGACGAAGTGCGTCTCCGGCCCCGCCTCTTGAACGACGCGATGAACCTCGGTCACGAACGGCTCGAACTCCCAATTGCCGCGAAGCGAGCGGACGTCAGCCCCGAGCGATTCCGGCACGAGCGGCTCGTGCTCGGCGAAGCGGAAATAGACGAGCTTCTTCCCCTCGGCCGCCGCCGCTTCGCAGAACGACTTGGCGAACGGGGTGAAATCGGCCAGCGATTCCACCTGCCAGACGAAATTGTCGCCCGGCATCACCCCGCGCAAGACGCGGTCCAATCCCGGCAATCCGGTGCTGAGTTGTTGGTCGATCATCAATGTATTGTGCGTCCTTTCTTGCGACAATTCAACCCGCGTTCCTCACCGCTCGCGCGATTGGCCAACAGCGTGCCACTGCTTCGCAGAAGCAGTGCGCGAGCGGCAGGTTACGCCCGGCACTGCTTCTGCGAAGCAGTGGCACACGACTTGCGCCAAACAATTCAATCCTTCAACTGGAATAGCCGCGCCAGCGCGTCCAACAGCCCGCGCGGCACGCCGTGGCGCGACTCGTCGCGGAGTGACTCCAGCGGCGGGTGCAACAGCTTGTTGACCAGCCGGTCGAACGAGCGGCGAATCTCCTCGCGGGCGCGGTCGTCGAGTTCCGGCAGCTTGTTGAGCAGCCGCTGCAATTCGTCCTCCTTCGGCTTCTGCCAGCCCTGCCGCAGCCGCTCGATCACCGGGCCGACAACGTGCCGCCGCATCTCTGCCATGAAGCGCATCGTCTCCTGCTCGACAACGTGCAACGCCGCGGGCAACTCCCGATCGGCGCCGCCCGGTTCCGATCGCAGACCGCTTGCAGATCGTCGATCGAATAAAGATACACGTTTGGCCGATCGCCGATCGAGAGCTCGAAGTCGCGGGGCACGGCCAGGTCGAGAATCAACAGCGGCCGCTGGAAGCGCGACGCCTCGACCGCGGCGAACCGCTCGGCCGTGACCACCGGCTCGCTGGCGGCGGTCGTGCTGACCACCAGGTCGGCGGCGGCCAGCGACGCGGCAAGGCTCTCCCACGGCGCCGCCTCTCCTTTCCAGCGCCGGGCCAACTCCGCCGCCCGCTCGAAATGCCGGTTGACCACCGTCACCCGGTGGATTCCCTCGTCGCACAGGTAGCGCAGGCACTCCTCGGCCATTTCGCCCGCGCCGATCACCAGGGCGTGCTTGTCGTCGAAGCGCTCGAAGACCTGCCGGGCGAAATCGGCGACCGCCACGCTGGGAATGCTGACGCGGCGCTGGTGGATCGTCGTCTCTTTGGCCACGCGGTGGGCCACGCGCAGCGCCGCCTGGAAGGTCGCGTGCAGCAGCGGGCCGGTCGTGTCCTGCTCGGTGGCCGTCTGATACGCCTCTTTCACCTGGGCGAGAATCTGCGTTTCGCCGAGCACCATGCTGTCGAGGCTCGACGCCACGCTGAACAGGTGCTGCACCGCCGCGTCGTCGCTGTATTGGTAAAGATGCTCGGCGACCTCGGCCGGATCGAGGCCGTGGAAGCGGGCCAGGAATCCGGCGATCTGATCGAGCCCCGGCTCCGTCTCCTGTTCGGTGGCGGCGTAGATCTCCACGCGATTGCACGTCGATAGGATCACTGCCTCGACGCCGCGAAACACCCGCCGCCAATGATCCAACGCCTCCCGCAGTTGTTCGCGCGAAAACGCCAGCCGCTCGCGCAGGGCGATCGACGCGCCGTGATGGCTGCAACCGACCACGCGCGCTAACATGGTCGGCCTCCTGGGGGAGTGGTGAATGATGAATGATGAATGATGAATGATGAGGGATGAGGGATAAGCGATGAATGATGGCGGCAGACGGCGGCCGTCTGCAATTCATCATTCATCAATCTGCATTCAGCATTCCTTCTCCCCCAATGCCGGCTGTTCATGAACAGGCCGGCGGACAACATGATGACCAGAAAAATGAAGCTGGCGACCGTGAGATAGGCGACTTTGCGGCCTTTTCGAGCGGGGCGGTAGATCGCGATGGCCACCACCGCTCCCAGCAGCCAAAGAAACATCAGCCACGTGCTCAGCACGACCGGATCGTTCCAGCGGAGGCGCACCGCTTCGTCGCCGCGGTTAATCAGATTCAATATCATGCCCGACAACACGCCGACGCCGAGCATCACCATCGAGGCAACGATTGCGTGGCTGTTGGCCTTTTCCAGCCATTCCAGGCTGGGCAGCCGCAGACGGCCGGTGGGGAGGTGTTTGTGTTTCAGCCGCCGCGATTGGCCGAGGTACATCAGGCCCGCCATGAATCCGACGAGCACGGCGACAACTGCCAGCATGATCGAGACTCCGTGGATCGCCCCCCAGACTTTCGACGCCGGCTCGCGCGCAGCGGCTCGGTCGGCGCCCAAAACGTGGCCGCCCCAATTAGCCCGAGGGCCAGCGGGAGCAGGAACAACCCGAAAGGAACCTTCGGACGCAAGACCGCCAGGCACAAATAGACGACTACCAGCGCCCACGCCGCCACGAGGAACCAATCTTTTTCGCTCGACAGCGGCGCGCCAGTCGCATTAACGGCCCGATAATAGAGGAAGGCCGTATGCGCCACCAGCCCCGCCGCGGCGAATCCTAGCATGATCGCTCCCCGCACGCCGCTGCGAAAGAGCAGCCGAGAGATTTCCAGCGCCCACGCGATCGCGTAGCTGGAAGCGAAACAGATGGTGCTTACGCCGGAAAGCATGGTCCTTGCTATGCCTTGGCAAATCGCCGTCGGGCCATCGTGGCGGGAAGATTCAGCGATGATCTCTGCGCATATGGCGTATGAACCGATAAATCATCAGGAAAGTCCCGCTGCCGAAGAAGCCGGCCAGCAGCCCCACGAACCCGCCAATAAGGGCACCGGGACGCCAGTCTTCCGTCACCAACGTGCCGATCAAGGCCCCGATCGGAACGCAGGCGACGATCACGGCGAATTGGATAACGTTATCCTTCCACCTGACATTTATTCCCGCGACGGTGTCAGTGACGATATTATAGATCTCACTTCCCGAGGGAGCGTTGCCGGCGGGCGACGGTGACGCGATAAGCGTGCTCTTCCCGCAGTGGTTGCACGCGATTTCACCGCCCAGCAAAGTCGCGTCCACTTTCATCTCGCGTCCGCAATGCCGGCAGGTTACGGTGTTTGTCGATTCCATCTGCTTCTCCCATCCGTAGGCAGCTTACGCTGAACTGCGTGGTTTTGGGAATAGGGGCTGAATGTGCTGTTGGACCTCTTCGGCAAAAGGCGCGAAGCCCATGAGGCAGCGTTCCCGTACCAGTGATATGTCCATCATGGCGGCAATGCGGTCTTTGTCATTGGCCGAAATGCCCCGTCTTGCAATGCCTCTCAGCACCGCTTTTGGATTGTTCTTCTCGTCATGGCAGGGTGCAGGCAATCCCTCAGGATTCTCGGGAATAATCGGCGTCTCCGCAAGCTCCAAGCCGTGACGAATAGCATGTGCATCGGCAAGGAGCCACGCTTCGATGCAAGGATGAGCAACGCCAACTGCGGTGGGATATTCTGGATACTGGCGGTCGCGCCCCTCGATCAGTTCTCTCGTTCTTCCTTTCAGGTCACCTTCCGAATCGAGCACGAACACAATGCCAGCGGAATTGTTGCAGAGCACCTGCCGCTTGGCGAAGTGGACTTTCTGTGCCCGAGTCCTCCCTTGGAGCAATGCGTACTGTCGTCGCGTTACAACCATCGTGTTTGGCTTTCCGCAAAGCGCATGGACGATAATCGGCACCACACCGGTGTCGGGAGACGCTGGGACGCTCGGCTTTCCAGAGGTTTCGAGAACGCCCACGTCCGTGCGGCCTTCACCGATCACTTCAATGACAACTTTGGCACGGTGCGTCACCGAACAACTCTCCTTCGCTCAGGTTGTACCAAAGCTCGCCCAGGTAGAAATCGTTCCCCAATCGCTCGCGGATATTCGGCGCATTGCGCAGCGGCCGGGCACGAACGGGGGCGTCGGGTTCGTCCGACACCCGGCTAAGAAGCGTCACTTCTTCCGGCTCGAAGAAACTCAGCACGTAAGGCGAATGTGTCGTCAGGATAATTTGCGGAAATCGTAATGGCTTTGTGCGTTTCACCATTTCTTTCAGAATGGTTATGATCTGGCCCAGCCGCAAGGGATACACCCCATTTTCCGGTTCCTCAAGCAACAGTACGCCTGGCTGTTGGGGCGAATGCACCAAGGCAAGCAACCCAAGGAATAGAATCGCCCCGTCTGAGGTGTGACGCGCGTTCAATCGTCTCGCCAGATCGCATCTCAAAGCGGATGCCTTTTCCGTCCTGTCCACCCGCCCAACGAATCTGACCATTCGATTCAACGTAGCGTTTGGCACCGTATTCGGTCATGACGCGAACGGAGCGAAACTGAGGAAAAAGTCGGCAGAACTCCTCACGCATGTCGAGAAAGACACTCGGGTCAAAACTCACGATGTCATCGAGAAGTGTGGCCAGTCCGAAGCCGTCTGAGTCGAGACGAAACTTTCGATCAGAATCAAAAGCGGCCGGGAGGGCCATCTGCTTCGCGTTGAGTGCATACTTTTGTGCAGGCACGAGAACTTCGGCAACCGCCATCAAAGCCTCGCAGCCATCCGATTGTCGCGGTGTCCTCGACTTTGGGTCGCGTTTCCAAGAGAAGACGCTCGTCAGGTGCCCGGCTGTTGGCGTTTGAGTCTGAACGCTATCATCGACAATCGTTTGTTCATCGGTCACGCTACAGGCGCTCTCCGCGGCGGCGAATCGTAGTGAGATGCTGTAGCGCAAGCATCGGAAGTGTTCGCGCACATCCTCCGACGGGTGCCGTTCCCAGCAGCCTGATAAGTCAATTTGCGGCTCCGCATTCGCATGTCGAACGAGATCGCGCCCCATCCAGGGACGTGGAAAGATATCACTCACCGCCTTGTCTGATGTTGCAAAGAACGCCTCCATCGCCTCCAACAAACTCGTCTTTCCGCAATCATTCTGCCCGATCAACACGTGAATTGGCGTCAGCGGGATATCGATGTCGCCGAGACACTTGTAGTTTCTTACACCGAATCGGCTGAGATACATGGCGATCTCCTTCACTTTTCCAATCCGTATTCATTGAGCTTCTTGTGCAGCGTGTTGCGGTTGATGCCGAGGCGCTCGGCGGCTTTGATCTGCACGTTGTCGCAGGCAGCCATCACCTGGACGATCAACTCGCGCTCGACGCGGTTGACCACGGCGGCGTAAAGGTTCTCGGCCAACGCGCCGGCGGCTTCGATGCCCTGCTGCACCAACTCCGAGGCGAGCGTCTCCACATCGGCGGTCCGCAGGCGGCCGATGCGGCGGGGACGGCCGCCCAAGACGGCCTCGGGCAACAGGTCGCGGGTCAACTCGTCGCCGGGGGCCAAGACCACCGCACGCTCGATATGATTCTGCAATTCCCGCACGTTGCCCGGCCAGGAGTAATCCTGCAACGCCTGCATGGCGGCGGGCTCGACGTGGGGGACGTGCCGGTAGTTCTCTTCGTTGTAGATTTTCAGGAAATGGCCGACCAGCGCCGGGATGTCTTCCCGCCGCTCGCGCAACGGCGGCAGGTAGATCGTCACTACGTTCAGGCGATAATAAAGATCCTCGCGGAAACGGCCCGCCTCGGTCTCTTCCATCAGGTCGCGGTTGCTGGCGGCGATCACGCGGGTATCGACGCGGATCGTCTGCGTGTCGCCGACGCGCTCGAACTCGTGCTCCTGCAACACGCGGAGCAGCTTCACCTGGAGCTTGGGGCTGGTGGAGTTCACTTCGTCGAGAAAAACCGTGCCGGTGTGGGCAGCCTCGAAACGGCCGGTGCGGTTGTCGATCGCCCCGGTGAACGCCCCGCGGACGTGGCCAAACAATTCACTTTCCAACAGGTTTTCGGCCAGCGCCCCGCAGTTGACGCGGATGAACGGGCCGCTCCCCCGCGGGCTAAGCCGGTGAATCGCCTTGGCGATCAGTTCCTTGCCGGTGCCCGTCTCGCCCAGCAGCAGCACCGAGGCGTTCGACCGCGCCACTTGCCGCGTGAGCCGATAGACCTGCTCCATCGCCGTTCCCGAGCCGATCAGCCCCGGGATCGGCGGCCCGCTTTCGTTCGGATCGGCGTTCGACGGGATACGGAGCATGGATGGAGGATTTCAGATTGCAGATTTGAGATTGCAGATTTGAGATTGCAGATTTGAGACTTGGAGATTTGAGATTTGGGGGACTTGGAGTCTCGGATCCCTGGCCCCTAGCCCCTGATCCCTAGCCCCTCTTCCTACTTCTTCTTCGGCACGCCGACTTCCAGGCAATCGAGGATCAGCCCCAGGACGTGCTGCGTGGGACGGTCCAACTTCTCGCTCTCATTGTAACGCTGGTATTGTCGGCGGATTTCCGCGGTGGTCAACAGGATGCCGTGCTGCTGGGTGTTTTGGCGAAACGCCTTGGCCGCCGCCTGACGCAGCGGCAAGGGGGACATTAACTGGCTGGCCACGTCAACCAACGTCTGCTGGCTCTCGGCCGAGTTAATCGCCGCCAGCACTCCGACCGCCTTGACGGCGAGCCGCGGATTGTACGCCGCCGTAATTACCTGCTTCTGCACGCTCCGCAGGTCATAGAGGTTGGCCGACGACCGGGCCAACTCGGCCAGCAGATCGAGGGCCTCGGCCGCTTGCCGTTGGCGAGCCGCAAAGCCGACGAAATCCCGCGGCGACAATGCGGCCAACTGCTCCAGTTGCCAGCGGAAGGCGGCGGCATCGAACGGCTGCGAAAACGCCTTCGTCAGCGGCTCGGTCGCCGCAAGATGTTCGGCCTCGTGGAAACGGCTCACCCGGCCGACGAGCCCCACGCGGAGCGACGCCGTTCGCGCGTCGTGCCGCAACTGCTGCAAGAGAATCCCGATGGTGGGATGGTCGATCGTCACGTCGATCAGCGCCAACTCGTAGTTGGGCGATTGGGCGGCTTGCAGCACCAATTCCCTGCCGTTGGTGAACGTGTCGGTGACGAAGCCCGCCCCGACCAACATTCCCGCCAACTGACGGGCCTCCGTCAGGTTCGGAGCGGCAACCAGTGCATGACGCGAGCCGCCGCTGCCGGCGAAGAAACCGAGCGCCGGCAGCACGTAGCTGGAACCGGCAAACGCTCTGGCCGGTTGCAACCGCACAACGGCTTCCAAAGCGGCCATGCGAACGCGGCGGTCGGACGATTGCAGGGCCAGGGCCAACGGCGCCGGTCCGGGGCTTTGGTAGAGCAGTTGGCTGGCCGTGCCGATTTGGCCTAGCAGCCGAGCTGCCGCCGCTGCCGCCGCGGGACGATCACAGGCCATCGCGTATTTCAACACTGCCTCGATCGGTTTCGCGCCGAATCGGCCGGCCTCGACCGCCGCCGTGTTCTTCTCGTCCAGCGGCCGATCCAAGCCGTTCTCGTACGCGGCCTGTTCGAGCATTGTGGCCAGATAAAGAAGGCGAACCGACGGATTGTCGGGCGCCAGGGCGTAGGCGTCGCGAGCCCGATCGGCGGCGACCGCCCGCACAAGGTCGTTCGACGTGCCGACGCGGGCCACGCACTGCCGCCGTGCCGCGTCCCATCGCCACAGTTCCACCCTTTCGCCGGTCGTGGCCGCACCCTCAACAACGCCGCGCGGCTCGAAATAGTCTCTCGCCTCCTGCACCAGCAGCTTGACGGCGGCGGCTCGACTTGGGACCGCCACGCCCAGTTGTTCGAGAGCGGCGACGGCCGCCTCGCGCGTCGCCGGATCGCTCTTGTCCGAGAGGGCGGGTCGCAGCAGACAGGGGGCGACCCTCGCGTCCTTCGCGGCGGCGAGCACCTGAATCGCTTCGACCGCCGCTTTCGCATCGGCCTGCTCGACGATGGCCACAAGGGGCGGCAGCACGGAGCGGCCCATTTCGGCCAACGCCGCGCGGACGTTGGCGTGTTCGGCGGCGCGGGCCGGATCGGTCAACACCGCGATCAGCGGAGCGATGGCCGCCTCGCGCGCCGCCTGCAAACCGGCGAGCGCTTGAAAACGCTTCTCGGCCGACGGGTCTTGCAGTTGTTTGATCAAGCCGGCGATCCGCTGTCGGTCTTCAAGCCTGGCCTTCAGCGCCGCCACGACGGCGCCGGCAAGCTGCTTGGCCTCGGGCTGCAACTCCGGCCGGTCGCGCATGTCGAGGAACACCGACGAGCCGACCTGCTGGCCGAGATCGGCCAACTGTTGCGGCTCCAGCCCGGCGTCGAGAACCTTCTTCAAGAAACCCTTGGCCAGGTCCGGCCGGTTGAAATCGAAGAGCGTCTTTGCCGCCCGCACGCATTCTTCCGGTGTAGCCGGCTTGGTTTCGAGAATCGCCGCGACGGCGGGATCCTCGGGTGGAGTCTTGTCGGCGAGGATCTTGTCGATATCACTTTTCTTGCCTTCCTTCGCCGCCGGCGCATCGGCCTTCGGCGGTTTTGCTCTCGGGGCTTGCGCCAGCACGGAATTCACACACGCCAGCATCGTCACGCACGAGGCGACGATCAGCGCACGGAGGAGTGGGGTACGGATACGCGGAGTAATGCCGTTTTCTGACATCGAATTGCTCATCATCACGTAGAATTCTTGGGAACCAACAACTTCCTCCAACGCCGAACCTGCCCCTTGACCTGCTCAGGCCCGGTCGATCCAAAACTTCTCATGGCGGCCACGGCCTTCTCGGGGCCGAGCACGTCGTAGACGCTCGCATCGAGACTGGGGTCGGCCTCGTGGAACTCATCGAGCGACAAGTCCGACAGCCGCACGCCGCGATCGAGCGCCTTGCGCACCAGCCGGCCGACCAGCCCGTGGGCGGTCCGCTGCGGCAGGCCGCGGCGAATCAGGTACTCCATCAGCGTCGTGGCGTCGAGATG
Source organism: uncultured Planctomycetaceae bacterium (assembly GCA_963823895.1). Lineage (GTDB taxonomy): Bacteria > Planctomycetota > Planctomycetia > Pirellulales > Thermoguttaceae. The sequence goes on from CAWGNG010000020.1 coordinate 541,131, forward strand.
CCCCCGATCGAGCCGGTCGGAAATCGCCCGGCGGTTCAGTTCCATTCCGGCGACCAGCAGGGCCGCCAATTCCAGCGATGCGCACACCGTGTCGAACGAATCGAACAGCGGCGGCTTGTCCTCCTGGAGGTCGCGGTTGTAGGCCAGCGGCAGCCCCTTGATCAACACCAGCAGCGTTTGCAGGTTGCCGACCACGCGGGCGGTCTTGCCGCGGATCAATTCCAGCACGTCGGGGTTGATCTTCTGCGGCATGATCGACGAGCCGGTGCAAAACTCCTGCGGCAGCTTGACGAAGTTGAACTCTTCGGCCGACCAGAGTATCCATTCCGTGGCCCACGTGCTCAAGTGTTCGGCCACGAGCGTCAGGGCAAAGGCGAACTCGACAACGAAGTCGCGGTCGCTCACGGCGTCGAGGCTGTTGGCGGCGACGCCCTCGAACCCGAGCCGAGTGGCCACGTCGTCGCGGTCGATCGGCAGGCTCGTGCCCGCCAGGGCCGCGGCCCCCAGCGGCAGGACGTTCACCCTGCGGCGGCAATCGACCAGCCGCAGCCGGTCGCGCTGAAACTTCTCGCAGTAGGCCAGCCAGTAATGCGGGGCCAAGACCGGCTGCGCCCGCTGCAAATGGGTGTAGCCGGGCAGGACCACGTCGGCATCGCCCTCGCAGCGGCCAACCAGCGCCCGCTGTAGGGCCATCAGACGCTCGTCGATCCGATCGATCGCCCAGCGGACCCACAGCCGCATGTCGGTGGCTACCTGGTCGTTTCGGCTGCGGGCGGTGTGCAGTTTTCGCCCCACGTCGCCGAGCCGGTCGATCAGCGCCCGCTCGACGTGCATGTGGATGTCTTCCAGCTCCGTGCGGAAGGGAAATCGTCCCTGCTCAATTTCTTGGCGGATTTCCTGGAGTGCGTGCTCAATTTGGCGGCATTCGTCCAACGTCAGCAGTCCGACCTTGGCCAACATCTGGGCGTGGGCGGTCGAGCCATCGATGTCTTGCGCATTCAGAACGCCGGTCGAAGCTCACGCTTTCGGTGAACTCCTCGACGCGACGGTCGGTCGCCTGCTCGAACACTCCCCCCCACGCTTTTTCGGCCACGCCAGACTCCTCCAGACTGCCTAAGAAATCATCAGCAAGTGTACCACACTTCGGCCGGGGGCGGCAGCAGGGGAGGGCTTGCCGCACGGGGAAGTTGAGATTTCTGTGCCCCCCGTCTTCTGGTGGGTAATCCGCCTCGTTCTTGTAGGAACCGCCAAGGGTGTCTAGAATGATGGTTGTCCAGCCGAGACAGGAAGATTCCAGTTCCGAGAGAGCAATCATGGCATCTCTTGCTCCGAGCGTCATTTTCGAGGACCAAATCGAGGTGCCGCTCGCTTTGCACTCGTTGGCAGACTTCCGCCGCTGGGCATTGTCCGACGAGTTTCCGGAAACCGGCCGAATCGACTTTATCGGAGGAAGGATCGAGGTAGACATGGCGCCGGAAGACTTCTTTTCGCATGGGGGTGTCAAGACAGAGATCGCCTATGTGTTGACGCACCGCATAAAAGAGTCACGACTTGGCTTCCTTCGAATCGACAAAACGCGAGTTTCAAGCCCCGACGGTGATTTATCGGCTGAACCGGACATAGCGGTGATTTCTCACGAGACCCTGTCGTCGGGCCGTGCCCGCCTTATGCCGAAGGCGGGCCGCGAAATCGACCGCTACATCGAAGTGGAGGGGATGGCAGACCTGGTCGTCGAAATCGTCAGTGACTCCTCCGTGAAGAAAGATACGCGGCGGTTGCCTCCAGCCTATTTCCAGGCCGGCGTGGCGGAATACTGGTTGGTCGACGCCCGCCGCCATCCTCCCGTCTTTCTCATTCATCACCGTGGCCCAAACGGATTTGAGCCGGTTGCTGCGGACGCCGACGGCTTTCAGCCTTCCACCGTTCTCGGTCGTCGCTATCGCCTGGACTCCATGCGAGATTCCAAAGGCAACTGGGAATTCGATCTGCGTGAAGAAGCGTAGAGGCGGCAGGCAGTTCGCCGGCGATTTCCTATACGACCGCCCGGGCGCTGATCTACTTCTGTGACTTGTCTTTCATTTCGTTCCGATATTGAATCGGATTCGACAGCACGGTTCCAACCAGGTACTTGTCGGAGTCTTCTCCGGGGGGAACCCCGAAAACCAAGGCCCAGCGGCCACAGTTCTTGCTATCTTGCCGCTCGAACACATCATCTGTGGTGGTGAGTCCACTCTTGGGAAGTGAAATCGTAAAGGACTCTCCGGGCTTGAGCGTAATCGTCTTTGTCTTTTTCCATTCGGGATCTAGTTGTGAATGGAAGATGTACTGGGTGAAAGGCGGATTCCAAAAACTCGCTCGCAGCAATGGCAGATGGACGCGAATGTCCTTGTTGTAGTCATTTCGGAGAATGAAATCGGTTTGTGCGGTCCATAAATAGCAATTGCCGCCTTTCAACCTATCGGACAGGTGATAGACAACATCCACATTGAAAGGCCAATTGACTTGAACGAACTCGGGCCTTTCGAGGTTCGCGCCAATATGAAGCATCAATGAGTGTCCCGTGGCAACCATCCAATAACTGACGACAAATAGGACCAAGCCCAATGCGGCCACGGCGCCCGCGACGATCAGCAATCGACGCTTTCGCATAATGAATTCTCCTTGTCGACCATGTCGTTTAGATAGTTGTACATCCGGCCGACAAAGGTCTCGATGGTGAACGTCTCAGGCGGCCGGCCCGATGAGGATCGTTCGTCTTCGCCATGTGCCGCCGCGACGGAGCTGACGGCGGCAAGGACTACCATGCGGAAAACGCCAAACCTCCGCATGATCTTTCTCCGTTGTCGATGCCGGCACGTTCTTTCCCGATGGAACGTCAACAACAGCGGGCCATCCGCCATCCTAATCGCCGTGCAGCCTCTTGAACAGAGCCGAACGCCATGCTAACATCAAGGGAATTTACACGGCGACCGTCCCCCAACGGGCGGGGATCGTCGAGGGTCTGCCCTCGCGGTTCGCGTCAAGGAAGTCTCTACTGTGCCACGTCGCAACGACATCAAGAAAATCCTGCTGATCGGTTCCGGGCCGATCATTATCGGGCAGGCCTGCGAGTTCGATTACTCGGGCACGCAGGCGTGCAAGGCACTGCGCGAAGAGGGGTACGTGGTCGTTTTGGTCAATTCGAATCCGGCCACGATCATGACCGACCCGGAAATGGCCGACCGTACGTACATCGAGCCGTTGACCTGGGAAATGGTGACCAAGGTGATCGAGCGGGAGCGGCCCGACGCTTTGCTGCCGACCCTCGGCGGCCAGACCGGCCTGAATCTGGCGATGGACCTGCACCGCCACGGCGTGCTGGAGAAGTTCGGCGTCGAGATGATCGGCGCCAACGCCGACGTGATCGCCAAGGCGGAATCGCGCGACCAGTTCAAGGCGGCGATGGAGCGGATTGGGCTGGAAGTGCCCCGCGGCCAGACGGTGGGCAGCCTGCGCGAAGCCCGGCGGACGGTCCTCGATATCGGGCTCCCCTGCGTCGTGCGGCCGAGCTTCACCCTGGGCGGCACCGGCTCGAGCATCGCTTACAACCGCAACGAGTTCGACGGCCTGGTGCAACGCGGATTGGACCTCTCGCCCATTCACCAGGTGCTGTTGGAAGAATCGGTGATCGGTTGGAAAGAGTTCGAGATGGAGGTGATGCGCGACAAGGACGACAATTGCGTCATCATCTGCTCGATCGAGAACTTCGACCCGATGGGCGTTCACACCGGCGATTCGATCACGGTCGCCCCGGCGCAAACGCTCACCGACAAGGAATACCAGCGGATGCGCGACGCCTCGATCGCCGTGATGCGCGAGATCGGCGTGGAGACGGGCGGCTCGAATATCCAGTTCGCCATCCATCCGAAGACCGGGCGGATGGTGGTAATCGAGATGAACCCGCGCGTTAGCCGCTCGAGCGCGTTGGCGTCGAAGGCTACCGGTTTTCCGATCGCCAAGATCGCCGCCAAACTGGCGGTGGGCTACCGGCTGCACGAATTGCCCAACGACATCACCCGCGAGACGATGGCCTGTTTCGAGCCGACGATCGACTACGTGGTCACCAAGGTGCCGCGGTTCGCCTTCGAGAAGTTTCCCGAGGCCGATCCGCGTCTGACCACGCAGATGAAAAGCGTCGGCGAAACGATGGCCATCGGGCGAACGTTCAAGGAGTCGTTCCAGAAGGCGTTGCGCGGGCTGGAAGTGGGCAGCTTCGGTTTCGGCTGCGACGGCAAAGACCTGTGGGGCACGCCCGAGCAGCCCTCGATCGAGGAGGTCCGTTCCTGCCTGGCCACCCCCTGCGAGCAGCGCGTCTGGTGCCTGCGATACGCCATCCGCTACGGCATGACGCTCGACGAGATCTACGAGATCACCGGCATCGATCCGTGGTTCCTGGAAAATCTGCTGGAGATCGTCGAGATGGAGAACCATCTCCGCGGACTGGGGAGCATCGAACATTGCGACAACGCCACGCTCCGCCGCGCGAAGCGGTATGGGTTTTCCGACCGGCAATTGTCGACGATTTGGAGCATGACCGAAATGGACGTCCGCCACGAGCGGAAGCGGCGGGGCATCGTGCCGGTCTTCAAGTCGGTCGATACCTGCGCCGCCGAGTTCGAGGCCTACACGCCTTACTACTATTCGACGTATGAAGATGAGGACGAGACGCCGCGAAAGCAGCCCGGCCGCAAGCGGATCATGATTCTCGGCGGCGGCCCGAACCGCATCGGCCAGGGGATCGAGTTCGATTACTGCTGCTGCCACGCCAGTTTCGCCCTGCGCGAATTGGGCATCGAGTCGATCATGGTCAACTCGAACCCGGAGACGGTCTCGACCGACTACGACACGTCGGACCTGCTCTTTTTCGAGCCGCTGACGACCGAGGACGTGCTGAACATCTGCGACCGCATCGAGCCCGACGGGGTGATCGTGCAATTCGGCGGGCAGACGCCGCTGAACCTCGCCCGGGCGCTGAGCAACGCCGGCGTGCCGATCATCGGCACCAGCGTCGATACGATCGAGGACGCCGAGGACCGCGAGAAGTTCAAGAATATTCTGCACCGGCTGGGTCTGAAGCAGCCGGCCAGCGGCATCGCCCGCAACATGGCGCAGGCGCGGAACCAGGTGGCCCAGGTCGGATTTCCCGCGCTGGTGCGGCCCAGCTACGTCCTCGGCGGCCGGGCGATGGAAATCTGTTACGACGCCGCGCAATTCGAGCGCTACGTGGCCGCCGCGTTTCTGGTTTCGCTGGGGCAGCCGGTCTTGATCGACCGCTTTCTCGAAGACGCCACGGAAGTCGACGTCGACGCCATCGCCGACGGCCAACAAGTGATCGTCGCCGGCATCATGGAGCACATCGAGGAGGCGGGCGTCCACTCCGGCGATTCGGCCTGCGCCATCCCGCCGTTCGCCCTGCCGCCGGCGGTGATCGAAGAGATCCGCCAGGCCACTTGCGCCTTGGCCCAGCGGCTGAGGGTCAAGGGGCTGATGAACATCCAGTACGCCGTCAAACGCGAGGACGGGCAGCCGAACGTCTACGTGCTGGAGGTCAATCCGCGGGCAAGCCGCACGGTGCCCTTTGTCTCGAAGGCCATCGGCATGCCGTTGGCCAAGGTGGCGGCCAAGGTGATGGCGGGCGTGTCGCTGGCCGAGCAGGGGTATTTCGACGCGCCCGTTCCCCGGCAGCACTCGGTCAAGGAGGCCGTCTTCCCCTTCGCCAAGTTTGCCGGCATCGACGTCGTCTTGGGCCCGGAAATGAAATCGACCGGCGAGGTGATGGGTGTTGCCGACACCTTCCCCATCGCTTTTGCCAAGAGCCAGATCGCGGCGGGCACGGTGTTGCCCAGCGGCGGCAAGGTCTTCATCAGCGTCACCAATCGCTCGAAGGACCACGTCGCCGATCTCGCGCGGCGGCTGGAGCGGCTCGGCTTCGAGCTGCTTGCCACCAGAGGGACGGCACTGCGGCTGGAAGAGGCCGGCATTCGTGTGCAGACCCTCAAGAAGGTCCAGGAGGGGCATCCCAACGTGGTCGATTACATGATCGACGGCAATCTGCAACTGGTCATCAACACCCCCAGCGGCAAGGGAGCGAGAACGGACGAGGGGCGCATCCGCGCCGCCGCCGTTTCGCACGGCATCTCCTGCATCACGACGCTCGAAGGCGCCACGGCCGCCGTCGGCGCCATGGAGGCGCTTCGCAAGAAAGAGATGACCGTCGAGGCCATTCAAGATCGTTTTGCCAGCCCCCAGCGGCCGCCCGCCCATCATCTTTCCTCGCTGGCCGCAGAGGGCGCCAAGTAGGCGGGCGATTCTCTCGCATGACGTTGCCCCGGAAGGCTGCGAAGAACGGTCACTACTTATTGGGGGGCTGTCGGTTCTTCTTTGAGTCGGAGATATGCCGTGTGTCGTCGTAGACAATAAAATCCGCGTAGCCCTCTCTCGGAATGCCGCGGAATGGGCCGGATGGAGAATCAACGCCTGACTGCCCCGGGTCGCCGTGTCGTAGACTAGTTTGGTCCCGTTTCTTGCCACTGGCTGGGAAGCGGCAACGGTGCGCCGCTGCTTCGCAGAAGCAGTCGCGGACGTGCCCTGTTGTTCGGGCACTGCCTGTTTCAAGCAGTCGCGCGTGGAAGCAAGAATCGGGGGATAGAATGGTGCATTTGTAGGGGCGAGAAGAACGACGGCGGCCTCATGCGCTTTTATCGGACAATCAACGCGAGACTGACCCTGCTGACGGCCATGGCCGCCAGCGTGGCTTTGTCGCTATCGTGCATTGCTTTCCTTGTCAACAACGTGCAGATGATTCGCGCCTCGAAGGTCCGCGAGTTGTCCACCCTGGCCACCATCTTAGGCGCCAACACGGCGGCGGCCGTCGAACTGAACGACGCGAAGATGGCCACGGAGCTGCTGGATTCGCTCCGCCAGCAACCGAGCGTCGAATTCGCTTGTCTCTACGATGTGCGCGGAAAGCTGTTGGCCACCTATCCGGCCGATCTACCGGAAGGTTTTTTCGTGCCGCCGCCTCCGTCCGCAAGCGGTGCGACCTTCATTGGCCCCGACCGCTTGGACATTACCGAGAAGGTCGCTCTGGGAGGAGACAAGGTCAGCACGATTTATCTCAGTGCGGGCATGGGCGAGTTGCGGAAGCAGACATGGGACTTTGTAGGAATCACCCTGGCGGTGCTGGCGATTTCGCTGGCGGTTTCGCTGGTCTTGGCGCGACGCCTGCAAATGTTCTTCACCGCGCCGATCTCGCGGCTGGCCGAAGCCATGCAGCGTGTCGCCCGCGACGACGATTACTCGGTTCGCGTCGAGAACCTCAGCAACGACGAGATGGGCGTGCTCAACGACGGCTTCAACTCCATGCTCGACCAGATCGAGCAGGGGCGGAATGCCTTGCAGCAAGCCCGCGATGAACTGGAGAACCGCGTCGTCGAGCGGACCGCCCAGCTTCAGGTGGCCAAGGAGGCGGCCGAAGCGGCAAGCCGGGCCAAGAGCGACTTCCTCGCCAACATGAGCCATGAAATCCGCACCCCCATGACCGCCATTCTCGGCTACTCCGAGTTGCTCTTGCAGCAGGAGCTCGACGGCGGCCAACGCAACGAGTTCCTCCGCACCATCCAACACAACGGCAATCATCTGCTGGGCATCATCAACGACATCCTCGACATCTCCAAAATCGAGGCCGGCAAGATGACCGTCGAGCAACTCGTCTGCTCGCCTTGCAGCATCGTCGGCGAAGTGGCCTCGCTGATGCGGGACCGCGCCACCGCCAAGAACATCTCATTGCAGGTCGATTTTGCCGGACCGATTCCCGAAACCGTCCACACCGATCCCACGCGGCTCCGCCAGATCCTCATCAACCTGCTGGGAAACGCGGTCAAGTTCACCCATAGCGGCGGCGTGCGGCTGATGGTGCGAATGATGGATCCGATCGACGGCCCCAATCCGCACATCGGCTTCGAGGTGATCGACACGGGCGTGGGAATGACGCCCGAACAGCGGACCGCGATCTTCAGACCTTTCTCGCAGGCCGACACCTCGATGACCAGGCGATTCGGCGGAACGGGGCTCGGCTTGACCATCAGCCGGCGTCTCGCCCAAATGCTCGGTGGCGACATCTTCTGCGAGAGCCAGCCGGGCAAGGGCAGCTCGTTCCTCGTGGTGGTCGAGACCGGCCCCCTGGCGGGCATCCACATCCTGGACGCAAGCGACGAGGCTGTCCGAACCGAGGTCGATCGTCCTTCCAAAGTGGAAACGGCGAAGACTCGCCTTTCCGGCCGCGTGCTCCTGGCCGAGGACGGGCCCGACAACCAGCGGTTGATCGCCTTCCTCCTCAGGCAGCGCGGCGCGACGGTCGAAGTGGCCGAGAACGGCCAGATCGCCGTCGAGAAGACGCTGCAAGCCCGCGACGCCGGTCGGCCCTTCGAGTGCGTCCTGATGGACATGCAGATGCCGGTGCTCGACGGCTACGGCGCGACGCGACAACTCCGCCAGTCCGGCTACCGCCTGCCGATCATCGCGTTGACGGCCCATGCCATGCGCGGCGATCGCGAACGCTGCCTTGAAGCCGGTTGCGACGACTACCTCGCCAAGCCCATCGATCGTGCCGAGCTAATCCAGCAAATGGCCCGCTACCTCCCCGCCGATCCCGCTCCCGCGGCCGCCGGTTCAACGGAGGAATCATCGGTTTAGCCCCGGCGCCCTCGCCGGGATGAATCGCCGCACGGACGCCGGACGTTCCATGTTCCGTGTCTGCTGCTTTTTGCGATCAACAAACTACGCCGCTCGCCGTCGTTCTTCTCAGAACCCCCTCGCGCCATTGCCAAGCCCCCCCATCGCCTCGGGGAGGGGACTTCGGTAAAATGAAGAGGTAGGTTATCCAATAAGCGTTGCACAAGAGACCGGCGGGTCTTATATGCCACCTGTTGGGGCCGGCGGTACAATCGCCACCCCGACCTCCTGCCGGCAGAAATACCGAGGATGCGGAGGGCCGCGATGGCTTGGGAATATAGCGAGAAAACAAAACAGATCTTCATGGACGCCGTCCACGGCAAGCCGGGAACTCACCTCGGCGAGATCGAAGACCCCGACGGCTTCGGCGAACACGGCTCGATCGCCTGCGGCGACGCCCTTCGCTTCACCTTCCGGGTCAAGCGCCATCCGACCGACCCGACCAAGGACGTGATCACCGAGGCGCGATACCTCACCTTCGGTTGCACTTCGGCCATCGCCGCCTCGGAGGCCCTCTGTGCGTTGATCGAGCAGGGGGGCCGCACGCCCATCGAGGCGCTGAAAATCACCAACAAGGACATTGTCGAGTATCTCGAAGGCTTGCCCCGGCAGAAAATCCACTGCTCGGTGATGGGCGCCGAGGCCCTGGAAGCGGCCGTCTTCAACTGGGCGCAGAAACGGGGCGTCAATCTGGAGAGCCTCGGCATCGACATCCACTCCGACGAACGCGGCGAAGGCCGAATCGTCTGCAAGTGCTTCTCGCTGAGCGAGCCCTACATTCGCCGCAAGATCAAGGAGTTGAACCTGCACACCATCGCCGAGATCACCAACGCCATCAAGGCCGGCGGGGCCTGCATGTCGTGCCATCACGTCCCCGGCGGGCTGCAAGACCTGTTGGACGAAACTTGGGCGCCGGCGAGAAGAAGGTCGCCGCCCTGCCGCAGTTGCCCGTGCTCGGCGCCGCGGCGGTGGTGTCGGCCGCGCCGCCCAAGGACGACGGCCACACCCTTTCCCCCTACCAATTCGACAAGAAAATCGAAAAGGCCATCGACCAATACGTCCGGCCGATGTTAAAGAACGATGGCGGCGATGTCGAGATCGTCGACATCAAGGACATGCTGGTCTATTGCCGCCTGGCCGGCGCCTGCCAAGCTTGCAGCGGCGCCGGGCAGACGATGCGAATGCTCGTGGAGCAAACGCTCAAAGAAATGGTCGACGAGCGCATCCGGGTCATTGGTGTCTGAAAGGTAACCATGAGAACCATCTACGTCGATAACAACGCCACGACCCAAGTCGCGGCGGAAGTCGTCGCGGCGATGATGCCTTTTCTGACGGCGGAGTACTTCAATCCGAGCTCGATGTACGAGGCGGCCAAGCCGGCGGCACGCGCCATCGCTCAGGCCCGCAAGGAGATCGCCCGGCAGTTCAACCTGGCCGATCCGCAGCAGATTCTCTTTACCGCATGTGCGACGGAGAGCAACAACGCGGCCATCTTCGGCACGGCCAGGGCGAACCCGAATCGCCGCCACGTGATTACGACTGCCGTCGAGCATCCCGCCGTCTTGGAAGTCTGCAAGGAGCTGAAGCGCGACGGCTACGACGTGACCTTTCTCGACGTGGACGGCGACGGCAATCTCGACGTGGGCGAGTTCATCCGCGCGCTCCGCCCCGACACGCTGCTGGTCACGATCATGCACGCCAACAACGAGACCGGCGTCGTCTTTCCCATCGAGCAGCTTTCGCGGCTGACGAAAGAGACCGATCCGGCGATCGTTTTCCATAGCGACGCGACGCAATCGGTCGGAAAGGTGGCGATCGACCTGCGCCGTGAGTTCCAGTACGTCGATCTGCTCTCGTTTTCCGGCCACAAGTTTCACGCCCCCAAGGGAATCGGGGCCCTCTACATCAAGCGTGGCACGCGCTGCCGGCCGTTCATGATCGGCGGACACCAGGAGGAGGGCCGCCGCGCCGGCACCGAGAACGTCCCGTATATCGTGGGAATGGCCAAGGGCCTGCAACTGGCCGCCGAGGCTTACCAAGACGAAGACGTCCGCGTGCGGCGTCTCCGCGATCGGCTCGAGCAGGCGATCGTCGAACGGGTTCCCAGCATCGTGGTCAACGGCCGCGACGCGACGCGATTGCCGAACACGCTGAACGTCTCTTGTCATTTCGTCGAAGGCGAGGGGATTCTGTATCAGTTGAGCGACTTCGGCATTTGCGCTTCCAGCGGTTCGGCCTGCACGTCGGGCTCGCTCGAACCTTCGCACGTGTTGCGGGCGATGAAGATTCCCGCCGCCGCCGTCCACGGCTCCGTTCGCTTCAGCCTCAGCCGCTACAACAGCGACGCCGACGTTGACCGCATCATCGAGGTCTTCCCCCAGATTATTTCGAACCTGCGGCGAGTTTCCCCCTACTGGGATCAAGAGAAGAACGCCCCCCGCGTCGGCTCGGAGGAGTTGGTCCGCCGCGCATAGACGCCGGCGTCGCGTCCGACAAATCGCCGGCGGTCAACGGTTTCGTTGTTGCACAGGAATCCCTCAGCCAGGATTTGCAAAGAACCTTGTGTGCGTGCCTTTTCACTAGCCCAGGCGTTTACGCCTGTGGAAAGGGGGCCACCATATTCCCTATTTTTTCCGTGAGTCCCCTTCAGGGGACGTGACGGGGTTGGTGCTGCGCCGAGGTTGGCGGTCAAGCCAATCGCCGCCCCCTGAAGGGGGCTCACAGGGAAAGGGGAAGGATGATAAAGGCATTCGCACCACAGGTGTAAACGCCTGGGCTAGTGAAAAGGTACAGGATGGATGTAATCACCCGTTCCCATCTCCGTCAACTCGCGCGTAGCAACGTGGCTCCACGGCCCGCGGCCGCGATGGCTTCCCCCTCCGCGGAAATCCGTTCAACGTTGAGTTCGACAATCTGCGGCAACCCGTTGGCGAATCGCTTCACGCGGAGCGTGAAGAGTACATTTTGTCAGGATTCCTTATGCGGCGGCTGTCGGCGATCGCCTGACGCCGCTGGCGGATGCGATCGACGTCGATGGGATACGTGCCATATTCGTGGACGGTGCGATACATCGTCTCGGCGTTCACAAGCGGCACAAGATTGTGAACTTCGCTCGATGAGCCGATGAAGTTCTTTCTGTCCGGGCCCATCCGCTCGATCAGCTCCAGCGTCTCGTCTTCCACGTCGGAGGCATTTCCTTGCGGCAGCGTTACGGAGCAACAGACGTTGCCAAACAGAAACTTCTGCGGGTATTGGCGGTGAATCTCGAAAATGTCGTTGCAGCCGTTGCGTTCGATCGGGTGCAGCCCGTCGACGTCGAGTTCCTCCAAGACGAGCGGCAGGGCCGGCCCGTAGCGTCCGTCGCTGTGAAAGATGAATTTGAATCCCTTGGCCCGCAGCGGCGCCAGAATCCGCCGCCACTGCGGCAGGGCGTTGCTCCGCAGCCAGGCGGGACTAATGATCGGACCGGTGCGGTGGCAGATGTCCTCGCCCATGAAGAACAGGGGCGACGTGGAGAACTCCGAATACGCCCGGGCGATGCAGGTCGAGAACTGCGTCATGCAATCGACAACGTGTGCGATCAGCTCGGGAGCGTCGGAAACGGCCGTCATGAACAGTTCCATGTCGGTGTAGATATACGCGTCGGACAACGGTCCTTCCACACCCTGCACCCAGGCCAAATCGTTGGCGTCGACAACTTGCTTAACCTGCGCCAACAGCGGTTTGAACCAGGCGGCCACCTCCTCGAACACCGGCGGCCGCGGCAAGTGCTTCTCCAGCCCCTTCAGATCGGAGAACGGTCGCTTCGAGATCCAACCGGTGCCGCCGGTCTGCGAAACTTCCCAGCCGGCGGGATCGACGCCCAGAAAACGGACCCAGCCGGCTACCTTGTCGTTCAGCCACGGACGGGCCGGATTATAGATGCCGCGGGTCATGTCCAGTCCCGCCTTCTTCACCGCCCGGACGTTCAGATCAAGCAATTCGATGAACTCGTACCGCCGCGCCGGATCGTAACCGCCGTAGCGAACCAGAATCTCATCGTGGTCGATGTAATCCCAGGTCATCAAGCGATCGACGCCCTCGCCTGCGAGCGTTCGGCATAGTCGTTCGTAGTTTGTCATGGCAAGTTTGAGTCAGTATCAGGCACACGCCGTGTGCCGTTGTTGTGGGATTTGAGCGAAATCGCAGGTTCCACTGACGGCACACGGCGTGTGCCTGATACGTGAACTAGCGAAGTCAGCCCCTGCTAATCGACCAGTTCCTTTTCGATCTGCTCCAGCGATTTCCCCTTGGTTTCCGGCAATTTGAACCAGATGAACACGAGGCCGGCCAGGCAGATGGCGGAGAAGATCCAAAAGGCGCGGGCCATGCCCAATTGCTTCGTGACAAAGGGGAAGGATTGACCCACGGAGTAGCATCCGAACCAGAGTGCGAATACCGAGACCGAAACCGCGGCGCCGCGGATGCGGTTGGGGAAAATCTCGGAGATGACGACCCAGGTGACCGGCGCCAGGGTCAACGCGTAACAGGCGATGATCGCGATGATCAGCGACTTGAGGAAGATTCCCTGGATTTCGTTGTAATAGCACGTGGCGATCGCGAAATGCAGGATCATCAGGCTCGCCGCTCCCAAGAGCATTAGTATCCGCCGGCCAACGATGTCGACCGTATAGATGGCGATAATGGTCGCGACCAAGCAGGCGGCGCCGGTGGTGACAATACTGGCCATCAGTTGGTTGATGCCGTAACCCGCGGAGCCGAAGACCCTGTCGGCATAATAGAACATGACGTTCATGCCGCACCATTGTTGAAAGACGGCGAGTACGACCCCGATCAGCAGCACCTTTCGCATTCTTGGTTCGAGCAACTCGCGGAAATCGACCTTCTCGACTTCGTTGACCAGGGTGGCTTCGATTTCGTCGATCGTCCGTCGGGCATAGGCGTCGCCGCCGATGCGGCCGAGGATGCCTTGCGCCTTCGCAGGCTTGCCGTTTTTCGCCAGCCAGCGCGGGCTTTCCGGCACGAAGAACATCAGGAGAAAGAACAACAGCGACGGGACGGCCGTCAAGCCGAACATCCACCGCCAGCCGATTCTTCCGTTCCAGGAATCGCAGATTTCCCACCACTCCGCCTTGTCGGCAAGGGATTTCAAGTCTTCGACGGCATTTTTGGCGGCGTCGGGCGCGTTTGACGCGGCATCCGAAGCGTGATAGAAGGCATCGGGCTCCTTTTGCAACGCCGCGACCATCGACTTGTCGGACAAATCCAGTTTAGGATATCGCTCTTGCAGAACACGCGCCCGCTCGTCGATCGCCTGAAGGTCTGCCGCGCGCGTCTCCCTGATCTGCGGATCGGCCTTTCTTGCCTGGAAATCCGCGGCGTGCGATTTCAGGTTTTCGACTTTGGCAAGCACCGCCTGGGGAGTCATCGCTCTCTCGGGAAACTTCTCTTGCGCGGCGACTTGCCAATTGACGATCTGCGCCAACAGAGAGCCGATGACGATGGTCAGTTGATTGACCGAGACCAGCCGGCCGCGGATCGATGCGGGGGCGACTTCGGCGATATACATCGGCGAGAGGTTCGAGGCCAGCCCGATGGCCACGCCACCGATGATCCGCCAGATGACATAGGCGGTGAGCGTATTCGCCATGCCGGTTCCGATCGAGGAGACCGTGAAGAGGAACCCGGCGAGGATCAGCAGGCGCTTGCGGCCGAAGCGGTCGCTAAGACCGCCGGAAACCATGGCGCCGATCAGGCAGCCGATAAACGCGCAGCTAACGGCCCAGCCGCTGAGATTCTCGGAAGTAATGTGGAAGAACTTCTCGTAAAATGGTTTGGCGCCGCCGACGACGATGAAATCCCAGCCGAACAACAACCCGCCCATGGCGGCCACGAGCGAGATGCCCCAGATGAACGGCATGTTGAAGTGGTCCATGCCATTCGCGTTATCTCCGCCCGCGGTGTGTTTCGGATCGGCGAGAGGTTGCATGAAGGGATCTCTTTAACGTCTAGGTGGGGCGGAATTCGGCGAAAGTCTCCAACATCGCCCGGCAGTTTTCCAGCGGCCAATCGGGGGCCAGTTCGCCGCGTTGAATCAGGCCGCCGCGGGGGGAAGCGAAAACCTCGACAATTTCCCGAATGTGTCGCTTGACCTCATCCGGCGAGCCGAAGGGCATCACCTGCTGCCGGCCCGGATCGGAACAGATGCAGATCCGCCCCGCCAGCTTCTCTTTCAACAACGATCGCGGCAGAATGCTGTGCTGGATGTTCAACACGCTCACCCCCAACTCGATTAGATCGTCCCAGAAAGCGGCCGTGTTGCCGCAGGAGTGGAAGAAGATGTGCCTTCCGGCGTCTTGCAGCGGCTTGAACATGCGGCGGTAGCGGGGTTTGAAGAACTCCCGCCAACGCCGCGGGCTGATCAGCGGACCCGTCTGAGTGCCCCAATCGTCGCCGAAGAAGACGCCGTCGACGCCCAGGGCGATGTAACGATCGAGCATGGCGAGGTTGCGCTCGACAATGCGATCGGCCAACTCGTGCAGTCGCAGCTCGTCGTCGGCGATGTCCATCAGCAGGTTCTTCGTGCCGCGAAGAAACTGCATCCGCTCGAACAGGTCAAACCAGCCGTACAGCGCGTACCAATCGCGATCCGCGGGCAGCGGCCCGACGGCGAACAGATCGGGGCGAAAGGCCTCGTTAAAGTGCTTCGAGGCAGCCGGCGGCGGGAACTGATAATCGGCCAGTTGCCCCCAGTCGGCCAACGGAGGTCGCACCACTTCGCCGGCCGACCACCCGATGATCCGCCGCCAAACGCAGCCCCATTCGTCGCTGTACTGCTCGAATCCCGTCAGGCTCGGCGGCGGAGGCGGGATGAAAAACTCGCGGTCGCCAAAATCGTCAGGGTATTGCCGCCAAAGGTCGAATACGGCTTCGCCATACCGCCAGAGCACGCCGGGGAAAGCGGCGTGCAGAAACGGCACCCCGTCCGGAGAACGGAACTCGATGGCGGCAATCACTCGCTCGCGCGGCGTCATTGGTCGGTGGTTCTTTGCGCCAAAGTAGTCGAGGGTGCCCGGGACTTAACCGCGAGAACAACGGACTGTAGGAGGCGACTCCTGTCGCCGATCGCAGTGGTGCATAGCCGCAAATCGGCGACAGGAGTCGCCTCCTACAATCTCAATTCCCGGACACTCTCATGTAGTTTACCAGAGAAAGAAATTGATTGTCGCCAGACCGATCAGCACCAGGGTGGCCCAAAGGGCCGGTCTTTGATACCAGGGACACCGCCCTTCGTCGGGCACTTTGGTCAGGCCCATCACCAGGTCCTTCAATTCGCTTTCCGCCCGCGGCCGCGTGACAAAGCTCAAGCCCACCGCCACGATCACCGCCAGCAAGAAGCTCCAGAGCGCAAGGTACATATACACGCCGATCGGTTGCGCCTTCCACGAGCGGGCGAGCAGATCGTTGTGCAGCTTGTTGAATGACGCGGGATCGAAGCACTGCGTCACGTCCTGCGCAGTCACCTTGACGCCCGGCTTCAGGACGACCGGAATCCCCTCGACGCCGAAATAATCGGCTTCGCCCGAGCCGGCCAGTTTCACCTCCGGCGCCTGCACCTTGACAGCCGCCATCGGCTCATCGCTGACGCTGGCCGATTTCGAGGCCAACCGCGCGATCGCGAATCGCCTCTCCTTGGCATCAGGGTGGGCGGCTTCGAGTTGCTTCTGCTCCGCGTCAAAGAACGAGACCGGCAACTCGACCGCCGAGTCCTTAACCTCGATGTCGCCGGAGACAAACGGCCGTTTCTCGCCCCCATGCGTGAAAGGAACGTTCAACAGATTGACTTTCCCCTTCTCGACCACCACTCTCTGGATCACCCGCTGCTCGCTCACCTTCCCGTTTGCGTCCCGCTCCCCTTTCACGCTGATTTGCTGCAAGCTCACCACGTCCCCCTTCTCAAGCACGACCTGCGGCACGGGGCGATGACCCTCGGGGAACGAATGGACATAGGCGTACATGCCGATGGCCGAGGCGATGCCGACCAAAAAGCCCCAAAACGCGCCGGTCGGCGTGCAGCGCTTCCACGTCATGCCGAGAATCACCACGGCGAACAGCGGAATGAGGAAGAACATTCCGATCGCCTGGAAGAACTCGAGCACGTTGGAAAAATAGAAGAGCGAGTAGGCGGTGCCGATCGAAATCAGCACGCCTATCAGCGAACACGCCCGGCCCATGTTCAGATAATGCCGGTCGCTGGCGTTCTTGTTGATCAACGGCCTGTAAACGTCGTAGGTCCACACGGTGGCGAAAGCGCTGACGTTGCCGGCCATGCCCGACATGAACCCCGCGATCATCGCCGTCACCCCCAACCCGAGCAGCCCCGGCCCGAGGTATTTTCCCATCAGCAGCGGCAGCACGTCGTTGTACGTGTGCAGCGTGATGTCTGCGCGGACGTCGCTCTGCGGCACCAGCACCATCGGCGAGTGGTCGGCGTTCATTAGCACCGCCATTCCCAGCAGCCCGGGAAGAATGACGATAAAGGGGATGCACATTTTCACCACTGCGCCGATCAACGTGCCGTTCTGCGCCGAGCGGAGATTGCGGGCCACGATCACCCGCTGCACTTGCAGGAAGTCGGTACACCAATAGGAGAAGCCCGAGACGCCGAAGCCGAAGACCAACGCGATCCAGTCGGCGCCCATCGGGTTGTCGAACGAGCCCATATTCCGCCAGAGGCAGGTGAAACACTGGTTCTGGAACTCCGGGTGGATGGCGTGCAAGTTGTGCTGGATCGTCTGCGTCAATTTCGTCCAGCCGCCGGCGTCGATCAATCCGAGAATCGGCACCAGCAAGATTCCCAACCAGATCAGAAAGAACTGCAACACTTCGTTGAAGACCGCCGAGATCAAGCCGCCGAGGGTGACGTAGACGGCCACCGTCAGCGAAGCGACCCAGATGCTGATGTCCATGTTCCAGTTCAACAGCAGGTGCAGAATCCTCGCCATGCAGAACATACCGGCCCCGCTGACCAAGACCGTCATGAGGGTGAACGAGGTGCCCGCCACCATGCTGCTGCGGCCGTCGAAACGGAGTTTGAGATAACCGGGCACCGAATGGGTTCGGCAAATATAGTAGAACGGCATCATCACGATCGCCAAGAAGATGATCGCCGGCACCGCGTTAAACCAATACGAGTGCGCCGCCAACAGGCCGTACTGGTAGGTCTGGGCCGACCAACCCATCGTCTCCAGGGCGCTGAGGTTTGCCGAGATAAAACTCAGGCCGGCGATCCAGGCGGTCATCTTGCGGCCGGCCATGAAGAAGTCTTCGCCGGTGCCGGCGAACCGCTTCAAGTAGAAACCGATGCCCAAGACGACGAGGAAATAGATGCCGATGATCAGCCAGTCGACAGGACTGAGCACCAGCAACTTCTTGGGCATACCGGCGGCAGCGAAGAGGAGCATATTCGGCATAATGGCCTCGGCATGGGAGGGGGATTGTTGTTCGTGCAGCAGCGGCGCGGCCACGTTGCTGGTGCGGCAGTTGCACTGCCGCAGCCGCCCCAACAAAGTCCAGCAGCGACCCTGACAAAGGCCATTCCGAGCCCCGCCTCCGTCCCCCTTCGGTTTGTCAGCGGTCGCTGATCGTTGCAACCGGTTGCACATTATGATGAGACCGCGAGCGGTTGTCAAGCCAGCGGAAAAACCTTTCCCCCCCTGTTTCCCCGCGATTCTGGACTCAAGACCCTTGACAGTTATGCCACGGCGCGGCAAAATCAAAGTTATCGAGCCAATACAACCGGTTTCATTGATGGAAGTCTTGCCGTGGCAGGTGCAGTTCCCACACTCGGAGACGTGGCCAATCTGGCAGGCGTGAGTAAATCGACCGCCTCGCGGATTCTTTCCGTCGCCGGCGGCGGGAAGAAGATCCCCTACGCCCCCGAGACCAAGAGCAAGGTCCGGGCCGCCGCCGCCAAACTCGGATACAAGCCGAGCAAGCTCGCCCGCGGTCTGACGCTGGCCAAAACCGGGATCGTCGGCCTAGTCGTGCCGTCGCTGACCGACAGCTTCTTCCCCATCGTCACCAGCGCCATCGAGACGCACCTGTCGGACGCCGGCTACAGCGTCATCCTGGCGAATACCAATGCCGACTCCAAGACCGAGCGGGCCAGGGTCGAAGACCTGCTTTCCTGGCAGGTCGACGGCCTGATTATCGCCCCGGCCCAAGAAGTCGGCGACGCCGGACTGTTCTGGGAACTGTGGCAGCGGAAGATTCCGTTCGTGCTGATCGATCGAACCTTCCCGGAAACGCCCTTCTTCAGCGTCAGCACCCAGGACGAGATCGGCGCCGGGCTGGTCGTCGAGCATCTGATTGCGGCGGCCCGGCGGCGAATTGTCCGCGTCGGCGGCCCGTTGGCGGTCTCGACCAATCGGCTGCGGCACGCCGGCTACACGGCGGCACTGATCCGTCACGGCATCTTGCCCAAGGATGAATACGCCCTGGAGGCGCCGTCGTCGGAAGAGGGCGGGTATCAGACGCTCGGCAAGATTCTGGCTCTTAGCCCCCGGCCCGACGCCGTCTTCTGTTTCAGCGACAACGTCGCCATCGGCGTCATGGAAGCCTGCAACACCCACGGCATTCGCGTGCCGGAAGACCTCGCCGTGGTCGGGTATGCCGATCTGCCGCAATCGCGGTTGCTGAAGATTTCGCTCACCACCGTTCAGCAGCCGCGGCCGTTGCTGGGGCGGCACGCCGCCAAAATGCTGCTCTCCTGCATGGAAGAGCGCGGTCGGCCGGAGCCGATCCAATTGCCCGTTGAACTGATGGTGCGCGAATCTACGGTCGGCAGGGGCACCTTGCCGCGCATTAAGGAAGAGACGCTGTATGCGTAATTGCCGTCCGATAGATGATGCAACGGCGTTTAGCCGGCGAACTTGCTCGCCGCGTGCCATGCGGTGGGTGCCATGCCCACGCTTGCCGTGGGCATGTAAACCGCGAACCGAAGTAACATGCCCACGGCAAGCGTGGGCATGGCACCGCACGGCAATCCTGCTGGTTTCTGGAATCCTCGGCATCGCCGCAACGGTGTCGGCCGCGGACGCGACGACGGCGGATCGCGGCGTGGTGCAGCCGTTTGAATTGCGGCAGGTGCGGCTTCTCGATGGGCCGTTCTTAAGAGCCCTGGAAGGAGACGAACGGTATTTGGCGAACCTCGATTTCGACCGCCAATTGCACGTCTTTCGCGTGACGGCGGGCCTGCCGAGCACGGCCGCGCCGCTGGGAGGCTGGGAATCGCCCAACCACGGCGGTCGGGGCGAGTTCTTCGGGCATTCGCTCTCTGCCCGGGCGATGCTCTACGCCGCCACCGGCGACGCCCGCTGGAAACGACAACTCGATTACCTCGTCGCCGAACTGGCCAAGTGCCAGCGTGCGTTGGGCAGCAGCGGTTATCTCCACGCGGAGCGGGAGAGCATTTTCGATCGCCTCGAAGCCGGTGATCGAAACGTGGA
Organism: uncultured Planctomycetaceae bacterium; assembly: GCA_963823895.1. Taxonomy (GTDB): domain Bacteria; phylum Planctomycetota; class Planctomycetia; order Pirellulales; family Thermoguttaceae. The sequence continues at coordinate 561,413 of CAWGNG010000020.1, forward strand.
AGGCCTCTATTATACGGTCCACAAATTGATCGCCGGTTTGCTGGATACGTACGTCTACTGCGGGAATCGGCAAGCCTTGGAGATCGCCGAGAAAATGGCCGCTTGGGTGGACACCCGCTCGCGCCGGCTGAGCCCCGAGCAGTGGCAGCGGATCCTCGACGTCGAGTTCGGCGGCCTGAACGAGGCCCTCTACAATCTCTACTCGATTACGCACAACCCGCGCGATCTTGAAGTCGCCCGGCGTTTCGACCACGAGAAGATTTACCGGCCTCTTGCCGAAGGGCGCAATGCGCTGACGGGCTTACATGCCAACACGACGATTCCCAAAATCATCGGCGCCGCCCGAGCGTATGAGATCACCGGCGACGAGCGGTTTCGCAAAATCGCCGGGTCTTTCTGGCGGCAAGTCGCCGAGCATCGCTCCTACGTCACCGGCGGAACGAGCAATCACGAACACTGGCGGACCGCCCCCGACAAGCTCGCCGACGAGTTGAGCAACGAGACACAGGAATGTTGCTGCACCTACAACATGCTGAAGCTCACGCGGCACGTGTTTCAGTGGAGCGGCGATCCGCGCGTCGCGGACTTCTACGAGCGGGGGCTGTTCAACGGCATTCTCGGCACGATGAATCCGGAAACCGGCACGACGATGTATTTCGTACCGCTGGCCGGCGGCTACTGGCGGACGTTCGCTTCGCCGCTCGATTCGTTCTGGTGCTGCTGCGGCACCGGCGTCGAGTCGTTCGCCAAACTGGGCGACAGCATCTACTTCCACGATCGCGACTCGCTCTGGGTGAATCTGTTCATCGCTTCGGAACTGAATTGGCCGGAAAAGGGCCTGACGCTCCGACAAGAAACCCGTTTTCCCGAGCAGCAGGGTATCTCGCTACGGTTCACGGTTCGTCAGCCGGTCGAACTGACGCTTCGACTGCGGATCCCCTCGTGGGCGACCGGCGGGGTTGCGATCAAATTGAACGGCTCGCCGCTCGACGCGGCCGCCACGCCGGGCAGCTACGCGGAGATTCGCCGCACCTGGCAGGACGGCGACCGCCTGACAATGGAGACGCCGATGAGCCTGCACCTCGAAGCCCTGCCGGGCGACAAGAACCTGGCGGCAATTTTGTACGGCCCGCTCGTCTTGGCAGGCTGCCTGGGCGATCTTTCGCCAAAGGAGCTTCACGACCACAATACGGCGCCCGGCGGCCCGCCGGCGGCGGTTCCGGTCCTTTCGATCGACCGCGGCGATCTGGCCGCCTCGATCAAGCCGTCGGACAGGCCCTTGCAGTTTCGTGCCAGAGCAAAGGATGCCGATGTGACGCTCGTGCCGTTTTATTCCCTCGTAGGGAAGCGTTACGCCGTGTACTGGAAAATCGCATCCCAACCGAACAAGTAAGAAAGAAATGGGTGCCATGCCCACGCTTGCCGTGGGCATGTGGATTGCGGACCGAAGCAACATGCCCACGGCAAGCGTGGGCATGACACCCCCCAAATCGCAATCGAAGAAGCAAGAAAGCAGGTGATGCCGTGATGTTGCCGCGAGAGCGCGTGCTGGCTGCGATCAATCACCAGCAGCCCGACCGCGTGCCGGTCGATCTTTGGGCGGAGGAGCCGGTCTGGGAGCGGCTGCTTACAGACTTGAATCTGAAGACCCGCGACGCCCTGCTGGAACGGCTCGACGTCGACGTGCGTTACGTCTCCCCGGTCTATCCGGCCGACGTCGTCAGCAACGGCGTGAAGCAGAACATGTGGGGCGAGCGGTGGATGATGGCCAACACCCCCTGGGGCCGAGACTGGGAGCACATCGCCGGCGCGTTGGCCAACGTATCGAGCCTCGCCGAAATCGAGGCATTCCCTTGGCCTTCCTGCGACCAGGTGGATTACTCCGGGCTGGCCGCGCAGTGCGACACGCACGCCGGCCATGCGATCGCCTATGGAAACGCCGACATTTTCGAGCGGCCGGCGCTGGTCCGCGGCTGGGAGAACTTCCTCTGCGACACTTCGCTGAATCCCGAGTGGGTCGATTTCATGTTGAAGAAGTTTCTCGACTTCTTTGTCGAGGACTTCACGCGGTGTTTGGAGGCGACGCGGGGACGGATCGACATCTTTTGGGCGCTGACCGACTTGGGCACCCAGGCCGGCTTGTTGCAAAGCCGCAAGATGTTCCAGCGGTTCATCGCTCCGCCGATCAAGACGCTGGCCGAGCAATCGCACCACAACGGCGTGAAATTCATGTTCCACTCTTGCGGATCGGTGCGGGAATTGATCCCGGACCTGATCGACCTGGGGCTGGACATCCTCAATCCGATCCAGCCCGCGGCGACGGGAATGGAGCCCGAGGGGCTGAAACGCGATTTCGGCGACCGCCTCTGTTTCCACGGGGGAATCGACATTCAGTATCTCCTGCCGTTGGAGTCGGCCGCGGCGGTTCGCAAGGAAGTGGGGCGGCGGGTGAAAATTCTGGGCCGTGGCGGCGGCTACATCCTCGCCCCGTCCCATAACCTCCAACTAGATATTCCCACGGAAAACGTTCTGGCGGTGTACGATACGGCATTGAGGGCTTTATGAGGCACAGTTCTCGTTCATCAAAGCGCACGCGCTTTCCTCGGAGGCGAACATGAGTCGCAGTTCAGGCAAGTCCGGCTTTACGTTGGTTGAACTGCTGGTGGTGATTACGATCATCGGCATCCTCATCGCGCTGTTGCTGCCGGCGGTGCAAGCGGCGCGGGAAGCGGCGCGGCGAATGACGTGCCAAAACAACGTCAAACAGCTCGCGCTCGCTTGCCTGACGCACGAAAACGCCACCGGCCGGCTTCCCACCAACGGCTGGGGATTCCGCTGGACCGGCGACGCCGACCGCGGCAACGACTGGCGGCAGCCGGGCTGCTGGCTCTACAACATCCTGCCCTATATCGAGCAGCAACCGCTGCACGACCTCGGAATGGGGTACGCGTGGAACGACCCGATGAAGTTGGCCGCAAACACCCAGCGCATGACGGGCGTACTCGACGTCTTCTATTGCCCGACGCGGCGGCCGGCAACGCTCCTTCCCTATGATATCAACAACGAAACGACGATAAATGCGACGCTGACGCAGGGGCAGCCGGTGGGGCATAACGATTACGCCGCCAACAGCGGGACGGCTTACTCGGTTGTATGGTGGGCAGATTATGGGATCGGAAACGGTGAGGAGGGACCGCCAACTCCAGACCTGATCGAAAACCCGCCCGGACAAATGACGGCGGCGGCGCGACACATAGCGAGTGATCTGGCCGACCCGACGAAGCGCGCCGTGAATGGCGTCATTTACTGTATGAGTTTGATCCGATTAGCCGACATCACCGACGGAACAAGTTCGACCTATTTGATCGGTGAGAAGTACATCGATCCCGACTATTACGCGACTGCTCAGGATAAGGGGGATAGCGGCGACGCTTTTCAGGGTGACAACGAGGACAACGTTCGCTGCGGTAATCTCGACTTGACCCCCCCATCGCCCCCATTCCCTATGCCCCCGCAGCCCGACACTCCTGGCCTTGAGATCAATAATGAAGGGCCTTTCGGCAGCGCGCACGTCGATGGGTTCGTGATGGCGTTCTGCGACGGATCGGTGCGGTTCGTTAGCTATTCCATCGACCAGAGAACGCATCAGTACTTGTGCAGCCGCAAGGATGGAACGGTGATCGACGCCAGCAAGCTCCCGTGAGGATTGATAGAAATCGCACGCCAAAACGGACGTAAGCGTTGGACCAACAGTTTTCCACGAAAACAAAGGGCTTTCTTCTCTTCACACAAGCGATCGTGGTTCACGGGGGCGAGTATGAGACGCACACCGGACAAGACCGGTTTTACGTTGGTTGAACTGCTGGTGGTGATTACGATCATCGGCATTTTGATCGCGCTGCTGTTGCCGGCGGTGCAAGCCGCCCGCGAGGCCGCCCGCAGGGCGCAGTGTGGCAACAATCTGAAGCAAATCGGCCTGGCGATGCTACAGCACGAGGAAAGGAACAGGTTCTTCCCGAGCAGCGGCTGGGGCTACGGCTGGGTAGGCGATCCGGATCGTGGAATCGGCAAGCAGCAGCCCGGTGGTTGGGTTTACCAGAGTCTTCCGTATATGGAGCAGCAGGCTGTGTTTGACCTGGGCTCGGATGGCCAGCCTGACGTCGTGACGGCCCAGCAGACAGCAGGCACCGCGCGGTGCCTGCAAACGGTTTTGTCGGTGATGAATTGTCCCACACGGCGGCCGGCGATGCTCTTTCCACTTGATCCTAACAGCAGCGGCACGCCCTTTGACTGCGATCCCATAACGGCAATGGCCCGAACCGACTACAACGCGTGTGGCGGCGATCAGTTCTGGGGATGGACCGATGCGTCGGTGGAGCCGACCAGTCTTGCTCAGGGAATCGCGATGACCGCGAGTTATTGGGGATCTCTTACGAAGACGTACACGGGCATCTCTTATCTGCACAGCGAGGTGGCCACGGCCTGGATCAGCGATGGACTGAGCAACACGTACATGGTCGGCGAGAAGTATCTCGACCCCGATTACTACTACAATGGCACGGACTGGGCCGACAACGAATCGATGTACGCGGGCGAGGACAACGACACGAACCGCACAACCTATTACGACGGCGTGAATCCCAACCACGCGCCGATGCAGGACACCGCCGGCGTGTCGGATCTCGTTCGTTTTGGCAGCGCCCACGCCGATAGCTTCAACATGTGCTTCTGCGACGGCTCGGTTCGGTCGATCGGTTACACGATCGACGCCGAGACCCATCGCCGGCTGGGCAATCGACAGGACGGTTTGCCGGTCGACCCAAACAAGATCCCGTGACACGGAAGCGGACGTGTGACTGTGTATGGTGCGGCATTAAGGGCTTTGTGAGTGTTCATCCGACTTTCGTCAAGCGAGCGCAGACTGTAGAGGGGAACTATGAGGCACATATCAAACAAGACCGGTTTTACGCTGGTGGAGTTGCTGGTGGTGATTACGATCATCGGCATTTTGATCGCGCTGCTGTTGCCGGCGGTGCAAGCCGCCCGCGAGGCCGCCCGCCGGGCGCAGTGCGGCAACAATCTGAAGCAACTCGGCCTGGCCATGTTGCAGCATGAGGAAAGGTACAAAATCTTCCCGAGCAACGGCTGGGGCTGGTATTGGGTCGGCGACCCCGACCGCGGAGTCGGCAAGGATCAACCGGGGGCTTGGACCTTCTCGATCCTTCCCTTTATCGAGCAACAGGGACTGCACGACGTTGGCAGCGACGGACAGCAGACAGCTTGGCCGCCGTCGGCCACAAAACTGGCCGGTGCCGCGCAGTGCGAGCAGACGCCTTTGTCGGTCATGAATTGCCCCACGCGGCGTCCGTCTACGGCCTTTGCAATGGCGCTTTGGCCCGGCAGCAGCGCCTACTTCCAGGCGTATAACGCGGGACCAACGTCGGTCCTCGCCCGCACCGACTACAACGTCTGCGCCGGCGATCAAATATACGGATTCACCTGGTTTGGACCGACGTCGATTCCGCAGGCGCTAAGTTTGGGCACGACCGGGTGGCCGGACACCAAGGCCGACACGGGAATTTCTTATCTGCGAAGCGAGGTGGCCGCGTCGTGGATTACCGACGGGCTGAGCAACACGTACATGGTCGGTGAGAAATACATTGACGCCGACAGATACTACGACGGCACCGACTACGCCGACAACGAGTCGATGTACGCGGCCGACGACAATGACACGGCTCGCACGACCTACTTCGACGGCACGACCCCCGACCATACGCCCATGCAGGATACGCCCGGGTATATGGATTACGTCCGATTCGGGAGTGCACACGCGGGCAGCTTCAACATGTGCTTGTGCGACGGCTCGGTGCGGTCGATCGGCTACACGATCGACCCCGAGACCCATCGCCGGCTGGGCAACCGCCAGGACGGCCTGACGATCGACCCGCAGAAAATTCCCGACTAATCTCGCGGCGGATGAAAGCGGCGGCAGGAAACTCAACATAATCTCATGGAAAACCACGTGACAATCCTCTGTATCGGACAAGCGGTTGCGGACATCGTCGTCCGCTCGGTCGACGGGCTGCCGGTTCCCGGGCGGACGGAAGCGGTCGAGGACTTGCAACTTCTCAGCGGCGGATGCGCGGCGAACACGGCCGCGGTGCTGGCGAAACTCGGCGCCGAAGTGCGGCTGACCGCCCTGATCGGCCGCGACACCCTGGGCGACGCCCTGCTGGCCGATCTGCAAGCGGCCGGCGTCCACCTCGATGCCGTGCTCCGTCAACTCGAAGCCCCCACCTCGGCGGCGATCGTGTTGGTGGCCGCCTCGGGCCAGCGGTCATTCTTCTATCGAACCGGCGGCAACGAACGGCTGGCCAACCATCACGTGAACGACGCGGTGCTGAAAGCGGCCAAGATCGTACACGTCGGCGGCGCGATGAAACTGCTGAATCTCGATCTGACCGAGCTGATGGGGCGGGCGAAATCGTTCGGCTGCACCACTTCGTTGGATACCGACTGGGACATCAACGGCCAGTGGATGAAGAAACTCGACGGCGCACTTGCCCGCATCGACTACTTGATGACCAACGATGAAGAGGCCGAAATGCTGACGGGGAAAAGCGATCCGCGCGAGGCCGCCACGGAATTGCTTAGACGCGGGCCAAAGGCCGTCGCACTGAAACGCGGCGAGCGGGGAGCGATGTTGGCCACAAAAGACGGCGTCCGCGAGTTTCCGGCCTGCCGCGTGGAAGTGCTCGACACGACCTGCGCCGGCGACGCCTTTGCCGCCGGATTCCTGCTGGGCGTTAGCCGCGACCTCCCCTTGGAGCAGTCGCTCCGCTTGGGCAACGCCGCCGGCGGCCTCTGCACCACGCAGATCAGCCACCGCGGGATTACTCGCCTGCAGGACGTGGAGAAGTTGGCGGCCGCTGAATAGGTAATGCAGCACGTTTAGGATTCCTAACAGAACGTACTCTTCACGCTCCGCGTGAAGCGATCAGCGGCTCGAGTTCCCTCTCGCGGAGCGAGAGGAGTACATGTCTTGTTAGGAGTCCCTAGCCAGAATTCGATACTGAAAAAGGAATAGCAGATGACCCCACGAGAGCGAGTTTTGGCGGTTGTGGCCCGCCAGCGTCCCGATCGGCTGCCGCGCGAGTTCAAGTTGACGCCCGGATTGCTGGAGTCTTTTCGCCTGCAACACGGCGACGAAGATCCGGCCGATTGTTTTTCGCTGGAAGTCCGCGACGTCTTTTTCGACCCGCCGGCCACGCTGCCGGATTTCAACCAGTATTATCCGGAAGGCGTGCCGCGGTTGTGGAACCCGCCCGGCTGGGAAGTGGGTGAATGGGGCGTGGGCGTGAAGCCCGGCTCGATGCACCACTTCATCCACATCGAGCATCCGATGAAGCGGCTGAAGACGTTGGACGAATTGGAGCGCTATCCATTCCCCGACCTCATGCCGCCCGAACGGCACCAACACCTTGAAGCCCAGGTCCGCGCGCTTCACGACCGCGACCTGTTCGTCATCGGTTTCATGGAGTGGACGATTTTCGAGATCGCCTGGCACATGCGGGGAATGGAGGAGTTGTTCAGCGATCTGGCCTTCAACCCGCCGTTCGCCGAATATCTGCTCGACCGCATCACCGCGATTCGCTGTTTTCAGGCGCGGCGGCACGCCGCGGCGGGCGTCGATATGTTGAAGATCGGCGATGACATGGGGACGCAGATCGCGATGTTCATCAGTCCGCAGATGTACCGCCAGTGGTTCAAGCCGCGTCATGCGGCCGTGATTCGCGCGGCCCGCAAGGTGCGGTCCGACCTGCCCGTCTGCTACCACAGCGACGGCAAGTGCATGGCGATCATCCCCGACCTGATCGAGATCGGCGTGACCGTGCTCAACCCGGTGCAGCCGGAATGCCTCGACCTGGCCGAGGTGAAGAAGCGGTTCGGCGATCGGCTGGCCTTTTGGGGCGGCATCGGAACGCAGACGACGATGCCGTTCGCCAGCTCGGACGAGGTGTATCGCAAGGTGCAAGAGACGATCGGCATTCTCGGCCCCGCCGGTTATTTCCCCTGCCCGACGCACGTCCTGGAGCCTGAAGTGTCCTGGGACAACATCCGCGCCTATCTCCGCGCGGTGGACGAGTATCGTTAGTCGTCAATGCCCGTCGGTAAATCGAGGAGCGAAGAATGCTCGGCCGGTTGATGTTCCTGCTCGCGTTTCTGGGAGCGGTGTTGACTTTCCACCCGGCTCTCGGCGACACCCCCGGCCGCTGGAGCGCGGAGCAGGCCAACGCTTGGGCGAAGCGGCAAGGCTGGCTGCTCGGCTGCAATTTCCTGCCCAGCACGGCCGTCAATTCGCTGGAAATGTTCCAGGCCGACTCGTTCGATGCGAAGACGATCGACCGCGAATTGGGATGGGCGGAGTCGCTCGGTTACAACTCGGTCCGCATTTTTCTGAACAGCCTCCTTTGGCAGCAGAACGGCAAGGGCTTCCTCGAACGGCTGGACAGGTTCCTGGCGATTGCCGACAAGCATCATATCGGGGCGGCGTTCGTGCTGTTCGATTCCTGCTGGGATCCGAATCCAACGCTCGGCAAGCAGCCTGACCCGATCCCTCGCGTACACAATTCCCGCTGGATCCAAAGCCCCGGCTCGTGGACGCTGAAGGACGCGGCGAAGCGTGAGGCGTTGAAACATTACGTACACGGCGTCGTTGGACACTTTCGCAACGACCGCCGCGTGCAGTGGTGGGACATCTGGAACGAGCCGGAGCAAGACGACTCGGGCCCGGCCTGCACGCATCCGATGAACAAGGAGGAAAAACGCCGGCTGGTCACGATGACCTTGGAAAAGGCCTTTGCCTGGGCGCGGGAAGCGAAGCCGTCGCAGCCGCTCACGAGCGGACTCTTGGGAGGGCCTTGGAACGAGCCGGAAAAGCTCGCCCCCTTGCAGCGTCTGCAATGGCAGAACTCCGACGTCCTCAGTTTTCACTGCTATGAGCCGCTGTCGGCGGTGAAAGTCCGCGTGGAAAGTCTCCGCCCGCTCGGCCGGCCGATCCTCTGCACGGAATTCATGGCCCGAACCTGCGGGAGCACCTTCGATCCGATCCTGGGGTATTTCCACGACCAGGGCGTCGCCGCCTACAGCGCCGCGTTGGTCGAGGGCAAAATCCAGACGAAGTTCCCGTGGGATTCACTCAACGGCCGCAAGTACGACGCCGAGCCGTCCCCTTGGTTTCACGACGTTTTCCACAACGACGGAAGGCCCTACGACCAGCGAGAAGTCGAGTACATTCGCCGCATTGCCGGCGTGAAGCGTTAGCAAAGGACGATTTGCTATGATCTCCCTTTTACTTTTTCCCCATCTGCACTAGAATCCCGGATTCCGCGTTACGTGAATGGTTCAACTAGGAGAGAGGTTTTCATGATTGCGACAAGCATGGGCAAACAACTGCGTATGAGACGAGTCTTCCGCCAAGGAAAGGCTCTGGTGCTCCCCTTCGATCATCCGATCTATTTCGGCCCGCAGCCCGGAAACGAAAATCCGGCCGAGGTGGTGGCGCTGGCTCGGCAACACGGCGCGACCGCCGTTCTCTTGACCGCCGGGTCGCTGCGCAAAGGGCTCGACGAGGTCGGCGATCTGGGGATCATCTTGCGGATCGACACCACGCTGTCGCACATGGGCGGACCGGACACGATCATGCACCTGCTGCACAGCGCCGAAGAGGCCGCCGCCCTGGGGGCCGACATGGTCGTGTTGAATTGCTACGTCGGCATCGGAGACGCTCAGATCGAAGCGGCACTGCTGACGAAACTGGCCACCGTCTCGGCCGAATGCGAGCGGATCGGCATGCCGCTGTGCGGAGAGATCATCCCTCGAGTTTCTTACGCCGACCCCGGCCAAACGATGCCGACATCGGCCGACATGGCGTTCGCCATCCGGCTCGGCCTGGAATACGGCTGCGACGTGGTGAAGACGGTTTACAACGGCGATCCGGGAGGATACTCCGAGGCGGTGGCGTCCGGCCATCTGCCGGTAATCATGGCCGGCGGGCCGAAGACTTCCGGCGAAGAGTCGTTCTTCCGCCAGGTGTACGAGGCGCTCACGCACGGCGCCAGCGGAGTAGCCATCGGCCGCCGGGTATGGGGAAGCGACAACCCCGCTGCTGCCTTGGAGGCGATTCGAGCCATGGTCTTCGAGAACGCCACGGCCGAGGACGCCGTCAGAATCCGGCGGGGATAAGCCGGCGGAACGGACCATTTGTCGGTGCGGCGGCGACCAAAAGCGAATTCGGTGGGGCAGACATTCCTGTCTGCCGGGAAAAATGCCGGCTTGCTCGGCAGACAGGAATGTCTGCCCCACCGTAATGCGAAATACCTGCCCCACCGTAATTAGCAACGGGGCTACTGGTTGGCTTGTTGCCCGCTGTCGCCCTCCACCTTCTCTGCGCCGCTTTTTTCTTTGAGCCAGAGGACGTCTTCCCGCAGTTCTTCGAGGGTTTCTCTCAGCCCGAGGAAGTTGCGGCGGAAGCGGCGCCAGGCAAGATAGCCGCCGATGCCCGCGGCCAATAACAGGCAGGCCGCAAACCCCAGCAGCCAGCCGCCGCGCGGGACGCCGGTAAGTTCACTCAGTGCTTCGGCCATCCAGACGGCCACCAGCGGCAGCGACGTGAGCGCCATCACCAAGACGACCGCCCACGCGACGGCCAAACGCTTCGCCGAGAGCAGATCGGCGGCGAGCTCCAAGCGGGCCAATTCGCCGCGGGCCGCGGCCATTTCGCGCAACTCGACGCCCAGCGAACGAAGTTCTCGGCGGACGTCGGCCAGCAGCGGCTGCTCGGTGGAGTTTGTCATCGGCGGCGCGTTTCACTTTCTTCGTATCGAGTGCCATGCCCACGCTTGCCGTGGGCATGTGGGCCTTGGAGCGAATCGGCAACATGCCCACGGCAAGCGTGGGCATGGCACCCGTTGCTCGGTGGAGTCGTGTATCAACGCATCATTCCTTGTTCCGAGTCGATTCAGTCCAAGTCCGCCGCAGCTCGTTCCAAATCTGCTGCTGGAATCCGCCAAACGCTTGCTGCATGAGCGAGTGGCGCAGCCAGTGTGCGACTCGACCGGGCCGCGGCAGGCTCGATGCGCTCATGCCCGCCCCCAACGCCGCTGCCATCGCCCAAAGCGGATAGCGAGCGACGTAAGTTCGCCAGCAGATCAACTGTCGGGCCTCGTCGCGGGTGGCGCGGAACCGTCCGTCGATGCGCCGCCGTGATCGCCCAATCCGCAGGCGCAACTCCCGTTTGCGGCGGAGTATGTCGTCGTTGCTTTGCATCGGCATGTGACGGGGGTTATTGGGCGGGGAAAGATAGCCGGGAGCTAACAGCTCCCGGAGGCAGGTCGCGAATCTGCGCACCTTCCGGGAGCTGTTAGCTCCCGGCTATTGCTCGTGTGTCCTCTCCGAACAGCCACTTATCGACGGAACAGTCGCCCGAGCATGAAGCCGAGCAGGGCGGCGAGTGTCACACTCGCGCCGGGTGGCGCTTCACGGTTTCGAGCGTGCCGTCGAGCACGTCGCCGAGGGTCTTCTCGCGGACCTCCTTCAGATGCTCGGCCGTCTGTCGGCGGACGTGCTCATAGAAGGCGTGCGCTTTTTCCATTTCGGCCTTCGCCCGGCGGAGGGCCTCGGCGGGCGAGCACCTCTCGGTCGGCGATTCGACGGCTGGATCGGTGGTGGTTTCGTCGCTCATGGATGAATTCCTCCTACAAGAAAGTACCTCACCGGCGGCTCGGTGGAGAGTAGAAAGCTCACTCCAAACGCAATGCGACCGGCAGATTCGACACAAGCGGAACAATCCGCAGCGTTCTGCGTCAGCGGCAAAACCGCAAGCGGTTTCAAGAAGCGATCAGCAATCGGCAGCCAGCTATTAGCAATCCACAATCGACAATCCGTCTACGGCTCGATCAGGTACGCCTCGTTGTCGAGCACTAGCAGCACGGGCTCGTCGAAGACCAGGTACTGCGAGAGCCGCCGGCCGTGGGTCTCGGCCAGGCGGAAATACTCGTCGCTGAACTGCTTGATCCGCCGGGCGTTCGCCTCCTGCCATTTCGTGACCTGCGAATCGACCCATTGGCCGTTGCGGCGGAAGAAGGTGCGGTTGCCGATGTTTCGCACGTTCTCTTGGGCAGCCTTCTTTTCCTCGCCGGCTTGGCCGGCAAAGGGCAGTGATCCTCGCGCAGCGAGATCTTCGAACTCCGCCATCGGCGCCGCGGCCGCCGCGGGGGCCTGAGCGGCTCGTTGCAATCCCCCCTTCATCGCCCGCTGCGCGACGCCGCCCTCTCCGGAGGATTGCCCGAGCGCGCTGAGCCGACTCGCGGCCCGGCCCTCGTTGACGGCGAGATCGTGGATGTCGGTGTTCTCGTTGGCCATGAACGAAGTGTACGGCGTGAGGATTCCGTGCTGCGTGGCCAGATCGATCAATTCCTTCACCAATTCGCTATTGTGGCCGTTGAGGTCCAACTGGTCGAGGATTTCGCCCACGCGGCGCACGGCCCAGAGCTTTTCGATGAAGGCGAGGCCGTCGTCGCCGCTCTTGTCGACCAACGTGGCGGGAAAAGCGAACTTCTGCGGGAACTCGCCGACCGAGCCCTGCACGATCACCTTGGCCGTGCCCGACTTGCGGTATCGCCCGACCACCACGAGTTGCTCGCCGGCGAACAGGTCGAACGAGTCTTTCGGATAGACGCGGTTGATCGGGTCGCCTTCGGCGGTCTTGATCGCATCGAAAACAAACTGCAGCCGCACGCCGGTCAGCACGGGCGACTCGATGCGGTTGTAGAGTTTGCTGACGCGGTCCTCGAGGTTCTCGTTGGGCCGCACGTACTCGCTCTGCCCGTAGTTCTCGCGCACCAGCTTGTCCAAGAGCCGGCTGTTCAGGTCGTAGCCGACGCCGAAGGCGAAGATTCTCGCGTGCAGTTTGTTGAGTTCCTTCGCGTTGGCCACGATCCGCATTTCGTTGGTTTCGCCGGAGGTGGGAATGCCGTCGGTCAAGAAGATCACGTAGCTGGGCTGTTTGGGGTCGCGGATTTGGGCCAGCGCCACCCGCACGGCGGCGTCGATGTCGGTGCTGCCGCCGGCATAGAGCCCTTCGACGAAGCCGAGCGCCGCCTCGCGGGTCTTCTCGTTGAACCGCTGCAACTCCGGGCGAAACGCCTCGACCTGATCGTCATAGGCCACGATGTTGAACAGGTCGCCCTGGTGCAGATTGTTGAGCACGTACTTCAGGGCCGCGCGCACCTGCTCGATCTTCTTGCCAGCCATGCTCCCCGATCGATCGATGACGAAGATCACGGTTTTCGCCTGTGGTTTCGGCGTGCGGGCCTTCTGCTCGCTCGATGAAGCCAACAGGGGGACGTCGCCGGATGCGGCCGAGGCGCTGCCGCTCGCGTCGGCTTTGATTTCGGGACTTGCCAGCAGCAGGAAGTAGCCGTCTTCCCGCGGGTCGGGCCGGTAGCTCAACACCCTCATGCTCAGCTTGCCTTTGCCGACGTCGTAAAGCAGGCGGAAGTCGCCGCTGGGCACTTCGTTCTTCGCTGTCAGCGTCACGGTGGCGTGGTGCTCGTCGGGCCGCTTGATTTCAATCGCGTGCGACGGGCTGTAGACGTTCTTGATCTCCTCCTGGCTTTCGATCGTGGCATGGATGCTCACTTTTTCCACCGCCTCGGAGGTGTACTTCGCCGTGCTCAGCGGGAAAAGGAAGTCGGTCAGCTCCTCCTGTTTGCGGCAGAGTTGCGAGTAGCGGAGCGAGACGGTGCGGCTCGCCCCGGCCGGCACCGGGAAGACGCTCGTGCGGAACAGGCCCGTCCCCATCCATTCCAGCAGCGCCGGATCGCGGTTCTTCCGCACGATCTCTTCGTACATCCGCCGGGCTTCCTTAGCCCCCAGCAGCCTGGCGGGATACTCGCGGCCGTCGATCATCAGCGTCATCCGCTCGACCGCGCCGTCGTAAGGCAGCGGAAAAACGAACGACACCTCCATCGGCTGGCTGCCGGTGTTGACGAAAGTCTGCGACACTTGCACCTGCGCCACCTGATCGACCAGCCGCGCCTGCACGTCCAATTCCTTGATCTTGTAGCTCATCGGCGGCGGCGTGGGCTGCGGCGTCGGAAACGGACGCGGCCAGATGATGATCGGACGCGGCAGCCGCACGTGCTCGTTCGGATCGACGACCACCAACAATCCCTGCGCCCAAGCGGCGGCAGGGGCCAAAAACAACAGAATCGCGGCGATGGAAACGAAAGAACGGCGCATGGCGGTTTCTCCTGACCAACGGAGTTAAGAGCGTGAGATGGTTATACCCGATAATTATGGGACGATTCGCCGCGGTGAGAAGTTCCCCCCTGGGGCGACGGAGGGGAAAGAAACAAAGAGACTGGCCCGGGTCGAGGGTGGGGGGCGGGTTGCCATGCCCACGCTTGTCGTGGGCATGTAGACCGCGGACCGAAGCAACATGCCCACGGCGAGCGTGGGCATGGCACCCCGCGAACGAGTTCGCCGGCCAAACGAAACTGCGGACTCTTGCCCCATGAAGCGACATCCTCCTCATCCTGCCATAGCGGTAGAAGGCGCGGATAAATCGGGCGAAACAGGGGGAGTGTCCATCCTGTTCTCCTCGCAACCGGAGCGTTTACTTTGACCATTTTCGCCAGACTGGTATGATCTCAATGGGGCCTGATTCAATCGCAGGTTTGGGGTCTTTTCTAGTGTTTCTGAACTCAACGAAAGGATCGTCGCAATGCAAACGGCCAGGCAATTGTCGGTTTCGTTGGTCAACAAGCCAGGGCGGCTCGCCGATGTGCTCACGGCGTTGAATAAGGAGAAGGTCGGTCTCAGGGCGTTGGTGGTCGTCGATTCGGGCGAACGGGGGACGGTTCGCTTCGTCCCCGACAACGTCGACGCTGCCGAGCAGGCCTTAGACAAGCTGAGCATCCGCTATGACGCCACCGATGTGTTGTTGGTCGATATGCCGAATCAGCCGGGCGGGTTTCGCAAAGTCTGTGAGCGACTCGCCGCCGAACACCTGAACATCGACTACGCCTATTGCGGATTCGACGGCAGAGGAAGGGCCAAGGGCGGCATGTTGGCCGTCATCCGCGTCAACGATCTGGCAAAAGCTCAGCGAGTGCTCAGCGAGAACGCCACCATGCGAAAGCAACGCACGTTCCGCCGGCCGGTGCTGACGCGCTAGTCCGTGCCCGTGCGCCGCTCCTCGTGTGGGCGGAATTCCGGACTGTAGGAGGCGACTCCTGTCGCCGATGTGGGCCGCGTACCGCCGCCATCGGCGTCGGGAGACGCCTCCTACAACCGATTACATACCGGCGCGATCATAACAGCGAGACGGCCGCCGCGAAGACCATGTCTACGGTCAAGTCGCGCATGCAGCGGTGATGCCCCAGCGGGCAAACGCGCTTGTGGCAGCCGATGCAGTCGAGATCCAACACCAGATTGACGGCCCGCTGCGTGGGGTTCTCGCTCCAGATGGGCAGCATCGGGCCAAACACCGTCACCAGCGGCAATCCGAACGCGGCGGCGACGTGCCGCGGGCCGCTGTCGGTCGAAACCATCAGCCGGCAGCGGCGAATGCATGCCTTCGCCGTCCCCAGGTCCATCGGCTGATCGGCCATCGAAACCACCCGGCCGCCTTGTGGTGCAGCCGTCCCGGCTGCCAGAGCAGGCGAGACGCCTGCACCACAATTCACTGAACCGGCGGAAAGCGCGACGATCCGCCGGGCAATGTCGCGCTCTTTCGGCCCGCAAACGACCAGCACATCGTGATCCAATTCCGCCAGGATTCGCCGGGCCAACTCGGCGAAATACTCGACCGGCCAGAGCTTCGAGCCGCCGTAGGCCCCGCTCGAATTCAGGGCGATCACCCGCCCATCGCCGTGCAGGCCGAGCCGCTCGAAGACCGCGTCGGCCGATCGCTCGTCGGCTTCGACCGTGGCAAGCTCCAGCCGGGGCGATTCCTCGCCGCAGCCGACGGCCCGGGCAAGCTCCAGGTACGCTTCAACCATCGGCGTCGGCACGATGTGTCGGCCCGCGCGGCGCGGATAGAGTTTCCCGGTCAGCAGCGGGCCGCGGCCGTAGCGGACGTAGCCGATGCGTTGCTCGGCCCCGCTCCGCCATGCCAGCCATGCGGTGCGAAACGAATTGGTCATCAGTACGGCCATGTCGAACTTCTCCGCCCGCATTCGCCGCGCAATGGCCGCAGCCCGCCGCAAACGATCGTTCGAGCGCGGATCGAAGAACCACTGTTCGTCGAGCCACGAAGTGCCGGCCAGCACATCGGCCAAGTACGGCCGCAGGATTCCCACCATCCGGGCGTCGGGCCCGAAATGCCGCCGCATCGCCCGCAGCGCCGGCGTGGCCATCGCCACGTCGCCAAGCCAGTTCGGAAGAAACACGGCGATTTTCATGGGAGATTCTTCACTTCGTCAACATGCCTTTCAGCCGCGACTCCAAGGGCTCTTGACCGGTCTTGAACTCCAACTCGATTCTGACGCCCCAGAGCGGTCGGTCGCCGATCTGCTCGGCGTGCAGTTTGATTAAATCCTTGCAAGTACACAATACGGCGGTCGCTCCCAGCCCGCGCGACCAATCGGCCAACAGTTCGACGTCTTTCGACGTGAAGCGATGATGGTCGGGAAACTCGCGGAATCCGGCGATGCGGCAGCCGCACGTCTCCAGCGTATGCCGAAAGCCGGCGGGATTGCCGATGCCGCAGAACGCCGCGACCGACTGGCCGCGGATCGTCTCCAGCGGCAGTTCTTTCCCGTCGGCGGCGATCAGCTCGCGCGGGGCATGGACCGTCTCCGCACGCAACGCCGCGGGGGCATGGCTGTCGACGATTCGCCAAATCTCGGCCCGCTCGTTCGGCCCGAGCAGGCCGGCGCGGGAGAGGACCACAACGTCGGCCCGCCGCAGCCCTGCGAGCGGTTCGCGCAACGTGCCGCGGGGAAAGACGTGGCCGAAGCCGAACGGCTCTAGCGCGTCCAGCAGCACGATGTCGAGATCGCGGGCGATGCGGCGATGCTGAAAGCCGTCGTCCAATACGATCAGTTCCGCCTGGAACTCCTGGATGGCCTGCCGTGCCGCCGCCACCCGGTCGGCATTTTGCACGTGGGGCACGTCGGGCAAGAGCCGCCGCAACGCGCGGGCCTCGTCGTTCTCTTCTCCGTCCTTGGCGCCGTATCCACGGCTGACCACCACCAGGCGAACGGCCCGCGTGTGAAACCAGCCGGCGAGCCACTCGACCAAGGGCGTTTTGCCCGTGCCGCCGAGCGTGAGATTCCCAACGCTCACCACCGGCACGCCCACGCGATGGATTGCGGCTGCGCCGCGGTCGTAGCGGCGGTTTCGCCAGCCGGCGGCGGCGGCATAGAACCACTCGCCGATCCGCAACGCGCCGCGGAGCGCGGTCGCCCCAACCCCGCGCCGTCGCCCGCTCACAAGTTTTCGAAATCCCGATGCATCGAACAAAGCCGGCTCCACAATCAAAGCAGGAAGGCAGCAGTATGATATGCGACCGCGGATGGGCAGTGCAATCGCGGTTTCTTGGCGTTCGCGAGCACGACGCCGAGCAAACGCCCCGCAACTGCGGTCGCGGGGAGAGCCGCGGTGGGGTTGCGGGGCCTTATGCCGTGAAGGATAATTCAGCTATGGGATTCTCGCTGCCGACCATCCGCTGGGCAGTCCTTATTGCGGCCGTGGCGTGGGCGGGCGTGCCGGCGCGGGCGGCCGAGACGGCCGATCGTTTCCAACAGGCGAAACACCTGTTGGCCAAGGGGGAATTCGACGCGGCCGTCGCCCGGCTCGACGGGGCGGTTCGGCTCGAACCGAAAGAGGCCAAGTACCGCGGGCTTCGCGGCGTCGTCTGGCTTCGCAAGGGGGACTTTGCCAACGGGATCGCCGATCTGAAAGCCGCCGTCGCGCTGAATCCCGGCGACGAGGGCCAGCACTATCAGCCCAGCAACGGCAGCCGGCTGTCGGCCGAAGCCCTTGCCCACGGCCAACGGCAGGTCACCCAGATGCTGCACGACCGGCCGGCGATGGCCCAATTCGGCGACGAGGCGAAGTTCCTCCGCGATTGGGCCCGTCGCAAGTTCGCCGGCGAGGATTTTGTCCAGCCGATCGATTGGGATCCCTCGCCGCCGCTGCACTCCGATGCCGAGCACCTCGCGCCGGGCGACGGCAAGAACGCCGCGATCCTGGTCGAAGCCCATTACACCGCCGGGCCGAAGGAGGGGCAGCCGCGCGGGTTCGAGGAGCTTTGGGCGGGCGCGATTTACGAGTTGCACAACGTGAACTACGCCCGCGAGTTCGTGCGCCTCAACGACGAAGCCGATCGCGGCCGGGTGTCGAAAGAGGCGTTCGTGGCCGGCATCTTGAAATACGAGCTACGGGCCGCCCAGCGCACCCGCGGGTTCTATCTGAACGTCTTCCTCCCCTGGGCGGCGAAGAAGAAGCTGCCGACCGATCCGTCGCTCTGGTTCTGCGATTGGTGGGACACGCCCGAGAGCGTGATGAAGAGTTTTTCGGACCGCTCGGCCTATCCCTGGCGGCCCTACGCCCGCGTACACGACTGGGCCACGGTCCATCGCTTCTGGCGCCGCGGCCGGTTTGCCAAAGCCCGAGAACTGTTGGAGCAGATGCAGGATGAAGAGGGCTACGAAGAGGAACAGGCCGACATCTCCTACTGGCTCGGCCGCAGCCTGGTCCGCTTGGACAAGGCGAGCGACGCCCTTGATGCCTTCAACGAAGCGATTCATCTCGATCCGCAAAACGCCCCCGCCTACCGCGCCCGCGGCGAACTCTGTAAGAAACTCGGCGAGAAATCGAAGGCCGAAGCGGATTTGGCGAAGGCGAAGAAGCTGGAGAGCGAGGAATAGACTCTCATTCGTTATACAGACTCAATCTACGGCCACTTCCTTGTTCAGAATGGCCTCTAGCCCGCGAGCGATAAGCTTCGTTCGTTGGGTGTGTAGTCTTTTCGCCAACAGATCGGCTTGCTTCAACAATCCCTTTTCGATACTGACCGAAATGATCTGCGCACCCTGACCCTGTCTTGGTCTACCTCGTTTTCGTTTCGCCCTGCGCCATCGTTCGCGCTCCTTTGGCGTGAGCTCTCGCGACTCGTCGATGACGAACTCCTTGTCAAATCGGGCAGTCGCCGCCGCCAATTCCCTGGCATTCATCCGCGTCAGTGGTTTGCTGCGTTTCTTCATCGGCCCATGATCCTCCGAAAGCGGCCTTTTTCTCGCTCTGTCAGCGGCCTGGCGTGGATTATATACGCGGAGTCGTCCTCTTCAGGCAAGAAGATCACCTGGAGAAGCCGCCCTCCTCTCCCTCGTCCCCAAACAAGTCGCTTGTCTTCCTCAATCGCTCGTGGAAATGGCGAACGGGCATTCTCGACGACTCGTTCGGCCTCCTCAGGCGACACCCCATGCTCCTCGACGTGCTCCTCGTTCCAGTCATTCCATCGGAAGTCCATGAGACGTCCCTATATTTCTTATACAACTAATTAGCTTGCTGGTCAAGCCCTGTATTTGCGTTCAGCGTCACCGTCTCCCGATATTCCGGCACGGTGACGTTCCAGCCGAACTTGCTGCGGACCTCATCGGCCAGCGAGAGCGACGCCTCGGGCTCGCCGTGGGTGATGAACAACTGCCGCGGCGGCTTCTGGAAATAGCTGAGCCAGCGGAGCAGGCTGTCGTGGTCGGCGTGGCCCGAGATGCCTTGAATCTGGCGGACTTCGGCCCGCACCAGCCGGTTGATGCCGTGGATGCGGACCTCGCGGTTGCCGTCGAGGATTTGCCGGCCGAGCGTCCCCTGCGACTGGTAGCCGACGAAGAGGATCGTGCTCACCGGGTTGCCGATGTTGTGGGCGAGGTGGTGCTTGATGCGGCCGGCGGTACACATGCCCGAAGTGGCCATGATGACCGCCGGGCCCTTCATGCCGTTGATGGCCATCGACTCGGCCACGGTCCGCACGACCCGCAGCGAGGGGAACTTCAGCAGCCCGCCGTTGGCGGTCATTTCGCGGGCCTCGGCGTCGTAACACTCGCGATGGCGGCGAAAAACGTCGTTCACGTCGGCCGCCATCGGGCTGTCGAGAAACACCGGCACTTGCGGAATGCGTCCGTCGTGCAGCAGACGCCCGAGGTAATAGATCAAGTCCTGCGCCCGCTCGATGGCGAAGATCGGAATGACGATTTTGCCCCCCTGGGCGACCGTCTCGACAATCACCTTCTGCAGTTGCGACTCGATCGAACCGTGATTCTCGTGAACCCGGTCGCCGTAGGTCGATTCCATCACGACGTAATCGGCCTCGGTGAAGGTCGTGGGGTTGCAGACGATCGGCCGGTCCCACTGGCCCATGTCGCCGGTGAAGATGATCCGCCGTGGGCTGCCGTGATCGCTTACGCGCAGTTCGATCATCGCCGAGCCGAGGATGTGGCCGGCGTCGTGGAAGACGGCGTGGACGTGGTCGTTGATTCTGATGGGCCGCTGGTACGGAACGGCCTCGATCAGCGGCACGGTGCGCTCGACGTCGCGGATCGTGTAAAGCGGCTTGACCGGACGCTCGCCGCGGCGGCCCTCCTTGCGATGCCGCTTCTCCTTGAACTCGGCATCTTCCATCTGAATCTCGGCGGCGTCGCGGAGCACCAATTCGACCAGATCGGCCGAGGCCGAGGTGCAGAAGATCGGGCTGCGGAAACCGTCGCGGACCATCTTCGGCGCCAGGCCGCAATGATCGACGTGGGCGTGCGTCAGCAGCAGGGCGTCGAGGTCGCGGAGCCGCAGCGGGCTCGGCTCCCAATTTCGCGGCAAAAAGGCCCGTTCCTGGTGCATTCCGCAATCGACCAGCAGATGGCCGCCATCGGCCTCAAGATAATATTGCGAACCGGTGACTTGACGAGCGGCCCCCAGGAATTGTAACTTCACGGTGCGGGTCTCGCGGGTGGGGAGAGGTTTGTCTACCGTAAGTCTACGTCATCGGCGCCGGCGGGCCAAGGGCGGCGTTGGCGGCTGCGGCAGCGGACGATTTTGCGAGCGGGTGGAATGGTCGCGTCGTCCCTTTTCACTAGCCCAGGCGTAAACGCCTGGGCTAGTGAAAAGGAACGAGATGGAGGCAATTGTCCACCTCTGCCTCCGTCAACTTGTGTGTAACGACGAGGGCAACGTCCTGGCAGAGATGCCTACCCTTCGTCGCCGACTTCGCTGTGGCCGTTCGCCGCGCGGATCGCTTCGCGGACCAGGACCAACAGGGCGTTGGGATCGTAAGGCTTACGGAGAAAGTAGTGGCAGCCGGCCGCGCGGCAGCGACGCACCAGGCCCGGCTCCTCCTTGCCGCTGAGAATCAGAATCGGCACGGAACAGGTCTCCGGCGAATCGGCCAACTGCTCGCAGACCGCCAGGCCGTCGGCGTCGGGCAGGCCAAGATCGAGAATGATCGCCGAGGGCAATTCGGCCTTGGCCTTCATCAGGCCGGTGCTGCCCGAGTAGGCCGCGTGCGTGCTGAACCCCTGCTGCTTCAAGCGGTGCGAGAGGACTTCCGACAGCGTGTCGTCGTCGTCGATGATCAGCACCGAATGCCGCGGAGGGATCGCAACCGGCGACGGCCGAATCTGTGGAAGTGTTGCCAGTTCGCTTGGCATAAGCAGGGGTTTGGCGGGTGTTCAGCGGGGACAGTCAAGTCTAGGGCAACGCCGGGAGAAGTCAAATGACGGCGTAATCGCACGCGGCCGACACGTACCCGGCACACGCCGTGTGCCGTTCCTGCGGTGCGGAGGGGGCTTCTTGGTCTTCCGGCACACGGCGTGTGCCGGATACTTGTGCTATACTACCGCAGAGGAGTCCCCCCATGAGACGCATCCCGCGATTTGCTTCTTCTTTGCTGGTAATCCTGCTTCTCTGCCGCGCATGGGCCGACCCGCTTTGGGCGGCGGAAAAAAGCTCCTCCTACCACGCGGCGCTCGAGTCGATCAGGGCCGAAGAGCTGGGGCAGCTCGTGGGCCATTTGGCGGCGGCAGAGTTGGAGGGGCGCGAGGCGGGCACGCGCGGCGGCAAAGCGGCCGGCGATTATCTTGTCGAACACTACACCCGGCTTCATCTCCAAGGCGGCGGCGACAGCGGCGGCTTCTTCCAGCCCTTTGAGCCCAACTTCCGCAACGTGCTGGCAATGCTTCCCGGCAGCGATGCGAAACTCCGCGATCAGGTGATTGTCGTTTGCGCCCATTACGACCACATCGGCTACGGCGGCCGCGGTCTGAGTCTCGATGCGTACGGCGAGGTCCATCCCGGCGCCGACGACAACGCCAGCGGCACGTCCGCCGTGCTCGAATTGGCCCAGGCAATGACGATCCTCGCTCAGCCGCCGAAGCGGTCGATCCTTTTCGCCAACTGGGACGCGGAAGAGAAGGGGTTGTTGGGCTCGAAGCACTGGGTTGACCATCCGACGATTCCGCTCAGCCGCGTAGTGGCGGGGCTGAACCTCGACATGGTCGGCCGGCTCCGCGACAATCACCTGATTCTGTTCGGCACGCGGACCGGCTACGGATGGCGGCGGTTGCTGAGCAGCCACAACGACGGCGCCGCCTTCAAGATCGACTTTCCCTGGGAATTGAAAGCCAACGCCGATCATTATTCGTTGTTCGAGCGCGACATTCCCGTGCTCTTGTTTCACACCGGCATGCACGACAACTATCACCGCGCCAGCGATCTGGCGAAGTTTATCAACAAGCAGGGAGTGCGGGAAATCACGCGGATGCTGTTCGCGGTGGTTTACGACCTGGCCAACTCGCCGGCGACGCCGGCGTTTCGTGCGGCCGCACGAGAGGAGACGCCGGAAACGGAAAAGGCGATTCTCGATCAGGTTGAGAAGCCGGCCGATCGGCTCGGAGTTGGCTGGACTGAGGATGCCGCGGTTTCCGGCGGGGTCGTCGTCTCGTCGGTTGCACCGAACTCGCCGGCGGAGCGGGCCGGACTCCGTCCGGGCGATCGCATCGTGCGATTCGACGGTCGGCAGCTTCGCAGCGACGACGATTTCTACGCCGCGGTCTCCGCGGCCGCCAGTCCCGCCGCGATGATCGTGAAGCGGCCGGGCAAAGAAAAACCGCTCGCGCTAAGCGCGACGCTGGCCGGCGATCCGCTGCGGTGGGGCATGACCTGGCGGGTGGACGACGCCGAGCCGGGCACGATCATCCTCACGTACGTGGTTCACGGCTCCGCGGCCGCTAGGGCCGGGCTTGTCGCCGGCGACCGCATCTATCGAGTCGGCGGCCGCGATTTCGCCGATGAGCCCGCTTTCGTCCGTCTGACGAAGACCCCCGCCGAGTCGCTGCCGCTATTGGTCGAGCGCGACGGCCGGCTGCGCAATGTGACGCTTCAGTTCCGGCAAGCCGAGCCGCTGAAACGGGCAGCGTGAGGCGGGAGAATACTAATCTCGTATGGCGCCTTCAGAAGACAATCCTTATACGTCGCCGCTACTGCCGCCTGAGGACGGCGATTCGCAGGCAGGGCGACCCTCGCATTATATGTCGCCTGCGCCGGCGGAACGTGGCGAGGGAGACGACCGTTCGCCCATCGACAGGCTCGTCCTGCGCGCGTATCTGGTGTTGGGAACCGGCGCAGTGCTAGGCTATGCGGCGCTGGCCATGATTTGCCCGACAATTTGGGCAATCCTGACCGCTATGCTGTTTGCGACCGTGCTGGGCTTGGTTACCACGAAGGTCGTGCTCCGCATCGAAAGCCCGGGGAAAATGTGGTGCTTGACGCCGGTCTGCGGCCTGGGATGGCTGCTGATCTTGTGGCTTCTGTTTCGGTTGGCCGCGGTATTGTCGTGAGCGCGCACATGGCGAGGGGGAAGGAGAAGATTGTCGGTAGAAATTTCAGCAAAGCGGAGAGGGTCTTTTCGACAACCTCCTCCGTCCTCTTCCGGCATCACTTTTAGGCGCAGCGGGATGGCTCCCCCGCCTCCCGCTTGAACGAGAGGTGGGGCGCCAGCACGGCGAGTTGGGAGGCGATGTAGTTGAAGTGCTTCTCGACGGCGTCCTGGAACGGCCGGAGTTTTTGCACAAAGACCGAATTGCTGGCAGCCATCGTCGCCAGGAAGATGCGATTGACCTCGGACGACTCGATTTGAATCACCAGCCGCAGCGCGTCGTCCACGTCTTTCACGGCCGACAGCAGAGTTTCCGCCTCGCGCATCTCTTGATCGAGGCGAGCGACGTCATCCCGCCAGACGAGCAAGTCGCTGATCCGCCAACCGCCGTACAGCGACGCGACCGCGCAGAGCCGCAATAGTTCCGCATGGTGTTGCTCCTGTTGGGCTAGCGTGGCGAAGAACAGCGACAGAACCGGCTCATCGAGCGTGCTTTCCGCCAACGTGAGATAGATATTCTCCGCCCGCAGTTCCAGATCGACGCACTGTTTGAGAATCGCCGCCGCTTCAGGATCGGCCGGGCAAAGCACGCCGCTCTCGCTCAACAACGAAAGGAAGGTCCGATTGTTCCCAGCGAGCACGGCGCGGAAGAGCGTCTTCCAGCCAAAGCAACGGACCGTGACCAGCGGGTGAAAAACGATGTCCCACGTGCGAATCGCCCCAATCATATTATGCCTCGCGAAGCCTTGATGATCGACCCGTCACTGTCAGACGGCGGAACGGCAAACGCGCACTAACTTGCGTTGTCGCCGGATGACTTACTAAGTGAATCTACCTTTCTTGGCATTAAGTTGTCGCGCGGTCTACAGCAGGGCAACCCGGCGGCCGCGAAGATCGCCACAACCGGCATAATCGGCGCTCGCATCCGCATGTCGGTCCAATAGACGACGTGCCCGGCCAGCAAACAGCCGACCAACAGGACGCCCCACAGCCATGCCGAAGGGGGATGAGGGGGCGGGGGATTGGGGGCGGGGGATGTGAGAATTTGCCCCCTCTCTCGTTTCCCCTCTTCCTTCTTCTCTCTCCCCTTTCCCCTTCGTGCCGACCAGATGCCGAGCAACGCCAACGCGAACTCCGGCAGGTACCACAACGCCACCGCATAGCGCGACAGGCGGTGGAGTGGCGTCTCGTCAGCCGTCAGCCGATGCGGCAGCGGCGACCAGAAGCGGCCGATCCGCACGGCGCAGGCGTAGAGAAACGTGCCGGGCTGGGTGCGAATCGTCTGCCAGGCCTCGGCGTAAGCCAGCCGATCGGCCTGCAATTCGTCGCTCGGGCGGCGGCGATCCCAATCGGCGTTGAACCGGTCGGCCCGCCACACGCTGCCCCAACTGCCGTGGCGCAGCCAATCATAGAACTCCGGGTTGTTCGCCAAAAGCAGCGTGTATCCGCCGTGCGTCGTGGTGATGATCGGGCGGCCGAACTGGATTTGATTGCGAATCGCCCAGGGACTTAGCACGATGATCGCGCCAAGGGCGAACGCCGCGGGGGCGCGGAGTCGGCTGGCGATTCTGCCGCGGGCCGTTGGCCCCCGGCTATTGGGGACTGTCCCGATTTTCGTCTCGGCGAAAATGGGACTGTCCCCCTTGATGCTACGGCAGGCTCGCCAGCACAGCACGACTGCCACGGCGAGCGTCCAGAGCAAGAACGCAGGCCGACAGAGTGCGGCCAAGGCGAGCACGATTCCCGCCACAATCTGCGGCAAGAATAGCCGGGAGTCAACGGCTCCCGGAATGCGAGAGGGGGGGCGACAATTCTCCGGGAGCCGTTGGCTCCCGACTATTGCAGCACTCGTCGTCTTGGTGTTGGGGTGGCAGTTCAACTGCCACCCCAACCCTGTTGCCGTCCCACGCTGTTCTGCCCAGGTCAATGCGAGCAATCCGGCCGTTGCCAGGAACGTCGCCAGCGTCTCGGTCATCACCAGCGATGAACTCCGCAACAGGATCGGATCGCAGGCGACCAGCAGCGCGGCCACGGCGGCGGCGCAGCATCCCAATCCCCACCATCGCCCCAGCAGGAACACTAGCCCGACCGTCGCCACGCCCAGTAGGACGTGCAGCATCATCATGGCGACGATCACGGTCGCGCTGTCGTGAGCGCCGACGAGCACACAGCCGGTCAGCACCATCGGATACAGTGGCGGGCGATAGGCCGCGGGTGCCCCGCCGCTGCCGAACGTCCCGTGCTCGACGAGATTCGTGGCCAGCCGCAGGTAGTCGTCGGGATCATTCTGCAGCGCATCGGGGGTCAGCCATAACACGCCGCAACGAATCAGCAGGGCAAAACAGAGAACAAAGCCAGCATTGCAGCAGAAACTCGCGCAAAGGCGAGAGGCGCAGAGACTTCACCCCCTTTGCGCCCTTGCGCCTTTGCGTGAGGCTCGTTTTCTTTCTCTTCTATCACACTTACTTTCCTATTGCTGCAAGGAATACAGTACGACGTTCAGTCCGATCTTCGCGGCGTCAGCGCGGACGTAGCCGCGGCATTCGAGCGAATCCTGCTTCTCCAGGGCGCAACTCAAGTCATAGGGCGAGAAGACGACGCCCCAGCGATCGCCGAACTTGATGCCCTCCAACTCCGGCGGGCCCTGCTTGGGCGGAGCGGCTTCGAGCCGGCTCCCGGCGGCCTGCGCTTCCGGCTCGTGCCGCGAGACAACCCGCAGGTCGGAGCCGCCGTAGGTCTTGCTCAGCAGCGGATCGTTGACGGGAATGCGCTCCAACTTGTGATCGGGGAAGATCGCCGCCATCTCGTTGCGGAACGACGCGGTGAACGCGCGGCTGGCGCAGATCGAATCGGCCAGCAGCATTCCGCCCCGTTCGATGTATTGCTTGAGCCGCTTCCGCTCCAGATCGGTCAGGTGGAAGGCGGTCCGCCCGTGCATAAAGACGAGATGATAATCGAAGAGGGCATTGTCGCTGATGTCGAGCAATTGATCGCGGACTTTCGTGCGGATCTTCAGTTGAACGGACGCGGCTTCCATCAGATTGGTGACCGCGCGCGGGGCGGAGTTGCAGCCGCCGGGGTGCCGCAGCGTGGCGACGTAGAGCCGGCCGCGTTCGATCGTATCCCGCGGCCCGCTCGGGATCGTGGACTGCAAGGTCTCTTCCTTGTATTTTAATTCCCGATTTGTGGCGTAGGCCAAGATGTTGATGCCCAGCGAGAGCGCGGCATCGATCTGCGCCTGCACCGGGCGGTTGTACTTTTCGCCGCGTGCTGGCCGCGAAAGCTCCCAAAGGCAGGACAGCGCCGGCCGCGGGTCTTGCGGCGGGTCGGGCGGAACGTAAACCACGCTCGTGCGGCAGCCGAACTCGACCCCCAGCACCGGACGCATTTGGCTCGGGTCGATGTCCTCTTCGGCGCGCCAAATCGGATGTTCGGGCTCGAGCAGCCGCAGCTTGTACTCGGGCTCGGGAAAGACCAGCTTCATCAACTTGCGGAAGCCGCCGTCGAACTCCTCGCCGCGCTCGCCGCCGCAGTATGCCTCGGCAAAGAGGAACCCGCCGCGGTCGAGATAATCGCGAGCTTCTGCGCCAGTTCCTTGCGGACCGCGGGCCCTTCCGGCACCGGGTCTTGGCTGCCGCACAAATAGAGCACCGGCGCCTGCAATAAATCCTCGACCGTAGCCATGCGCAGATCGGACACCTGCCAGGTCAGGTCGCGTTTCCATTTGCGCTCGACGTAGCGGGTCAGGTTGGCCACGTCGCTGCGGTGCAGGTTCCAATCGTCGCCGGGGTGGTGTTCGAGCTTGTCCAGCAGCACCGGCCAACGCCCTTTCGAGAGAAACAGCAGCGCGAAACAGGTGCCGATCGTCGGATTGGACTCCCCCACCCCCCGCGACGTCCAGAAGCCCGAGAGCGGGTCTTGGCTGCGAACCAGATGCTCGGCCCCCTCGCGATACCAATCGGCGCGGCTGGGTTGGCCGGGCTTGGTGGGAAAGAGAGGAATGAACCGCTTGGCGGTGAGCCGGCCGACCCGTTCCAGGCCGTACAGGTAGTAGAGCACGTTCATGCCGCTGGGACCGGGGTTGTGCGCGACGGAGTAGTTCTTTCCGAGCCAGATCATGCCACGGTTGACCCGGTCGTCATCGTTGCCGCGGTGCGGCAGGCAACATTCGATGCGGTTGGTGGACGCGCTCGCATCGCTGGCATGAACGCGGTCGGAGGCGATCACCAGCGAGGTGATGCCGGCGCACGTCATGCTCCCCGTGCCATTGCGATCTCCCCGCTTGTAGCCCCACGAGCCGTCGGGATTCTGACACTTTTCCCAGTACTCCTTGGACCGTTCCCAGGTTTCGCTGCTGGCCGACACGCCGACGCGCTCGGCTTCGTGCAGCGCCAGTAGGGCGAACTGCGAATTGGAATTGTCACCGTCATCGCCGACGGGACCGAACGGGTACGTCCAGGCGCCGGCGTACCACGGCTTCTGGTTGCGGCGGTTGCGGTTGTCGCTGCCGATTTGCCGCTTCTCCAGCCAATCCACGTTGTCGCGGATCAACGTGGCGTACTTTTCGGGGTCGGCGCGGGCGAAGACCATCGTTTGCAGCGAAACAACGTAAGTCTTGTCGGACCTAACTCCACTCAGATAATCCAGCGCTCGCTGCATGGCTTCGTCGTCGGCCGGCACGCCGCTGTTCAGCAGCGCCAACGCACACAGCGCGCTGACGCCGCCGTGCATCGGCAACGGGGCTTCATCGTTCCACGAGCCGTCGGCCTGCTGGCGGTTCTTCAAATAGGCCACTCCGCGGTCGATCGCCTGGCGGACCTGCTCGGCGGTGACATCCGCCCGCAAAGTCCCTACAATCGAAGCGAACACCCCGACAACGAGCACGGCGGAGGCTGCAAGGGGTTTCACGCGAACGCTCCTCCGTCGGCAATGAGGAAAAAAAGGGGGAACGGGATCATAAGTATCTTAGAATTAAGCAGTTAAGTCGGCAACTCCCCCTGCGGACAATTGGGGGGGTGGTTTTGTCTCCCACGCGTAATAATGATACCATCAAAGAAGGACGAAGCTCAAATGACGAATGACGAAGGAAGGACGAAGCACGAATGACGAAAGACCAAGGAGCGACGTGTAGCAGATGAGAAGAGGCACTTCTTGCCGGCCGCCACTTTTTTCGTCCTTCGTCATTTTCCCCGTCCTTCGGATTTTGTCATTCCTTCGTCCTTCGTCATTCGAGCTTCGTCATTTTCCCCGGCCCCTGACCCCTGACCCCTGATGCCCCCTACCTCTCCCACTTCCGCGGCCAAGATTCGAAACCTCGGCGATATCTTGCAAGAGTTCAGCCAGCACCGGCGGCTGATGCAGGAAGAACTGCAAAAGGTGATCGTCGGCCAGTCCGACGTGATCGAACAGATGTTCGCCGCCATCTTCACCCGCGGCCACTGCCTGCTGGTCGGTGTGCCGGGGCTGGCCAAGACGTTGATGGTCAGCACCTTGGCCCGCATCCTCGACATCCAGTTCAAGCGCATCCAGTTCACGCCCGACCTGATGCCCTCCGACATCACCGGCACCAACGTGCTGGAGGAGGGTGAGACCGGGCGGCGCGATTTCCGCTTCGTCAACGGCCCGGTCTTCACCAATATCCTCCTGGCCGACGAAATCAACCGCACGCCGCCGAAGACCCAGGCCGCGCTGTTGCAGGCGATGCAGGAGCGCGAAGTGACCGTCGGTCAGCAGACCTATCCGCTGCCCGATCCGTTCTTCACGATTGCTACGCAGAATCCGATCGAACAGGAGGGGACGTACCCGTTGCCCGAGGCCCAGTTGGACCGCTTCATGTTCAACATCAAGGTCGATTATCCGTCGGCCGAGGAAGAGGAGCGGATTCTGGCGAGCACCACCCGCGGCGAAAAGCCCGAGGTCCACAAGGTTCTCTCGGCCAAGGCGATCTTGAACCTGCAAAACCTGGTGAACAAGGTGGCCGTTAGTGAGTACATCATCCAGTACGTGTCGCGGCTAGTCCGGGCGACGCGGCCGAAAGACGCTTCGGCCCCGGCGTTCGTCCAGGAGCTGGTCGATTGGGGCGCCGGCCCGCGCCGGCCAGTTCCTCATTCAAGGCGGCAAGGCCCTGGCCGCAATGGACGCCCGCTTCTCCGTGGCCCTCGAAGACGTGCAGAAAGTCGCCATTCCCGTGCTGCGGCACCGCATCAGCACCAATTTCCAAGCCCAGGCGGAAGGGATGAGCAACGAGGATATCATTCAACGGTTGATCCGTGAGACCCCGCCGCCGGTGATACCGAAGTATGAGAAGTAACCGACAAATGATCTGTAGAATGTGAAACCCAGAAACTCTTGCCGCAAAAGGGGGCGAGCGATAATATCAGCAGCGGAGGTGTAGCATGGAACTTACAGTCGAGGAACGTCAGGCCGTTGAGAATGGGGATGTGGTCAAGTACGTCATTCCCGGCTCCCACGTCGGGTGTGTTGTCGTGCGCGAAGATATGCTCGACCCCTGTGCGCCCGATTGGACTATTCGGCCTGCGACACGGACGACCTTGCCGCGATGACGGCGGAGGTCTTGCCGGACGAAGAATGGACCATGCCGGAAGAACAGCCGACGCAACAGCCGTCGTAAGCAAAAGGCGCCTATGCAAGTCGATCGCGGTGACGTAGTGATAGTGGATTTCCCCTTCGGTGAAGGCCGGGGCTCGAAGGTTAGACCCGCAGTAGTGATCCAATGCGACGCGGACAATCGCCGCCTGGACACGGTCATTGTGGCGATGATCACGAAGCAGACCTCGCTCGTGGGACGAGAGCCCCGTCATATCCTGATCGACGTCTCGACGGAAGCTGGAAAGGCATCGGGTTTGTGGCTGCAATCCGTGGTCAACTGCTCTCAGGTGGCGACCATCAAATCGGAGCGCGTTGCTCGTCGGCTAGGCCGCTTGTCGGACTCGCTAATCGAGCAACTCTCGGGCTGCCTTCGCGATGGATTGGGCCTGTAAAGTGATGCAGATGCGTTACACGGGACTGTTGAATTGCTGTGGAAGGGAGAAGGTAGCATGAAGGTCGTGACTTACGAAGGCGTGGTCGAGAACGGCCGCATCCAGGTGCTGGGTGGCGTCTCGCTCCCGGAGAAGGCTAAGGTCTACGTAGTCTTGCCTGACGTCTATGAGGTTGAACTTCCGCCAGTGGCCCGCATTGCCAGCCCACGACTGGCGTACTCTGAGCAAGCGAGGGATCTTGCCAAGGAGGTCTTGGATGTGAAAGAGCAGCCGGATGCCTGATTACGGCAGACAACAGGTCGTCCCCTGACGTGAGGAGTGGGACACTAGCAGAGAGGGACCCCCTCGCGATGGCGAAATCGGAAGCGAAAGTGGAAGAACTGGTGGCGATGATCGAGCGGGGTGAGTTGCGCCTGCCCGAGATGCAGAGGCGCTACGTGTGGCAGGCCACACGGGTGCGCGATCTGCTGGACTCGCTTTATCGCGGCTATCCATCCGGCACGATTTTGCTCTGGGAAACTGACGAAGCAGTGCCCCTCCGCGATTTCGCTGTCGGTCAGCAGGACAATCCGTATCAGAGCACCAAGTTGCTGTTGGACGGACAACAGCGGCTAACTTCGTTGCTGGCCGTCTTGCGGGGTCAGCCCATCAACGTACGCTGGCGCAAGAAACCGATTGAACTGCTCTTCAATCTGGAACACCCGGACAAACTGCCATTTCTTACCGAGGTGGACGACGATGAGGATAACGACGCCGACGCGGGCGTGGCCGACGCTGATGAGGACGACTTGCAGAACCGGCTGAAGCAAATGACGTTCGTTGTCTTCGTCAAGCGACTTGCTGCACTGCCAAATTGGATTTCCGTTTCCGAGGTGTTCAAGACAGAATCCGATGCGCCGTTCCTCAAGAAGGCAGGCGTGGTCAGCTTGGACGATCCGCGATTCGAGAAGTACAGCCAACGATTGGCGCGGTTGCGTGGCATCCGCAACTATTTCTATCGCATGGACGTGCTAGAGCGCAACCTGTCCTACGATGAGGTGACGGAAACCTTCGTGCGGGTGAACTCGTTGGGGGCGAAACTCCGTGGTTCTGACTTGGCGATGGCTCAGATTACTGCCAAGTGGCAAGACTCGCTGAAAACGTTTGAGGCGTTTCAGCACGAGTGCGCAGAAGAGGGGTTCGACCTGGATTTGGGCATCCATGTGAAGAACTTGGTGGCCTTTGCCACGGGCCAGTCGCGATTCCACACGGTCGGCAACCTCAAACCGGCCCAGCTTCAGGTGGCATGGAAATGCGCCAAGGACGGCTTCCACTACGCCATCAACTTCCTCAAGGCCAATGCCCGTATCGAGAGTCAGGCTTTGTTGTCGTCGCCGTTCATGCTGATTTTGCTGGGCTACTTCGGTCACCACTGCAGCTACACACTGGACGCCCAGCAGGCAGCAGAACTGCGACATTGGCTGTACGTTGCCAATGCCAAGGGCCGGTATTCGCGTGGCTCGTCGGAAACCTTGCTCGACAAGGACTTGGCGACAATCCGCGAAGGCAAAGGCGTGCAGGGGTTGGTTGAGATACTGAGTCAGCAGTTTGGCCGACTGGATGTCCAGCCTGCTGACCTGGAAGGGCGCAATGCCCGTAGCGCTTACTTCAAGACCATGTTCCTCGCTTTCCGACAGGATGGCGCAAAGGACTGGACCTCGAACTTCCCAGTCTCGCTGTCGCATAAGGGCAAACAGCACCGCCTCCAGTTTCATCACGTATTTCCACGCGCGCTTCTGAAGGGCGAGTACAAACCTGCCGTGGTAAACGATATAGCGAACATGGCGTTCATCGGTGGGAAGACCAATCGCCGTATTTTGGTAACGCCGCCAGCCGACTATCTCCCGAAGATCGATAGCGGGGCTCGGGCCGCCCAATGTATCCCAGACCAGGACGTGTCGCTGGCGGTTGAGAACTACCCGCGGTTCTTATTAGAGCGGCGAAAGCTGATTGCGGCGCGACTAAATCGTTTCCTTGAAGATGCCCGAAAAGTGCAATAGAGGCAGTCGAATCGCTAATCCCCGCTTCTTCCCATGCCCTCTGCCGAAAAATACTTGAAACCGGAAGTGATCCGCCAGATCAAGCGGCTGGACTTGCGCGCGCAGTTCATCGTAAAGGGGTTTTTACAGGGGTTGCACGCCAGTCCGTTTCATGGGTTCTCCGTCGAGTTCAGCGAACACCGCAAGTACACGCCCGGTGACGATCCGAAAGACATCGACTGGCTGGTCTACGCCAAGACCGACAAGTACTACGTCAAGAAGTTCGAAGCGGAGACGAACATCACCGGCTATCTGGTGATGGATTTGAGCCGCTCGATGGGCTACACCTATCGGCAGGAGATGACGAAGTTCGATTACTCGATTTGCCTGGCGGCGGCGCTGTGCTATCTGATGATCCAGCAGCAAGACCCGGTGGGGCTGTTGACCTTCGACACGAAGATTCGCCAAAGCCTGCGGCCGAAGGCGCGGCGCAGCCACCTGGGCGACGTGCTTTCGCTCCTGGCGAACCTCAAGCCCGAGGGGGAGACGAACATCGCCCATAGCCTGGTGCAGGTGGCGGCCATGCTCCGCCACGCCAGCCTGGTGATGGTTTTCTCCGACCTGCTGGCCGACACCGACCCGATCATGGAATCGCTCTACCGCCTGCGGCACGGCGGCCACGACATCATCCTTTTTCACGTCCTCGACGAGGCCGAGGTGCAATTCCCCTTCTCGGGCATGGTCGAATTGAAGGAGCCGGAGACCGGCCAGCGGCTGGCGATCGACGCCGACGGCTTCCGCCGCGTCTATCTCGACGAGGTCGAAGCCTTCCGCAACCGTTACCGCCGCGAGTGCTTCCAGGCTGGAATCGATTACGTGCCGCTGGACACCAGTATGAGATTCGATCGCGCACTAGGCGAGTATTTGATGCGGAGAAGCGAACGAGGATGAGAATGTGCCCCAGCAGTGCCATTGTCCAATTTCGCACCGACAAGCGTGTTCGATTCACGGAGACCGCGTCGGCGTGTTTGGAATTGACAGTCGGCGTGCCGGGGGCGATCCTGTTGGCTTTCTTGCTTGGCCTGATATTGTATGTGTCGCGACTGCCGCTCTGGTTGTGCGCCGGTTTGGGGCTTGGGGGTGGGATAGCGTTCGTGCTGTGGGCTGTCAATGGAGCAGTTTCTCGACTTCGGTTCTCCGTGATTCTGTATGATGGTCACCTGCAACTGGGCGGTGGATTCATGTTGTTAAGGATCCCGTATGACGAAGTCGAGATGTTTGGATTCACGAAGAAGACAAGGCCCGATTGTATCGGACTGCTTTGGCGAGGACGCAACCTGCTGATCCGCTTGCCCAAAAGCAGCCTGGATCAATGCCTGCGGATGTTGCGAGCGGCCTGCGCCAATGCGATCTATATTGATCCGGCCGGCCACACGTATCTGCCCGAGAACCCGGATCGTCCCGACTTCACGGTTGCGACCCTTTGGAGGCATTATCGGCGGACGGCGCGTACGGCCCTGGCAGCTTTCATCGTATGCAGTCTTTTAGCGATCTACTTTGCGGCCGCTCTGCTAGCCGGTCTTTTCGGAAGAGTGCCGCTTGAGGTCGTTTTCGCAGACCTTGCGGTGAGTCTTGCCGTAGTCGCAATCGCGTCGTGGGCGATGTACAGGAAATATTCAAAGAGAGCGCGAGTGATTGCTGACAAGGTGGCGATGCGGCCATCAAATGCCGCTACCAGCGCATTGAACGATTCTTCGTCTTACATTGATCCTCCGCAATGACCTTCGTCAACCTCTCACTCCTGGCCGGAACAGCGCTCGTGGCGGTGCCGATTGTGCTGCACCTGATCATGCGGCGCAAGCCGACGCTGCTGGAGTTTCCGGCGCTGCGCTTCATCCAGCAGCGGGCCGACATGAACCGGCGGCGGTTGAAGTTGCGGCACTTGCTATTGTTGCTGTTGCGGGCGGGAGTGATCGCGCTGTTGGCCTTTGCGCTAGCGCGGCCGAGCGTGAAGTTCGGCACGACCGCCGGCAGTCAGGAGGCGCCGGTCGCGGCGGCACTGGTGTTCGACGTTGCCCCACGAATGGAATATCGCCATGAAAACAAGACCCGGATCGAGGTGGCGCGAGAATTGGGCCAGTGGTTGTTGGCGCAATTGCCCGAGCAAAGCGAAATCGCCGTGATCGACACGCAGATTGGATCGGGTGGGATGTTTCTGCCCGACCGCGGCGCGGCCAAGGACCGCATCGCCCACCTGCTGAGCATCGGCAACTCGCAGCCGCTGACGACCGCGATCGACGCCGCCGTAAAGCTCTTGCAGGAGCCCGGCCTCGATAAGAAGGGCATCTATCGAAAAGAAATCTACATCTTCACCGACCTCTCGCACGGGGCCTGGCCGCAGGAACGCGCCGCGCGGCTCCAGCAGCAACTTACCGAACTGGGCGGCGTGGGGATCTACGTAATCGACGTCGGCGTGGCCAAGCCGATCGATTACGGTCTGAGCGCGGTTCGCCTTTCCGGCGAAGTTCTCTCGAACCGCAGCACGCTTTCCGTCGACACCTCGCTCTCGTGCGTCGGCACGCCGGCAGCTCGCTCCGTCGAGTTGCAGATGCAAGATGCCGACGGCAAACTGCACAGCGGCGGCGTGCAGAGCGTCGAGGCGATGCCCGGCGAATTGCGGCCGGTCAAGTTTCACATCAGCGAATTGGAGCCGGGTACGCATCAAGGCCTCGTGCGGATCGTCGGGCAAGACGGATTGGCGGCCGACGATACGCGGTATTTCACCGTGCAGGTGAAACCGGCGTGGCACGTGCTGTTGGCCGCGCCGAAACCCGCCGCGACCTCGTCGCTCTATCTCGCCCAGGCTTTGGCGCCGAGCGAGTCGGCGCAAACGCGGCCAAGCGCGGTTCGATTGCGACATTTGCGAGCTTGCCGACTTGCCGAAGCGGAAGCTTGCCGACTATGCCGCCGTGTTCCTATTGGATCCGACGCCCTTGGAGCCGGCCACCTGGGAGAAGTTGGCCACTTATGCGGCGGAAGGGCACGGCGTGGCGATCTTTCTGGGGCGAAACGCCTCGCCCACCGATTCGTTCAACGAGCCCGAGGCGCAAGCTCTCCTGCCGGGTAAGCTGCTGCGACAGGCCCGACGGACCGGTGGTGATCTGTATTTGGCCCCGCGCGATCTCCAGCACCCGATTCTCGCCGAATTCCGCAGCCAGGCCGGCGCGATCCCCTGGGATTGCTTCCCGGTGTTCCATTATTGGGAGCTCGGTCCGCTCTCGAAGGGCGTGGACGTCGTCGTACCATACGGCGACGGCAGCCCGGCGCTGCTCGAACGGCCCGTGGGCAAGGGGCGCGTGCTGACGATGACCACGCCCGTCTCCGATCGGCCCAATCGAGACCCGTGGAATCTGCTGCCAAACGACACTCTGGGCGTCGGGTGGTGCCCCTTCGTGATTCTGGCGAACGGGATGGCGACGTATCTGGTCGGCAGCAGCGGCGAGCAGTCGAACTATCTGGCCGGGCAGACGGCCGTCGTGCGGCTCGATGCCGCGCAACAGCGCCACGGCTATCTGTTGTTCACGCCGGACGGACGAAGCTCCGCGTACTCGGCCAATCCGAACGACCGCGAGTTGCCGATCACCGCGACCGATCAGGTGGGCAACTATCGGCTGAAGTCGGGCGGCAAGGAAGGCGTGAACCTCGGCTTCAGCGTCAACTACGCCCCGGATCAGACCCGGCTCGACCGGCTCCGCGATCAGGAGCTTGCGGCGATGTTCGGCCCGCTGAAGTTCCAGCTTGCCCACACCCGCGAACAGATCGATCGCGACGTCAGCACCGGCCGCGTCGGTCGCGAGCTTTTCCCGCCGCTAGTGTTGCTGCTGGCGATCGTGTTGGCGTTGGAGATGTTGGTGGCGAATCGGTTCTATAAGGAATAGGAGGCGTCGGTTATGTTATCTTGAGGTCGCAAACTGCGACCTCAAGTCTGGAACTCGCGAGTCGTTCAAGGTCACAAACTGTGACCTCAAGTCGGCTGGGCACAGAATTTCTAAGATCACAAGTTGTGATCTTAGGTTACCGCAACCCAGAGGATTTGAAGTCACAATTTGTGATTTCAAACAAGAACGAAGGCAACTGCACCCCACTGCAGAATGGAAAACACCAACAGGCCCGCCATTTCAGATCAACCATGCCCAGTTCTCAATCCCTGATTCCGGTAGAGCGAATCGAGCGATCAATCCTGTTGATCCGCGGACAGAAGGTTATGTTGGACAACGATTTAGCATCACTATATGGAGTTGAGACCGGGATGCTCGTTCGGGCTGTTAAGCGAAACTTGGACCGATTTCCGGCGGATTTTGCATTTCAGCTCTCCGCCGAGGAGTTTGAAAACTTGAGATGCCAATTTGGCATCTCAAGTTCTTGGGGTGGTCGCCGTCATGCCCCCTACGCCTTCACCGAACAGGGGGTAGCCATGCTTTCCAGCGTGCTGCGAAGCCCGCGGGCGGTGGCGGTGAACATCGAGATCATGCGGGCGTTCGTCCGCCTGCGGCAGATGCTGCTTTCCCATGCCGACCTTGCCCGTAAAGTCGATGCGCTGGAAAAGAAGTACGATAGTCAGTTCAAAGTCGTTTTCGATGCCCTGCGGCAGTTGATGCGGCCGCCGGAGGAGAAGCCGAAACGGCCGATCGGATTTCATGCAAGACAATAACGCCGCGAACACGCGGCGGCCGCTTCCCTGCGGGGCGCGGCTAAACGTACCCGCTGACCTCTGAACCCTTCCATGTTCCGCCTCTTCTTCTATCCGCTGTTCGACAGCTACCTGCTGGTGGCGGCGGTCGCGCTGTTGCTGGCGGGACTGCTGTGGTTCGGGCCGAGCCGCGAGAAGACCGGCCGTGGGCATCGTGCGGCGATCGCACTGTTGCGAGGGGCGGTGATCGCGCTCGTGCTGCTGCTCATGCTGCGGCCGACGCTGGTGTATACGCACACCGAAAAGCAGGCCGCCACGCTGGTGATTCTGGTCGATCAGTCGCGGAGCATGACGGTGCCCGACGCCGTAGGGAACAAGACCCGCTGGGACGCGCTGCGCGGCGCGCTCGACGATGCGGCGTCGGCGCTGGCAAAACTCCAAGACGAATTCGAGTTGAAGGCGTACACGATCGACGCCGACGCTCACGAAGTCCGCGCCGAGCGCGGCAAGCTGGAGTTGCCTGAGAAGCCAGAGGGGCGGCAGACGGCCATCGGCGCGGCGCTCGACGAGGTGCTGCGGCGCGAGGCCGGCAAGCGGCTCTTGGGCGTGGTGCTGCTGAGCGACGGGGCGCAGCGGGCCTACGCGCCCCACGATCTGCCGCCGCAGTCCGCCGTGATGCGGCTGGCTCGCCTCGGATATTCGCTGTACACGCTCCCTTTCGGCCAGTCGCGCGGGCTGGGCGAGGCCCGCGACGTCGCCGTCAAGGATCTCCTGGTCAGTCCCAGCGTCTTCGTCAAGAACGAATTGACCATCACCGGCAGCGTTCGCGTCGACGGCTACGTCAACGTCGATATTCCCGTGCGCGTGTTGTTTGAGACCTCGCCCGGCAAGATGGAAGTCGTGGCCGAGCAGAAGATTCGCGCCGACGCCGACGGCCAACTGATTCCGATCAAACTCAGTTACATCCCCGAGGTGCCCGGCGAGCACAAGCTCACGCTCGAAGCCGTTCCGCAGCCCGGCGAGTTGGTGACGACGAACAACGATCTGAGCACCTTCGTCAACGTGCTCAAGGGCGGGCTGAACGTGTTGTACATCGAAGGGGCGTTGCGGGTCGAGCAGAAGTTCATCCGCCGCGCGCTCGATTCGTCCCGCGACATCAAGGTCGATTACGTGCGGCTCGATACCCGCGATCTGACCACACGGCCCGCCGACTTCGCCGCGCGCTTCAAGCCGGGCAAGTACGACGCCTACATCCTCGGCGACGTCGATTCGTCGGCCTTCCAGGCGGGTGAGCTTGCCGATCTGGCCGAATGTGTCAACCGCGGGGCGGGACTGATGATGCTCGGCGGATTTCAGACGTTCGGCCCGGGCGGTTACGGCGAAACGCCGCTGGCCAAGGTGCTGCCGGTCGGCATGGACCGGCTCGAACGACAAGCCCCCGACGAGCCGCTCCGCGCCGACGTGCAATGGCCGGGGCCGCTGAAGGTGCGGCCGACGAAGCTCGGGCTGATGCACTTCGCCCTGCGGATGGCGGCCACGCCTGCCGAGAATGAAGCGCTTTGGTCAAAACTGCCGCCGCTGGAAGGGGCCAACAAGTTCCACGATCTCGCCCAGGGGGCCACCGTGCTGGCCGAGGCCGGGCCGGAGCGGCCGCTGCTGGTCGCCCAGGATTTCGGCGCCGGCCGCGTGCTGGCTTTCGCCGGCGATTCGACCTGGCGCTGGTGGATGAGCGGATTCGAGTCGGCCCACAAACGTTTCTGGCGGCAAATCGTCCTCTGGTTGGCGCGGAAAGACCAGACGCAGGAGGGGAAGGTCTGGATTCGCCTGGCGCAGCGGCGTTTCATGCCGTCGCAGCAGGTCGAGTTCTTCGTCGGCGCCACGTCGCCCACGGGCGATCCGATCGCCGACGCCGAGTTCAAGGCCGAGGTCGTTTTGCCCGACGGCAAGACCCGCAAGCAGTTGCTGTTGGCCCGTCAGGGCGAGCAGATGGTCGGCTCGTTCGCCGATACCGAGACGGCCGGCGATTACGCCATCGAAGTCGCCGCCACGCTGAAAGACCAGCCGTTTGGCTCCGCC
Source organism: uncultured Planctomycetaceae bacterium (assembly GCA_963823895.1). GTDB lineage: Bacteria > Planctomycetota > Planctomycetia > Pirellulales > Thermoguttaceae. Next base: position 601,136 of record CAWGNG010000020.1, read on the forward strand.
CGGGCGCGATTCCTCGTGAGCCGTCAGGATTTGGAACTCGACAACGCCTCGGCCGACGCCGCGACGATGGGGACGCTGGCGGCGATGACCGGCGGCAAGTCGCTGGCCCCCGAGGAACTGCCCAACCTGATCCGGAGTTTCACCGAACACACTGAGCAACTCGACGTGCAACGCGAGACGAAGAAGACGTTTTGGGACACCTGGCCGTTCTTCCTGACGATCGTTGTCCTGCTGGGAGTGGAGTGGTATCTTAGAAAACGCTGGGGATTGGTATAGTACTCCTCACGCTCCGCATGAGGAAGGTCTGCTGAGCGTCGGAAGGTCAATCTCGATAGACAATAGCCGGGAGCTAACAGCTCCCGGAGAGGACTCGCGACTTTCCGCAAATTCCGGGAGCCGTTGGCTCCCGGCTACTTGCAAGCTATCACTCGAACGGCCAGACAACCTCCTGCTTTCCTCACGCGGAGCGTGAGAAGTACAAACTGACACAACAACGCATCGCCCCCTTACGAGGATTCATCAACCATGACGAAACGACATCTGTTTGCCGTCGCGTTTAGCAGTATTTGCTGCATTGCCGCTTTCTCTGCAAACTCATTGGCCGCCGAGACGAAGCCCCTTCGCCCGCCGGCGGTGCCGTTGGTGGTTCACGATCCGTACTTCAGCATCTGGTCGTGCGCCGACAAGCTGACCGACGACTGGCCGCGGCATTGGACCGGCGCGATCAACGCCATGTGCAGCATGGTTCGCATCGACGGCAAGACATATCGCATCATGGGCCCGCAACCGGCCGACGTGCCGGCAATGGAACAGGTCTCAGTGATCGTGACGCCGACCCACACGTGCTACTTGTTCAAGGCGGACGGTGTGCGATTACTCCTAGTCTTTCTGACCCCGACGTTACCGCACGATCTCGATGTGCTGGCGCGGCCGGTCACGTACGTTGACTGGCATTTCCGCGCCGAGGACAAGAAACCTCATACGGTGTCGTTGTACCATGACAACTCGGCCGAACTCGTGGTCAACGAGCCGAGGCAGAATGTCTCGTGGTCGCGGCCGGAAGTGGAAGGGCTCACCGTCCTGCGGATCGGCTCGAAGGACCAGCCGGTGCTGCAAAAGGCCGGCGACGACCTGCGAATCGATTGGGGCCATCTCCACCTGGCCGCGCCGGCAAGCGAGAAGCCGTCAATGTGCATCACGGGCCACGAAAAATCGCGGCAGGCATTTGCCAAAGACGGTCGCTTGCCGGAAGCCGACGACACACGAATGCCCCGGGCGGCCAATGACGATTGGCCCGTTACTGCGTGTATGTTCGACCTGGGCGAAATCGACCAGCCGGAGTCTCGTGGCTTGATGCTCGCCTACGACAACGAATACTCGATCGAGTATCTTGGGACAAAGCTCGCCCGTATTGGCGTCGCAATGGCATGGACATGGAAAAACTGCTGAAGACCGCAGATAAAGAACATCGCGATCTAGAGAAACGTTGCCAACAATTTGATCGCGACTTCCTAACTGATGCGCATCGCGTCGGTGGCCGCGGATACTGCTGGCTGTGTGCCTTGGCCTATCGCCAGGCCATCGGCGCCCACAAGCTGGTCGCCACGCCCGATGGTCGGCCGATGCTTTTTGGCAAGGAGTGTTTCAGCAACGGCTGCATCGGCACGGTGGACGTGATCTATCCGGCGGCTCCGATTTTCATGCTGCTCAGCAACGATCTGCTCAAGGCCCTGGTCACGCCGGTGTTCGACTACGCCGCCACGCCGCGGTGGAAGTTCCCCTTCGCTCCGCACGATCTGGGCACCTATCCAAAGGCCAACGGCCAGGTCTACGGCGGCGGCGAGCGGACCGAGGAGAACCAGATGCCGGTCGAGGAGTCGGGCAATATGCTCATTATCGCCGCCGTGATCTCGCAACTCGACGGCAACACGAAATATGCCGAACGCTACTGGCCGCAACTGGAACGCTGGGCCGCCTTCTTGAAGGAGAAGGGGCTCGATCCGGCCAATCAGCTCTGCACCGACGATTTCGCCGGCCACCTGGCCCACAACGCCAACCTCTCGATCAAGGCGATCGTCGCCCTGGGGGCGTACGCGAAGATGTGCAACATGGCGGGCCGAAAGGAGCAGGCGGCCGAGTATCGCCAAACGGCCGAGGAGTTTGCCCGGCAGTGGATCAAGATGGCCGACGACGGCGACCATTATCGCCTGGCCTTCGATCGGCCCGGCACCTGGAGCCAGAAGTACAATCTCGTCTGGGACAAACTGCTGGGCTTGCACCTCTTCCCGCCGGAAGTGGCTGCCAAGGAGATCGCCTTCTACAAGACGAAGCTGAACCGTTTCGGGCTGCCGCTCGATAATCGCGCCGGCTACACGAAGACCGATTGGGAAGTCTGGACGGCCACCTTGGCCGATTCGCGGGCTGACTTCGATACGCTGATGCGGCCGGTCTACGATTTTGTCAGTCACACGCCGCAGCGCGTGCCGCTGACCGACTGGTACGAGACGAAGGACGCGCGGATGGTCGGCTTCCAAGCCCGGCCGGTGATCGGCGGGGTCTTCATCAAGATGCTCTCCGACCCGGCCGTATGGAAGAAGTGGTCGAAGCCGCGTTCTTAGACCACGGGACTAGACGGCAAATTCAGATATCGCTCGTAGTTCGACGGGTCGCCTTCGACCACGAGAACATAGAGCAATCCGCCTTCTTGCCATGCCGATGCACAGCAGCCGGCCGTCGTGAAGACGTTTCGTGGCGATGCGGGGGACTGCTCGATTCCTTGCTGTACGTCATCACAGGCGACAACGTACAACGCGACGTGGGCGCCGGGCGGTCCCGGCAAATTGTAGACGACGCCGCTGTAACCGAGGAAGTCGTTCAACTGCCGCCACTTTGTCCCGGCGAGCGACCGCACGTAAGAACTGAACGGATATCCCGCCGCCGCGCCGCCGGCCAGCAGGGAACCCGCCTGCCCGGCGTCGTTGTTGAACAATCGAATCGCCTCGTCGCGGGCCGATTCTCCCGAAACAGAATCCGCCCCGTGGCTACCCAGCCAAACCGCCAGGACGATCGTCGCCGCGGCGGCTACCAATCCGCCGACCAGCAGCAGCCAGCGTCGCCGGTGGGGCAGAAATTCCTCCCTGCCGAGCAGTGGGGCAGACATTCCGGTCTGCCGAGCAGTGAGGCAGGTATTCCCGTCTGCCCCACCGGCGGGCGAATCGACCGCCAGGCCGGCCAGCAGACGCTCGGCAAGCCCGTCGGGCACCGCCACGTCGCGGAAGGCTTTCGTCAAACAGGCGTCTACGGCATCTCCCATCACACTAGCCCCGGTTCGGCCGCCGCTCTCGGATTCATAATCAAACGTACTCTTCACGCTCCGCGTGAAGCGATTCGGTCCCTGCCGCCCTCTCGCGGAGCGAGAGGAGTACGGCCATCGTCAGGAATCTCTCCCAGTTCTTTCTCCCCATCGCACATCATCGACCGCAACTGCCCCCTGGCCCGCGCCAGGCGGCTCATAACCGTGCCGATCGGCACCTCCAATTGGTCGGCGATCTCTCGATACGAACACTCCTCGAAGTAGAACATCACAACCACCAGCCGGAAGACCTCGGGCAGGCGGTTCAGCGCCTGCTGAAGCCGATCGCCGTCGCCCCCCTCGGGCAAGCCCTCCTCGGGGATCAAATCGACGTCCAAGTCCAAGTCGCCGGCCAGGGCGGGCCGCCGCCGCTGACGATCCCTCAGAAAGCAGTTCCTCAAGATGGCGAACAGCCAGCTTCCGGCCGCATCCAGGTTACGCAATTGGCCTATCTTGCGCTGTGCGATTAAAAAGACCTGTTGCGCGAGGTCTTCGGCGTCTTGGACCGAGCCGGTGAGCCGGTAGGCGTACTGGTAGACCGACCGGTGATGGTCGGCGACCAATTGAGCGACGTCAAGCCCGCGGCGCGCATCGGCCATATCCGATCCTCTAGTAAGAGGCAACGACCAGCGAAGATATTCCCGCGGTGGGGGTCAAAAAAACTGTCGGCAACCGCTGGAATTCCTCCCCCATTGTACTTTGTGTGGAATAATTTCCCAGTGGCGGGTATCTAATGCTACAGCAGGCAGGAGGGTTTCCTGCTGCGAATCCCCGATCACCCCTCTGGTTAGAAAAGGTGGACACATGAAGAAGTTAGTAGCTATTGCGTTGATTTTGAGCTTGGGAATGTTCTCCGTGGTTGGCTGCGGCAATCCGGCGCCGAAGAAGGATGACAACAAGAAGGCCGGCGCTGGCGCCCCGGCGAATCCCGGCGAGAAGGCTCCCGGCACCACGCCGCCCGCCAAGTAGTTTTGGCGAATCACCGATCGACATCTTGGTTGGCAACGTTGACTGAGATACTTAAGGGGAAGGGTAGCCCAGGCGAGGCCCCTTCCCCTTCGCGTTTTCTTGGCGGCAAAGTGTCCGGTGGGGCAGACATTCCTGTCTGCCGCTAATGGGTTTTGACAACCGAAACCGGTAATGTGTCTGTAGCCCGGAACGCCCTCCGTGGCGTTCCGGGCGGCGGAACGGGACGGAGCCCGTTCCCTACAGCGCCTGGCATGGCGCCACCGGTTTTGTTTGTCAAAACCGATAAGCATCCGGTGGGGCAGACATTCCTGTCTGCCGAAGGGGGCTTCATTCTCGCCCCGTGTTTCACTGCTTGCTGGCAAGCAACGCCGATCGATGGTCACAGTCGGCCGTGCGGCGAACGTAGTGAGAAACGCGAATCAGCAGCAGTGCGACGAGCGAGCAGATCACCGCGCCCGCGGCAACGCCGCCGACGTCTTGGAACCAATCAATCCACTTCGGCGTTCTCGGTGGCACAAAGCCCTGGATGATCTCCGTGGCGCCGCCGTAGGCCGCCAACAGCAGCACGATGCTCCATCGCGGCAGGGGCCAGCGCGCAGCAGCATGAAGGCGGCCAACACCGAGAAACTCAGCAGATGGGCACAAGGCATCAGCGTTTGCAGAAGCCACGGCAGTTCCCCAGAGACGCCGATGACCCGCGCAGGATTCGGCGATAGCAAGAGCAGGCTCAGGAACACGACATACGCCAGGCAGGCCAGTCTCATTATGCGTTGCACGTTGGTTCTCGTTCTGAAAGTAGACGCGGCGTCTCGCCGCATAATGCAGCCATTTGGCCGACAGCGGGCACGAAGCGGCGAGACGCCGCTTCTACGATGCCGCCTCTTCCGTCTGCAAGGAACTCGACAAATCCCGCCGCCGCCCGCCAACGATGCCGCACGAGCCTTGATTGTGCCGCCGGGGGGACGGCAGTAAAATGCAAAGCGGCGGCGCCTGCGGTCCGCTGGGGCGGTAGTTGCGCTGCCGCCCCAACGCTGGCCCGCAGGCCCTCACTCCCTGCCCCTCTCCCAAAGGGAGAGGCGAGACTCCGCCAAAACTCCGTGAATCAACGCCATGAACGCCGACGGCTCGGTCACCCGGTGCATTGCGGACCTGAAGGCCGGCGATGCCGTGGCCGCCGAGCGGCTTTGGCAGGGGTATTTTCAGCGGCTGGTGGGGCTGGCGCGGACCAAACTGGGGCCGCGGGCTCGAGCGTTGGCCGACGAAGAGGACGTAGCCCTGAGCGCCTTCAAGAGCCTCTGCCTGGGGGCCGCCCGCGGACGGTTTCCCGAACTTCGCGACCGCGACAACCTTTGGCCGCTGCTGGTGGTTCTGACGGCCCACAAGGCGACCGACTTGATCAAGCACCAACAGCGGCAGAAGCGCGGGGGCGGAGCCCGGCCCGACGACGCCGCGCTAGAGACGGTGCTCAGCCGCGAGCCGACGCCGGAGTTCTCGGCGATGGTGGCCGAGAACTGCGCCCGGCTGTTGGGTCGATTGGAGCCGCCGCTGCGGCAGATTGCCCAGTTGCGGCTGGACGGTTACACGAATATCGAAATTGCCGAGCGGCTGCGATGTGCGCTGCGGACCGTCGAACGGCGGTTGGAGTTGATCCGGCGGATTTGGAACGAAGAAGTGTAGAAAGCAACCCCGCCATGGATCGTCAGAACTGCGACGCGACATGTTTAGCCGCGCCCCGAAGGGAAGCGCGCCGCCGGTTTCGGGGCCGGGCCGGCGTGCCGCCGGCCGCTTAACGTGGACACCCCGCGCTGTACCGGGGTGGATAAACGATCGCCAAACCCCATGAGCGCCCAAAAACTCCCGCAATCCGCCGAAACGCTCGATCCCCGCGGCAGCGACCTGCTGCGCTTGGACGCCGCACGCCGGATCGACGCGGTTTGCGAGCGATTCGAGCAGGCGTTGCAGGCCGACCGGCCGATGACGATCGAAAGCTGCCTGGCCGAGTCCGCCGGCGACGGCCTGGAGTCGGCCGTACTGCTGCGGGAATTGCTATCGTTGGAATTGGAGTATCGTCTGCGTCGCGGCGAGCGCCCTGCGCCCGACGAGTATCTACCCCGCTTTCGCGCGAGCGAGAACATCGTCGAACTGGCGTTTCTGGAATCGGCCGCCACGCAGGCGGAAGCGATCCCCTCGTTCCTGGTCGATCATCCGCGCTATCGCGTCGAACGGCTGCTCGGCTCGGGCGGAATGGGTTCGGTCTATCTCGCCGAGCACCGGGCGTTGGAGCGGGACGTGGCGCTGAAGGTCATCAACCCCGAGTTGCTCTCCGATCCCGGCATGGTCGAGCGATTCCGCCGCGAAGCGAAAGCGGCGGCGCGGTTGAGCCATGCGAACGTGGTGACGGTCTATGATGCCGAGGCGGCGCAAGGGGACAGTCCCATTTTCGCCGGGGCGAAAATCGGGACAGTCCCCGCCCATCTTTTGGTGATGGAATACGTGCCGGGGGCCGATCTGGCGCGGACGGTCGTAGCCCGCGGCCCGCTGCCGGTTGCGGCGGCGTGCGACTACGTCGCGCAGGCGGCGCGCGGATTGCAGCACGCGCACGAGCACGGCATGGTCCACCGCGACATCACGCCGCGGAATCTGATGTTGACCGGCGACGGCCGGGTCAAGATTCTCGATTTCGGCCTGGCGTACTTCGTCAGCGAGGCACAGACGATCGACCGCCTCGCGTCGCCGCGTCTGTTGCTGGGGAGCATCGACTACATGTCGCCGGAGCAGGCGGCCGACCCGCATTCCGCCGACATCCGCGCCGACGTTTACAGCCTCGGCTGCACGCTCTATTTCCTGCTGACCGGCCAACCGCCGTTTCCCGGTGGAACATTGGCGGAGAAGATCGAGTCGCACGCCAGCGAGCCGCCGCCGGTGGTCGGCGGCGTCCGCGACGACGTGCCCGCCGGACTGTCGCAGGCGATCGGTCGGATGTTGGCGAAGTCGCCCGCCGATCGTTTCCAAACGCCGGCGGAGGTCGCAGCGGCGCTGGCTCCGTTTGCCGCCGCGGCCGGAGCAACAAGAGAATCGAGCCGCGGCAGCCGGCAGCGTTGGATCGCGGCGGCCGTCGTCGCGTTGCTCTGCGGGCTGCTGCTGGCCGGTTGGATTGCCCGCTGGAATCCGTTCCGATCGGCCGTCGAAATCGAGGAGCAATCGGCGGAAGCCCAGCAGCTCTACCACGAGGGCGTTTACATGCTCGGCCAACGCCGCGAATCGCGGATGAAATCGGCGATCGAGCGTCTGCAAGGGGCGGTGGAGCTCGCTCCCGACTTCGCCCGGGCCTATGCAGCACTGGCTGACGCCTACAACCTCTCGGGCGATTACGGCTGGGAGAAGCCCGACGAGGTGTTTCCCAAGGCGAAGCAGGCGGCGGAAAAGGCCCTCTCGCTCAACGACAAACTGGCCGAGGCCCATCTGGCAATGGCCTTCGCGCTGGATAGCTACGACGGCGACAGCCGCGGGGCCGAGCAGGAGTTCCTCCGCGCAATTGAGCTCGATCCGAAGCTGCCGGCCGCCCATCACTGGTACGCCTGGTTCCTCGTGCAACAGGGCCGGCCGGAGGAAGCGGCCAAGCAGATCGCCGAGGCACAAAAGCTTCGGCCCGATCAAAAGCTTGGGCCCGATCAGGTCGTCATCGTCAACAACGCCGGCAAAATCGCCTACCTCAGCCGCGACTATCCGCTGGCCATCGAGAAGTACAAACATGCCTTGGAACTGAGTCCCGAGTTTCGCAAGGCACACCGCGACCTGGCGCTGGTATATGCCGAGACGGGAAAGCTCGAGCAGGCGCTGGCCGAGGTCGATCGCGGCAGGGGCGTGACCACGGACGGCCGCGATCTCGACTGCGTTCGGGCTTATGCCTACGCGCGAAACGGCCATTCCCGCCAGGCCCGCGATCTGCTCGGCCGGCTGGAACGGCTGGCCGACGAGAAGCCGCTGGCCTACGAGATCGCCGCCGTCTATTCCGCCCTGGGAGAGAAAGATCGCGCCTTCGCCTGGCTGCACCGGGCATTCAACGAACGCGCCGCGGGCAGGGGCGGAATCGGCGTCGACCCGCGATTCGACGGACTGCGCAGCGATCCACGATTCCACGATTTCGATACCACAAAGGAGGGAAGCCGATGATGCGTATGTTTACGATTGCGATTGCCGCGATAGCGATGCTCGCGCCGGCCGCACTTGCCGCGGAGAAGGAAGCGGCAGTTTCTCACGAGGGAGTATCCTCTGTCGCCTCGGGCGGCGCCGCTTATCATGCCACCAGCAAATACCTGGACGCGACGCTCTCGTTGACCCGGCCGCAGTTCCTGTATCTCTCGCTGGATAGCCTGGGACGCGAACGGTTCCGCGCCGGGGTGATCCAGCGATCGGCCGCGATCGCCGCGTCGCCGCCGACCGTCGCGCGGCACGCCGCCACCAGCGTGGAGTATCGCCGACCGGGGCTCGACGCTTCGACGCCTGCCCGCTGGACGATCGATTTCAACGCCGAGGGGCTCACGATGATTTCGCGTTGGTCGCAAGCCGATCCGCCCGAGCCGATCGTGCTAGAGTTCAATCCGAAACTCAGCCGGGCGACGCTGCTGGGCATGTTCAACCCCGACGGCAGCGTGCGGCTGCCGGCAATCCTGCATCTGCCCGACCAAGGGACGGTGCGAATCACCGCGGCGGACACGAAGGAGGCGACCTTGGGCTACGACGCGCAGCGCACGGGCGCCGAGTTCATCCGCGTCGTTTTCCCTCCCGCCACCGAGAAGCGGCCGCAGATCGAGTATCGCTGGCAGGTCGTGGCGATAGCGCCGCGGGTTTTGGCGGTGGCGAAGGACCGGCGGTTCGACGGTTTTCGCCGCAACTGGCTGAACATTCTGCAACTGAGCCCCCGTCGGCGGGCCTTGGCCAACAACACGGCCAGCGACACCTGCGCCCTGTGCTACTACGAGTACGCCGACGTCGCTCGCAACACGCCGCCGCTGGCCGAGGGCCTCACCGCCCTCGACCTGATTCGCCAAACCCTCGACCGGATCCTGGCCGGCGGCAAGACCTACGGCATGCCCAATTACATTTACGATCTGCCGCCGAACAACAATTATCCGCAACCGTCGCTGGACACGTACCCGTCGCTGCTGATCGCGGCCTGGGATTACGTCGATGGGAGCAACGACGGCGCCTGGCTGGCGAATAACTACGCCGGCGTCAAGCAATGGGCCGAGAAGATGCTCGCCCAAGACCACGACGGCAACGGATTGATCGAGTATCACGCCAGCGGCAACTCCGGCTCGTGGGCCGCAGGTCCGTTCGTCCGGCCGGCGAACTGGTGGGATACGGTCGGCTATGGTCACGAAGACGCCTACTCGATCGCCTTGGCCTATCGGCGCGGCGCGGCATGACGGCGCTGGCGAAGCGGCAGGGCAAGGCCGACGACGCCGCCCGCTACACGGCGGCGGCCGGCAAACTGCACGACGCCTATTTCAACACGTTCTACAATCCCGACAGCGGAGTCTTGGCCGGCTGGAAGAGCGCCGACGGAAAGCTGCACGATTACTACTTCCTGCCCGTCAACGGCATCGCCATCCATTACGGCCTGGTTCCGAAAGACGAGGCCAACGCGATCATGGACAAGCTGATGGCGAAGATGAAGGAGGTCGGCTACACGCGGTTCGACTTGGGGCTGCCAGGTAATCTCGTTCCGGTCCTGCGGAAGGATTACGTCGATACGACCCCGCGGTTCGGCGGCGGCGTGAAGGAGGACAACTCCGACGGCTTCCAAATCTACGAGAACGGCGGGGCGACCGCCTGCCACGCCTTCCACACCCTGGCCGCCCTCTACGATCTCGGCCGCCGCGGCGAGGCCGACCGCATCCTGCTGCCGATGCTCGACTCGTTCGAAAAGGGGAGTTTCGAGGGGATGGGGGCCAACGGCATGAGCAACGACTGGAAGGCGTGGGACGGCACGCCCTGGGGCTACGAGGGCTTCTTGACCGACGGCTACTACGCCCTGATGGCGGTCCTGCTGCGCGACGGATCGCTGAAGATGATGCCGCCACCGTAGAAGTCGCTCCGGCGTTCTGAGAATCCGAAAGCGGAGCAGAAATTGGGGCAGTGGGCAATAGGGTTCGGCACCAAGTTGACGACGGAGAAGCTCACCACGGAGACACGGAGGACACGGAGAAGACCAACAGAAATAAAAGGGGAGGCACGGATGAACACAGATGACTCATGTTGCGGTAGGTGTTGCAGGGGCGACATCTGTGTTCATCCGTGTTCATCTGTGGCTCTCGTGCTTTTGTCTCCGTGTCCTCCGTGTCTCCGTGGTGTGTCCTGCCCTTCTTTTGCAAGCGGGAACGTCCGCTCCACCGTGGCGAGAAACGCTGCTTAGAGCACTTCCCGGTAGAATGCGACGTGGCGTTCGATCATCTTCTCTACGCTGAATTCGCGGGCCACGCGGCTGCGGGCGGCGGCGGAGAAGCGGCCGGCCAGGGCGGCATCGCTGAGCAATCGTTCGCTGAACTTGCAGAACGCCGCCCGATCGCCGACGGGAATAAGATATCCGGTCTCGCCGGGCACGACCAATTCGCGCGTGCCGGGGATGTCGGTGGCCACGACCAGCACGCCCGCGGCCATGGCTTCGAGAATCGCGTTCGATTGGCCCTCGTAGCCGCTGGTGGACCAGAGGAGGTCGAAGTGGGGCAGCAGCCGGGGTACGTCGCCGCGCTGGCCGAGAAAATGCACCTTGTCGCGGATGCGGACCTGATCGCGGAACCGCAGCAGGCGGTCGCGCTGCGGACCGTCCCCGATCACCAGCAGATGCGCGTCGTCGCGAACCACCTTGAGCAGATCAGCCGCCCAAATCGCGTCCTTCACCCGCTTCTGCGGCCAAAGCCGCCCGACCAATCCGATCAGCCGGGCGTTGTCGGGCAGTTCCAATTCGGCCAGGAGTTGCCGCCGCGTCGTGCCCGGTGGAGGCGGGATCGCCACGCCGTTGGGGATGACGCGCACGCGGTCGGCCGGGGCGCCGTGCTGCACGTAGAAATCGCGCACCCCCTCGCTGTTGACCACGACGCCGCGGCAACGGCGGGCCAACTGGCGGTCGATCGCCAGTTGCAGACCGCTTTTCCACGGATCGACGCAGCGTTGGCCGACCAGCACGTTCTTGACGCCGTAGGCCCGGGCCGCCGCGAAACCGTAGGTATTGGCGGCGAACATCCAGGTGTGGATCAGGTCCGGCCGGAGGCTGGCGATATGGCGTTTCAGTCGCAAGAAAGCCCGCGGATCGAGCTTCCAGCGCTTGCCGATGATCGTCAGCGGGATGCCCGCCGCGTGCAGATCGCCCTCCAGCGGCCCGCCGCGGGTCAGGGCGCAGAACGTGTACGTCGAACTCGTCACGCGGCAACCCGGCGGCCAGCAGGCACAACTGCTTCTCCGCCCCGGCGCGGTCGAGGGTCGGTATGATTTCGAGAATGCGTTTGCTCATTGAGCGATCTCGTCCCGGGGACTGTCCCAATTTTCGCGGGGGACTGTCCCAATTTTCGTTCGACGAAAATGGGACTGTCCCCCTCCTTGCTTGCCCTACTGTTGTGCCGCGATCTCGCCCGGCTCCAGCACCGCCAGATACGGGAGGTTGCGGTATTGATCGTTATAATCGAGGCCGTAACCGACCACGAACTCGTTGGGGATCGTGAATCCCACGAAGTCGGGCTTCATCGACACTTCGCAGCGCCCCTCTTTCTGCAACAAGACCGCGCTGCGAACGCTCGACGGCCCCAGTTCGTCGATCTGCGGGATCAACTCCCACAGCGTATGCCCGGTGTCGAAAATGTCGTCGACCAGCAGCACGTTCCGCCCTTGGATGCCGGTCGAGAGGAGTTCGAGGTTCACCGCCAACGGCCCCGGCTTCGTGCTATTGCCGCGATAGCTGCGGGCCTGCACCATCTCGACCCGCAAGGGGAGATCGAGCATACGGATCAGGTCGGCCAGCAGTACGACGCTGCCGATCAGCACGCCGACGATCGTCAGCGGCTTCCCCTGGTAGTGTTTCTGAATCTCGCCGGCCAGGCGGCGAGTGCCCTCGCGGAGCTGGTCTTCGCTGAGCAGGGTTTTCATGGAGGATTCCTTGCGAGTTGATGCTTGGGTGGGCCGCGGGCAAACCTTGGCGTTGGCGCAGCAGTTGTACTGCCGCGCCCGCGGCACCGGGGTGGCAGTACAACTGCCACCCCAACACAATGCTCCCGTGGGCCGCGGGCAAACCGGTATTTTAGGGTTGTCGCGGTTGTGGCGGAAGTCCCGCGCTGGGTTGGCGGGCCAAGGGCCGGCTGCTTTCCAATTGTAGCCCGCTTGCCAAAACAGAAAACATGAAAATCGCTACCTGTGCCGGTAGAGGGCGGCTACCGGCGAGCGTTTCACCAGGCTCCATTCGGCCGATTCGGACAAATAACGGTCGAACGGGCTAACATTCTGCACGAGTGGTCGATCGGTTTGCACCAACCGGCTATCGCTTTGCACCAACGCATAGCGGAAACCATACTTCCGCTGCCAATCGTCGATTTGGGCCGGGTCTTTGCAGCGGGTCCGCTCGCATTCCAACAGAAACTCCGTCCCGTAGAGCGGACAACGATCGTCGACGAAAATCCGCAGTCGAGGAGTATGGTAGATCAAGAAACCGCCGAAGTTCAGGTCGTTGAAGATGCGAGTTCCGTCCGGACTGGAACCGTCGATCTGCCGGAGTGCGGGGAGCAACTCGATCGGCCATCGCTCCGGGTCGAACCGCGCCCAGCCGTGCCCGATCACCGGCACGCGGACCCCGCCGATCTGAAGCAGCATCGCCGCGACAACGACGATGGCCGGCAGAAGCAGCGGATTGAGAAAGCGGACGACGCGCTCACTGTAGGAGGCGACTCCTGTCGCCGATTCGCGGCTTTGCACCATTGCAATCGGCGTCGGGAGACGCCTCCTACAGCTTGCCCTCGGCACGTCCGCATCCCCGACGCCTCCGCTTCCGAGCAGTGGCACGTCTCTATCGGCGACTCCTCTCAGCAGGTCGCGCCGCTGGAGCCAGCGGCCCACGCGCGAATAAGGGAGCATGTCGGCCAAGGCGATCACGGCCGTAATGCCGAACAACGGGGCATTCCGCAACCGCGACAGCGCCAGGGCAAACCAGACCAGCGGCACCAACCAAGTGATCCGCGGCCGTTGCGGAAAGACGCCGATCAGTGTGGCCAGGTAGCCTGCCGCCAGCGCCAGCGTGCCCCAGCCGATCGGGTCGGTCAGTTCCAAGGGCGCGTGTTCCGCAATGAACTTCGGCAGCGGCATCCGCAACGTCTCCAGCCACTCACGGGGCATCGCCAGGCCGTAGGGGCTTACCAGGACGGCCGCGGCAACGGCCAAGAGCAACGCGATCGGCTCGCTAGTTCGTGCGACGAACGACCGCGTGCCGACTTCGTTGCGAAACTGCCAAGCGGCCGAGAGAGACCATCCGCCCAGGCAGAGGCCGACGGTTCCCAGGCCGCCCAACACGCCGCCGTGGAGGTTTGTCCACAGAATGAACAGCGGAACGAGCCACCACAATTGCCGGAAGCGCCGGCTGCCGTTCTCGACATCGACCAACCAGCCGAAGGTCACGCCCAAGAGCACGATGGTCGCGACCAGCGGTCGCAGGTGGAACTGCGGCGCACCTGCCAGCATGGCCAAGGCCAGCAGCAGAATGGCCGGCAACAGGTGCAGGCCGCCGCGCAGCAGCCGTGCCCCGATCCAGGCGTAGACGCCGGCCAGCAGCGTCGCCGTCACAAGCAGCAGGCCGTCCCAGCCGGCCAGTCGATGGACGATCGCCATACCGCACTCGGCCAGCCACTGGTCGGCCACCCAGGGATGCCCGGCGCGCGTGAAACTAAAGGGGTCTTCGCGGATCACCTGGCCCGACGCGAGCATTCGCTCGCCGACGGCGACGTGCCAAAGAGTGCCGGGATCGCGCAGCATGTTGCTGCGACCGCCCACCAGCAGGATCAACCAGATGACGAGGAACAGGCAGGACGAGGGACGAAGGATGAGGGATGAGAGATGAGGGATGAGGGATGAGGGATGAGCGTTGCCCGCGTCCTGCGGCGTTGCGTCACCGGTATCCGAAGACCGTTCTCCTGGTTTATCCTTCATCTCTCATCCCTCATCCGCGCACGGTTCCTACTTCTTCCCGCCGGGGAGCGGGACCTCCAGCATTTGCACGCCGTCGACTTCGACGTCTTTGCTCTTGAGGAAATAGCGGATCTTCTGGGCGGTGACTCGTTTCGCCGGGGCGCCGGTGCGCTTTTGTTGGAAGAGCTCCGCCAGCGCGAGACCGCTGCCTTCGACAGTCAATACCTCTTTGGCCTGGGCGTAGAGGATTTTGCTGCCCAGGGCTTTGTATTCGGCCCCCTCGACAACCGCGTTGCCCAGCATATAGAGCTCGATGGCGCGGTGATCGCCGCCGAAGGGGAGGAGCGGTTGGAAGACTTGAAGCTCGTCGCAATTGGCGACCGCGCCCTGGGGACCGAGCCGGCTGGGATCCTCGTTCGTCGTCAGCATGGCGTCCCACGAATCGACCGGCGCGAAGCTGGCCCGCACGTGATCGCGGAACGTCACCTGGCGGAAGAAGACGTTGCCGGTAACGTCGCGCTCAAACTTGACGTGCAGGCAATAGAGTTGCTTGGGCTTGGCCGGCGCGTTGTTGGTCGCCGCGTTGGGTTGGCCGGGGCGCATGTCGTCAGAACCGTACTGCACCGAGTTGATCCAGCCGCGGCCGCCGGTCAGCCCGCCGCCAAGCCGGTTCAGGTTCACCGCCACGTCGGTGGTTTGCATTTGGTCGTGGGAAGCGAGCTGCCGCTGCGCGTCGAACGAATGGCTGTCTACCTCGACACCCCCTCTGCAGCGGATTTCCTCGACTTCGGGCTTGCTCGTGCTCTTGGCGTCGGAGAAACGGATCGGGTGCTGCATTTGAACGTCCATCGAACTTGTCTTCAGGCGGAAGTCCGCCGTTCCCGACTTGGTGGGCAATGCCGGCGACGAAGCGACAACCGACTGCTCGAAGTGCGCGGTGCGGCCGTCAAAATCCATGCCTTGCTGCCAGACGACCGCCAGATTGCAGGGTGCCGGCAGCGGGTGATCGTCGAGATCCTTCGTAATCGCGATGTCCATTTGCCCCGGCCCGTCGATCGTCAGATGGTTCGTGCCGGAGTTCACTTTGATCGTCGCGCCGGTGAGCCCCAGGCCGTCGCCTTCGAAGTGGGCGGGCTGGCCGACAACCGTGGCAAGGGCGTCCGGTCCGTTGGCCTTGATTAGGTCCAACCGGTTGCCGCGGATCAGCACCGGCTGCTTGCCCGGCTGCGAGGTCTGCGTTTCCAGCAGTTGTACGTTGTCTTCAATCGTCAGATCGGTCAGCGCCGGATCCGCTTGTCCGTACAACACGCGGGCGCGAAGCCGGCGGCCGCTGACTTCGAAATGCTGCTGGACGGTCGGGGGCAATCGCTGGACTTCGGACCCATTGGACGATGCGCCACCGAGTGGTCCAATGAGCGGTGAACCGCCGATCCCTGCGGGACGCCGCGAGGACGCGGCGGCTAAACGCTCGTCGCTGGCCCCTGGCCCCTGGCCGCCGGCGTCTTTCTCGAACCACACCTCCAACTCATCCACTCTGCCGGAGATCTGCGACGAGCCGAAACAGACCTCCTCGCTGGCCGTAAGCCCGTGCGGCTGGAGATCGAACTTTTTGCCGCCGCTGGGCGATGGAGTCTCGGTCAGCCAGAAGAAGACCCGCTGCGCCTGGAGCTGTCCGACGCCTGGCGACTTCAGTTCCACGCCGCCGCTGAACGAGATTTCCTTGTATTGATCGCGGGGCTGAATCCGTAGTTGTTCGCGCCAGACGGCCTCCAGTTGCTGGTTGGGCCGCTCGGGCGATCGGCCGCGGAGCCAGCCGGGGCCTTGCGCGACGAGTTGCCCCAAGCGTCCTTCTTCGGCCGCCGACTCGTAGTACAGGCTGCGGGCGCAGATTTGGTTCGGCCCCTGTTGCAGGAACACCGGGTCGTCGCCGTCGAGCGTGATTGACTTCGCAAGCAGGTTGTATTCGATCCGTTTGGCCTGCGCGGTGGCGTTGCTGCTCGGCGCGGTCACGACGACCGGATTGCCGACGGCCTCAAGCCGTTCCGGCGCGAGGTCGAGCGAACCGGCCGTCGTGGCGGTCTTGGCCGACGGAGAGCCGCCCGCGCCGCTGGCACGCTCGATGAACCAGAGGGAGAGCAGGTCGCAGGCGATTTGATCGGGGGCCGGAAAAGGGGACAGGTCCAATTTGCCGGAACGGCCCGGAGGGTGCTGCGCACAAATTGGACCTGTCCCCTTTTCCGGCCTGGGATTGGTTTTCACCACGCGGACGTTGTCGTGGAACGTGGCGACGCGGCGGGCCACGTCAAAGCGGAAGGGGCCGCTGCAAGCGATGTCGACCGGGGTCTTCGGCCGCGAAGCGGAATTGGCCGATTGGCCGGCGTCGCCGTTCACTCCGGTCTTGGAAGGGGCTGCCATCAGTTTCTGCCCTTCCGGGCCGAGTTCAAGGTGCAGCCGCTCGATGTGCCGCAACTCGAACGAGGCGATGCCGGCGACGTCCAGCCCGCTCGCCCCCGAGTTGCCGGGTAGGAGCTTGATTTCCATGTCCTGGCCGCTGCCGAAATGGGGGCCCCAATTGAAGCGGACCCGCTCAGGCGTGGAAATGCTCTGCTTGTTGAGTTGAACGTTCTTGGTGATGATCAGCAGGTCGTCTTCGGGGCCGGGCTGTTTCCAGTCGCTGCGGATGACGATTTCACCGTCCAGTTGCCCGTCCAACAGGTTCGCTCCCTCCGACGGTTTGAGGCCCAGGTCGCGATCGAAGTGGAGAACGGCGCGGGGAGCTTCCAGAATGATCGATTCGCGGAGGCGTTGCGCCTCGGTTGCCTCCGCATCTTCGGACAAGTAGATGATCGTGCAAGGGGTAAGTACAACCTTGCCTCCGCCCTGGGAAGTGTCGTATGTCTGGAAGAGGAGTTTGGCGTGCTCGCTTTCCAGCACCTTGGTCTTTTCAGGGTCCAATTGCCAGGCATTCGCAGGAAATAGCGGCCGGATCGCATCGATTTGCAGTTTGCCTATGTCGATATCAGATTCGTGTATGGGGTTTCCGCCGGGCGGCAGAGGAGGAGCGGGCGGATCGATTAGCGGCACCGCCATCAGTGCGTACGCCCAGTACGCGACCAGAACGGCCGCAAGACTTCCCGAAATGCGTGTGATTCGCGGCATGGCGAAAATGATGGGTGATGAACGATGAATGATCGGCGTGATTCCGTCCGTTATTCATCATTCATCATTCATCACTCATCATTCATCCTATTGGAACGTTTTGATCAAATCTTCCCAGCGTGTCTGGGCTTTGAGGATCAGTTCGACGGTTTCGCGGACCGCGCCCGATCCGCCGGGGGCGGTGGTGACGTAATGAGCTTCCTGGCGAAGTTCCGCGCAGGCGTCGGCCACGGCCACGCCCAGCCCCGCCGCCCGCACCACCGGCATGTCGGGCAGGTCGTCGCCCATGTAGCAGACCTGCGCGGGCGAAAGCCGCAACTCCTGCAAGATTCCCCGCATGGCCGCTAGTTTGTCGTCGATCCCTTGCCGCAGGATTTCGATGCCCAATTCCGCCACGCGGGTCTTGACGATGTGCGAACTGCGGTGCGTAATCAACCCGAAGCGATAGCCCGCCTTCTGCCACAGTCGGATTCCCATCCCGTCGCGGACGTGGAACCGCTTCGCTTCGATCCCCTGGTTGTCGAAGACGATTCCGCCGTCGGTCAATACGCCGTCAACGTCAGAAAGGATCAATCGGATAGCCCGGCAACGATCGTCGAGAGTCATGGGGAAGGGATCAGGGGTCAGAGGTCAGGGCAGAGGTTTAGCCGCGCCCCGAAGGGAAGCGGCCGCTGCGTCCACGCGGCATTGAAGTTCGCGAGATGCCATTTTACGCGCTCCGTTCGCCATCGGTTTGCCCCACCACGCGCCACGCGACCGATTTCTTCGGCGGCGATGCGGCGGAATCGGCCGGCGGCTCTTTCGGCAACATCGCCACCACGTCGGTGATGTCGATCAGCCCGATCGGTTTGCCGGCGGCGTCGACCACGGGCAATTCGCTGATCTTCCGGCCGGCCATGATCGCCACGGCATCGACCATCATCGAGCCGACTTCCACCCGCAGTGGATTGCGGGTCATCACGTTGCCGATCGGATGGTCGAGCTCGCCGTCGCGATGATGCTCGAAGAGCCGGGCCAGATCGCTATCGGTGAAGATGCCGGACAGTCGCCCCTGTTGGTCGATCAACATTGTCGCACCGGTTCGCCGACCGGGCATTGCTGCCCCCACCAGCACCTCGCGCACGGTCTGAGCGTCGCTCGACACGCGGCATTGCGCCAGCGGCCGGGCGTGATGTTCGACGCGGCTAAGCTTGTTGCCCAGGCTGCCGGCGGGATGGAACCGCGCGAAATCCTCGCGGCTGAATCGACGCATCTGGCTGACAACCAACGCCAAGGCATCGCCGAGGGCCAGCATGGCGGTGGTGCTCGTGCTGGGGGCCAGCCCCAGCGCACATGCCTCTTCCAGCGGGCCAAGCTCGATCGTGACCGTGGCCGCTCGGCCGAGGCTGCTCGTGCTGCTGGCGGTGATCGCCACGATCGGCACGCCGAACTCGGTCAACGATGGCAACAGGCGAACGATCTCCTCCGTCTCGCCGCTTTGCGAGAGCATCAGCACCACGTCGCCGCGGCGGACGCGGCCCAGGTCGCCGTGGACCGCCTCGGCCGGGTGCAAGCAGTGACTCGGCGTGCCGGTCGAGGCCAGCGTCGCCATGATCTTCTGGCCGATCAGGCCCGCCTTGCCCATGCCGCAGACGATCACGTTCCCCCGGCACGAATGGATCAGCTCGACCGCCCTGCAAAACTCGCCGTTGAGCCCGTCGGCCACGCGGGCCAACGCGCGGCTCTCGCTGAGGATCACATGCCGGGCGAAACGCAGTTGTTCAAACGGGCTCAAATCGCCCGTGGCGGCAGCGGCTTCCATGCTCCTTGCCTCGTCGATCCGTGACTGGGGACTGTCCCAATTTTCGCGGGCACCGCGGCGAAGCCGTGGTCGACGAAAATGGGACTGTCCCCCTTGACGCATTCAAATACTCGACAGACCGCCTGATTGTACTCTCTGAAAGCGTTTGGAACAAGGTAAAATAGGCAAGCAAGGAGGAGTTGTGGTTTAGTCGGCGGACTTGTTCGCCGCGGTTCTTGGGGAAAGTGTCGCAGTTCACCCACGGCGAACAAGTTCGCGGTTAAACGAGTGTTTACGAGCGGAATTCCCTGCAGCAACCTCCTCCGCCCCCTTTTTTGCCCGTTTTACCAGTCGCCAGCACCCCGATTCCCCCTTGCCGCGGCGTAGCGGCTTCTGCTACACTCCCGCCCTCTTCTCTCCCCTGCGACAAGGAGCTCGCCGGTGCTATCGACGTGGCCAATCCGCCGGAAACTGTTGCTCGGGCTCGGCCTGCTGGTCTTGGTCGTTTCGATCCTATCGAGCACCGGCCTGGTGGCCACTTACGCTTACCGCAACTTGGTCAACAGCTTGAGTTGGCGCGTGACCGAGCTGCCGCTGGCAGCCGAGCTCAGCCGGCACGTAAGCGATCTGCGGATCACCATCGGCGAGCTGCGCGGCCCACGGCTGAACACGTTCTTGGACAGCCGCCGCGATCCGGCGTCGATGCAGTTCATCCGCGAACAATTCTGCGCAGTTGGACGAGGTCGATCAGACGTTGGTGCGATATCGCAGCCAACTGGCCAACGAAGCAAGGGCCGACGCGAGCATTTCCGACCACGAACGCGAGGAGGAGACCGTTCGCAAGATCGAGGCCCAGTTGAAGATCATCCGCAAGGCCAATTTCGCCGAAGACTGGATGCTCGACAACGTGAAGGTCGATCGGCTCGACAGGGGGCTTGAGGGACTGCAGAAGCTCGCCGAGGAACTGCCCAGCCACTTGCACGCGAAGTTGGCCGGCTTCTCCAACGAGGTGCGGGGAGAATACGCCGCGCTGATCGTCAGCGAATGGGCGGCGGCGGTGTCGGCGGCGCTGATCTTCCTACTCTTCATGCGGCTCTCGTACCGCTGGGTCTTCCGCCCGCTGCGGATTTTGATTGCCGGGTCGCGTTGCGTGGCGGCGGGCGAGTTCAGCTACCGAATCCGCCTCGACACCGGCGACGAGATGGCGGAACTGGCCAAGGCGATGAACGACATGACCGCGCGGTTCCAGGAAATTCGCGACAACCTCGACCGCCAGGTGCAGGTCCGCACAAAACAGGTGGTGCGGAGCGAGCAATTGGCCAGCGTCGGCTTTCTGGCGGCCGGCGTGGCGCACGAGATCAACAACCCGCTGGCCTCGATCGCCATGTGCGCCGAGTCGCTGGAGAACCGCTTCCGCGAAATCCTCGACCAGAGCGACCCCGAGCAGGCCGTCGCCGCCAATTACCTGCGGATGATCCAGACCGAGGCGTTCCGCTGCAAGGGGATCACCGAAAAACTGCTGGATTTCTCCCGCATCGGCCCGGGCAGACGCGAGCGCACCGAGCTTGGCGAACTGGTCCAGGGGGTGATCGAAATGCTCGGCCACATGGGAAAGTACCAGCGGAAGCGCATCGAGTTCGCCCCGCGGCAGCCGGTCGCGGCCGAAGTGAATCCCCAGGAGATCAAGCAGGTCGTGTTGAACCTGTTGACCAACGCCTTGGATAGCCTCGACAACGGCGGCACGGTGCGCGTCGCGCTCAGCGCCCAGGGGAGCTATGCCGTGCTGACGGTGGCCGACAACGGCTGCGGCATGGACGCCGGCACGCTGGAGCGGCTTTTCGAGCCGTTCTTCACCCGCCGCCGCGGCGGGCAGGGGACGGGGCTGGGACTGTCGATCACCTACCGCATCATCGCCGATCTCGGCGGCGACATCGAAGCCGCCAGCGACGGCCCCGGCTGCGGCTCGACCTTCCGCGTTCGCTTGCCGCTGTCCCGCATTGTTGCAAAGGAGTCCGACGATCGCCGCCAAGCCGCATAATCGCCTGAAGCTGCTGTTTGCCGACGACGAAAAATCGTTGCAGGAGCTGATGCGCATCGAGTTGCCGCGGATGGGTCACGAGGCGACCGTCTGTCCCGACGGCACCACCGCCCTGGCGGCGCTCGATCGCAACACCTACGACTGCATCCTGGTCGATCTCGACATGCCCGGCTGCAACGGCATCGAGGTGATCGCGCGGGCGAAGCAGCTTTCGCCCGACACCGAGGCGATCGTCCTCACGGGCAAGTCGTCGCTGGAGACGGCCGTTGCGGCGCTGCGCCACGGCGCTTTCGATTATCTCACCAAGCCGTGCAAACTGGCCGATCTCGATTCGCTGCTCCGCCGTGTGGCCGAAAAACGCGAACTGACGAACAAGTATCGGGCGATGAAGCAGCGGCTCGAACGCATCGAGGGCTCGCCCGATTTGATCGGCCAGTCGCCGGCGATGGAGCAGGTTCGCCGCCTGATCGCCAAGGTGGCGACGACCGATTCGACCGTGCTGATTCTGGGCGAGACGGGCACGGGCAAGGAGCTTGTCGCCCGGGCCGTGCACCAGCAGAGTTGCCGGGCCGAGATGCCGCTGGTGCCGATTAACTGCGGCGCACTGCCCGAAAACCTGATCGAGAGCGAGCTGTTCGGCCATCGCAAAGGCGCCTTCACCGGGGCGGACGAGCATCGCATCGGCCTGTTGCAGGTGGCCAACGGCGGCAGCCTCTTCTTGGACGAGATCGGCGAGCTGCCTAAGACGATGCAGTCGAAGCTGCTGCGTTTTCTGGAGAGCGGCGAGGTCCGCCGCGTGGGCGACAACGAACCGTTCAGTTGCGACGTGCGCGTCGTTTGCGCCACGAATCGCGACCTGGCGCAAATGGTCACCGCCGGCGATTTCCGCGAGGATCTCTGGTTCCGCATCAACACGTTCGAGATTCCGCTGCCGCCGCTGCGCGAGCGGATCGAGGACATTCCGATGCTGGCGCGGCGCCTTGCCGGGCGGTTTGGCAAGCCCGCCCGCAGCGCGGACGAATTGTTCGCGCCCGAGGCGCTGGAGATGCTGATGGCGCACACGTGGCCGGGCAACGTGCGGGAACTGGCGAACGTCGTCGAGCACGCCCTGATCCTCTGCGATTCGCTGCCGATCCGCCCGGAACATTTGCCGCGTCGTTTTGCCGCCCCGCGTGGAACGACGCTTCCGCTGCGGCCGGCGGAAACGCTCAACCTCCGCGATCTGGAGATGCAGGCGATCCGCAACGCGCTCGACCGTCATCACGGCAACAAGCCCAAGGCGGCCGAAGAGCTCGGCATCAGCGTCAAGACGCTCTACAACAAGCTCAACCAGGCCGAATCGCTGGGCAAGACGGCATAAACGCTTACGGCGTCCGCCGCTGCTGCCTGGCGATTTCGTTGCGGAGCCGGGCGGCGCGCTCGTACTCTTCCGACGCCACCGCGTCGGCGAGTTGCTCGGCCAGCGTCTTGCCGACGCGATACTCCTCGCGGAGCGACTCCTTCATCACCGCCAGTTGCCCGACCAATTCATCGCCGTCGAACTGCTCCTCGGCCCCGAACTTGGCGAACACCTCGCGCATTTCGTTCAGGCCGAGGTTGATCGTCTCGATCGCGGTCTCGGGGCCGTGCTGCTCTAAAGCCAACATCGCCGCCGCCTGAATGCGGTGGAAGAGGACGAAGGGGCGGTACTGCTCGTGCGAAAGCGTCCATTGCGGATTGGGGGAACGCTCCGCCACGAAGTCCATCAGTTGCAGCGTGTACTCGGCGTCGGCGATCGCGCGGGCGAACTGCCGCAAGGCCAGGTAGCAGATGCGGCGGTGGTAGAACTGGGCGAACTCACGGTCGATCTCCATGCACTGGTCCTCGTTCAGCGCGAACGCCTTGCCCTGCACGCGTGCCAGTTCGCGCAGCCAGTCGAGGCAGGTATCGACGCCGCCGGGGTGCTCGCCGTCGGGCCGGCCGGCGGTCTCCATTTGCAGCAGGCCCATTTCGATCCGCATTTGGATCAACTCGCGTCCGTCGGCGGCGCGGATCAACCGCGCGGCGATCACTCCCGGCTTGAAAGGCCACTGGCGCAGCACGAAGTCAATGTCCTGGTGCTCATCGTCCTGGTGTTCATTCGCCATATCCCCATGATACTGCGCCGGCGGCGGCAAATACAGGGCCACCACAGGAGGAGTGCAAAGTCGAGAATTCGGTCGTAGCACGGGCATCCTGCCCGTGCCACACACTATGCCACTCGATGACGGCTGGCGACAATTCGAGTCAAACCCCTTGCTGCTACGAGGGTTTTGGCGTTTCTCGGCACCATTGCGCTTGCCATCGGATGTCACGGGATGACGATCAGAGCCGCCGGAAATGCAGCGCATGTGCAGCGCGGTGCCTTTGCTTGGCTTTGCCGCCTCTTCGGCCTTTGGTGCTGCTTTGGGAAATGGCAGGTTTCCCACCGCTTTTGCCTGATCCTCGATTCCGATATGGGTGTACCGCATCGTCATCTTCACGTCGGAATGCCGCGCCAATTCCTTGGCTTCCGGCAGGGACGCGCCGGATCGCAACAACTGGGTGATGTAGGTATGCCGGCCAGCCGCATGGAAATCTGCGAAACCCTCGGCTGTTCGATAGGGAATGCCGGCCCGCTTCAGATCGGAGCGGATCACTTGCGATAATCTCTTTTCCCCCAACAGCGGGAAAAGGCGTTCCGTCGGCTTCAATCCCGTCAGCCACCCCCGGAGCATGGAGACCAGTTCGGGGTGGAGGGGGAGTACGTCTTTCCGCCGGTGCTTGGAACACGCCGCCGCCACGGTGACGGTCGGCGGATCGTCGTCCAAATGAAAACTGGCCGGTGTCAGGCTGGCAATCTCCTGCTTCCGCAATCCGGTAAAGTACGCAAAGGTGTATGCCCTGGCCCGCAACTCCGGGTGGAGATTCTGCACGCGCTTGCCGCTATTGCGAGTGGCCTCCACCAGCCGCGCGATCTCATCCGGCGTCAAGGCCCGTCGCGGGTGCCGCACGTCGGTTTCCGGGTTAAGCCGCTCCAAACCCTTGAGCGGGCTGCTCGGAAGATGGTCGGTGGCGACACACCAATGGCAAAACGAATTGATCGCCTGAACGTAATGGTTATAGGTGCGGTGCCCAATGCCCATATTTCCGTTCTCGGTTTTGCGCAGCGACCGCAGGAAAGACTGCACCGCTTCCGGCGTAATGTCGGACAACGTGGCGAAATTGCAGCCGGCAACGATCCGGCGGATGCGGCTCATCGTCAATTGCACGTGCTGGCCGGTATGATCCTTCAGAGTCTCCTCGAACTTCGTCAGGTGATCCGCAATCGGCGCCTGCCGTTCCAACGCATACCGTTCCTGCTCCCCGTCGATCAGCCCGGACGAACGCAACCGGGCCTCGGTTTCCAGCTTGCCGGCAAGCTGTTCGGTCAATCCCTTGTCGGTGAAGCCCTTGGCCGTCTTCCGTTTGCCGAGATGATCCGTGTACTGAATCCAGTACGGTTGGTTTTTGCGTTTGCTACGCTTGAAAATTGAAGCCATTTTTTTCCTCCGCGGCCATTATCCCAAGTCACTTGGTTTTCGACAACCATCGGCGATCCATTTCTTGACCTCATCGAGCCTCCACCGCACCGCCCCGCCGAGCCGCACGGGTGCTGGAACCTGCCCGGCGCTCCGCAGACGCCAAAGCGTCCGCACGGACACTTGGAGCATTCCCGCGAACTCGACCGCCGTAATCAGCGAGGGCGTTTCATAGGCGTCAATCGACATGGTTTCCTCCCTTCCGGCATCCCACATACAAAAAGGGGCCATCCCTGCCCCCATAAAGTTCAACGACACTTGGCGTTATTCGCTAAAAAGTCTTCCGCAACAGCCCTTCGCGCTCGTATCTCAGCAGTTCATCGCGACTTATGACCCATTGGGCATGAGCGCCGCGGCCGGACAGCTTCTTCTCTGCCCGGATGCGGCCGTGCCTCGCCCATTCTCGTACGGTGAACTCAGCTTTTCCGAGGATCGCTGCTACCTCGGCCGTCGAATAGAAGTCTTTGACGGCGCGTAGCTCGGCGAGCGTGCTGAGTGCGCTTTCAATTCGTTCCAGACGTTCGAGAATCGAAGTTTCTTGCATGATTGCACCGGGCGAAAAAGGGCGTCCGTGTCCTGGAGTGTTTTCTTATCGCTTTTGGATACCGCTTCGGGAATGACCTTCCTTTACACTAACTGCCAAAACTATTTCACCCGAGGAACCAGTCGTATCCGCCATCCCGGCACCGACAGCAGACGCTTTTCGCTTCTTGATAAGACGCTTCAAGCCCCAATAGGAACCGATACCGGCCATTGCCAGCCAAATCAGCGAGCCGCACTTCCACCACCAGGCCAGATGGAAGACTAGGCCGGGCGTCCAGGGGAAGAACAAGATCACGAGCCACAGACAGAACCAGAGCGACACACGGGCCATGCGGACCATCAGCGGCAGGATGCCGTCGATGATGAATTCGTAGATCCATCGCGGCAGCCAGTCGCTAAAGAACAGGAAGACGCCGCCGATCATCCGCTGGAGGGATTCCTCCAGTTCAACGAGCCATTGATGCAATACGCGAATCATGGGACCAATCTCCTCAGCAAGGTGACAGAAATGGGTAAAACGGGAACATTGGGATTCGTCGCAGCCCGTTAACGCAACAGGCCGGACTTGTACAGCCGATCATCGAAGTCTTGGACCTCGCACACCAAGGCATCGCAGATCCATTTGAATAAGCCCGGCCGCAACCCCACGGCGAAGGCATAGTGGTCAAGCAGGAAGTTGACATTGCCCTCCCCGCTGATTTGGATTTGCCAGGTGATGAGCGTTTTGCCATTGCGTTCCAAGAGGTAGCCGAGAACATCAGCGGGCACCATTTGCGCCGGCAGAGTGGCGGCGCTGTATACCGTGAACGCGACCATGCCTTCCGGGGAGCCGGCTTTGACGATCACTCTACGGACTCCCAACCGAGGGTCGCGAAAGTGCAGGCTAATCTTGTTGGCGGCCGGCCGTTCGTCAATCCTCCAGCCGAGTTCTCGGCAGCAGGCTTCCACAACGTCACCGGGCGACGGCGCATCCGATCTTTCGGAAACGCCCGACACAACGCCCTTGGTCACGCCTTCAAAGAAATCTCTTAGTGGATTCATGGTAAAACCTCCCTTGGGGTTAAAGGCGATTCCAGTCTGACAGTTTCATTTCAGGCAAGTCTGCTCCCCTGCTGGAAGCCATAGCCTTGGCGCGGGCGGCATCGCGTTTCTTCTGCTGATGGTTTCTCCAATCGTTCCAATAGATTGACAGAATCAGCAAGAAGAACACGACGCCTGCCGGGGCGTTCCACCAGGGATTGTGCATCCAGTGCGGTTCTCGGCCGGGATGCGTGAAATCCCATGCGGCATTTATCGCAAAACCGACGAAATACGCGATGAAAAACAGCGCAGCGAACACTTCCCAAGATGCTTTTTTCATGGGGCTCTCCAATACGATAGGGGGTTACATTTCACGTTCCATTTGACGATGGGGCTCCATTTGGCGCTGGGAGTCCTGGCCAGTATTCTCGATGTGCAGATCCTCTTTCGTACCCCTGGGGTACATGACGAATGCCGACTGGTTGAAGAGGGCGGCCCCCACTTCGTGCGCTCCGTGCGCGCCCATCTGCCGCACTTCCGTGCCGATTTCCGCCGTCGCCCTGCAAACCAGATTCTGGAGCCACTGTCTCATGGGATTGCCTTTCAAATAGGTAGTGGATGTTCATCCCCAGCGCGCCGAGGACTAACACGATAGAAAAGAGAAACCCGACCACGCTTACGTAGTACACATTCATTCGCGTCCAGAGGTCACTCTGCTCGCGGAACCCCTTTTCGTAATACCGCACCAGCGTGGTCGCGATGGGCGGAATGCCAGGCGTGAAGGTGATGGCGACGCGCTCGCTCAGGCCGAGGACTTCTTCCGGCTTCAAGAGCCGCCTTGCGCCTTGTTGCCAGTTTTCGCTGGAATTGACCGAGTACGAGGTGCTGCCATGACTGCCATAGTCCGGCGTCTGCCGCGTTCGGCTGCGGCTTACGCCGCCACTTTCGATGACGATCGTCTCGTCCCCTAGGCGGGCGCTGACGTGTTCGGCGGTAGAATAGTCATTCACGCCGAAGTACACCTGGGTCGTGTTGGAGAGCAGAGTTACGTCTTGGCCTTCGGGGAAGCACTGCTTGAGTTGACCGAGCGACTGAAAATACCACTGAACCCTAAGACCGAATCCGCGCCCAATGACCAATGCTTCATCGAGGCAGTCGAGATGGCCGCAAGAGGCGGCCTCGTCCAAAATAAAGTGGACTTTCCGCTTGGTTTGCAGCCCGCCGCGAATTACCGTCCGCACCATCGAGCCGATCCACAGGCGGAGCAAGGCGGACTGCGTGCGCATGTGCTCGGGAGGGAGAATCAGGTACACCGTCGTCTTGCCGCTGAGGAGATCGGCGGGATTGAAACTACTTCGTCGCGTGCTCTCGGCGATGGCCAGCGTGTCGAGGAACCTCAAGAACCTGCCGGTAGTGGTCAACGTGCTGGCAAGCTCGTTCCCCTTGAAATGGGTCAATTGATGTCCCATGCGGGCAAGCATTCCCTCCCATGCGGACGATTGGCACATCACTTCAATCGCCGCCGCCATTTCTTCAGGATTCGAGAGCAGATCGCGGACGGTTTGCAGAGAGCGGTCGTCCCTTGGCGCGTGCTGAACGACGAAGGACGTGATTCCACCGATGTTCATCTCAGCACCGTCATTCCAGTGGGGTTCCCTTTCTTGGCCGGTGCGAATCACCAGGGCTTCCGCCAAGGCGCGGCAATCGTCGATCGCCAGCGGCGACGAAGCGTCGATGAAGTCGAGCGGATTGAAGGTGTCGGGATGGTGCGTCACCACGTGAAACGGGTCGAGCACGACGATCCGCTGTCCCATCCTCTGGCGGGCTTTGGCCGTCGCCAGATAGTTCTCCCCCTTGAAATCGACGACGACGACCGATTCCGGGCAACTGAGCAAGTGGGGGATGACGAAGGATGCGCCTTTGCCGACGCCGGTGGGAGCGATAATTGCGCAGTGGATCGGATTGATCCTTACCGGAGGATTTGTTCGTTCTCCCACAAAGCTCAAGCAGGCATCGCGGGAGTTCACCTTCGGATCGAATATCCGCGTGAGCGATTGTCGCTTCACGGAGAGCCTGCCGATTAACAGGCTCCCGCCGCCCCTAAGATCAGACTCATCCGCCCACCTGGCGGTCCCATAAGCGGTCAACTGCTTGCGATTCTGTTTGGCGCGTACCACGACGCACAGGACCACGAGCAGGACCACGCCCAGCCATTTGAGATAGATTACGACAGTGCAGGCACTCAAAATGGCGGCGAGAATTAACAGCCATCGGCACACAAGCATGATTAACCTCCTGGAAAAAAGTCAACGGTGACGGAGTTACTTTGCCTTTACCCGGTCTTTGCACACACGCTCGAACGTTCTGATATCCCACCCGTGTTCCCCGGCCTTCTTCGCTTCCTTGAGCAATTGGGAAATCGCTTCGATCATGTCGTCAAGGCTGAGCTTCTGGCCGCTGACTTGCACCACGGCCCCGGAGGGCAGCGGGCATACGATCCGGCTGACGCGCACCGCCGGGGTGCCGTTCCGCTGCTTGCGGCCCTGCCGCTCGATCTCGTCGCGTGAGACGCCCGCCAGCTTCGATGCCAGGAGGAGGTGCTGTTGCTCCGCCGTCGCCTTGCTGATGCCGTAAGCGACCGAGAAGCCGAACGCCCCATTGAGGAATGCCTCTCGGGCTTCCGGGATAAGGTCATCCACGGCGAAGATGCGGGTCATCATGCTCGCATCCTTGTGCAGATGGGCGGCGAAGTCCTTCTTGAGCCAGGTCGGGTTCAGCGTCCGCAGTTCTTTCACCGCCAAGTAAACTTCGCGGTCAGCCAAACTGGAACGGTGCAAGTTTTCACTGAGTTGGATGATGCGAATCTCCGTGTCGCTCAGCACCCGATCCGCGATGATGACGGACAGTTCTTTCATCTCGCCGAGCAGCGCCGCCGCCAGCCGGCGTCCGCCCCAGATCAGCATTCCGTCGGGTCTCGCCCCCACAGGCTGAAACTGACCCTCGGTTGTCATGGACTCGGCAAGCTCAAGCAACTCGCTCTTGGCATAAGATTTCCGGGGTTGCTTGGGATCGGGGACGAACCACGACACAGGTTTTGTCAGCAATTCCGGCATGACGGCTCCTTGGCAATAGGCGATGGTGTTTCGTAGCGTCTCAAATCTCTCGGGCTATGGTTTCCCACGCGTAAGGGACGACACATGAGGAAAAGTGCGGTCCCAGCGAATCCCGCATCGACGGGCGCGTAGGTTGCACCGGCAATTGCCGGCCAGGCGCTAGCGCGGCTCAAGAACTCGCCGCCGATTTCCTGGAGGCTCCTGCGGTTGCGGAAGTTCCGGCCGTGAGCGGCAAAGGTGATGCGATTGTGGACCTCATAGGCATTCCGCTCGGTCATCGCGGGCGACTCCCGCGTGTCGCGAAGGCGAATCAACTGCTGCAAATCGCGGCGCTCAGTTTCGGCCATGCCCAGCACGTCGTCCGCCTCGTTGCGAGGCAGAACGTAAGCGACGCGCCGCCAGAGGTTGAACAACTCAACGTCGGGCACGAGTTTCTGAACGTTATTCGTGTACAGAGGGGACACCGATTCGAGCTTATCGATAAGCGCAGAAACCTGTTTCTGAAAAGCCAGAAGCGATGCGGCGGCGGTCATGCGCAAATCGTTTGGCCAGCGGGCCGTCCCGATCTCGTCCGACATGATTGCCCCGTTGGTGCAGGCGAGACGGTAAGAGTAGGCGGAAGCCTTCAGTTGGCGACCGCCCGATTCGCTGTTGGTGATGGCGATTCCAAGTTGGATAATATCGCCGACTGTCGGCTCGACAACATTCCCGGCTTGCGCGAGTTCCACATCCACGCCCGCGAAGGAAACCGATGCCCTGCAAAGCGTCAGCCCCTCGGAACGCCGAACCGCACGTAGAACGTCAGCAGTGCAAGCGGGCCGATAGCGAGATTTCCGATCAACAATAAGGCCCGTGGCGACGTCGCCGACTCGGCTGATGGTTACCGGCGCGGTGGTTTCCGCTTGCCTCTGCGCGAAATTCTCGCAGAAGAGCGCGGGCGAAACCTTGTAGGCATAGGCCAAGGGCATTCCGATTGCCAGCGAGCACTGCTCCCACAAGTCTCGCGCCACCCGCCATTCGCCTTCGGGCGTATGCAGGGTTCCGTCCGGCTTGAGGGCAATGGATTCAAGCGTCGTTTGCTCATGATCGACTCGGTAGGTCGTTTCGACCAGTTCACTGAGCGAATCGAAATCTTTTGGAGTGACAACTTCGTCAAAAACGAGATTTTCTGGAAACATCGCTTCTCTCCTTTGGGTTGGAAATTCTGCCTACCGGGCCGTATCCGCGGCCAACAACCGCTACGGCAGCGGCAGCGAAGTCATTGAATCACAATTTGGAAAAGACTACGAACTGCTCAGCGTCACTGAGCAGTCTTGGAAGACGAAGACGTGGCCGAGAACTACCCGAGAAGCGGGCAAGAAAAGTCCGGGCTAGCGCCCCTGCCCTCGGCGATTTGCGCCTGTGCCGCCACCGCTTTTTCAAAATCGCGGACCAATTGCCGCGTCTTCCAAATGCCGGTGCTAAGCCCGTAGCGGACGTAATCGTCATTGAGCATGGCAATCTCCTCCAGCCGGTGGCAGTCCGGCTGCGGATCAGGACGTCCGAGGGCTGCCGCCCAAGCCTTTTCGGCCAGAATCAGTTCGCAGCGGATCGTATTGACCGCATCGAAGTTCCCCGCATGTGCCTCGCCCAGTGCATCGCGCGTGAACATGTACGGCTGTTCCTTGCGAATCTGGGCAATCGTGATCCGATCGCTCGGAAACTGAATCGTCGAGAAATCGGGAATGGCTGTTTGCTTCTTCTGTCCACCGGGCATCCGCCTCGCTCCTGTAGGAAAGCGGATGCCACAAAATCGCACGACTGTCAATCTCAATCGGGCAAATTGACGCTGCTTCCATATTTCTGGCCCAGATACGCTTTGGCCTCTCTCAAGAGCTTGCGTCCGTCCGGCGTCAGCCTGCTCTTCCGCGTCTTCTCGCTCTTGGTTAGCGGGCAATCCGGTTTCAGCAGTTCCGACAAGTCTTTCACATTCTGGGCAATGCTATTGGCCGAAACACCGAAGCGATGGCCGTCGATACGATGAAAATCAATCTGGTGGCAAATCTCTTCCGCGATTTTCCGCCAGCCCGCTTGCCCCACCTTTTCCAGAAAGTCACCCACGAGCACAAACAGCCGAAGCAAGTCGTCACGTGCGATTTCCTCCAGGTGTCGAAATCTCCGCTCTTCGCCGGGGCGAAAATACTTCAGCGTCTCTTCGATCCGCCGCTTCGCCTCGCCCTCCGCCGATTTCAAGGCTTCTTCCAGGGCGGCCAGGGCCGGTCCTCCGATCAGCTTCAAGCTCCGCTCAGCCGCGCTGGCGGTCTCCTTATTCCGCGTCATCAGGCAACGCACCAGCGACGGGGCCGCTGGCGCACCGGCCTGGCCGCACACGAAGATTGCCGCCGTCGCCAAAAACGCAAGCTCTTCGTCGTCGGTCTCATCCAGTATCTTGCTCAGCGCTGGCACGGCGCGCGCGGCTTTCCACCCCATGTCGCGGAGCGACATGACATAGGCGAAACGTGTTGCCGTATCGCGTTCCTGAGCCAAGGCTTCCCCCAGATGCTTCGCCGCCGCTTCTCCCATCAGCACCAACGCCACCCCCGCCCAGCGGATCCTCCGCGCGTCGCCTTGCCGGATCACTTCCATCAGCGCTGGAATCGCCGCGTCCCCGATGGCCACAATCGCCTCGATCATCGCACCGCAAACATCCAGGTCCGATACGTCCGCCAGCCGCTCGATGAGCGCCGGCAACGCCCCAAGAGCCTGTTGCTGCATCGCCTTCAGCCCCAGAGCACTCGCCCCCCATAAATTCTCGTCATCCGCCGACAAGAGCGTTGTCAATTTGGTTACGAGGCGCTGCCCGGCTTCCCCCAGTGCAATTAGGCCATTTGCCGCCCCAAGAACGACCTCCCAATCCTTAGAGTCCAGGGCGTCGAACAGCACGCTCTTCGCGGCATCCTTTTCTGCCGCAATTCTTCCGAGGGTCTCTGCCGCCTGCGATCGCAGGGCCGGGGGGAGTTCTTCATTCGTTATTAGCGCTGCCACGGCCGACGATGCGCCGCTGGCATCCCGTCCAATCTGCGCCAGTCCCTGCAAAATCGGGTGCTTCTCCAGCACCGGCGTGTTCTCGAAAGCTTCGATCAACTCCCGCAGCGCAAGGCGCTCGTTCAACGACTGCTGGATCAGAGTTCGCGACGCAATGGCAACCAGCATTTCGCTATTGCCACGCAGAGCGCGCGTCAGAATCGCCACGGCATCCCCATGTCCCATTGCAGCGTTTTCGTCTTCAGCGAAATTGCCAGCAAGGAATGCAGCGGCCGCCGTTACCTGAATGTCTTTCTCGTCATGAGCGAGCAGTTCTCGCAAGACGCCATCCGCCGCGCGGGGCACGACTCCCAAGGTTAAGAATGTCAACGCGAACAAGCGATTTCCCTCTTCGTCGCTCTCCAGCGCACGGATCAGCATGTTTTCAGCGCGTTCTGCCAATCCCACTTCTGTTACCATGTCCGGCCTTGGCCCGGCCAAGTTAATGAGGAGCCACGCCGCAACAATCCTCTTTTTGCCATCTTCCTCGTCGAGCGCCTCCGCCAACGCCGGAACCACCTCATCAGCCGCGCGTCCCATGCGTATCGCACAGCCATCCAGCTTTTCCAGCACGGTCCCCGGCGAAGAAACGGAAGAAGAAAGCGACAGGAACTCTTGAACAATTTCCCGCGACTTGGTGGAAACCAACCGGCCGCCTTTTTCCGATGCCATGAGTGTGCTCTCCCAACAGTTGCTAAGGTTTTAATGATTATGCCTTTTTTTCAACGCATTGGGAAGCATCACCGACCAATACCTTCTGCACGGACAATTGTTGTACCTGAGCAATTTTGCCGAAAACGCCACGGAAAAGTGCGAATCAGTCGTTCCTATGCCAAGGACGTTTTCTGAACTGACACGTTTCGTACCTGCTTGATTGTCTCCCTGACAGCAAGCCGGCTTGCCGGCACGCCAGACAACAAGCCATCATGCTTGCCAGCAAGCCTGCAATTCATCATGCCACGCGGGCGGCTTGCCATCTTGAAATACTGCTTGCAGGCAAGCAGACAATCGTGCTATGAGTTCGACATGATTATCGCAATCGCCAATTCCAAGGGCGGCGTCGGCAAATCGACCGTCGCCGTCCACCTAGCGGCCTGGCTCTACAAGCAGGGCCACCGCGTGACCTTGGCCGATTGCGATACACAGCAATCCTCATCCGAATGGATTCGTGAGGCGGTTCCGCAAGTTAAAGCCGTCCGGCTCGACAATCCCGACATGATCCTGAGCGAACTCCCGTTGCTTGCCGCCGACACCGATTTTGTCGTTGCCGACGGTCCGGGCAGCCAGACCGAAACCAGCCGGGCGCTGATTGTTGCGCGCCGACCTTGCCATCGTGCCGTGCAAGGCGTCGATGTTAGAGGCGAGGGCGCTGGCCAAGGCGACGGAAGTGCTTCGCGTCTCCCAGGACATTCGGGCGGGATTACCCAGGGCCATCATCGTGCTCAGCATGGTCGGGAAGAATTACCGACTGACGAAAGACATGAGGGATGCCGCCGCCGCATTCGACTTACCGCTGGCGACCAGGCCGTTGATTCTGCGGCAGATTTACGCGGATGCGCCAGGACAGGGGGCCGTCGTCTGGAATATGGGATCGCGGGCCAAAGAAGCCGCAGACGAGGTTGATGAGATATTCCGCGAGATTTTGCCCGATGCGGCCAAGTGCCGCTCGATGCGCCACATTGCCACGCAAGGAGCAGCACATGGTTGAACGCCGGCCATTGACCGAAGGACTCAAGCCACACCTGCCGCCGGTTGACCCGCAGAAGGAAAAAGCGTTTGTTTACGGCGAGAAGGCACCGAAGGAGGCGACGCCGCCGCAATCGGTAGCGGCGAACCTGAATCGCGTGCCCCTAAGCACGCGGATTCGCGGGGATTTTGCCGCCGCCCTGAAACGATGCTCGCTGGAACGACAATTGCACGGGATCGAGCCGAATACGCTGCAAGACATCCTTGAGCAGGCCATCGAGCCGTGGCTCAAGTCAAACGGGTATCTCCGCCAGCCATGAAAACACGCCCCCAGCAGAACGGCACACTAGCCGATGCCCCGGTGGCGATGTCAAAATCCACCCGGCGGTTGCTTGAAGCCGGGGACCGCATTTACGGCGAACCGCCCGACCGAGCGGATTTCTTGCACACCGTCATGTGCCAGGTGGGACTGCCTCGGCGTCGTACCGCCCAGCGCAGCTTCGAGCGGCACAGCGGACATATCAGCATCCTCTTGGAAGCCGGCAAGCTGTTCAACGGCAAGGAGTTTGTCGAACAACCGCTGCCCTACGGCACCACCCCCAGGCTCGTCATGGTTCACGTCAGTTCCGAAGCCATCCGCACCCAAAGCCGAAGCATCGAGGTCGGCGATAGTATGCGGCAGTTCCTGAACACGCTCGGCGTGCAGACCAACGGCGGGGAACGCGGCGGTTACACGATGTTCAAACGCCAGATGAAAGCACTTGCCGCCTGCCGATTGACGCTGGGGATGCACTCCGAAGGCAGAGTGGTCACGGTGGACGCCAAACCGATCCGGAGGTTTGAGGCATGGCTTCAGCACGATGGAACACAGCACACGCTATGGCCGGGAGTGCTTGAACTATCGAAGGATTTTTACGACACGCTTGCCGAACATGCGGTGCCCTTGGATTACCGCGCCCTGTCGGCCCTAAAACATTCGGCGCTGGCGCTCGACATCTACACGTGGCTTGCCCACCGCCTTTGCCGCGTGGCCAAGCCCGACGGGGTAAAGCTCAGTTGGGAGAACCTGCGCGAGCAGTTCGGCCAGGAGTACGCCAACACCAAGAATTTCAAGTATGAGTTCCGTGATGTGCTACGCCAGGTCTGCGTCGTTTATCCCGATGCACGCATTGAGCAGACGCCCGGTGGTCTGATCCTGTATCCTTCCCGGCCACCGCTTGGCAAAACGACCGTTGCGTTCTCATTGCCCGGCGGAGCCAGGGCGGTCGCTGTGGATAAGTCGGAGGGTTGAGAAAGTTATGCACGCTGAATCGCCACCCCATCGAACGGGAAAAGTGCGCTGAATCGCCACCCCCTAAAACCTATAATAGTAATACCTATAGTTTCTTACCGGTAGTTGATCGGCCTGAATCGGTGGATAAGTCCTTGATCGGGAAGCGGATTCGCATCCCACCAACAGATCGGCGACGGAGAAAGCAAGAAAGTGACATTCAGGAAAGAGGCATTACCCCAGGCAGCGACATGCCCCGTATTCGCATTGGGAAGGGCAATAGAGAGGGGAAGCGGCCCCAGGGCTATCTACCTACCTGATTACCCTTTCCCGCGTCGTAGGACGCCCCCGTTTGGCCCGATTCTGTGGCGTGTTGGATTGGAGTCGGTTGTGCCTGTCAGCCATCACTGATGGCGTGGTCGATGGATACAAGGTGAATGCCGACCATCATTCGGAGCCCGAGAGCGGCTGAGGTTCATCGGGCGTGAATGGCATAACGGAGCGTTAACACCTTGGAAAATACGGGCATTCGGACCTCCGCTCGGGCTCGGCAAAAGGGGCCGCCCCTTCCTCTTTCACCATCACATCGGCCCCGGGGACCGTGGGTGAAGGGCCGATGCGACGGCGAAGGCGAAAGGGGCTAATCGAACCCCCTTCTATGTTATTGGGAATCGAAAATCCAAGAATTGCGACGGCGGTACGCCATCGTCGGGCAATCCAATGCCTTTGGCTGTCACTATGCAGAAATCCCTTATGGGCGATTTGCATGTCACGACGAGGCAGATGGTGCTGCTCCGGCTGGTTGCTGTCGCCGACGATCACGTCACTGTACGAATTCCGGGCCGTGCTTGCCCAGCCATTCCTTGAGGGCGGAGTGGGTCTCGAACTCCGCCACCTCGATGCTGTCGATGGTCGGGCCTTTCTCGCCTACCAGTCGGCTCTCCTCTGCGTTCATCTCGCGTATCCACAGCACGCGGTGCCGTTGCAGGCCGGCATGGGTGAGATTGATCGAGCCTTCATTTAGCGGCCGGTCGAGGTTGCTGCCCCGAATCAGAACGAGGTATACGAGGTCGCCGGAGAATTTCAGCAGCAGGCCCTGGGAAGGATTGTGCCGCCAGTTTCCCAACCATGAGTAAGGGAACCAGACGCTGTTGCCGTCCCGGAAACGGAACTCCACGGCGGCGGACTGATCCCGAATTCCCCGCAGGTAGCCAAACGCCCCGCACGACGCTTCGACTCCCTCGGCCTCCGCCTCCTTGTTCGGCGAAGACGCGGTGTGTTCGTCCAGACGGGAGTTGCGGCGGAATCGCTCCTGATGTCGGGTGTCATCGAGCATTGTCCATTCCTCTTTCCGCCATCGCGTCTCGTTGCACGCCCGGCTGCATGAAGTCACGCCGTTGGCCCGATACGGCAGGGCCACCGACGATTGCCAGTTGCTTCATCAGCCAACCCCGCACGCGCGATTGCGGCTGCGTTTGCCCGGAAATCTCCGTCGCCGAGAGGGGCTCGTCCGGTCGGCCGAGCGCCTTCAGAAGCTCTTTCCGGTCGTCCGTAAAAATCTGCGCCTGTTCTTTCCCTCTCGTCACGGCCACATAGGCCGTTCGCTGGTACGTCGCGGGAAAGGACTGGCTGGACGCGCCGACGAACACCTTGTCTACCGTGACACCCTGGCTGGCATGGCTGGTTACGACATACCCGTGGGTTAAGTGGCCGAAATCCCGATCAATCACCCAGCCGTGATCGACAACGATGTCGCCCCGCTTCGTAAATCCCTCGACGGACAGAAGCGACCCGTTGCTGAGGCGATGCTTGCCGTCCTTGGTCTTGCCGCCAGCAGTGATCCGCACGCGGTCGCCCACGGCCAGGGCTAACTGAGTCGGCCGATACGCCTCGAATCGGTTCGCAAGCTCGGTCGGTGGCGTAACTCCCTCGCCTAGGATCAACCGCGATCCCTTGGTGTAGCCCGGGGCATTTTGATGGAACTGGAGTAGGTCGCCCGGCTCATATTGCGTTGGGTCGGATTTCTCGGCATCCGTCAGGTGAGAGGGAACATACGCCTGGACGATACGTTCCTTGCCGAGCTTGCCTTCCGCCTTCAACCCGGCGCGAATCGCCGCGGTGATCCGGTCCGCCTCGGCGTGGGTCGGTGACACCACGAGGGCCGATTTATATTCACCGCCCCGCTTCTTTTCGGCAACGGCCGCGAGATAGGCGGCGGCCAGTTGCTGGTAGCGGTCAACATCGTCCACCTGCTTGATCCAGCCGAGCTTATCGAGTTCCTCGAATCCTTCGATGGTCCGGCCCTCGCTGAATGCCTGGGCGGCTTTCTTGTAATCCCCCTGCTGCCGCAAGATGTCCGTCACCTCGGCCACCCGCAGTCCGGCCGTTTCCTCCAGAAGCTTCAGCGGCTCACCGGCCGTGACGCTGCGGTGCTGACGGCGATCCCCAACCAAGATAACCCGCGCGCCATGTCTTGGGCCACATTGAACACCGAAAGCATGTCCCGCGTGCCGAGTTGGCTGGCCTCATCGACCAGGATTACGCCGTCTCTAGCCGATTCCTGCATCTCCGTGTCCTTCAGGAACCGGGCCACCGTGTCGGCCTTGGTAAAACCCGCCTCCGTGCGAAGCACTTCCCGGCTGGCCTTGACGGACTGGGCCAGAGCGACCACCGGCTTCCCGGACTCGGCCAAAGCCTCGCCAATCTCCTGTTCGAGCGTGGTCTTCCCCGTTCCAGCGACACCACGA
The DNA here is from genome assembly GCA_963823895.1 of uncultured Planctomycetaceae bacterium. Classification (GTDB taxonomy): domain Bacteria; phylum Planctomycetota; class Planctomycetia; order Pirellulales; family Thermoguttaceae. Next base: position 639,618 of record CAWGNG010000020.1, read on the forward strand.
ATGATCATCACCCGGTCGCGGGAGCCGAGCACGTGGCGGACGGCCGCCTTTTGTCCGTCGTTGAACCAGTTCCGCGAACAGGGACGCTCCGCGTCGCCCAGCGGCCGGCAGCGTCCACGACCCTGGCGGGCGAAGTCGATCAACCGTGACTCCATTGCCAGCATCTCTTTCGTCGTCGCCATCGGGCGACCGGCCACGTCGCTACGGATCAGCGGGCGATCCTGCACTTCGTGGGTTACGCCCGCAACCGTCACCGCGCCGATCCCGCGTTTCAACGCCTCGGTGACGAGCTTCCGCTCCGGCACCACCGCCTCACGCACGAAACTATGCTCGACGGCGTAATCCACCGCCCCGGTCTCGTCCCTTTCGGGGCGGCCCGCTATTCGTTCGCGGCCGTGGACCGTAGCCAGTGCCTGACGCTCCCGGTCGGTCAGGCGGGCGTTCCATTCGGTGCGTAAGCGTTCCCACCCGAGCGCGGAAGCCTTCTTTTCACGGGTCTCCGCCCCGAGTTCCGCCTTGCGATTTGGATCGGTGATGCCCCGCTTCTCGGCTACCTTCTCGATCAATGCCGTCCGCCGCGAAAAACGTCTCAGCACGTCCGCCGGTATCCCGGCAATCTCGAAATCGTCGCGTTTTCGCTCGACGCCGAAGCCCAATTCCTGGAGTTTTCCGGCGAGCCGAACGCGAAAGGCCGCCTGAAAGTACGGGGCGTCCCGCTTGATGTCGCGGAATTGGCCGGCTTTCCAGCGGCGTTCCTCCTCATCCCACGTTGTATTCAGCGTGAAAACATGGGCATGCAACTGGGGGTCGGGGAGGCCGTCAACGGGACGCGACGTGGTGTGAATGAACTCCGCCCAGACCATGTTGCCCGTGGTGCGGTCCGTGTCCTGACCGCCTGCACGGATGCGGGTTTTCATCTCCGCTTCCATTTCGCGCATCGTCTCATCAACGGCCGCCCGGAACGCACTGAGGATGTCCTGGTCGCCGCTCATGGCGTAGAGCAGCGAGACCGACTTCGGCACCGAGAACGTGAAATCGTAACCCACCGTCCGCTCGCTGCGGGTTCGCACCGTCAGCGGCTCTCCGGTTGTTGGGTGGCGGTTGTCGCACAGCCGCTCGAAGGAGAATTTGTCCACCGTTCCTCCCAACCCCAGGCGGGACGCCCCTTTGCCGCCCCACGAGCCAATGATCTCCTGTCCTTCGCTATAATAATCCGCCGTCGCGTAATACCGCTTGGCGTCCTTGGCACTGTTCTGTTGCGTGATACGAATCATGCCTCATTTTATCGTATCACGAATTCGTTAACGAAGTCTTAACGGCGACGTGCTCTACCGCAGTCAGACTGGGTTTGCGGAGGTCAGACTTTTCGCAATGTCACCGGTATGCGATGGCAATGCCACTTCCCTGTGCCGAAAAATCGCCGCCATCGACGAAAATTCCCCGGTCGCCCCTTGACCAGTTTTGCTGGACACTTGGTGGACGTTCTTTTCATCGTTCTTGCAGATTCGGCAGGCCGTCCCAGTTCTCTTTTCAAACCATCATCGCCCAAGGTCTTCTGCGCGGGACCGCGGTTTCCGGCAATACCATTTCCGCTCCGCCTGCTTAGCCACTGGCCTTCTCCGCCATGAGGAATGTGTGCATCGGTTATCTCTGCCGCTTCCTTCTCCCCGAGCCAGCCCCGCCCGTGGCCTTCATCACCGGCACTATGAAGCCGCCGCCGGCCGGTCAATCAGAAAAGACCGCTTTCCGCAAGCGGAAGCCTTCAGCTTTTCAGATTGACCGTCGCTTACGCTCCCGTCTGAAGCGGCTTCTTTCGCGTGCCGTAAGGCCCCGATTGGCGGGGTCAAAACTCAAGGAGAAGGAGATCATCATGTCTAAACCCGCCCACAAACTACGCATAGGCGTCCTGCAAGTCACGATCTGGCGCAACCAGAGCGAAAAGGGTGCCTGGTACAGCGTCATTCCCGCCCGCAGCTACAAGCAGGGCGATGCCACCTGGAAAGAGACCGACAGCCTCGGCTTCGACAACCTCTTGACGATGGCAAAGCTCTTCGACCACGCCCACACCTGGATCATGCACCAGCAGCAGGCCGACGCCAAGGCCCGCAAGGAATCCGTGCAGGCGGCAGCCTGAATCGGGATGCCGGCGAGGCGGCCACGCCGCCCGCCGGCCGCCTTGGCAACAATCAACTCATTTTTGGAAAGGAATCCACCATGAAACTCAAGATCATTCATACCGCACACCACCGCAACGGCGTCCACGGCGCATCATTCGACCTGGTGCTCTTCAAAGACCGCGGCCCGGAGCGCAGCCGCAAGATAGGCATCCTGTTCGAGCAGCCGCACCACTGTGCCGTCCTCGACGTAGCCAAGCTGGCCCAGGGCGACATCGCCTTCGGCTCCAATTCCTGGCGTGGCGACGAATACGAGCCGGATCTCCGGAAAGCCATCGACGGCGAAAGTCTCACAGCTACGGCTGAATCGCTAACCATCGACTTCGAGCCGGAGCGACTGCAAAAAGCCGCACCGAGGTTGCTGGCCGCCCTCGCAGCCATCCTGCCTTACGCTGAAAACGAAAGCCAGTCCCTTTACGAGTGCTGGAAACGCGATGGCAACGAGGTAACGAAGGAAGCACTGGACGCTTGCGAACGAGCCATTGAGCAAGCCCGAGCCGTCATTGCGGCAGCAGAGACAGATTGCCCGCGTTGTGAATCCGACGGGCTCGACATCCACGCCGTCCTGGCAGTACGCCGTCAGATCGCCGCCGGCTGGAGCATTGACGATGTGCGGGAAATCCGTCCCGACTTGACCGACGAGCAGGCGTGGGATGTCTTGCAGGCCGTCGAACGAAACCACGACGCGACCATCGGCATCAATTGGGACGTGCTGGACTACCACGCAGAGAGACTTTTCGGCGATGGCCCCGAAACCGACGAAGCGGAGGAAGCGTAGCCATGACGACCACCGAACACACGCCCGGCCCGTGGCAGCAAACTTGGCAATTCATCGTCGCACCCGATCCCGACGGCATCCACCGGACATCTACATCGCCGAGATTGCCGAGGAAGACAGCGAAGGGCGAGTTGCCTCACCCGAACAGCAAAAGGCGAACAGCCAGTTGATTGTTGCCGCCCCGGCGTTACTGGCGGCATGCCGGATGGTGATCGACCGCTGGGAGCATGGCGACCTCGCCGAAGCGGCGAGGGCATGTCACGCCGCAGTCGCCCTGGCAACGGACGCCCTCCCGCCGTGGGACATCACGGACAAACGGTCTCTCGGCAGCAACCCCTATTCGGTGTTGCTGCTCTATCCCGACTATGCCAACGATAGCGGCACGGAGACGTACTATGCCCTCGTGAAAGCCGTGGACCCGATCGAAGCCGTCGCCCTGGCCCAGCGGAAAGCTGCCACTGCCCAGGAGGGCGTGGAGATGGAGCCGGGCGACTTCACTCCGCTATTGGTGACGCAAGGGCACTGTGCCAGCGAACCGCTTTTCAACAAGTAAACTGGCCACCAAAAAGGGCGCGCCGCGGGAGGCATCACCCGACCACTGCGTCGGCAGACCGCGGCGTGCCCACCATCCGGAACAAACGGAGATTTGCATCGTCTCGACAAAGGCAATCCCCCTGCTGACATCGCATAGATCAAATCCCATCTGCCGAACCGAGTGAACGTCAAGAACCTCTTCAACACGCAAGCCGCCGCCTTCGCGCAGTAACCCGCCACGGAACGCTCTGGCCGAACGGCATCTCTGCCCAATCCGCCCGGCCTTCTCCATGCCACACGCAACCGGCCCCGGCCTTCTCACATCAATTGCAGTCGCATTGCAAACACGCAGTGTAAGCCGGCTGCAAAACACCCCGAGTCAGACATGGGGAGGCTTGAGATTCTGCAAGCCTGGCAAAGCATAAAGTGGACAGGCGTCTTCCCTATGCGTTGCATAGGCCGACTTGCACCGTTCCAGCCGCCTGTTTCAGGCGGCAAGCCCGCCCGCTGGCACGCTGCTCTTGGCACCAGCGTTTTGTCTCAATGTTGGTCTCTGTGCGTACACCTCTGGTACGCGGGAAGCGTAGTTCTTTATATTCAAACACATGGGCACTTAAGTGCTTTACTTGTTGCGAAACCACCTGCAACTGTGTTACAATCCTTAACAAGGGTTAATGATTAACCCTCATAACGACACGGAGGATCATCATGTCATCAAGTCAAAGCACATTCGATCAAGAATCAACAGAAACCTCTACCGCAGTTGCCGAACCACCGGCGGCAGAAACCAACAGCGAAGGCCCGAGTTTCGCCGACCGCGTGGGACAAAGGAAGAAATGGACGTCCGCTCCCGATCCCTTCGGAATCGCCACGGACTACCAGGCCGGTGTGAGTCTCTTCGAGAGCAAGCGCGACCGCCGCATGGCGATCAAGTTCGGCGAAGGCCGCCCCGAGGACAAGCCGAGCCAGGCCGTCATTGACAGGATGAAGGAGACAGGCTACCGCTGGCACCCCTCCCAGAGAATATGGGCGCACCCGGTCAGGTCCGAATCGGCGATGGGCACCCGTATCGAAGCCGAACGGCTTTATCAGGACGTCTGCAACATGATCCGGCTGGAAAAAGGGATCGAATCCGGCCCGGAACTCTCCCGCTAGCCGGAACCCTCTTCACCGTGGCGCTGTCTTATGACGGTCCCGCCAACCTACAAACTTCAGGATCTCGGCCCCCAGGCCCAGATGATGTCGCGGAATTGCAGCAATGACCGCATGGCGATGATTCTGCAATACGTCGCCATCGGCTCGATGATCGTCATGGCCGGGGCGGCGGCAAGCCAAGTCTTGAGAGACGCCTTCGGCAAGCCCGACCGGCACCGCAGAGATGGCAGGTCGAGATGAAACGGAGACCGCCAGACCGGCGACAGCGTTCGCTATTCTCATCCGACTCGGGCGGCTTGCCCGAGACTGAAAACCGAGTATTATCCAAACCCGATGGAGACCACCATGCAGTACAAGACGATCGTTCACGAACTTCTGCAACAGCGGCCGGCGATGCACGAGCAACTCCGCAAGGAGCGGAAGTTGCTGCCGGCCCTGGAGATGTACTCGCGCGAACTCAGGATGAGCCACGAGGCGTGGCAGGAGATGCTCTCGCGGATGTGGCCGGGCAGCGACCGGAACCAGATAGCCAGCGAGGCGTTCGAGTTGGCCCTGAAGGAAATGGAGGATCGTTTGCCCACCGATTCCTCCCAGGACGGCAGCGAACCGCAATTCCTCGACACGGCTATGCTTTTCCTGCGGCGTCGCATGTCGCGCGCCTAAAGGCGTCACGCCACCGGCCGACTCTCTTCGACTCCCCTTCTACGGCATCGCAAGACTTGCCAACACCGCCCGGTTCCCTCGCCGGCGATTCTTCTGCCGCCGCGCCGACCTCGCCTGGGGCCTTCAGTGATGGCGCTGTACTCAGCCCGCCGGGCCGTGCAAGCGGAAACTCGGTTCCCCCTGAAGGTCTCCCCCAACTTTCCGCTGGCACGGTCGCTGCGCGAGCGGAGCCCCGGCTAGGGGCTGAGTCTGCGGCGCGCCATCAGGCCCCGACGGCGGGGCCGGCAACGCCAGGAGAAGGAAACCTCGCCATGATGGGCACCCAGTACAGCTTGCAATTCGACATGCCACCGCCATTGATCCCGATTCGTGAGCCTGTACTGACCCGTCAACCGCAGTCAGCACCGATCGCCAGCGGTGAAAAGTCGAAGGCCCGCAACATCATCGCCGCCATCCGCACCTTGAAGCAGATCGAGGAAGAACAACGCTCCGCCACGCCCGAGGAAAAACAAACGCTTAGCCGCTTCGCCGGTTTCGGGCCGGTCGCCTTGTCGCTTTTCCCCGATCCGTTCAGCCGCCGTTATAAGGATGCAAGCTGGCAGGCCCTGGGCGAAGAACTCAAATCACTCTTAACCCCCGAAGAATACGAAAGCGCCAAACGCACCACCTTCAACGCTTTCTACACCTCGCCGACCGTGATCGCGGCCATCCACGAGGCGATTGTCCGCCTGGGCGTGCCCGGCAACGCCACAGTCCTGGAACCCGGCTGCGGTATCGGCAAGTTTATGAGCCAGGGCAAGGAAGGGATGCGATTCATCGGCATCGAGTTGGACTCGATTTCCGGCCGCATTGCCAAGGCGCTCCACCCCGAACACGACATTCGCATCGAGAGCTTCCGCGACACAAAGCTGCCCGAGGACCGCATCGATGCCGTGATCGGCAACGTGCCGTTTGCCAATTTGAAGCTCGACTATCGCGGTCAGAAGTTCTCCCTGCATGATTACTTCTTCGCCAAGTCGATCGACACCCTCAAGCCCGGCGGCGTATTGGCCCTGGTCACGTCGCATTTTACGCTCGACAAGCAGAATGAGGCTGTCCGCGAGTATCTCGGCTCGAAGGCCGATTTCGTGGGGGCGATCCGCCTGCCCTCCAGCGCCTTCAAACAAGAAGGAACCGCCGTGGTCACGGACATCGTTTTCTTACGCAAGCGAGCCCCCGGCGAGCCGGCCCGTCACGAAGAGGCGGAATGGCATCGGGCGCGGCCAATGGAGATCGACGGCGCGGAGGTCTCGATCAATCGCTATTTCGTCCGTCACCCGGAAATGGTCCTCGGCACCTGGACCCGCAAGGATACGCTTTACGGCGGCGAGGGTTTCGGCGTTCTCAGCAATGGCGACCTGGGCCGGCAGCTTCAGGATGCGATCCAGCGCCTGCCGCAGTTCGATCCGATTCAAGCATCGACGACCGAGGAACCGTCCGCCCCGGCTTTCACGCCGCCGCCGGCAGAACGTCATATCACCGAAGGCAGCTTCTTCGTCACCGATGACCGCACGATTTGCCAATCCGTGGGCGGGCAAGCCATGCCCGTGGTCTACGGCGGCACTTCCTTGCGGGCAGACGGCACGCTGACGGGCAAGCGACTGGCTGCCTTGGTTGGCCTACGTGACCGCGCCCGCCGGGTTCTGCAATCGCAGAACGAAGGCTGGCCCGAGGCGAACCGCAACGACGCCCGCCGGGAACTCAACTGGGCCTACGATCGCTTCGTCACCACTTACGGCCCGATCAATAAGACCACCTTTGGCGAGACGGCCGACGGCAACGTCATTCGCCGTATGCCCAATCTCGTGAAGTTCCGCGAAGACCCGGACGCCATGCTGGTCATGTCCCTGGAGGATTACGACGAAGTGACGGGAAAGGCTACCAAGGCCGCCATCATGACCAAGGACGTGGTGGGCAAGACTCCTCCAATCACCCAGGTCCGCAGCGCCGAGGATGCACTGCTCGTAGCCCTCAACCAACGCGGCACGGTGGACCTGCCGTACATCGCCACCCTCTACGGCAAGCCCGAGGAGCAGGTCGTTGCCGAACTGGGCGACCTGATCTTCCATGACCCGGAATCCAAAACATGGCAGACGGCCGATGCCTATCTCTCCGGCAACGTGCGGGCCAAACTCGCCGCCGCCGAGCGTGCCGGATCGGCTTACACGCGCAACGCCGACGCCTTGCGGGCCGTGCAGCCGGAAGACGTGCTGCCCGGCGACATCGACGCGGGGTTGGGCGCGCCGTGGATTCCGGCAAGAGACATTCAGGCATTCGCAGCCCAACTGTTCCACGTCAATCCGTCCTCCGTGCCGGTCGCACACCTGCAAAAGGACGCCGTGTGGAGCATCGACGCCGACTACGCCACCAAGCAGTCGGTCGCCGCCACCTCCGAGTTCGGCACGGCGCGCGCCAACGGCACCTGGCTGCTCGATCTGGCGATCAACATGAAAACGCCGGTGATCTGTGACACGATCCAAAACGGCGACCGCGAGGAGCGGGTGGTCAACCCGGAGGCGACGCTGGCCGCCCGCGAGAAGCAAAAACTCATCAAGGAGCGCTTTCGCTCCTGGGTCTTCACCGATCCGCAGCGCACCGAGCGGCTCGTGCGGTTATACAACGACACGTACAACAACCTCCGGCCCCGCCTGTTCGACGGCTCGCACCTCGATTTCCCCGGCATGAACCAGAACATCAAACTACGTCCCCACCAGGACGACGCCGTGTGGCGGGGCATGAGTTCCGGCAACACCCTGCTGGCCCACGTCGTCGGCGCGGGCAAGACCTTCACGATGGCCGCCACCGGCATGAAGATGAAGCAGGCGGGGCTCATCAAAAAGCCGATGTACGTCGTCCCCAATCACCTGCTGGAGCAGTTTTCCCGCGAGTTCATGCAGCTTTATCCCAATGCCAAGCTCTTGGTCGCTGCCAAGGAAGAACTAACCCGCGACCGCCGCAAGCAGCTTACCGCCAAAATCGCCAGCGGCGAGTGGGACGGCATCATCGTCACCCACAGCAGTTTCGAGCGGATCGGCATGTCGCGGGACTATCAAGAAACGTTTCTCCGCGAACAAATCGCCGAATACGACGAACTGCTCCGTGAACATGCGGGCTCAAAGGGAGCCAACCGCAATCTCATCAAGACCATCGAGAAGCAGAAAGCCGCACGGGAAGAACGCCTCAAAGACCTGTTGGCCGAACACAAGAAGGATGATGGTTTGGTCTTTGACGAACTGGGCGTCGATCACGTCTTCATCGACGAGGCGCATCATTTCAAGAACCTGGAAACGCCGACCAAGATGGACCGCGTCGCCGGCATTCAGACCGGCGGCTCCGAGCGGGCCTTCGACGTCTACATGAAGGCGCGTTACCTCGGCCAGCAGCATCCCGGCCACGGCGTCACGTTCGCCACCGGGACGCCGATCTCGAACACCATGATGGAAATGTACACGATGCAGCGGTTCCTCGACCCCGAGGGACTCAAGAGTCGTGGCCTGGAGCATTTTGACGCATGGGCGGCCACCTTCGGCGAAGTCATCGACACAATGGAAATCTCCCCGGACGGGGCGGGACTGCGACCGCGAAGCCGGTTCGCCCGCTTCACCAACCTGCCAGAACTCCAACAGATGTTCCGCGCCTTCTCCGACGTGCAGACGGCCGAGATGCTCAACCTGCCCCGGCCGCGCCTCACAGGCGGCAAGCCCATCATCGTCGCCTGCCCGATGTCCGAAGAACAGCGCGATCTCCAGGAGGAACTGGTCGAACGCTATGACAGGCTGCGGTCGCAGAAGGTGGACCCTCGCGTTGACAACGCCCTGGCCATTACCACCGACGGCCGCAAACTCGCCACCGACGCCAGGATGCTTTCTGCCACGGCACCCGACTTCGATGGCTCGAAGGTCAACCGGCTGGTGGAAAACGTCGCGGCCATCTGGGACCGGACCACACCGACGCGCGGCACGCAGATGATTTTCGCGGACATGGGCGTTAATCCAACTGACTGGGGATACTCGCCCTACCAGGACATCATCAAAAAACTAATCGCTGCCGGCCTACCGGCTGAGCAGATCGCGGCAATCGGCGACGCCGAATCCGATGCCAAGAAACAGGCCCTTTTCGAGAAGGTCCGCCAGGGTTCGGTGCGGGTGCTCCTCGGCAGCACGCAAAAGATGGGCACCGGCACCAATGTCCAGAAACGTCTGGTCGCACTGCATCACCTCGACGCCCCGTGGAAGCCGGCCGAGGTTGAGCAACGTGAAGGCCGAATCCTCCGCCAAGGGAACGAGAACGAGGAAGTGGCGGTCTATCGCTATGTCACCGAAGGCTCGTTCGACGCCTACATGTGGCAGGCGTTGGAGACCAAGGCCCGCTTCATCGGCCAGGTCATCACCGGCGACAACGCCGCCCGACGGGCCGAAGACATCGGCGGCCAGGAGCTTTCCTACGCCGAGGTCAAAGCGATTGCTTCCGGCAACCCGGCCGTACTGACCTTGGCCGAGGCCGACGCCGAACTGCAACGGCTCGCCCTCCTCAAGAAGAACCACCTCGACGAACAATACCTTGCCCGGCACAACGTGCGTAAACTGCCGGACACCATTGTCGGCCTTTCCGGGAGATTATCCAACCTCATGGCGGACCAAGCCACCGCCACCGCCCGTGCCGGCGACCCGATTACCATCGGCGGCCGCACTCCGTTACTCGACAACGTACCCGCCGTCCTGGCCGGCCAACTGGATTCCGTGCTCCGCGATGTCCGCGAGACAACCCGCGTTCCGATTGGCATCTATCGCGGCCTGCAATTTGGCCTGATGCTTCATCCGCAATTCCCGCCGGATGTGTACTTGGAAGGTGCCATCACCCGTCAGTCCCAACTCTCGCGGGAACACCAGGGACCGCGTGCCGTGCTGAATGCCCTAGAACGTATGGCCGGCAGCTACGGCACTGAATGTGACCGAGTCCGGCAAGACAGCGCCATCGCCGAGTCGCAGTTACGCGACTACCAGGCGCGCTTGGGTATGCCCTTCGGTTACGACACCTATCTGTCCGAACTGACCGGCTTGCGGGACCAACTCAAGGCGGGCCTTTCGGGTGCGACGCCGGATCCAATAAACGACTCGCAGCCCGTCGCTGCCGAATTGGCTGAAAAAATCAGGACGCTCAAGGCTGCGCATAGCATCGAAGCCACGCCGCAGTGCATCCGGCAGACGCAATTTTCCGCCGAGGAACCCGTAACCGCCCGCATCCGCCGCCGCACGGAGGCTATTCAGTCCAATGTGTCCGCCTCAGTGTCAGAGACATCACCGCCAGCCGAATCTACGGACCAAGCCATTACCGAAGGCCGCGCACCTCGTGGGATTCCGTCCTACTATGTCAGCACGGCCCGACATGGAACCCGCCAGCCCCAGATGACGTTCCAGCAACGCCTTGCGATGGAACGGCAACACAATGCCCCAGAACCAAGCCTGTCTTGAATTTGTGTCTTTGGCCGAAGTGCGTTGCCGCCACGGGGCATTTGCTAAACGGATGGAAGAGACAAGACCTGGGCGGCGTGGGCGATGGCTTACGCCGTGATGCTGAACTCCTACGCTCCGAAAGACAAGTCGACCACAGATTTCATTGATTGGTATTCCTTGAATGAGGTGGCTGCGAATCGGCGCTAGATTCCTGCATTACGCACGAACCGACTTAGGGCCCATGCGTAGTCATCTACCTCTGTAGCCTTGGTTAACCCAACCGCCCGACCACGTTGACCAGAACGCCGCGATGGAATAGCAATGACCGCACGAACCGGGTTCAGAACCTAGTTTTCGTTAAGGGAGTGCAGGTTCAAGTCCTGTCTTCGGCACTTTGATACGAGAGGACGTGCGGCAATTGGTCGCTCACTTTTATACTTGCCATCACCGTCGCGTGGGATTTGTCTCCCCATCGTCTGGCCTATCAGGACTCGCTGCCTCAGCACACGCAAGAAAGCAAAGTCGATCAGGAAAATCAGCAGAGCGGCGGTCAGCAGAAACGGTCCTAAAGCCTCGGTCCAAGGAACGGCGTCTTCGGCCGTCGCGAAGAGATCGGCAGGCGCGGGCGCGTACTGTCCGCCCGTGGCCTGAGCGACCCATCGTAGTAGTTTCACGTTGGTTGGGCGAAAGGATAGTTCCTGAGGGTAGTTTCGGACGCTCTCGCTGCGTGCGGCCTGAATCGCGCGATCCGGAGATCGCATGACCGATCGCGCCAACTGCGTCCAAAAAACTCCCAAACCCTCCCATCGCAGCCAAGCATTCGACCAGTGGCCTTCCAAGTCCGAAGTAAACGTGGCGCTCCGGCCTTCGCCGTAACGCCGGGCCGCCAGCAACGGATCGCCGCTCCCGGACACGAGGCAAAGCCGGCTGCCAGGCTTCAGCCGCGTTTCCACGTGGCCCGACAATGCAGGCGTCCGGTTGAAGTCGATGCCGGCTGAAGACTCGTCGGCCTGTGCGGTGTGGACAAAGCATGGCCCTTCGGTGATGCCGACCTTGGCGGCGGCGCGGGTTTCCGACGCGAAAATCCGCGGCAACGTCCGGGCGTTTTCGCAAAAGTAGCATCGCCCTTTGCTCTTTTCCTCGATTTCTCGCAGCAGCTTTCGGTCGGCGTCGGGGCCAAGGCCCACGATCGACGCACCGATGTTGCCATCGGCGATTTTCTTGGCCAGCGACGCAAAATCGCCGGGCTCGGAAACGCCGTCGGTCAATAGAAGAATGTGCTTGACATCCGCGGATGTCTCGCGCAACACCGAGTAGGCTTGTTCCAGGGCGGGATACATCTTCGTCCCGCCGTCGGCTTGGATCGCTTCGACGCCGCGAAGGACGGATTCCTTATCGGCGCATGGCCGAAGCGGGCTGACCCAGCGGCTGTGTTCCTCGAACGCCAGAACGCCCACTCGATCCCGCGGACCGAGCGCCTCCACGGCTTGACGGGTCGCCAGTTTCGCCAAACGCATCTTCTCGCCTTTCATCGACCCGGAGCAATCCAACACCAACACCATCGCTAGCGTCGGTTTCGGACGGTCGGACTTTGGCTCACAGACGAGAGGAAGGACTTCTTCCAGCACGGTGTTGCGATACCCGCCCGGCGTCAAGGCATGGTCGCCGCCGAGAACAATCAAACCGCCACCAAGGCGGACGTAGGTTTGGATCGCTTCCATGCGCCGCTGCGACAGCGAAATCGCCGGCACGTTCGAGAGAACCAGCAGGTCGTAGTTTCGCAAGAGGTCGGGGCGGTCTGGGAGGGTGTCGGGCAAGAGAACCTCGACCCGAACGTGTTCGCGGACGAGCGCCCGGACGAGCGGCTCGACCAAGGCCGGCCGGCTCGTGACAAGCAGCACTCGGGGTGACGGCGTTACAAGCACTGTGACGGCGGCCTCGTTGTTCTCGGCAGTGGCGTCACCAGCGGCTTCGACCCGGGCCGTGAGCGTTCCGGCCGATCGGCCCACAAGCGACAGGCGGAAACCGACGCAGTTCTCGCCCGCGGTAAGACGAACACGCCGATCGGCGAGAGGTTCGGAGCCTCGAGACAACCGGACGTGGCATTGGTTCTCGCGCACGACCAAACCACGACGTCCGCGGTGAACGGCTCGCCCTCGCGAACTTGGCGAGGCGCCCGCACCGAGACAACGTAGACCTCGCCGTCGGAACTACCCGGCAACGGAACGACGGAAATCGGCACGCCGGCGGCTTGGGCGGCGGCGCGAAGAGCGCCTTCAGTCTCATTGCCGTCGGTCAGCAACACGATTCGCGGTACATAGCGGGCGGGAATTGCCGCGCGGGCTGCGGCAACCGCCGCCGCAAGGTCACTACCCATCGAATCCAGCGGCGGGACGTTCTTGCCCACGACGCCGGGCCGGGCGGCAAACGGCAGCAGCGACATCCGATTGCCGCCGGCAGATCGGGCAAGCTCGTTGAGAAACACGTCCGCTGTGGCGTGCGCCGCGGCCGAAATGCTGGCGCTTCGGTCAACGGCGGCGACCACGTATGGCTGACGACAGACGCCGACCACCCGGATGTCGCACAGGGCAGCAACCAACGCTGCGAGGAGGAGAATACGGACGAAAAGCGAGACGGCCCGCCGCCACGGCGGCAATTGCACGAGGTTTCGACGCCCGTAATAGATCATTGGCAGCGCCGCCGCCAGCGCCGCCAGCCGCATCGGGTGCATCACTTCCCATTGCCACGAGCCGTCGTTCATAAGAATCAATTCGCTCAATCCGTCCATCGTCGTTGATAAAGACACCACTCGAAGACGACCAGCACTGCGGCCAAGCCTGCCAGCCAGGGCCAAATCGGCGGGCCGGGCGTCTGAAAATCCGCCTCGCCTGTGACTCCGCCACGATCGTCGCCGTTGACCAAGATGATCCGGCCGGCTGAAGCGTCGCCGAGCAGCCGCCGGGCCAAATCGATCGCAAAATCTGGACAGGCCGACCCCTGGACCGGCTGTACGGCTTCTAAGGCTGCATCAAGCGTCCGCCGTTCGCCGGTCATGGTGCAACGGACCATTGCCGGACTGCCGGCTGAGACGATCGCCATGCTGTCGCAGTCGCGCAGGCCGGCGATCCACTGCCCGACCTTCTGTTTTGCCGCCGTCAGCTTGGCTGGCGCGGCTTTATCGGAGGAGTTGTCCAACACCGCCACGATCTGCTGCGGCGGTTGGCAGAGTGGATCGGCCAGTGCGAGAACGATAGACGCTAGGATCGCCAACTGCACGACCAAGGACACCTCGCGCCGCCACCGCAGCCACATCGATCGCACGCGGTCTTTGGCCAAAACTTCCACCCATATCCGGTCGTTCGCCACCGGCTCGCGCCGCATCCCAGCGCGCCGCGCGTAGGCGAGAATCACCAGTGGAATCGCAAGCAATCCCCAGTAGAGTTGGTCGGGATGGGCAAAACTCATGAAGACTCCAATCGAAGCACGCTCTGCAAAATGTCGTCTTCAGGGGCGTCACAGGCCACTTGCAGGCACACAATCCCGCAACGCGAACAATCGCCGCGGATCGACTCGCGGAACCGGTCGAAGTGTCGCCGGTACCGGGCTGCCGTCCGTTCGGTAACAACGACCCGCCGGCTTCGGTGGCTCTCGACGTCAAACAGTTCCACGTCGCCCAGCACGCCGGGATCGGCCTCGCATGGGGCGTAAAGATGCACCAGTCTCGGCTTGTAACCCCGGGCGGCGAGAATTTGCAGCCCCCGCGCATACCCAATCCGATCGTGACAGTCGGTAATCACCGTCGCCGTGCCGTGCGGCTGATAGCGCCGGACGAAATCCTCCGCCGCGCGGGCCAAGTCGGTTTGGTCGCCTTGTGGCGAAAGATTTTCGAGGAACCGCAGAACCCGCCCGACGCGCGATAGGCCACGGATGGCCGGCAGATCGGACACAGCTCGGCCCGCGAACGCCGTCAGACCGCATTGCCGCAGATCGGCCAACGCCCGATAGCCCACCATCGCCGCGATGGTGCGGGCCAGACCGAACTTCGGCGGATCGCCGATCGACATGCTCGCGGAACAATCCAACAAAACGTACGCGGGAACGTCTCGGTCGTCCTCGGCCGTTCGAGTGAACAAGTCGTCGCGCCGGCGCAGACCCGCCAGTCGATCCGGCGATAATCGTCGCCGGGAGCGTAGTCGCGATGTTCGAGTCGGTCAGCGACGGTCCTGCGCCGCCTCGCTGTCAACAAGATGCGGCGGAAGCGGCTGAGAACGTCGGCATCGAACGGCGGTTGCGTCATGTTGCCACGTAGAACGGAATTCATTCCGTTCGGCTCGAAACATGAACGGAATGAATTCCGTTCTACGTAGGATTCAATTTAATTCTTTCGCGGAACGACGTCGAGCACGTCGTCGATCAACCGGTCGGGCGAGATGTTCTCGGCCTGTCCTTCAAAGTTGAGGATGACGCGGTGGCGCAACACGGCGTGGACGACTCCGCGAACGTCAGACTCGGCCACCGACGCGCGGCCCTCCGACGCCGCCTTGATCTTGGCGGCCGTCACCAACGCCTGAGCACCGCGCGGGCTTGACCCGTAACGCACGAACCGCCGTACCTGCTCGGGAGCGTCGGGCTGCTCGGGACACGTCGCCATCGTCAGACCAATGGCCCAATGGCGTAGACCGCGATCGATCAACACCGCCCGGGCGACCGTCCGCATCTCCAGCAGCCGACGGCCATCGACAATCGAGCGAACGACCGGCCCGATGTTCTCGGTGGTGCGGTCGAGAATCTCCTCGATTTCGGCCGGCGTCGGCGGGCCGACCGTCAACTTCAACAGGAATCGGTCCAGTTCCGGCTCCGGCAACGGAAATGTACCTTCCATTTCCAGTGGGTTTTCCGTCGCCACAACGCAAAAAGGCTCGGGCAGCCTGAAACTCTCGTTGGCGACGGTGATTTCTTGGCCTTCCATTGCCTCCAGCAGCGCCGATTGTGTCTTCGGCGTGCCGCGATTGATCTGGTCGGCCAGTATCAAATGTGAAAAGATCGGCCCTTTCTGAAACTCGAAGGTCCGGCGTCCTTGCGGCGTTTCCATCACGACGTAGGTGCCCAGCAGGTCCGAGGGCATCAGGTCGGGGGTGAATTGAACCCGCTGGAAGCTAAGTTCGACCACCTGGGCCAGCGTCCGCACGAGCACGGTCTTTCCCAGGCCCGGGTTCCCCTCGATCAGCACGTGTCCGCCGGCCACCAGCGCGGTCAACATGCCGTCGATCACTTCCGGTTGTCCAACCACGACTTTGCCGACCTCGCCGCGCAATGCGTCGAAATCGTCCCGAAACGAGCGAAGTTGTTGATCGGTCAACGGCATGGGTTGTGTCCTGTGTTTTTGGGCCCTGCTTTTTTCCGACGCTCCGCACCGGACCAAGCGACGCAGAGCGTCGCAGCCAGTGCGTTCCCACGCAGAGCGTGAAAACGAGGGGTTAAAAAACCTATTGTAACCCCAAATAGCCGGTGGCTAACAGCCCCCGGAACTGTTGCCCCAACGACGAAATTCGCGGCACCCCCGGCGAGTAAACATACCTGTTTTCACCTTCTTCTCGACCTTGTTGGCTGTTTTGCTTCCTTCGTCCATTGCGCGATTCGCTTTTCAGCGGTTTCACGAGAATGTGTCATGGAACGCTTCGGGACCAATATCGCATCCTTTTGCCGCTCCAATTCGCGTACCTCCTTTTGCAGCGCACTGATTTGCTCTGTCAATTCCTGTTCCTCCGGCGTTGGCGGTCTGGCCCGGCCGAACCCGCGTGCTGCTCGCATTTGCCTTTGCCTTTGCCCCAACTTCACATATTCGTCCACTTTTCTAGGCCATTTGACGCTGGCATCTGAGCTTTGCCGCTTCAATTCCTGCAACTTTGCCTTCAATTGCTTATCGGCCTCCTTTTGTTTGCCATGCCCGACCTTGCTCCAGACCAGTTCGTGTCCGTTTTTGTCGACAACGGCAATGGCATAGTAGCTGTCGTTGTTCGGCGAGTCGGCTTTAGAGGGATCGTCGTTCTCGGTGGAATTGTCTGATGCCTCCTTCTCTTCGGTTCTTTGTCGTTCGATCTTCAAAGAGTCTCTAAACGCGGGATGGACTCCGCACGCGACTCGCAAGCCGATGGTATTAACGACCGCCGATGGTGCAATGCCGTAGCGACGGCCGATCTCCCATTGGCCGGCAAAATTATCCCAAGAACAGCCGCGACACACGCGATTCGAACCGAAGGACGGACCGGTGGGGTCGATGGCAGTGGATTTGTCGTCGAATCGTATCTGATACCAATCGGCGCACCATTGCCGCACATTTCCGCGCATTTCGTATAAGCCCCACTCATTCGGCTTCTTTTTGCCCACGGGGTGAGTCGTGACGGCGGAGTTGTTGCCCACCCATCCGAAGTCATAGATGTCCCGCTCACGATGTTTGTCTGGCACAGTACCAGCCCGACAGGCATACTCCCACTCGGCCTCGGTCGGCAGCCGGAAACCCTCTCGCTCAATCCCGAATTTCCCGTTGAGCTTGTTCACAAACACCGCACAATCATCCCACGAGACGCTCTCCACGGGGTTCTTCGGGCCTTGGGAGTGACTCGGGTTATTTCCCATGATCGTTTGCCACTGTTCCTGGGTGACATGGTACTTGCCGAGGTAGAACGGCTGCGTGATGGTTACGTCGCGGATTCGGACCGAATTTTCATCCGCCATTACGAAAGAGCCTGCCGAAATCAAAATCAGTTCCAACTTGATTCCGCCGCCGAGGTTCAACGTAATCTCCCGATCGCCCCAAGGGACCGGCTTCGGCGCAACCGTCGTGACCGTGAAGTTGGTCCGAGCGATTCGGCCTTCCAGGCTTTCGACCGACACAACGATGTCGTACGTGCCGGGCGCCTGGTTTTCGGTCGGCGTCCAGGTGAATTGCCCGGACCACGGATCAATCGTTGCGCCCGCCGGCGCGTTCGGGGCGAGGCCGAATCGCAGCTTCCCCTCCCACGATTGGGCGTCCTCGACCGATACGTCAACCGTCAACCGCTTCCCCGCTTCGATGGTCTGTGGAGGAATCGGCCGAAGACGCGGCGTTTTCGGTGCGGTTGACGCCACGGGCGCGCTCGACTTTTCGGCCGGCGGAACGGGCCTCGGCACAACTCCGGCCGATCCCGACGTGCCCGCGTTCCATAGGGTCGCCGTATTGTCGTCCAAACCCATGAGAATCTGCCGGCCATCTGGACTGAACGCCACGGAGTTTACTCTGTTGTGTCCGTGGAAGGTATAAAGATATTGTCCGCTGGCCGCGTCCCAGAGGATCGCCCCGTCGTCCGACGATCCCGCGGTGAGTATCCTCCGGCCATTCGGACTGAAGGCCACGGCTACCGCGTCACGTAGTCTGCCGAAGCCTTGAAGAGGTTGTCCTTGAAAGGTGTGGAGCTTTTGCCCGTTGGCTGCGTCCCAAAGGATCGCCGTGCCGTCATAAGCCCCGGTGAGCACCCGTCGGCCGTCTGGACTGAAAACCACGGATTTCACGGTATCCGTGTGTCCCTGGAAGGCGCGAATCTGTTGGCCGGTGGAAATGTCCCACAGGATCGCCGAATCTTGGATCGAGTCTGCCCGTTGCCCAACCGAACGACCGCCAGTTAGCATCTGTCGGCCGTCCGGGCTAAACGCTACGGACTCCGTGGAAAAGCTACCTGCGAACTTTTCGATTTTTTCTCCGCTGACCGCATCCCATAAGATTGCCGCAGGGTCAAAGGCTCCCGTCAACACCTGCCGGCCATTTGGACTGAAGGCCACCGACTGTACTATAAAATGATGGAAGGTTTGGAGTTGCCGACCCGTCGACGCATCCCAAAGAATCGCCGTTTTGTCCGACGATCCCGTGAGTATCTGCCGGCCGTCTGGACTGAAGGCCACGGAGCATACATGCTCGCTGTGTCCCGTGAAGACGTGAAGTTTTTGTCCGCTGGCCGCATCCCACAGGATTGCCGTGTGGTCGTGAGAGCCAGTCAACACGTGCCGGCCATCCGGACTAAAAGCAACGGAGGTGATGTACTCGGTGTGTCCCTGGAACGTACGGATTTGCCGGCCGATGGGCGGCCCCGTCACCCAAATGGTAAAGACGCCTCTGGCTGATTGGCCGTTCAAAGTGGTGACGACGACGGCCACATCGCGACTTTCGGAATCCTGATCCTCGGCCGGCATCCAAGAAAACTCGCCGGTTTGTGGATCGATCGTCGCGCCGGGCGGTCCCCGACCCGCAAAACCATAGCGCAACCTTCCCCGCCAGACTTCCGCGTTCTCCACGGATATCGCCATCCGCAAGGACTTTCCGGCTTGCACAGTCTGCGGGGCAATCGGATTGAACTTCAATGGAACAGGCGGCACCGTGACCCTTATGCTCATTTCGTCGTGGCGGCCGTCGATTGTCTTGACCAAGACGACGATATCATATTGGCCGGGGGCTTGGTCAGGTTTTGGTATCCACGTGAGGCTGCCGGTTTCCGGGTCGATGCTGGCCCCAAACGGGGCCTGTGGACCAAGGCTAAAGTGCAATTTCTCTTTCCATCGCCGCGTAGTTTCCAACGCGGCGACGACTTTCAGCGGTTTTCCTGTCTCCACGATCTGCGGTTCGACGGGACGCAGCTTCAGCGGTGGTGATGGCGATGTTTGCCAACCAAGGATTGCCGCGGCTACAATCAGAGACACAACCGTAGTAGCGCGGAGGAAGTTGTGTAGGATCGTGTTGTCCTGCCCCACGGCGGCCAGCAGGAACTGGTCCACTGCTCGCACCGGAGCAACAACCGCATGGAGCAGCGAGGAGAGAACTCGTCGCGGTGGTGTTACCACCTCCTCAAATGCGCTCGCAGGCAACGTGCCTTCATCGGAGGTTGCCTGAGTCTTGATTGTACTTTGTTTCGGCTCGACCGCCGGCAGTGCGGCAACCGCCATCGCCACGGCTTTGGCCGGCGAAGTTGGCTTCGGTTTCGACGCCAGCAAACTTCTCACTGCGGACTCTTGAGGGACGCTGAGTGGCACGACCTTCCCGGTGTCCCAGACCAAGATCTCGTCCAACAGCGGCGACGTCTCTAACGGCGCTTGGCACGCCAACGCTAGGCGACCGGCCAGCGTTCGAGCGTCGGCATCCGGCAGTTTCCACAGCTCGCGGAACAAGCTCGATTCGCCCGGACTGCGGAAATCCGCCTCACGAAACAACAGATTGTCGCCGTTGTTGAACTGTTGCCAAAGCTCGCGCCGCCCCACTTTCAGGCAACGAACTGCACAATAGATCGCCAAATGGGAGAAGCGATCGACTTCGGCGCTGTACGTCCCGTCGCGAAGTCGTTGCGAATGCTGATAGGCCGGATGGCCCAATTCGCCCGACGGGCTGCCCGCCAGAGCGGGCACATACATGCCGTCGTAGTCGATCAGCTTCAACGCAAGCTGCCTGCCCTTGGGCACCAGCAGTACGTTGCCGTGTTGCAGATCGGCGTGGGCCATGCGGGCTTCGCGCAACCGCTGCGCCAACTTCGGCCACAGCCCCAGCAATTGATCGAGTGTTTTCGGCTTATCGACGTACTTTTCGACGAACTGGTTGAGCCCCAGCCCTTCGACCCAGCGCATTTTCAAGGCAGGATGCCAGTGGCCGGCGATGTGAATGCCTGACTCGATATATTGAAAATCGACGGTGAAGGGAAGTTTAACGCGATCGAGATGGGCCGAGATTTCGCGGTAGCGCTCCCGCTGGTCAGCCACCTCACGGGTGAAGCATTTCAGGGCCCAGATGTTGCCGGTTGCCGGACATTCGACTTTATAGACGTCGGCGAAGTTGCCGGACCAAAGCAACGGCAACCCTCGATCGTCGAGCGCCGCGCGGCCGCCCCGCAGTTCCTCGTCGCTCATGCACGAGCGGAGGTTTTGAACCGCCTCGAAGTAATCCGTCGAACGGGGCCAACTCATGCTTTACAGTTCCGCGATTGGTCGGCCTGCCACGCTTTGCCGACTTTCCTGCGCAATGCATCGAAATCGTCGTGTAAGAAGCGAAGTAGCTGAACGGTCACTTGCATGGTTGTTGTCCTGCTCTTCTCGACCTCGGTGTGACTTCAATTCGATTACTTGTGTGACGCCTTTTGCAAACACGCCTCCCTCCAATTCTGGATTTGTTGATACGCTTCCGCCTGCGTTTCCATCCTTGTCGGGCCGCGTGGCGAGAACCGATCCGAACGTGAATGACGCAAGTTAATCGACCGATTGTTCCGACTCCTGATTTCTTTGCTCAGTTTCTCCTGAGCTTCCCCCTTCGTGCCATGCACAACGTCGCTCCAAATAACAAGTCTGGTTGTGTTCGCGATGATGGCAATGGCGAAGTAGCCGTCTTCCGCCGATGCAGTTTCCTTCTTGTTCGGCAGAATAAGCCTCGGTGCATCCGTAGGTGATTTCGACGTACCCGCATCTCGGATGAGAGGAGGGCGGAAAGCGACGTGCTCGTCGGGGGTGCTGAGAAGAGCCATCCATTTGAGCGCGCCCACCCGCCGGAATGACGGGCCGTCGATCACCTTGAACTCAAAAAGA
Organism: uncultured Planctomycetaceae bacterium; assembly: GCA_963823895.1. Taxonomy (GTDB): domain Bacteria; phylum Planctomycetota; class Planctomycetia; order Pirellulales; family Thermoguttaceae. The sequence goes on from CAWGNG010000020.1 coordinate 661,004, forward strand.
AGTTCGTCGTCGTGTTTCAACGTATCGAGGAAGCTTCGCGATTTGTCATCGTTCGCACACAACAATTCGATGTTGTCATAATCGAAATACAGCCTCCAAACGCTGATTTTCAGGTTGGAGTTCTCGTGCGAATACCTGTGAAAGACGCCGACGGCCCGCAAGGTCTGCCTGGCGTTCTTCTGTAAGTTGGACCGTATCTTGGACCATTGCTCTTTGTCCGCGGCGAAATCGACGGCGGTGATGAGGCTTTGCGGGTCTGACTCGCGGACGATGGTTTTTCCGGTGAACTTCAGACTGCTCGAAAAGTTGCGCGGTTCTTCGGACAAAACGCCGGTAACTTCAACGCGGTTGCCGTCCCGATATTGAGCGAAGGCGGTTTTGGCCGCGCCGATAAACGCGATTTCGGCGTAAACTGAGGAAAAAGCCTTGAATTTGCTCTCGGCTGTGACACGCACTGTCTTGCTGTACTCGTTGAATCTCGAATAGCGACAGGTGAACTTAACTTCAGTCCCCGGCGCAGGAGGGTTGCGGAGTACCGCTGCAAGTCCGGTGCAGAGCGTACTGTCGTGGAAGCTGCCCGGCTTGCGTTTTTCGCCGACCACGGCGCGGGCATCCGGCCTCTTGATGCATTCGACTGATTTGATCCGCAACAAAGGCACCGCGGGTTGCAGCCTCGTCCGTGCCGCGTAAGCGCCGCAAACCACGCCGGTGACGGAAACTTGGTCGGCATCGCTGAACGAGTCCGCAACGCTGACGTAATCGGCCAATTCGTCGACAAATGCCGCGTTGTCGGCGTAAGCCTCGAACGACCAAACACCTAGGACCGATCGAGATTGGGTCGATGCGAGGTTGACGACGATATGAGTCTCTCCCTTTTGGCAGCGAATGCGTTCCAGCCTGCCCGACCAGGTCGCCTCCTTTCCCAGCATCTCGTCCAAAGCGGCGACGGCTGCATCGGGGGTGCCGCTTGGGGCGACCACGTTCGTCCGCCGGGGACCATTGATATCGACCAGCGTGGCGAGCTTCCCCTGGACGTAGACTTGGCTGCAATTCAGTCGAAGAATGCACCAGACGGTTGGCAATGCAGGCGGAGTTGCTGCCGAGTTCCCGGGCATAGGCCCCAGTGGGCCACGCGGAGGCAAGAAGTTGGTTGGTGAAGCGGCTTGAACGGCCACCGGATCATCAATCGTGGCCGCCACTTCCACCACCGCCCCTGGCGGGTAATCCAAGAACTCTTTCAGTTGCACTGTAGAGCCAAAATGGGCTTCGCAGCGAATCGTTCCCTCTGTGGTGCCGGGGACCGTTAGGAACGCCACCAAGTCGTCGGACCGCACGCGGCTGACGGTGTTGAAGAAAGCGATCAGCCGCCCGGATACTCCCTTGGCGCTTCGTGCAGTCCGCATAAGAAATCCCGGCGAGCGCCGAATCACCTCCTCCGACGTCGTTCCCCCTCGACCGAGAACGCGGGTCGATCCATGTCTCCGGCTGCCCACTCTTCTCGATCCCTTCGCCGCAAAAACTCCAACACACCATGCTCATGGATGGCATGCCTCCCTGGCCCTGGTTGAAGGGCGCCAGCCGCAATTCCTCGACGATCCCCGGCGGCACCACCCGCATATCTCGGAAGTTGCCCACAACCCGAGGCTGCTGGCCCCCCGGCTGTGGCCACTCTATCCGATTATTCGTCCAACGTTTCACGGCAACGCGCACACTGTCACTTACGCAATAGTCCGACATCGGCAAAGCAAGCGTCTCTCCGTCGAATTCGACTGCGGCAAGTGGGTATCTCCTGGCCGATACCAGGTTGTCGAACAAATTGAAAGACTCCGAGCCTTGCACGGGCTGCGGCACGCCAGACGGCAGGATGTAGACCAGCGATTTCCCTTCACTCACGCGCACCGCCGCCAACCGGCCCGTGAGCACAAAACGCTCAGGAACGCTTGTCGGTTGCCGCGGCTCGTTTGGCGCCGACCGCCGCGGATAATACATCTCTGTGTTCGGAGTCATCATCCGCGCCAGCAAATCCCACGACCTCTCCTCCAGCCCTTGCAGAACCATTTCGCGCGCGTCACGAATCGAGTTCGATCGCGAGTCGCTAGCTGGAACCCAGACTGTCTTGACTTCTTGAAGCACCGGCGATCCAGTCAATGGACCGGGGGGCACCTCAGGGGACGCGACAAGTGGCGGCTGCCGAAACGGCGGCTGCCAAGACGGCGGCTGCGTCGGCATCGGGACGGTCGGTCTCACTCTTGACATGCTAGACGGCTGGGGCGACATCCACGTCGTCGAGGGCAGACCGGCAGACTCGCCAACCGGACTACGAGACTTCCACAGGCCAGTCACCTCCCAAGCGATGCCGACAAGCAGCATCAGCGATAGGAGTGGCGCCATGACACGGAGGAAGTTATGAAGGATACTATTCTCTGGCCCTACCAAGGCCAGCAACAGCCGATCCACCGCCCGCACTCGGGCGACGCCCGTGCGAGGCAGCCCCAGGAGGACGCGGTCGATGACGGCAAATGCACTGCGATTGCCCGGCGGCAGCGTTAACACCTCTTCAAATGCTTCAACCGGCACCGTGCCTTGATCGGAGACTGCCCTGGTCTCGACCGCACTTTGTTCCGGCTGAACGGCAGGCGGCTCGGCGACCGCCGTCGCCACGGCTTTGGCCGGCGAAGTTGGCTTCGGTTTCGACGCCAGCAAACTTCTCACTGCGGACTCTTGAGGGACGCTGAGTGGCACAACCTTCCCGGTGTCCCGGGCCAAGATCTCGTCCAACAGCGGCGACGCCTCTAACGGCGCTTGGCACGCCAACGCTAGGCGACCGGCCAGCGTTCGAGCGTCGGCATCCGGCAGTTTCCACAGCTCGCGGAACAAGCTTGATTTACCCGGACTGCGGAAATCCGCCTCACGAAACAACAGATTGTCGCCGTTGTTGAACTGTTGCCAAAGCTCGCGCCGCCCCACTTTCAGGCAACGAACTGCACAATAGATCGCCAAATGGGAGAAGCGATCGACTTCGGCGCTGTACGTCCCTTCGCGGAGCCGCTGTGGGTGTTGATAGGCCGGATGGCCCAATTCGCCCGACGGCCGACCCGCCAGAGCGGGCACGTACATCCCATCGTAGTCGATCAGCCGGAGCGCAAGCTGATTGCCCTTGGGCACCAGCAGTACGTTGCCGTGCTGCAGATCGGCGTGGGCCATCCGGGCCTCGCGCAGCCGTTTGGCAAGCTTCGGCCATAGCCCCAGCAGTTGGTCGAGCGTTGCGGGCTTATCGACATACTTTTCGACGAACTGGTTGAGCCCCAGCCCTTCGACCCACCGCATTTTCAAGGCGGAATGCCAGTGGCCGGCAATGCGGATGCCCGACTCAAGATATTGAAAATCGACGGTGAAGGGCAATTTGGCCCGATCCAGATGGGCCGAGATTTCGCGGTACCGTTCCCGCTGGTCGGCCACCTCACGTGTGAAGCATTTCAGGGCCCAGATGTTGCCGGTTGCCGGACATTCGACTTTATAGACGTCGGCGAAGTTGCCGGACCAAAGCAACGGCAACCCTCGATCGTCGAGCGCCGCGCGGCCGGCGAGCAGTTCCTCGTCGCTCATGCACGAGCGGAGGTTTTGGACCGCCTCGAAGTAGTCGGTCGAACGGGGGATCATGCGTCACTGCGGCCTTTTCTGTCTACGGGGCATCGTTGCTATCGGCGTTTGTCGGCCGCGTTCCGTTGTCCGCGTTCCAAAGGATCGCCGTGTGGTCTGCCGAACCAGTGAGTACCCGCTTGCCGTCCGGGCTGAATGCGACGGATTCTACCCGACGTTTATGTCCTCTGAAGACGCGAATTTGCTCGCCCGTCTCCACATTCCACAAGATCGCTGTCTCGTCCAACGACCCGGTGATTGCCCACTTGCCATCGGGGCTGAAGGCGACGGAGGTTACTTCAATGCGATGCCCATTGAAGTCGCGGATTTTTTCGCCGGTTTCCGCGTTCCAAAGAGTTGCCGCGTTTCCATTGTGTCCTGTAAGCAGCTGCTTGCCGTCCGGGCTAAACGCGACCGATCCGGTGCCGCTGCCGCGTCCCTTGAACTCGCGGATTTTTTCGCCCGTGTCCGTGTTCCAAAGAATTGTGACGTCGTAATTATCTTCGGAAATAATGCGTTTTCCATCGTGTCCGAAGGCGACAGAATTGACGGATCCGCGGTGCCCGACGAACTTTCGGAGTTGCTTGCCTGTTTCGGCGTTCCAAAGAATTATGGTATCGTCAAGCGATCCGGTGAGCAACTGCATTCCGTCAGGACTGAAGGCGACAGCACGAATGGATTGGTTATGCCCGTTAAAACCGCGGATTTGCTTGCCCTTGTCAGCGTCCCAAAGGATCGCCCTATTGTCCTTCCCAAAATACCCGGCGAGCACCCGCTTTCCGTCCGGGCTGAACGCGACAGAGGCTAGGGTGACGAGGCCGTGCCTCTTTAGGACACGGATTTGTTCACCCGTCTGCGCGTCCCAAAGGATCGCTCCATCACGCATGTCCCCAGTTAGTACTTGCTTTCCGTCCGAGTTGAAGGCGGCAGATTCCACGGTGCGATCGCCGCTCCCGAAGGCGCAGATTTGCCTGCCCGTGTCAGCGTCCCAAAGGATAGTCCTGGAGAGATCGTCCCTGGTGAGCACACGCGTTCCGTCCGGGCTGAAAGCGACGGACTTTACGCTGCACGTATGCCCGAAGACTCGGATTTGTCCGCCCAACTTTGCCGCCTCCCAGTCAGCTTTTGCTTTCTCTTTGGCCTTTCTTCGGGTGACTTCTGCCTCGGCCTTTTTCAGCGACGTTTCTTCGGCGGCTTTTTCCTGCACGACCGATTTCGACAAGTCCGCGTCCCATAGGATCGCCGTCTTGTCACTCGACCCGGTGAGCACCCGTTTGCCGTCTGGGCTGAACGCGACGGAGCGTACCGCACCATTGTGTCCCTTGAAGATGCAAACGCGATTGCCCGTGCCTACGTTCCAGAGAATCGCCGTCTTGTCCCTCGATCCGGTGAGCACCTGCGTGCCGTCCGGGCTGAACACGACGGAGTTTACACACACTTTGTGCCGGTCGATAACGTGATTGCGCCGTTTGAGAAGATGAATCTGCTCGCCCGTTTTTACGTCCCAAAGGATCGCCGTACCGTCATAGTCCCCGGTGATCGCCTGTTTGCCGTCTGGGCTGAACGCGACGGACCATACTGGGCAGCGATGCCCACTGAGGGTGCGGACTTGCTCGCCCGAGTCCGCGTCCCAAAGGATCGCCGTCTTGTCATGAGAGCCGGTAAGCACCCGCTTGCCGTCCAGACTGAACGCGACCGAACTTAATCGTTCACTATGTCCCTTGAAGACGCGGATGTTTGCACCCGAGTTCGCGTCCCAAAGGACCGCCGTATGGTCACTCGATCCGGTAAGCACCCGCTTACCGTCCGGGCTGAACGCGAGGGATTCTACTGAGTAATTATGTCCGTTGAAGACACGAAGTCGCTCGCCCGTGTCGACGTTCCAGAGGATCGCCGTATTCTCGAAGTAGGGCGCGGTGAGCACCTGCTTGCCGTCTGGACTGAACGCGATGGAGGTTACATTATCAATCTTATTATGTCCTCGGAAGACGCGGATTTGCACGCCCGAATCTGCGTTCCAAAAGATCACCGTATTGTTCCAAGCCCCGGTGAGCACCTGCTTTCCGTCCGGGCTGAACGCGACGGAGGTTACCTCGCTGCCATGCCCACGGAATACGCGGATTTGCTTGCCACAATTAACTTCCTCCCACTCGGTATTTGCTTTTTCTTCAGCCATTCTCCGGGCAGCCTCTTCTTCCTCGGCTCTTTTTCGGGCGGCTTCTTCTTCCGCTTTTTCTCGTCTGGCCTCTTCCTCGGCCTTTTTCCGGGCGGCCTCTTTTTCGGTTCTTCTCCGTTTGGCTTTCTCGGCCCCTTGCCGGCCTTCTTCCTCCTTGGCCAGTTTTTCCGCTGCTTCATTTTCCACCCGTTGTATGGCGGCCAACTCCATAGCGCGTTTCGCCTGCAAACGACTATAAGGCACACCAACTATGACCGCCAACAACGCAACCGCTATCATCACGCGGAGGAAGTTGTGTAGGATCGTGTTGTCCTGCCCTACCAGGGCCAGCAAGAGCCGATCCACCGCCCGCGCCGGAGCGACAACCGCACGGAACAGCGAGGAGAGAACTCGCCGCGGCGGTGTTGCCACCTCTTCAAACGCACTCGCGGGCAACGTGCCTTCATCGGAAATTGTCTGGGTAGTAGCCGCGATTTGTTCTGGCGCGACCGCAGGCGGCTCGGCGACCGCCACTGCGGCAATTGTCGGCTTCGGCGACAATAGGGCCTTCACCGCCGACTCTTGCCGCCCGTCAAGCGGCACGGTCTTTCCGTCGCCCTTGACAAGTACGTCGTCAAGCAGTGGCACTTCTTCAAGCCGTGCTTCGCACGCCAACGCTAGGCGTCCCACTAGCGTTCGAGCGTTGGCATCCGGGAGTTTCCACAACTCGCGGAACACGCTCGACTCGCCCGGACTGCGGAAATCGGACTCTCGAAACAACAGGTTGTCACCGTTGTTGAACTGCTGCCAAAGTTCGCGGCGTCCCACCTTCAGGCAACACACCGCGCAGTAGATCGCCAAGTGTGAAAACCGATCGACCTCGGCGCTGTATGTCCCTTCGCGGAGCCGCTGCGGATGCTGATAGGCCGGATGGCCCAACTCGCCCGACGGCCTGCCCGCTAGGCTCGGCACGTACATCCCGTCGTAATCGATCAGCTTCAACGCAAGCTGATTGCCCTTAGGCACCAATAGCACGTTGCCGTGTTGCAGATCGGCGTGGGCCATGCGGGCATCGCGGAGCCGCTGCGCCAACTTCGGCCAGATGCCCAGCAATTGATCGAGCGTCTTCGGCTTATCAACGTATTGTTCAACGAACTGGCTCAATCCCAGTCCTTCGACCCAGCGCATTTTCAGAGCGGGAAACCAATGGCCGCCGATGCGGATGCCGGATTCCAGGTATTGAAAATCGACGGTAAAGGGGAGCTTAACCTGATCCAGATGGGCCGAAATCTCACGGTAGCGATCGCGTTGATCGGCCACTTCGCGGGTGAAGCATTTCAAGGCCCATGTATTGCCGGTTGCCGGACATTCGATCTTATAGACGTCGGCGAACCCGCCCGCCCAAAGCAACGGCAGTCCTCGGTTGTCGAGCGCCGCGCTACCGGCCCGCAGCTCCTCGTCGCTCATACACGAGCGGAGGTTTTGGACCGCCTCGAAGTAATCGGTCGACCGGGGCCAACTCATGCACCCACCTTCTACAGAATTATCAACAGCAGCGTCACGTCGTCGTTGTGCAATTGTCGTGAAAAGCGGAGTTCGTCAATCCAGGCGGCGAAACGTCGCTGGGGTTCCGGTTGCGCGAGAATCGAGTCGATTTCTCCCCAGGGATCACGTCCACCTTCATGTTCCATCAAGCACCATTGAACCAAGGCGTCGGTCATCATCCACAGGCGATCGTCGGCGAGTCCGTCGCCGTGCAGATGCAATGCGGGTGTTTTCTGAATCGCCTCGGGCGACATCCGTGATCCGAGCAGCGGCGGGGAGTTATTGAACTTGTTCGACTGCTCCAGGGGGAACGCGCGGAGGAGCGTCGAGCCTCGGGTGTGAAAGAGGCAGGTGTCGCCCACCGCCATCGCCGCCCAATGAGGAATGCCATCGGGCGAGCGCACCATCGTGACGCCCAGGAACGTCGCAAACGCTCCCTGCTCCAACTTGGCCTCGACGTTCCACGAGAGTGACGGGCGTCGGACGCTTGCGTACCATTGCTCTTGCAAAGCGGAAAGACTCGCTTTCCAGTTGTCGATATCGCACGCGGCGTTTTGCACGAAATCGTTGACGAGGAGTTGTGCCCAAAGGGCGGCGAAGGAGCTTTCGGTGGCCCCGTCGGCCAAGGCGAATCGGCCCGCCTCCGCGTCGGCGGCGAAAGCGTCTTCGTATTCCTCGGGGCGGTTGCCGCGGCGGGGAACCCAAAACTCGCGCAAGTCGGTTGTCATGGCAATCGCCGATCACCTCCGGGGCTCCGGAAATCCTCGCGAGTGCCGATCTCGAGAAACCTGACCACGGAAGCGAAATCTGCGTTGAAGGCGAAGCCTCGAGCGCCTTCGATCAGAGTAGTTTCTTCCTGAATCGTGCCTTGTTTGCGCATTTCTGGCGGGAAGACGCTCGACATGCGGAACAGTAGCCGAGCGTACTCGTCCGGCAAATTGTCGTCGCCGGCAGGGAACAAGATCGGCCGTTCGTCTCGCTCCGAAATGTGAACGTTGAAGAAAAGCACATTGCCGTCGGAGGAAGTCATGCCGCCAAGCGCGGCCGCCAACGGCTCGGGGTCGCCGTCGGTCGCCTTGCCATCGGTGACGTTGATGACGATGGGCGGAAAACAGTTGGGGTGTTGGTTGACAAACTCGCGGATGACTTCCTGCGCCGCCTGAATCGCCCCGCACATCAAAGTCTTCCCCCGCGCCACCGGTTCAAACCACACGGGAAACTTGACAGTCTGTTCGACCAACCCGCCGGCGCCATCGTCCATCTTCTTTCGGCGCTCCTCGACGCGGAGAGGATGCTCGTTGATTTGGCTGATGGGCTGCAACACCTCGCCCGCCAGATCGCCCGTAAACCCAAGGCCGATTTCCTCGCCGTAGCCGACAACGCCGATATGGTAGCGGTCGAGCACGTCATGGCCCTTCGTGCATCGCATAACCAGCGATTGCAGCAAACGGTTGATTGCGTCGGCGACGCCTTGGGCCTTGGTTTTGCCCGATTCCGCTCCGAAAGGGGCCGCCATCGAACCCGACTGGTCGACCAGGAAGAGAAAACAAGTGGGGTTGTCCCTGCAGATTTCCGCCGTGTAAGACATCGCCCTGTATTCCTTAGACTATGGAGATGACATGACCCCCAACAATGAGCCAACTATATCCACCAGTGTAGCAGAGCCGGGCTATCGTGCAACCAGCCTCCCACCCGTACGACAGGAGAACTGCAAAGTCCCGAGGCGAAGGGGACAGGTCCATGTTTTCGGGCAGCCGTTTCTTGGCAAAAGGCGTCTTCTGGCCGAAAAATGGACCAGTCCCCGGACTTTGCAGTTCTCCTGACCCGTACGAGAAATGAAAACGAAGCTCGTCAGACCGTTCAACCCTGTCCGAGAGTGCGGCCGATCTTCGGCCAGCCGCCGTGCGCCAGGCCGGACGCGGAACACTCCAGGACAACCGCCGTCTCGTTGTCTAGGCCAAAGAGGAGGCGATTGGGGGCGAAGATCGTGCCAGCGGAACGAACGGGGGTCTCCAACTGGGCCGTCCATGCCGCACGGCCCGAAAAATCGACGGCATGAATCTGGCCGGAGTTGTCGCCGAAATAGATTACGTCGTCGTCGCCGATGACGGGCGTCGATTCCACAGGCCCGGCCGCGCGATACTCCCAGCGGACCTTATGGCTGTTGCCATCCAGACACACCAGCAACCCAGTGGGCTGCCGGCCGCGCTGCAACTGGCTGATGCCTGCGTAAACGTGTCCGTTGCGGTCAACAACGGGCGAACCGAGCATCTGTCCGGGCATCGGGGTCTTCCAAAGGAGCGAACCATCGGGGGCGAACCCGTAAAGGCATTCATCGCGGCCCGCCACGACCAAAACGCCGTCGTCGGTGATCGCGGGCCAGCAATGGATGTACCAGCCGGTGTGCCCCTGGTTGGCGACATGGTTCCACAGGCCGACGCCCTTCTCGTCACCCAATTCGATGGCGAACACGTAGCCGTTTTCTGCCCCAATATAGAGGACGCCCCCGCGAATAACGCCGGCCGAGTTGAACTTTTCGCGGGAACGGAAGTAGCGCCCTGACTTCCGCACACGTCCGTCCGGGTCGACCCGAATCAGACCGCCGTCGAATGCGCTGAGGAACGTGTTGCCCCGGTCGTCGACCATCGGAGCGGCGTATCCCAACGGTTGACCGACCGGGACCGGCGGCCAAACCTGCTTGCCCGCAAGATTGATGCAATGCAAGCAACCGTCGCTACAGTGAAATCGCAGATTGCCGTCCTGTCCGAACACAACGGGGCCGGGAACCCGGCCGCCGGTGACATACTCCCAGAGGACGACGGGACGGCTGTTCCGCTCTTCCAAGGTGACCAAGCGGTCGTGAACATGGAGACAAATATGACGATCCGCGTCGATGGCGGGCGCGTTGCACAGCGGCATCGCCTTTTCCTCGGGCGGCATTTGCTCGGGAAACGACCAGAGGAACTGACGCGGCCGACCCACAACGGAATGAACCGCCGCTCTTTCGAGCTTCGGGGGGGCTGCCGGCGACGGCGCAACGACCGATGGAACAGGCCGCGTCAACGGAATCGGCGGCGCCGATTTCACAAGAGAGCGATTCTCAGGTGGAGTCGTCAGGATCGCCGATGGGATTGAGGTTGTCGACGGGATCGGCGTCGCTGACGGAGGAGGCGTTGCTGGTGAAGTCGGCGCCGGCTGAACACTCAAGGCAACTTTGAACAGTCCCACCCCCTGACGCCCGCAATCCGGATTCGGACACTTGAACGGCTGCGTCGGCCGCTCGATCTGAAAACCACACTTTGTGCATTGATAGACCTTCATGTCGTCTTCCGACTCCTACTTTACGGCAACGCCGGCCTTGGTGTACACCTTCCCGTTATCGCGCAGGACGACCCAGCCGAAAACGTCGGTGATTTCCACGCCTCGCCCGGAAGCCGTGTGCCGAGTGGAATCGAATCGCTCGCCGGGATGAACCAACGCGATGTTGTTCGACATTCCCGCATTGTCGCAAGCCCGTTGCAGCCAAGCGGCTAACGCCTCTTCCATCGGTCTGTTGCCTGCATTCCGCTTCGGCTGCCAGCGATAGTACGCCTCGCCAATGTCCTTCAGCAACGCCGGCATCTTCTCGGGAGATGCCGCCTGAAACACCAGCAACTGACCCGCCAGCGAACACGCACCGGCATGGTCGGATAGAATATCTTCGGCGAACTGCAGCCGCTCGGAATCCAACGATGGATCTTTGGCAAGCATCGGTCCGAGGATGGCGCGCAGCCAATCGTCGCTCGTCGCGGGCATGGCTATTGCTTCCTGTTTGGCTTCCTGAACCGGCCAGAGGCGGCTGGTCAACTCCGCCAGGCCATCGTCGACGCGCCGCCCGAGATCGTGAAGCAAGCCCGCGACGGATTCCTTCTGATCGGCCATCGCTTCACACAGCGCGGTAAGGGCCGATGTAACCGTGTCGCCGGCCGGCGCCGTTTGGAGCGGAAGTGCCTCCGATCGTTGATCGAGCTTTTTCGCAAGAACTTCTATCCGTTCAACGAGGGCGGCGACGCCTTCCTGCTGTTGCGCGAAAATGGCGGGGTGAGAGTCGCGCCGCAATAAATACGCCGTCATCCGCTCGTTTGCCTGATCGAGCAACTGGCCGATCGCAGCGAACAGTTCGATCAGTCCGCGCAATTCGCCGGCGTCACTTGCAGCGCCCGGAGCGGAGGGATCGGGGGCGTCCATTTTGATCTCGCTGGGCGGTTCGTTCGTGACAGAAAACAAAGAAGACATGTTGACGTTCCACCGCTCCTACTTCGTTCTCGTTCCTATTTCGATGTTGTCCAGGCCGCCGGTGTCGAGGTAGTAGCGGTCGTCGGCCAAGGTGCGCCAGGAAAAGTGGACGTTCTCGCCGAGAATCGCATCCTCGCCGGCGACCATCCCGGAGACCGACTGGATTTGCAGTGTTTCCTCCTCATCCTTGCTCCCATGGCATCGCTTGATCTTGACGTGGACTTCGGTGGGACCGATCCGGTCGCCGGGCACCATCTTCAACAGGTAGACGGGCGTGGCCTGGGCATCTTCGTCGGCGTTGAGCTTTCGTCCGATCAACACGCGCTGTGCGATTGTGGAAAACTCGGTGATCTCCTCGCGGGCGTGGTCTTCGGCCGGTTGAAAGAGAATGCGCTCGTTGCGAATACCAGAGGTGGCGGCGGTCATCACGCCCCAGTAGTATGTGTTCTCGCAAGCCTTGCCCTTCATGGTGAATTTGAATTGTGGCAACATCCCGTGCCGGGCCATGAATTCGATGGCCGCCCCCACTACAACCGGACTCTTCGGATCGACGATGACGCCGGGGTTGCGGCCTTTCTCGTCCTGATACGGATACCAGTTGCCGGCATAGTGATTGTGCATGGGCACGATCCGCGACGGCGAAAGCGGAACGTACATCTGCACCAACTGCTGGATGCAGGCCAGCTTCGACGGCAGCCCGGCCAGCAACACCACGTCCACATCGTGGTCGACGATGCGTTGGCAGTAGTCGAACAGCAGTTCGTCGAAGACGTCGTAGACGACGCCTTCAAATTCGGCCTGGTCCACGAGCAGATCGAGCGGCTGTTGGGCATTGTAGTACCCCGGGCCCCGCAATTTGTCGAACGCCTTTTGCAGCGACTCGACCACCACCGGATCGACGATCTCTGGATCGGTGTGAGAAATCCGCTCGCCGGCCGTACCGTCGGTCACGGCGTTCAAATAGGCCTGCGCCAACGGCACGAAAAAGCGATTGATCCAGTTGACCCGTTGCGTGCGGATTTCACGGTTGCGGGGCACTTCAGGCCCGAACAACAACTGCACATCTTCGTCCTCGATCCCGAGAATCTCGGCGAAGGCGGGAACGATGATCGTCTCCAGCAGGCGTTTGACCAGTTGGTCGCCACCCAGCGAAATGCCGTCCTGGTGCAGCACCTGACCGTGAACGACATCGTCGATCTTCGACTCGAAGTTATAGGCCGCGATCATCAGATCGGTCGTCCCACCGCCGACGTCAATGCAAGCGATACGGACTTCGTTCAGGGCGTCACCGGGTTGCTCGGACTTCGAGTCCTTGCGCCAGGCTTCGGCCGTCGTGCGCGGGATTCCCGCCCGGCCGCAACGCCGAGCGGCGGGCGAGGCCGCCGAAGGCTCCGGCGACGGCGACTCGGCCTTTGAACCTTCGCTCCGGGCCTGATGCAGCACGCTGAACCACAGCCGCGGATCCTGCCCCAGCATCCGCATCTCGCTCCAAATGTACGTCAAATGGACTGCGCTGGCTTCGTCGATGCTGAGATTCAATTCCGGCTTCACCCGCTGATTCTTGCCGAGCGTCATGCCGAAAATGTTGATCGCCTTCTGCGCTTGGGCCGCAAGACGCTTCTGTTCTTCCTGGATCATGCCGCTGGGATACGTGAGGGTCAGGGTCCGTATCTCGCGGGAACGGCCTGCGTCGCCGCAGGCGTTGCGATAGGCCGGTGAATTCACGTGGGCATGCGCCTGACAAAGCAACTCGTACAACGCCGCCGTCATCATGCACCGCGGGGCGTGACGCGGCTTCACCGGCGATTCCAAGGCAAAGTCGGATTCTTTTGGCGTGTGATCCTCCAAAAGAAAATCGCTGTCGTCCTCGCGGATGAATCGCAGAAGCGGCCCTTTCAACGCGGAAGCGTAGTTGTGAGTGCCGTAGCGGTCGAACGGGTCGGCCATGTGCCAGTTCGCCCCTTCCAGCCAACTGGCATCGTCCGCCCAAAGATATCGCTTGGGCGAACTCAGCCCGCTGCGTATGTCCCCCTCGGCACGCATCGCCTGAAGAATGTCGTTGACCTCGCGTCCCATGCGGACCATCGAAAGGTCGTCGAACAAAGGCGGCGTGTCCTGCACTTCGACTTTGGTCTGCCGCGCCTTCTTGCCGTGGCTGAACCAACCGCCGTTCTCTTCTTCGCCAACGGCGCGGTATTCGATTCTCGTTTGGGGTGTTGGCGGAAGATACGGCGTGTTGCACCAGTGCGTCTTCGACGGGAACCACTGCGCGGCCGGCAGGTTGACGTACTCGCCCGCCTCGTCCCAGGCGTCGAGATGGTAGCGGTTGAGCAATTCAAAAGGAAGCATTTGCGGAGTCTGGTTGATCTCGCCGGTCAATTCCAGCAGGATCGCCCCGGTCCGGCTGTTGCCGAAATCGACGATTAGATGCACGTGCTTGGCCTCTCCCGCAGTGGCCGTTGCCGGGCGAACGCAAATCTCGATGGACGGAATACCTCGGAGCGGCTGCCCTTGAATGTCCAGCAGGCCCTCCAGGCGAAGCACGAAGTCCTTGGTCAACGCACTCGTTTGGCAAAAGTAACCGAGGTCTGGATCGCCGCAGGAAGTGTCGACGGCCAAGAACAGCCTGGTCGTGCCCGATTGGATGACTTGCCATTGGACGAACTCGTGCCGGCGGGGTGTTTCGCCCTCGACACCGGCGCCGCACTGGCACCGTTGCCAGCCGTAGCCGATCTGGGCAGCCTGATAACGGCTGCCACCGCGCAAGGGAATGCAAACGATCTGGACTCCGGTGTTGGCAAACAGGATATGCATAATGATCTCTCGCGTGGTCCCTGCGCATCGTGACGGCGTCTTGTGGTTCGGAAGACCGCAGCGGCCGGCAATCACCTCTCGAACGGTTCTAAAACACGGGTCAACTCGCTGTTGCCGGGCGGAACCTTGACGTGTTCGCCCGCCCCCAACGCCAGCGCCAGGGGAAGCCGCTTCATCCACCGCTGGAGGAATGAAGCCATCAGGCCGAAGCGGTCGAAATGATCTCCGCGCTCCGTCTCCCCGCCTTCTTTGCAGGGATTGTCGATCGCGATCGGCGCCATGCTCGAACCGGGGTTCATGATGTAATCGTTGAGGATGATCCGCACGTACTTGCGGCGTGCCCGGCGACGGGCAGCCTCGTCCAGCGTCTTCAATTTCACCACCGGCGTCAGCCGGGCAGTCAAGCCGTTGAACACGTCTTCCGTCAGCAGGTAATCGCGGGCATAGCGCGTGAATGCGTTGAATTCGTTGGAATCGAGCCAGGGACCGCCGATGTCGTGCGAACGGCAATGCTCCTCCCAGCGGTTGGGGACCATCACGGCAGCCCATTCGTGCAAAAAGTCCCGAAGTTGTCGCGGCAGGGGATCGCCGTGGCGGCGGCTCTGCATCTCCATGCAGTCGGAGAGCTGCCACTCGTCGCCGTCGGCCAGGCACAGCGAATCCTGCAGGGCATGGACCCGGTTGTAGACCAACAACTCGTCGGATTGCAGCCAGTCGAGCACTTTTTGGGCCGCGGCGATTCGCTTCTCGCGGTCGACGTTGGCGTCGGCGCTGACAACCCACCCGCGAGAAAGTTGGAGCAACCGATTCTGGACCTCCGCAATCGCCTTCTGAAGCTGGTTCTGCTTGTCCTCGGCGGTTGCGACGGCGCGGAAGCCTTCGCTGATCAGCGACAATCCGCCGTCATCGTCGCGCATCGCCGCGTCCCAACGGCGCTCGGGTTGGCATACGTACTTCCGCACCATGTCGGATTCGAGAAACGCCTTGCGGGCACGGACCCATTTCTCGGGATTTTCCTTCTGGCGTTGATCTTCGGTGGTGTCCCAGGTGCCGGGATAGCGAATGGGGAAAACATGGGTGAACGTCTTGCCGTGGCCGCCGAAATCGTTCATCACGTTGCCAAGCGTGTCGAGCAACTGCTTCAGGCGGCAGTCATAAAGAGCCGCGTCGGCGTAGGTGTTTTCGCGCTCGCGGAACTCCGCATCGATGCCCGTCATGCCGATGAACAACGACGCCTCCTGCACCTTGGTTGGCCAGATCTTCTCGCCGTAGCGGGCTTTGCCCCATTTCTCGACGTGATATTTCATCTGAGCCTTCACTTCGAGATTGCCGCCTCTCAACAATAATAGCAGGGTCTGTATCTGCAACTCGTCGGTGTAACGCTCGAACAAATACGACACCTTGCCGCGCTTGACGATCTCCATCTGCTCCTCGATGGTTTCGGCATCGGTGCGTTTGCCCTGCTCGACGCCGGCGCGGATGGCCTTCATTCCGGGCACGTCGAGAAAGTCCATTTGCTCGATCACCCTGCGCCAGTCGTCGCTCAAACGGTGCGGCAGCACGGGAATGGCCAGTTCCAACATGCCGGCCTGGATGGTCTCTTGATCTTCGTTTCCCTGCCCGCTTCCCGGCTGGTAGTCGAGGACGTAATACTTATCTTTTTGCATTAGATGGATGTCGCTCCAGACCACGCGATTCCAGACTTTGGAGGCCGGCCGTTCGTAGACTTTGGAATGCTGGCTATCGAGCAGGAACCGAACGGCGGCCCAGTGCGCGAAGATCGCCGGATCGTGGTTGCCGACGGTGATTCGCTGCAAGAAGCTGTTGACGCGGACGAAGAGATTCGTCAGCGATTGCCAGTTGTCCCAAAGAAGCGCGGCGGCGGCGGCAACGTAGCCCTCCTCCGTGAGCGCGTAGCGGCTCAGGAGCCCGTTGAAAATTGCCTCTTTGGCCTGGAAGCCGCGCCGATCGACGTTCCGCATGTACGAGAAGGCGTCGAGCAAGTCCATGCGCCACTTGCGATCGACCTCCGCGCCGGCATGGCGGCGATACAGATCCTCGAACAATTCCTCCAATTCACCCTGCTGCCAGGTCTTGGCCGGCGTTTTGCACTCGGCGTGGAAGCCGCGAGCCAGCACGCGCAGCCACTCGACGCGCATGAGCGCACGGACCATGACGGGATAATCGGGTGACACGCCGGCCCCGATGCGGTCTTTTGTGGTGAATCGCGTAACCAGCGCGGTGGCTTCGTTCGCGCCACACTGCGGATTCAAGTCGTTGTCGAACGAGAGGTTTTTGTAGTACGCCGGTTCGCCGAGCGTTTCGTCGCCGCCGATCGGGCAGAAGTTCTCGCTTCGCGGATTGAGGACTTGCCCCATGAACAGGCTTTTGCCGACCTGCGACGCGCCGTACGCGGCGGCCGCCACCGGCACCTTGGCCGACGTGTACAAACTGCCGGCCAACCGCCGCAATTGGAGCACTTCAAACTCGTCGCTCTCGGCGATGGGCAACAAATCGGCGGCCCGCCGCGCCGGATTGTGCTCCGACAGCCAATCGCAAAGGTCGGTCGCCAGGTTTTCCACCTGCTCCGCCCGCCGGATCAGGTTTCGGTCGCGTTCATCGGGAAATGCCATGAAAAACTGGCTCCTGTGTGTGACGGACTCCTGCCCGTCAATAGTCCCTCAATCGCTCGATGGATCGGTACCCGGCCTCTCGCCGTCCTCTTCTCCCTATTTGATCACCGGCTCCAGTCGGAACGTCAGCGGATAGCATTCGATCGAGCCGTCCTTCGTGCTGCGGGCATCGATCATCAGTCGGTATAGTGTATCGAACGGAAGCGAGCCGTATGCTATCTGCGGACTGACCACTTTGACTTCGTGGGCACCGTTCACCACCGCGGCGGCCTTCCAATCCCCCTTTTCCGCTTCGGCGCATCCGTCTACGTAAATCCTGTATTCCAGCGGGCCTTCCGCTGCGTCCGCCCGGATCGTTACGCCCACGCAGAAGTCGCGAGCCCCCCGGTTGAGTTCCTTGACGACGCTCGTAAACCGCTTTCCCGAGACCTTCACGTCGGCTAACGCTTCCGTGCCGTGATACCTGGCACGGACTTGGGTTGCGCCGGAAATCCTGGCAACGAACTGGTCAGGCGTTCGCGGATCAAGGGCCAAAATCTTCGGATCCATGCTCTCCAAAGTTACCTCACTTGCCTCAACTTGACGAGACAGGTTACGACCGCCCTGGACCGTCACGGTCAACGGCGGCGTGTGTTGGCCGACCTGCAGCACAATCGGCGACGGCTGGATCGAGAGCCGATCGGCCGCAACGACATGAACGGCAACCACGGTCGTAGCCTCGGCGTGCCGGCCCGTTGGGTCCACCGAAGTGACGATGACTTGGGCCGTGCCCGGCACCTTGCCGCGAAGCTTGTTATCGTCGACCAACTCGACGACGCCTTGGCCCGACAACAGACTCAGGCGGTAGTCGATGGGAAGCGCCAGATGCCTTCCGCCGGGGTGGAACTGCACGCTGTCGAAAGCGTACGTTTCGCCGGCCCAGATGGTCAATGGGGTGGGCGAAGCCACGAGGCTGCCGAACTCGTCGCCCCCATCGCCGACGACGATCAACAGCCGATTCTGCGTTTCCAGCGGTCCCAACTTCGCCGCCGCCTGCGACTGCCCTATTTTCAGCGGATGAAACACCGGGCCGTTGATGGATTTTTTGACCGACGCGGCGGGCCCGACAACATCGACGTGGAGATTCGGGTCGAGCGTCACGTCACGGCCGTCGCTGCCATCGGCGCGAACTTCCACGACGCGAACGCTGCACGGCGTGGATTTTACTTCCATTCGCAACAAATCCTGAACAAAACGGAGGCCGTGGGCCGGCGCGATCGGAGCGCCGGGAATCATGCGGCCCCCGCCCCCGCCGATTGTCGTGCCGTCGTGACCGTATATGCCGTCGTCGCGGCCGGCGAGCAAGTCGTGGTCGCCGAACATGCCGAGATCCCACGAGGAATGGCATTTCAGGCACGTTTGAGGATCATTGCTGGCAAGGCACTCCGGCCTCGTGGCGAAAACGCGGCGGCCGTTGATAATGATGCCCCGCCGTCCGAGGCTGCCGCGAGCGCGTTCGACACGGTCTGGCCGAACGTATCCCGGCCGAACGTTTTCCGGCTGGACGTATTTTCTTTCGACGACGTCCAAGTTGGCTTCGGCCTGTTGCTCGCCGAGCTTGGCGAAGACGGACGTGCGGCCGAGGGCCTTGCCGCGCACGGCCAGTGACTTCTCGATGGCCTGGGCGACGTCCTCCGAGCCGACGAACAATTCAACGCCGTCCTTCGGGCGGAGCAGCACGCGACGGTTTCCCTTCAAGGCCGACACTTGGTATCCCAGAAGCTGGCCGCGGCGGATCGCCGCTTGCGCGGGCTCAATCTGTAGATCGGCCAACGGCTTATCGGTGACGGTGACCGGCACGTCGGCGTTGAGTTTGTCGTGCCAAGCGACGTGGACCGCACCTTCGCCGAGCTTGACGGCGGCAACTTCGCCGGACGGTGTGATTCGCACAACTTTGGCTTTCGGATCATCGCCGACAACCGCGATTTTCAGATCCTTCTGCGGAAAGAGGACGTGCGTGCCGCCGGCGGTGACGCCATAGATATGCAGCTGAGTCTTTTCGCCGACGGCCATATCCAACGGCGAGGGTTCCGCCCGCAGCGCGACGATTTTGTCTTCGCCCACGGTGACGGAGGCTAGTCCCGGCTTTTCGACGCCTGGCAACTTGGCGGTGATTTCGGCCGTGCCCGGAGCAGTCGCCCACACTTGATCGCCCACCGTTCTTACTTTGGCGGGATCGGAGCTTTCGAGAACCGCGGATTCCGTGCGATCGATTCGCTCGCCGCCGGGCGTCACCAAATACACCCGCAACGCTTGCGATTGGCCGAGGGCCAAGTTGGCGGCCGCCGGTTCGACAACCACTTTTCCGCCGACAACTTGTTTGGCTGAAGGTGCCGGCAGCACCTCGACCGGCACATCGATCAACTCCTTCCCTACGGCAACGCTTACCGACAACTGGCCGGGCGAAACCCCGACCAGCGATCGACTCTCCGGCGCGTAGCGGACCACGTCCTCGGAGCCTGGCGTCACTTCGGCTTGGCCGCTGACGTCCACCTTGCCCCGCATGATCGAGACGTCGGCGCCGAGGCGGACACTCTCGCCGACGTGAAGGCGGATCGTCTCGGGTTTCACGGCCAACGACTCCGCGGGCGCGGCGGGATCGACCACATCGACCTTCACCGGTTGGCTGACGATTGAACCGAGCTTGGCGGTGATTGAGCTTTGGCCAAGGCTGGCAGCGGTCAACGTCGGGCCGTTGGTTTGGACGATCTCGGGCTTGCTCGACTGCCAGACGACGCCGGGGCGGCCGGTAATGTCGCCCACCGACTTGCCATTCTTGTAGCCGACGACGGCCATCGAGATCGTTTCGCCGCGCGGCAACTTGGCCGCGTCCGGCGTCAGACGAATCTCGTCGATGTCCAGTTTGTCGGTCACCTCGACCGCCAACGGCTGCTCGGCGGCAATGCCGTCGAACTCGGCCTTGACGCTCGTCCGGCCCGCCCGAACCCCGACCAGCCGCCCGTTGCTCACTGCGACCGGACTCTTTTGCGGCGGCTCAGGCACGGTCAACGTGGACTCGTTGGTGACGGTGCGAGTGGTTCCGTCGGGATACTCGGCCTCGATGCTAAAATCGTTGAACTCCGCGCCCACCGGCAGTTGCACCGACATTCCCTGACGGCTGACAATTTTCACGCTCTTCGGCCGTTTGCCTTCCGGTTGCTTCGACAGTGGTTCAAGCACCATGAGTTTCAGCGTGGCAGGGTCCTTGGCGGCGGCGTGCGTGGCATCAATCGTTGCCTCGCCGGGCGTGATCGCCCGATACGCGCCTGACTTCGCGTCGATCGCCAGTATCTTGTCTTCCGACAACTTGAACGACCCCAGATCGGGCACAAGTTCCACCTCGCCGTGTGATGTAGTGCCGGTGACGATGACTTCACCCGTGTCGCCCGGACGATGCTCTTTTTGCGCCGATTTCAATTGCAGGGTTACGGCTTCGGCTTCAACCGACTTGAAGATCACGCGATTCGACTCGTTGCCGTAGTAGGTGGCGTAGACGGGCAGCGGGCCGGCGTCGGGCTTCAACGCCACGATCTTGCCGTCGCGCAGTTCCAGGCCCGGCGTCGCTTTTTCGGACGATACCGCGTGCCATTGCACCAAGTGCGGCGGTATTTCAACTTTTCGCCCGCTCTTGTATTCGGCAACGACTTGCAGGCCGCGCATCTGACCGGCCGGCAGATCGATCGGCCCGGGCGGTTCGAGCGTCAATTGCAGGGGCGGCACAACCACTTCGACGGGCGCGGAGGCTTGATGCTTGTCCAGTCGCAATGTCAGCGTTTGCGGCGATTGCGGGTTGGTCGGCGATATGCCCATCAGTTTCATCGTCGTCGCACCGAATTGGGCAAATTGCGGCGACGGCTGTTTCTCGCACGTCAGCCGGCCGGCGGCAATCTCCGCCTGCCGCTTGCCATTCTTGGTCCTGACCTGGGCCACGACGCGAGGTTCAATCGTGTCGTCGACCGGTACGACCAACTTGGCGGGCGCCAAAGCAATCGACAGGATCTCGCCCTTTTCGACCGTCACACTAACCGCGGCTTTGAGATTGCCCTGAGCGACTTCGACTCGCGCGCTGCCTTCTTTGCGGCCGATGAGCCGGTTGGTTCCCATGACGTCAACGGCGGAGTCATCGCTCTTGATCGTGACGGGTTCGTCCCTGTTGGTGGCATCGATCTTCAGATCGGCAACCTCGCCCTCAATCAGGTTCAGGTTCGTAGGCGCGACGGTGAGCCGCGGGCGGTGCGCCCACCACCAACCGAGACCGACTGCGAGAATCAGCAGCACCAGCGCCGCTGCCAAACCGCTCTTGTGCGATTTTCGTTTGGATCGCGGCGGCAGGGCAGCCTCGCATCTTGGGCACCGGTGGCTCTGATTCGGCCGCCGCACAAACAACAGGCTGCACTCGGGATCGGTGCAAATCACGGCGGGCGCAACTCCTGGTCTCGGCGCTGAAAACCCCAACACCAGACGAGACGCCAACAGCCGGAAGCGTCGCGATAGCGGAAAAAGTAGCAGTCGTGATCCGTGCGATTGGGATCCTCCAAAAGATCCTTTAGCCATCGCTGAATGCACTTATGTAGAGCCCGTTCGGTTGCCGTCTCCGGCCGAGCTTTCTCGATTCGATCCCTCAAGGCGGCAAAATCCTCCTTGAGGACTCCCGTCAGGTCGGCGGCGATGACGGGTTGACAAACGGCTTCTTCGAGCCTTCCACCCTGATCGTCCCGGACGAAAAAGCTGACGGAATCGCCTTCCCAGACAGGCTCCACCGCAATGCTTCCCAGCCAACGGCAAAGAATTCGATTGTGGGCATTCGAGTCATCGAGCATCGCCACGCCGGGCTCCACGGCGATTGGAAAGAAGTCGCGGGCGGTGTCAGATAGATCAAGGCATACGAACCGCTTCGCCATGAAACACCCCCAAACTGCCAACCCTTTGCTAATAGATGAGGCGGCAACTACCGATGGGCAGAACCGAGATCCCTATCTCCACTTTTGGCCACCATTATAGCCCACTTTCCAGCCAGTGTCTACCACCAGAGTCGGCACACCCCAAAGAATGGTTTCTGGAAGAGCGTATTGGAAGAAGCTTGTCAGTTTCCTGCTGTCTTATTCTATCGGCCGGGTCTGGGCGGCGCAAGTTGTTTAGGCCGCCGGCGGGGGTTACGTCGGTATCGCTGGCGATTCAACCGACCCTACCAGAGCCAGAATGGCCTTCCTAATATGCTCCGGCAGCCCATCCCATGTCTCGATTACCCGTTGCAGATCAGGGTCAATTGAGGCCAGGACGGGACAATTGGAGTGCCCATCTTGCAGCGCATTTGCAGCGCAGCTCTGTAGGCAATTGACGCAACCCTGATCCACAACTCCGGTTGCATCGAATTCTCCTGCGGGCATCCTGCCCGTGTCTCACGGCCAAGATGGCCGTGCTACGAGGGAATGTCCGCCCCACCACCACGTATATGGCTCAGCCGTGATCCGGCGGCGTGAACTTGAAGCTGCGGCTCTGGTTCATCAGGGCGAGCGGATTCTCGTAGACGATGCGGCGGATCAGCGCGGCGGGATGCCCGCGGCGGCGCATCGCCAGAATGAAGGCGGGCACGGCCATCGGGTCGGACGGTCCCCAATCGGCCGAAGAGGTGACCAGTATTCGTTCGGGGCCGTAGATCTCGATCATATCGACGGCCCGCTCCGCCGTCATCTTCGTGGTCGGGTAGAGCGTCAGCCCCGCCCAGTAGCCCTCGTCGAGCACCAACCGAATCGTGTGTTCCTCGCAATGGTCGATCCAGACGTGATTGTGATCGATGCGGCGGTCGGCCCGCAGGATATCGAGGATCATTCGCGTGCCGCGGTATTTTTCTTCCAAGTGTGGCGTGTGGAAGAGGAGTTGCTCGTCGCGCTGCATCGCCAGTTCGACGAGTTCCACAAGCGTGGCGACCTCGTTCTTCGTGCATTTATTGAGCCCGATCTCGCCGATGCCCAAGACGTCGGGCTTGTCGAGAAACTCGGGCAGCAGGGCGATGACCTCGGCGCCAGGGCGACGTTCTCGGCCTCCTTCGCGTTCATGCCGACCCAGACGTAATGGCGGATTCCGTAGTTGGCCGTGCGTTTCGGCTCCCACTCGGTAAGCTGGCGGAAATAGTCGTAGAAGCTGGCGGCGGCGGTGCGGTCGTAACCCATCCAAAACGCGGGCTCGCCCACGGCCAGGCAGCCCGCGCGGGCGAGGGCCTCGATGTCGTTGGTGGTCCGCGAGGCGACATGGATGTGGGGATCGAAAAAGTGCATGGCGGCTAGGGGTTAGGGACTAGGGGCTGGGGGCCAGGGATCAGTGCGGGAGGCCAGACGTGGAGTCGGTTGGCGAGAACACCTGAGGGTTTGCCGTCTGTGCGATTCCGGCCGTCGTTCTCTGGCCCTTGGTCCCTAGCCCCTAGCCCCTAGCCCCTCCTCAAAAGGCAATGAAAACACCATTTGCACCTGCTCGGCGCGATCGGGTCCGTCGGCGGCGAGGATTTCGAGACTGCGGCGAATCTGTGCCAATCGGGGGTCGCCGGCGGAGTCTTTGCCGCGGTCAATGCGATCCAGCGCTGCGGCCAGTTCGACGAGCCGGCAGCGCATGCCCAAGAACTCAGTATTCAGCTTGTTGGAAGCGGAACCAGACATGGACGAAAACGACCTTTCAGCCCCGAAATCTCGCGGGAAAAGGGGACAGGCACCTTTTGCCGGAACGGCCCTTCGACCAGCCTTCGGCTGGTGCCCGGCTTCGCACAAAAGGAGCCTGTCCCCTTTTCCCGGATGGAGCGACGCCCGAACCCCCGCAGATCGTTATTGTTGCCGCCGCATCGCGAATTGTACAGGCCCAAAACGCACGTGCAACTGGCGTGCCGACGGCCTGCTCGTCCCGATGAAACCGCTGAATCCGGCGGCCGCAAAGCAACTTACGCGTAATGACGCTGCGCGCGGGAGATTGTTGCGTGTCGCGCGACTCGACAGGAGCGGCGATTTGTGTGACACCACGACGGAACGCCAGCCCCGCGATGGAGGCTCGGCTAGGCGGAGTGAGAGATGAATAATATCCCAGCAGCCGGGAGTCAACCACTCCCGGAATCTGGCCGCTAGTGCCTCAACCGATCTGACTTGACAGGTTTTGGTGGAGATGGTATTTCGCTTTCCGGGGCAACAACCTGTCAGGAGAGCGAACATGGGCAAGGAAGCCAAGTACGTGGTTCGGCTATCGAACGAGGAACGAGGTCAATTGGAGGATCTTGTGGCGCGAGGACGGGTGGCGAAGGCGACTCGTCAGCGGGCACAGGTGTTGCTACGTGCCGATCAGGGGCAGGGAGGTTCCTGCGCCGTGGACGAA
Source organism: uncultured Planctomycetaceae bacterium (assembly GCA_963823895.1). GTDB lineage: Bacteria > Planctomycetota > Planctomycetia > Pirellulales > Thermoguttaceae. The sequence continues at coordinate 685,454 of CAWGNG010000020.1, forward strand.
GCGATTGCGGATTTGGTGGGCGTCAGCTTATCGACGGTCCACCGAGTTCGGCAACAGTTCGTCGAAGAAGGTTGGGAGGCATCGTTGTACCGTAAGCCGGCCACAAATCGACAATATCGCAAACTGGACGGTGTGCAAGAGGCCCACTTGGTGGCTTTGGCCTGTTCGTCACCGCCAACGGGCCGGGTGTGTTGGACGATGCAACTGCTGGCCGACAAATTGGTGGAATTGGAGATCGTCGAATCGATTGGGCGCGAGGCCGTTCGCACCACGCTGAAAAAAACGTTCTTCAGCCCTGGCGCAAAGAGCAATGGGTATTGCCGCCGGAGCAAAACGCCGATTTTGTCTGCGCGATGGAAGACGTGCTTGAAGTCTACCAACGGCCCTACGATCCGCAGCGACCGGTCGTGTGTTTTGACGAGCAAAGCAGGCAATTGACCAAAGAAACACGTCGGGCGATTCCCGCCGCGCCTGGGCGTCCGGCGCGGGTGGATTACGAATATGAGCGTAACGGAACGGCCAATCTGTTTATGATCTTTGAGCCGCTGGCGGGCAAGCGTCGCGTGAAGGTGACCGACCGACGTACCGCGTTGGATTTCGCCGAGGTGATTCGGGAGTTGGTGGACAGCTATCCGATGGCGGAGAAAATCGTGTTGGTGATGGACAACTTGAACACGCACAAGATGGCTTCGCTCTACGAGGCGTTTGCCCCCGACGAGGCTCGCCGACTGATCGAACGGCTGGAGGTTCACTACACGCCGAAACACGGCAGTTGGCTGGACATGGCCGAGACGGAGTTAAGCGTGATGACCAAACAGTGCCTTCGGCGGCGGATTCCCGATAAACCCACACTGGTCCGCGAGGTTGCCGCTTGGGAATCCACACGAAACACCGCTCGATGCCGCATCGACTGGCGTTTCACTACAGCCAACGCCCGAATCAAACTCAAACGCCTCTACCCGTCAATTCAGGTCGGTTGAGGCACTAGTGTAGTGTCTCGCAAACACATTCTGTAGCGAACGGACTCCGTGGCGTTCCGGGCGGCGGAACGGGACGGAGCCCGTTCCCTACAGCTAGTCCTCGCGGTCAGTAGGCGCTGGCCGGTGGCTTGGGGGCGGGCGGTTGACGTTTCTGAAAGTCGTTGACGTTGCCGGTAGACTTCCTCAGCACGCCCCCTTCCGGCTTGGCGCGGAAATCCTTGGGATTGGTGCCGCGTCCGTAGCGGATGACCGGCGACATGTTCTTCCAGCCCATGCGTTGCAGCAGATCGGTCAACTGCATCTTCTCCAGGCGGAGGAACTCGGCGTCGTGCAGGACCTTAGTGAAGGCGTCGCGCTGGTGGACATCGCTCTTATCGGTGGGCGCCTCGCCGAGGATCAGGCAACTGGTGTTGACGTTAATCTGCCCGACGACCTTGCCGGCGTCGCTAATATAGCAATCGACCACGCCGCCGTTGACAGCGATGATATTCAGCACGGTTTGCAGGTCGCTGCGGCCGTCGCCGTCGATGTCCATCAGGCCAGCCAGGGCGAAGTGCCGTTTGCCGCCGGGGCTCCAAAGGGGCGTAAAGATCTTGTCGCCGGGGATGACCGGGTTGCCGACCTCGTCATCCACCACGCGGCACTCGGACAAGTGTTCGCCCAGGACCTGCGTAACCTCGATTTTGGCCTTCTTCGAGCCCTTATCCGTCATGCTCGTGACGTCGGGCGGAAAGACGCTGAAGCTGACCTGCCGCGTCAGCGCATCGGCCCGGCCAAGATTGATCCACACCGCGGAATTGCGCTGGTTGACCCAAGTGATTTCGCCATTCGGAATGCCGACCTTGTCGGAGGTGTATCCCTTGATGATCTCGCCCTGATCGGTGACGCGGTTCTTAAGCTTATCGATGACGGCAACCTTGGCTTGCTCGTCGCTCTTGGCCTTGTCGCGGGCCTCGTTCAGCTCTTTCTGCTTGGCCGCCAAATTGCCTTGCAGCGACTCGCCTTCGTCATTCTTGCGGCGGCGTTCGTTCTGGAACTTGGCCTGCTCGCTGGCCAGGTCGTCGTTGGCTTTTTTGCGCTCGTTATTGTACTGTTCGAGTTGCACGTCCTTGGCTTTCAAGTCTTCGTCGTACTTGTTCTTCACCTCGGGAATTCTGGCCTTGGCGGCTTCCAGGTCGGCGTTCTTCTCGTCGATCGTCTTCCTCATCTTCTCCAGGAGCTTACGATAAAACAGCGAGTCCTCGGGATAGCCCGCGCCGTAGGCCTTCATGTCATCCTTGAACTTGCCGTCGATCTGATCGACCTCCTCGGTGTCGGTCGCCCCGATGTCCTTCTTTAGGGTCTTGATCCGCTCCTCGTTTAACCTGTTTTGATTTTCGGCCGTGTTTTGTGCCTTCAAAGCGACTTCCTTGGCTTTGAATTCATCGGAGTAGTTTTTGAAGCCCAGATAGGTCGTCACGCTAAGGACGATCATCGCCATGACTAAGAGGATTAGGGCGATTTGCAGACCTTGGTTTTCGCGGGCCATGACTGAATTGCTCCTTGACGGCTACAGCACCAACCGGCGGCGGCAGTGAGATCGTCTCTTCTCGTGATTTTTCGATGGTTCGTTCCGTAGAACCGCCGCGGAAAGGTGGGACTCTCCGCGCCCGAATCTATGCCCCCATTGTACTTAGCCCATTTTACAGTGTCAACGAAACGCCACGAATCGGTATGCGGCAACGGATTTCCGGGCAAGCACCGTTTAGCCCGCGTTTCTCACCGTGCGGGGACAACGGGCGACACTATGCCCGGTGGGGCAGACATTCCTGTCTGCCGGATGTGCGGCCCTTTCTCGCGGCAGACAGGAATGTCTGCCCCACCTTGGTGAGAAAAGGAGTTAGCGGCCGATGGCACGCCGGCCGGGCGCTCGCCGCCGTGCGCGCGGCACCCGAACGCCAGAACCCCCACGTGGTAGTATATAATTACCCCCCGTAGCCTAGGCGGCGGTCGTTGCATCCAAGTAGAACGAAGCGCACAATGAAGCGATTGATCGTCCTTGTCAGGCCGCATCCGTCCAGAACCAGGAGAAAAGCCATGCATTCGGCCAAGTGTTTTCGCGGCGTTTTGATTGCCGCCGTCGTGCTCGGTATGTCCATTCCCAAGTTGTTGACCGCAGCGAAGCCGGAGGGCTTGCCCAAGGAGACGAAACAAGAGCGCGACCAGCGAATGGCCTGGTGGCGCAACGCCCGCTTTGGCATGTTCATCCACTGGGGGCTCTACGCCGTGCCCGCCGGAACCTGGAACGGCAAGCAAATCGGCGGCATCGGCGAGTGGATCATGAACACCGGCAAGATTCCCGTGGCCGACTACCAGAAGTTGACCGCGAAGTTCAATCCGGTGAAGTTCGACGCCGACGCATGGGTGAAGACCGCCAAGGACGCGGGCATGAAGTACATCGTAATCACGTCGAAGCATCACGACGGCTTCGCCATGTTCCACTCGAAGGCCAGCCCTTACAACATCTACGACGCTACGCCGTTCCACCGCGATCCGTTGGCGGAACTGGCCGCGGCCTGCAAGCGGCAGGGAATGCGGCTGGGATTCTACTATTCACAGGCGCAGGACTGGCATCATCCCGGCGGGGCTGCCTGCGGCGGACATTGGGACAAAGCCCAAGACGGCGACATGACCGAGTACATCCGCAAGATCGCCATTCCCGAGGTCCGCGAAATCCTCAGCAACTACGGCCGGGTGTCGGTGCTCTGGTGGGATACGCCCTACGATATGACCAAAGAGCGCGCCGACATGCTGCTGCCGCTCTTGAAACTCCAGCCGGGCATCATCACCAACGACCGCCTCGGCGTCTACGAGGGAGACACCAACACGCCGGAGCAGGAAATTCCCCCCACCGGTTTTCCCGGCGGCCGCGATTGGGAAACCTGCATGACCATGAACGACACCTGGGGCTTCAAGTCGTACGACCATAATTGGAAATCGACCGAAACGCTGCTCCGCAATCTAATCGACATCGCCAGCAAAGGCGGCAACTACCTCTTGAACGTCGGACCGACGGCCGAAGGTTTGATTCCCCAGCCGAGCATCGAGCGGCTGAAACAGGTCGGCCAGTGGATGAAGGTCAACGGCGAGGCGATTTACGGCACCAGCGCAAGCCCGTTCAAGAAACTCCCCTGGGGCCGCTGCACGCAAAAACACGGCAAGCTCTACCTGCACGTCTTCGATTGGCCGAAAGATGGTGAACTGGTGGTTCCGGGGCTAAAGAACCAAGTAACGAAGGCGTATCTGTTGGCCGACGGGGATCGTTCACCTTTGACGGTGACGGCCAGCGACGAAGGGGTCACGGTCAAACTGCCAGCCGCGGCCGCCGACAAGATCGCCGCGGTCGTGGTGCTGGAAATCGAGGGCAAACCGGAGGTAGCTCCCTACGTATTGACTCAAGCGGCCGACGGCAGCGTCAGTCTGCCTGCGGAGGAGGCCGTCATTCACGGTAAGACCGCCCGCTGTCAGCCGGGCGATGGTCGCCAGAATATCGGCTATTGGACCGACAAGAACGATTGGGTGAGTTGGGACTTTCAAGTGAAGAACCCCGGCAAGTTCGACGTGGAAATTGCGCAGGCGTGCATTCCCGACGATGCCGGCAGCGAGTACGAAGTGAAGGTGGCGAGCCGGTCCGCCGAAATGCAAGAAACTCAACAAGGCGGAGTGGAATCTACCGCCTCGGCAACGGAAGCAACGCTCGGGAGCAAAGTCGAGAGCACCGGCGATTGGAACAGGTTCGTCACCCGAACGATCGGAACGTTCGACCTGTCGAAAGCAGGCCGTTACACGGTTTCGGTGAAGCCGACCGCAATGCCGCACAGCGCAGTAATGAATCTCGAATCGGTGACGTTGAAGCCGGCCAAGCCGTAGCGTATCGGAGTGCCGATCATGCTGAGCAAAGAATCGCTTGAATGCTACCGACGCATGACCGTAAATGAACGGTGGCAGATTGTAAAGGAGATGATCCGCACCGAGACGCCGTATTTGCTGCGCGGCACGCCCGAAGAAGTCGATCGTCGGTTCGAGTTGCTCCGTCGACAGAATGACGAGCGGAACTTTCTCATGTTGAGTGCGATTGCCCGCACGCGAAAGCCGTCATGAAAGACATCGCCTCCTCCTTGCATGACCTCGTTGGCCTGTTTGAAATGCTTGATATTCCCTACGCGGTCATGGGCGGTCTCGCCGTGCGAGTCTATGGGATTCCGCGCCCGACGTTCGACGTGGATTTCACGGCGGCCGTGGGGAGAGACCGCTTGCCCTTACTATATCAACGGCTGAAAGAGATTGGTTACACCGTGTCGGAGGAGTACGCTAAGGGTTGGGTGGACAAAGTGGCGGAAATGCCCATCGTTAAGACAAGACTCTTCGTTGAAGGACGCAGCATCGACGTCGACATTTTCCTGGCAGAGTCGCCCTACCAACAAGACCTGTTGGCCCGTCGGCGGAGCGAGGAACTCGATGGCTTGCCAGTGTGGATCGTAAGCCCGGAGGATTTGGTGCTGTTGAAGTTGATTTCCTACCGCCCGCGCGACGTCGCCGACATCGGCGATGTCCTCTTTACGCAGGGACAACTCGACGTGGCTTACCTGCGCCGCTGGGCCGCGACGTTGGGCGTCTCTGCGCGACTCGATGCGGTCTTGGCTGGTCAGTGACACGAGATGGAAACACGGTGAATTGCATGAAGCAAGCGTCGCTGCCGGGGTTTGACGATGAAGGGGAAGACCGGCCCGAGGGTGAGAAGGCAACTGCTTCGGCCGATCTGCTGGGCAGTTCAGTGCCCAGCCCTCTCACCATCTCCCCCTCTCCCCGTCTCTCCCTTTCCCCGTCTCCCGGTCTCGCGGTCTCCCCCTCTTCGTTGGCCGGCGAAACGGTCTGGGTCATCGACTCGCATTCGCTGATCCATCAGGTCTTCCACGCCCTGCCAGAGATGACGAGCCCGAAGGGGGAGCCGGTGGGGGCGGTCTTCGGCTTCACCCGCGATCTGCTGTTTTTGTTGGAAGAAAAGAGGCCGGACTATCTGTTCTGCGCCTTCGATCTGCCCGGCAAGACCTTTCGCCACGCGATGTACGATCAGTACAAGATTCAGCGGGTCGAGATGCACGAGGACTTGGCGCCGCAGATTCCCGCGATTCTCCGCGTCATCGCGGCATTTGGCATTCCGGCGTTGGGCTGCGAGTCATTCGAGGCCGACGACGTGCTGGCCACCGTCGCCCGGCTGACCGACGAGCTCGGCGGTCAGTGTTTCTTAGTGACCGGCGACAAGGACTGCCGGCAATTGATCACCGATCGCGTCAGCGTCTTCAATATCCGCAAGAACGAGGTGTTCAGCCGCGAGATGTTGCAGGCCGAATGGGGAATCTCGCCCGAGCAGGTCGTCGATTTCCAGGCGCTGGTCGGCGATGCGGTCGATAACGTGCCGGGCGTGCCGCTGATCGGGCCGAAGTTCGCGCGGCAACTGCTCGAACAGTTCGGCACGCTGGAGGCCGTGCTCGCTCATGCCGCCGAAGTGCCGGGCGCTAAGCGGAAGGAGAACCTGCTGAAATTCCGTGAGCAGGCCCTCTTAAGCCGCGAATTGGTGCGGCTGAATTTGCGCGTGCCGATCGCCGTCGATTGGAACGCCGCTCGGCCTGGCCGAATCGATCTCAATGCGGCGTTGGCGCTGTTTCGCGATTTCGGCTTTCGCAGCATCGGGCAGAAAGTCACGGCGATTGCGAAGCCGCAAGCGGTTGTCGAGCCCGTATCTCCCCCTCTCCCCCTCTCCCCATCTCCCCCTCTCCCCTTTACGGCCCATCTCGTCGACACGCCCGAGGCGTTCGAGCGGTTCCTGGCGGAGTTGCGGCGGCAGAAATCCTTCTCGCTCGATACCGAAACGACCGACGTGCGGCCGCGCTGGGCGAAACTGGTCGGCATGTCGTTCGCCTGGAACGACCGAGAGGCTTGGTACTTGCCGCTTCGTTCGCCGCCGGGCCAGCCGCATCTCGATCCCGCGGCGACGCTTGCCGCTTTGAAACCGATCCTCGAAGACCCGGCGGTCGAGAAGATCGGGCAAAACCTCAAGTACGACATGATCGTGCTCCGCGGGGCGGGAATCAATCTGTCGGGCGTGGTGTTCGACACTATGATCGCCAGCTATTTGCTGGAAGCGGGACGCCGCAACCACAATCTCGACGAACTGGCCCAAAACTACCTCCATCACGAGACGATCAAAATCTCGGAACTGATCGGCAAGGGGAAAGACCAACGGCGGATGGACGAAGTCGATACTCGCCGAGTGGCCGACTATGCCGCCGAAGACGCCTGGGTTCCCGTGCGGCTGCAACCGATCCTGGCCGAGAAACTGCACGAAGCCGATCAACAGGTCTCCCCTCTCCCTTTGGGAGAGGGGCCGGGGGTCAGGGGTCAGGGGTCAGAATCTCCAAATCTCCAAATCTGCAAATCTCCAAATCAGCCCGGCCCTCACCCTAGCCCTCTCCCAAAGGGAGAGGGGACCAGGAGCGAACTCAGCAACCTGCTGGTTGATTTGGAGGTGCCGTTGATCGACGTGCTCGTCGAGTTGGAATACAATGGCATCAAGGTTGACGTGGATCGGCTGGGCGAGTTGAGCCGCCGCTATGGTCAACGGATGGAATCGCTCGAGGCCGAGATTCACGAGATGGCGGGCCGGCCGGTGAACATCGCCTCGCCCAAGCAGCTTCAAGAACTGCTTTTCAAGGAACTAAAGCTGCCGGTAGTCAAGCGGACGGCGAAGACCGGGCCGAGCACCGACGCCGACGTGTTGGAGGAACTCGCCCCGCTGCACCCGCTGCCGGCCAAGATTCTCGAATACCGGCAATACGCCAAACTGAAGAGCACCTACGTCGACGCCCTGCCGGAGATGATCTATCCCGAGACCGGACGGGTTCATGCCTCGTTCAACCAGGTGGTGACCGCCACCGGGCGACTGAGTTCCAGCGATCCGAACTTGCAGAACATCCCGGTGCGGACCGAAGAGGGGCGGGAAATCCGCTCGGCCTTCATCCCCGGCTACGAGGGCTGGCTCTTGCTGGCGGCCGACTACTCGCAGATTGAGCTGCGGGTGCTGGCCCATTTTTCGGGCGACGCCCGGCTGTGCGAGGCGTTCGCCCGCGACGAGGACATCCACGCCCGGGTCGCCAGCCAGGTGAATGGCGTCCCCCTCGAACAGGTAACCTCGGAAATGCGTCGCGCGGCCAAAGCGGTCAACTTCGGCGTGATCTACGGGCAAAGCCCCTTCGGCCTTGCCCGCGGATTGGGCATCGACCAGGACGCAGCGGCGAAATTCATCGACAACTATTTCGATGGGTATCCGCAAATCGAAGAATTCCTTAGCCAGGTACTGGAAAAGTGTCGCAAAGACGGTTATGTTAAGACTATCCTGGGACGGCGACGTGCGATCAGCGGCGTGCGGCAAGGCGCCGGTCGGCAGCGAAACCTGGCCGAGCGTACCGCGATCAACACGGTGATCCAGGGCTCGGCGGCGGATCTAATCAAACGGGCAATGGTTGCGATCCACCATCGATTGCGGGCGGAGCGCCTTTCGGCACGAATGCTGTTGCAAATCCACGATGAACTGATCTTCGAAGTTCCCACCGATCAACTTCATTGCCTGGCCAAGCTCGTCACGGACGAAATGGTCGCCGCCTGCACGTTGAACGTTCCCTTGAAAGTTGACATCAAAGCCGGTCCCAATTGGGCCGCGACGGAGGAAGTGGGGGAGAGAGGAGAGGGGATAGGGGATAGGGGAGAAGAGAACGCGCAATCGAAATTTGACTCGGCGTGTCGCGCACCCACGGGCCCGAACGCAGTTACACTACTCCCTCTCCCCTCTCCTCACTCCCCTGTTCCATGCGAATCATCGGCATTACCGGCGGCGTGGCGAGCGGAAAGAGCATGGTGGCCGAGCAGCTCGCGGCGTTGGGCGCCGGCGTGCTGGATGCGGATCGAGCGGGGCATGAGGCGTTGCGGTTGCCGCAGGTGGAAGCGGCGGCTCGGCGACGCTGGGGAGAGGCGATTTTCGGGCCGGACGGCCGAATCGATCGGGCAAAACTCGCCCGCATCGTCTTCGGCCGTGAACCCGAGGCGGGGCGTGAGCGTAACTACTTGGAACAGTTGTCTCATCCCGAGATCGGCGGTCTGCTCAAAAGGCAGGCCGATGCATTCGAAGCGGCGGGAGTCAAGATCGCAGTCTTGGACGCCGCGTTGTTGTTCGAGGCCGGTTGGGATGAAATGTGCGAAAAGAGCGTCTTTGTTGAATCGCCGCGCGAGGTGCGGCTGGCCAGGGCATTGGCCCGAGGTTGGACAGAGGAGGATTTTGCGGCCCGTGAGGGCGTCCAAGATTCGTTGGACCGCAAACGCCCGCGTGCCGATGTGATAATAGATAATTCCGGTTCCGCCGAACGGACGCAAGCTCAAGTCGAGCAGTTTTGGGCGTCCCTCGTCCGCTGATTCCCACCGCCGTTGTAGCCCCTTCCTCAATAACCGTCCTATGGCCGGGTTTCGGCCGCAAAGAACCAAGATTGACCCGGGAATTCCGTCGTGCAATAGGACGAGCAAGAGTCGCAATGACCGATCGCGTGATTCAGGCCATCTGGAACAAGATGCGATTTCACCGTGGACAGCCCAGAAGAATACCCCATGTCGCCGGATTCGCGAGTGGAATCTGAAATGGATACGCAATTGCGGAAACTAGTGGAACAACTCTCCGAAGTTTCGCCTGCGAACGATATCAGCGACGCTGACATTCAGGCGGAAATCGATGCCGTCCGACGCGAACACAACTAGCGCATTCTTTTGATGTAATTTCGACCCCTTCATCTGACAATCATCCCACCACCGCCGCCTTCCGCGCGTCGGCATTATGACCCTTCAGGAGCAGAGTGAGACGATGAGCCCCGACAGCGAGAGAGAAGACGAGACGACCGCCGAGCTTGCGGAGCACGGATCCCCCGAGGCGGGCAACGGCGAAGCGCTTCGACCGTCGATCGACGAAGCGATCCGCGCGCTGGAGCAGGAGGAGCCGGTCTCGCTGGCCGAGGAGATCGCCGCCGAAAGCCGGAAGTCTCGCCACGAGCCCGCCGCCGACCGCTACGAGCAGATCAAGCAGTCGGGCGACACCCACATCGCCGAATTACAGCGGATGTCGATGGCCGAACTGATCGAGGAGGCCCGCAAGGACAACCTCACCGATTTCGCCGGCATCAAGAAGCAAGAGTTGATCTTCAAGATTCTCAAGGAGCGGGTGAAACTCAACGGGTTGATGTACGGCGAAGGGACGCTGGAGGTTCTGCCCGACGGATTCGGTTTCCTCCGCAGCCCCGACTACCATTATCTCTCCTGCCCCGACAACATCTACGTTTCGCCCAGCCAGATTCGCCGCTTCGGCCTGAAGACCGGCGCGACCGTCTCGGGCCAGATTCGCCCGCCGAAGGAGAACGAGCGCTACTTCGCCCTGCTGCGGGTCGAGGCGATCAACTACCAGGATCCCAACATTCTCTCGTCGAAGGTGTCGTTCGACGAGTTGACCCCGCTGCACCCCGACAGCCGCATCCGCATGGAAACCACGGCTAGCGAGATCGAGATGCGGGTGGTCGACATGATCGTGCCGATCGGCTTCGGCCAGCGCGGCTTGATCGTCAGCCCGCCGCGGGCCGGCAAAACGATCCTCATGCAGAAGATGGCCAAGGCCGCGCTGAAAAACTACCCCGACCTCTACGTCTTCATGCTGCTGATCGACGAGCGGCCCGAGGAAGTCACCGACATGGAGCGTGAAGTGAAGTGCTCCAATTGCGAGGTGGTCAGTTCGACGTTCGACGAGCCGGCCACGCGGCACATCCAGGTGTCGGAGATGGTGCTGGAGAAGGCCAAGCGGATGGTGGAATACGGCCGCGACGTGCTGATCTTCCTCGATTCGATCACGCGGCTGGCCCGCGCCTGGAACTCGGAATGTCCGCCGTCGGGCAAGTTGCTCTCCGGCGGCGTGGACGCCAACGCCCTGACCCGCCCCAAACGCTTCTTCGGCTCGGCGCGGAAAGTCGAAGAGGGGGGCTCGCTCACCGTGATCGGCACCGCCCTGGTCGACACAGGCAGCCGCATGGACGAAGTGATTTTCGAGGAGTTCAAGGGGACCGGCAACCAGGAAATCGTGCTCGACCGCAAGTTGGTCGATCGCCGCATCTGGCCGTCGATCGACATCAACCGCAGCGGCACCCGCAAGGAAGAGATGCTGATGGATCCCGAGGAGCACCGCCGGGTGACGATCCTGCGGCGCGTGTTGAACGACATGAACCCGCCCGACGCGATGGAGTTGCTGGTCAACCGCCTGCAAAAGACGAAGACCAACGCCGAGTTCCTGATGAGCATGAACGCGAAGATGTAAGTCCACTGAGAGCGAAACATGAAGAATACGCTCTATTATGGCGACAATTTGCACGTTCTGCGGCGGCACATCACCAACGAATCGGTCGATCTGATCTACTTGGACCCGCCGTTCAAGAGCGATCAGGATTACAACGTGTTGTTCCAAGAACACGACGGAACGCGCTCGGCGTCGCAAATTCGGGCGTTCGAGGACACGTGGCAATGGGATCAGGCGGCGGCCGCGGCGTTTCAAGAGGTGGTTGAAGGGGGCGGGCAAATCTCGCTGGCCATGCAGGCCTTCCGCACCGTACTGGGCGACAGCGACATGCTTGCATACCTGTCGATGATGGCGCCGCGGCTGAAAGAACTGCATCGGGTGCTCAAGCCGACCGGGAGCATTTACCTGCATTGCGATCCCACGGCGAGCCACTACCTGAAAATTCTGCTGGATGCGGTGTTTTCTGTACGCCGTCACCGCAACGAGATCGTGTGGCGACGGACGACGGGGCGAAAATCCGGAAAACAATACGGCCGCGTCCACGACGTTCTCTTGTTCTACGCCAAGTCGCCCGACAACTGTTGGAATGCGCCCGCTGTTCCGCACGATTTGGAGGATCTGCGCGGCCATGACATTATGCGGGACGCCGACGGCACACCGTTTCGCATGTCCGATCTCAGCGGCGCCGGCCAGGGACCGCCGAGAGTTTTCGGCGAGAAGGGGGAGATCGCCCCGCCGTCCGGCAGGCATTGGATGTTCGATCAAGACGGAATCGACCGGCTGCTTGCCGAAGGACGTATTGTCTTCTCGGCAAAAGGTTCGCCGAGAATGCGGACGAACATCGCAGACCTGCCGGGAATTGCGGTGACGGACGTATGGACCGATATTGAACCGATTAACTCCGCGGCGGCCGAACGATTGGGCTATCCCACGCAAAAACCCGAGGCATTGCTGGAACGTGTCATCCAAGCAAGCAGCAACGAAGGCGACGTCGTGCTCGATCCGTTCTGCGGTTGCGGCACCGCCGTGGCCGTTGCGCAAAGACTGAAGCGGCAGTGGATCGGCATCGATATCACCTACTTGGCCGTTTCCTTGATGAAACATCGGCTGCACACGGCCTATGGTGAAGCGATCAAAGAGATGTATGAGGTGGTCGGCGAACCGGTCTCCGCCGCTGACGCGGCCGCGCTAGCAGCCGAAAGCCCATATCAGTTCCAGTGGTGGGCGCTCGGATTGGTCAACGCCAGGCCCGTCGAACAGAAGAAGGGGGCAGATAGAGGAATCGATGGACGCATCTTCTTCCACGATGAAGCGGAATCGGCTCAGACGAAGCAAATCGTCATTTCCGTAAAAGCCGGAAAGACCGGCGCGGCGCACGTGCGAGATTTGCGCGGCGTGGTCGAACGGGAAAATGCCGCCATCGGAGTGCTCATCACGATGGAAGCCCCCACTGCCCCCATGCGCAAAGAAGCCGCCAGCGCCGGGTTCTATGAGTGCGTTGCTTGGAACACCCAACATCCAAGAATCCAGATTCTTACGGTTGAAGAACTGCTGGGAGGCAAGAAGCTCGATGTGCCGCCCACCCAAGATATCCGCACATTTAAGAACGCCCCAAGGGTTAAACGATCGCCGAAGCGAGGTGGAGGGAGCTTGCTCCTCTTCTAACGGCCGCATTTCGCTATGCCAAATACATTCCAAGGAAATCCGACCGTTGCACGGGAAGGCCGCTTCGCCATTGTGGTGGCGCGGTTCAACGAGACGGTCACGTCGCGTCTGCTGGAGGGCGCGGTGCAGACGCTCGTGGCCCACGGCGTGGCCGACCAACGGATCGACGTGGCCTGGACGCCCGGGGCGTTCGAGATTCCGACCGTGGCCAACCGCCTGGCCGCCAGCGGCCGCTACGTCGCGGTGATCTGCCTGGGGGCGGTGATTCGCGGCGAGACCACGCACGACCAGCACATCAACCGCGCGGTCAGCGCCGCCCTGTGCGAAATCGGCGTCCACTACGGACTGCCGGTGCTGTTCGGCATCCTCACCTGCAACACGCTCGACCAAGCAATCGCCCGCTCCGGCGGAAACGCGGCCACCACTGGTAAGGATGACCCCCAGGTGAGTCTCGGCAACAAGGGGGTCGATTGCGCTCTGGCGGCGCTGGAAATGGTGGATCTGCTGGCGAAGTTGCCGGAGAAGTAGTGGGCAGTCGGCAGTCGGCAGTAGGCAGTGGACAGTCGGCAGTCGGCAGTCGGCAGTCGGCAGTCGGCAGTGAAGAGTGGAGAGTCACAAGCGGGGGCGTTAATTTCCAAATCTCCAAATCCCTAGCCCCTGGTCCCTGACCCCTGACCCCTGGCCCCTATCCCCTAGCCCCTGTCCCCTAACCATGCTCCGCCGCAGTCAATCCCGCGAGGTCGCCTTTCAAGTCCTGTATCAGGACGACCTGAATCCGCGCGGCAATCCGGCGGAAGGGGATCGGTTCATCGAGCGGCGTTTGCGGGCGGACGACATGATCGCTTTCGCCCGCGAACTGGTCGCCGGCGTGCGGAAGAACCGGGCGGAAATCGACGCCCGGCTGAAGGAGATCGCGGCCAACTGGAGTCTGAAGCGGATGGCCGCCACCGATCGCAACGTCTTGCGGCTCGGCGCCTACGAGTTGTTGCACACCGACACGCCTCCCCGCGTTGCCGTCGATGAGGCGGTCGAATTGGCCAAGCGCTTCGGCTCCGCCCAGTCGCCGCAGTTCGTCAATGGGATTCTCGATAAGGTAATGCATGGAGTGGAGAGTGGAGAGTGGAGAGTGGAGAGTAAGTGATTCGCCCCCTCCAGCCCTCCCCTCTCGACTCTCCACTCTCCACTCTCCACTCTCGACTCTCCACTCTCCACTATCCACTCTCCACTATCCACTCTCCACTCTCCACTATCCACTCCCATGGGCCTTTTCGACAAACTGAAACAGGGTCTCAAAAAGACCACGCAACTGCTGAATACCGACGTCCGCGACCTTTTCAAGGCGGAGGGGCGACTGGTCGATGAGTCGTTCTGCAACGATCTATTCGAAAAGCTGGTGAAGATCGACATGGGGGTCGACGCGGCGCAGGAAATCGCCGACCAGATCGGCGAGAAGTTCCGCGCCCGCGTGGTCGAGGAGCACGAGATTATCGAGGACATCAAGAGTCAACTGAAGGTGCTGCTGGCTCAGCCGACCGAGCCGATCCGCTTCGCCCCTAGCGGGCCGACGGTCATCATGGTCGCTGGCGTGAACGGCTGCGGCAAGACCACCACGATCGCCAAGCTGACGCAGATGTTCCAGGCCGACGGCCGGCGGGTCGTCCTCGGCGCGGCCGACACCTTTCGCGCGGCGGCGGTCGAACAGTTGACGATCTGGGCGAAGCGGGTGGGAGCGGAAATCGTCACCGGCGCCTCGGGCAGCGATCCGGCCAGCGTCGCCCATCGCGCCGTGGCCCGCACCATCGAACTGGCGGCCGACGTCTGCATCGTCGATACGGCCGGCCGGCTGCAAACGCAGCAAAACCTGATGCAGCAGTTGACCAAAATCCACCGCGTCTTGGGCAAGCAGATTGCCGACGCCCCGCATGAAGTCCTGCTCGTGCTCGACGCCACCACCGGGCAAAACGGCATCAGCCAGGCCACGCATTTCACCGACGCGGTCAAATGCACCGGCCTGGTGTTGGCCAAACTCGACGGCACGGCCAAGGGGGGCGTCGTGGTGGCCATCCGCAAGCAGGTCGGCCTGCCGGTCAAGTACATCGGCGTCGGCGAGAAGGCCGAGGACCTCGCGTTGTTCGAGGCCGACCCCTTCGTCGACGCAATGTTCGCCGACGTGGGGTAACCGCATTTCTCACCAAGGTGGGGCAGACATTCCTCAGTAGTTCCCAATCTGCATTGAAAGACGCAAGGCTTTCCTGGATGCTAGGTTAGATCAACAAACACCCTAGCTTCAAGGAGGAAGCCATGCGTCATGAACACGGTGGCATTTCCAGAGCAAAGTGGCAACCGGATACGGTAGCGGCAGTCTGTCGGTCCCCACTAACATATTGTCGGTCATTCGGCTGTGGGCTTGGCTTTGCTCAAGTGGTATCACAATCGTTGACGACCGCTAGCCGGCTGCAAATGAACGAGTTTGAGCTTGCGGTTGGCAGGTAGCTCTGCCGAGAGACCGAACAACTCGGCTCAGTTTCCGTCGAGTTTGGTCGCCCCCTCGGCGGGCTTGTGGGAGAAGGCGAGGGAGGGCTTTTTCGTCAGCGGAGTCCACGAAGTCCTTCGTGCATCTCGCCCCCGTCAATGCCCCAGATACCAACGGGCTTTCTCTGGTACCAGATAATCCCTTTTTTGTCCACCATGAGATTCTTCCCCAATGGCCGTAGCGGCGGTGTCGGTGCAGTGTGCTTCCCAACTTGCTCTTTCAATATAGCCGCCTTACTGACCTTCCCTTTCACGGGGAAGCTCCGCATGTCCCACCTGTGATTTGGATCAGGATATTTCAAGTCCTCTGTGTCGAAGGTCGCATCTGGCAGCAGTTGAACGGTCATGTCCTGGTCGAAGTAGTACAACCACCAGTTCTCCTTCGAGCCCCAGGAACATAAGAGCTTAACGCTACCAGCCGCAATGGGTGAGCACTTGCGATCCTTGTCTTTCACGCTGCCCGTACCCTTTGCTTCAACCCCAACTCGTGATCGAAATCGCCATCGGTAAGTCGATTCTGCTCCACAGTCTCCATACGAGGTAAAGCTGATGAGTGCTGTTGTCCCATTCTTTGTCTTCACAAGAATCATCTTGCCGGCATCTAGCGAGACCGACTTAGGAGCAATAACAGCCGTTGGAGGATAGATGCGGATGGGCACACGAAAGAAGAAGCAGACATATTGCACTACGTGCGTGGCTACAACGCCCAGGATGAACCCAGCGACGAGCCAGTATGCCCTTTTCATTTCTCACCCGAACGAGTGTTTGACCATCGCAGTGCGTCAACGCCCGATTATATCGCATTTCTCCCATTTGCCAACAATCAGCCGCTCCCACGATCAACGGTGCTGCCCGTTGGCTCGGTTCGGTTTCCGCAGAGTTTGGTTCCATGACTGGGCTCTTGGCGAGAAGACGGCGGCTTCTCGTCAAGGGAGTCCTGCCGTTGTCACGATTGCAGGAGCCTACCACACTGCGGGCATGTTCTTGCCTGTTGCGGTAGTTTCCACCCGCAGTCCGGGCAAGGGTAGAGGTTGCCGCCTTTTCTTGAACTCACCATCCAAACGAAGAAAAACACTGCCCCGATTAGCGCTAGCGAGAATCCGAGAAACACTATCCCGGCGAGAACGAGCCAAGACGCATTCATCTTTCGGCTGTACCCCAGGTTCCTAGCCTGTGTAAAATCCTCTTCCGCTTTGGCCTTCTCGCCTTTCCTCTTGTGGGCCACGGCACGGTTGTAGTACGCGTTGGTGTATTTCGGGTTGAGGCGAATGGCCTCGTCGAAGTCGGCAATTGCCTTGTCGTAGTTGTCCATTCTCCCGTAGGCCAGACCACGGTCGTAGTATGTTGTGGCATCTTTCGGGTCGAGTCGGACGGCCTCGGAATAGTCGGCAATCGCCTTGTCGTTGTCTCCTGTGCTCGCGTAGGCCCAGCCACGGCAAAAGTACGCCTTGGTGTATTTCGGGTTGAGCCGGATGGCCTCGGTGCAGTCGGCAATCTCCTTGTCGTAGTCGCCTTTTCTCCCGTGGGCCACGCCACGGTTGTAGTAAGCATCGGCGTACTTCGGGTCGAGCCGGACGGCCTCGGTGCAGTCGGCAATCTCCCTGTCATTGTCGCCTTTGCTCTGGTAAGCCCAGCCACGGTTGCAGTATGCCCTGGCGTATTTCGGGTCGAGCCGGATGGCCTCGGTGCAGTCCGCAATCTCCTTGTCGTAGTCGCCCTTCTTCCCGTAGGCCCAGCCACGGCAGAGGTACGCCTTGGCATATTTCGGATCGAGCCGGATGACCTCCGTACAGTCGGCAATCTCCTCGTCATAGTCGCCTTTGTTCCCATAGTCCAGTCCACGGGCGTAGTACGCCTTGGCTTGTTTCGGATCGAGCCGGATGGTCTCGGTATAGTCGGCAATCGCCTGGTCGTAGTTACCCTTTTTTTGTTGGGCGACTCCACGACCGTAGTACGCCTCGGCGTTTTTCGGGTTGAGCCGGATAGCCTCGGTGAAGCAACGGATGGCCAGGTCGAAATCTCCCTTCTTACAAGCCTCCTCGCCCTGCTGAAGCAGCGGGGTTTGGCCCATGCCTTTCTTTGCCACGGGTTGCATTTCCTTGGCAAGAACGCTGCCATTGGAAAGCAGCAACAACCCCAGCAGAAAAACCGTGGCCCGCTGATTTCGTGGGTGCATGGTCAAACCTCACCGAATCGGGGCAGGTAAAGTGTGAAGTGTGCAGTATAACAAAAGTATGACAACTGTGCCCGTCCGACATGCCTATCACGATGTCACGGACGACTTCGGAAGCCGTGAAGTGCTTCTCGATGTGGGGTGTTTGGGGCATCGTTCCCTTTCTTCAAGCTGCGGTCCCCAGCATTGCCATCCTCCGGATTGTCAACATTCTGCCGGATTGTGGCCGTCCAAGGCAAGGTCAGTATGCCACTTGCCGGGAATGGCGCAGGGGCGATAATAGATGCAGTCCGCCTTTTCCATAGTGAGCCGCTTGCTGTGCAGGCTGTCATAGGAGAGTCTCGATGACAGAACACGACATCACCAAGGCCCTTGAGGTCTGGACGCTGCAAAACTTGCTGAACATATCCATCATGCTCGGCATCTTGGCGGCTGGCCTCGCACTTGTCCAAGACTATTGCAAATCGCTTGAAAAGCAGCTCTCTCTGCGGGTGTCGATTGAGCTATGGAAAGTCTTCACTGTGCTTGTCGTGGACATCTTGCTTGCCATCGTGGTTCTGGTCGGATACTTGGTCGTGAATCCCGACATTATGGCGGACATCAAGATGTTAGTGTCGGCATCTGGACCGTAATCAAACGGCTGGCAAGGCGGGGCATCAGGCTCGCTTGCGGCTGGGGCGGTTGTTGCTCGGGGTCGGTCGCGGCAAGTCGCTCCCACTAACCGCTGCACGGGCAGCGACCCGGTTCGGGCTTGATCGGGGGCGTTTTTTCGAGGGAGCCCACTTGACGGGCTGTGGGGGGGACTCGAAATTGACGCCTGCTTACGATCGTGACTTGTTGATCGATGGACCGATGAAGGGACGTTGCCGAAGCGCTGGCACGCATTTCTATTGACAGGCACCGGTAGGGAAGCCTATTGCGGACTCTCGTCACGAATGGAGGGAACGTCATGTCGCAAGTCGTGGTAACCCCTGTTTCCACCCGGCGGGAAAAACGGCAGTTCCTCAGCCTCCCCTGGCGTCTCTATCGCAGCGACCCCAATTGGATCCCGCCGCTCCGGATGGACCAGGAGGAAATGGTCGGCTATCGGGATCATCCGTTCTACGAACGGAACCGGGTGCAGACGTTCCTGGCCCGCCGCAACGGCGAGGTCTGCGGCCGCGTGGCGGCAATCCTCAACCACGACCACATCGAGTGTCATGGCGACCGCCGCGGCTTCTTCGGGTTCTTCGAGTGCGTCGAGGACCAGGAGACGGCCGATGCCCTGTTGGATGCCGTCAAAGCCTGGCTGGCGCAGCAGGACATTCACGCCCTCCGGGGGCCGATGAACCCGGGCATCAACTACGTGCCCGGAATGCTCGTTGAGGGTTTCGACTCGCCGCCCACGATCATGATGGCCTATAACCCGCCATACTATCCCCGGTTAGTGGAGAACTACGGGTTCCGCAAGGTCCAGGACCTGTACGCGTACTACGGCGACAAGAACATGCTGCCGGGGAGCAGCGAGAAGCTTGGACCGCTCAGCGAACAGATCGTCGAGCGATTCAACGTCAGGGTGCGGACGATGGACCGCTCGCGATTCGTCGAGGAGGTCGAGGCGTTCATCGACATCTACAACCGCTCCATGGCCCGGCACTGGGGCTTCACGCCCATGTCGCGCGCCGAGGTCCGCCACGCGGCCCACGGCCTGCGCTGGCTCCTGGTCCCCGAGTTGGCCGTTGCGGCTGAAATCGACGGGAAACTCGTCGGCGCGGCCTTCGGGCTGTTGGACTACAATCCCCTGATCAAGACGATCAATGGCCGCCTGTTCCCGTTCGGCTTCTTCCGACTCCTTTGGAACCGTCGCCGCATCAAGAGGATCCGCCTGATGGCGGCGAACGTCCTGCGCGAGTACCAACTGATGGGCATCGGCCTGGTGCTCCTCCGCGCGATGGTTCCCCTGGGGCTTAATTGGGGCCTGGAAGAATGCGAATACTCCTGGGTTGCCGAGTCCAACGCCCTTTCCCGCGGCAGTCTGGAAAAAGGCGGAGCGAAGCGGCTGAAGACGTATCGGATCTACGACCGCTCTTTTGAGGGCTTTGTGAGGCCCCAAGTCACCCATCCTTCAGCCTCGAACGCACCAATACTGCCATGAAGTTCAGTGGTATTTATTGCCGCCGTATGGCAGAATAGACTCCTGCGAATCGTCGTTAACTCTTTCTGCACCGGTATTCTTCGATAAGAGTCCAAGCTATGCACGGCCATGCCATCTCCCTGAGTCGAGCCTCCTTGGTATCCGTAGCCCTGGTCGCATGCGTGTTTTTATCCCCGCAAACTCTCTCCGCCGAGAGCTTCGACTGGCGGAACGTCAACGGGTACAACTGGAACACGCCGATCAAGTCCCAATTTGGTGGAACCTGCTGGGACTTTGGGCCGACCGGTGCCTTCGAAGCGAAGTACATGATGACCCGCAACGACCCCAGCTTTGTTCCCGATCTTTCCGAGCAACAGAATTGTTGGGAGACCAGCCCCGACATGGGCAGCACCCAGGGCGGCGCCGGCTTTGATCTCATCGCCGCCTATTTCACCACGCACGGCGACGTTTCGGAGACCGAGTGCCCCTATCAATCCTCCAGTCCCGACACCGGCATCGCTCCTTATTGGCCATTGGCCGATGGCTGGCAAAACCGTGTATGGAGGGCCACTAGCTATCAACTGAACCTGGCCACCTCCGGCAACATCGCCGCCGAAGACGCCATCCTCAAGAACGCCATCAAGACCGTCGGCCCCGTCTTTCTTGACATCAATACGGCCGATTTGTTCGCCTCCCCGGCTGCCGTGAGAGCGTCGAATTACGTCTACTCTCCCGGGGGCGGCCACTCGGTCTCTGTCGTCGGTTTTTGTGACGACGCCACCTGCCCGACCGGCGGATACTGGATTATCAAGAACAGTTGGGGCACGGGAGAAGGCGACAACGGTTACGATTACATGCCGTACGGCAGCTCTGTAGAGGCCAATCATTGCCAGAACAGCCTCGGCGCCGTCTATTACACCGGACCGATGTACCATACCGGCGCTTGGGACGCCACCGGCGTCGATTACACCGGGACGGCGGCCACGAATACCTGGAAGGGGATGACTAACGGCGTGTGGGATACGACGTCGGGCACGAGCGGGAATTGGGCGAATAACTCGACCGGCGGGACCTTCACCTGGGTCAATCAGGAATTGCAGGCCATTTTCGACAACACCGGCAACAATCGGGCGATCACCGTTAATGGGACCGTCATCGCGCATGGATTGACCTTCAGCGCCGGCGGGACCGGCTACGCCTTCAGCAGCGGTTCGTTGACGGTCACCTCCGGCGGCATCCAGGCGAACGAGAGCGTGACCTTCAATTCGGCGATGTACATCGGCGGTCCGCAATCCTGGACCGTCGCCGGCGGAAAGACGCTCACCGTCAACGGTGCGCTGCACACGATCATCAGCGACTTGACTTTCAATGGAGCGGGCAACACGGTCATTGCCAGCACGATCGACGGCGGCGGGGTCATGAACACTGCCGGCGGAGCGGCGCCGGGAGGATTGATCCAGGCGGGGGCCGGCACGGTGACCCTGTCGGGCACGCCCAATTTCGCCGGCAACCTCACCATCAACAGCGGCGCGGGGCCGTTGAACATCTCGCCGGCCGGCGGCGCTTCGGCCACCTATAGCGGCGGCTGGTTCGGCGGCGGCACGGTCAACATCAGTTGCACGGGCACGTTGTCGTTGGGGGGCGGAGCGTCGAACTTCACCGGCGTCTTGAACATGCTGCAACCGGGCACGCTCCAGTTCGTTCCGGCGGCCGGCACCACTAGCACCTTCAGCGGCACGATCAATAGCGGCGGCTCGATCGTGCAAAACGGTCCGGGCGTCACGATTCTCACGGGCACGAACAATTACAGCGGCGCCACCACGATCAGCAGCGGCGCATTGCAGGCAGACTTCGGCGCGGGCGGCATTCCGGCCGCCTCCTTCTTGTCGCTCGACGGCGGCGTGCTGCAGAGCAACGCCAGCGGCACGGTCAACTTCACCCGCAGCCTGGGCACTTCCGGGGCTACGTTCCAATGGACCGCCAACGGCGGCGGCTTCTCCGCCGGCGGCGGGCCGATGGTCGTCAACATCGGCGGCGACTCCACTCCCGACACGCTGACTTGGGGCACAACCGTCGGCAGCCAGATCGTGGGAACGTTGAAATTCGGCTCGACCAGCGCCACGGCGGCCACCACCTTCGAGAACTCCATCAACCTCGGCAGCACGGACGGCACGATTCAGGTCGACGACAACCCGAATGCCACTGGCGACTATGCGGAGATCACCGGCAGCATCTCCGGCGCGGGCGGCATCGTCAAGAACGGGGCGGGCGTGCTGAAGCTATCGGGCGCCAACAGCTACACGGGAAACGTGACCATCAACGGCGGCGTGTTGCAGGCGGGGATCAACGGCGGCACGGGAATTCCGACGAATAACTTCCTGACGATCAACGGCGGCGTGCTGCAAGTCCTCGACGCCACCAGTTTCACCCGCAGTTTGGGCACTAGCGGCGCGACGTTCCAGTGGGGGCTCAACGGCGGCGGTTTTTCCACGGCGGCCAATCCGTTGTCGGTGAACGTCGGCGGGCAGGCGACGCCGACCACATTGGTTTGGGGCTCCAGTTCCTCCGACGTGGGCACGAAGATCGTGGGCCCCTTGTTGTTGAACGTCTCGACGGCCGGCAATTCGCTGACGTTGCAGAACGGCATCGACCTGGCCGGCGGGGCGCGTTCGATCGTGGTCGGCGGCAACACCGTCTATCTCAACGGCGCGATCAGCGACAGCGTCGGCGGCGCTTCCTTGAGCAAATCGGGTCCGGGCGTGCTCTGCATCGCCGGTTCTTCGCCGAACACCTACACGGGCACGACCACGCTCTCCGGCGGCGACGTCTATCTGAACAAGTCGTCGCTCTCCGGCTACGCGATTCCGGGCGATTTGGTGCTGACCGGGACCTCGCAGATGTGGGTCAACATTCAGAGCGACAACCAGATCGCGCCCACCTCAAGGTGGACGTTCACCGGCACGGGGGGCTGGCAGGAAGTCAAGCTCTTGGGCCACAACCAGACGGTAGGGGGCATTTACGACTACACCGAGCAGGCCGCGATCGAGAACACTTGGAGTGAATCGGGCTACGGCGCGGTGACGCTGACGATCAACACCGCCGCCGGCAGTTCGTTCATCTACAACGGCACGATCCGCGACACCTGTTACGGCAGTTGCGGCGCGCTGGGGCTGACGAAGACGGGCAGCGGCACGCAGACCCTTCGTTGCGGCAACTGCTCCTATACCGGCCCCACCACGATCAGCGGCGGCACGCTGGTGTTGTCGGACGATCCCAACTTCGTCTCCCCCATCACCAACAACGCCACACTGGAGATTGACGCGGCGAATTGGTCGTTTACCTTCAGCAGCCCCATCAGCGGCACGGGCGCGGTGAACTTGAATTTGAACGGCGGCAACCAACTGACCTTGGCCGGCGGCAGCGGCAACACCTATACGGGGGCGACCACAATTTCGAACGGCACCGTGATTTTGGCGAACACCGCCGGCTACGCGATTCCCGCCAACTGCACCATCTCCGGCGGCAGCACCTACGTCATCGTTGAAAACGCCAACCAGCAGTTTTCACCCAACTCGATCGTCACCTTCTCCAGCACTCCGCACTTGGAGATCTATGGCAACAACGTGACGGTCGGGGGGATTTCCGCCGGTTCCGCCACCGGCGTCATCGAGAACACCGAGACGGAGACGGGGGTAGGCAGCGGCACGCTGACGGTCAACAGTCCCGCGGGCAGTTCCTCCACCTACAGCGGCTACCTCCGCAACACCAACAGCGGCAGCGGCACGCTAACACTGGTGAAAAGCGGCGCCGGCAGCTTGACGCTCAGCGGCAGCTTGGTCGGCCAGTACACCGGTGGGCTGACGGTCAACGCCGGCCTGTTGACTTACACTGGGACGATGCCGAACTGCAACTACTGGGTCACCGGCGGCACGTTGAACATCGGCAGCACGTCGCGGACGAGCAGCATGAAGGTCCTGCAACTGACGGGCGGCTTGATTA